>CAVXVN010000006.1:0-794493 GCA_963765265.1 uncultured Bacillaceae bacterium
CAATCAGTTGTCATTATCAAAACGACAGCTTAACTACTATAACATTTAATTTTTTGGAAGTCAACTTCTTTCTTTCTTTTATTTTCAGAAAAAATCATTGTTTCACTTCAAAACCTCAGTTGTCTTAGCGACATAAATTAATATACTATTTAATTTCATGGAAGTCAACTTCTTTTTAGAACCTTTTTCTATTAAATTTCTATCAATAATAAAAAATAATAGAAGTCTAAATCATATGTCCCTGTCCTCTTTGAAGAAGCAGGATGTTTATAATATCACCTAAATTCATAGAAAGCGATATATTTTTAAATCCTCTTTCATTTTGTTAGACCTCTCATATAGAAGAAAGTAAATGCCCATACGGAAAGACCTCTATCTTTTCATAATAGAAGTGAATTTGTTCTTCGTTTAATTAATGTAAGCTAATTTCAATGAATCAACCTATTTTAATGAATCATTTCAAATAACGGATGAAATGCGACCGAATATCGGCGGTAACCCTTATTTTTTTGATATAAAGAATTAATGAATATTTTTTTTACAGGGATTTGTATAACTGACAAATACTTAATTAGTTTAAAAACACTTGAGCCAGAATCTAAACTTTTAGATGAACTCAATCAAAAAATTATTGAAACAGAAGAAAAATTAATTTTAGCTTTAGAAGAGGAGAATAACACTCTAAGAGATTGGCTTAAGGGATACTTAACAATTATTGGAGACAAAGATAAAATCAAAAAGAATTACATACAATATATTCAAGTAAATTCAGGTAAGATTGAATGGTCTATTACACCGAGTCTAGTATTAATTTTATCAAATGGAAAGTGGAGCATTAGGAATTATGAATTAATAAATCACTTGATATTAGAATTTCTTCTTCGCCAATATCCTTCAAATAAAAATATTGAAAGTAATGATTATATTAAAGTTTTAGATTACCTGACACCGAGAGCTAAGATTCTTTACAACAATATAAAGCAGCTTTCCAATAAAAATATCGGAGCACTGATGGTTATCTTAAAACAAAGTAAGAGCCGAAAAAGAACCATATATAAACAATTGCTGAGTAAACAAAGTTTAAACATTAACGAATTCACAAAAATAATCCAGACTGATAAAAAAACAAATTAATATATATAGTTGCGATATGTATTTGTTTGAATTAATTGCATCTGTTGATGGCGCTATTTTACTAGATAAAAACTTTAATATATTATCATTTGGAGAAATGATTAATAATTCCATACCTACACCAGAAGTAGCGGAAGCTGGTTCTCGAACATTAGCAGCAGCAAAAGCATCTGTTTTTGGATTAAGTATTAAGGTATCTGAAGATGGCGATATCAGTATATTTGAAGATGGTTCACCTATTATTAAACTTTAATAAGCAAAAGGCTTGTATGGTTTCATACAAGCCTTTTATCTTAGATAAAACCTCACTTACTTATGGTATGGTTCACCGATCTTAATATTACACTTATCAATAAAAACAAAATTACTCCGACCTTTTCTTATAGTGATAGGTAAGCTTTTGACGTTATCGCCAGCTTTTCCCCCACTTCACACCGTACGGCGAGTTTCCCAGCATACGGCGTTCCAACTAATCCAATTCATTCAGTATTTTTATGTATATGCAAGATGAAATGTAGAATCAGATAGCTTCGTTCAGACATTGCTCACGCAATTCATTGACCTTTTTAAGTTGCTTTTTATTTAACTTGAGTGCGTTTAAAAGCACTTGTATTTTCTCTTGATTTCTCATATGAATGAGACGGTGAACAGATTCATGCAATATCATTAAATTCCCGTATGAATCATCTTTTGTAAGATGGTACGGTGTTTTATGATGACAATGCCAATCGTCCAGTCCTAATTCAATTCCTGTAACAGCACATTTCCCATATTGTGCAATAAACCGGCTAATCCGATTATCGTTGTATTCGATGGAACGGCTTGGAATAAATTGTTTCATCACATAAGCGAGTGTTTGTTTATTAATCGCTCGCAAGTTTTGATGAATTTTATCCCTACCTACGGTAGTATAATTACAGATTGTTTGAGAGAAATTTAGATTTACCTTACAGCGTTGGGCATGGATTGGTACAAGTACCATTTCTTTTATTTTATAGAGCTTACATTCATATCCCTTATACCGTTTCTGTAAGGATTTTGTGAAGTCCTGAAACGTTGCTTCTTTTCTCATTTCTTTTAAACGATTATATAATGCTTTATGAAGACGATTGTTCAGCTCATTTAAATCATCTGTGATGTGTGACGCTGCCGAATAATAATTTTGAATTCCCATTATAACTGTATTAAAGCGCCAAACATTCTCGGCTGATTGGTGTTTCTGAATCGCTTTGATTGCTTGTTTTATCTTTATCTGTGCATTTTTGAGCGCTTTCTTTGTCATGTGTGAGCGAGCGACATAGAGAGTTCTTTTATTCGTCTTTTTCCGATGTGCTTTAAGACGAAAACCTAAAAACTCTGATGAGTTTTTCTTTAAGTTGACCACTTTTGATTTTTCTTCACTAATTTGAAGATGAAGCCTTGTTTGAAGAAAATCTTTTACTGCATAATACATTTTAATCGCTTGTGAACGAGTGCGACAAAGGATTTTAAGGCAAGTAGACCACTGGAACCTCCCCAGTAGCCCCTCTCAGAACCGGACGTGAACCTCTCGACTCATCCGGCTCCCATTATTCAGCCGTAGGCTTGATACCTATCTCCCAATGTTTAAAGAGCTTGGGATTTTGTTTCGCAATTCTACCTAGAAAATGTTCTGCTCTCTTCTTATGACGAGCGAACCTTTTATATTTCTTTCTTGCCCACATAATTAAGGCTTTGTTAATATGCCTTAGAGTTGAGTACATTTCAGATTTGTAGAACTTACCATAGTAATTAATCCAGCCTCGAATTACTGAGTTGAACATCATCGATAGGTCTATGAGTTCCTTTTCTGCTTTTAATTGCAGTTTCCAATCTCTCACTTTTTGCCGAATTGACTTCTTTGATTTATTACTGATGGCAGGAGTAAAGTTAACAAAGTGCTTTCCCCATCTGTTCTTTGATAGTCTTGGTCTGAACGTATATCCTAGAAAATCAAACGATATGTTTTCATGTTCTTCTTTTCTATCTGCATCCTTACAATATACAATTCTCGTTTTTGTTGGATGTAGTTCGAGTTTACATTCATTCATTCTCTTGTTTAAGGACTCAAGCACTTTCTTTGCTTCATCTTCTGTTTTGCAGTGGATGACTGCGTCATCTGCATATCTTGCGAATGGATTGTTTGGGTGATGGATCGACATCCATTTATCAAACGCATAGTGTAGAAATAAATTTGCCAGCACAGGACTTATGACCCCACCTTGCGGTGTGCCGGATGTGCGTTCAATTATTCCTTCCTTTGTGTGAAAAGGTGCCTTTAACCATCTTTTGATGTATAGCTTTACCCATTCGTTTCGTGTATGCTTTTCCACTGCTCTCATTAATAAATCGTGGTCGATGTTGTCAAATAGTCCTTTAATATCGAATTCTAGAACCCAGTTATATCTCCAGCACCTTTTACGAGTAATCTCTATTGCTTGAATTGCACTCTTCCCTGGTCTATATCCATAGGAATCTTCGTGAAAGAACGGCTCTACCGTAGGTTCGAAATATAGTTTCGCTGTCATTTGTGCAATTCTGTCGGCAACTGTTGGAATTCCTAGTGTTCTGGTGCCTCCAGCTTTCTTCGGTATGTCTACTGCTTTTACTGCTGGTGGAAAATAACTTCCCGATGACATTCTGTTCCATAACTTATACAGGTTGTCTTTTAAATTCAATTCGAATTCCTCTATTGACTCATCATCAATTCCGGCTGACCCTCTGTTTGCTTTTACCCTCAAGAAGGCTTCATATACTATGTTTTTAGATATCGCATATGGCTTTGTTTTCTTCATAAGTTCCTCCCAGTTTTATGGTTGACTTATTCGTAAAACTGAATAATACAACCCCTTCGCTCTATCTCCGTTAGGAGATTTCATCGCTACTACGAGTTATTCCGCCCCTATACATGGCATTGGTACTCTGATTCTCGTGGGGCTTCCACTTGAAATCTCTCCCTTAACATCCATGTCGTAGGTTCCCACGTTCCACACAAAAGCCTGTATTAAGTTCACGCCGCCTTTATACCGGTCACCGAACGGACAGTAAACAGGTTTCTTCCGAACTTATCCCGAGTTAACGACTCCCCCTCGGTTTTGATGACATCTATACGCTTTCGATACTTCCTCAGCGGTTCAATGGTTTTCGTCTCCTTAATACTTACCTGACAGAATCTCGTTCTGCCTTTTCCCTAACGCTCAATACCATAGCTTTTGACTACAGCACCTTAGGGTGGTTTGCAATCTCTACCTGTATAGCGATTGCGAGAGGCCTACTCTCATCTTTTGTGCAGCATAGCTTCCTTGTGTGCTTACGCACACTTTGGTTGCTTTCGTGGCACACAATCATCTGCATATCTGACTATATAGCAATGTTTCAAATTCTTTTGTGTTTTCCAGTTCACCGCATTTGAATTTGTCCACGGTTTACGCCATGGCACAACACCATTTTCTAGTCTTTCAATGATTTTTTCTGTAATGATTTCATAAACACTTTTAGTCATTTTCCTTTTCCTCCTTTAAATTTTTAAGAGTTTAAGGGTTTCTGTTGTTTGGTTTTATGATTCTCTTTTCCCTTTTGACTTGCGAAGCGAATGAGTTCCCCAAAGGGGGATTATTTTTCCCCTTTTGCAAGTAGAACGAACAATGAGCATCGGCAGGCGGTCAAGGGTGCTCTTAGCGTAAAAGTTTTTATGTTGCGCAAGCGTTCTTAATAAAAAAGTTTTATGCCCCTTGAACGTCTGACGCTCTGACTTATCTTCCTGCCGGAAAGGTTCGGGTGCCCTACCGGCTGGAAGGTTAGTCGGATTGCGTGATTGTACGATTCGAAAGGCAAAAGGGAAAAATTCCAATAAAAATAGCAGCCTAAAGGCTGCTTTCCTATGATCTTAAGATTTAATCTTAAGCTTTTGACCTTCTAAAGGTTTTCAGGCTCGTTCGGTATGGCGGCTTGCCGTAAATGGAACAGGAACCTACGGAATGTAGGCGCAAGCCGTACAGACCGTGGTTATCGGACCATTTAATGCCGAAGCGACACGTACAGAATGACAGAAAGCGTCCTTTGCTTTCTGATCAGTCTGTAGTGCTGCCACCCAAATCATGTATGGGTTCTATCGTAAGGAAAGACTTTAGATCATTAGATTTCTTTAAATTAAGCAATCGATATCCCCCAACCAAAAAATAAGGTTGGAAATAGGATTTCTTTAATAAACCGGATAAAACAAAAGTGTACCGTGCAATTTTTATGAAAGGGATGGTTTTATGCCTATAACGGGAACAGACGATATAAGTTAAAAAACTTGGATTCGTTTAAAAGGGGTGTAAAACTAAAGGAGATCCCTTCCATGTTTCCTATATCTGTAGATCAAGCGAAGCGATTAAGTCGCTACTACAAGATATTGGAAAGATCAAAAGAACACTTAAATCCCCAAGCTTTTAAAAAGGTCCAAATGATTGGCCTAAAGGTTCTTTATCTTGCTTCCTTATTTAAGGAAGAGGATTGGGAAGGGTTAACAGATATTTTATCCTCCATCAGTGAAAACACGAAAAGAGATGATCTCCCTTTACTTATAAAAGCTTTGCAGGAAAAAAGAGAACGGGTTGCTGCCTTTAAACAAGAGGTAGAAATGAAACTTGAATTTTTACAGCACAGAGAACAAGAGCTTCTACTATTAGAAGAAACTCGATATACTAGCTTAGAAAAGTTAAAAAACGCAACTGAGGTATCTTTATCGTTTTGGAGTCGATCTGTTTTCTTGTCTTGATGGGCATATGGGGCTACCCGTATAAGGCGTTTTATATGTTCATGGATATCATGTCCCACGTAAAAAGTACGAATTAATTTAAAAATCTGATTCTTTTAACTTTTTGTGACAAATGTCACAGACCTAAAGCTAAAGTTGTTTTAACATATGTGTAACTAAAAGATGTACATGAAGAGGTGAAATTGATGAAGATTGGTACAAACGTGATATTCAATGAAGAAAATTATACGGTTAGATGGCTATATGAACAATGGAAATTGTGAAATTAAGAAGCAGGATAGATTAGGACAAGTTGAATTAGTGTCACTTTCTGAGCTTGAAATCTTTGAAGAAACCATCGAATTCTGCTAATCTGATGTTTTTTTGTTTGCTGGTAAATATTAATGGGATTAAATCCTATAAAATAATTAAAAGTAAAGACGAGCTTAATGGGGTAGCGTCACATGCCCATCAAGCGAACCAAACGAACCGCTTAAATCAGACGGTCTAAATTATTATTAACTTAACTTTTCTAAATCGGCTCATTTACTTATCTCTTGTCTGAATTTACTAAATCAAATAATTCTAAATACTATAAATATTCAATAAATGTTCAATTTTTATACGTTCGGACAACAATAAAGTCTTTTATAATAAAAAGGTCAGGTGTTTCCTGTCTAAATTCCATAAACTGAAAATTATTACTATATTTATGCAATGATAATGATTAATTATTTACAAATTTATTAAGAGGAGTTGTTGGGTTTATGAAGAATACCGTTAACCTTACTTTAGAGGAGCTGGATAGTCGTATTACTCATTTTGAGGATCGTCTTAAGGATTTTATTATTACCGAGGAACAAGTAGGGTTTATCAAAGAAATGCTAAGGGAACTAAAGAACGCTAAAGAAATCAAGGACTCCTATACTTTTTAAATAAAATAATACATAAACGATCAGACTGGATTGTGAAGTTTTCTAATAAACTATCTAGCAGTTTAAGTAAAATTCATAATAAAATTTGAATTTATTAGGTGTGGTGAAAAAGGAATAATAGTTTATTATTATAAGCGTTTACTAATTTGGAGGGATTATAATGGGAAAATTAGACAGTAAAGTAGCAATCATTACAGGGGCAGCACAAGGTATGGGTGCTATGCATGCTCGTAAATTCGTGGAAGAAGGCGCGAAAGTAGCGATTACTGACCTTAAGTTTGAAGATGCACAAAAACTAGCCGATGAATTAGGAGAAAACGCAATCGCTCTTAAATTAGATGTTTCTAGTGAAGAGAACTGGGTAGAAGTTGTAGCAAAAACAGAAGAAACATTTGGTCCTATCAACGTGTTAGTAAACAACGCAGGAATTGGTATCTTCAAAACATTAGAAGAACTAACTGTAAAAGACTTCGAATTAACATTTAAAGTAGACGAGCTTGGCGTATTCTTAGGGATGCAAAAAGTACTTCCTTCTATGAAAAAAGCTGGCGTAGGTTCTATTGTTAACATTTCATCTGTAGATGGTTTGGTAAGTGCGCCAACGGCTATTGCATATAGTGCTTCTAAACATGCTGTAACTGGTATGACTAAAGGTGCGGCTACTGAGCTTGGACAATATAACATCCGTGTAAATTCTGTACATCCAGGAATTATCAAAACACCTATGGCTGACCAACCAGATGTTGAAGAATATCTTAAGCAACTTGAACAAGATATTCCACTAAGAAGAAGAGCAGAAGTAGAAGAAGTATCTAATTTAGTTGTATACCTTGCTTCTGATGATTCTAGCTATTCAACTGGATCCCAATTTGTAGTAGATGGCGGAATGATTTCTGACCTATAATAGATATAAAAAGACTCATGGTTATGATAGAAATTATTGAATTATTAAGACAGGGAAAAGAAAAATAAGTATTGTTACTTATTCTGTTAACGGGTGCTTTAGCTTAATAACAGTCATTTATGCATTTACCACTATTCAGCAATCGGGCGCTTAAATAAAAAAATAAATCTCGACTTACCTATGAAATAAAGAGATAAGTTGAGGATATATAAAAATTCCAAATATACACATGTAAATAATAACTCGTAAATATTTCATCTTATCACTCCTTATATAGTTATCATTTATAAGGCATCTATATATTATTTATCTCTTTTTATAAATGCATATCGTATTCATGTGAGGTTTACATAATGAAGTATTTTCGTAATTTCTGAAAAAACAAACCCCTTGAGTAAAGGGGTTTTAGCCTGTCTGAATTTATCGTTTATGCAGGATTTTATACATTGTTGATGAATCAACATGTTCGGCTTCTGAAGAAGCCTGGTAGCTGTATAAAAAAGAATGGTTTTATGCAGTCCCTTCTTTCACTAAACCAGCCGTTAGTTACATATCCTCATACTCTATTGGTTTGATTACCTTTCCATTTTTGACCTTCGCCCATTGTTCAATCTTGTTTTCTTTGTTCAAGTAAAACATGTATTCCATATTGCTTTCCTTATCATCTTCCAATGGCTTCACTAGATACGTTCTCGTTGCTGCCCACCATGCATCGTGTGATTGTCTATCTACCACTGTAATATCAAAACCCAATTTCGACTCTATTTGTTGAACTTCCTTGTATCTGTCAACCGACTGCCATGTGATTAATCCGCCCACCACTAGAAGTACCACTCCTATGCCAATAAACTTAATCCACTTTGAAGTATCTCTTCTAATTTCCGCCATTGGATAAATATATCATCTATGATTGGATCAAATATCTTTACGTTTTCCTTTCTTAATTGATCGTTAACCTTTTTAATTTCTTTAAACTTAGCGTTTAATCTTTTTTCAAAATAATTCATTAAATGTTCATCTTTATCTTGTGTTGTCTTGTTTAATTTTTTTGTTAAAATGTGTATTTCTAAATCCAAATAAATTTTCTCATCAATTAATTTTTCAAGTTCACTTGAAATATTGGCCTTCATTTGTTTGCTCTTCAAAAGAACATATGTTTGTATATATTATTATATGATTTATTCTCTTTTAAAACAAATAATGCCTTAAGTGTGGCTTTGAAATATAGTTGCGATATTTAGAATAAAGTCACCGACGTTTATAAAAAAATTTGATTAAAAGTCTTGTATTAACATATGTAGGATTTTTTTATTCAGCAATCGGGCCATTTAATTGAATAAGAAGCTTAAGTGGGATTGGATATTTATGTGAACGTTAATATGACTTTTTGGAGAATGAAAATGAATATAAAACAAACATATAATTGACAAAGACTCAAGTTCGTCAACTCGAGCCTCCTTGTTCCTTAAAAAGATTATTCTTTTTTTACTCGGACAGTTAGCAACATCATAAAGGAGATAATCACGATGGAAATCACCCACAGCCAGGCCATTTTCATATTACCAGAATCAATCGCTATATAAATTGCTGTAGGAATGGTCTGTGTTTCTCCCGGAATGTTACCAGCGAACATTAAGGTAGCACCAAATTCACCCAATGCCCGTGCAAAGCTTAATATACTTCCAGAAATAAGGGCCTTTGAAGCCAGAGGAATAGAAATAAATAGGAAAATTCTCCATTCATTCGCTCCATCTACCCTTGCTGCTTCTTCAATTTCAAGGTTTACTCCTTGAAATCCCGATTTTGCAGACTGATACATAAGTGGAAATGCTACAACGATTGAAGCAATGACAGCAGCCCACCAAGTGAAAATGATGGGCTGCTTAAAAAGCCACTCAATAGCCTGTCCAGCCATGCTATTTTTTCCAAAAATGACAATAAGGAAAAATCCAATGACTGTAGGAGGAAGAACCATTGGAAGCATGAGAATCGTTTCCAAAATGGCTTTTCCCTTAAAAGTCTTTCTGGCTAAGAGTCGTCCTACCAATGTTCCTATTAAAATAACTACAACACCAGATATAGTAGCTATTTTCAAAGACAACCATATTGGACTCAAAAATTCTTGCATGAAAGCTTTATTTAGTAGTAAATCCATATTCCTCAAATACCTTCAATGCATCGTCACTTTGTAGATAGCTATAAAAATCTTTTGCTGCTTCGTAATGTTCAGAATCCTTGATGATGCCTACTGGATAAATAATAGGCGTATGGGTCTCGGGATCAGCTGTTGCGACGATGTTTACTTTGTCAGAAACTAACGCATCTGTTTTGTATACAATTCCCGCACTCAACATTTCCGGTTTCTACATAGGATAATACTTGACGTACATCTTTAGCGTAGACCACTTTTGATTCAACATTTTTCCATACATCCATCTTTTCAAGTGACTCTTTAGCATATTGCCCTGCTGGTACTGATTCAGGAGTTCCAATTGAAATTTTATCTACATCTTCTTTTGCAAGATCTTGAAAGCTTGTAATGTTAGACTGTTCTTCTTTTGGAACAACCAATACGAGTTCATTTCCAAGAAGATCTACTCCGTCTTCTTTTGCAATCTCCCCACTGTCAACCAATAGATCAAACTTATCTTCTGCAGCTGAGAAGAATAGATCAACCGGTGCCCCTTGAGAGATTTGTTGTTGCAGAGAACCAGAACCTCCAAAGTTGAATTTCAACTCTACTTCGGGATGTTCTTCTTGATATGTATTTTGAATAACATCCATTGCATCCTTCAAACTAGCTGCTGCTGAAATGGTTAATTCAACATTTTCCTTACTTTCAGTTGCTGTTTGTGTTTCCTTCTTGTCTGAAGACTGATCTGTGCCCTGGTTATTAGAACACGCCACTGCAAACATAAGTAAAAATACGAGAGTAATGACTAATTTAAAACGTTTTTGCATGTTTCCACCTCTGTCCTTTAGAATATAATTAGTTATAACTAGTTATATTCTATTATGATTAGTTATAACTATCAATGAATTTCATCACACTTTTTTTGAAAATCCATCCATAATAAATAAACTAATACAAGGAGAGTACGTATGAATTTTTCCTATTCTTCATCTAGATGAATACGGTTTTCTGTTTTGTGATCGAAGAAGTGAACTTTATTCATATCTATTGCTAGTGTGAGGACTTGTCCTGGTTTAACATCAGATCGTGGATCGATCCGAGCAATAAGTGGTTGACCCTCGATTTGTGAGTACAGAATAGTTTCTGCCCCCAATAATTCAGTTACTTCTATTTTTACATCAATGATAGAGCCTTTAGAAGTTTCAATGAATGCAGATTCATCATGAAGATCCTCTGGACGGATACCCATTATGATTTCTTTGTCTACATATCCTTGCTCACGTAAATCGTTCATTTTTCTTTCGGGGATCGTGATCGAAACATGACCAATATTAATTTTGCTCTCTAAAAGGGTACCAGTAAAAAAGTTCATGGCAGGTGAGCCGATAAAACCCCCAACAAAAACATTTTCAGGCTTTTCGTATACTTCTTTAGGAACACCAACTTGCTGAATCACTCCATTTTTCATCACAACAAGGCGTGTTGCCATTGTCATCGCTTCTGTTTGGTCATGGGTCACGTAAATGGTTGTTGTTTGTAAACGTTGATGAAGCTTAGTAATCTCAGCACGCATTTGTACGCGAAGCTTTGCATCTAAGTTTGATAATGGCTCATCCATTAAGAATACTTTTGCATCGCGAACAATTGCACGACCTAATGCCACACGTTGACGTTGACCACCAGAAAGGGTCTTTGGTTTACGATCTAAGTATTGCTCAAGACCTAGAATACGTGCAGCCTCTTTTACACGACGATCAATCTCATCCTTAGGGAATTTACGAGTCATTAATCCAAATGCCATATTATGATATACGTTCATATGTGGGTAAAGGGCATAGTTTTGGAATACCATCGCGATATCACGATCTTTTGGAGAAACATCGTTCATACGTTTTCCATCTATAAGAAAATCACCTTGTGAGATATCTTCTAAACCAGCTATCATACGTAATATGGTAGATTTTCCACAACCTGAAGGACCAACGAAAACAATAAATTCCTTATCTTCAATATCAAGATTGAAATCTTTTACTGCTGTTACGTTCTTGTTGTAGATTTTATATATATGTTGAAATTTTAATTCAGCCATAATAGTCATCCCTTTAAAAGAAAGTGTTTTATCTTGTTTTTAATTTAAGAAATAATGATGAAAAAATGTACACATTGCAGAATAATATTATTTATAACTATTTATATCTTATTATAATAGAATGTAATTAAAGAGGTTATCCTTTTTGAGAATTTCCCCATAACAAATAATCAAGTTATAATAAATAGGGAGTGATCGTATGAATAATAACTCATCATATACTATTGAAGAGATTTCTCAATTACTAAGGGTATCTAAATTGACCGTTTATGATCTAATCAAAAAAAATGAGCTTGCGGCTTTCAGAGTTGGAAGGCAAATGAGAGTGGATCAACAAGACCTTGAAAGGTATAAATCGAAAAATAAAACAGGTATATTACATGAAGATAGCCATTCTTTAGGGGCGAATAAGGAGTCTAAAAAAAATAATAAAAATCAAGTTATGATTAGTGGTCAGGACATCGTTTTAGACATGTTAAGTAAATATATTGAAACACACACATCCCTCACACCTTTAAGATTATATAATGGTAGCTTAAATAGTCTTGTTTCCATGTATAACGGAGAATGTGACGTTGTTAGTGTCCATTTGTATGATGCCGACACCGGTGAATATAATCTCCCCTATGTCAAGCGAATACTAGTTAGTCAGCCATTTATACTGATTAATTTAGTTTGTAGAAATGCAGGGATTTATGTACAACAAGGAAACCCTCAGAACATAAAGACATGGAGTGATTTGGTAAATCCGCAGATTACTTTTGTTAATCGTGAAAAAGGCTCAGGAGCAAGAGTTTTACTCGACGAACAACTAAGGATGAATGGCATCTCTACCGATTCACTAAAGGGATATGAAGAAGAATTGACTAGCCATTTTTCCGTAGCTTCAGCCGTGGCTAGTGGACAAGCTGATGCAGGTGTAGGAATCGAAAACGTCACCAAAATGATTAATGTGGACTTTGTACCACTGATCAAGGAGCAATATGATTTAGTCATTTTGAAAACAAAAGAAAACCTAGAATTACTCAAAACAATTAAGGAAGCAGTCTGTTCTACGGAATATCGCTCTCAACTAGAACAATTAAACGGATATGATCTCAGTCTTACAGGGAAGGTTATATACGAATCTTAAGTGGGAAAAGTATTGATAAACCATATGTACACAGGAAATCCCAAAAATAGAAAATTTATAAACGTTAATTTGGTATCTATTTTATATTTTAGCCGATACTTCCACAGCGTAGGAAATATCGGCTTTTTCATTCAAAAATTGCCTTAGCGTATGTTATCAAGACCTAATTTGTAAAAAGTCTTATAAAATAGAGGTTGATATATATTAGTCATGACTAATATATATCAACCTCTTACTTCTTATTCAATAATCCCGCCCGATTGCTGAATAGTGAAAAATGCGATAGAGATACAAAAATGTCCCTTGAATTTTTTACTAAAGCATGCGTTAGTTGCATAAGTAAGAGGTTTGAAAAAAGAACTTCGAATAAGAAAAACATAGGGAGATTTTAGTCTTCCTATGTTTTCATTCATATTATTTATCTGTTTGTTTTTGCTTCTTTTTCAAATACTCCGCACGCATTTTTTCAAGTTGCTGCTTTTTATCAAATTTGGCAGGCGTCTGTTTTTCATGAAACTTCGTCACAGCTACCTGACCTTTGTAATCCAATTGAAATTTTCCCACTTTGTTCACCTACTTTTCTTGTCTTTAAAGAGAATCTATTCAACAAATATAATATACCTTATTTTACTGAAGTAAACCTTATTATTTTATTAGTGTACTGCTAACTTTGCATATATCAGTAAAAACATTAAAAACTTAGTAAAATAATTCATCGCCAAATGGTATTTATTTCATTGCTATAATCAAATTAAAATAACCAGCGTCCAAAGCCGTTGCTTCCACACGAAATTGAAATTTTTCGATTTACTTTTGAAGGCGTGCCCAATAAGGCTCGGAATCTGCCACATTTCCAGCCGTCACAAACATATCTGTAATAATATTGTATTTGACATCTACCGTACCATGATCTAAATCATCAAAGATTCCTTTGAAAATCGTGGTGTTAAGGAATCGAGTACGCCGGTTAAAACTTATGGTGGAGTGGTGAGGAACTTTATCGGATAAAGACAATCCTAAAAACCAACGATACGCGATATTGGTTTCAATCTCCTTTGCTAATTGACGTTCGGAGCGAATTCCATAAAAATAACCAATGAACATCATTTTAAAAAGAGTAATTGGATGAATTGAAGGTCGTCCATTATCCTCACGATAATAAGGTTGTAGCTTTTCTTCGATAAATGAAAAGTCAATCGTGGCTTCTACGGCGCGCAAAAAATGATCTTCTGGAACTAATGATTCTACAGATATGGTTACTTCTTGATCCCGATGATTCTGTTAGGCTCCATCAACACCTATCTCTCCTTATCTCTCTTTTCTAGCAGTTTTGACAGGTCAGAACTCACTTAAACTCAAAAAAGGCCGTTAAGAGAAAACTTTCTCAGCAGCCTGAAAATGGCACCAAGTAAAGATTATCAATCCGTATGTATCAGCTCTCCAAAATTAACAAAGGGTGAAGTCATACAGTCTTTATTTCAGGAGGGGCATCTACAGGAGATCAATCAGATGGTCTCTATGAGGATGGTAATTATAAGGATGGTACAAAGATTGTTGATTTTACGGTTTCTGAATCGGTTACATGGCTAAATGAATCAGGAATTACAACGAAGGGAAGCTCTCGCCCTGGAGGCGAACCGATGCCTAAAGGCGGTCAAATGCCTAGTGGAGAATAATGACTAGTATAGAATAAAAATGGGGCTGTCCAAAAAGTAGCTTAAAGCTGACTTTTCGAAGGTCCCTTTTCTTTCCATTTTTTCAAAAAAACAAAAAAATCGTCCAATCTTGTAAAATGTAAGTGACCAAACCAACACTACAGAAAGGACGATTGTTTTATGTGCAATCCGAAGATTACTGATGAAAATTATAACATGCACATAACACTAGCAGGCATTTGTCAGCTGCTTTCAGATAATAATCCAAAAAATAGAAAAGCAAGTGGAGAAAAACAGATCGTTTTTCTCCACTTGCTTTATTTAGAAGGACTTATCGGACATCCTTTCCTAACAGCAGCTTACGTTCACTTCCTAATTAATAAGGATCGGCTTCATGGCTTTTCTTCACAGCATCCTTTGTTGCTTCATTTGCAGCTAATGAACCTTGACCATATTTCGATTGACCTGATTCACGGCCTGGAACTTTGTTTTCCTTCTCCATTCCTTGCATTTCTTTCATTTTCTTTTCAATTCCTTCCTTCACACGGCGACCATAGTCTTCATCGGCTTTTGTGAAGTGCTCAATCATCGCTTCTTGAATTCGTTTATCGCATACCGCAAGTGCTTCGGAAAGGTTTTTGATTAATTCATCGCGCTCCCACTCCTCAAATTCTCTGTATGTATTTCCAGCTTGCCCATAGTTGTTAGGACGATCAATCGGTGCACTCATTGCTTCTGCATTATACTTTGGACGGTGCGGTGGAAGAACGCCTTTACTTGCTTCCTCATAGCCACCGAGCATCGATGGCTCATAGTTAATATGTGGATTATCTCCAGACTCTTTCGGGTCACGGATATCCATTTGGCCGCGATGCTGGTTTGTGCGAACAGGCACTTTCGGCGCATTCACAGGCAATTTCAGATAGTTCGCACCTATCCGATAGCGCTGCGTATCAGAGTAAGAGAAGGTACGGCCTTGCAGCATTTTATCGTCTGAGAAGTCCATTCCATCAACAAGAACCCCTGTACCAAAGGCTGCCTGCTCAATCTCCGCATGGAAATCCACTGGATTGCGATCAAGGACCATCCGCCCCACTGGCAACCATGGGAACTTATCCTCTGGCCAAAGTTTCGTATCATCGAGTGGATCAAAATCGAGTTCTGGATGGTAATCATCCTCCATGATCTGCACAAAGAGCTCCCATTCTGGATAATCTCCTCGCTCAATCGCTTCATATAAATCTTGTGTCGCATGACCGACATTCTTCGCTTGAATAGCGTTTGCTTCTTCTTGTGTTAAGTTACGGATCCCTTGCTTTGGCTCCCAGTGATACTTCACCAACACAGCCTCGCCTTTGTCATTTACCCATTTATAGGTGTTTACACCAGAACCCTGCATGTGGCGGTATGTCGCTGGAATCCCCCATGGAGAAAATAGGAATGTAATCATATGAGTTGCTTCAGGTGAACGGGAAACGAAGTCAAACATCCGCTGAGGATTTGGCACGTTCGAAGCTGGATCCGCTTTAAACGCGTGAATCATATCAGGGAACTTCATCGCATCACGGATAAAGAAAATTTTCAGGTTGTTCCCAACCAGATCCCAGTTTCCATCTTCCGTATACATTTTTACCGCAAAACCACGCGGATCTCGTGCTGTTTCCGGTGAATCTTTCGCTCCTGCCACTGTGGAGAAACGAACCATTAGCGGTGTTCTCTTCCCAGCACCCGAAAATACTTTAGCACGAGTATATTTCTCTACTGGTTCATCTCCGACTTTTCCGTATGTTTCAAAATATCCAAATGCTCCCGTTCCCCGTGCGTGTACCACACGCTCCGGTATCTCTTCACGATCAAAATGGGAAATCTTTTCAACGAAATGGTAGTTCTCAAGCGTGGCTGGACCACGATTACCAATTGTACGGATGT
This sequence comes from uncultured Bacillaceae bacterium, assembly GCA_963765265.1. Lineage (GTDB taxonomy): Bacteria > Bacillota > Bacilli > Bacillales > Cytobacillaceae > Bacillus_BD. The sequence goes on from CAVXVN010000006.1 coordinate 16,672, forward strand.
TTTGGTTATCCATCACGGGATGACCTTGGCGCGTTGTCAGTGTCTCACGTTTCACGTCATCTTCGTTTGAAGCATTCATATCTTTGTTCTCTGCCAAATTAAAACCTCCTTAAAATAGTTCCTTTATCTTTTACCCCTACATTGGGAAATTTATACAGAAATGAGAGTTTTGTATAACTAGACTACCTCGTTAACGTAAGTACATTTCTTCATAATCCCGATTATAACTATAAATACCCAGTTTTCTTTATAAATGTTGCTCAATTAAATGGCCCTTTAATAGAGTAATATATTAAAGTTTTCAACATCGGCAAGAACATAAAAAGAAAAATCCTGTTTAAATTAATACAGGATATTAATCAATCTTTTTTTTGGTTTTAAATTATCAAACTTTATTTCAAAGCCACACCTAAAGGGCCACATATAATCCCCACCTTATAGTCTGAACAAGTCTGTTTGAACATATTAATAGCTTGATATTATTATGTTTTGTCACTTTAGGAGTTGTTTTGCACCTATTTTAAGAACTATTTTGCACTATAAGCAAATATAAAAGGCCCAATTTCTCAGCATTAAAATTGAGAAATTGGACTTTTACCGTTATTTCGGAAAAGCGCCCTTTTCTTCAAGAAGGAGAAGTACCTTTTTTATTGAAGTAGGAACAGTAGAGTTAAATAGAAAAAGAATATATTATTAATGTGTGGAGATGATTTTTTGGTTAGTCTATTGGAAAACATATTCCAAGTATCGGCAATAATACTACTCCTATGTTCATTCTATTATTATAGACATTTTAAAAAAATTAAGAGAGAAAGAAAACTTACTTTATTTGAATTTTCACTTTATATCATAACCCAAGTTGCATTTTTTCTTTGTGCAGGTAGTTATCTACTTCTGTTTTTGGATAGAAATTATTGAACAAACGACTGAAACTGTGCAACAAAAAAAGAAGGAACCAAAAGGCTCCTAATCATTACTTGTTATCATTTGTTTGATGTTTTTTAGGATTGTCTACTTTGAAAGCAGTTTCGGTTTCATGATGGGTGCTTTGCCGGCGTTGGTGTTTTTGCTTTTGCTGGTGTTGATGCTTTTGTTGGTGTGGGTGCTTTTGCTGGTGTTGGCGCTTTTGTTTTCAGAGTTATTCACCACCTTATTTAATACTCATAATTATTTTGCCTAACAATTCTAGAACCATTCATAAAAAATAAGAAGACAATTTCACCAAAAAGTAATTCAAACAAATATTAATGAACAGTACGAAGATACTGTTCATTAATATTTAATCCTTTTATTCCATAATCGGGCCATTATCTACAGTATGATTTTTCACCGTATTCAACGTATGTAACGATAGGAAAATGATACAAAAATGACAGATTTATAACTTTGTGGAAACATTATATACGGTAATTATTTATAGTATTTAACGTACTCAATGATAGGTTGAAAATATTACTAGGATGCAATTATAAAACTTGATGGAAAGTGTGGAAGCGAATTTCTTCCAGACTTTCCATCAAGGACAGTAAGCGAAAGCGCGGTAGGTATGATAGAGAGTCTGGTTGCCTGATGAAAGAACTGCTAGACCAATTGTCCCCGAAGAGGGCTCAATCGAAGTCCTTAAAATGCTTACCATTGACTACATGTACTCAATGATTAAAGGTGCATTCAATCAATTTTTTTTAGGTTTTCTTGAGCTCATACTGTAGATAATGGCCCGATTGTTGAAAGGGTTTCTAAGGATCGCATGAATACTCTATACAAATCCAGTTAATATAATACCAATTTTCCGAACTTCTGAAACACAAAACCCCTTGATCGCCAAGGGGTTTTAGCCTGTCTGAATTTATCGTTTATGCAGTCCCTTCTTCACTAACTGTCACTTTAGGAGTTATTTTGCACCTATTTTAAGAACTATTTTGCACTATAAGTAAATATAAAAAAACCAATTTCTCAGCATTGAAATTGAGAGATTGGACTTTTAACATTACTTCGAAAAAGCGCCCTTTCGTATGATAAGGTCAACCAGTAAAATCTGGTTAACCTTATCATACGAACGCACCCGTTGCTTATAGAAACGTACTTTTACAAACGGGTATGAAGAAAAATTTGATATTTAAGCAATATCGTAGGGCAAGATCATCAATTCATCAGAAGGTGTTTCAACACCACGATCTTCTGTTTCTTTACAGAATTCTAAACAAATTGTTTTAATATCATCGAAATCAGCACAAGACATATTTTCCTCCTCTTATAATTAATTAAAATATTCTGATATTATTATCCAACTTTTATTGGATGAAGTAAATAACTGAAATTTACACATATTAGCTGCTTGTTCAATTAATGCGCCCGATTTCGGAAGATTATTTTCGGTTCTTAAGCATATATTCAACAGCATTTTTCTAATTCTGAGTAATATTCTTTCTTCTTTTTAAGGTGTTCTTTCTTACACTTAAGGTTTTACTTATGATACGGTTCACCGTGCTAATTCAAAATGTGGGAGTATGCTACTATTCTTTGTTTACCACAATGTCTACGTCCTATCGTTTTCCAAAAATACGCAGAGGTATATAGTAAATAACAAAAAAACAGCTTAGAAATCACTCCAAGCTGCTTTCGTGTCCATTTCGATCATTTTATTAAATAACCTGTTTATTAGCCAAAACTTTATATAAGGCTGCCACAAATCCCATTGAGACAATGACCAGTAATACCACCGCGAAGATCGGATGATATTGCGAATATGGATTTTTCGGACAAAGACCTGGTCCAGAAAGAATTTTCTGCTTTTCTTAATTTTTTAGTACGCTTTTCAATAATTGAACGGTTGTGTCTATTTCACTTTTCGTTGTATATCTTCCTAAACTAAAACGAACAGCCCCCTTGCCGACGCTCTCCTTTACCCCCATTGCTTTTAACACCGGTGATAAGTTTACCTTGCCAGTATGACATGCCGATCCAGTAGAGGCTGCAATTTGCGGGACTGAATCCAATATATCTTGGCCCACTCTATTCTCAAAGTTAATGTTTAGTGTATTCGGAAGACGAAGTTCAGGATGCCCATTTAAAGAAAGAACTACATTGGGTAGTTGTCTTAGCCCGTCCCAAAAATAATTTCGAAGCTCCTGAATTTGAATATTCTGATCTAAATTCTGATGCGCTACTTCACAGGCTTCACCTAATCCAACAGCTAACAATACATTTTCGGTACCAGCTCTTCTGCCACTTTCATGGCCTGCTCCATGTATTAGCGGCTCTAACTCAATTCCTTCTCTAATATATAGTGCGCCTATTCCTTTTGGCGCATATACCTTGTGACCTGCTAAGCTTAGAAAATCAACATCAAGTTCCCCTACATCGACTGGCACCTTTCCTACTGATTGAGAAGCATCTGTATGAAAAAGAACATGATGTTTTTTTGCTATCTCACTAATTTCTTCGATAGGCTGAAGCGTGCCAACTTCATTATTTGCATGCATGACGGAAATTAATATCGTTTTATCTGTAATTGCTTCCTCTATTTCATGCGGGTTTACTCTCCCAAATTGGTCTACTTCAATATAAGTGATTTTAGCACCTTGTTTTTCGAGATATTCACACGGCTTTATAATAGAGGGATGTTCAATTTTAGTAGTAATAATATGATTCCCTTTTTCTTTTAACCGTTCGAACACTCCTTTTAATACATTATTATTTGACTCACTTGCCCCACTTGTAAATACGATTTCACTTGGTTTGCAATTTAATAGTGTTGCCACTTGTTTTCTTGCATGCTCTACAGCTTGTTTTGCGCCGACTCCCGCAAAATGATCAGAAGATGGATTTCCGTAGTGATTTTCTAAAAAAGGAAGCATAGCCTTCCGTACTTGCCCTGAAATTGGTGTACTTGCATTATAATCTAGATATATTTGATTCATTTCCAAACACTCCTTCGCATAATTGTATATGAATTTACATAATCATTTTAGGCGATATTTTACCTCCTAATTATAAATGTTATTTTGCCTATCCAACTTTAAAACCCAACTACCTTCACATGAGAAGATTGAAAATTGCAGGGTTTCTCCATGGTTCCTTTGATTTCATTGTAACCTATGATAGGTTTTATTAGGTTTTGAACGTAGAATACCTACCAGGATTCGGGGTTCGTTTTACCTAAATAACGTAACCCAACCTATATAAGTTAGTTCTTGCAGTATTTCTGCAAATGTGCAACTACCCGTCGCACAAAGAAAAAACCGTTCGATTTTCTGAACGGTGAGAATCAAATTATGGACTGTTAGTAAATTGATTTAAAGGGCTGTTTTAATGCCAAAACCTACTAAAAGTAATCCAGTTGATTTTTGGAAGCCCTTCTGAAATTTAGAATTTTTTAACCACTTTTTCGCAAAATCCATTAGATAAACAAGGAATAGAAACCAAATTACTGCGAGTAAGGTAAGGATTAATGCTAATACAATAAGTTGCTGATTTACATTTCCACTCAAATTAATAAATTGAGGCATTACTGTTATATAAACCAAAACAGTCTTTGGATTAAGAATATTACTAAGTAACGCTTGTCTAAAGGAATCTTTATTATGCCGTTTTGAAGACTTTGTAGGTGTATTTGCTTGTACTTGAATTTCCTCTAAAGAAAACACACTTTTAGCAAAAAAACTTTTTATACCTAAATAAATTAAGTATGCGGCTCCCAAATATTTGATTGTACTGAAAAGAATCACTGACTTTGCAATGACAACTGATAATCCAAGAATAGCGATAAGTGTCCAAAAAGAAAGTCCCGTTGCCATTCCGAGTACCGTATAACGTCCAGCTTTTGGTCCATAGCTAAGAGTGTTTTTCACAAGAAGCATAGTATCTGCTCCTGGTATGACAACCATCATTGCAGCTATTGAAATGTAAGTAAGTAGGCTATCCATAATATTTTCCCTTTCAAAAACAATTTTGATTTTATTTTATAAAATTTTTCATAGTTTAATTGTCCAACCAAATGGATCCTCAAGTGAGCCATTTTGGATGCCTATTAATGTATCATAAAGCATTTGTGTGACTTCTCCAATTTCACCATTGTTAACGATGATTCTTTCGTCCTTCCATTTTAATTCTCCAATTGGCGAAATGACAGCTGCTGTTCCCGTACCAAATGCCTCTTCTAATGTTCCGTTATGATAAGCCTCTATAACCTCATCAATTGAAATTCGACGCTCTTCGACTGGAATATTTTTTGACTTTAACAATTGAATCATTGAATCACGCGTAATACCTGGCAGGATACTACCATTTAACGCAGGTGTTACGACTGTTCCGTTCATTTTGAAGAAGATATTCATACTTCCTACCTCTTCCACGTAACGTCTTTCTATTCCGTCTAACCATAACGTTTGAGAATATCCGTCCTTGCTCGCTATTTCTTGTCCTTTAAGGCTGCTAGCGTAGTTACCAGCTGTTTTCGCTTCACCTGTTCCCCCGGGGGCAGCACGTACATATTGCTGTTCAACTTGAATTTTTACTGGTTTAATGCCTTCTTTGTAGTAAGAACCCACTGGAGACATAATCATGATAAATTGGAAACCTTTCGAAGAAGCCACACCTAAATACGGATCTGTTCCGATGATAAATGGACGGATATAAAGGGAAGTCCCTAGGTTCATTCGGAATCCATTCACGGTCCACTGTAATGAACTGCTTTAGCGCTTCTAATGCATGCTCCTCGTTAATGGCAGGAATGCATAAACGTTCATTAGATGCATTTAATCGTTTGAAGTTGCGTTCTGGTCGGAATAAAAGCACCCTTTTATCTACTGTTAAATACGCCTTTAATCCTTCAAATACCGTTTGACCATAATGGAAAACCTTTGCCGCTGGATCTAAGGAAAGTGTTTGATACGGTATAATGCGTGGATCATGCCAGCCCTTTCCTTCTATATAGTCTAAGATAAACATATGGTCTGTAAAAATTTGTCCAAAACCTAGTTTATTAATATCAGGTTTATCTTTCTTATTTGTTGTTAATTCTATTTTTATATCTATCATCGTCATAGCCTCCATTAGCAATAGTTATATGAACATTCCGAAAAAGATTGAAGAATTATAAATCATTCTACTCAGAGTATTTCAATTCGTAAAATATATATAAACTATAGAAACTATGCGAAAAAGTTATAGAAACTTAAAGTTTATTCAACTGGATATACTCAATGAACGTCCGCGCGGCAAAAGAAAGATATTTATTTTTTTTGTAAATAAGCACTAATTCCCACTCGATAAGTGGATCGGAAATGGAAATTGCATGCACGTTCCGATTATTAAACCGACTCACCATCGACCTAGGAATTAACGAAATTCCTAACTTTGTTGCTACCATTTCACCGATTAAATCCCACAGAGAACTTTTATAAGCAACTGTTGGTTCAAATCCCGACTGCATACATGCTTGTTTAACCACATCATGAAGGGCATAATCTTCAGTTAAGAGGATAAATGATTCATTTTTTAAATCTGATAAACGCACTGACTCTCTTTTGACCAACCAATGCTCACTGTCTACGAGGACAACTAGTTCTTCAGATAACAAAGGGATCGTTTCAAAAAGCTGAGAGTTAACCGGTAGTACCGTAATTCCTAAATCGATATCTCCTTGTTCTACCTTAAGCTTTAATTGTTTTGCATTGTATTCGACCATTTGAATATCAATTTGCGGATATTCCTTCTTAAATCCAGCAAGTACATTAGGAAAAAGCAGTACACCGGTTGTAGGCATTAATCCCAATTTTACGGTTCCTTTTTTTACTTGAACCAGCTCATTAACAGAAGCATATACATCTTCGACCGATTGCAAAATTTTTAAAGCTTGTTCATAAACGATAACCCCTGCATCAGTAAGTTCAATTTTTCTCTCTGAACGATCTAATAATGTGACCTTTAATTCATCTTCAAGACTTTTTATCATCTTACTGATGGATGGTTGAGAGACAAGCAAAATTTGAGATGCTTTTGTAAAATTCTTTTGTTTGGCCACTTCGACAAAATATTTAAGGTGTTGAATATCCATATTATAAACTCCTTCAATTAATTGGATTCATTATGTTCCAATCTATTAACAATTACAAAAAACGCAGTAAAAGTTGGAACATACGGACTCCCAAAAGCTTCTATAAATAAAAAATACTCCGAGACTGTCTCATCCCCAGAGTATTTTACACTATTATAAAAATATATTTCCTCTATTTAACCGCTTCTTTTAATTCCTTACCTGGTTTAAAAGCTGGAACTTTAGAAGCAGCAATATCAATTTCTTCACCGGTTTGTGGATTACGCCCTTTTCGAGCTGAACGTTCACGAACTTCAAACGTTCCAAAGCCAATTAATTGGATCTTCTCTTCTTTAGCAAGTGTGTTAGAGATTGTTTCCAACAATGCATCAACTACTTTTGCAGCATCTTTCTGTGTCAGTTCAGCTTGTGTTGATACAGCTTTCACTAATTCTGTTTTATTCATTCTTAAAACCTCCATTTTATAATCACTATGTAGATACTAAAATATAGCATAAAAACTTCTCGCTAGCCATTAACATATTGATCCTCATTCCCTAGAACTTCTTCTACATACCAATCAGCCTTAATATACGCAAATATAGCTTGTCTAAAATCACCTTTAGTTGCACCATTCGTCGCAAGTTATTTTGCTGAAAAATAAATAGCATCTTCAATATCCAAGGGATCCGCTTTAACGTCACAGTAACCTTCAAACAATAGAACAGCTTGTTCATCTAATCCAATAGCAAAATTTCGCGAAAAAGATTGTGCACCCTCACTCATTGAAATGTTAACTTCCTTTCCTCCTGGCTATACTTATACTTCCATTGCTTAATCAAAAAAAATCATATATACTTGCAACAATTGCTTCGGTTAATTAGCTAAACATTAGAGGTGAAATTATTGTTTGATTTTTTATTAGATACTGCAAATTTACAAACCGATTACACTTTGTATGTAGGTATCTTTTTGGGGCTTACTGTTCATTTTTTTTGGATATGGAATATCAATGATCGATTTGTTCATTTCATTTATACAAATTCAGATATGCATCTCGAAGGAACCAGTCCTTTGTTACAAATGGAACTTCAAATGCATTGCAATTCTCTACTTTTTTGGATCATAAAATATATAAGAAGAAAAGAAAGCCCTGGTGATGAACCCGATCACTCTATTTCCGCCACACTTAGTTCGTAAATTAAACTATATTTGGAGGAAATTAAACAAATGAAACGAAAGAAATATCTTATATTAACATTGTTACTATTATTAACAACATTACTTTTATCTGCTTGTTCACCACAGACTGGAGCAAATACTGGCTTTTTCCACAATTATTTTGTCGAACCCCTTACTTCATTAATCCTAGGGACGGCTCATTTCTTTAGTAATAGTTATGGAATAGCGATTATTTTAATAACGCTACTTGTGCGTATTATATTATTGCCCTTAATGTTAAAACAATATAAGACACAAGCCAATATGAAAGAAAAGATGGATCTTTTAAAACCTGAAATGGATGAAATCCAGCAAAAATTAAAAACGGTGAAGGATCCTAAGATACAAAAAGATCTCCAAAAAGAAATGATGGGACTCTATCAAAAACATGGTGTCAATCCATTGAACATGGGTTGCTTACCATTATTAATTCAAATGCCTATATTAATGGCCTTTTATTATGCCATTCGTGATTCTCACGAAATTGCTACCCATACATTTTTATGGTTTAATCTTGGTCAACCAGATATTTGGCTTACCGCACTTGCAGGGATCGTTTATTTTTTTCAATTCAAAATTTCACAGTCCAGTATGTCGGTTCAACAGCAACAACAAATGAAGTATATGGGTCTAATTTCTCCCGTGATGATTATATTTATTTCATTAAGCGCACCAGCTGCACTTCCTCTCTATTGGGTTGTTGGAGGTATATTTCTTATTTTTCAAACCTATTTAGGACGGAAATTATATCAAACCCCTAAGCAGGTAACGGATTCGAAAACACAAAAAGGATAAAAAAACTCTGTCAGCAATTGCTGACAGAGTTTTTTTGAAATAAAGAATTAAATGTTCATTTTTCTCTGAACTCCATTAAAGAACTTCTCTTCTTAAAAATGAATAATCCGAAACCATTATGTCAAACTAACAATGCACGATAATTTAAGGAGGTTTTATTGGATGAAATGGAAAACCCTAATTGCATCAGTTACATTGTCGACTTTGTTTCTCACTGCTTGTGGCACACACAATAAAAATGTAAATGAAACTGCTTCGCGAAATCCGAACCAGAATGAATTTAGAAACGTAAATTATACCCCAAACGGTTTTAGTGAATACACGAACCAGGGTAACGCTAACATCAATCCTATTGTTGATCACAATACAAATTACAATGTTACAAATAGAAATAACAATCAAATAAATCAGAACGAAAATCGAATAGCCGTTGCTGATAATGCAGCAAAAAAAATAGTAGCCCTACGTGAAGTGGATCAAGCAAATGTACTTGTGACCGACAATAATGCGTATGTTGCAGCAAAATTAGAAGTAAATGCTGGAAACAAATTAGAAAAAAATGTTGAGAATAAAATCTCTGATATCGTGAAGTCAACGGATCGAAATATCCATAATGTATATGTATCTGTAAATCCTGATTTTTATACCAGAACGACTTCATATGCGAATGATATTAGAAATGGGCATCCCGTTGCAGGATTTTTTGATGAATTTAATACAATGATACATCGAATCTTCCCAACAAGAAGATAAAACAGTGAGGGTGATCGACGCATGTTCATCATATCAAGCATGTGTTGATCACCCCACTTCTATCTATTTATTCATTAGCAAAATAATCTTTATAAAAGCCTCCAACTTTTCCTGAATTATCAATAATGAAATAAAATTCATCACTTTCGTTTTTTACATCATATGATTTTCCAGGGGTCAATACATTTGTAACAACATACTTACTAGCATTTGTATGTACACACTTTACTTTTTTAATTGTTTTCCGTTCATGCCAATCTAAATGTATCATTCTAAAAACTCCTTAATTCTCTATTTACTTTCTAGTATAAAGAAATTCCCCATTTAGAATCAACTATATATTATATTAAAAGTGGTTATTTTTATCTTTCGAGATTTTCAACATTATTTCACCTAGTACTAAAAAAGAATTGAATAGTAAAACATTCGATAATGTGAGATACTATCTATTGAATTCTCAATTATTTATTAATTCATTTTCAAAAAAGAATTGAAAGTTTTATTTTAATGTAGTAGAGTTTAATAAATTATATATTCTTTTCTTATCAAGAGAGGTAGAGGGTATGGCCCATGGACACCTCAGCAACCTTCAATTGCCCGCTCATTGAAAAGGTGCTAATTCCAGCAAGTTATGAAAACTTGGCAGATAAGAAGAAGCTATTTATTCAATTAAAAAGTCTTCTTCTTGAAGACTTTTTTTATTTAAGCAATTTAGCCTTTAACCAAGTACACAAATAGGAAATAAAGCATATAAAAGGTGGTTATGGACTTAACCTTTCCCCTTTTCAAGAAAAAGGAGTGTTATTCATGTACAAAATAGATACAAAATTAGCGCAAATTGGAAATCGTAGTGAACAAACAACAGGAACCGTCAATGCACCTGTCTACTTTTCTACTGCTTATCGTCATAAAGGAATTGGTCAATCAACTGGATTTGACTATACTCGAACAGGAAACCCAACAAGACAAATTCTTGAAGAAACCATTGCTGATTTAGAATCTGGTGATCAAGGATATGCCTGTAGCTCAGGAATGGCGGCAATTTTTACCGTTCTTTCCTTATTTCAATCAGGTGATGAATGGATTGTTTCCAAGGATTTATATGGTGGTACCTATCGTTTACTAGAAGAAGGATTTAAAAAATGGGGTTTAAAAAGTCATATATACAAATACAAGCAATGTTCAAAATATTGAAAAGGAAATTACACCTCAAACAAAAGCAATCTTTCTTGAAACTCCGACAAATCCGCTTATGGAGCAAACGGATATTGCCGAAGTTGCTCGTATTGCTAAAAAACATAATGTATTACTTATTGTTGATAACACATTTTATACGCCACTTCTTCAACAGCCAATTTTACAAGGCGCCGATATTGTTATTCATAGTGCAACAAAATACTTAGGTGGTCATAATGATGTTTTAGCAGGCCTAATCGTTGCCAAAGGGGAAAAACTTTGTGCTGAAATCGCTAAGTTTCATAATGCAGCAGGTGCCGTTTTAAGTCCATTTGATTCATGGCTTTTAATGCGTGGAATGAAGACCCTATCCCTACGGATGGAACGACATGAAAGTAATGCTCAAATGATTGTTCAATTTTTAGAAAACCATGACAGTATTGCAGATGTTCTATATCCAGGAAATGGTGGAATGGTTTCATTTCGAGTTTTAGATGAGGCATGGGTAAACCCCTTCTTACAAAATTTAAACTTAATTTGTTTTGCAGAAAGCCTTGGTGGTGTTGAAAGTTTTATTACGTATCCAGCAACACAAACACATGCAGATATCCCTGAAGAGATCCGCAATGAAACAGGTGTAGATAATCGATTATTGCGTTTTTCAGTTGGAATTGAAGATGCACAAGATATTATAGATGATTTAACAAAAGCACTTGCAACAGCAAAAAAGGAGGTTGTAATGAATGACTAATGAATATACTTTTCAAACCAATTTACTTCATAATAAGCATAAAATAGATCCAGCAACAGGAGCTGTTAGTGTACCTATACAGCATGCATCTACCTTTCATCAATCCGATATTGATACATTTGGGAAATACGATTATGCTCGAAGCGGCAACCCTACTAGGGAAGCATTAGAAGAAGTTATCGCAGAATTAGAAGAAGGATGCAGAGGTTTTGCCTTTTCATCTGGAATGGCTGCCATTTCAACTGCTTTCCTCTTACTTTCCAAAGATGATCATGTGGTGATTTCAGAAGATGTCTATGGCGGAACATTCCGTATGGTATCTACCGTTCTTGTCCGTTTCGGAATCAGTCATACTTTTGTTGACATGACAGACCTTGAAGCCGTAAAAAAAGCAATTCGTCCGAATACTAAGCTTTTTTACGTTGAGACACCATCAAATCCAACATTAAAAGTTACAGATATTAAAGCGGTTAGCTGAAATTGCGAAAGAACATGGTGCATTAACTTTCGTTGATAATACATTCTTAACACCAGCTCATCAAAAACCACTTTCACTTGGTGCTGATATTGTCTTGCACAGTGCAACAAAATTTTTATCTGGCCATAGTGACGTGGTTGCAGGACTTGCGGTTGTAAAAGATCCTGCTTTAGCTGACAAACTCTACTCTTTACAAAATTCTTTTGGTGCGGTTCTTGGTGTTCAAGATGCATGGCTTGTACTAAGGGGATTAAAAACACTTCATGTGCGCCTTGAACATTCTGTTAAAGGTGCTGCAAAACTAGCAGACTTTTTCCAAGAGCACCCGCTTATCAATAAAGTGTATTATCCAGGACTCCCTGATCATCCTCAATATGAAATTCAGAAAGCTCAGGCGAAATCAGCAGGTGCAGTCCTTTCTTTTGATTTCATAAATGAAGATGTATTTAGAACATTTGTAAACAATGTAAAAATTCCTGTTTTTGCCGTTAGTCTTGGTGCAGTGGAATCGATCCTCTCCTATCCTGCAAAAATGTCTCATGCTGCTATGCCTGAAAGCGAACGGACTCAACGTGGAATTACCAATAGCCTACTTCGACTTTCTGTTGGCCTTGAAAATCCAGATGATTTGATCAAAGATTTTTCAAACGCACTCGATGTAGCTAACAAAACAAATTTGATCCATAACAGAGGTTAAATATATGAACTTTTTAAAAAGAATGGAAAATGAAATATTAATCGCTGATGGAGCAATGGGTACTCTTCTCTATTCTTATGGCAAAGATAGTTGTTTGGAACAATTAAATCTATCACACCCTGAGCAAATAATTGGCATTCACAAGGCCTATTTAGATGCTGGTGCTGATATTATCCAAACAAATACATATGCGGCTAACTACTTAAAGCTTAGCCGCTATGGATTAGAAGATTCAGTAAAAGAAATTAATAAGGTTGCCGTTCAACTTGCGAAACAGGCTTCAACCCCCAATTCCTATATCATAGGGAGTATTGGTGGTAATCGCGGTATTAATCCGCAATCCGTTTCCATTGAAGACATTAAAAGTAGTTTTCAAGAACAATTATACTGCTCTCTTACTAGAAGGTGTAGATGGTATTCTACTAGAAACCTACTATGATTTAGAAGAATTAGAAACCGTTCTAACAATCGCAAGGAAAGCAACCGATTTGCCAATCATCGCTCAGGTTTCAACACAAGAAGTCGGATTATTGCAAAACCATACCCCCATTGCAGAGGCTATGCAAAGGCTGGAAAACTTTGGTGCAGATATTGTCGGTTTAAACTGCCGGCTTGGTCCACACCATATGTTAATGGCTTTGGAACAAATCCCCATTCTATCTAAAGCATACTTATCGGCTTATCCAAATGCTGGTCTTCCATCCTATACAGATGGTGAATTTCACTATGATGGTGAAGCAGACTATTTTCGAAAATCAGCACACGCCTTCCGTAATCAAGGTGTTCGTTTACTAGGTGGTTGTTGTGGAACTACTCCTGAGCACATTCGAGCATTCGCAACTGAACTAAAAGGAACTGTACCGGTTCATGAGAAAAAAACAATCATTAAAGAAGAGAGAATTCTAATATCATCAAAGACTTCTAAACCTGAATTCACTCCTCTCCAAGAAATTGTCAAAGAACGATCATCAATTATTGTAGAACTAGATCCTCCCAGAAAACTGGATACAACCAAATTTTTTGAAGGTGCAAAAGCATTAAAAAAAGTAGGGATTGATGCCATTACTTTAGCAGATAACTCTCTAGCCACACCTAGAATTTCTAACTCTGCTTTAGGTTATTTAGTGAAAACTGAAACCGGACAGCGACCTCTGATTCATATTACATGTCGAGATCGTAATATTATTGGTTTACAATCACATTTACTGGGCCTACATACATTAGGCTTAAATGATTTGTTGGCCATTACCGGTGATCCAGCAAGAGTTGGTGATTTTCCAGGAGCATCATCTGTTTATGACGTGTCTTCTTTTGAATTGATACAAATGATTAAACAATTGAATGAAGGACTCTCTCTTTCCGGTAAGGACTTAGGGCAAAAAACCTCCTTCTCTATTGCAGCTGCATTTAATCCTAATGTAAGACAAATTGATAAAGCGGTTCAAAGGCTTGAAAAGAAAATCTCTTATGGTGCAGATTATTTTATTACACAACCTGTTTATTCTGAAGAAAAACTAATCAGTGTTTACGAAGAAACAAAACATCTTGATACGCCTATTTATATTGGACTTATGCCATTAACAAGCAGTAAGAATGCAGAATTCCTTCATCATGAAGTACCAGGAATTAAAATTGCCGATTCAATTCGGGATACTATGGCAGCTTTGCAGGATGACCCACAACAGGCCGTACAAGAAGGCATTAAGATAACAAAATCATTAATCGATATAGCCGCTGAATTATTTAACGGGATTTATTTAATTACCCCATTTATGAGATATGAAATTTCTGTAGAACTATCCGAATATGCTCATCGCACAACTGAGAAGTTAAGGAGGAAACATCGTGTTAACAACATCAATAACTGAACGTATGAAAGAAAAAATTCTTATCATGGACGGTGCCATGGGTACGATGTTACAAAAAGCCAATCTTTCAGCTGATGACTTCGGTGGAGAAGAATTAGAAGGCTGCAATGAAAATTTAAACATCACCCGACCAGATGTCATTGAAAAGATCCATCAACAGTATTTAGAAGCTGGTGCGGATATGATTGAAACCAATACCTTTGGAGCAACACGAATTGTTCTTGATGAGTATGGACTAGGTGAAAAAGCATATGAAATTAATAAAATTGCTGCAGAAATTGCTAAAAATGCAGCAAACAGATATACAACTCTATCTTGGCCGAGATTTGTTGCAGGTTCCATGGGACCGACAACAAAAACATTAAGTGTCACAGGTGGAATTGCATTTGAAGAACTAATTAATCATTATGAAGAACAAGCTCGAGGTTTAATCGATGGCCATGTTGATGCCCTTCTATTAGAAACCAGTCAAGATTTACTAAATGTAAAAGCTGGGTTTATCGGTATTGAACAAGCCTTTGAAAAAACAGGTATCACTCTTCCGCTAATGATTTCAGGAACCATTGAACCAATGGGCACTACATTGGCAGGACAATCCATTGAGGCATTCTACATTTCAGTTGAGCATATGAATCCGATATCGGTTGGATTAAACTGTGCAACAGGACCCGAATTTATGCAAGATCATATTCGCACCCTTTCTGATCTTTCCTCTATCGCTGTAAGTTGTTACCCAAATGCAGGGCTACCTGATGAAGAAGGAAATTATCATGAAACTCCAGAATCACTTGCACAAAAATTGGAAGGTTTTGCTTCAGAGGGTTGGCTTAACGTTGTAGGAGGCTGCTGTGGAACGACCCCTGAGCATATTCAAGCCCTTTCAGAAACAATGAGGAACTATCAGCCAAGACGCCCTAAAGACCTTCATCTTCACATGGTATCGGGAATTGAACCATTCATTTATGATGATCCACAACTACGACCAATTATGGTTGGTGAACGGACAAACGTCATTGGCTCTCGAAAGTTTAAACGCCTTATTGCTGAAGGGAAATTTGAAGAAGCTGCTGAAATTGGTAGAGCTCAAGTAAAACGAGGGGCACATGTAATTGATATGTGTCTAGCTGACCCTGATCGTGATGAAATAGAAGATATGGAAAATTTCATTAAAGAACTCGTCAAAAAAGTAAAGGTTCCACTTGTGATCGATTCCACCGATGATGCGGTTATTGAAAAGGCCCTCTCCTATTCACAAGGGAAAGCCATTATCAACTCAATCAATCTTGAAGATGGAGAAGATCGCTTCAAGGCCATCACTCCACTTATTCATAAATATGGTGCTGCTGTTGTAGTTGGTACCATTGATGAAAAAGGAATGGGAGTTAGTGCAGAAAAGAAATTAGAAATTGCCGAGAGATCATATCAGCTATTAGTGGAGAAATATGGTATTCCTCCACAAGATATTATCTTTGACCCACTTGTATTCCCAGTAGGAACAGGTGATGAACAGTATATTGGCTCAGCAAAGGCAACTGTTGACGGGATCCGTTTAATTAAAGAAAGATTCCCTGAAGTTCAAACGATTCTTGGTGTAAGTAATGTATCATTTGGACTTCCACCAGTTGGTAGAGAAATCTTAAATTCAGTCTTCTTATACCATTGCACACTAGCAGGGCTTGATTATGCGATCGTTAATACAGAAAAGTTGGAAAGATTTGCTTCCATTTCAAAAGAGGAAGTTGCAATGGCTGAAAAACTCCTTTTTGATACAACGGATGAATCGTTAGCAAAGTTTACTGAATTTTACCGTGGCAAGAAAAAAGAAACAAAAAGTACCCTTCCGGACATGACTTTAGCGGAACGACTATCCTACTATGTTCTCGAAGGTACGAAAGAAGGCTTAATTCCTGATTTAGAATTGGCTTTAAAAGAGTACCCAGCACCACTTGATATTATTAATGGTCCTTTAATGGATGGTATGAAGGAAGTCGGTCGCCTTTTTAATGAGAACCAGTTAATTGTTGCTGAAGTCCTGCAAAGTGCAGAAGTCATGAAAGCATCTGTTGCGCATTTAGAACCGCATATGGAAAAGAATGATACTTCTGCTGCAAAGGGAAAGATTGTTTTAGCGACTGTAAAAGGTGATGTGCATGATATCGGGAAAAACCTTGTCGATATTATTTTAAGTAATAATGGTTATGAAGTAATCGACCTTGGCATTAAAGTCGCTCCCGCTGAATTAGTTGAAACAATCAAAAGGGAAAAACCAGATATGGTTGGATTATCGGGTTTACTTGTAAAATCTGCTCAACAAATGGTTATCACTGCTCATGATATGAAGCAAGCTGGGATTAATGTACCGATTTTAGTTGGTGGAGCTGCCCTGTCACGGAAATTTACAGATACAAAAATCTCAAAGGAATATGACGGTCTCGTTCTTTATGCAAAAGATGCGATGGTGGGGCTATCACTCGCAAACCAGCTTCAAGATCCTATTGAATATGAAAAACTCGTACAAGCAAAAATAGAAAAAGAAACTGCGGCTCCGCTTCCTGCTTACGAGAGACCATCTAGTTCAGTTGCTGTGAAAGTACGGAAAAAAGTCAATACAGATGCACCTGTATTTGTACCTCAGGATACAAAAAGGCATTTGTTAAAGTCCTATTCTCTTTCACATGTTGAACCTTATATTAATAAGCAGACATTAATCGGTCATCATCTTGGCTTAAAAGGGAAACTTGCAAACCTTCTTAAGGAAGGCGATGAAAAAGCGATTAAATTAAATGATATGGTCAATGGTTTAATGCAAGATGCTACACAGAATGGTTGGATTACTCCTTCTGCAGTCTATCAATTTTTCCCAGCTCAATCTGATGGAGATACTGTTCTAATTTACGATCCCGAAAATCCAGGGAAAATCATTGAAACATTTGAATTTCCAAGACAGGATTCAGATCCATATCTATGCTTAGCTGACTTTCTAAAGCCAGTATCTAGTGGTCAAATGGATTATATATCTTTCTTTGCCGTCACAGCTGGAAAAGGTGTTCGACAAATAGCTGAAAAATTGAAAAACGAAGGTCGTTTCTTAGAAAATCATGCGTTGCAAGCATTAGCATTAGAAACGGCAGAAGGATTGGCTGAACTTATTC
This sequence comes from uncultured Bacillaceae bacterium, assembly GCA_963765265.1. Lineage (GTDB taxonomy): Bacteria > Bacillota > Bacilli > Bacillales > Cytobacillaceae > Bacillus_BD. The sequence goes on from CAVXVN010000006.1 coordinate 34,599, forward strand.
ATCGCCAAATTCGTGATCGTTGGGGCTTTCCAGACTCCGTAAACTTCACAATGAAAGATCGCTTTGCTGCTAAGTATCAAGGCCAACGATTCTCATTTGGCTATCCTGCATGCCCTGATCTTGAAGATCAGAAAAAACTATTTCGTCTTATATCGCCTGAGGATGTTGGCATCGAACTTACTGAAGGTTTCATGATGGAACCTGAAGCAAGCGTTACTGCCATTGTATTTGCACATCCTGAAGCCAGATATTTTAATGTAATGAGATAACAAGAAAAAACCGATGACTCCCTATTACGAAGGAAATCATCGGTTTTTTTCATTTAAACATTTTCCTGCATTATAAATTTTCATTTTGCTGACCTATTTCACCCTCAGCAAGAAAAGAATTGGCTTCTTCAAGGTTATTGTGTTTATTTACTGAATCACCAACCACATTTTTAAATTTAAAAGATATTATTTCATTTTCAATTGTATTTTCCTTCTTTTTTGGAGCATCTTTCTTTTCCACCAAATTCATCATCTCCTTACTAAAAGGTTTAACATTCCGATTTAGGTTTATACTGGACTATTTCTATCCAAAAATAGAAATTTTTATAATATCCTATTAAATAATAAATGACTTTATTAATGAGAAGTTAGTTCCTTCTTTTTTGAACTATACTTTTCAATATGCAATTCAATTTCTTTTATAGCTGCATCGAGATCATCTGCCTGAATCATTGCAAACTCATTTTTGTACTCATTTTTCTTATAATTGTAGCGAGGATCATAATAATACTCCAATAAAATGCGAATAACCTCTTTATATTCTTTATTAAAAGCATTTTCCATCATGGACTTGTGAAGGGCATCATTTTTAAATCTTTTTTTAAGTAGCTCAAGCTTTTCTATAATAATCGTATGAAACCATTCTTCATTAAAATTAGGTTCTACATATTCTTTAAAGATTCTCTCTACCCTTGTCTGCATAGATGCCTCTAAATATAAATTAATTCCCGTTAATTGGTTTTCATATAACTCATCAGGCTGTCCAGCTTTTCCAATTCGCTTACTTTCAGCCTCAACTAAGAAATAAGTAGAACTCTTTATCCTACAGAGACTCTCAAATAGAAGACTATCAAATGTTTTTTGGTTATGACCATCGATTGCAAAACCAATTGTGCCAAAAAGGGAACCCCGATGTGCAGCCATTTTCTCTAAATCTAATATAGGATATCCTTTTTTCTGAAGTTCTATTAATATTTCAGTTTTTCCAGAACCTGTCATTCCATGTAATACGATCGCTTGACCTGGTATTAACTGAGGAATTTGTTCTAGAATATATTGTCGATAGGCTCGATATCCCCCATCTAATCGTACGGATTCAATACCAGCAAATTCAAGGAATGTAGCAACTGACCTACTCCTCATTCCCCCTCTCCAGCAGTAAATAACAGGCTGTTTATTTTCGTTGATTATTTGTTTTATTGACCCTAAAATTTCCGGTAACTTAGGAGACACAATTTCCATTGCACGCCATTTAGCAACAGCGGATCCTTTCTCTTTGTATAAGGTCCCAACCTCTATTCTTTCTTCATTCGAAAAGATCGGGATGTTTATTGCAGTTGGAATGGAACTCTCCTCAAATTCCCCTGGTGATCGTACATCAATAGGTACACATGTATCCATTGTTAAAAGTTGTTGAACAGTAATATCTTTCAAAACAAAAGCCTCCGATGGTTTAATTCCATTTTATTTGATTGGTGGTTGCTGAACACAACCTATGTTTCGTTCATTTTGAAGTCGTTCCAATTCTAAAATAGAAAAAGGATATTAGTTTTCCTAATACCCTTGTATTCCTTTTAAAATACATATTATCCATATTTAGTTATTCTTCATGCGACTTCTTCATCAAATCATTACAGCGCATGCATTGTTTCAATAATTCATGTAAAGGAACGTTCATTTTTTAAGAGAACTTTTTTCCTGTCAATTTAGATAGTGCACGACAAAATCTTGCCCATTCTTTTGGAAAAGTTTGTAATCCTTGACTTTTATATGTTTTCGTTTTCGTTTCTAAACATATACTCCAACACATTCCGTCAAGTATAATACCTTCCTGTTCATAGTTTAAATCCCAGTTCCATATTTTCAGGCGATATATTTCTTGTTTAAACTCATCCATACTTCCATATAAAAGAGGTTCATACTCTAATTTCTTAGTCGGATCAAAATTCCATTCAAAAAAAGTAAAGTCCTTTTTGATAAAGTCTACTTTTACGTTTCGTAAAGGACCTCCACAACCCCCAGTTTGGACATTTAATTCAATAAGCTCCTTTTCTGGAAGCAATGAAACGACATCGTTATGAACTAGAAATAAATCACTTTTTCTAGTAAGAACCGATTTGATTTGTGACAACTGAACAGGTTTACTTCTTTGTTGCATAAAAATAGGATTTTGATTGACTTCCTCGCAGATCGAAGGAATACTAGTTGGTCCTTTTTGATCAATAATATTTAGAATAAGTTCGTACATATTCATACATGTTGTTCCTCCGGTATTTTTTCCGCTAAAAGTCTATATTTATTTTGAATTTCATGAACGATTTCAAGTATAGACAATGACCTTGAACTCTATTATACCATAAATTCTTCATTTTCTTTGTTCCTGATATATGAGATATAAAGAACAAGCCCTGTTAAACGATCATGTTGATAGATCAACCTGATCGTTTAACAGGACCAAAGATGAAAACGATCGTGAACCAACATACTTCAAAAAACACAACCATTAATGGCTGTGCCTCTGTTATTGATAATATGTGGAAAGACACTTTTAGATTAGAGTAAAACAAATCGTTATCTACTTAGTTTAGGTTTTAAATATCATGTTTTGGATATTTTCCTACTACATGGATCGCCTGAATAATTTTTTTATTCATCCATTTTCGATTTTCTTCTCGATTTAATTGTTCAAAAACAAACTTTCTCCCTTCCTCACTTGTAACATAGTGTGTTGGAAGATTATTTAAACTAAGTGCAATAATATCATTTCTGCATTTTTGGCAATGGCAGAATGTTTGGTAATCAGGACTCATCATCGTAACATTTACTAACGTTGTTACAATTTCCTCCATAGCATTAATAAACCCTTTATCCATTATTCTGTCTCATTTCTAAAATAGATTTAATACGTTCTACCACGATATTCTTCGTTTATTATATACATATCAACATAATCATACCATGTAAATACATAGGAAAAACACTTCTAAAAAGCTCACTATAGATATATATTGAAACTGAATAAATTGGTATACAATGAACCATGCTATAAAGGATAGTTCCAATAGTCATTCTGTTGGATTATCAATCATTTCAGGTATCCTAACGAAGAGGTGATTCGATGAGTTACAAAGATTATTTAGATCCCCATTCTGAGCTTTTTCATCATGCTAACACAAGTCGAAAGCGCACAAAGTCCCAAGTGAATGGAGAAACACAAGAAACTCAAACTGTAATAATTTTGAAAAGTAACCGCAAAGCACATCGTTGGTAAGGATGCTGAATTGAAACAAAGGGGAGCTAACTTAATCAAGTATAGCTCCCTTTCCTATTATAGATATCCGCTAATTTATGTTATTAATTAATTTTGTTCTCTTTCAATCGCAGTTCTTGATAATAACTGGATTGTTGCATCATCCATGGGAGGATTATGAAGCCCAGCTCTTACATCACGATAATAACGCTGCAACGGACTTTTTCGCGATAAGCTTCTAGCTCCCGTTACTCTCATTGCTAGATCAACAATTTGGATCGCACTATTGGTTACAGCCATTTTCACTGCACCTAATTCTGAAATCATTTTTTCCTTCTCTTCCTCATTCACTTCATCCCATTTTCTTGCTATTGCATACAAAAAATGTCGTGATTTAACTAGTTCATACTCCATTTCACCTATTTTTTGCTGGACATTGTGAAGGTTAATAATCGTCCCAGTTATACTATTTGGTGAGTAGGATTTTGCAAAACGAATCGCTTCTTTCTGAGCTGCTTGCGCAATTCCTAAATAACATGCTGGTATATGTAAAAGCCAACCGTTTGCTTTCTTTTTACTAGGAAGCTTTTCAACAAAGTCATCTGAGTCCAGGACCACATTGTTTAAAACTAAATCATGGCTACCTGTGCCACGCATCGAAATACTATCCCATGTCTCATTAATTGAGACACCTGCATTTGATCTCGAAATTAAAAAATTACCAACTTCATCGCTTCCTTGAATCCCTGCACTAACGATAAAGTAATCAAGTACAGGTGACATCGTTGTAAAACTTTTGTGTCCATTAATCACCCATTGATTTCCTTTTTTCGTGGCTGTTGTTTGTGGTTTCCCTCCACGTGTTGGGCTTCCAGTTCGCGGTTCCGTTGCGGCAGAATTAATAAGTGAACCCTTTTGGACGGCAGCACAAAGTTTCCTATACACGCTTTCTTCCCAAACTGCTTTTTCACCTAGATTTTTTATGATTCCCATATGCCATCCAATTGATAAGGACGTTGCACCATCCCCTTCTGCTATCTTCTCTTGTAATTGAATGAGGTCAAGTAAAGTTATACCTTTCCCCCCCATTTAGTAGGAATGGTTAAAGATGTATATCCTGATTTAACTAAATCATTTATATTCTCGAATGGAAACGACCCTGCTTCATCGATCTCCGTGGCTCTAGTGGAAAAATCAGAAGATAATTTCCCCATCCTTATCTAATCTTTCTTCTTGTGATTGTAATTGATTAAAATTCATAAAAGGACTCCTTATGGATTTGAATTTCATATTCAAATTTTGTATAATAAATGTTTATGTATGTGACAAATAAATGACTAATCTTACTCTTATTATATTAAATGGTCCTATCATTAACAATTCCTTAGACTTTATATTTATGAAAAATATAGTCAACAATCATAATTGTGTAAAAAGTCACTTATAAACTTTTTATCTTTTGTTACAATTAAAATCAATCTATTACTTTTATTTGGAGGTATTTTATGGCTTTTGCATTGAACAATCGTCCATTAATGAAATCTACCATAATGCAACATATCCACTCACTTAGAGAACAATTGATTCATACAGGAGTTTGCGAAGGATTAAATCACGAAAAAACAATCCAGCTCAGTCAAAAACTGGATGAGTATATTTTTTTATATCAATCATCTATCAAACAAGACACAGATTGTCTTCCTCGATAAATATCCCCATATCAATTTTTCTTCTTTGTCCAAAACCTACTCTTATTATGTAAAAAAAGGCAGCTGCAACAGCTGCTTTTTTTACATATTATTCAATTACAATGACTGCATTTAATCCGACGGCATTTGCTCTTTCTTTTAATTCTTCAGCGTTATTTCGTACTGAAAACGCACCAATTTGTACCTTAAACAGATTATTTTCTTGCCTTATATAGGTTTCAAAACCACTTGCTTTCGTTTTTTCCAATACTTTTTCTGCATTTGCTTTATCCTTAAAGGCACCAACTTGAACTCTAAATAGTCCATTTTCCGATGTACTTGATTGTGATGGTTGTTGGTTTGAAACATTTGCTTTTTTGGGTAAACCAAATGCTTCTGCGATTCCATATGCATGTCCTCTTGCTAGGTTTTCCAAAAAACCTGAACTTTTTAACTTACCAGCATCCTCTGAATGATCAATAAATCCATTTTCTGTTAATATAGCATCCATGTTGCTCTCCCTCAGAACATGGAAACTGGATTGCTTCAAACCGCGATCGTTAAATTGAACTTGTTTAAGAATTTTTTGATGAATCAATTCCTGATAAGTTACGGTCGGTCTGCCTACACCTGGATAGACAAAGCTTTCAAACCCGCTTCCACCACCTGAATTAATGTGTACAGATAGAAAAAAATCAGCATTCCAATTATTTGCTGCATTTGTACGCGCATCTAAACTAACTGTTTGATCACCTGTACGACTCATTTGAACAGAAACATTTTCATACTCAGCCAATAAAATGTCACGAATTTGGATAGCGATCTGTAATGTGATATTTTTTTCCTCAATCCCATTTCCTACAGCACCTGGATCGGATCCACCATGACCAGGATCAATATATACTTTAACCATTTTATCACCTCACTACTTTTATATGCTAACCATCGCAAATTTGACTGTACAAATTTTATTCATCTTATGATTACTCTATGTTTAAGTTTTTTATGATTCATTTATGTTTTCAAAACATAAAAAAACAGAGCACTTTTTTAGAAGTGCCTGTATTTTTATGTTATTCGCTTACTCTATTCTACTTTTCTACTCGTATCGAAGTGCTTCAATCGGATCAAGCTTCGATGCTTTATTTGCAGGTAGTAAGCCAAAAACCACCCCTATAACCATAGAGAATAGTACTCCACCAACTACAACTTGCCATGAAATTAATGGTGGCCATCCTGCGAAACCTGCTACAATAGCTGAGCCACCCCAACCAAGAAGGATACCAATCATTCCTCCAATCAAAGTCAGAATAATGGACTCGATTAAAAACTGTGTGAGTACTTGTTTTCTTGTTGCGCCAAGAGCCATCCGAATCCCTATTTCTCTTGTTCTTTCGGTTACTGATACAAGCATGATATTCATCACACCAATTCCACCTACAAATAACGAAATCCCTGCAATACTACCAATGATTAAAGTCATCACTCTCGTAATTTGACTTATACCTTGTGCCATTTCCTCCATATTAATGACTTGATATGAGTCTTCGGTATTATGTAAGGAATTTAACTTTTGAGCTGCTTTTTTCCCTGCAGGCTGTAGGTCATCTGCAGATGTTGCTTGTAAAGTGACTTGAGTAATATCACTTTTTCCAAATACTGTTTTCCACGTTTGATAAGGAAGATACACTTCTACAGATCCAAATGAAAACAATCCAGTTGGCTTCTCCAGTACTCCAATAATTTCAATAGGCTGGTTGCCAACCCTAATTACTTCCCCAATTGGAGATTTGTCCGCAAACATTTCTTCTTGTAGTGAAGCACTCACAATAGCCACTCGTCTCCCACTAATATAATCAGAAGTGGAAAAGCGTTGTCCCTTTTGAATGTTTAATTCATTTAAATCTTGATATGCAGCATTGATGCCAATGATCGAGCTATCCACTGATTTTTCTTGAAAGCGAGTTGAGGAAAATGCTGAGCTTGAAGCAACCACTTGTTTAATTTCCGGGATTTGCTCAAGGGCCCGTATATCCTCTTGAGTGAAGGCAGCATCATTGAAAATATTTGGATTGGACCTGATTTCTTCTTCGCTTGGCTGATAAAATAATTCAATCGTATTACCTGAACCAATAATTTGAGATTTTAACATGGCTTCTCCACCCTGTCCGATCGCTACAACAATAATAACCGCACCTACACCAATAATAATTCCAAGCATCGTCAAAATGGAACGGAGTGTATGTGACTTAAGGGAACTAAAAGCCATGCTAATATTTTCCATCATTTTCATACGTCATGCCCCCAACGCTTCCAATCATTTGAAACGATAACGCCATCTCGAACCATAATGGTTCTTTTAGCATAATCAGCAATTTCAGACTCATGAGTAACAATCACGACCGTTGTACCTTCTTCATTTAAACGAGTAAACTCCTCCATAATGGAAATACTTGTTTTTGTATCAAGTGCTCCAGTAGGTTCATCCGCTAAAATCAATTTGGGTTGATTCACAATGGCTCGTGCAATCGCAACACGTTGCTTCTGTCCACCTGAAAGTTCATTGGGAAGATGTTCCATCCGATCACCTAATCCTACCTTTTTTAGTGCTTCTGATGCTCTAACCATCCTTTCCTTTTTTCCTACACCACTATAAATCAATGGTAATTCCACATTTCTAAGCGCATTAATACGAGGAAGTAATTGAAATTGCTGAAAAACAAATCCAATTGATTCATTTCGAACTTTTGCTAGCTCAGAATCTTTATAATGAGATACATCCTCACCATTAAGGAAATAAGATCCAGATGTCGGTTTGTCAAGGCAGCCAATGATATTCATCAAGGTGGATTTTCCCGATCCAGAAGGACCCATAATAGCAACAAATTCCCCATTGTCGATGGTCAATTCGATCGTTTTTAACACATCGATTGTTTCCTTGCCAATTGGATATGACTTTGTGATTCCTTCCAATTGGATCATTTCACTCTCACTTCCATACCATCTGTTATTCCATTATTCGGATCAACAATTACTTGATCTTTCTCCTTCAATCCTTTTTTAATTTCAATCTTTTCTCCCGAAGTAATTCCCACTTCAACATCCATTTTTTTTGTCCTATTCCCTTCAATCATGTATACATAGGATTCATCACCTTCACCTTGTAAAGCATCTATTGGAATGACAGGTGCTTCCTTTTTGTCTGTTTCAATTTCCATAATTAACTGGAATCCAGGCTTTAAAGGAATTTGACTACTAGTAACTTTTATCGTTACTGGATATTGAACCGCTTGATTTTCTCCTGTATTGGCAGGTGTACTTTCATATGGGAGAGTCCCTATCTTTATAATCTCTCCTTGCCAATTTTCACCTGGTACAGCATCTGAAGATAAGACTACTTTTTGTCCGACAGCCACTTTTAACGTATCATATTCAGACAATGTCCCAGTAGCAATCATTCCGTCAAGATTCCCAATCTGAATCATTGGTACTTGACCTGTAGAAGCTGCATTAAGGTCTGATTGTTTTTGCACAGAGAGAACAGTCCCATCTATCACACTAGCAATTTCTAATTCTTGTAATCTTTTTTCAAGAGTTTCTTTTTGAAGAATCGTTTGCCTTAAATCAAGGTCAGCCATTTTTTTATCAAGCTCTAATTGATCATATTCCGCTGCAAGCTGTTCGCTCGCTTCTTTTTCACTCAAACTTTTTCTTAAGTCCTTTTTCTTGTTATCTAATTGTTTTTCTTGTTTCTTTATTTGATTTACTTTTAGATATCCTGATTCAGTCGCTAACTTATTTTGTTCTACTTCCAATCTAAGTTGATCATTCTCAATTCTAACAAGGACATCGCCTTTCTTAATCGGTTGACCTTCTTGAACTAGAACTTCTTCTAGTTCACCTTGATCAGCCGTAATATAGACCTTTTGTTCATCTTGTAACTGTAATTGTCCGGGAATTAGAAGCATAGAAGAAATATCTTCCACTTTAACGGTTTCAGTTTGAACCATTGGAGCCTTTGCGAAAACTTGACGATATACACTTACCCCTGTTGTTAATAAAATTAGAAAAATAACAACAATGGCAACCCATACTTTCTTACGCATTATAGACCCGCCATTCCTGAAAACATAGAACCGATTGCTGCAAAACCAAGACCAATCAAGAAAAGGATAATAACAATAATAACAGAGACTGTTTTCGATAACTGTCCTACTCTATGTAAACCCATTGCTGTTAAAATCAATTGCCAAATAGAGAATAATTCAAACGTTCCTAAAAGAGCTGAATCACTATTCAATAATCCTGCTAAACTCGTTATGAATATTCCTGCTTTCCCATCAATCGCTGCGACAATTAAGTTATTAAGGATTAATCCAACAGCACCAATAACCATAATAAATGTATTCATCGAGAATAATTGCTTAAACGTAGTATCTTTCTTTGCGATTTTAACAATGATTAAATAGATTACAGTTGATATGAGAATGGTCATGATGGGTAGTATAAAGCCAGTAACCGCCGCGGTAGTCTTACCGATCGCTGCAATCATCTCAGCTTCCTGAGTTGTCATATCAGGCACCATAAAATCCTCAATTTTCATCGTAAAGGCCATAATCGTTGAACCTACTATGTACAGTATCGTAACAATAAGCAGTGGAATCCAAATTTTTGGATTTTGACGAATTCGATTTAATTGTTCACCAGGATTCCAAAACATGCTAAAAAGCTTAGGGTTCTTTTTTTTCTCTACTATTACATTTTCCATTTAAAACACTCCTAATCTAATTTATTTTCCAGTTATTCATACGCATTAATCGACAAAAGGTTTCATTATTAAAAGCAAAATCTGAAAAATAAGTAATTTTTTACATAATTGTCTATTTTTATGTTTACAAATTATTAATAACTGGGCATGTTCGTCTTTTTTATTGATCATTTTGATATCTTGTTATCCGTCTGATAAGACCTTTGACTATGATGGAACAAAAATAAAAGCGTATTAAATTGATACGCTTTGAGTGTTTGCTATGGAAATTTCATTATTTGCCCATTTACGAGTGAATTGAATCAGCTCCATAAAGTGTTTTGAATTAGAGATCGTATGATTTGCACCTTCAATTTCGTGTCTAGTACATGTTCCTGATCTTCTTTTTGCAAAGGCATTTTCAAATTCTTGTGCGTATTGAACAGGGATATCTTCATCACTTGTACCGTGCAAAATAAGGACATTCCCAGTAAATTCAATTGTTTCTAGCAAAGGTTGATAGGACAATAAGGAATCAAAAAAAGGCCTAGTGAGTGTGTAACCCATATAGTCAATATCTGTTACATACTTTAAAGATTTTACTTTATCTCTACCCACAATTTGTTTAATATCCTCATATGGATGTGCAACGGATGACCAAAGTATCAATCTTTTTATTCGATTGTCTCTGGAAGCTGTTAAAACAGCGGTTGCACCACCTAAACTATGTCCAAGTAGGGTAATTTGATTGCGATCTACTTGTTTCAAACGATAAGCATAATCAATGACAGTTCGCGTTTGATCAATGAAATCATGTAACCCCATTTTACCGTAATTCCCAGTACTTTCCCCACATCCTGAATAATCAAAGCGTAATACGATGGATTGATCTTTATTTAATTCTTCTGCAGCTTTGACGAAAAGTCGATCCACTCCTACTTTACTTCCAATAAAGCCATGACAAATAATGAAAAGGGGGTATTTCTTACAAGTTTGAAGATTTTCAGGAAAATCTATCGTTGCTGCCAATCTTTCATTCTTCCATCTTATATTCAATTGTTCTCTCATTATTCAATCTCCCCTTCTACTTGTTCTTGATTATTAAAAATCGTTTATTTTTAAAGAACGGTTCGTAGCTCATCTAACCGTCATTCATTTTGAAAGATAACCGAACAGAACCAATGATTCAAAAATCCATTCTTTTCTAATATATCCAATCAATTTACTTGGTTTTAATTTCAAAAAAAATTGAATGAATATAGTAATCCACATTGATTATATGAATTACTATAATGGTATTAAAGAAAAATGTCAATTCAAATTACTTATTTTTCATCTCTTAAATTTAATTTGTTTTTATTTCAAAAGTGCATGTTCGAATGGTGCATAAAATTTCCCTTTTGGTGCAATGATATCAGAATCTGAAACTAGATCCTCACCCTCAACTTGATAGTTACCTTCAGGGAAAAAATCGAATAAACCACAACTCTTATGCAACTCGATAAAATAGTCATATAGTTCATACATCAACTGTCTATATTCATCATAATCTACAATATCTCCAAATTCATCTATTTCAAAATTTTCTTTAATGGCCTCTTGAAATGCGAAGTGATTGGATGTGGCAATTTCTAAATCAACATCACTGCATTCAAGACAAAGAAGGATCTCTTCACTTTTTATTTCTTCATAAGACTTTTCAACAATATCCTGTAAAATTCTCATGATTTCTTCTACATTCACTAGCTGTTTCGTTGTTTTTAACATTATCTCTCCCCCATTATTATAGTATCTATTTTACGGAGACAAATAAATTTTTCAAGTAAGATGCATCTATAACAGAATTTATCAAACTATTTCCCTATTCCATATACAGTTATAAATGAAAAACCTCCCAATAAACATTAAAAACACGAACAAAACCAGCTATTATTTGACACTTTTTTTATTGTTTTACAAAATAGTAACAGTATACGACAATAATCGAATCTGGAAATGTCTATTTCTGCGCTTTCCCGAGAAATAATATGAAATGTGAGAAGGATTTACATGTAAAGACAAAAATACCATTCTAATGTCATAAAAACACATTAAGAATGGTATTTTTGTATTTACGAAGATCAAGAGTATTTCTTTTCTTCAACTGGTTCAGAGTTCGACTGTTTCCTTTTCTTTTGATTAGAATAATGAATGATAAAAGTGATAATAAACGCAAGTACAATAATACTGAAGAAAGCCACATGACTAAGTTCAAATCCAAAAACACTCGCCATCATTTTTGCCGAAATAATACCGATTAAAATATAGGCTGTATTCTCTAGTTCTGGTATTTTATCAAGAAGTGTGAGAAATAATCTAGCTACTGTCCTCATCATTAATATTCCAAGCATTCCACCTAATAATAAAATCCAAACCTTTTCAGACACAGCTAATGCCGCTAATATACTATCAACCGAAAATGCAAGGTCCAACAATTCTACCGAGACCACTGTTGCCCAAAAAGTACCGAAGACCCGCACAAGCCAACTATCTTTCTTAACATTATGTGCTTCTGTTGTTTCATCATGTTTTCTAAAATGGTTCCATACGAGATAGGCTAAATAAAGGGAACCGATTACTTTTATCCACCAAAACTTAATGAGGAAAAGGCCTATTCCAATAAATAAAAAGCGAAAAAAGTATGCTCCAATTAATCCATACATCAAAGCTTTCTTTTGTTGTTTAGCCGGTAATGGCTTGACCATTATTGCCAAAACAAGTGCGTTATCTGCTGACAACAGTCCTTCCATAACAACTAAAGTGCCAATATATCCCCATGATACAGGATCACTCAACACTTCTACCCACATTCTCCAATCGAAAAAAGAGGCATACGTCGCTAATATCTGATTAATAACTTCCACATCTTTCCCTCCTAAATAATAAAAAACATGAGCCTTGCTTACTCTCACGTTACAAAAATGGAATATTTACCCAGATGATTTTGTTAAACCAGGAGGGTTTATTTTATCCCACTCTTAACAGGCAGTAAGACCCTCACCTGAAGATTTACGGATACAATACAAAAAAATTGTGGGGGACAACTGCCGTAAAAGTCTGATCAGCCCGATAAGATCTTTTCTAAGGGCTTCAGCCCATAGAAAAATCAATCCGCCGTAGCGTAACAAACCATCATTGGAGGATGCAGCAGGCTAAATACGCGACGTCAATTTTCACGCCTGCACTAGCAAGTCCTGTACGTGAAAAAAACCCTAAATGATGGAAATCTCCTTTATTATATTATTACATCTAACAAAAAAACTCAAATTTCGACATAAGGTTCTACGTTACGTTATTTACCTTACTCCATTAAACAAAGGGTAGCCATTTTGGCTACCCTTTGTTTAATTTCAAGTGAATCATAGATTGAATCATTATCCACGTACTTGCCCATTTCCCTGGATGAAATATTTACTTGAAGTTAATGCTTTTAATCCCATTGGACCACGAGCATGTAATTTTTGTGTACTAATGCCGATTTCAGCACCAAAACCAAATTCAAAACCATCCGTGAACCTTGTTGATGCATTATGGTACACTGCTGCAGCATCTACTAAAGTTAAAAAGCTTGTGGCATTTTCCTTATTTTCTGTAATAATCGCTTCAGAATGCTTTGTACCATATTTGTTAATATGTGTGATCGCATCATTGACATTTGAAACCATTTTTATACTGACGGTTAAAGATAAATATTCGGTATACCAATCTTCTTCCGATGCTTGTTTCGCATGGGGGAATGCCTGACAAATGTTAGAATCTCCTATGATTTCTACATTCTGTTCGTGCAAAGCCACTAATAATTGTGTTCCATATTGTTTGAACCAGTTTTCATGAATAAGGATCGATTCAATGGCATTGCAAACAGATGGTCGCTGTGTTTTTCCGTTTATAGCAATTTGAATGGCCATTTCCGGCTTGGCTGTTTCATCTATATAAATATGGCAGTTTCCTGCTCCTGTTTCTATAACCGGTACGGATGCTTCATTGACAACTGTATCAATAAGTTTTTTTCCACCACGCGGAATTAATACATCTAAATATTCTTTTAAGTGGAATAACTCTTTTGCACTTTCTCTACTTGTATCCTCAATGGATTGTATGGCATCTTTTGGAATATTTGTTTTCTCAAGTGCTCGATGAATGGATTTTGTCAGAACCTGATTCGAATACTTGGCAGAAGAGCTACCTCTTAATATCATAGCATTTCCTGTTTTTAGGGCTAATGTTGCCGCATCAATGGTCACATTGGGTCTTGCTTCATATATCATGCCAATTACACCAATGGGTACTCTTTTACTCTCAATTTGTAAACCATTCTCCTTTTGGATCGTTTCAAGAGTCTCGCCGATTGGATCCTTTAATTCAATTAGTTGCCCAATCGCGTCTGACATATCTTTTATTCGCTTTTCATTAAGCATGATTCGATCTAATACAGAATCTGAAAGTCCCTTTTGTTTACCTTGCTGCAAGTCTTTTTCATTTTCAATCAAGATTTCTTTCTGGTCAATTAAAAGCTGTTCGGCAATACGAGCTAAAGCCTCGTTTTTATCAGCTGTTGTTTTTCCAATTAATTGAAAACTTGCTTTTTTAGCTGCTTTTCCTTTTTCAAATATTTCACTCATGTCAGAATCCCTCCTAATTTTTTGATTTTACCCAATTATCACGATGAATCACTTCGATTGCGGCAATAATGATTTCTTTCTTAACTTCTTCACTGCGTTTCCCTAATACTTTACTTAATTCTTCAGATGAATAAAAAATTTCTCCTTTTCCAATCATACCATTTATTCCGTAAACTTCGACTACATCCCCTTTTTCGAAAGAACCGGTTATTTTATAGATGCCCGCTGGTAATAAGCTTCTTCCCTCTGAAGTTAAGGCCAATTCGGCACCTTCATCAATATATAATTTCCCAGATACTTCGGAATGAAGAGCAATCCATTGTTTGGGGTTGTTTACCCAAGTAAGAGTGTCATCACCAATATAGGTTCCATCCCCGTTGCCTTCAAGAATATTAATCAACTTGTCTTTCCCTTTTCCTATGCCAATAAATACTTTTACTCCTAGTGATAATGCTGTTTTTGCTGCCTGCAGTTTCGATTTCATCCCACCTGTTCCAACCTTTGATCCTGACCCCTCGGCAACAGCCATAATGTCATCTGTAATATCTTGAAGTTGGTCCCATTTTTTTGCATGAGGATTTTCATGTGGATTAGAATCATAAAGACCATTAATATCAGTTAAAATAATGAGCTGTTCAGCATGAACAAGACCACTTACAAGAGCAGAAAGCATATCGTTATCACCAAATGTTAACTCTTTTACAGAAACTGTGTCATTCTCATTGATAATTGGCAAAATTCCTCGGTCTAGTAATTCTGAAATTGTCGAAAATGCATTGCGATAACGATCTTTTTTAGAAAAATCATTTCTTGTTAATAAAATTTGCGCAGGCACAATTTGGAACTTACTAAACTGTTCAATGTATGATTGGATCAAAAGGCTTTGACCCACTGCAGCCGCCGCTTGCCTACCTTTTAATGTAACGGGTCTTGTTGGATAGCCCAGACGAGAAAATCCAGCTGCCACTGCGCCTGATGATACTAACAAAACTTCATGACCTTGCTCTCTTAATGCAGAAACTGCCTCGACATGATCAATAAACTTCTCCTGATCAATCTCCCCTTTTGAATTCGTTAGTGAACTACTACCAATTTTTACAACGATGCGTTTTTTCTCCATTCTTCCAGCCCTCCACTTCAGGTATCTATCGTTAAATAAGACTTTTTATGAATATTTCCTAATCAAATATAAAAAAGCTCTCATCATCCTCTTATAAAAAAAGGACGAAAAGAGCTAACATTTCCGTGGTACCACCTTAATTGGATGCATTCAAAAAACACATCCCACTTGACATGATAACGCTTTGGAAAGCGCCTATGCTTTTAACACAGGACTCCGACGGTAGGTTCAGAGTCTTACTTGTGGAGGGGTCTTCCAGCTATAAACCTCTCTCTCTGTCACATAAAGGATCCCTTACTAATCCGTCGTTAAACGTTCATTTTTTTCTATTATGAAGATGAACCAATTAGATGTCAAGATAAGAAATAGAATACATAGAATACAAACATAACTTTTTATTCGTTTATTCTACTATTGTATTTATATTTTAACGAACTTTTTAAAAAAATGTTAATGTTTATTAGAATTCACCTATTATTGGTAACAAATATCATTGATATTTTTTCATAATATTTTAAAATATAAGATAGATAGTTCCATTGTCTTTTTATTTATCATATGTATCACCTATCTCTAAAAGCAATTTCTGTATGGCCATTTTTTAAACTATAATGAGGTGAGAAAATGAATCAAAGACGTGCAATCGTAAGTGTTATTGGAAAAGACCAGGTAGGTATAATTGCAAAAGTAACAAATGTTCTAGCTGACAACAAGATTAATATTTTAGACATTAGTCAAACGATATTACAAGACTTTTTTACCATGATGATGATCGTGGATGTAGCAGATTATAAAGACCTCGAGTCACTACAAAAACAACTAGTTAAAATTGGTAAAACAATGAATTTAAACATCAATATTCAACTAGAAGAAATATTTCAAGCCATGCACCGCGTATAAAGAAAGGAGTTGACAAAATGAATATTGGTTTACATGAAATGCTAGAAACCATTCGAATGGTTCAAGTTGAAAACTTAGATATCCGTACCGTAACGATGGGAATTAATCTCCTTGATTGTGCTGATTCTGATTTTGAGAAAATGAATCTCCGAGTTTACGAAAAAATCACAACTTATGCAAAAGATTTAAAAGAAGTAGCAGAGATAGTTGAAAAAGAATTCGGTATTCCAATTATTAATAAACGTATATCCATTACACCTATTGCTGAAATACTTGGTAATGCCACAAAAGATCAAGCAGTCGAATTAGCTAAAACGCTTGACCGAGCAGCGATCTCTTTGGGAGTCGATTTTATCGGTGGCTTCTCAGCACTGGTACATAAGGGTATTTCAAAAGGGGATCAAATATTGCTTGATGCACTACCAGAGGCACTAACGGTTACGGAACGTGTTTGTGCCTCTGTTTCAGTTGCTACAACAAGATCCGGCATTAACATGGATGCCGTTAGACAAATGGGTATCATTATGAAAGAAGCAGCAGAAATGACAAAAGACAAAAATGGCCTAGCTTGTGCAAAGCTTGTTGTATTCTGTAATCCTGTCGAAGACAATCCGTTCATGGCAGGAGCTTTTCATGGTTCAGGAGAAGGAGAAGTGGTATTAAATGTTGGTGTTAGCGGTCCTGGTGTTGTCTTAAACGCCTTAAAACGGTTCCCTGATGCTGATCTGGGAGAAGTAGCCGATATCATTAAAAAAACAGCCTTTAAAATTACCCGTGCCGGTGAATTAATAGGACGTGTAGTAGCAGAAAGACTTCATGTACCATTTGGTATCATGGATTTATCCCTTGCACCAACCAATGCAATGAACGACAGTGTCGCTGAAATCCTCGAAGAGATTGGCTTAGAAAGAGTTGGTACACATGGCACCATTGCTGCGCTTGCTCTAATGAACGATGCTGTAAAAAAAGGAGGCGCAATGGCAAGTTCTTATGTGGGTGGTTTAAGTGGCGCCTTTATTCCAGTCAGTGAAGATAATGGAATGATTCGTGGAATTATCGATCATTCCCTTACACTTTCAAAGCTTGAAGCCATGACTTGTGTATGTTCCGTTGGACTGGATATGATTGCATTAACCGGAGATGTTACTCCAGCTACTCTCTCTGCGATTATTGCGGATGAAGCAGCGATTGGTATGATAAACAAAAAAACGACAGCAGTAAGGCTCATTCCTGTTCCTGGCAAAAAGGAAGGGGAAATGGTTGAATTTGGCGGCCTCCTTGGACGTGCTCCTGTAATGGGGGTAAATCCATTTAGTTCTGAAAAAATGATTAAACGAGGCGGTAGAATCCCTGCACCACTTCAATCATTGATCAACTAATCCCTAAGCAAAACCATTTTTATTGAAAAAGCGAACAAACTCGGATCAATCAATCCAGGTTTGTTTGCTTTTTCTTACCTCTTTTCCTTTTTTTGTATGCCAAACTGGGCATTAATTTGACCACGTAGCATCTGTTTACGTGTATTTTCTTTATCCACTTTCTTATTTTTCCTATTTAATTCATGTCTAATTTCATCCGTACTTACGCCTTCTTCTCTTTTATTAGCAATTTCAATCAGACACTCGACATCCGAGAAAGAATACTTCCGATTCCCTTTATTTGTTCTTTCAGGAAAAATAAGTTTTCTCTCCTCGTAATAACGTATTTGCCTTTCAGATAATCCAGTTAATTCACTGACAACACCTATTGTGATAACCTTTCTTTTTTTATAAGAAGGATCTTGGTCCAATTTGTCCTCACCTCTCAATAAACTGATAATTCACATTATACATGATTTTTGAGATGTTTTTTACTTTCATGTTATATTTTCTTACAATGTATATACAAATAATGTTATATATCATTACACGTTTAAAGATTTTTCCCTTACCCCTATCCATATAAAACAAAGATATGATATTTATAAGAGTGAATGATGACAAATTAAAAAATCGATAAATTCTCACTATTCTTTAAGTAAATGTTCTATTTTTGTATTAATTACTAAAAAGTTATGTATAAAACTCTATTTTTGTTATAATAATTCTAATAAAATACGAAAAGGTGAAACTTTTGACAAAAAAGAAATTTCAATCTTGGACACTTCAAATTTTGATTATTATTAGCATTATTTATGTATCAACCAAAATTACCTTTTTATTTCAACCAATCGGTATTTTTTTCTCCACTTTGTTTTTTCCCATTATTATTTCTGGATTTTTGTACTTTTTATTAAATCCGTTTGTTGGTTATCTCCAACGACTCAAGCTACCCAGAATCCTTGCGATTGTTGTGATTTATTTGGTTATCATCGGTCTCATTGCACTCGTTATCGGCAATCTTATCCCTATGATTTCTAAGCAAATAACCGCATTTGTAAATGATGTGCCCAGGTACTACAATCAAACCCTACTCTTTTTGGATCAACTTTCAGAATCGGATCAATTTAAGTGGGTCATGACTCAAGATTATTTTTCTGTTAATAATGTCGTAGAAAATCTAAAAGATTGGGCTGCGACACTGCCAAATACGATCACCAACAGTATAACAAGTATTTTCGGAGTTGTAGCAAATATTGCCGTTACGATTGTGACCGTTCCGTTTTTATTATTTTATATGTTTAAAGATGGCGACAAATTTCCTAATATGATTTCTAAGTTTATTCCATCTTCCTACCGAAATGAAGGGTTAAAAACATTAAAAGAGACGGGCGAGACACTTGCAATCTATATCAACGGTCAGGTAACGGTTGCTTTATTTGTTGGGACACTTGCCTTTATTGGTTATGTCATTATTGACTTGCCCTATGCTCTAGTGATGGCCCTAATTGTTGCCATTACAAATATTATTCCATATGTCGGACCCTTTTTAGGTGGAGCACCTGCCGTTCTTATTGCATTATTTGATTCACCGACAAAAGCTTTATTGGTTGTTGTGGTTATTACCATTGCTCAACAATTAGAAGGAAATGTTCTTTCTCCGCTTATTTTAGGAAAAAAATTAGATACACATCCAGCAACCATTATTATTCTTCTACTCGTTGCTGGAAATTTAGCCGGAATACTAGGAATGATACTTGCCATTCCTACTTATGCTGTATCAAAAACAATCATCTTGAATTTTGTCAATTTCCTACGCTTACGTAAATCGACAATTGAAAAAGAAATATAAATTCAATCAAAAACCCCTTTCAGTACAAGTTGAAAGGGGTTTTTGATTGGCTTTATTATAGTGTGGCCATTTTTCATTTGTATTAATTATTCAGTTGAACATTTTTAACACGAGTTAAAAATGTTTTTATTTTTTCTAAATCCTTTTGCCCATTTGTTTCCACTCCACTACTTACATCTACCATATCTACATTTGTTTCCAAGATCGCAGCTGTCACATTTTGTGGATTTAATCCTCCAGCAAGAATGACTTTTTTGTCTTTGAAATCAAATCCAGATAATATTCCCCAATCAAATGAAATTCCATTTCCCCCATGATATTTCCCTTTTGGTCCATCCAATAGTATGTATTCACAAGGATACTCATGGATGTTTTTTAAGTCTTCTACTCTTTCAATACTAAATGCTTTTATCATTGGATAAGGGATCTCACGACAAAATTCTGGTGTTTCATTTCCATGAAGTTGAACAATATCAATTCCTGTTTTTGATACAACCTCATCGATCCTTTCCTTGCTTGGATTCACAAAAACGCCAACTTTTTTGATCTCTTTCGGTAGCTTAGAAATGATAGAAGATGCATTTTCAAGTGAAATTTCTCGTTTACTTTCTGCAAAAACAAAACCAAGAACATCTGCACCATGCTCTGTAGCACAGAGAGCTGCTTCCTCACTCAAGAATTCCACAAATTTTCACTTTCATATACGTTCACCCTTTTGAAGTGGTAATTTCATTTCTTGTAAAGTACTCGGTAAATCTTCCGCTCTCATCAACATTTCACCGACTAAAATCGCATTCGCACCTGCCTTCACAACCCGCTTCACATCATCTAGTGTTTTAATTCCACTTTCACTAATTAAAAAGGCACCAGATTTTTTTACGATTGGAGCAAGTTTTTCCGTTACACTTAAATCCACTTCAAATGTTTTTAAATTACGATTATTTACTCCAATTAATTTTGCCCCCGTTTTCAAGGCAATTTTTAGTTCGTCTTCGCTATGCACTTCCATCAATACTTCTAAACTATTGATTGGTCGCATATTGATAGAGATCGACTAACTTCTTTTCGTCCATTGCAGCCACAATCAAGAAGGATAATGTCCGCTCCTGCATTTTTAGCAACATCGATTTGTATGGAATCAATAATAAAATCTTTACAAAGAATCGGTGCATCAATGGCATTTCGAACATCTTTCAAATCAGAAATAGAGCCATTAAAAAAACGATGATCCGTTAATACAGAAACAGCACTAGCACCATACTTTACATAGCTACTTGTTTGTTCTACAGGATCTAATGATGCTATTGATCTCTCCCTTTGATGGACTAGACCGTTTGAATTCAGAAATAATCGCTAACTTATCTGCTTTTTCTAGAATCGATATGAATGAACGCGGTGTATGGTTATTTTCAGTATCTAATCGTGTCTGATTCATTTTTAATTGATCTACTTCTATTTTTTTCTCTGATAGGATTGTATCTAATATCGTTGCCATTTATCTCACCTCTGATTTTAGTTGACTTGCTTCTATTAATCTCTGTAATCGTTCAAATGCAGCACCTGAATCAATCATTTCCTCTGCTAACTCAATACCTTCTAAAATGGTATTTGCTTTACCACCTACAAAAATACCAATTCCAGCATTTAATAAAACCGTGTCACGATAAGCCCCTTTTTTCCCTTTTAAGACATTTTTTAATATTTCGGCATTTTCACTTGCATAGCCACCTACAATCGCTTCATTCGGATACACAGACAAGCCGACTTCTTCAGGATGGAGAACCTTTTCCGTAATGATTCCGTTCTCTAAAATAACTAAATAGTTATCTCCTTGAAGAGAAGCTTCATCCATGGAACCCGCACCATTTAACACAACCGCCCGTTTTCTTCCTAGTGCCTGAAGTACTTCAGCAAACATTCTCGATAAATCACGACGATAAACTCCTAAAAATTGTGTGTCTAGATCCACTGGGTTCATTAAAGGTCCTAGTAAATTAAACACAGTAGGGATCCCTAAATCTTTACGAACCTTTTGGATCCGACCGATTTTCGGATGGACATTTGGCGCATATAAAAAGGCAATACCCACTTCTTCAATGATTTCCTCAATTCTTTCAACAGAAAGATTCAATTGTATTCCTAGCTCCTCTAACACATCCGCACTTCCTGTTTTACTTGAAACACTACGGTTGCCATGTTTTGCTACGGGTATTCCTGCTGCGGCAATGACAAAAGCGGAAGTCGAACTAATATTGAAGCTCTTCACACCATCTCCACCCGTTCCACAATTGTCCATAACATTCGGAATTTTTTTATTAAAAGGCAATGCTTGGGCACGAATTCCCTTTACAAGTCCTGCTATTTCATCGACTGTTTCTCCTTTTGTTTTTAAGGCAATTAAAAAGGCAGCTATTTCACTATCGGTTATCACATCTGAAAATAAATGCTTCATCGCAATCTCGATTTCATTATCTGTTAATGCTTCTCCTGCTGTTAAACTTTTTAAAATTTCTTTCATATGGCAACTTCCTCTCTAATTTGATTTAAAAAGTTTTCTAGTAGTTGTTTTCCTAATCCAGTCCCAACTGATTCTGGATGAAATTGCATGCCATATAGTGGATATTTACTATGTTTTATTGCCATGATTTCATCATCATCCATTGATTTAGCCAATACCTGAAAAAAAGCAGGCAATGTATCTTTTTTAATAATTAACGAGTGATAGCGCATCACTTCAAGTTGCTGTGGCAAGGATTTAAATAATTCAGTTTCGATATGACTAAGTTTCGAAGTTTTGCCATGCATGATTTTTTGTGCTTTTTCGATCTTAGCTCCAAAGCTATATCCAATTGCCTGATGTCCAAGGCAAATACCCAAAATAGGAATTCTTTCATAAAAGTGTTGAATGACCTCTACACAAATCCCTGCATTTTCAGGTCTTCCAGGCCCTGGGGAAATGACAATCGCTTCAGGTTTCATATTTTCAATATCTGCTATCGAAATGTTGTCATTTCTTTTGACTACAATATCCTCACCAAGTTCTCCTAGATATTGATAAAGGTTATACGTAAAGGAGTCATAATTATCAATCAATAAAATCATTTATTTCTCCCTCCAAGAACATTTTTAATTTATGAATTGTTTCTTCATATTCTTTTTCAGGTACAGAATCATACACAATTCCTGCTCCTGCTTGAATATAAGCCTCATTCCCCTTAATGACCATGGTTCGTATCGTCAATGCGAAATCAAGATTGCCATTTCCTGAAACATAGCCAATCGCTCCAGAATAAATCCCTCTTTTACAATTCTCCATTTCATTAATAATTTCCATTGCTCTTATTTTTGGAGCACCCGAAACAGTACCTGCCGGCAAACAAGACGTTAATGCATCTAGTGGTGAAAAATCCTCGACTAACACTCCCTCAACTTCAGAAACAAGATGCATCACATGTTTATACTTTTCTATAGTAAGAAATTTTGTGACCTGAACAGTACCGAATTCACATACTCGACCTAGATCATTTCGTCCAAGATCTACAAGCATTTTGTGTTCTGCAAGTTCTTTTTCATCCGCAAGTAAATCTTTTGCTAATGTTTCATCTTCCGCTGCACTTTTCCCCCTCGGCCTTGTTCCTGCAATTGGATTTGTGATCACCTGTCTGCCTTTTACTTTTATCAGGCTTTCTGGAGAAACTCCTGCAATGGAATACCCATCAAAGTCGAAATAATACATATATGGAGATGGATTTTTTACCCTAAGCTTTCGGTACAAGGAAAATGGATCCCCTTCTATCTGTGCTTTTAATCGTTGCGAAAGAACAACTTGAAAAATATCTCCTTCTTCAATGTATGTTTTTGCTCTTTGAACATTATCAATAAATTCTTGTTTTGGCATTGCTGCTTGGAAAGAAGAAAGACTCACTTCTTTTGCTACTTCATCAGGTGTTGCATTCGTGATTTCATGTTTTGTTTTAGTTAATTGAACTTGAAGCTCTTCCAGAGATGATCCATTTTTTTGAGGAGATGCTACTAGATATACTTTTTGTTCCAAGTGATCAAAGACAACGAGTACTTCAAAAAACAAGAAATGAACATCTGGTGTTTGAAGCTCATCGTTTGGTATTTCTCCAATATTTTCGTATTGACGAATTGAATCATAACTAACGTAGCCTACTGCACCACCTATAAAAGGAAAAAGTGGTTCTTGTTTTGTACTTGATTTTGGTAATAGTTTTTTTAATACTTCCAAAGGTTTTTCTAAAACATTTTCTGTATCGTTCCCTTTCTTGATTTTACTGGTATCTCCATTTCCAATTAACTCCATAAAGGGTTCAGCACCAATAAAGGAAAAACGACCTGAGTTCTCGTGTTTTAATGAACTTTCAAGTAAAAACTTTTTTCTTCCCGTTAACCTTTGATAGATGGAGATTGGTGTTAACGTGTCACCTTCAATTTCTTCTATGATTAACTGTGATTCTTCACTTAATGGTTTCATTTTCTAGCTGTCCTCCCTGTTTTAAGGAAATAAAAAAGTCCTCTACTCACAAAAAAATTATGTGAATAGAGGACGATATATACCGCGGTGCCACCTCAGTTAGAGCAAAATGCTTGCTCTCTCTTTTCGGGTACGAAAATACAAATTGATACCCTATCCTTTTAACGGTGGAATTCCGGGTAACCCTACTTTCATTCAAGTTACCTCTCGTAAGTCCATTCCAACGATGCATTCGTACCGGTTTACACCATACCCGGCTCTCTATAACGAAACACATTCGTGTACTACTCTTACTCAACAATTTAGATTATTTAATATTATTATCGGAATACAAAAAGGGCTTCTCCTCCAAAAAGGACGAGAAACCCGTGGTGCCACCTTCATTAGCTGAATGATCAGCTCACTTTACAGATATCAAAACAAGAATGTTTGAATACCTGTCTCTTGTAACGATGAGACGTTCGCCAAAGCCTACTACTTTAAAAGGTTCAGTTTGGGGCTCAGAAGTCCATTCCCTTTTCTACCCACACTGATTTGCACCAACCATCAGCTCTCTAAAGTGTTTAAGAAAAGATACTACTCTTCGTCACAGCCATACGCTTTATTTGTAAATAATCATAATATTAATTTTATTATTCGTCAACTCTATTTTTGAATAATTTCATTTTTATTTTTATATCTCCCCCAGCTCATTCGTTTTTTCTTTTAGTGAATCAACTGCCATTTATGTATGTGCAATCCCGGTTGGACATGACGTGACATCAACGAAAATTTTCATTTGATCAATAATCCGGACTTCTTTTTTTCTCACCATCATCATAATAATCAATCGTGTTTAAAATTTCATCAACCGTTGAAGCGGTTATTAATTTTTGTCTAACTTCCTCTCTCATTAGGATTATTGCTAACCGAGATAACATTTCTAAATGTATTTGATTGGCTCTATCTGGTGCAGCAATCATGAAAAACAATTGAGATGGTTTCCCATCAAGAGCTTCATAGTCAACACCGGCATTGGATTTACCAAATGCAATAGCTGGTTTCTTAACAGAGGAGCCCTTCGCATGTGGAATGGCAATCCCATTGCTAATACCTGTTGAACTTTGTTCCTCTCTTTTTATAATAGCTGCTTTAAATTGTTCTCTGTCAGATAATTTTCCTGCTCGATCTAATAGATCAATCAATTCATTAATCACCGTATGTTTTCCATTCCCTTCTAGGGATAATAAAACCGTCTCTTTTGTTAATAGTTCGGTTATTTTCATCAAGGTTTCTCCCTTATGTTTGTAATAAATGTGAATCTGAAGTCCTGATCTATACGATATCAACCAACTTTAAACCAACCATCAATTTAAAAATCATTAACAATATAATAATCAACAGAAGGATTTAATGTAATTGTATAAATCATGTTTTCACAGCCCTTCCCAATTTTACTGTCATGAGGACTTACATCGTTGAATACTATTAAATAGTGACATAAATTAAGGGGGAAATTATGGTTAACGGAAATGAACATTTACAT
This sequence comes from uncultured Bacillaceae bacterium, assembly GCA_963765265.1. Classification (GTDB taxonomy): domain Bacteria; phylum Bacillota; class Bacilli; order Bacillales; family Cytobacillaceae; genus Bacillus_BD. The sequence continues at coordinate 60,467 of CAVXVN010000006.1, forward strand.
GATTTGAATAGTAGAATAGCGCCATCCATATTTGTTGCACGCTCTTTAGATGAAATTCGATTTTGGTCGAGGATCATGAAGGAACATTCACTTTTCCTAAAATTAGGGTTTAGAGCTGATGATACCCAATTAATAGCTGAAGCGAATCAATTTTATCATGTGTTCGAACAGATTGAAAAACGATCTCATACTTTTACAAATCAAACGGATCCTGAGCAAATAAGAAGATTTAATTCAGAAGTCCAACAAGCAGCCACACATATATTTGCTTTCAAGAGAAAAATCTTAGGACTAATACTTACTTGTAAAATGCCTGGTGCCAATAACTTCCCCCTTTTAGTGGACCATACTAGTAGGGAAGCCAATTATTTTAGAAAACGATTAATAGAATTAAATGAAGGTAAATTGATCCCAATTGCTGACGCCATTATCAAAGAAAATGTTTTCTTTTTAAGAATCATGGCCGATCATGCTCAATTTATCGGGCATCTTCTTGACCCATCAGAAAGAAAATTGGTTGATATGGCCCAGAATTTTAGTCATGATTTTGATCAATTGATTTTTCAAGCTCGAGACTTAGAATCTATGAAACCACAGTCTCAGACTGTTCCACTGCTAGATCAATTCCTCGATCAAAATCGTGTGTCTGTGTCTGCTCTTAAGGACTTTAAGAAAACCGCACGGGAATTAATCGAGGAATGTAAAATTAAAAGCATTATCCATCCACTATTGGCCGATCACGTATTCCGTGAAGCCGAACGATTTCTTGCCATTATTGATATGTTTGAAGCACATCTTACTAGTGAAAAACCTAGTGGGAAGCCTAAACAGTTTTAGAAATAAGACCTCCAATTTATTTTGGAGGTCTATAAACCTGTTATTAGCCATTAATCAGGACATACACCCTATAGGTTTTACCCTTCAGGAAGGCAAAAATACGGTGAAACTTTTTAGGGTTTCACCGTTTCTAAGGGATTCGCTTGATTTTTCTTCATATACACCTCTGAACAATCTTTTCATAACAATCAAGAGATAAATCATCATCAATAAATACAGAAAAATTTAGGGGGAATAGTTTATTATTGAATGTCCATTCCATTTCAATCATCCCCTTTTATAATCATTTTTTGATCTTTCAACTGTAATAAGAATCGTGTCAACGCACTTTTCCAATGGGGCATCGGTTCAAAATTATTTATACGTAGACCCATATGATCCAAGATTGAATATTTAGGCCGTTTAGCAGGGCGTGGAAACTCATCTGTTGTACATGGTTCCAATTTAATAGAAATTGTTCGTTTGTTTGAAAATTTCTTTCGCAAAATCGAACCATGAACAACTCCCTGAATTTGATACATGATATATCCCGTATTTATTTGTTTCCATTAGCTGAATAATACACTTAGAAAGATCAACCGTATAAGTTGGGCAGCCAATTTGATCATGAACCACCTTCAGTTGCTCTCTTTCTTTAGAAAGTTGGAGCATTGTTTTTACAAAGTTATTCCCATTCACGCCAAAAACCCAAGAAGTTCGAACAATAAAGAATTTCGAATGAAAGTCTCTTACCATCATTTCCCCAGCTAATTTAGAGGTTCCATAGATATTAATCGGGGACACTGGTGAAAATTCGTGATATGCTGTCGTGGAACAACCATCAAATACATAATCCGTACTTATATAAATAAGTTTCGAACGATTGCTCTCGGCTGCTATAGCTATATTACGTGTTCCAATTCCGTTGATTAGAAAAACAGTATCTGAATCTGATTCGGCGTTGTCTACTTGGGTATAAGCAGCACAATGAATGATAATTTCTGGTTTTAAAAATGAAACTACTTTATTAACTTCTTCTTCATTTGTAATGTCTAATTCAGACTTTCCCATTCCAAATACCTTATAGCCTGATAACACTAATAACAATACAAGATCTGAACCAAGCTGACCTTCCGCCCCGGTAACAAGTACTGTAGTAATGACAATCACATCCCAATAGTAACACTATTCTTTTATTTCAAATCAGATTGTAACTTTTCCCACCAATCCTGATGAGTTTGGTACCATAATAAGGTTTCTTTTATCCCATCTTCAAACGAATAAATTGGCTTCCACCCTAATTCATTTTGAATTTTCTTTGAGTCAATCGCATAACGATAGTCATGACCTAATCGATCTTGTACAAATGTTATTAACTCTTTTGATACTCCTAATTCTTCTAAAATATGCACCACAATTTCTATATTCGTTTTCTCGTTATTCCCACCAATATTATAAACTTCACCTGGTTTCCCTTTATGAATGACTAAATCAATGGCACAACAGTGGTCCTTAACATGCAACCAATCTCGAATATTTTTACCATCACCATATACAGGCAATGGTTTTCCTTTCAGTGCATTAATAATCATAAGTGGGATTAGTTTTTCTGGGAATTGAAAAGGTCCATAATTATTGGAACATCGAGTGATATTCGTGTTCAAACCAAATGTTTCATGGTAAGATCTTACGATAAAATCAGCACTTGCTTTACTGGCAGAATAGGGACTATTAGGAGATAAAGGAGTATCTTCAGTAAAATAACCGGTTGGTCCTAATGTTCCATAAACTTCATCTGTAGAGATTTGAATGAACCGGAGAGAATTGTTCTTTGCTACATCCAAAAGTTTTTGTGTTCCAAGGATGTTTGTTGTTATGAATTCACTTGAATTTTTTATACTTCTATCCACGTGAGATTCAGCAGCAAAATTTACAATGACATCTACTTCGTTTGTGTTCACAACATACTCTAAGAGCTCTTGGTTATTAATATCTCCCTTGATAAACGTATAATTATTAGATTCTTGTATGTTTTCTAAGTTTTCAAGATTACCAGCATAGGTTAATTTATCATAATTTATAATATGATAATCCGGGTATTTATCGAGCAGATAATGAATAAAGTTACTTCCTATAAATCCTGCTCCACCTGTTACAAGTAATTTCATTCGATATCTCCTTTAGTTCCATTCTATATTTTTGAATAATGGAAGTTTACTATCTTTATCAGATAACAAAGGTATAGAAATAGGCCAATCAATTCCAATTTCAGGGTCATTCCAAAGGATGCCTACGTCGTGTCCTGAATCATAATACTCATCTACTTTATAAATCACATTTGTATGAGGAACAAGTGTGCAGAATCCATGAGCAAAACCTTTTGGAATCAGAGCTTGACGCTTATTTTCTTCACTTAAAATGATACTGAACCATTGACCAAACGTATTGGAATTTGTCCGAATATCAACAATTACATCAAAAATAGCTCCTGTACATACACGGACCAATTTTGTTTGAGCTTTAGGATCTAATTGATAATGTAAGCCACGTAATATCCCTGCATCTTTCGAGTAAGAATGGTTATCTTGTATAAAATCTATGTCAATTCCTGCTTGCATTAACACACTCTTATTATAGCTTTCTATAAAAAAACCTCGATTATCATGAAATACAGCCGGCTCTAGAATATATACACCTTGAAATAGGGTTTCCTTGACGTTCATATCCCACCTCTTTTTTAAGTCAATAATCTCATTAAATATTTTCCATATTCATTTTTCATTAATGGCATTGCTAAATTATATAAATTTTCTTTCGTTATATACCCTTTTTGATAAGCAATTTCTTCTATACAAGCAATTTTTATATTATGAGTTTCCTCAAGTGTCTTTATATAATGAGAGGCTTTAAAAAGAGATTGATGAGTACCAGTATCAAGCCAAGCGTTACCCTGACCCAATAATTTCACCGATAACTCTCCCCATTCTAGGTACACTTTATTCACATCTGTTATTTCAAGTTCACCCCTATTGGAAGGTTTAATTGTTTTAGCAATTTCAATGACCCGATTATCATAAAAATATAACCCTGTCACTGCGTAGTTCGTTTTGGGATGTGAAGGTTTTTCTTCAATTGAGGTGACTGACCCATCTTCGGAAAAATCAATGACACCAAATCGCTCTGGATCATTTACATAATAACCAAAAACAGTAGCTCCCTTTTTTTGAATCATCGCTCCTATGAGAAGGTTTTGAAATTCGTTTCCATAAAAAATGTTATCGCCTAATATTAAGGCGACCGAGTCATTACCAATAAATTGTTCACCTATTATAAATGCTTGAGCAATCCCATCTGGGGACAGTTGTATTGCATAGTTGATTGAAATACCTATATCAGATCCATCACCAAGTAGTTCTTTGTAACGTGGAGTATCATGTGAAGTTGATATTATTAATATCTCTTTAATGCCAGCTAGCATTAACGTAGATAATGGATAATAAATCATAGGTTTATCATTAATCGGCAATAAATGCTTCGATGTGGAACGGGTTAAAGGATATAGTCTCGTTCCGCTCCCTCCTGCTAAAATGATTCCTTTCATTCCTTCTTCTCCTTAACTATATTAGGTTTAATTAACCATAAATTAAACCTTCTCCTAAAGCAGTTTATGAATAAAAAGAAATATGGTACCCCAAAAAAAGGGTATTAGGCGTGATTGGGAAAAATAAAAAGGAAGGAGTGCGAAAAACTCCTTCCAATTTTTTACAATTAATTTAATTTCATAATTGTTAATTTAAATCTATAAACCAATATTCAAGAATTGATCCATTTTTTCGGAATAGGACAATCATGCATTCAATAATTAGAAGGACCACACCATACTAATATAGTCTTTTGTTCTTATAGAATGTTCATACACTCTTTCAATACGACTACCACCCATCAATGGCTCTCTGATATAGTTCTAAATATTTGTCCGTCATTCTTTCTTTCGTGAACCGCTCGGAAACATAGTTTCGAAGGTCTTTTGGGTTGACTGGTGAATCCCCAGCGACCAAGAGTTCCATATGCTTCAAATCCTTACAAACAAACATGGGTAAACCTTTTAACACTTCTGAAACTGCTCCTCTTCCGTATGCAGCAACAGGAGTACCGCAAGCCAATGCTTCTACTAGTACCAGTCCAAATTGTTCCTCACTTTCATTCGGAAAGACTAGCCATTTGGCACATCTCAACAGTGATTGCTTTTTCTCGCCATGGACTTCGCCAACATAAGTGATATTTGGAGTGCTCTCAATTTGAGGATTTATTTTCCTAAATAGATTTGTGTCCCATGTAGGACCAGCAATGATGGTCCTGATACCTGTCCGTTCTCCTAACCTTATGACATCTTCGACACCCTTCCCTTTGTCGATTCGTCCCAAAAACAACAAGTAGTCTTCTTTCATCTCTGAGTAAGTATACGATTCTAAATCAATTCCATTATGCACATAGGCCCCATTATCTTTATTGGCTGACTGTAGCAATTTGGTTTTACTAACGTACACTGGACATTGGACAGGAATATTCAATCCTGATTCCGTATGAATAGTTGAAATAGTTGGGATAGCTAAATGTTCGCGCCCTATGATTAAACTGTGTGTATGATCATGAATAATATCAATATCATCAGGCAACGTCTGAAGTACAAATTCCTTTATATTATTTTTGTTAAACCCTCTATGTCCGTAGGGAATAATAATCGCTTTACTTTTGCTGTCCCCTAAAGCATAAACATAAACTTCATGCCCTCTCCTTACCAACTCATTCGACAAGTTATAAACAACTCTTTCAATTCCGCCGCTGCTTGGGAGAGGAATAAGATTAGGAGCAACTAGAACAATTCTCATAAATGTTCCTCTTCAGTAAAACAATTTGACTCAGCGAACGGCACTATTCTCTCGTATATTATATATGGCATCAATTCCTCAATAACAAACAGCTGACTTTTATAGATAGAGAGAAGTTTTAATTTCTTTTGAAGTAGATGGAAGGGAATTACATCATTCGATGTATCAAAAACATAGAGATGATCAAGTCCTTGATCATGGAGAATTTTTGAAAGTGATTTGTGTTGACTATGTCCGTACTCACCACAAAGATTGTGTGTGACTATGCGACTCCACCTCTGATTGCTAATGACCTTTCTTAAATCCATTCCGACTAGCTGCTCATCAAAGCTTCCTGTATATATATCTGGATAATCCCATATTTCATATGCAGCCCCGACCAGCTTCATTGCCTTATGAAATTCTTTTGAGCGGGTTTGGTCATTACCATTGGTTAAGCATATGACCTTCCAGCCTTGTTCTCTTAATAAAGCCGCTCCTCCAAAAATCGATTCATCATCGGGATGAGCGACTAACATGAGTTTGTCAATCAAAACATGCCACCTCATTTTTTATTATGCTTTATTAGAAATTACATTCTCAAATAGAATATGTTGGGATTAACACTATGACAGGTACAAGAGCCTTTATTCTCAAGATATTTGCACCATTTTCAGTACAAGCTTAACCCTCTAACAATATTTTGCATATGATAGATAGTAGGTATAAGGAGGTGTTACATTGAAACAAAAAACGAACCTAAGTGGAAAACAAATATGTTTTGCACTCTTGGTCCACAACAATAAAAATGTCGTAATCGACCTCTTGAATAATATTAAGTTTTATTGTCCAAACAGCACTGTCGTTCTTTATAACGGAGGTGATAATCCAGATCTATGCAAGGATCTTGGAAGTCCCGTCTGTCCAACGAGCAGAAAATTACAGTATGGCGTAACAGCAGTATATTTGTTAGAAACAATGAAATGGCTAGAAGATATCAATCATGATTATGACTATTTAATTAACCTTGATTCCGATGCCCTTTTTGTTCGAGAAGGCTACGAACGTTTTATTGCTGAACAAATGGAAGATAAGGATTATATGGGAGTAGAAACCAAACCTCTTAATTACAACACTTACTGTGGGATTCAGTTAAAAAAAGAATTTAGTTTGTGGAAACCAATCTTCGGAACTCGAACACTCTACGAATCCTTTAATGTGGGACAGGTATTCAGCAAACGTCTTGTTAATCGTTTTATAGAAAGTGAGCAATTTGAAATTCTTCTGGATAACCTTAAAAAGACAAAAGCCTTTGGCATTGACGAAATTGTGTATGTTTCCATGACCAAAATTCTAGGCTTCAAGTTGAATGCTTATCCTACCACAACTGGGAATTCCATACGTTATCGTCCCTATTTTCCGTTGGATGAAACATTCAGCCTTCTGCATACAAATAAGGAGTGTTACCTGTTGCACCCCGTGCATCGAGACATGAAGGATGAAACGCGACTTTTTATTAATTCTAGACTTAAACAAAAGATACAGTTCTATCCCGCAAAAAGGAAACGACTCCTCGATCAAGATTTAGGTAATATGCCACTTCTTATCCACAAGGAAATCAACGATTCAGGTTCTATAGAATGGATGACCGCATCGCTGAATGCGGGAATTACTTACTGGAAGGCCCCTCAAAGCGGTAGTGATTTGATCTCATCTTCATTCGGCAATGAAAAGGTTCATTCTTTCAGCGCTATTGAGTCTCATGATGGAAATATTGAAGCAATATGCAGGAGTGGACATCGACTTTTCCATTATTCATGGAATGAGTCCAAAGGCAAATGGTTAGCGTCAGAAGCCTTTGCAAATGGGGTCGTAGGGACTCCTATGTTTATTGAAAGTTCATACGGTAACTTCGAGGTAGTAGCTCCGCTAGAGAGCGGTGGTTTGGGTCATTGGTATAGAAATAATAGTCATCCAGATCGCCCTTGGGTCGGACCTATAAAATTTGGCCAAGGGGTCTTTCATAAAGGATTTCTTGTACAAAATAATGCACAACAATTAACTGTAATTGTTAAAATGGATGATGGTTACCGATACTTTGTTAGGGATGATGGGGAAAGTTGGGAATGGTTCGGACCTTTTATCTAGAAGAGGCGTTTAACAGGAATCAATCTTGTGATCTTTTTTCATCCAGAAAAAAGTACGCAAGCATCTTGATATAGAAAGAAGAACTAAGATCGTTAGGGCCTTATGTTTTTATCGTTCGGATCCGCATCCTGCGAGAAATACCCTTTAATAGAAGAAGTCCGTTAATTGACTTCTTCTGTTAGAGGGTATTTGACTTAGGAAAAAAGATTAAATCTTTCCTTCAAGGGGTATTTTGATTAAGCATAACCAATAGGCGCCGGATCACCTAACAATGAAAAGATGTCCTCTAGTAGCGCCTTCTATTAATTTAATTCAATATACGCATTTTAACTGCTACAACTGCCTACCTTAATATTGTTTAGGTACCACCGTCCATAATCATTCCTATTTTATGGTAATTGGGGTTCTTTAATCCATTCCCCTTCATTGGACCCTACCCAAAAAATAAGTTTTTCATTTATTTTACAAACCAGAACTTTCTGGCCATCCTTCAGCTGATCAAGCATGATTGGTTCGACATCTTCTTGAGTAATAAAGGATGGGCCATACCAAGGATGGCTTCGTATGGTATTGTCCCTCCACCAATACCCAATACCGCCCTTTTCTAACTTGCTTACTACCTCAAACTTTCCTGGAGAATTCCCATAAAAAATAGGAGTTCCCGTAACACCTTCGGCAAACGTCCGCGTTCTATTCCACGTTTTAGTCTCTCGGTGCTCCCAATAATGGGTTAAGGAATTACCTGTCCGCACAATAAGTTCTACGTTACCAAATTTACTGTTGATCGGTATCGATAGTGCATAATTCGTCTGATCACTTTCATACCATGGGTAATCCCTATTTCGATATTGTTCAATCGTGCAATTATTTACAAGGTATTTGATCAATTTTCGCGGCTGATCATTTTTATGACGATATATTGGATGGCACAATCCGCTAAATTCCCTATTATTAAGACAATTAATTATTTCACCTAATTTAAAGTATGGACGAAACCGATTAATTTTCAGATCACTTTCGTATGGATAGTTTTTCAGTCTAAAACCAAGTTCGTGAGCCATGTTGACAAAAAAAATCTCATCGGAACCAAAGGATGTAGTTTCTAAAAGAGCTTTCTTTAATTTTTCCTTTCTTTTTGATTCAAGTAAAGCCTTAACCAATGGTCTTTTCATTACTTGACCGACGTTAAAAACACCATAGAATGGATCAATGCAAAACAATTCTCTCCATCTCTCAATATCTTTCTTTAGTTGGTTTCCAATATACCAATTTTCTTCTGGTATCCGAAGTCTAACTGCCATGTAATCTGAATCTTTCATTTGTTCTGCAACCATTTCCTCATATCCATCTTTAATAAATAAAGCATCTGAATCTATATTAATAAAATAGTCATATTCGATTCCTAATTCCTCAATCCATTCCATTGTTTCAAGAAAATAAATGGTTGTGTATCCACGACTTAATTTACGGCTGGATGGGCATACAGGTACACCTAAGTCCTTGCAAAGGGATGGATCATCCCCACCATTGAATAAGACAAATGTGCTATTTGGGCAAAAATGCCTGACATTATCAATTAGTTCTTTTACAAGCTCCCGCTCATTATGGACAAGTATAGAGAAACAAATTTTGCTTTTAGGCGTTTTAGTAAAAAATCTATTTATCCTTTCCAATTTCTGATCTCCTCTATTCTTGTGAGTCTGGAATGGAATCTTTCTCCAAACATTTTCTTTCATGAAGATTCACCTCATAAACTTTTTCCTTACTGGAATCGGCTAATGACCTTGTTGTTACTTAGAGCCCATGTCTTGATCGATTCCTTTAATATTATGTTTATAAATTGTATGGTATGTTTTCGCCATTATATAAGCCATTATGAGTACAGAACGGTCAACCTTAGATTATCTTTTCCCTATTATTTCTTCGATCGTACAGATTAATTGCTCTACTCTTTTTTTAGTAGAATGATTCGTTTGTACGAATTGATAACCTTGATCGGCTATTTGTTCCCTTTCATCCTCATGCTCTAAGTAATATGCTGCTTTTATGTGAAAATCGTCCTCATTAATATTAATATAATGATAGTCTGGGATAAATCCTAGCTCATCAAGGTCTTTAAATCTTGGTGCAAGCAATAATGTCCTGCAACCAGGGACTTCAAAATATTTCATGACTGGATAGTTTCTTACGGTCCCACAAGTAAAAAATATTTTTGCTCTATTTATTTCTTGTGCATATTTTTCACCTACAAAAATTTGATCCTTTTCTTCTTCTGAATATTTTCGATATCCTGGATGGCGATGATAGACAAATCCTGGATCATGACAAAATTGCTTATAAACCTTCCACCTTAATGGATAACTTTTCGTAACAGCACCCATTAATAATAAGTTGATGTCCTTAGGTAACTTGTAGTCCTTAATGACTTCACTATTAATATGATGGGGAAACCAACATAATCTTTCTTTAAATTCAGGATATATCTGAGTAAAAATCTCTTTGTAATTTGAGAAAAAAAACTGAATGTTATTTGAAATAATAAATTCTCTTCTTGTGTCGATAAAACGATGCACGTCCTCAATGAAGAGTCCAGTAGGAATGCGAACTTTAGATAAGCCATAAATTTTTGGTTCCATTTTCCCGCCAATGTCATTTTGAATGAGGATAAAATCGGGTTTAACAGATATCTGTTTTAATATATCCTTGATATGTCCAGAGTTTCTCCAAATCGTTAAATTCGTTTTCTTCGCTAATTCCTTTTCTAAATTGTGGAAACTTTCATTGAAAATAAAGTTTTCAGTATCTTTCGCTATGAGAAGCAAATTTAACATGTTATACAATCCCCCTTTCCCTTTAATCAATTGTTATTATATGTGTTTAGATTGCATCCGTTCCAAGTCTATTTTTAATGGTATAGAAAGGAACTAACGTCAGTTCTCTTTTTCTTCTATTGATCATCCCATTTTATTTTTGCTGTTTACTAACCATTTAGGTTAAGACTACAGAACATATTTACAGTTTTATTCATAAGATAAAACGTTAATCTAACACGGTTCTTATAATGAATCGATCAATAAAAAATAATATTTAGAAAAGGAAAGGAAAGATGAAAAAATGCTAAATAATGTATCTATCCTTATTCCATTTGTTTCGGACGACGAAACCAGGAATGAAGCCTTCAAATGGATAAAAAACTTTTATGAAAATACTTTGCCTGGAGTTGAAATATGTATTGGGGAGGCAGCTGCTGAACCCTTTTCAAAATCCAAAGCCGTTAATCATGCGGCTTCACTAGCAACAAGAGATATTTTCGTGATCGCTGACTCAGACATTTTTTATGATCCCTCTCTTATTCTCCAATCGATAAAACTTCTTGAGTCCCATCCCTGGGTAATCCCCTATCAAAGAGTATATAATTTAGACATCGAAAGCACCCAGGAATTACTTAAACATGAACCAAATTGGCCTATCCCTTTTGCTTATACTGGTAGACAAAGACCACAAATGGGTTGGGGAGGCGTAAATATTCTACCGCGGCAACATTTTGAGCGAGTTGCTGGTTTTGATGAAAGATTTCAAGGTTGGGGAGGAGAAGATGATGCCTTTGCTTTCTCACTGAATCATCTTTTCGGTCTTCCCTTTAGAATAGACGCTACTATTTTTCATTTATGGCATCCGGCAGGAATTCTTAGTCACTATATGTCTAATAGAACTTATCTACAAGCATATTTAGCAGGACCACAATCAGTTATAAACGAAATTGAAAAAAGAAAAAATCAAAAAGGGGAAAGTCACTAGAATATTGGTATTACTTGAGGGCTTTTGCCCTTTTTTTGTGGTACTGTTTCAGTACTTGAATCTAGTTATTTCTTGAATTGTTACTAGATTCGCCTAAGAAATTTACTAACTCATTCACAATAAAATAAACAAAGGAATACAATTATTTATATGCAAAAAAGGAGGAGCTAAAAAGATGAAAGTCGCACTTCTAACTATGTTTAATGGCTTAGATAGTTCATACTCCTTGGTCAATGTAGTAGCTGAACAAGTTCGCATGCTTCTAGATGCAAATATTGAAACGAGAATATTAGTGAGTGACATTTGTCCACTGAATAACCTATATGGGATTTTCCTTGATAAACGAATTAAATGGGTAAAGGTGTGTAACCATCTAAACGGCAATCAAATGCATTGGAAAAACTACAATCAGCCGGACGGTGAGGTGCATGACACATTTTTTGAGGAGGCAGATGCCATAGCCGAGGATTTAGTGGAAAAATTGGCAGATATAGACTTCTGTTTTATGCATGATATTCATTATCAAGGATGGCATTTACACCATAACGTAGCAATAAGAAAAGTTCAGGATCAATTGCCAAACCTTAAGTTTCTTGCATTTACTCACTCTGCTCCTTCTAATCGGCCTTCTAACCCTAAATGGCCATTTTCTGCTCGCTATACACCCATGCCAAATACATTGTATGTATACCCTACACAGTCAGGCATCTCAGCCTTAGCAAAACAATACAATGTTCCAGAAGATCGATGTAGAGTGGTTAGCAACAGCCTTGACTTATTAAGCTTTGCTACAGATGAAGTGAAGTTTCTATCAAAACATATTGATATTCTTACCCCGGATATTCTAGTTGTCTACCCTGGTCGTTTAACAATAGCTAAAAAGTTTGATAAAGTAGCTAGTCTATGCGGGGCGATTAAAAAAAACCATGAGAAGGATATCAAAGTAATATTTTGTGATACTTTCCCAAACATAAAAATTCCACCTGAAACCTACAAGGACTTTGTTCGGTCTACTGGTGTGAATTTTGGTTTAGATAAAGGAGATTTGTTATTCACTTCAGATATAAAAGAGTTCCAAAGAGGATTTCCGAGAAAAGGTGTATTAGAACTCTTTTCACTATCAAACTTATTTATATGTCCCTCTTATTCAGAATCTTTTGGTTTAACCGTCCTAGAGGCGGCAAGTAAAGGAAACTTCCTTGTCTTAAATGAACGAGTACCAGCCTTGGAGGAACTCGGTAGTAAATTGCAGGCTTACTTTATGAAATGGGATGCAAAGAACTTTGGATTTAATACACGTGAAACATATAAGCCTTCTGAGGACGCTTATCTAAAAGACCATGCAAAAAACATTATCAAATTAATGGATAGCAATCAAATTCTTCATGCTAAAACAATTGCAAAGCAACGTTACACACCTCAATGGATCTGGAAAAAACAATTAGAACCAATCATTAAATCTTTTAGCTAAATAACATATGATGAAAAAAAGTGCAAATTCAATTAATGAATTTGCACTTTTTCTTAATTAAAAATCAGAGGATTCTTCGTAATCAGAGGATTCTCTAGATTCATGAGATTCTTGAGATTCATGAGATTCATGAGATTCATGAGATTCATGAGATTCATGAGATTCTTCAGATTCCCATGATTCTTCAGATTCACAAGATTCTTCAGATTCCCATGATTCTTCGGATTCATCTCCAATACGACCTGGAAAATCAATTTTTTTCCATTTAAAATCAGAGGATTCTTCGTCATCAGAGGATTCTTCAAATTCATCTCTGATACGACCTGAAAAATCAATTTTTTTCCACTTTCTTGGGCGTTTTGGCTTTCCTGGGCGATTTGGGTATGGACACTCAGAAGACGTGTCTGTGTCTGTTTCTGTTTCTGTTTCTGTTTCTGTTTCTGTTTCTGTTTCTGTTTCTGTTTCTGTTTCTGTTTCTGTCACAGTCACGGTAGCACTGCCTGTTCTGTTTCTGTTAATGTGACCGTTGCTGTTTCTGTGTTGTTTCTGTTTTTGTCACTGTTTCTGTTTCCGTCTCTGTTTCTGTTTCTGTCGCTGTTTCTGTTTCTGTCACTGTTTCTGTTTCCGTTGCCGTCTCTGTTTCCGTGGCCGTTTCTGTTTCCGTCACCGTTTCTGTTTCCGTAGCCGTTTCTGTCTCCGTCGCCGTTTCTGTTTCTGTCAGCTGTTTCTGTCTCCGTAGCCGTTTCTGTTTCCGTCACTGTTTCTGTTTCCGTCACTGTTTCTGTTTCCGTCACTGTTTCTGTTTCTGTCGCTGTTTCTGTTTCCGTCGCCGTTTCTGTTTCCGTCGCCGTTTCTGTTTCCGTCAGCCGTTTCTGTTTCCGTCACCGTTTCTGTTTCCGTCACTGTTTCTGTTTCCGTCACCGTTTCTGTTTCCGTCAGCCGTTTCTGTTTCCGTAGCCGTTTCTGTTTCCGTCACCGTTTCTGTTTCCGTCGCCGTTTCTGTTTCCGTCACCGTTTCTGTTTCCGTCGCCGTTTCTGTTTCCGTCACCGTTTCTGTTTCCGTAGCCGTTTCTGTTTCTGTTGCCGTTTCTGTTTCCGTCACCGTTTCTGTTTCCGTCGCCGTTTCTGTTTCCGTCACCGTTTCTGTTTCCGTAGCCGTTTCTGTTTCCGTCACCGTTTCTGTTTCCGTTGCCGTTTCTGTTTCCGTCACCGTTTCTGTTTCCGTCACCGTTTCTGTTTCCGTCACCGTTTCTGTTTCCGTCGCCGTTTCTGTTTCCGTCACTGTTTCTGTTTCCGTCGCCGTTTCTGTTTCCGTCAGCCGTTTCTGTTTCCGTCACCGTTTCTGTTTCCGTCACCGTTTCTGTTTCCGTCGCCGTTTCTGTTTCCGTAGCCGTTTCTGTTTCCGTCGCCGTTTCTGTTTCTGTAGCCGTTTCTGTTTCCGTAGCCGTTTCTGTTTCTGTAGCCGTTTCCGTCGTTTCTGTTTCCGTAGCCGTTTCTGTTCCGTCGCCGTTTCTGTCGACCGTTTCTGTTTCCGTCGCCGTTTCTGTTTCTGTTGCCGTTTCTGTTTCTGTCGCCGTTTCTGTTTCTGTCGCCGTTTCTGTTTCTGTCGCGTTTCCGTTTCTGTCGCCGTTTCTGTTCGTCCGTTTCCGTTGCCGTTTCTGTCGCCGTTTCTGTTTCCGTAGCCGTTTCTGTTTCTGTAGCCGTTTCTGTTTCTGTCGCCGTTTCTGTTTCTGTCACTGTTTCTGTTTCTGTCGCTGTTTCTGTCACCGTTTCTGTTTCTGTAACGGTTTCTGTTTCTGTCACTGTTTCCGTTTCACCAGGACAACAATCAAACACGCCACCTACACAAACTGTATCTGGTTATTCCTTGAAAGTGTAGTCCAGTGTTTTGCAAAAAGAAATCAGCTTCCGTAAAACCATGGAATTGTGGATTGAAGTGTAATTGTCGCGCAGTTTTCTGTTGCTGGAGGGACAGGTGCTGGAATCCCCCCTGGGTTAAGATTTAATCTTACTTCAAAATCTTGATCACATGGTGATCCTGGTGCTGGTGGAGTTCCTCCACCACAATTGGCGTCTCTATTAATACTTTGTACTGGAATGGTTGATGCTGCTAAAGTGATAGTTAATGCATCTTGATTAAGAACATCGAAACATATGACACCAATTTATGCAGCTGGGTTGGTGCTCGTATTACAAACTGTAAGAACTGCTCTACCTGATCATCCACTTCTACTGTAATTGTGCCGGATAAGCCTGCGCCTGCATTATTGAAAGAACAAAGAGCCATACATTTAATACCACCTTTTTTTATTGATTAGATACCTAACGATGCAAAAAGTACTATTAATCTAGTATATTTTACTGAAGGTTAAGATATCTGATAGCTTTGTAAAAACCCTAATACTTGTCTTAAAAGTTTGAGGAATACTATAAAATAATATGTATGAATTTTCCAAAGGTTCGGGCATTACATTAATAGTCCCGCCCTTTTCTAATAAAAAATGCATTTAATTTTCTAAATTCGAATAATTAATTATATATATATTTCTGTACTCATTCATTTTCTGAATGTAAACGCTTCTATAAATATTAATGGATCTAACATAAGTTATCCAAATAATCGATTTGATTACTCACAAAGACAAAACCTCTTTAATAATATTGTATTATGCGGTCATTTGAATAAAGTGTATCCCCCACTTATCCTTCTTTAATTCTTCTAAATCTAAAAATGGGATATCACTGGCCAGTTAACCTGCGATAAATCTTTCACTGATAAGTTCCAAAGGAGCGTGTAGAGTATGAAAACGAGCATTATCATTTTGACACTCAATAAGGTTGATTTGACAAAGTCATGTATTGAAAGCATTCGAAGGCACACGTCAGAACCATATGAGCTTATTATTGTAGACAATGGTTCTACTGATGAGACAGTGGAATATCTACAGAACCAGAAAGACATTCGGGCAATCTACAATAAAAAAAATGCTGGTTTTGCGAAAGGATGCAACCAGGGTGCAGCAATTGCAACTGGAGATACTCTTTTGTTCCTTAATAATGATACGGTTGTTACTGAAAACTGGTTAAGGAATATGTTAAACGTCTTGAATGCAGACGAACTGATAGGAATGGTCGGTCCTGTTTCGAATTCTTGTAACGGGCGGCAAAAGATACATGTTAGCTATTCTGATCTTTCAGGCCTTGATGAATTTGCACATGAACATTGTCAAAAATATGCAGGAATTTCCTATTATACCTGTAATTTAGTCGGTTTCTGTTTATTAATAAAGAAAAAAGTCTGGAATGAAGTAGGTCCCTTCGATGAACGGTTTGGAATTGGGAATTTTGAAGATGACGACTTGTGTCTTCGTGTTTTAGAAGCAGGATATATGTCGATGATTGCCATGGATTCCTTCGTACACCATGTTGGCAGTGCAACTTTCCGTACACTAGACATTTATTATTTTCATCTGTTAGAAGAAAATCGTAAGAAAGCAGCTGAAAAATGGGGGGCTGATATAAATTCTCTCCTGAAAAAACCACACATAACCATCAGTTTATGTATGGTAGTCAATAACGTTGAAGAAACGATAACAGACTGCCTTGAGTCAATAAAAGGAATGATTGATGAAATTATTGTTGTTGATACTGGTTCAACTGATCGGACTAAGGAGATCGTTAGCCAATATACGAACCGTGTCTTCAACTTTGAAGGAAACGAGAATTTTGCAGAAGCACATAATTACTCGTTTTCCCATGCAACGAAGGATTATATCCTCTGGTTGGATCCAAGTGATACCTTAGCATTGGAAGATCGAAAGAAATTGTTTCAGATCAAACGATCCATGGATACTACCTTTGACGCTGTTTCAATGATCTATAAGTGCAAGATAGGTAATAGCTCCAAGCCTTCATTAAGAAGGAATAATTTGATTAAACGAAGTAAGCAATTTCGTTGGGTGAGCATGAAAGATGAATATCTAGATGTACAAGGAAATATCTTTTATAGTGATATCGTTATTACGCCTATTTAGAAATGAGATGCTTTAATCTACCCAACCTAAGTTTTAGTTTTTTACAACTTAACACGTTTTATCTTCAAATGCATATACTGAACTATTGTGAATCAAAGACACGACATTAGGAGGTTTTACACTAATAAAGGGAATTATTCCAGCTGATGGGACTGGTCTAAGAACCAGCCATTTTTACTGTTTTATAAAATTTGTATAAGAACCAATAACAATAGAGAAATGAGTGATCTTTTTTGAATAAAAATGAACGCTTACCTTTAGTTAGTGTGCTAATCCCTACTAAAAACAAACCTCAGCTTTTTGAACTCGCCCTAAACAGTGTTTTAAATCAAACCTATAAAAACATAGGAATTATTGTAAGTGATGAGAGTAATAATGATGATACAGAGCGACTAATCCAGCCCTATCTAAATCATGCATCTCACAAATAACTATAACTTCTATTCTGAAAAAATACGAAGATATCGCTTTGAACAACTCTGACTATAAAGAAGCTAAAACATATTTGTTATTTCTTGAGCAACTTAACACCATTTTATTACATCAAAATCAAAGGGTAAGAAAAACACCTAGGATTTGTTTTACCATTCTTGCTCACGATAAGGAGGAAATCCTTAGAGTTCAATTAGAAAATGTACGTCGCTACAATCCTAATGCATTCGTTGTAGTCTATAATGGAGGTCCAAATGAACAGTTTGGATTAAATCTGGGTGTTCCTATTTGCCCTTACAGTCAACCCTTACGTTACGGAAATCTGACTCGCTATTTTTATGATACGATGCGCTGGTTAGAAGAACTACACATTGAATATGACTATTTGGTCAATTTAGATAACGACGTCTTGTTTATTAAAGAAGGCTTTGAGTCGTTTATTGAAGAATCCATGCAAGAGTATGATTGCATGGGCCCGCACATGCAAATCCAACATTCGCCCTTTGATTATCCTAAATTCGTACCAGGCTTAACCATGTGGAAAGAGTGGGACCAATGGCAGCCATTGTTCAAAACTGATTATTTTGGACGGTATTTTAATCCAGGTCAAGTTTATAACCGTCATATCATTAAGAAAATGCTTTCCTTTGAATCTTTTGATCAGGTTGAGAATCTTTGGTTGAATAGTAGAGTTGCCGCTCTTGAAGAAATGTTTTGGGTAACATTCGCTTTATATCATGGAGGAAAATGCAGAGAATATCCTTGGGATTTTAATGAGAGTTTACAATTTGTCCGTCATAAACCACAAATTACAGAACAGGAAGTAACTTTAGCAATGCAAGAACCGAATTATTTTTGGATACATCCGATTAAAGGGGATAATTTAATTAAGATGGAATCTTTTCTTAAACAGTTAAGTGAAAGAAATGAATGATTACATGAGACATACAAAATTGTTTCTCTATTATAATTTTCAAATCATGCCCCATGGAAAAATGTATCGAAACGCTATTTGCTTCAGATCAATAAGCTTTTAAAAATTAATAGAATGAAAGTTGTTTAGTTTCCCTAATTAATAATAAAGGTGGAGTATTTTAATGGATAAGGATAAAACAATCATTCAAACAAACCAGATTGGAGAAAATTTTAAAATCGGTGAATGGTCAATTATTCGTTCAAACGTTGCAATCGGTGATAATGTATTCATAAATCCACATGTAATCATATCCTCGGATGTAAGGATTGGGAATGATGTAATCATTCACCCTAATGTTGTTATTAATTCTGGCACTACTATTGAAGATGGGGTAGAGATTTTCCCAGGTTCTGTTATTGGTAAAGAACCTAAAGGAGCTGGAGCTTTAGCCCGTACCCCAATTTATGAACAAAAGGTGAAAATTGGCGCAAATTCTTCAATTGGTCCGAATGCAATCATATTCTATGATGTTGAAATAGGAACAAATACATTAATAGGAGATGGGGCATCAATTAGAGAACAGTGTAAAGTCGGTTCACGTTGTGTAATCAGTAGATATGTAACAATAAACTATAATACAGTTATAGGGGATAGAACAAAGATAATGGACCTATCTCATATTACTGGAAATTGTACGATCGGAAATGATGTTTTTATTAGTGTTTCAGTTGGAATGACAAATGATAATGCAATTGGAAAACTTGGATTTGAAAAAGGGAAAATTATCGGACCTACTATTAAAGATGGGGCGGCTATCGGTGCAGGGGCCATTTTACTCCCTGGAGTAGTCATAGGCAAGGATTCAGTTGTTGGAGCAGGTTCTGTCGTTACGAAAGATGTTGTTGATCATTCAGTTGTTATGGGCGTCCCTGCAAGACAAAAAAATGAGATGAAACTATTTGGAATTAATCGTTAGTAACTTGAAAATAAACCTTCATGACTAAACGAGATTCCTTAATTTGATAAGAAGTTCTCGCTTTTTTATCTCTTAATAGTGTAATATATTAATTGTTTATATATTTCCACCAGTGGTTCATCCAAGGTTAGCGTGGCTTCTTGTCTAAACTGATCGTAATTTCTAATATAATCATTTTCATTATAATAATCACTTGCTAAAACTAATAAAACACAATCAACAGAAAAATCATACATTTCACGCCAGACTAATGATTCTATAAACAATCCTCTACTCGGATCATTTAATAGAACCTCTTTAGTCTCGATATTGTTATCTAGATGAATTTTACAACTACCTTTGACAGCAATTAATACTTGTTCCAAATTTCTATGGGCATGACAGCCTCTTCTTACATCGCTTTTCGTATCAAAAATATAATATACCCTTTTGATTTGAAATGGGATATTTTTATTTTGCTCAAGTGCAATAAGCAAACCTCTATCGTCGCCCTTTACATCAAATTTAATATCCATCTAATTCTCCCCTTAAGACAGAATCGCAATTAATATTTATTTAAAAAATCAGTTATTTTCTTTACATCTTTAAGGTGTAGAACAGGTGATATAGGAAGACTAATAACGGTTTGATGCAATTGTTCTGAAATAGGAAAACTACAATTATTCCATTCTTGATAGGCTTCTTGTTTATGCGGCGCAATCGGATAATGAATAACGGTTTGTATTCCACTTTCACTTAAATATTGTTGAAATTGATCTCTATTATTGACTTTAACTACAAATAAATGCCATACATGAGATAAGCGATCTTTATTCTCAATTTGAGGCAGAATAACTTTTTTATTAATTATATTATTAATGTAATATTCGGAAATTTGTCGGCGTTTTTCATTATCTTTATTTAGATATTTTAGTTTTACTCTCAGAATTGCTGCCTGTATCTCATCTAAACGGCTATTCACACCTTTAAACCGATTTTGATACTTTTGATGTGAGCCATAATTTCTTAGTGCTCTGATTTTCTCAGCTATTTTGTCGTCATTCGTTGTGATAGCCCCACCATCTCCAAGAGCACCTAAGTTTTTACCAGGATAAAAACTAAATCCGGCTGCATCACCCAAACTTCCTGCTTTCTTCCCATAATAATTTGCACCATGTGCCTGTGCTGCATCTTCAATAATTTTTAGATTGTATTTTGTAGCAAGGGAGGATATTGCATTCATGTTACATATCTGTCCATAAAGATGAACGACCATGATTGCTTTAGTGTTTTTTGTGATTTTTTCTTCAACTTTTTTAGGATCAATGTTATAGGAATTAAGGTTAGGCTCCACTAAAACGGGTGTTGCATTTGTTGCTGAAATAGCTAGTATTGAAGCGATATAGGTGTTTGATGGTACTATCACTTCATCACCTTTTTTTATTTCATAAGCTTTTAATATTAGAGTTAATGCATCTAAGCCATTGGCTACCCCAATTGCATGATTTACACCACAATATTGAGCAAATTCTCTTTCAAAGTTTTCAACTTCTTTACTTAGAACATACCAACCACTTTCAACTACACGGTTAACTGCTTTTTTTATTTCCTCTGAATACTTTTGATTCATTTCTTTCAAGTCTAAAAACGGAATCATTCCTTAAACCCCTTTTACCCAATTTTAAAATAGGTTTGGAAAAAGATTTATATATGTCTAAACCTTTCTATTAAGATAAAGAAACTTAATGTACTTTTATTGATCTAAAGCTATTAAACATTCTTGATAACATTTATTTAGTTCATTAATAAGGTTTCTATTTTTCTCTTCGAAGCTAGTATCAAGAGCTAATTGATTCGTTCGATTTACAATATGAGTATTGTTATTCAGCCAGGCCGTTAATTTTTCGTTTCAAATCATTTAAATCATCCACAAAAATGGCATGATCATATGAATCTTTAATTAAGTAAAACCATTCAATCGCCCCGATTATCACATTAACTTGATCATTTGCATTTTGACCTCTATGAAGTCTAAAAAAACTTAGAGGTTCTGCTATATATACTGCTCGACCATTTCGAAGCAAACATAACCAAGTACTGACATCAGATAAAGGTCTATATTGTCTGCCTAAGTAATTTCCGAAATTCTCTTTTAAATCATTCTTCCTAAATAACACAGTAGTTGGTTCACCAATAACATTTAACATATTTGAGATAACATATTTACCTAACTCTCTACCCTCAATTATTGTGTCTAATTCAAACATTTTCTTGGTGGCTCTGATAGGTTTTAGAAAATGTCCTTTTTCATTTATCAACTGTCTAAAAGATGTTACAAGTGTAATATTCTTAAATTGAAGAAAATAATTAACCATTCTTGATATTTTCTCAGATGAAAACCGATCATCATCCATTAAAAAATTTATGAATTCTCCAGAGGATAAGTCAAAGCATTTATGCCCATTTTCAAGCCCTGTCGATCCGCCTAATTTTTTGGGGTTTCTAAAATATCTAATTGTTTGATATGTTTTAAGAAAAGGTTGCATCATTACTTCTGTTTGATCATTAGTACTATCATCACAAATGACGATTTCAATATTCCTATAGGTTTGTTGTAAAACACTTTCTAATGCTTCTTTTAGAAATTCTGGTCTATTATAGGTTGGTATCAAGATGCTAACCAATGGAAATAAATACGTTGAATAATGATCTAAGAATATATTTCTATATTCTTCATATTCATTCTTCAATGTGGTAATTTCACAATCATGATTGCACCATGGATCTTTTTGTTTAGGAACTGCTACTTGGTATCCTTTTTTTAAGAACTCTATACTTTGAGAAACGTCAAAGAAATGCCAACCATTAAAGATATCTTCACGCCAAGGGACATCGTATTGAGTAATCATAATTAATCCATGAACTGCTTGCACTAATTCATAATGATTAGCTGTTTCATTAAAGGAGTTTAATTGCATTTTTCCAGTGTGGCTATCGTAAACTTTTCCAAATTTATCGTGTGCTTCCATCCATTCGCCGTTTGTTGGTATTACCTTCCCCCCTACCACTCCTATAAGACCTATTTTGTTATTTTTTTCAAAAATTTCTAGAATATCTTTAATAAAATTTTTATTGATAATAAATACATCCTGGTGAAGATATACTTTATATTTTGCATCCGTTTCTTGCATTCCGATATTATACCCAGCACACATGCTCGGTGCATTTTCAACTGAAATAATTTCTATTTCATAACCAATAGGAATATTAAGTGATTGAATATATAAACTGGATTCTTTAAGCCATTCTTCGTCGTTATAGCAATAGATAAAGGCAATTTTATGCTCATTCATTTTCTTCCGCTCACCCTTTCCATTTTCTTTCAAAAATGAAACTTTTACCCGATATAATCCTTACCATAATGTCGTAAAAAGATATTTCTTTCATCTTCATATCCCGTGACGTTCACAATTCCACAATCATGCATTACCCACGGTTCATCTTGTTTCGGAATCCCAACTTCATACCCTGCCTTTTTGAACTCCATACATTGAGAAATATCATAAAAATGCCAAGACTTAAATAGATCTTCTCTCCAAGGAATATCATATTGAGTAACGATCATTAAGCCATCAATTGCTTTAACACTTTCATAATCTCGAGATACTTCAGAAAAACTTAGAAGTCTCATTTTACCAGGACTACTTTCAAGTACCTTTCCATATTTCTCCTTTCCTTCCCACCATACGCCATTTTCAGGGAGGTTTTTTGTACCTACAACGCCTAACATCCCTAATATCGGAAATTTCCCAAATAGAGATAAAATATCCATTAAAAAATTATTGATTTAAAATAAATACATCTTGATGTAAATAAACTTTATATTTCGCATCCGTCTTCTTCATTGCGTTATTGTATCCAGATGTCATACTAGAAGCTCTATCAATAAATATATGTTCAATTTGATATCCTGCTGGCACCTTCAGCAATTTAAGCGAATCAAGTGATCTCTGTAATTGAAGTTGATCATTAACACAATAAATAAAACAAATTTTTTTATCGTTCACTTTAATTTCACCCTTTTATTCATGGATTTCCTTAAGAGTCATTTTATCGATAACATAATTTCCTTTGGGTTAACGTGTATATTGGGGAATCGAATCCCATAATTCTTTTTTGTTACTATCAAAATATCAATCTGCTTCAGACTTTTTCTCTTTTTCACAAAGTTCTCCTTGATAATATTGGCAAAGGTTCATTCTTTATTTTATTAACTAATTTACATAGTATGAGTAAAAAATGTATTTGTTTGGTCTTAAACGAGAACATAAGTGACTTTTAAAATATCCTTCTATAATGTACGACGGTTCATTTCTGTATTTAATATTATTTAAATTTTATTATTCTACTTATAAATGAAGTTCTCTAGGCTATCATGTTGAACAGATCATTCCCATCAAACAAGAAATTCAATTGACTTGGTTACTCATCCGAATTTCCCCGTAAAAAAATTGAATAGATGCTAGATATTTCTTATTTGCATCTTTATAGTGCCTCTTTTTTTGTAAGTGTAAAACCAATGTTCAATCATCCGCATACTATATTGATGAACAAGCATTCCATTTGACAGGGTGGTGAATTCTTTGAGTAGTGGTCATTCTTCGTGTAACGTTTTTGATTTATTCCTTGGATTTTTAACTGGTGTGGTCTTGTTTCTACTAGGAACATTCGGGGTAATCGGTACTTTTCTTCTTCCACTTGGAGTTGTTGGCAAGTTATTTAACCATTTTTATTTCTATTCTTGCCTTTCTTGCTTTCCTTATATTCGGATTATACCTATTCAAAAGAGTATGGAAGTGTTATTTAGGGAGATAAAGTAAGTGTCATTAATAATGATTTGTCTTTGAAGCATCTAAATTTAGAGAAAACTTGATTTAATCTAATTAAGCCCCTTATTGGCAGTCTCTTTACATGAGGCTGTTTTTTATTTTCACTACGATTTTTTTAAAGTTTTACAAGTACTTTTTATCATCTAAATTAGTAGATTAGTAAGTACCTAAGGATGGCTTTATTTCTTTGTAATACTTTTGCAATATTCCTACCATATTTTTTATAATGACTAAATAGTTTAATTTATTTATGCTTAATTAGTAAAAGAAAATAAAGGAAGGTACTAATATGCATAAAAAAATAGTTAAATTGTTTGTCGTCCCATCATTGGCTCTAGCCATACTATTTCCAACTGTATCTTTAGCTGCAGGTTCATATACGGTTGTATCAGGAGATACTCTATGGAAAATTGCCGTAAAAACAACAACTGGAATTGATGAACTAATCCAAGCAAATCCTCAAATTCCAAACATTAATAGGATTAACCCAGGTCAAAAGATCAACGTTCCCTCACAAAACGGTTATTCCGTGGAACAAGAAGTGATTCGATTAGTCAATCAAGAAAGAGCAAAAAACGGTTTAGCCCCTTTAAAATATGATTGGGAGCTTGCTAGAGTAGCAGAACACAAGTCTCTGGACATGCGTAGCTTAGGTTATTTTAGTCATACAAGCCCAACATATGGTTCTCCATTTGATATGATGAAAAACTATGGTATTCATTATCAGAGCAGCAGGAGAAAACATTGCAAAAGGGCAAACATCTGCCCAGCAAGTAATGAATGCTTGGATGAACAGCTCAGGACATCGAGCGAACATATTAAACAGTAGCTACACCCATATTGGTGTAGGATACGTTTCAGATGGACACTACTGGACACAAATGTTTATTAGTAAATAGTAATTGGTATAACCATCGTTCTCTATTTCAGCAAGAGAGCAGTAATTAAAATAGTACATAAGGGTGAAAATTTTTTTATTCTTATTGAACGTAAAAAGCTCAAACACCCCTTTATCGTTAAGGTTGTTTGAGCTTTTTATATAGAATTTCCTATACATCTACAATTAATTGTTTGGATTACTTGCATTTAAATTTTCAAGGCGTTCGTTAAATTCATTGAACGCTGTATATCCCTGTTGTTCAAGCCTCCAATTTTTAGCTGCTACTTCAATTAAACTTGCGATGTCTCTTCCAGGACGAATTGGAATTTCAATATGTGGAACAGATACATCTAGATACTCAACAAATTCATTTGGATGATCAATGCCATCATAAAATTTCTTCTCATCCCACGCGGATAAGATAATATCTAAATTAATCATCGTTTCATCTTGAAAAGCCCCTGAACCGTATAGTCTTGGGACATTAATCATTCCAATACCTCTTAATAATAAAAAATCACGATTCGTCTGATTATGTGTTCCTATTAAGTTTTCAGGATCAATTCTTTTAAGAATGACTAAATCGTCCGAAATAAGACGATGTCCTTTTTCAATTAACGAAAGAGCAGATTCGCTTTTTCCAATGCCACTATCGCCTCTGATTAATAGTCCAACGCCAAAAACATTCATACAAACAGCATGGATTCCAATACTTTTTGCCAATTCTTTTTCTAAATAATTATTCAATGTACTTATGACTCTTGTCGTTTTTTCTTTTGCTCGAAGAAGTGCTACTCCCTCTTCATTACAATGCTTGATCAAATAAGAAAGGCCTTCTTGATTTCGTGTAATGATGATACAAGGAGGATGCTTTTTGATCACATTTCCAATTCTTTCATCACGTTCCTTTTTTGTTAATGAATGTAAATAAGATATTTCTTGTCTTCCTAATAATTGAATTCTTTCGTTTGGAAAAAAACTAAAATATCCAGTTAATTCTAATCCAGGTCGATGAATATCATCATTGTCAATGACAAAATCAAGTCCTTTTTCACCAGCCAGGATTTCCAAATTTAATTTTTCCGCTAAATGTCGTACGGTTATAGTATTCATATTAGCTCCCTATCATTTTTCTTTACTATATGGTAATTTTTGGACTTCTATACAATTTGCACTTCTAAAATATATTTTAATTATATCACGAAACATTTTCCATATTCACAGAAAAATAATCATAATAAAAACCAAACGTTCCTACATCCTACGGATCATTTCGTTCGGACGCTCACCCATCTATAACTAGAGGAGGGCACCTTTAAACTACCGGGACTCTGTCAACTCCTGTATACATCTAGAAGATGATCTTCACTTGTTCTAATAGAGGGGTTAAGCTATATCAAGAATACATATTTGGAAACCTTTTCCTATTTCCGATTTGTTCACTTGATTCTCATTAGAAACTAAATAATTCAGCAAAAAACGCCGAATCCTGTTTTACTTCACTCCAAGGATCGGCGTTCGTATTTATGAATGAGCTCTTTAGCTAATTACTTTGGAACTTATGAAGATAATACTTAAAAATGGCACGTCCTCTTTCTTTTAACCGTTTAAATTGCGACAGTCTTAATTCTATCAGAGGTTGTATCAAAGAAGTCATCATTTTGCTAGACAAAAAGAAAGTGAGAAGCAATGAAATCCCAACAAGCAAGATAAATTGTTCCAGATTATGAAAGTAATTTGGAACTTCACTTTTCCTAAATGTCTTGATAAAAAAACCGTGAAGTAAATAAACATATAGTGTATTTTTACCTAATTGAGTAAAGAAATATTGTTTGCGTGGCACGAATGACATAAAACTTAACACCATAAGAATACTTACCAAATAAAACCCAAGTCTTTTGAACATGGCGGTTCCCGAGGCGCTACTTATTTCACCGTAAGACTTTGAGCCAAGAAGCCATTCGTAATTGAAATTCGGATAGAAAAAAAATCCAGCAAACACCATAACAAATATAGCAAGGGCAACTAGCCTCCACCTTGTTTTAAAAAGTGAACAAATATGTTCTTTATTTAAATAGTATCCTAATAGAAAAAATGGAAAAAATACAAAGGTTCTCGATAAACTTAGATAATTTGTCACCCAGTCAACATATCCTATCAGTAAACCTATTACAAGTGATATGGTAATGGACGTGAATGCATGATATTTTGAAACGAGCAAAAGCATTAAGTTCCAGCAAAATAAACTGATCAAAAACCAGAGTGACCAATGAGGATTCAAAAGATCCCATTTAATCTCTGATTGATCATTTAAAAAATAATAAAAAATGGAGTAAATGAGTTGAAAAATAAGATAAGGGACAATCAATTTTTTTGTGATTTTTAGGATATATCCTTTCTGATAAACACCCTTAGCAAAAAAACCAGATACTAAAATAAAAGCTGGCATGTGGAAAGAATAGATCACTTTATATATTGTAAAGATCATCTCATTATCTTCAATAAAAGACCTGATCATATGTCCAAATACGACAAAGAAGATCAGAATAAATTTTGCATTATCAAAATAAAAAGTTCGTTGTGTCATAAATTCCTCCTACGCTGATCCCTCCTTTGTATTATATAGACATCCTTTTAAAATTGTATGGATCTATTAAAAATTTAAACGAAATGTAAATGTACTGAAAAAAGGTAATATTACTTCATTAAATATTCACTTCTTAATTATACGAATAGCCAGCCTGAATTTTTTCCAGATATTTCATATTCATTCTGCTTTGTTGAGAAAGTAGATAGGATGATAACACTGCATTTTTTTTCCTTAATGTATTTAAAGCATGGATCATTCCCTCTTCTGTTTGGATTCCAACGCCGTGGCCAAAATAATAATTCCCTCCAAGATAAATGGCATTTTCACCCGACCATACAGGTTGGTCATATTCTGGATTAAAAAAATAAACAGCATCACCTGGAATAAAGTCTCTTCCACTTTTAGTGGAAATTCCTAAATCACGATCATGATGCCAATCCCAGACCAGTAGACCTTGAAAGGAGGCATTAAAACTACTTATTGAAATCGAATCAAGTACTGCTTTATAAAAGATGATCACGATGGCAGAAGTACATTCAAATGCATACTCTCTACTATTAATAAATACATCATTAATCGCATGAGAAGGTAAAACATTCGGATTTAATAAATAGCCATTATTTGTTTTTTTCCAAATGAAAGGATTGAATTTAGATGTCCTAAAAGGTGCAAATTGAACCTGACTTTCATAAAGCATTCTTGCTGCTTTAATGATATTTTCCCTTAATCGCAATTCAAATAATAACTCATTAACGGTTGCATACTGATGCAACGATGGACTATTTTCTAATGCATGATAAATTTCCTTCTGGATTCCAAAGAAATGGCTAATTCTTGGCTTTGTTGCATTATTGACAAAAACACTCATCCTATCCCTCCTAAAGGATTCCTTATTGTATCCTATGAATGAATAGAAAAAAGGTCAATTCTTGGTTGGAGGAATTTTTGATTTCAAAGGTTAAATGTTATGATATGAAATGGAATGTATTTCCACAATAAACGATATCCATAAGGAGTGTTGAAGTAAATGTCCGTTGACGTATATCTTAATTTTAATGGTAATTGTCGTGAAGCAGCAGAGTTTTACGCAGAGGTTTTTGGGACTGAGAAACCACAAATCATGACTTTTGGAGAGACTCCCCCTGACCCATCATTTACTCTTCCAGAAGAAGCAAAAAATTTAGTCATGCATACACGTCTTAACATAAGTGGCAGCAATGTTATGTTTTCAGATGTTTTTCCAGGAATGCCTTTTGTACAGGGAAACAACGTAACCCTTTCAATTGTTACTGAGAATCTAGACGAAATAAAAACTTGGTTCAATAAACTGAAAGAAGGCGGCAAGGTCGGAATGGACTTGCAAGAAACATTTTGGAGCAAATGCTATGGGAACCTTACTGATAAGTTTGGAATTGAATGGCAATTCAACTATGGAACGGGAGGAATGTAGACTTATTTTAGTGAAATGAATTAGGGAATGGAAATTTCATCTTAATGAAAATTCCATTCCCTTTTTTAAGCTTTTATAAAGGTTTGTAAAATTATATTGACAAAAACTTGTATTGAACATTATGATGTATTTCGAAGATGCAAAGAAGGCTGTATTATTCATACAAAGAATAGCAAAAAAAGTGAATGAAATTAGTGTGTCATTTGTTACTCATTGGCTTGTTGAGATTAATAGTTTCTGATCGATCCTAAAGGTACATCAAATGGAATCGATCAACACTCGTGCTTAAGTTGATGGTTAACTACATTATTTTAAAAAGGTGAGTAAAAATGGGAAATATGACGAATCGATATGTAGTGAACGCAGTTGGTAAAGGTGGTCAAATATACTTAACACATTGTCAAGATAAGCACACCCTTAAAAAATGGGTAGCAGAGCACAAGCATGAACTAGTTATGAACGAATTAAAGATTATTGATAAGAAAAGACATCCACTTTTAAAGCTTTTCTCTTTTAATAAATAACGCTCCAAAATGGAAAGCAAAACCTAAAAAACTTTTTGGAAAAAACAAGAGAGTATCTTCTTCGATACTCTCTTGTTTTTTCATTAATCTTTTATAAATTATTTATAAACTCCCTTACTTGATCAGCAGTTTTCGCATTTGCACTATGCAAATGTGCAAGTTTTTTCCCGTTTTTAAAAACCAACAAGGACGGAATCCCCATTACATTTTGTTCGTCGGAAGCTTTTGGAAATTCATCGCGATCAATGGTAAACCATTGTTTGTCTTGGTTTTCTTCTGTAATTTCATCAATGAACATTCCTAACCTCTTACAATCTGGACACCAAGTTGTTGTAAAAATTCCCACAGTTAATTGATCTTGATTAATTTGTTCTTGATATTCTTGATCTGTCATAATTTGCTTCATCGAATTTCTCCTCATTTCCTTTTCTATCCTTTAAATATACCTTGTCAATTTATAACTGCACATAATTCTTCATGCAGTAATAGTATTAAAATACATGAATTACACAGTAATTTCAAATAAATGAGATTATATGACTTCTTGAAAACAAAAATACAACAGACAAAAATTACAATACAGAATTTTTCAATTTATTAGAAAAACATTATCCTATTACAATGGAAATATGCTAAAATGTTTCTTATGTTAACACATTCATGACGTTCATTGGTTTAGAGGAGGAAGAGTGGAAAACTTGTATAGGATTGTAATCGAACGCGAAGATGATGTGTATATGGCTAGTACCATAGGTAAAAGGGTTGCAGATGAATATGGGTTAAATAAAAGCCAACAAACTAAATTAGTTGTATCCATAATGGAATTAACTCGTAATATTGTTTACTATGCTGGAAAAGGAGAACTTTTTATTAAGCCCCTTCCTTCATATGGAATTGAAATCATAGCCATTGACCAAGGTCCTGGCATTCCAAATCTTGATGAAGTTCTAAATAATACTGTTCCGTTCCAAAACTGGGCTAGGATTAGGCCTATCTGGCGTGAAAAGATTAATGGATGAATTTGAAATCAGTAGCACAATTCATATTGGTACAAAGGTCAAAGCCGTAAAATGGATAAATGAAGGGCAGGCTAGGAAAATTGATATCAACAACCACTACAGATAAAATATTATATGGTTTGGTTGAACTGAATCCTGATGGAATGATCCAAAAGGTAAACAGTGAAGGTAAAAGGTTATTACTTTCAGATGAAATTGAGAATGGCTATCTCTTCCATTGTATTAATAATAATGAAATCAAAGCAAAATTACATGAATGTTTTATGGGGAAATTAAATGAATTTATTGTAACCATTGATTCACAACCATACTTTTTTTTATTCCATCGATCCTATAGAGATGACTTATTAGATAAGATTCATATATATATGTTTAATGTCCAATATTTACAAAATTCACATGACCATAACAACTGGAATAACCATTTATTATCCTCAATTGGTGAAATGGCAGCTGGAATTGCCCATGAGGTTCGGAATCCGTTGACGGCTGTTAAAGGTTTCCTTCAGTTAATGGATACAACGTATAAAGAGGAATATTCTCAAATTGCACAAAGTGAATTAGACCGTGCTATTCATATTTTAAACGATTTAATGAGCGTATCAAAGCCAGAATTTATTCAAGAAAAACAAACTACTTTTAATTTGAATGCTGAAATTGAATCTATTTTACTCTTATTTCAAAATCAGCTGTATACCATTAATGTGATTAAACATTTTGAAAATGAGAGTTCATCTATTGTTGGTAGAAAAGATCAAATCAAGAAAGCTTTGTTTAATATCATTAAAAACGCTATTGAAGCAATGCCCGATAGTGGCACATTAGCAATTGAGCAAACCGAGAACGCCACAGGTATTCAAGTAAGTATTTCTGATACTGGTATTGGTATTCCGAAGGACAAGCTCCGCTTGCTTGGAACTCCTTTCTTTACCCTCAAACAGGATGGCAAAGGTATGGGGTTAGCACAGGTTTTTAATACCATACAAAGTAACAACGGTAAAATAAGCGTTACGAGTGAAGAAGGACACGGTACTTCTTTTTTACTTACATTTCCGAAAACAATCAAGCATGTGGATACATTTATGGGAGGTCATACTATGATTCAAACAATTGATTCAAAAACAGAATTATCGCAATTTTTAATTCAAAATGTTGAATTCTATACGAATGAATGGATTCAATATATTAAGGAGAATAAAAGTTATATTTCTTCCTTATTAAAAGAAAATGGTGATTTCGATTATTATGAGAAATTTGGAAATCCCATTATGCTTATGTTGGCACAAAATATTAATGAATTAAAAACAGAAGAAATAATGGATCATGCTAAAGAACGAGGTGTGAGTAGTGCAAAAACAGAATTTCCGATTCATTTAGCATGGGAACTTTTCCAATCAAGTAGAGGGATTATTTGGAATGCGATCAAAACCTTCTATTTAGAATCCGAAAAAGCTCTTGAAACAGAGGAATTCTTTGCATTGGAAAGACATGTCAATGACATCATTGATTTATATATAGATTCATATACAGCTTATTATGTCAGCTATAAAGAAGAACTCTTAAAAAGCCATCGTGAAACAGTAGATGAATTATCTGTTCCTATTATTCCAATTGCAGATCGGGTTTGTATCCTACCGATTGTAGGAAATGTGGACACGTACCGTGCTAAAAAGATCCGTGAGAAAACGCTTGTCCGAGTTAATGAATTAAAGGCTAAACAATTAATTATTGATATTTCTGGCGTACCTTTTGTAGATACGGCTGTTGTGAACCACCTATTCAAAATCGTAAAAGGA
Source organism: uncultured Bacillaceae bacterium (assembly GCA_963765265.1). Taxonomy (GTDB): domain Bacteria; phylum Bacillota; class Bacilli; order Bacillales; family Cytobacillaceae; genus Bacillus_BD. The sequence continues at coordinate 93,053 of CAVXVN010000006.1, forward strand.
ATTAAATTATTAGGCTGTTCTACTATCTTAACTGGTATTAGTCCTGAAATTGCTGATACAATGATCGAACTAGGGATTGAAATTGATAAGGAATTAAAAACACAATCAGATCTTCAGCAGGCTTTGCAAGATATTCAACTATTTTCTAAATAGACCATATGCAGGAATTTAACATTCTACTATATTGTAGTTTGGGCCTGATTCTTATTTATTACCTCGAACCTATTCTTTAGGAGGTTACCAATTGACTGAAGCGATTGACTATAAAATAAATCTATCACACTATTTCAATGAAAATTTAAGTTCCAATACAAGTTACTGGCTTCAATTTTTACAAGAAAAGAAAGGCTACCTTATTACTTTACTAAAGGAAAATGGTATTTTGGAAGATCTTGAAGGAATTCGGTAATCCCATCATGAATATCGTGGCAAAGAATATTTTAGAATTAAATCAAAAAACCATAACAGATCTCGCTGAGAAACGAGGAATTAAAGATGCAAAATTAGAATTTCCGATTCATTTAGCATGGGAACTCTTCCAATCTACAAGAGGGATTGTGTGGAATACTTTAAGAACTTTTCATCTTGAATCTCAAATTTCTCTAAGCACGGATAAATATTTTATGTTAGAACGACAAATTAATAATATTATTGATCTTTTTATAGAAACCTATACAGCTAGTTATGTTAAATATAAAGATGATTTATTAAAGAGTCATCGTGAAATAGTCGAGGAATTATCTGTTCCTATTATTCCACTAGCTGAAAAGGTTTGCATCCTTCCTATTGTAGGAAATATTGATTCATATCGAGCAAAGAAAATTAGAGAAAAAACACTACAACGTGTTAGTGATTTAAAGGTAAAGCAATTGATTATTGATATTTCAGGGGTTCCCTATGTTGATACGACTGTTGTAAACCATATATTTAAGATTGTAAAAGGAATTAAATTATTAGGTTGTTCTACTATTTTAACAGGTATTAGTCCTAAAATTGCTGATACGATGATTGAATTAGGTGTAGAAATTAATGATGAATTAAAAACAAAATCTGATTTGCAGCAAGCTTTACAAACCATTCAGTTATTTTCATAAAGAAAGGCTAGTTCTCTATTTCTATAAAAATGAGAACTAACCTCTTTTTTAAATATTCGACTCGTACAATAGTTAATTATAGTTAAACTAATTTAGAAGCTGATTCACAAGTTAATAAAACTTCGAATCAGCTTTCTTGTTTGCATATCTATTCCGGTTCGAACACAAGATCATTACTTCTAATGGTCATTAATTCGTGGCGATCAAACATATTTTGCATAAGTAACCGCATGGCCTGTGTTCGTATTGATTTCTCCAGCACATTTCTTACATAACGACCATTTGAAAAACTGACTGGGTTAATTGTATTCTTTACCCAAAATAAATGATCCCTAAGTTTCTTTTCAGCTTCATGGCTTAATGTATATTCTTTATCCTTTAGCATCCTTTCACCAATTTCCATGAGCTGACTGATCGAATAATCCGGAAAATCAATGACAAGTGGAAAGCGGGAGTGAAGTCCAGGATTCAGTGTCAGAAAGTAATCCATTTCACGAGAATAGCCTGCCAAAATTAAGATAAACTCGTGCTGCTTATCTTCCATGTGCTTAACAAGGGTATCGATTGCTTCTTTACCAAAATCCTTTTCACCTCCACGTCCAAGTGAATACGCTTCATCGATAAAAAGGATTCCTCCTATTGATTTCTTAATTAAATCCCTCGTTTTTTGAGCTGTATGACCAATATATTCACCCACTAAATCTGCTCTTTCAGCTTCAATTAAATGTCCTTTGGATAACACATTCATTTTTTGAAATAGCTTTCCTATTAACCTTGCAACGGTTGTTTTTCCTGTTCCTGGATTTCCCTTAAACATCATGTGAAGGGATTGTTTACCGGCTTTTAGCCCGCTATCTTCTCTTTTTTTATTAACATAAATCCATGCATATATTTCTTTAATCATTCTTTTCATTTCTTCCATTCCCACGAGTGTCCCAAGTTCTTCCTCGATCTCCTTTAAGGCCGTATGCTCTGGTGGAATGTTCTTTGGTCCAGCTGAATTGATGCTGGTATCTCCACCAATAGGATTACGTTTCTGTGCGTTCAGAACAATACTGATTTGACCGTTATTTTTCATTCGCATCGGCTGTTCCAAACTTTTCACCTCACATTCTCTTCAAACAGTATACGCCCAATTTCTATTATTAGTGACGAAGCACCTCCACTACTTTCTGTTAACATTCAAAAATTTATCTCTCTACCTTTTAGTTAAATAGAAAAACGTAATAAAGCATTTCTTTAGACCATATCGTTTTTTTCTCAAAAAACACTTATTCTATGTGTATTCAAGAATGGGGTCGTTCATTAAAAAATTATAGATATTTCATTTAAAAACATCTTTTATTTAAGGTTTCACCTACACCTATTATCGTGATTCATTATGAAGTTTACATAATAAAATTATGATAAATAGAAGATTATCTTTAACCCTATATCAATAGATAAAAGATAAAAAAGGCATTCACACCAATTGTTGATGTGAATGCCTTTTTGTTTCATATTTTATTTTGTTGTGGAGTTTCTAATTCAATATGTACATTTCGCTGTGGAGCAAATGTAGAAATGGCATGTTTATACACAAGCTGTTGTTTCCCTTCACATTCAAATAAAACAGTAAAGTTATCAAAACCTTTTATTTGTCCCCTTATTTGAAATCCATTTAACAAAAATACTGTACAATTTGTTGTGTCTTTACGGAGTTGGTTCAAAAATTGGTCTTGAATATTAACAGAGTTTTTCATGATCAAAGATCCTCCTCTTTTCTCTCTACTATAATGTATTCGATTTAATTTGAAGCTTTCCTTCAATATAAGAAGAAATTTCGTCTATTTTTTTTCCTAATAAGATAGGATTATTCGCTTCTGTCATGTCAAACCATTTTACATCCATTTTGTTTCGGAACCAAGTTAATTGTCTTTTAGCATAGCGTCGTGAATTTTGTTTTAAATTTTCAACGGCTTCCTCTAAAGTGACGTTTCCATAAAAATATTCATACAGTTCTTTATATCCTATCGCTTGAATGGATTGACAATCTTTGTAACCTTGCTGAAAAAGGGTTTCTACTTCTTTAATTAACCCATTCTCAATCATAATTTCAACCCGTTTATTGATTCGTTCATATAGTTTTTCTCTCTCCAACGTTAAGCCTATGATCGCAACATCATATATGGATTCAATAGGTTGTGATTGTTGAAGTTCACTCATTGTTTTTCCTGTACAATGAAAAATCTCAATGGCTCTTATCACACGCCGAATATTATTAGGGTGGATTCGTCTTCCGCTTTCAGGATCCATTCTCATAAGTTGTTCATGAAGAACAATATTTCCATCTTTTTCTGCCTGCATTTCCAAGCTTTTGCGAAAACTAGCGTCTGATGGTGCCTCTGAAAAGTGATAATCAAAAAGTACAGATTGAATATATAAACCGGTTCCACCTACGATCATAGGAAGTCTTCCTCTGTTTGTAATGTCAGAAATTTTTTCTCTTCCTAATTCCTGAAACTCAGCAGCTGAAAAAGGTTCATCTGGATTTTTAATATCAATTAAATAATGTGGAATTCCTTCCATTTCAGCATGCATAATTTTTGCTGTTCCAATATCCATTTTTTTATAAATCTGCATTGAATCTCCACTAATAATTTCACCATTAAAGGCTTTTGCCAGCTTAATACTTGTTTGCGTTTTCCCAACTGCAGTTGGTCCAATTAAAACAAGAAGCTTTTTTTTGATGGTCAATCCTTTCACACTACCTTTTCATAAATTCAGTTTAGCCTATTATACACATACATCCTACTCTAATTGCAAGACTCCTTCTCATAATATGATGACAATGGCTATCTTCTCCATTCTACCATAATTCATTAGGATTCAATCAAATATCTATCCATTATAGCCATAATTAACTGAACTATTCATTTTATATTTAAGGAATCATGGCTCATTTTCAGTAAAAAATAATATCAGGTTCTAATATGGGGAATTAGACTTCCATTGTAGGAAAAATTTTCATTTTACATTACAGTTCATTTAAGTTTGTATAACATCTGAACTTCTGTCATGATTTCATGCTACTGTTATATAAGTGGATTTTAGAACTATATAATATGTGAAATAAGGTGAATAAATTGCTTTCGAATGCTGAAATTGGTATTGACTTAGGAACTGCTAATACACTTGTTTATAGTAAAAGCAAAGGAATTGCTGTAAATGAACCAAGTGTTGTCGCCATTGATCTGGTGACAAATAAAGTACTTGCTGTTGGGATGGAAGCTAAAGAAATGATTGGAAAGACACCTGACAAAATAGTTGCCATTAGACCTTTAAAAGATGGTGTTATTGCTGATTACGATATAACAACTGAGATGTTGCGTCATATCATTCGCAAAGCGTCTAAATCGGTGGGATTTTCGTTAAGAAAACCCAATGTCGTTGTATGCACTCCATATGGATCTACAAGCGTTGATCGCAGAGCGATTCAAGATGCTATACGTAACGCTGGAGCGAAAAAGGTGTTTATAATTGAAGAGCCAGTTGCAGCGGCAATCGGTGCTGGAATGCCCATAGATGAACCTGTTGCTAACGTGATCCTCGACTTCGGAGGAGGCTCTACAGAGGTTGCTATCATCTCATTTGGGGGTGTTGTTGCCTGTCATGCGGTTAAGGTTGGCGGTGATCACCTTGATGATGACATTATTCAATTTGTTCGAAAAAAATATAATATGCTGATTGGGGAACGAACAGCTGAAAAAATTAAGATCGAAATTGGTTTTGCTTTGGTTGATCATGAAGAATTGACTATGGAAGCCAGGGGTCGAGATCTTGTCACTGGTCTACCCAAGACGATCACCCTTTCGTCTCATGAAATTCGAGATGCCCTAAAGGAATCCTTGTTACAAGTCTTAGAAGCGCTCAGAGCGACGTTGGAGGATAGTCCCGCTGAACTTAGTGGAGACATTGTTGATCGTGGTGTCATCTTAACCGGTGGTGGTTCCTTATTAAATGGAATGGTAGAATGGCTAACAAATGAAATCTCCGTTCCTATTGCCTTGAGCCAAAATCCACTCGAATCGGTTGCGATCGGTGCAGGTAAATCACTGCAATATATGAACAAGTTATCAAGTGCTGCAAAATAAGAATGTCCATTTATGGTGGAAAAAGCCATAAATGGACATTCTTTTTTATAGAAAAGAGAATTCAATTCTAAGGATATGCTTAAGTTGATTAAGATCATTGTTCCTCAGTTTACATAATCATATTATTAGTTTTTATATATTTCAAGCATCTGTAGGTTCAATTACCTATACACATTTTTGCTCATATGCACAACAAATAACTTCTTCATTGAAATTACATAACCCTTTTAAACATTTTTTCCAATTCATAGGTGGATGTGTGTATAATGATTGGACGTCCGTGCGGACATGTAAAAGGATCTGACGTACGTCTAAGTTCGTCTAATAAAGCTTGAATCTCATCATTTCGCAAATGACGATTTGCTTTAATTGAACCTTTACAGCTCATCATTATGGCTGCTTCCTCGCGTAATTTTTTTATATCAACCTTCTTCATTGTAAGCAATTGTTCAATCATGTCCTCAATGATCTCTGTCTCCTCCCCTTTTGGAAACCATTGGGGATGGGCCTTGACAATATAACTATTGTGACCGAATGGTTCAAGAAATACGCCTACATTTTCAAGTTCATTCCTATATTCATCAATTTTCACATAGTCATCAGTGGAATAATCAAAGGTCAATGGAACGAGCAACTCTTGCAATTCTGCAGCTACCATTCCTACTTTTTCTTTATAATATTCGTATTTTATCCGCTCTTGTGCAGCATGTTGATCAATAATATATAAGCCGTGTTCATTTTGGGCAAATATATAGGTTCCGTGCATTTGCCCAATTGGATAGAGCGGTGGAACCCTGCTTACGATCGTTTGCGAGGAAGTATTTATTTCCTCCTGAAGCGGTAACTCGTCCTTTATTATTTGATTCTGATCATCTACCTTTCTATTAAGGGAATCTAACATGGGGTCAGATGTATACTCCAGAACTGGTTTCTGATCCAGTTGATCGCTGTTGACATTGGCTTCCCAACTAGGAGACGATGCATGTTCACCATTAAACGGATCGAAATCCTCTCGCTTCACTTCTGACCACTCTTCATTTCTTCCAAATGAACGAGAATGATTGAATTCATTAGAACTAGATGGTTCGCTAATGACATTTTCTCCTTCAAATCGTTTAGAACGATTATTGTCTTCTTGAACATAAGAATTCAATTGTAACGGATCGAAATCCAATATGGTTTGTTCTGATTTTTCCTTTGCTACCTTCTCTCGAATCAATCCTGAGGGAATTAATGCTTTTGTTTTAAAAACAGTTTTAATTGTTTCCGTAACAAATTTATTTAATTCTTGCTCTTTACTAATTCGAACCTCCAATTTGGATGGGTGAACATTTACATCTACTAATATGGGATCCATTACAATACTTAACTAAGCCAATTGGATAGCGACCAATCGGGAGTAATGTATGATATCCTTCAAGAACAGCCTTTGCGAGAGGAAAGTTTTTAATATAGCGACCATTAATCATGGTTGATATATAATTTCTAGATGCCCTTGTAATTTCTGGAAGTGTTATAAATCCATCAAGGACAAAATCGAGTGATTTTGCTTGTATTGGAACCATTTTCTTAGCAATATTAATCCCATAAATAGCCGCTAACACTTGCTTAACGTCACCATTTCCATTCGTATGCAACAGCTTCCGATCGTTATGAATCAGGCGTATAGATACTTCTGGATGCGCTAAGGCCAATCGGTTTGTCACATCCGTTATATTTCCAAGCTCTGTGTGAACTGTCTTTAAGTATTTCAAACGGGCAGGCGTGTTATAAAATAAATCAGTTATGGTAATATCCGTTCCTTTACGACTTGCAGCTTTTTCAAGCGTGATTACTTTTCCACCCTCTAAAACAATTCTTGTTCCTTCTACACCTGTAGATGTGATTAGCTCTAACCTTGATACAGATGCAATACTTGGTAATGCTTCCCCACGAAAACCAAGGGTTCTAATTCGGAAAAGATCATGTTCATTTTTAATTTTACTGGTTGCATGTCGACTGAATGCTTTAGGAACATCAATTTCTTCCAGTCCATCTCCATTGTCACTGATTCTGATTTTTGATAGTCCTGCTTCTTCAACTTCAATATCAATGATTGTACTACCAGCATCAATTGAATTTTCAACGAGCTCTTTCACTACAGAGGCTGGACGTTCAACTACCTCACCTGCTGCAATCTTATTTGACAAGGCATCATCTAGTTGAATAATTTTCCCCATTGCTTCTAACCTCCCCTAGCTTAGCTTTTCATCTTTTTATGAAGTTCATAAAGAATATTCATCGCCTGCATAGGTGTCATATCTAAGATATCTAACTCTTTTATTTTCTCAAGCACACGCTTTTCTTTTGTTGTGTGCTGTGTTTTCTTTGTTTGGGTACTTTCTTCTTCAAAAAAGGAGAGCTGTGCCTCATCAACTTCAGAAACAAAAGAATGATCCTTTGCAGTGTGTACATTTATAATTGCATCTTCTACCTGTTCCATTTTTTCATTCTTCGCTATAAAAGAATGATCTTTTTGAACCATTATATCCGTATTTTTCTGGAAAATCCCTTTGATATTTTTTTCTTGATTTTCAAGAGTAGCTAGAATTTCATTTGCCCGATTAATCAGTTCTGTGGGTAACTCGGCGAGCTTGGCAACATGGATTCCATAACTCTTATCCGTTGGACCTTCTTTAATTTTATGCAAAAATACCACTTGTCCATTTTGCTCAATGGCACTGACATGTATATTTTGCAAATGTTCTAATTCTTCCTCCAACGACGGTTAATTCATGATAATGGGTTGAAAAAAGAGTTTTTGCGCCAATACGATTATGAATATATTCAATGATGGCTTGTGCTAAAGCCATCCCATCATATGTTGAAGTTCCACGTCCTATTTCATCAAATAATATGAGACTGTCTTTCGTTGCATTTGTAATCGCATTTTTCGCTTCAAGCATTTCCACCATAAAGGTACTTTGTCCAGAAACAAGGTCATCTGCCGCACCAATGCGTGTAAATACTTGATCAAATATGGGAAGGACAGCCGCGGTTGCAGGGACAAAGCAACCAATTTGTGCTAGTATTGCGGTTAAAGCAATTTGACGCATATACGTACTTTTACCAGACATATTGGGACCCGTAATAAGAAGCATTTCTCGTTCCTTATTCATGTCACAGTCATTTGGAATATACCGGTCTGCATTCATGACTTTCTCAACGACTGGATGGCGACCTTCTTTTAACAGAATTCTACCCTCATCTGAGAATGTTGGTTTTACATAATGTCTTTCTTCACTAATGGTCGCAAAGCATTGAAGTACGTCCAACTCACTCACCATTTTCGCCAATTTTTGGAGTCTTGGAATGTATTCTTTCACATGCTCACGGATCGCTGAAAATAAGTCATATTCTAGTTCAGTGCAATTCTCTTCTGCTTCTAAAATTAATGCCTCTTTTTCCTTTAATTCAGGTGTAATAAAACGCTCAGCATTTGTTAATGTTTGCTTACGTTCATATCTACCTTCTTCTAAATGGTGCAGGTTTGCTCTTGTTACCTCAATATAATAGCCAAACACTCGATTGTATCCTACTTTTAAAGATTTAATACCCGTTTTTTCTCTTTCTTCTTTTTCAAGCTGAGCAATCCATTGCTTTCCATTTTTACTTGCATCACGGTAACGATCGAGTTCTTCATTGTATCCATCCTGAATTATATTGCCTTCTTTCACCGATATGGGTGGATTCTCCACAATCGCTTTTTCTAATAGATCTATTACTTCTTCACAAGAATCTAGTCGATTCGCAAATTGTTTGGCTTCTTCGTTATCAAGCTGTTCAACGATTCTTTGAATAAAAGGAATCTGCTGGAGAGACCGTTTTAATTGTAGGAGATCACGTGCATTTACATTTCCAAAAGCCACACGTCCGGCAAGCCGTTCTAGATCATATACTTCTTTTAATTTTTCTCTTAGTTCCTGCTTTTCAAAGTAGGCGTTTATGAAGGTTTCAACCAGCTCTAATCGTACTGAAATCGCATTTTTATCGATCAGAGGACGGTCAATCCATTGTTTTAATAATCGTCCCCCCATTGCTGTTTTCGTTTCATCAAGCAGCCAAATTAAAGATCCCTTTTTTCCTTTTGAACGTATGGTTTCCGTAAGTTCAAGATTTCGTTTTGAGAAAAAGTCAATTTTCATATAGTGGTTGATTTTGTAAGAGGAAACAGGCTGCAAATGATCAAGGCTTCGTTTTTGTGTACGATATAAATAATTAAGGAGCCTTGCCATTGCTATTTTTTGTTTTTCCTCCATTTCCTCAATGAAAAGTGGTTGAAACACGTCTTTAACCCGTTCATCATCTTCAAATGAAATGGCCACAACTTGCCGTTCTCTAATTCTTTGCTGATAGACGTCATCAAAGCTTGTTGCAACAACAACTTCTTTCGCACCTGATAGCGAAAGTTCATTTAACACTTCATTGAAGTTTCCATTTAATAAGGTAGCCTTATTTTCACCCGTAGATAAGTCCGTATAGACAAATCCAAATGTCTCATCGGGAAAGTTCGTAATGGAGGCGATATAATTATTTTCTTTCTCGTTTAAAACTTTGCCTTCCATCATGGTACCTGGGGTGATCAGTTGTACGACTTCACGACGGACAACTCCTTTAGCTTGTTTTGGATCCTCTGTTTGTTCACAGATTGCCACTTTATAACCGCGCTCAATGAGTTGTTCAATATAGGAAGCAGCTGAGTGGTACGGAACGCCACACATAGGGATGCGTTCTTCCCCACCACCTTCACGACCTGTTAACGTTATTTCTAATTCTTGGGATGCCTTTATGGCATCATCAAAAAACATTTCATAGAAATCGCCTAGGCGAAAAAATAAAAAGGCATCTTGATAGTCTGCCTTTACTTGTAAATATTGTTGTATCATTGGCGTATAAGCAACCATCATATCCTCCAGTTACATAACTTATTTATTATCTTTTTATTATAACATATGGATTTTCATTTCTAGATGGGATGTTTTTCAAGCTTGAAAACCCTTTTTCTTCAATCAAAAAAAAACTAGGAAGTAATTCCTCCCTAGTTTACCGATCTCTGTCCTTTTTGTCATGTAGGAAATCCGGATCTAAATCTTCAAAATCCTCATCTTCTACATCTAATCCCCACTGATCATCTTCACTATCACATTGATCAGGATAAACAGCTACAATTACCTTTGTCTCACCAATGACTTCAACAACAAACTCTCTTTCAACATGGACTTTGATTTTATCTCCATTCGAGGAAATAACACATTCCACACAGTTTGGTTGTTGCATAACACGTGCAATCACATCTAAATCGTCTAGGCTATCTGGGTCACGGTATTTTAATTTAATGACATCACAATATTCGACACGCTCTGTTACTACTTCTGTCTTTGTATTTCTATTAAAGGAGTACCAAGTGTTAATATCATAATAGCCTTTAACTTCAACCTTTTTACCAACCTTTTTTGCCTCGTACGTATGGTTTATGATCCAACAGCCTAAAATGCTTGTCGGCTGATGTGCAGGGCAAATCGTGTGATTAGACTGTGTGAATTTACGTCCTTTCGCTACGACCGCTTTTGTGATTATTTCTCTGTATTCTCCCATTGCGAGCGAAACCTCCTCATTCATTTTCAATTCATCCTATGCGTGATAGAAGACTAGTGTGCGATAATTTTTTTGATGAATATCAGAAAAAATATAGGCATATTGCATAGTATGCTTTACAAATGGGAAGGTTCCGAATGGAAGGAAATATCCTATTATACTCTAAATCACTTTAACCTTATCCAATGCCTGTTCACCCGTTATCTTTACGAACTCACAAAAAAAAGTAGTTCTGGACTTTGTCCAAACCTACTTTTTTTCGAAATGATTGTTGTTATTAATGGGAACAGTGTTTATTTTTAATTTCAGAGCCTGTCTCTCCACTTAATAAATTTCCACCGGTGGATTTTAAAATTTCGTCTGTAACCGAATTTGAGATCGTTGAAGCCACAAGCTGTAACAAATCGTTAACCTCTGCTTGTGATTGTTTGAATTCATACACCACCGGAATTTCGTCAAGTTGTTGTTCTAGTTCCGAAATTTTTTCCTCTGTCTTTTTTAATGCCTCAATTTTTCCGTAATGTTGGAGATTTACTGCTTGCTTTTGTAAACCTTTAATTGTTGAAATATTGGTCCGTACTTTTTCATTTTCATGTATTTGTGCTTCAGCTCGTTTAAAAAAGTCTACCTCTTCTGTTTCAGCAATCATTTTCGCTAAATCTTGCGCCTTAGCCACAATTTCATCCTTTGAAAATTTCCCCATTTATTCCACCTCAATCGCTTCGAGTTCTTCCACCATATTACCATTTAATGACCATGTTTTTGTATCTGTAATCTTAACTTTTACTACTTTACCAATAGATGTTTTTGGACCAATAAAATTAACCAGCTTGCTACTACGTGTGTAACCAGCCAGAACATCTGGATTATTCTTACTCTCCCCTTCAACAAGCACTTCCACCATTTTGTCTGCATACTTTTTCATTGCTTCTGCGGAAGACTCATTCACAAGTGCATTTAGACGCTGCAGACGTTCCTTTTTCACTTCCATCGGTACATTATCCTGCATTTTTGCAGCCGGTGTTCCTTCACGTGGAGAATAGATATACGTGTAAGCTGCTTCAAAACCGACTTCACGATAAAGCGATAATGTTTCTTCAAATTGTTCATCCGTTTCATTCGGATAACCCACGATAATATCTGTCGTTAAGGAAACATTTGGTATGGCCTCTTTAATTTTCCGAACCAATTCCAAATATTCTTCTCTAGTGTATTTACGTGCCATAATCTTTAACACATCTGTAGATCCTGATTGAACAGGCAAATGGATATGTTCAACAAGGTTTCCACCTTTTGCAAGTACTTCAATCAAATGATCATCAAAGTCTCGTGGGTGACTTGTCGTAAAGCGGATTCTTGGAATATCAATTTTACGAATTTCTTCCATTAGATCTCCGAGACCATACGTTATATCAGTTAAATCTTTCCCATAAGCATTTACATTTTGACCAAGAAGAGTAATTTCCTGATATCCTTGTGCTGCGAGCTGACGAACTTCTTGAATAATCTCCTCAGGACGACGACTTCGTTCTTTTCCTCTTGTAAAAGGGACAATACAATACGTACAAAATTTATCACATCCGTACATAATATTAACCCATGCTTTAATATTGACCTCGTCTAACCTTCGGAAGGTTCTCAATGACATCGCCTTCTTTAGACCAAACTTCAACGACCATTTCTTTGGACATATATGCTTCTTGTAAAATATTAGGTAAACGATGAATATTATGAGTACCAAAAATCATATCAACTTGATTGTACGTTTTTAAGATTTTGTTCACAACGGACTCTTCCTGTGACATACAACCACATACGCCTATCAATAAATCAGGTCTTTCCAGTTTCAAATGTTTAAGATGTCCAAGTTCACCAAACACTTTATTTTCAGCATTTTCACGGATAGCACATGTGTTTAATAAAATAACATTTGCATCTTCAACAGAATCCGTTGGTTCATACCCTAATGAAAGAAAAATTCCAGCCATTACTTCTGAATCGTGTTCGTTCATTTGACATCCATAGGTCCGCATGTAGAATTTACGCCCCTCACCCATCCCTTTAAACTCTGGATCGATATCAAAACTTTGATAGTGAACATCATCTTTCCCACGTTTTTTTGCTTCTTTTAAGGAAGGTGCTGTATAAACCGTTTCAAAATATTTGCTATAATCCTTTGCGGATTTTTTGTCCGAAGAATTAGTTGTTACTACTTTTTGACTATCTAATCGTTGTTCTTCATTCATTCTATTTGTTCCCCTTTCTTACTCTATAACATTTAATGAAAAGGATCATAAGTTGTGTTGATCCTCTCAGAACAGATTAGATAATGAATAGAGTTATGGACATTATTATAGTATAATGCCTCGAAAGATTGAAAACAATAGACAGTTTATAAGTCCTTCTAGAAAAAGTAAGCTGAACGAGTAATAATACTCAATGTGCCTACTATTCCATAACGTATTAACAAAATAAGCAAGTGATTAAAAATACAATCACTTGCTTATTTTCATGGAAATTCTATTAAGACCCTTTTTACTTCCTTGACTAGTAAACGAACCCATTTATTATACAAATTCAGATACAAGTTTGTCGAAATAAGCTTCATCCATATTTAAATCAGCTTTTGAAAGTGGCGTTTGGGAATAACTTGTTAATAATTCTTGATAAGACGGTTGCTCAGTATTTTGATAGATTAGACCCGTAACCAGACTTTTATGCTTCATTAATGTCTGCATAGCCTCTTCGCGACTGGATGAATCATAGTTTTCAATACTGCTTAGCTTAGTTAAATTTTCCTTAAACCAATCATATGTATTCACTTTATTATAAGTGACACATGGACTGAAAACATTGATTAATGAAAAACCTTTATGCTTCATACCTGCTTCAATAAGTGCAGTTAATTCCTTTAAGTCTGTAGAAAAGCCTTGCGCAACAAATGTTGCACCTGCCGTTAATGCCATTTCCATAGGAGAAATAGCTTGCTCTATGGACCCTTCTGGTGTTGATTTTGTTTTAAAACCAACAGCTGAACGTGGGGATGTTTGTCCCTTTGTTAAACCATAGATTTGGTTATCCATTACGATATAAGTAATATCAATATTACGACGAATTGAATGAATGGTGTGTCCCATTCCAATTGCAAATCCATCTCCATCTCCACCCGAAGCAATAACTGTTAAGTCACGATTCGCCATTTTCACCCCTTGTGCAATTGGTAAGGAACGACCATGGATTCCGTGGAGACCGTATGAATTAATATATCCTGAAATACGTCCTGAACATCCAATACCTGAAATGACTGCAAGATTTTCTGGTTCTAACCCTACATTTGCTGCAGCACGCTGAATGGCAGCTTGAACTGAAAAATCACCACACCCTGGACACCAGTTAGGTTTCACATTATTTCGAAAGTCTTTAAATGTTGCCATTTAGAACAACTCCTTGCATTTTGTATGAACTTCATGCGGCAAAAATGGATTTCCGTCGTATTTCAATATTTTATTTATTTTTTCATTGTAACCAACATTCATTTTAATAATATTTGCCAATTGTCCAGTAGCGTTATTTTCAACAACAGCAATTTTTTTCGCTGTACGAACTAGTGGTAATAGTTCGTCTGTTGGAAATGGATGAATTAAACGGATATGCGCATGATTTACTTTCATACCTTCCTTTTCAAGGCGACCCATTGCCTCTTCAATTGCACCACGCGTTGAGTTAAATCCAATGATTAACAAATCCGCTTCTTCATGTGGTGCATTCTTATAAACGGGTATGTCAAATTTTATCTTTTCAACTTTTCTAAAACGTTTGTCCATTTGTACGTTTCGATTAATCGCACCTTCAGAAGGTTTACCAGTTTCATCATGTTCTACACCTGTTACATGATGAATACCATTTTTCACACCTGGAATGACTCGAGGAGACACACCATCTTCTGTTACTTCATAACGTTTGAAATAACCCTTATTTTCAATTTCTGGCAAGTCTTCCGTAATTAACTTTCCTCGACGAATTTCCACCTTATCAAACTCAAGTGGCTCTACTGTTTGCTTACCTAACGATAATTGTAAATCAGATAAGATAATAACCGGACATTGATATTCTTCAGCTAAATTAAATGCTTCTGCTGTATCATAGAATGCTTCTTGAACCGTACTTGGTGCTATGACAATTTTTGGGATTTCTCCATGTGTTCCGTAGATCATTGCCATTAAATCTGATTGCTCTTGTTTAGTTGGCAAACCAGTAGAAGGACCGCCACGTTGAGTATCGACTATAACAAGTGGTGTCTCAGTCATACCTGATAAACCAATTGCTTCCATTTTAAGTGATAGTCCTGGACCAGCTGATGCGGTAATCGCACGAACACCACCATAGTTTGCTCCAATGGCCATTGTCGCTGCAGCAATCTCATCTTCTGTTTGAATAACTGCTCCGCCTAGTGCAGGAAGCTTTTTAATTAAATATTCCATAATTTCAGATGCTGGTGTAATTGGATATGCTGCCATGAAACGACATCCACCCGCAATAGCTCCTAATGCAATTGCATCGTTACCAATCATAAACAAACGTTTTTGTCCATCTGCTTTTTCAAGTTCCATCAATTTAGAATTTTCTGTTATTTGATTTTTCAAGTAATCGTAACCAGCTTGAATTGCTTCCATATTTTTTGAAACGATTTGTTGTCCTTTTCGTCCAAAAATCTCTTGAACTACAACTTCAAATACGTTAATATTTAAGTTCAACACTGCACACGTTGCTCCAACTGCAACCATATTTTTCATTAAAGATGTTCCTAAATCTGTGGCAATTTCTGTAAATGGAACCGCATACAGTGAAGCCTTTAATCCTTCTGGCTTTTTGGGATTTATCTTAGAATCTGCAATAATAATACCATTCTCATGCAATTCCTTATAGTTTACATCAATTGTTTCTTGGTCAAAAGCTACTAAAATATCAAGATCATCTGAAACGGAGCGAACTTCTGTTGTACTAACTCTAATTTTATTATTCGTATGCCCACCTTTAATTCGTGATGAAAAATGACGATATCCATATAAATAATAGCCTAATCGATTTAAAGCAATTGAGAATATTTCTCCTGTACTCTCAATACCTTCCCCTTGTTGCCCGCCAACTTTCCAAGAAAGCTGATTGATCATAATACACACCCCTTTAGTTACGTGAAAAAATATTGTCTATTTAAACACTTTAAGTATAGCACTTGTCTGTTTTATTCACCATGAAAATGTCCTAAATACAATTTAAATTTTCTAAATAATTCGATATTGACTAGTGCTAAACGTTTTCAATTCTAGACCTAAGTTCAAAAAAAAGCAACCCTTTCTGTGAGATCTTTGAAACAAATGGGAATATTTTTTATTTACTGAATAAATGTTATTCTTTATTCCTTTTATTCCTGATCAAGGACTGAAACACTATTAGATATTTATTCACTATACTATACAAATCCTACACTTTTTCATTAAAAAACCTGCTTGCCTATGGCAAACAGGTTTTTTATTTATGCATGCTGCTCTATCTCGGTTCAATAATTAATTTAATTGCTGTTCGTTCCTCACCTTCAATGAGAATATCGGTGAATGCTGGAATACAAATCAAATCAACTCCGCTAGGTGCTACAAATCCTCTTGCAATGGCTACTGCTTTTACCGCTTGATTTAATGCACCTGCACCAATTGCTTGGATTTCTGCTCCACCTCTTTCACGTAGAACACCTGCAAGCGCACCAGCTACAGAATTAGGATTAGACTTTGCTGAAACTTTTAATATTTCCATTCCTTGTCCTCCTTGTTTAGCCCCTCCCATTTGTTCGTTAATCGAACAACTTAGGTACTATGATTCCATTGTTACTATATTCAGGAAACAATTCACTTATTCCAGCTTGGGCAAAAAGAAAATGCATATCAATTAAGAACTATATCGTAACATTCATTTATCATTGTTGATAAATCAACAACTTTTTTAGTATCACTAAAAAGGAAGAGTACTGTGTCATACAAACAGTACTCTTCCTTTTTATGAATAAAATGGATGATCATCATTAATTATGATCCGTTCAATTTTCTTAGCTTTACCATTTTTTTTATCGATTTCAATATAGACTGCACTTAATTGTGAACGGCCATCTTTTGGAACCTCAAAACGAGCTGGCATACCTGTTACAAATCGTCTTAAAACAACCTCTCGTTCCATTCCTAAAATTCCATCATAAGGTCCAGTCATGCCGACATCAGACATAAAAGCCGTTCCCTTTGGAAGTATTCGATTATCCGCGGTTTGGACATGTGTATGAGTTCCAACAACTGCGGATACTCTTCCATCTAAATACCATCCCATGGCTTGTTTCTCACTTGTTGCTTCAGCATGAAAATCAACAAAGATAATGGGAGTTCGCTTCTGTGCCTCCTCAATTAACTCATCTGCCTTTCGAAAAGGACAATCACTAGGAGGTAAAAACGTTCGTCCTTGAAGACTAATAACAGCCACTTCATCACTATTCATTTTCAAATAAGCAATTCCTTGTCCAGGATTATTCTCAGGAAAATTGGCTGGTCTTACAAGGTATTTGGCATCGTCAATAAACTCATAAATTTCACGGTTATCCCAAGTATGATTACCTAAAGTAACTGCTTGAGCCCCCACTTCAAGAAATCCACGATAAATCTTTTCCGTTATGCCTCTCCCGCCTGCCGCATTCTCTCCATTTATAATGGTCACATGCGGACGGAATTTTTCTTTTAATTTAGGTACATATTCTTTAATCATATCCCTTCCCATGGAACCCACTACATCACCAATAAATAATATATTCATCTAAAAACCCTTCCCAATAAATGCTTCATATTGTTTAAATAATAGAGCAAATACGCCAAGGCGTATTTGCGCCCAGATAATACCTGAGCTCACTCGATAAAGAAGACTTCCACAAGTGGGAGACTTCTGCTGAATGAAGTTACATTTTTTCCAAATTAAGTTAATATAATCTGATTCTTTTCATAAAATAAAGCGGTGTAAATACACCGCTTTATTTTGCATATTCAACCGCTCTTGTTTCACGAATTACCGTAACTTTTATATGTCCTGGATAATCAAGCTCTTCTTCGATCTTTTTACGAATATCTCGAGCTAGACGATGTGCTTCAAGATCATCAATTTGTTCTGGTTTCACTAGAATACGCACTTCACGTCCTGCTTGAATAGCAAATGATTTTTCCACTCCATCATAGGATTCAGAAATTTCTTCTAACTTTTCAAGACGCTTAATGTAATTCTCAAGCGTTTCTCTTCTCGCTCCAGGTCGTGCTGCGGATAAAGCATCTGCAGCTGCTACTAATACAGCAATAATTGAAGTTGGCTCTGTATCGCCATGATGTGATGCGATACTGTTAATGACAACAGGGTGTTCCTTGTATTTTGTTGCAAGTTCTACCCCAATTTCAACGTGACTTCCTTCCACTTCATGGTCAATTGCTTTTCCAATATCATGAAGTAGTCCTGCACGACGCGCAAGTGCCTCATCTTCACCAAGCTCTGCTGCTAATAACCCTGTTAATTGCGCTACTTCTATGGAATGTTTCAATACATTCTGACCATAACTTGTACGGAATTTTAAGCGACCAATAATTTTGATCAAATCCGGATGTAATCCATGGACACCGACTTCAAATGTTGTTTGCTCACCTGCTTCACGAATGTGTTCATCCACTTCACGACGAGATTTATCAACCATTTCTTCAATACGTGCCGGATGGATCCTTCCATCTTGAACAAGCTTTTCGAGTGCTAAGCGTGCAGTTTCACGACGAATTGGATCAAAACCAGAAAGAATAACTGCTTCTGGTGTATCATCGATAATAAGATCAATCCCTGTAAGCGTTTCTAATGTACGAATATTTCGTCCTTCTCTTCCTATAATGCGGCCCTTCATTTCATCATTTGGAAGGTTGACTACTGAAACTGTTGTTTCAGCAACATGATCGGCAGCACATCGTTGGATAGCCAGTGACAAGATTTCTTTTGCCTTCTTGTCAGATTCTTCTTTCGCTCTGCTCTCGCTTTCTTTTATCATTACGGCAACATCATGTTTTACTTCATGTTCAACTCGTTCTAAAATGATGTTCCGTGCCTCTTCACGAGTTAAGCCCGAGATACGTTCTAGTTCTGTTTGTTGTGCTCGTACAATCTCGTCCACTTTGCTTTCCATCTCTTCAATATGCTGTTGTTTTTTATTAAGAGAATCATCTCTTTTCTCTAAAAGAGCTTCACGTTTATTTAACGTATCATCTTTACGGTCAAGATTTTCCTCTTTTTGCAGTAAACGATTTTCTTGTTTTTGCAGTTCACTTCTACGATCTCGAATTTCACGTTCTGCTTCATTACGAAGCTTATGAATTTCATCCTTTGCTTCTAATAAGGATTCTTTCTTTAATGATTCCGCATCGCGTTTTGCATCATCAATAATTTGTTCTGCAGCATTTTTTGCCCCTGCAATCCTTGCTTCAGCAATGGATTTGCGAACAAAATAGCCAACAACTGCACCGATGAATAGGCCAAGCAAAATGGAGATGATAGCTGCTAATAGGTCCATCATTTCACCTCCTTCTGCTATGAACTTTTTTCTGTTACGTTTCTAAAGTTTCGACATGTACATTTTTTAAAATAATTATCCAGCACAATACTTTTAATAATCATAGAAATGTAAAATATACAATTTAATTGTATAGTTGTGCATTTTCATTGTCAAGTAGTTGCTACACCTGCATTTGCTAAATTATAACAAAGGCAAAATCTGTTTAAACAGATTTTGCCTATAAATTATTCTTTTAAATCTAATTCATCTTGCTCGACTTTTTTGACTTCTGGAGCAATTATTTCACTTTCAAGACCATAACTTTCACGGATTTGCATTTCAATTTTCTGGCGAATATCCGGATTTTCTCTTAAGGAATTGTTTTGCATTCTCCCTACCTTGACCTACACGCTCATCGTTATAGGAATACCAAGATCCACTTTTTTGAAGGATATCCAATTCTGAACCAATATCGACGATTTCTCCCTCTTTAGAGATCCCCTCACCATACATAATATCCACTTCAGCTACACGGAATGGAGGTGCCACTTTGTTTTTTACTACTTTAATTTTCGTTCTGTTACCAATCATCTCTGTCCCTTGCTTCAACGTTTCAGCACGACGGACTTCAAGACGAACAGTTGAATAGAATTTTAAGGCACGTCCCCCTGGTGTTGTTTCAGGATTTCCAAACATTACCCCGATTTTTTCTCTAATTTGATTAATAAAGATCGCAATGGTTTTGGACTTATTAATCGCCCCAGAAAGTTTACGGAGTGCTTGTGACATTAAACGAGCCTGTAACCCCATATGGGAATCACCCATTTCCCCTTCAATTTCTGCTTTAGGAACAAGGGCTGCTACAGAGTCCACTACAACAATGTCTACGGCTCCACTTCTTACAAGTGCTTCCGCAATTTCTAATGCTTGTTCACCTGTGTCAGGTTGAGAAAGAAGCAACTCATCAATATTAACCCCAAGATTTTGAGCATATTTTGGATCAAGTGCGTGCTCAGCATCGATAAAAGCCGCTTGTCCACCTTTCGCTTGCACTTCCGCAATAGCATGAAGTGCAACCGTTGTTTTACCTGAACTTTCAGGTCCATAAATTTCAATAATACGGCCTCTAGGATAGCCACCCACTCCTAATGCTGCATCTAACGCTAACGAGCCACTTGGTACTGTTAAAATTTCAAGGTCAGATTTCTGCCCCAGTTTCATAATGGAACCTTTTCCAAATTGTTTTTCTATTTGTTTTAAAGCCTGTTCAAGGGCTGCTTGACGATCACTCATTAAGTATTTCCTCCTTTAATCAAACTACTAAATACACGTTTTGAGAGAATCTACTATCAATAATTAGTTCCTCAAATTCTATTTCTACTATATCGTTTTTTATCTCTTTTGTCTATCAAAACATCGAACGTTTATTCGTTATTTTTTCGATCAATTATTCTATCAAAATAGACAAATTCTTTATCGGAAATTATATTTTCAACTACCTATCCTGTATGAAAATTGAAAAATCTATCATTGTTCAACTTCATGTTTTGAAAGCTCATTATAACATTTTATTCTTTTATATAGGGGAGGAAGTTTCATGTAAAAAATGTAAAATGTCCCCTTTAAAAAACATAAAGGAGACATTTTGATCGTCGTATTCACTTAACATTCCGTATTGCTCTCTACGATCTCTTTTAACAAATAATAACATCCGTATTTCACTGAACGAATGCGATTATTCGTTCTCGTTCCTCCTAAATTTAATTTCTCCACTACTGTTGATTGTCCTTTTACCTTAATCCCAATATATACCGTACCTACTGGTTTTCCTTCTAATTCGTCAGGACCTGCAACACCAGTAAAGCTTATGCCAATATCTGATTCCATCAGATTGGCTACATTTTCTGCAAGCTCTTTGGCACATTCTGCACTCACCACACCATGTTGAGCAATCGTTTCTTTTTTAACATGTAACACCTTTTGCTTTACTTCGGGGGTATAACAGACCACTCCACCCATTAATAGAGATCCTGCTCCTGGAATAGCCGTAAACTCCTTCTGAAACATCCCCCCTGTTAGGCTTTCTGCTGCCGAAATAGTCAGCTTCTTTTCTTCTAATAGCTTTGTAAGCTCTTGCATAAGAGAGGTATCATTATAGCCGTAAAAATACTCCCCTACTCGTGAAAGAATTTGTTTCTCTGTATCTTCTATCAATAGCGTGGCCTTTTCAATCGATTGATGCTTTGCCGTAATCCGCAATGTGACTTCACCATCACCTGCAAGTGGAGCAATCGTAGGATTCGTTTGGGCATCAATTAAGTCTTCAATTTCTTTCTCAAGTTGTGATTCACCAATACCAAAAAATCTAAGCACCCTAGAAAGAATTCGATCTTGCAATTGAAGTTTATTCATAATAAAGGGCTTTGCATATGTTAGAAACATAGGTTCCATTTCTTTTGGTGGTCCAGGGAAAAGCATATACAAATGTTGCTGATATGATAAAACCATGCCCGGAGCCATTCCGTGATCATTTTGTAATACTTCTGCCCCATCGATTATCAATGCTTGTTTACGATTATTATCAGACATGTTTCGACCTACTCGACTGAAATACTCTTCTATTTGAACTAAAGCACGTTCATTGATGACTAGTTTTTTATTCAAATGAGCAGCAATCGTTTCTTTCGTTAGATCATCTTTAGTTGGACCAAGACCACCTGTAAATATAATCATATTGGAGCGATTTTCAGCTATTTCAATAGATTTTTTAAGTCTGGCTGAGTTGTCCCCAACAACTGTATGGTAAAACACGTTTATTCCCATATCAGCTAGATGACTTGATAGAAAACGCGCATTCGTATTCACAATTTGTCCTAATAATAATTCTGATCCAACAGCGATTATTTCTGCATTCATAAGCGCTCCCCTTTTCGTATGGGTGTGTTAAATAGGTTTTTCTTTTTACTTTGAGTTAAGGAATGGTTGCTTATTTTTAACGAAATAGTCCAACCCTGACCAAACAGTAAAGAACAACGCTACCCAAAGTGCTATCATATCAAACGGGATCGAAATCATTTCAAAAATAATATTATGTAATAATAATAAAGAGATCGCTACAATTTGTGTCCATGTCTTGATTTTACCAAGCATATTGGCAGCCACAACTTCCCCTTCGCCTGCTAATACAAGACGCAACCCAGTAACTGCAAATTCCCTACTTATTATGACGATGACTATCCAAGATGGAGCAAATTGTAATTCAACAAGCACAATTAATGCCGCTGAAACAAGGAGTTTGTCGGCAAGTGGATCAAGAAATTTCCCTAGGTTGGTTACTTGATTGTATTTGCGTGCATAATAACCATCTATCCAATCAGTCGTAGATGCAAGAATAAAAATCAAAGCACCTACAAAATGAGTGACTGGCATCGAGGTTCCTAATAAAGATATCTCACCCCATGAAAAACGAACCAACATAATAATAAGAAAAATAGGAATTAAAAAAATACGTGAAATCGTTATTTTATTTGGTACATTCATATTGTTTACCCTCCAACAAATTTAACTTCCCTTTTTTGAGAATGGTATAGCCCTAAAATCATACGAGAAAAATAGTCATCAACTTACATGATGACTATTGATTCGTTTTTACATAGCGAATGGTAATATCTTGGCGAACTTCTTCAGTGGGTGACACAGCATACTCTAACTTTTGATCATTAACATAGATCTCAGTAGCTGTAGAATTCCCGGCTACTACAATCACTTCTGTCTCTTGAGACAAATCAACCGTCTGACTTTCGGTTCCACCTTTAATTAACATACCTTGAAATACAGATTCGCCTTTACTATTTTTAATATTGACCCATGTCTCACCAGTGGAAACGATCTTCAACACAAATTTATCAGCATTTTTAAGTTCATAAATAGACTGATCCTTATTGGCTTGAGAAACCGCTAATTCTTGATCAGGTGCCACAGGTTCTTCTATTACTTCTTCTTTTTCATTTGCACTATTATCTTGTATCTTCTCTTCTTGTTGCTTATTATTATTTGGAGAAAGATCAGTCGATTCTTCATAAGTTACTTCTTGCTTATCCTTTGGAGCCGTTTCATTCGTTGAATTCCCTGCATTTTTTTGAGCTAATAAATACCATACAAATACAAAGACCCCAATAACCAGAATCGAAATAAGCACTTTTGGTAATATATCTAGAACCTTCGAACTGTTATCTGATAAGGATTTTCTTGTTTGAACACGAGAAAGATGCCCAGGAATGTCATCACTTACAGTGTTCGGAATTTCACTGTTAAACTCTTCGAACAAGACTTCAGGTTCAAGACCAACTGCTTCAGCATATTGTTTAATAAAAGCACGTACGTAAAATTTACCAGGCATGGAACTAAAATTACCCTCTTCAATTCCAATTAAATAACGCTTTTGAATTTTTGTTATCTCTTGTAAAGCGTCTAAACTTAACCCCTTTAATAATCGAGCTTCTTTTAATCGATTACCTAATTCTGACAAAAATAACACCTTCCAACTACTTAAAAGTCAAATTCTTCAAATTCCGCAGAAGAAAATAAATGGTTTTTTTCCACAATATCATACGTTATTTCTTCATCCGGATTATGACGAAGTTCTATAATATAATCAAAATGATCTAATGAATACTCCGTGTTTTGAATAAATATATCTGGATGCTCAACAACTTTTACTGATGGCAGTCGCATGATTTCACGGATTAGTTGCCAATGTCGATCATTCGCCCTTCTAGTTGATACGATTCCATCAATAATGAATAGATTGTCTTTATTGTATTCATCTTCAATTAATTGATTTCGAATCGTTTGTTTTAATAAAGTGGATGAAACGAATAACCACCGTTTATTTGCGCAAACGCTTGACGCGACAACTGACTCTGTTTTACCCACACGAGGCATCCCTCTTATCCCAATTAACTTATGCCCATCCTGTTTAAATATTTCAGCCATAAAGTCAACTAATATTCCAAGTTCATCTCGAACAAATCGAAATGTTTTTTTATCATCAGCATCTCTTTGTATGTATCGACCATGTCTAATCGCTAAACGATCACGTAATTTTGGCTTTCGCAATTTGATTAGTTTTATTGTATCCATTGTCAGTAAAATAGACTCTAATCTTTCAATTTGTTTCGTATCTTTTGCTAATATCAATAACCCACGACGACCTTCATCGACACCATTAATGGTAACAATGTTAATGGACATCATTCCTAATAGTGAAGAAATATCCCCAAGTAACCCCGGCCTATTTGATTGTATTTCATATTCTAAGTACCACTCTTCTTTCTCCATCCACAACCCCCCTACAACTACAAGTTGAAGCATAGACTCCCTTTTGTATAAAAAATTAGAAAAAAGACGTGAATAATCAGTTAATTATTGAAATACAAAAATAACCTCTATCAATTTATCCCCTTTCTATCATATATGAATTTAATTAAAGATGAAAGAAAAAATGATCCATTGACTAAATTCAACAATAAAAAACTTATCTATTTCTATATCTGGCTAGCGAGTTTGAAATGTACATGTTAAACGAATAAATGAAAGATAGAAAGAAATAATTAGTTTAATACAGTATTGATGAACTAAGCATAAAAAAAGGGAAACTATGCTTTTTTCATAGTTCCCCTCAAATCATACGTTTAATATTCATCAGCATTTCATTTGTTGGTTCCGTTATTTTGAACGAGTTTCACCATGATATTCGCAATCGCATGTTGTTCTTCAGGACTAGCAACTGACCACAAATCTGATAGAACACGTTCTTGTTCATTCTTAGGGTCCACTTGTTTTGCTAAGTAGTCACCCACTTGAAAGGCTAGTTCATTAATGGTATTTCCTTGTACCCCTTGATCCTCCGCTTGATTTAAACGGTCACCTAAAAAGTCCTTCCATTGCTGCCAATTTTCTAAAATAGACATGATCTTTGAACCTCCTATTAAGTAGTACTCTGTTATTTTACTTAACCTGAGGTTAAATTATACATGCCTTCTTGAGCTATTCCACTTTCTTTATGTATACCAGCCACCGTTTACACTAAGAATTTGACCAGTAATGTAGCTCGACTTTTTTGAAATTAAAAAAGAAACACTTTCTGCAATCTCCATTGGTTCTGCCAATCTACCCATCGGAATATCTCCCTTAATCATATCCATTTCTTCTTCAGAAAAATTTGCGAGCATAGACGTATTTACTGCACCAGGTGCTATTCCATTTACACGAATTCCATTAAGGGCCAATTCCTTGCTTAAGGATTTTACGAACGATACCTGTGCACCCTTTACCGTTGAATAGAGAACCTCACATGCAGCACCCGTTAGTCCCCAAATGGACGTCATCAGCACAATATTTCCATGTTGCTGCCTAATCATTTTTGGCAAAAGCTCTTTTGTCAACAAGAGTGGAGATGTAATATGAACCATCGTCAGCTTTTCAATAATTTCCTTGTTTATATCAACAAACAACCCGTAATGACTGATCCCACTATTATGAATAATGGTATCAATGGAAAAAATATTTTCGGCAATTTTTTTGTATCCATTAGGAGAGGATAAGTCTGCTTGGATGGGAATATATTCCCCCTCAAAGGGTGCAAGTGATTTAAGTAATTCTCGAATCCCTTCTACATTTTGATGATAATGTAAATAAAGGGAATAGCCATCGCTTGCCAATTTAATAGCAAGTGCTTGACCAATGCCACCACTCGCACCAGTAATTAAAGCAAATCTCTTCAAAATTTTCACTTCCTTTTACATGCTGCCTTTAAATAAGATTATTGTACCATTTTTCTTTTTTTAGTGATCCTCCTTAAAAAAAGCTTGTTGATTTAAACCAAATTTGGTTTAAAATCAACAAGCTGAACACAATTCATTACTTTTTCGGAACTACTTGACA
Organism: uncultured Bacillaceae bacterium; assembly: GCA_963765265.1. GTDB lineage: Bacteria > Bacillota > Bacilli > Bacillales > Cytobacillaceae > Bacillus_BD. The sequence continues at coordinate 119,461 of CAVXVN010000006.1, forward strand.
TACAGTAAATCGATCTTCAGCAATAAAATCATCCATTACTGCTTTAACATCATCCAATAAAATACTTTCCAATGTTGGTACAACATCAAATAGATTCATCTCATTAAAAGCATATCTTGTAAATTGATTTGCGATATACTCTGGTGAGTTAATTGCGCGTAGAAAAGTTCCAATTTTTTTCTTTTTTGTCCTTTCTAAGCCTTCAAGAGTGAAAACCTCACCTTGTTTTGCCGATACTAACATTTTTTTCAAAACATCCGCCAATGTATCTGGTTCATTTGTATCCCCACCGATCATAGCAAAGCCAAAGCCTTTTTCTTGGCTATAATCAAAAGAAAATGTATCATCAATTAATCCCTTTGAATAGAGCTCTTGATAATTTTCCGAACTTTTACCAAACAAAAAGTCAAAAATAATATTAATGGTTAATTCATGTTTTAGCATTTCTGCACCGGATTGCTCTACATGCTTAGCTTTGATCCCCACCAAACATTTTGAAGTTTGAACATTCATTGGTAACACTTGCTTTTTCTTAGCGACTTCAAGTGGCTCATTTTCGAATTGACGTTTGATTTCTTGTACTTTGCTATAGTTCTTTTTAGCCTGGTTCTCTTTTATTTGCTCCATTACTTTTGTCGCATCAACGGGACCAACGACAAACAAAAGCATGTTGCTTGGATGATAGAAAGTTCCATAGCACTCATATAATAAGTCTTTTGTAATATGAGAGATAGACTCAACTGTACCAGCGATATCAATGCTGACAGGATGATTTTGATACATATTTTGGATTAAGCCAAAATAAAGACGCCAATCAGGATTGTCATCATACATGGTTATTTCTTGACCAATAATTCCTTTTTCTTTTTCTACCGTTTTTTCACTAAAATAGGGTTCCTGGACAAAATCCATTAATGTTTCTAAATTTTGTTCCACATTTGATGTACTTGAAAATAAATAAGCTGTCCTGGTAAAGGAGGTAAACGCATTAGCCGATGCTCCTTGTTTACTGAATTGCTGAAAAACATCTCCATCCTCTTTTTCAAAAAGCTTATGTTCCAAAAAGTGAGCAATACCATCAGGCACCTTTAAAAACTCTGATTTTTCAAGGGGCATAAAGTGATTATCGATCGAACCATATTTAGTTGTAAACGTAGCATACGTTTTATTAAAACCTTTTTTTGGCAGGATAAATACCTCTAATCCATTTTCAAGCTTCTCATGATAAATTTCTTCTTGAATCTGATTAAATTCAATTTTTTCCATCGTATTATTGTTCCTCCTCAGTTAAGAAATAGATGGTATCGAGTTCAATCTTATCTGCTACTTTCATGATCTCGTCTTTTGTTACGATATCGATCTTAGAAATCAAGTCTTCAAATGAAATTTTTTTACCAGCAACAATATTATGATACATAATCTCAACCGTACCTCTTGCCGTATCAATCGTTTCTAAATATTGATTTTTGATCACCGCTTTTGTTTGACTCATTTCTTCTTCAGTAAAGTCACCTGAACCCATAGCCTTCATTTGTTCTTTTATAATAGAAACAGCTTGCTCATAATTTTTATTATCAATTCCTGACATCACAAACATCAATCCCTTATGACTTTCAAGGCGACTTGCGACATAATAAGCCAGACTAGCTTTTTCGCGCACATTAATAAAAAGCTTGGAGTGAGAGAAACCTCCATAAATTCCATTGAATAATTGTAAAGCATAATAATCCTCATCACCAAAATACACGTTGGTTCGATAACCGATATTTAATTTTCCTTGCTTAACATCTTGGACCTCTTTAATTTCTTGAACTTCTTCTTTTTTGTGGATCGTTCTACGATCGATTGTAGAGGGTTTCCGTTCTTCTAATTGAAATAAATGACTTACAAATTTCGTTACTTCATCGTTATCCACATCCCCGACAACATATAGATCTAATTCATCCTCTGCTAAGGCTCGTTTATAATAATCATATAAATTTTGTTCCGTTATTGCATCGACTTCCTCAAGGTTTCCATGAACATATAAAGCATATGTTTCATCTTTACACATTTCCTGAATGAGTCGAACATTTGAATACCTCATTTTATCATCATAGACCGAATGAATTCGTTGTTTTAATGAACGTTTCTCATTTTCAACTGTTTTTTGATCAAAAGCACCTTCAACTGTATTTGGATTTGTTAATACCTCAGCTAGAAATTCAAATGCTTTTTGAAGTAGAGGAGTTTGATCTGACAAAAACTTTTCATTGGCAATCTCCATCGTAAAACTAATAACATGGTACTCACCCTTTTTTGCTAAATCCACATAAATGGTGGCCCCATAAAGTTCATCTAAATAGGATCTTAGCTTAGCGGTTGTTGGGAATTTTTTTGAATTACTTTGTAAAACATGTGGAAGCAATGCCCGTTTTGTAATATCTTCTTTATTTAAGGGAGACTTCATTTTAAAAACGATTGTATTTGTTTTATACTTGTTTGTAGGGACAACATGTAACTTTATCCCTTTCAAGTCAATCTCATTTTCTGAAATAATGCCCATAAACCTTTCCTCCTTTAAAATCTGCTTCTCTTAAACATATGTAAACATTAAGCTGGTTATTTTCTATATTCTCCTAATCATAATTACATATTCTTACTATACCTTGACTAATTTCTATATGACAAGTTTTATGAAGAAGGATACGAATTCATAATGAAATCACTTCAAATTAAAAGTACTGGTTGACAACTTCCCCTAGTTTAACTATTATTATCATGTTATTTACATATTATAATTCGATGATTTCATCGAAAGAGGTTCATAGCAGATACCCTCTATAAAAAACTATGGCTTTGATGTCACATATCAACCATATCCAACTGCGGATATGGTTTTATTACTTTCAAAGTTAATTTTTCATGCTATGGGCTTTTTTATATGATATTTAAACATATAAGGGAGGCTTATTTTTTATGTCTGGAAGAAAAGAGAAGGATTTAGATTGTCTAACATTGTTAGGAAATCAAGGAACAAAGTATTCATTTGAGTATGCTCCACACATTTTAGAATCATTTGATAACAAACATCCAAACCGCGATTATTTTGTGAAATTCAATTGTCCAGAATTTACTAGTCTCTGTCCGATAACAGGACAACCAGACTTTGCAACCATTTATATAAGTTATATTCCTGATATAAAGATGGTAGAAAGCAAATCATTAAAGCTTTATTTATTCAGTTTCAGAAATCATGGTGATTTTCATGAGGATTGTATGAATATCATCATGAACGATTTAATTGAGTTAATGGATCCAAGATATATCGAAGTCTGGGGAAAATTTACGCCAAGGGGTGGAATATCCATTGATCCTTACTGTAATTACGGAAAACCTGGTACCAAATTCGAAAAAATGGCTGACTATCGTTTAATGAACCATGACTTGTATCCTGAAAAGATTGATAATCGATAAAGCTTACATCAATAGTGGATACTGATTTTCTACTATTTACTATTTCTTAAAAAGGAGCATGGCAAATGAAAAAAGATAAAGCTGTTGTTGTTTTTAGTGGCGGACAAGATAGTACAACCTGTTTATTTTGGGCCATAAAACAATTTGAAGAAGTGGTGGCCGTTACATTTGATTACAATCAAAGACATAAAGCTGAAATTGATTGTGCAAAAAATATTACTTCTGAACTTGGCATTAAACATCACATTCTAGATATGAGTCTATTAAACCAATTAGCACCTAACGCTCTAACAAGGAATGATATAGAAGTAAAGGATGGTGTCAATGGTGAATTACCATCAACCTTTGTTCCCGGAAGAAATTTGTTATTTTTATCTTTTTCAGGTATTTTAGCCAGACAAATAGATGCCAAACATATTATTACTGGTGTATGTGAAACGGATTTTAGTGGATATCCTGATTGCAGGGATGTATTCATCAAATCATTAAATGTTACCTTGAATCTTTCCATGGATTACTCTTTTGTCATTCATACACCATTAATGTGGTTGAATAAAGCAGAAACATGGAAGATGGCAGATGACTTAGGTGCATTTGATTTCGTACGAGAAAAAACGTTAACCTGCTATAACGGAATCATTGCTGATGGTTGTGGGGAATGTCCTGCATGTAAGCTTAGAAAAAAGGGTCTTGAAAGTTACTTGACAATACGAAAGGAATGATAAACTTGTACGGTTTTCACATTGTTGACAAATTGCAAAAAATGGATGAAGACATCCAAAAACAGCAATTAAAATATCATACTAAACGAGTTCTAGTAAGCAAGGAATTCACGTTTGATGCGGCCCATCATCTACATTTCTATGACGGAAAATGCAAGAATTTACACGGCCATACGTATAAGGTCATTTTCGGTATTAGTGGATTTGTTGATGATCGAGGAATTATGATTGATTTTGGTGATATAAAAGAAATATGGAAATCAGAAATTGAAATTTTTTTAGATCATCGATATTTGAACGAGACCTTGCCTCCTATGAATACGACGGCTGAAAACATAGTGGTTTGGATATACGAAAAAATGCAGGAAGCTCTTCAAAAAGAAGAAGGTAAACTAACCGATTCAGGGGCAAGAGTTGAATTCGTTCGTCTGTATGAAACACCTACCTCCTATGCAGAAGCAAGACGGGAGTGGATGGAAATTGAGTAGTATCCCTGTATTAGAAATATTTGGACCAACGATTCAAGGAGAAGGGATGGTCATTGGACAAAAAACAATGTTTGTCAGAACAGCAGGGTGTGATTATTCTTGTGCTTGGTGTGATTCTTCCTTTACATGGGATGGTACCGGAAAAGATGATATTAAGCAAATGGACGCCGTGACAAATTTGGGATGAGTTAAAGCGACTTGGTGGAAATGGATTTTCCTTTGTCACAATTTCTGGGGGAAACCCAGCCTTGCTAAAAAATTTAAGTAGTTTAATTAATCTATTAAAACAAAATGAAATTACCATTTGTTTAGAAACACAAGGAAGTAAATGGCAAGATTGGTTTTACGATATTGATGAATTGACCATTTCTCCAAAACCTCCAAGTTCGAAAATGAAAACTGACTTTACGGTTTTAGATAAAATCCTGAATCAACTTAAAACATAGAAAACAAGAACAACATATTTCTTTAAAAGTGGTTATTTTTGATGATGAAGATTATCAGTATGCTAAAAATATTCATGAACGCTATCCTACGATTCCATTCTTTTTGCAAGTAGGAAATGATGATAGTCAAACAGTAGATCATCAACAATTGATTACGAAGTTGCTTCATAAATATGAAATACTAATCGATAAAGTTATGAGCGATGATCACTTCAAAAATGTAAAAGTGCTTCCCCAATTACACACCTATATTTGGGGCAATAAGCGCGGGGTGTAATGAAGAGGTTCTGATTATGTATATTGTTTAACAAATCCAATATAAAAAGGTGCAGATTTTTTAGGATCTGCACCTTTTTATGTTCCCATCATGAACTGACTTCCTCCGATGGTTTTCCCATTAAAACAGTTCGAGGTTTACTGCCTTCATACGGGCCCACAATTCCTCGTGCTTCCATTTCATCAATTAACCTTGCCGCTCTTGTATATCCAATGCGAAATCTCCTTTGCAGCATTGAAACAGATGCCGTTTGCATTTCTAGTACTAAATCAACCGCATCTCCATAGATTTCATCCTCAACTTTTCCTCTTGCTTTTTCAGGGATATCATCGGGAATCATATCTTCTTGGTATTGCGCTTTTTGTTGATCAATTACAAACTCAACTACTTCTTCCACTTCCTCATCAGATAAAAATGCTCCTTGCACGCGGACAGGCTTTGAGGATCCGACAGGGAAGAATAACATATCTCCCCTGCCTAGCAATTTCTCGGCGCCACCCATATCTAAGATGGTTCTGGAATCTGTCGAAGAAGAAACCGCAAATGCAATTCTCGACGGGATATTGGCTTTAATAACTCCTGTGATTACATCAACCGAAGGTCTTTGGGTTGCGATAATTAGATGAATTCCAGCTGCACGAGCCATTTGAGCAAGTCTTGTAATCGAATCCTCAACATCCGATGAAGCAACCATCATTAAATCTGCAAGCTCATCTACAATGACAACAATATAAGGTAATAATGGCTGCTGTCCTTCTTCCTCAGCATTATGCCTCCTAATATGTTCATTATATCCTTCTATATTTCTCGTACCTGAGTGAGCAAATAATTCATATCGTCTTTCCATCTCACTTACAACTTTTTGTAGTGCTTGGGAGGCTTTTTTTGCATTTGTCACAACGGGAGCAAGAAGATGTGGTATACCGTTGTACACATTTAATTCAACCATTTTCGGGTCAATCATCATCATTTTTACTTCATGTGGCTTCGCTCTCATCAAAATGCTCGTAATAATTCCATTTATACAAACACTTTTTCCACTACCCGTTGCACCTGCAACAAGCAAATGAGGCATTTTATTTAATTCCGCTAAGACGGCTTCTCCGGTTATGTCACGGCCCAAACCAATCAATAACTTTGCTTCCGGCTTATCATTTTTCTTTGATTCAAGTACTTCACGCAATGAAACAATAGCCACTTCTGAATTTGGTACCTCGATTCCAATCGCAGATTTTCCCGGAATTGGTGCTTCCATTCGAATATCTTTTGCCGCTAATGCTAAAGCCAGATCATCTGTTAAACTAACAATTTTACTTACCTTAACCCCTGCATCTGGATGCACCTCATATTTTGTAACTGCTGGACCGAGATGGACTTGTGTTACATTCGCTTTCACTCCAAAACTTTGAAATGTTCTCTCAAGTTTTGCCGCATTTTCATGTATCAAAGCATATTCACCGCTTTGATCCGTGTGACGGGGTTGCTTTAATAAATCGATCGATGGTAGTTGATAGTCAACATTTTCAACTTCAGTAAATGCGATAGGCTGTAAGTCTTCTTCTACAACTACAACTACCTCTTCCACATCTTTATCCACTGTTTTTTGTTCATCATTCTGTTGGTAAGCACGATCTGCAAAGTTTGAAATAATGGGTTCCGGTCTAACGCTTTCTTCCTGTGCTTGCGTAGCCACATGAATGATAGGACTGCTTCTTGTCTCTTGATTCTCTAACTCGAGTCTTGCCCTTTTCTCATGCTTCTGAGCATGTTTCATTTCACGTTTTTCCTTTAGACCTTGTCTCCAATTATTCATGTCTTCTTTAAATCCAAGCCATTGTTTTGTAAAAAAAGCCCATAATGAACTGAAAATTTTATTCAATGCTCCCCCAAAAGTCTTTCCAGTGAATAAAATGAAACCAATCATCATTAAAACAATCGCAAAAAGTTTTGTACCTGCTTCATCAAATAAAAAATAAAATAATACAAATAGGACTGCTCCTGCCATTCCTCCACCAAGACCATCCGGATTTGCTTGACCTCTTGCTTCCTTCATAAATAAATCCCATGTAATCTCCATAACGCTAGGATTTCCAAATCTATTTCCATTTGACGGTAATTCAAAAAGAGGGATATGAGTTAGTAGCATAATAGAGGCAATAATAATATACAGACCCATTAATTTTACCGAAAGTAAAATAGGTCTTTGTCGTTTCCACATTAGATAGCCACCATAAATAATCATCCCGATAGGACCGAGAAAATACCATTCACCGAGAAAGAAACGGAAGAACAATACGACCGTATGTCCACCCTTTCCCATATTTGCCAATGAAATAATGGCAATGGCGATTAATAAAAGGGCAACTAATTCAAATTGAATCGTTTGTTTGATAAGATTTTTATTTCTTGATTGTCGCCTTTTTCTTTTGGCCATTGTATCACCTGACTACTTTTTGATTTATGAAAGAATAAAGCAGCCTTTAGGCTGCTCTTTCTTTTTCATTACATGTATTATATCACACTGCTTGACCGAACACATATGCCCAACTGGAAAATTTTCCAGTTGGGCATATGTGTTTAATTCGATTGACATCAATGAAACTTTCTATCGATAGATCCGATTCGAGAGAATGACTCCTGGACAACATCTATCGTTCAAGTAATGGAACGGATCACTGCTCATCACCTGGATAACACGATAATCATGGTTTTCATTCATTTCGACGAGCACCGGAATCCCTTCATATTCAATAACTGTTTGTTTGCCATATTCTGATTCAGGCGTCTGAAAAATAATCTCTTGAGGCATCGTTGTATACAGGATCATTGTACAAGCCTCTCCATCTCTTCATTGTTCAGTTCAATTAATTCATTCAACTTTTTCAAGGCTTTTCCGACGCCACCGATTTCATCGATCAATCCATATTCTACCGCATCCGTTCCCATAACATTTGTACCGATATCTCTCGTTAAATTTCCTTTTTCAAACATTAAATCTTTAAATTTTTCTTCGCTTATTTTTGAATGCTTTGTCACAAACCTGACGACTCGATCCTGCATTTTATCCAAATATTCAAAGGTTTGTGGAACACTAATAACAAGACCTGTTAGACGGATTGGGTGTATAGTCATCGTTGCGGTATCCGCAATAAACGAGTAGTCACATGAAACGGCAATTGGTACCCCAATTGAATGACCACCACCTAATACAATCGATACAGTTGGCTTCGATAAAGAAGCAATCATTTCTGAGATCGCCAGCCCTGCTTCAACGTCACCACCTACCGTGTTTAAGATTATTAGCAGTCCTTCTATCTTAGGATTTTGTTCAATCGCTACTAATTGCGGAATGATATGTTCATACTTTGTTGTTTTATTTTGTGGTGGAAGCTGAAGATGACCTTCAATTTGACCGATAATTGTTAAGCAATGAATTTTTGAATCCTGTGAAAGTTGTGGAACGTTCGTTTGTCCTAACTGTTGGATTTTCTCCATTAAGCTTGATGGTCGATCTTCTTTTGGTGCTTCTTGCTCCTCTCCTTCATTATTACTATTTCGAAAAAATAATTTATCCATCTCATGTACTCCCTTCATTTTATAGCTTATGAATAGTATGAGAGAGAGAAAGGCATTTCATTCAATGAGGATTGTATTTCATTGTTTTATCAATGGAATCTTTATCATTACCTTATCCGTTTGATACATTTTTACAAAATATAGCTGAACAAAATTTAATCAAATGCGCCTCGGCGTATTTGCGCCCAGATTTTATCGAGCTCGCTCGATAAACTTCCTTTTAAAATCTGTGGCATCCGCCGGAGGCTTTAACTTCATTCAGTCAGGGTTTGAACCACCACTGAATTGATAAAAGCTGGCATTCATCTCACCACTTATAGAAGTGGGAGACTTCTGCTGAATGAAGTTAAAAAGAAATCGATATGTTCACTTTTCCAAATCCAATAAGTCCAAAAAATGGGCCAATATCCTTGCTGTTAACCCCCAGATCACTTTTCCATCATATTGATAAAAATACTCTTCTATTGGCCGTTGTTGCCACTGATAATTTTCTCCTCCAATAATTAAATCAAAAGGAAATCCTTCTTCAGGAACAATTTGAAAATTAATATTGTGAATTTTTGGCTTTGTTTTACGAAAATAAGATAAGGGCACTGTAAATACTTCTCCTACTTCAGATAAATTAGGATTAATCTGTTTAGGCGTTGTAATCGTACCGATAAATGGATAAATGATATTATGAGTGGTTGACATCATAAAATCCAGGGGAATTACATTCGCGATGTCCTGTTTATTTATACCTAACTCTTCCGATGTTTCACGAATCGCACATTGTTTCTGATCTAAATCTTCTGGATCGACTTTCCCACCTGGAAAACATATTTCTCCTGGTTGTCTGCGTAAACTCATGGATCTCACTTCAAATAAAATATGTGTTTCGTTATGAACTTCAATTAGTGGGAGGAGCACAGCATATTTTAGAAGTTGTTCATGTCCAAGAATTTCTGGCTGCCTACCAGCCAATTTTTCAATTACTTTTGAAATCTCCATTTAGTCACCTCGAACACAAAGTTTGCTTATGATGATATTGTTGTTTTCAGTATACTCGGTTCTTTGAAAAAATAATAAACAAATGACCTATTCATGAAAACGAATAGGTCACAGCTTTATTAATTGATCGTTAAACAGTTAGTCAATCTTATTTCACTTCCATAATAATTGGCAAGATCATCGGTCTGCGTTTTGTTTTTTCATATAAAAATTGATTTAAACTGTCTCGCATTTCTTGTTTAATTACAGCCCAATCAAATGAATCCCTTGAAATGGTTTGTTCAACAATTTCTCGTACTCTCTGTGATGCATCCTCAAGTAGTTTTTCTGATTCTCTAACATATACAAAACCTCTTGAAATAATTTCAGGACCAGATGCAATTTTCTTTTCTCTTCTATTTAATGTTACAACAACAATGAGAATACCATCTTGTGATAATAGCTTACGATCTCTTAAGACAATATTTCCCACATCACCAACGCCAATTCCATCAATCAACACATTTCCAGCTGGGACTTTTCCAGCAGGACGGAAGCGGTCATTTTTTAATTCTATAACTTCGCCTTTTTCACTAATATAAATACGATCATTCGTTAATCCACATTCCTTAGCCACTTTTGCATGGGCTTTCAATGTTTTAAACTCACCATGTACAGGAATAAATAATTTTGGATTCATCAAGTTGATCATAAATTTTAATTCTTCTTGACTTCCATGACTGGAAGTATGATATGAATTCTTACCACCTAGCACATTCGCTCCGGCACGGAATAGCATGTCCACTGTCCGATTAATAAAAATTTCATTTCCTTTAATAGCAGAAACAGCAAATACCACGGTATCCCCTTTTTGAATGTTCACGAATTTATGCGTTTGTTTCGCCATTTTTTGTAGAACCTCTATTGGTTCACCTTGACTACCTGTTGTCAAAACGACAATCTCGTTTGCTGGGTACTTATTAATTTCAGAGACTGGGATAATAATTTCATCATGTACTTGTAGATACTCATGTTTGATCACAATATCAAAGACTTTTTGTAAGCTTTTCCCTACAATTGCTACCTTCCGATTCGTTCCATATGCAGCATCAAAAATATGCTGAATACGGTTTAAATCCGAAGCGAAGCAAGCTGCGATAACCCGACCATTTGCATTATAAAATGCGTCAGCTAATTCTCTAGCAACAACTGCTTCCGACTTCGTGTACCCTGGCTTTTCGGCGTCCGTACTGTCAGATAATAAACATAGAACTCCTTCTTCACCTATTTTCACCATTTTTCCAATTTCTGGTTTGTATAATTTTCCTGCAGCTTGATCAAACTTAAAATCTCCAGTATGAACAATAACACCCGCTGAAGTATGAATACAAATCGCAACCGAATCCGGAATACTATGATTAGTTTTAAAAAAAGTGACCTTTGCCGAGTCAAATTCAACAACGGAATCAGAAGTAATCTCCATAAACTGTACTTTCTGATGGAAATCCTGTTCTTCCATTTTCACTTTTGCCAACTCAATTGTTAACCGTGTCCCATAGATTGGAACATCCATTTTGCTCAATACATAGGAAAGTGCCCCAATATGGTCTTCATGACCATGAGTTAAAAAGATTCCTTTTACCCTACTTTGATTTTGAACTAAATAGCTTATATCGGGAATCACAATATCAATTCCAAACATTTCATTTTCAGGAAACATTAGCCCCGCATCGATTACAAATAGATCCTCATCTACTTCGACCACGTACATATTTTTCCCAAGCTCTCCGACTCCTCCTAAAGCTATAAGTTTAATGCTTTCATTTTCTATTCTATTCAAATCAAGCTTCCTCCTATGTTTATCATTCCGACCTAAATCAGTTATTCTTATTATACTTGAATTAAGAAAACCATTACAACCACTAAATACGGAAATGTCTTGATCCCGAGGAATGTTGACTAAAATCGCCACGTCTCCTCACGCAAAACCTAATTGGTTTTTCTAGGGGCTAAACCAAAAGAAAAACCCTTATGGCAAGGTCTGCATGAACCGCCTCCTGCACACCGCAAGATTAAGCCGAGAACATACAAAAAAGAAACCCAAGATAAATCTGTGGGTTTCTTTTTTGTTAGCATTCTATCAAAAGACTTGACAAGCGGGCTCTTTCTTCTTCCGTTAAAGGAACAAGAGGAAGTCGAACAGATCCTACATCTAAACCTTTTAATTGTAATGCAGTTTTTACTGGTACTGGGTTCGGAGCTTTAAATAATTCTTCCATGATGGGCAAAAGTTGTTGATGGAGCTTTGCTGCACCATAAATATCCCCTTTTAAAAACTTAGTAATCATTTCCTGCATTTCATTTCCAATCACATGGGATGCTACAGAAATAACTCCTACACCACCAATTGAAAGTACTGGAAGCGTAACCCCATCATCACCTGTATAAAGCTCAAAATCATCCGATGTATTAGCAATTATTTTCGTCATATTATTCAAATTACCGCTAGCTTCTTTTACTGCGACAATATTGCTAATTTTCGAGAGTCTAATAATTGTTTCTGGTTCAATATTTACAACCGATCGACCTGGAATATTATATAAAAGGATAGGTAAAGTCGTTATCTCCGCAATAGCTTTAAAATGCTGGTAAAGCCCTTCTTGGTTAGGCTTATTATAGTACGGGGCAACAATCATAATACCATCTACACCAATTTGTTCAGCCTTTTTGGTTAGTTCCATTGATGCATAAGTATTATAGTTGCCAGTACCTGCAATAACTCGAACACGTTTATCAACTACTTTAACAACATGTTCAAATAAAGCAATTTTTTCTTCTTTTGATAACGTAGGAGACTCCCCAGTCGTTCCTGCCACAACTAGAGCTTCAGTACCATTTTCAATTAAATAATTAACGAGTTGAGTTGTCTTTAAAAAATCAATATGTCCTTTACTATCAAATGGGGTTACCATTGCTGTTGCAACTCGACCAAAAAAAGCCATAAGACCACTCCTTCAAAATCATAAATCCGATCTATTTTATATTTAACTATTCTTTTTCAAGTTCAAACGCATCATGCAGTGAATTAACTGCAGTTGCCAAATCTGCTTGTTTAATGAGTACCCAAATCGTTGTATGGCTATCAGCAGATTGTAGGATCCGAATACCATTTTCCGATAAGGCTCCCACTATTTTAGACGTTACACCAGGAACACCTGCCATGCCTGCTCCAACAACAGATACCTTGGCGCAATCATGTTCAATAGATGGCTCGTAACCAAGACTATGAAGAATAGAAATAGCCTTTTTTGCCATTTCTTCTGTAACGGTGTAGATTACTTGGTTCGGAGAAATATTAATAAAGTCCACACTAATACTTTCATTGGCCATTGCCTTAAAAACTTCGGACTGCAAATCATATTGATTTTTTTTTGCAAACACTTTAATTTGAGTAATATTGGATAAATGGGCAATTCCAGTTATCATTCGCTCTTTAATCATGTTTCCCTTTTCCAAATGTGAAGCCATCGTTACTAATGTACCAGGATTATCAGAATAAGTTGAACGAATACGAATAGGTACTTTTGCTTGCATAGCAATTTCTACAGCACGTGGGTGAATCACCTTTGCACCTTGATATGCCATATTGCAAACTTCCGTATAGGTAACAAAAGACAATGGCCTTGCATGATCCGCAATTCGCGGGTCTGCAGTCATGATGCCATCCACATCAGTAAAGATATCAATTGACTCTGCATTCAAAGCTGCTCCAAGTGCAGCCGCCGATGTATCGCTGCCACCTCTACCGATCGTTGTTACGTCTCCATTCTTCGCTTGCCCTTGAAACCCTGCTACAACGACAACATCATTTGTCTCCAAGGCATCCAACAGTCTCTCACAATTCATTTCTACTATTTTTGCATTTGTATGATCATCATTTGTACAAAAACCTGCCTGTGCTCCAGTCAATGATGTCGCTTTTATACCTGCTTGCAATAACATATCTGTAAAAACAATACTTGAAATAATCTCACCGCATGATAATAATAAATCCGTTTCACGCTTACTTATTGAACTCTTTGAGCCATTGATAAGTGAAAATAGTGTATCTGTAGCATATGGATCTCCCTTACGACCCATAGCTGAAACAACGACAACTATTTTATATTGATCAGCCAACGCAAATTGAATATGTTTTTTTGCATGTTGTCGGCTCCCCTCATCACGAACAGATGTCCCACCGTACTTTTGGACGATTATTTTCATTGTCGCACCTCTAAAATCCATTAATGGAATGAACTTTTTCATATTTTGACTATTCTTCTAGATGTGATTCTTCTCCATTAAGTGTCCAAAACCAGATACATAATATAAACACATTTCGTCCTAAAGGTACACTAAATACTTTTTACCCTTTGTAAGACCTTGTTATCTATTCATTTTGATTTTTGACTCATCTTAGATGTGATCATGAATCGTACACATCAATCGGATGAGTCAAAAAAGATATAAAACAACATCGTACTAACATGGCGCAATGCAAAAAGAAAATTGGAATTATTTTACTAAACCAAGTTTAACTAAGCTTTCTGCTATTTGTACAGAATTCCAAGCTGCTCCTTTTAATAAGTTGTCAGAAACAACCCATAAATGGAAGCCTTTTTCTACATCTAAATCTTTACGAATACGTCCGACAAATACATCATTACTTCCAACGCAATCAGCAGGCATTGGATATACTTGATTATTTGGATCATCTTGTAAAACAACTCCTGGTGCGTCTTTTAGAATATTCTTCAGATCCTCTGCAGATACACCAGCCTGATCAACTTTAATATAAACAGATTCAGAATGACCAACTGCTATTGGAATGCGAACACACGTTGCAGCTACACTCAATTTTGGTTCATGCATGATTTTTTTTGTTTCATTAATCATTTTCATCTCTTCATAAGTGAAACCATTTTCTTGAAATAAATCAATTTGTGGAATCGCATTGAAGGCAATTTGATAATGTTTTTTATCGCCTTTTACAGGTAGGATCGATGGTTCAAATTCTTCACCATTTAAGATCGATTGAGTCTGTTCTTCCAATTCCTTCACAGCAACTACACCAGAACCTGAAACCGCCTGATAGGTTGATACGATTATTTTATTCAACCCGTACTTTTTACGGATTGGTTCAAGTGCTACAACCATTTGGATTGTAGAACAATTTGGATTTGCAATAATTCCATTATGTTTCAGAAGATCCTTTTCGTTCACTTCTGGTACAACAAGCGGAACATTTTCATCCATTCTGAAAGCACTGGTATTATCCACTACAATGGCCCCATGTTTTACTGCATGTGGTGCAAGTTCTTTTGATACACTACCACCAGCACTGAATAAAGCAATATCTACTCCCTTAAAACTTTCCGGTTTTGCTTCTTGAACTGTATATTCAGTCCCATTTACTTGTACTTTTATACCTGCTGAACGTGCGGAAGATAATAACGATTAGTTGAGAGATCGGAAATTCTCTATTCTCCAATGTTTTGATAATTTGTTGTCCTACTGCCCCTGTTGCTCCGACTACTGCTACATGAAATCCTGATTTCTGCGTCATCTGTTGTTCCCCTTTCAATCGGTAAAAAAATCACTTTTATTTCTGGAAATTACTTTAACAACTTTCTCTTTTCTTACCATTGTAAAGTTGCTTTTCATTTCTAGATTAATCAATTATTATTGACTACTACTTTATTTTTGGCATTCTTCCAAATACCTTCATACAAAAGAAGGCGCGGTTTATCTTTAACCTATCGCCATCTTTCTATTATATTAACATTTATTTTAACACATTCAATCACTAAACCAACATACTTTTTCTGAAAAACTAATTTCCGTCTTTATATCTTTCTACAATTACAGGTTGTAACTGTTTTCCAATTATTGCTGATTCAATCGCTTCAGATAACATAGTCATACGAGCAACCATTGAATTCGGTTTTTTAATTGGATCATCCTGACCAAAGGGGATAAAATATATATTTTTAGTTGCCATTAATCTCATTAAATTAACTCCATTTAATCCTAATGCATCATTCGTTGAAATTCCCAATACAACAGGTTTTTGATTTCTTAATGTTGCTTTAGCTGCCATTAATACAGGAGAGTCTGTCATTGCATTCGCAAACTTACTCATAGAACTTCCCGTTATTGGGGCAATAACCATGCAATCTAGAGGGATTTTAGGGCCAAGTGGTTCAGCATTTACAATTGAATCAATTGCTTTATTTCCTGTTACAGTCTTCAATTCTTTCAATCCAATCTTCTCCATTGCCAAACCTGGTTTCTGTACTCTTCACAGTATATGTCACAACTGGAAGAACCTCCGCTCCTGCTTTAACTAACTTTTCAATTTCAGGAAAAACAGCGTCATATGTGCAATGTGATCCTGTTAAACCAAAACCAATACGTTTTCCATTTAAACTCATGATTTTGTCTCCTTTCGCTTATCAAAATCATCTTGAAGTAGTTGAGAAAGAACATTTGCAAGTATATTTCCTGCTGTTTTTGGGGCTACGATCCCAGGAAGACTTGGAGCTAATAATGCTTTAATACCTCTTTTTTCAGCATAACGAAAATCAGTCCCACCTGGCTTTGATGCTAGATCAATAATGAGTGTATGGGTAGGCATTTTCGAAATAACAGATGCCGTTACAATTGGAAATGGAATCGTATTAATACAAATATCTGTATTTTTTACCCAATGCGTAATTTCATCTAAATGAAAAGGTGTTAATCCCATTTCTACAATTCGAGCTATATGTGCTGTTTTTCTTGCACCTACCGTTACTTTAGATCCTAATAAATGAAACGTTCTCGCTACACTCATGCCTACTCTACCTAATCCTAGTACAGCGACATTAGAACCATGAATCGTAAAATCCGTATGCTGAATGGCCATCATGATCGTGCCCTCCACAGTGGGAATTGAGTTATAAATGGCTACATCATCCCGTTTGAACAGTTGAACTAATTTTCTGTTTGCACCATCTGTAATCCCAGTTAGATAGGCATTTGTTATACCAGAAAAAATAACACAATGAGGTGGAGTATTTCGTAGCATCTCTTCTAATAGAACAACTTTCTCATTTGAAAATATTGAATCCACTTGACCTTCAAGACTTGTGCCAGCCACCGGCAGTATGATGGCATCTATTTGAGAAAAATTAATCTCCGTAATTTTTTCTTTCGTGGCTCCTGAAAAAGCGTGGTCGAGCTGTTCAAAGCCAATTAAAGATAGCTTTGCATCCATCTCTATTAATTTACGGATTATTTCGAGCTGTCTTGCATCACCGCCGATTACTGCAATTTGCATATTTGTCAGCATGAAATATTCACCTTCTTTTCTTAGTGGCTAGGTTAAAATCAATCCATATTTTGGATGAACTTTTATTTTGTCATTTCTATTTGGTTTCTAAGATCATGACAATCATAATAGATGTTCCATTTGCACGTTTAACTTAGCCTTATGTCAAGCGACTACAAAACTTATACTGAAGAACTACTTCAACATCATATGTAGCATTCACCCAATAGGTGACGCACTGACGTAATCCCCTTGTATATAAATTCGAAAGGAGCAAAAAGAAAAGCGCTGGAGCAAGACATCTATCTAACTTCAAAAAGTTATATTTTCTGTTCTTTAAATAAAAAAATGACCCCTAGTTAATAATAGGAATCATCTTTTTGTTATTCTACTCTTTTAATAATCCTTCTGTATGTGTGCAAGTTTAACAGTAATCACCTTTGTCCTTATTCATCTCCATTAGGCACCATGTCAATAATCATCATATCATTGCCAATTTTCTTTATTTGCGTCCACTCAACTCGAATTTCCCCACCATGTCTTTTCATTCCAAACCATTTTAAAGTTGGTATGAGCATAGCTTCAATTTGACCATTCTGTTCATTTATTTCTAGATCTGTTTGACCAAGTACACCTAAACGCACCGCCTGATTTATATCCACAATCTCTTTTCCACTTAATTCACTTAATCTCAAAGTTCCTCATCTCCACTTCATTTATTGTCCTCCTTTTATTCTTACTAGAATCCAATTGGGTTTAGACTTCTAAAAAGCAAAAACAGCCTGCTTTTCACAGACTGTTCTCTTTATTTTCTTTTTGGTAGTACTCCATCTGGACTAACTAGTGAAACTGAATATTCATCTGTGAATACTTTATATGCCATTTCATCAACATTTTGCTTTGTCACTGAATCAATTAGCTCAATAATATCGTCAAGTGAACGATGTTGTCCAAGCAACAATTCATTTTTCCCATTACGGCTCATACGACTATTCGTACTTTCAAGACTTAGCATCAAGCTTCCTTTAAGCTGTTCTTTACTATTTAGTAATTCTTTTTCAGTAATACCATCTCGTTTTAAGACAGTAAGTGTTTCTTGAATGGTTTCAAATAATAAATCAAGTTGTTTTGCCCCTGTCCCACCATATATCGTTACAATCCCATTATCTTCAAATGCAGAATGATAAGAGAAGATCGAGTATGCCAGCCCTCTTTGTTCACGAACATCTTGAAACAAACGACTACTCATACTGCCACCTAGAATATTATTTAATGTGATTAAACTATAAATATCTTTATGTCCAACTTGCAAACCTTCAAAACCAAGGCAAAGATGCGCTTGTTCAGTTTCTTTTTTGCGAGAAATTTGTTTCATATGGAAAATTGGTGTTTCTTCAACTTTTTCCCTTTTCCCGCCCTCATATGATCCAAATAGTGCTTCAACTTGTTTAATAAATGATTCAGATATATTTCCAGCAATAGAAACCACTACCTGTTCAGGTATATACATATTATGCATATACTCTTTTAGCGTATCTCCAGTAAATGTAGACAAGGTTTCTTCAGTACCTAATATGGGGTAGCCAAGCGAATGATTTTCATATATTGCTTTACTTAAAAGATCATGAACGATATCATCAGGCGTATCTTCATACATTTTGATCTCTTCATAAACAACATTCTTTTCTTTTACTAATTCTTCTTCTTCAAAAGTTGAATTAAAAAACATATCTGCTAATACTTCTAATGCAAACTGAGAATGATTATCAAGTACTTTTGCGTAATAACAAGTATATTCTTTAGAAGTAAATGCATTTACTTGTCCACCAATACTATCAAAAGCTTCAGCAATTTCTTTTGCATTTTTCGTTTTTGTTCCCTTAAAAAACATATGCTCTAAAAAGTGAGAAATGCCATTATTGTCAGATGTCTCATATCGTGAACCTGTCCCAATCCATATACCGATTGCAACAGAACGAACGGTTGGAATATTTTCAAGTACAACTCTTACACCATTTTGACAAGTATATTTCTTTATCAAATAATCCCCTCCTGTTATTATACAAAGCTGCATTTTGCATAAATTATTTATTCACTATTCGAAGTTAGTATATACTATATCATTACTTTTTTCCAAAATCTTGTCTTTATCCTATAACTTAATTACTTGGATTGTTGTCATTTGATCTATGTGGAAGTGAATTAAGGATTCGTTCCTCACTTAATAAATTGGATACTGTATTTATTTGTAGCTTTTTATTCTTAATTTGTAGGATGAGCTGTTCTAAAGATTGAGCAGTTGCTGCAGTTGGATGCATAAGTATGATCGCACCATTATGAACTTTACTCATTACTCTCTGGATTAATACATCCGGTGTGGGTTTCTGCCAATCAATCGTATCAACACTCCACATAATCGTACCCATCTCTTCATTAGAAGCTATTTTTACTACTTCATCTTTAAAACTACCACTTGGAGGAGCAAACCATTTTGGAATAGATCCAGTTGTCGCTTTTATCACTCCATTGGTTTTTGTGATTTCTTGCTGTATTTGCACAGTAGACAGATTCTTCATATCAGGATGGGTAAAAGAGTGATTTCCAACCTCATGACCTGCATCTGTTATCATCTGGGCAAGTTCAGGATATTTTTGTGCCCATCTTCCTTCAAGGAAAAAAGTAGCCGTTACATGATGTTGTTTCAAAGTGGCTAACATATCGGAAAGATATTCGTTCCCCCAAGCAACATTTATGATAAAGCTAACCATTGGCTTTTCAGGATTTCCTTTATAAATTGGAGCAGGAGGTAGGTCTTCCAAATGAATATTCGGTTTTACTTGCTTAAATACCAGCATATTCTCATCAAATTGACCCGTTTTCTTCATTTTCTTATAGGAGGCCTCAACATCCACCATATGTCCATTATAACCAGGAATCGCCTTCCATATAGGATCGATTTTTGCATCAATAGCAGGAATATTATACTGATCTGCTTTCTCAGCGATTTCATTGTAAAGGGAATCACCTTGTTTCATTACCATTACTGAACTCATTTTTACTTCGCTGATATATTCATTTGTTAGTGGATTACTTACTACCATAAAGGCAATTAAGAATACAAATCCAAAAGTGATCATTTTTTTCATCGTTCATGCCCCCCTTATACAAAATATGAGAGAGGAGGACAAGGTAGAACGATTGCCATTTTTTCATTATGATTTTTCAAATAAAACGGTTGCTATGAAGATAAAAAAGCCAGGGATTCACCCTGACTTTTTATTTTTGAGTACTTTCCTCTTGTTGACGTTGTTCTTTTATAACAGCTTTACGAGATAAGTTCACTCGACCTTGTTTATCAACTTCCATTACTTTTACAAGCATTTCATCACCCAGTTTGACAACATCCTCAACTTTGCCAACACGTTCTTCAGCAAGTTCGGAGATGTGAACTAAGTCCGTCTTTCCCCTGGAAGATTTCAACAAACGCACCGAATTTTTCAATTCGTTTTACTTTTCCAAGGTACAATTGTCCAACTACCACTTCACGGACAATATCTTCAATAATATGTTTAGCTTTTTCATTCATTTCTTCATTAGTTGATGAGATAAATACAGTTCCATCTTGCTCAATATCAATTTTAACGCCAGTTTCTTCAATAATCTTATTGATTTGTTTTCCGCTTGGTCCAATAACATCACGAATTTTATCTGGATTAATGTTCATTGTTAAGATTTTTGGAGCAAACTCTGATAATTCTTCGCGTGGTTGATTAATTGTTGCAAGCATGGATTCTAGAATTTGCATACGTCCTTTTTTCGCTTGTTGCAATGCTTCTTCTAAAATCTCACGAGATAGACCATCGATTTTTATATCCATTTGTAGAGCTGTTACACCTTTTGATGTACCTGCAACTTTAAAGTCCATATCCCCAAGGTGATCTTCCATCCCTTGAATATCTGTTAAAATGGTGTAATAATCTCCTGATTTAACTAGTCCCATTGCAATACCAGCTACAGGTGCTTTAAGTGGTACACCTGCATCCATCATTGCCAATGTACCCGCACAAATACTCGCTTGTGAAGTAGATCCATTGGATTCCAATACTTCAGCTACAAGCGAATTGTATAAGGGAAATCTTTTTCATCTGGAATAACTGGAAAAAGTGCTCTTTCACCTAGGGCACCATGACCGATTTCACGACGACCTGGTCCACGTAATGGTCCTGTTTCCCCAACACTAAAATGAGGGAAGTTATAATGATGCATAAAACGTTTTGATTCTTCTGTTCCTAGACCATCAAGAATTTGAACATCTCCTAGTGCACCTAATGTACAAATCGAAAGGGCTTGAGTTTGTCCACGTGTAAATAGTCCTGATCCATGTGTACGTGGTAGCATAGCCAACTTCAGAAGATAGCGGTCTAATTTCATCTGGGTTACGACCATCAGGACGTACTTTTTCCTCTGTAATTAAACGACGTACTTCTTCTTTTACTAATTTATTTAAAATTTCTTTTACATTCTTAAGCTTGTCATCATCTGCTTCTTGCTCATCATAATGAGCTAGAACACTATTCTTAACTTCTGTAATCGCATCTTCACGAGCATGTTTTTCTTGAACTTGAACCGCTTTGTTAAGTTCAGCCAAACACATTGATTTCACTTCTGCCTCAAGTTCAACATCAACTTGATACAATTTCACTTCCATTTTTTCTTTGCCAATTTCAGCTGCAATTTTTTCTTGGAAAGCAATGAGTTTTTTAATTTCCTCATGTCCAAACATAATGGCTTCTAACATTATTTCTTCAGGTACTTCTTTTGCTCCTGCTTCAACCATGTTAATCGCATCTTTGTTACCTGCAACCGTTAAATCAATGTCGCTTCGTTCCATTTGTTCAACAGTAGGGTTGATCACAAATTGACCATCAATGCGACCAACAACAACACCAGCAATTGGACCATCAAATGGAATATCTGAAACAGATAGCGCCAATGAAGACCCTAACATAGCAGCCATTTCTGAAGAACAATCCTGTTCTACACTCATGACCATACTAATACATTGCACATCATTACGGAATCCATCTGGAAACATTGGACGAATTGGACGGTCAATCAATCGACTTGCTAAAATAGCTTTTTCACTTGGACGTCCTTCTCGTTTAATAAATCCACCAGGAATTTTCCCAACTGCATATAATTTTTCTTCATAGTTTACTGTTAACGGAAAGAAATCGACATTTTTCGGTTCCTTTGATGCTGTTGCTGTACTTAATACAGCTGTATCACCGTAACGAACTAACACAGCCCCATTGGCTTGCTTGGCTAATTGTCCAATTTCAACTGTTAATTTACGTCCGGCCCAATCGATTGAATAAACATGTTTATCTTGTCCCATTCAATTAAAACCCCTCTCTACCTATATTACATTAAGAATTGCGAAACCTATTTTCTGTGGATTCGCACATACTGATTCTGTATATGGAAGCAAACATTTAATTGCTTTAGTTAAGAACATAATTACTAATATTATGTACCGTTTCCCAAAAATTTAAGCTTTTTTGTAAAATACCCATATATCATTATTCTAATAAAAGTACACAATTTGAATATACGTATACATTAGTGTATATTAAATATATATTTTCAAAATCACAAACTATTGCTATGTATTTTTTTGCTAACAAAAAAGCGGGAAATAATCCCGCTTTTTATCAACTATCTACGTAAACCAAGTTTGTTAATTAACACACGGTAACGTTGAACATCTTTGTTACGTAGGTAAGTTAATAAATTACGACGTTTACCAACCATTTTCAAAAGACCACGACGTGAATGATGATCTTTCTTATGAGTACGTAAATGCTCATTCAAATTGTTAATGTTTTCTGTAAGGACAGCGATTTGAACTTCTGGAGATCCAGTATCAGTATCGTGTACTTTGTACTCATTAATTAATTCATTTTTACGTTCTTGAGTAATTGCCATCCTGCTTCACCTCCTAAATTTCAAATCCCCATTTACTGAGCATGCGTCGGTGAGTCGCTCTGCCAAGCAAAGGTTATTTTGATACGTTAATAAGAATACAACTTTTTATTATAAAATGCAAGTATCTATCATACATTTTTCAAAGTATTCATGGGCATTCTGCTTATCTCTATCAATTTGTGCGATCAATTCTTCAACACCAGAGAATTTTTGTTCACTTCTAAGCCGTCGATGCCATTCTACTACTACATTTTCTCCATATATTTCACCTTGAAAGTCAAATATAAATACCTCAATAGATGGTTTACCAGACTTTTCCTTATGAAAAGTTGGTTTATAACCCAACATTACAGACACCTTCATAGATTTGATTCGAGGAAGTCCTGATTAACCTTACAGCATAAACACCTGTTGGAGGTGATAAATAATCGTCATAAATATCAACATTAGCTGTCGGAAATCCAATCGTTCTTCCTCTTTTCTCACCATGAATGACTTCACCAATGGTTGTATAAAACCGACCAAGAAATTTCGTTATCTTTTCCATTTCTCCATTATGAATGCAAGCTCTAATAGAAGTTGAACTAATTTTTTCTTCACCATATTTCAATTTTCCAATGACTGAAAAAGTAAATTGATTTCTAGAATGAAAAAGCATTGTTTCCATGGTCCCTTTTCCCATCCGTCCATATGAATAGTCAAATCCTGCAACAACATGTTTTACATTTAAGTCAATTAAATAATGATCAATAAATTCTTGTGGCAATAATTGAGCAAAATCTTCTGTAAAATTGAATAATAAAAAAATAATCTATGCCAAGATTGCTCAATATTCTAATTTTTTCTTTAAGCGGGGTAATATATTCTACATGTTGAACGCTTTTCCCAAGTACAACAGAAGGATGTGGATTAAACGACATAACAGCACTCTTATACCCATTTTCTTCTGCCATTTTCTTTGCACTTATTATCACTTTTTGATGTCCAAGATGTACACCGTCAAAAAAACCTAATGCCATAACTAATGGCGGTAATTCATCTCGTTGCATATGATGCGGATGATTTAGATAAAATACTTCCACTTTATATCTCACCTTTTCTAAACGGCATTTCTTACTCATACAGATCTTAGTACTTTCGATGGCTTCATCATACCTGGCTTTTCTGGATGATGAATATAAATGGCCAATGCTTTCCCATCTTCCGATTCAAGAACGAGCAAATGATCTTCTTTCTTAAATTGATCTGGAATCGGTAAAACAGCACCATTTTTCACTTTCTCCGTTATTTTATCATTAATCACATATTTCGGCAAATGAGACAAAGCCGTCTCAATAGGGTAGAGAATATCTGTTATGGAGCCATCTAACATTCTTGTTTCAATCTCTTCCAATGTAAAACAATCAGAAAGAGAGAAGGTAGCAGACTTTATTCGACTTAACTCTGACATATGTGCAGGGAATCCTAAAGCCTCCCCAATCATAACAGCTAAAGTTCGAATATAGGTACCTTTGCTACATGCAACTCGAAAGCGGAATGAAGTGGTTTCTCCATTGTTTAAGCTTTCATCAAGAAGTTCTATTGAATAAATAGTGACAAGACGCGTTGGACGTTCAATTTCAATTCCCTGCCTAGCATATTCATAAAGTCTTTTTCCATTTACTTTTACTGCGGAAAACATCGGAGGGGTTTGACGAATCGTTCCAGTGAATGTATGAAGCATCTCAATAATTTCACTTTTTGAAATCACACGGTCAACTTTTCTTGTTTCTACGACTTCACCTGAAGCATCCTCGGTGGTAGTGGAGAACCCTAATGTTACTTCTCCTTCATACGTCTTTCCTGCATCAGTTATGTATTCAGCTACCTTTGTGGCTTTACCAATACAAATGGGCAATACCCCTGTAACGTCAGGATCCAAAGTACCCGTATGTCCAATTCTTTTCATTTTTAATATTTTACGTAGTTTAAAGACACAATCATGCGATGTCATACCCTTAGGTTTATAAAGTGGTATAATTCCTTCCATGCTAATAAGTCCTCACTCTCTACAGTAGGCTTAATATATAAATTCAATATGTATAGATTGTAATAAGTAACTTTAAAAAATGGATAGACATTCGTCTATCCATTTCTCGGCTCTATTGTTTCTTGTTATTATTCTCTTCTTAAGAAGAGAAAATTCTAAATAAAGAAAACTTCCATCAGTGGGGGTTTTACAGGCTGTTAAACCGGGATAAAATTATTCATCCTGTTCTTTTGCTTGTTCTTCACGATGGATTTGATGGAGTAAGACATCTATCTTATTTCCATAATCAATCGATTCATCAAATTCAAATAATATTTCCGGAGTTTTCCGT
Source organism: uncultured Bacillaceae bacterium (assembly GCA_963765265.1). Lineage (GTDB taxonomy): Bacteria > Bacillota > Bacilli > Bacillales > Cytobacillaceae > Bacillus_BD. The sequence continues at coordinate 145,097 of CAVXVN010000006.1, forward strand.
AAGCGAATTCGTTGCCCTATTTCTGACCGGATGAATCCTTTCGCCTTTGCAAGCCCTAATAACGTATTTTCCCTCTTTTTTTCATCACCTAACACCGATATATATACCGTTGCTTGCTGCAGGTCACCTGTAACTTGTACATCTGTTACAGTCACAAAACCAATACGTGGGTCCTTTATTTTTCGCCCGATAATTTCACCGAGCTCCTTTTTCATTTGTTCTCCTACTCGATTTGCTCTCACGCTCATAATCTCACCTCGTTTATTAAAGCCAATCTATGTCGGTGATCGTTCGTTCCATTTCTGGAAATGAATCAAGAAACTTAATAGCATGTTGTAATTCAATTTCAGCTGAAACACGAGCAGAAGAAACGACAGCAATAGCGATCTTTGTTCTTTGCCACATGTCCTGAAAATCGACTTCAGCAACTGACACATTATGCTTTTGTTTTAATCGCGTCATGACTCGTTGTAACACTGCCCGTTTCTCTTTTAAGGAATGGGAATCGTAAATCAAAAATTCGCAGGCTGCTAAGCCAACTATCATTAACGTACCACTTCTTCCATAATATATGCTTCAATTACATCACTTTCTTTAACATCTTTAAAGTTTTTAATCGTGATCCCACATTCATAACCTTGGGCAACTTCTTTAGCATCATCTTTAAAGCGTTTTAAATCATCAATCTCGCCTTCAAAAATAACAATTCCATCACGAATTAGACGAATGCTGCTATCACGGGTAATTTTTCCATCTATTACATAGCAACCAGCAATGGTCCCAACTTTGGATACTTTAAAGGTTTGACGAACTTCAGCTTGACCAATAACTTTTTCTTCGAATTCTGGATCAAGCATTCCTTTCATTGCTGCTTCAATTTCTTCAATCACTTTATAGATAATGCGATGTAAACGGATATCAACATCTTCTGCCTCTGCTGCACGTTTGGCATTATTATCTGGACGAACATTAAAGCCGATAACAATTGCATTTGAAGCTGCTGCAAGGGTAATATCTGATTCATTAATCGCACCAGCAGCTGAATGGATAATTTTGATGTTAACACCCTCTACATCAATTTTGTGTAGAGAAGCTGCAAGTGCTTCAGCAGAACCTTGAACATCGGCTTTAATGATAATGTTTAGATCTTTCATTTCACCTTGTTTCATGTGTTCAAATAAGTTATCTAAACTCACTCTAGTATTCACATTACGTTGCGCTTGAATAGCGGTTGTTGCTCTCGCTTCTCCCACTTGACGAGCTGTTTTTTCATCATCAAAGACAACAAAACGATCACCCGCTTGTGGAACATCATTTAATCCAGTGATTTCAACTGGTGTCGATGGTCCCGCTTCCTTCACACGTCGACCTAAATCATTCACCATAGCACGGACACGTCCAAAGGTATTTCCCACAACGATTGGGTCTCCAATCTTCAGTGTACCATTTTGTACAAGTAAGCGTCGCTACAGAGCCGCGACCTTTATCCAAACGTGCTTCAATAACTGAACCTACAGCTTTTCGATTTGGATTTGCTTTATACTCTTCTACTTCACCCACTAAAAGAATCATTTCAAGTAGCGAATCAATACCTTCTCCAGTTTTTGCGGAAAGAGGGACAAATATGGTTTCCCCACCCCATGCTTCTGGAACTAGACCCTGTTCGGTTAATTCTTGCATAACACGTTCAGGATTTGCAGCAGGTTTATCTATTTTATTAACTGCAACAATAATTGGAACTTCAGCTGCTTTTGCATGGTTAATTGCTTCAATTGTTTGTGGCATCACACCGTCATCTGCAGCAACGACAAGAATGGTAATATCCGTGACTTTTGCACCTCTTGCACGCATCGTTGTAAACGCAGCATGTCCAGGTGTATCCAAGAACGTAATTTTTTTATCATTTACTAACGACTTGATAGGCACCGATATGCTGCGTAATTCCACCCGCTTCACCTGCGGTTACTTTTGTATTACGAATGGAGTCAAGTAGAGTTGTTTTCCCATGGTCAACATGGCCCATAATGGTAACAACAGACGGTCTTTCAACTAAATTCGCTTCATCTTCTTCAGCGAAGTACACTTCAAGATCAGTTGTATCAATTTTAATTTCTTCTTCTACTTCAACTCCGTATTCACTGGCAATTAACTCAATGGCATCTTTATCTAATTCTTGATTGATTGTTGCCATTACACCAAGTAAAAAGAGTTTTTTAATAATTTCAGATGGTTCACGATGTAGCTTTTTACCTAATTCTGCAACCGTTAAAGATTCACTAAACGTGATTTTTGCTGGAAGTTCTTTTTCTTGTTTGATTTGTGGCTGTACTGGTTGTTGTTTGCCTTTATTTTGATTATTTTTGTTTCTATTTTGATTATTATTGTTCTTACCTTTATTGCGATTATTAAAACCGCCCTTTTGATTAGACTGTGCTTGTTGAACAGGTTTTTTGGGTGCCGTTTTTACTGCTTCCTTTGCTCGTACTTCAGGTTGTTTAGCTTCATTCGTTTGAGAATTTGGCTGGGCTTGTTTTGGAGCGGATTGTTGTGGTTTTGCTGCAACCTGTTGCTGATTGCTCTGTGGTTTGTTATTAGCTTTATTTTGATAAATATTATCCAATTTTTTCACCGCATCATCTTCAATTGTTGTCATATGATTAGAAACCTCTATATTCATTTCTTTTAATTTTATAATAACTTCTTTACTTGAAAGGTTTAACTTTTTTGCATATTCATACACACGCATTTTACTCATACTTTCACCCCCGCTGATATTAATCGAGCAGCGTTAACAGTTTTTTTGCAAATCCTCCATCTAAAACAGCGACAACCACTCGAGCGTCTTTTCCAATAGCATGCCCAAGCACTTCACGATTTTCAATCATTCTAAATGGTACATCGTAGGATTTGCATTTATCCGTTATTTTCTTAACGGTATTGGTAGAAGCATCTTTAGATAGCAGAACAAGCTTTGCTTTTCCGCTTCTAATTTCCTTTAAGGATAACTCTTCACCCGATATAATTTTCCGCGCTCGATTGGCTAACCCAAGTAATGATACCCATTGATTTACATTCATCAGGAAAATAGATTCTCCTTTTCAATTAGCTGTAATAGCTCATCATATATGGAAAGATCAATAGAAACTTGTAAATGGTTAGCTAATACATTTTTCTTTTTTGCTGTCATTACTGTTTCTTTATCCAAAGACAAGTATGCACCTCGACCGGATTTTTTCCCAGTTAAATCGATGGATACTTCGCCTTCCTTTGAGCGAACGATGCGAACAAGTTCTTTTTTTGGCTTCATTTCACCAGTTACGATACATTTACGCAAAGGAACTTTTTTACGATTGTTCATCATCATCCCTCCCAATTAATCAAATAACCCTTCATTGAGCTCAAAGTCCATATCATTTTCAGTATCTTCTTCTTTTTGGTAGGTTAATAATGTTTCTTCACGTGGAAATATACCTGCTTCACGCGCATCTGTTTCAGATTTAATATCTATTTTCCAACCCGTTAACTTTGCAGCTAATCGTGCATTTTGGCCTCTTTTTCCAATAGCTAAAGAAAGTTGATAATCTGGCACGACAACTGTTGTTGCTTTATCATCTTCATTAACAATTACATCAAGGACTTTTGAAGGACTTAATGCATTAGCAACAAATTCAACTGGATCTGCTGACCATTCCACAATATCAATTTTTTCACCTTTTAACTCATTCACAACAGCTTGTACTCTTGTTCCTTTAGGACCAACACATGATCCAACTGGATCTACTTCAGTATTATCAGAATGAACGGAAATTTTCGAGCGATCGCCAGCTTCACGTGCAACGGACTTAATCTCAACGGTTCCATCATAAATTTCTGGTACTTCTATCTCAAATAATCGTTTTAAAAGACCTGGATGTGTTCGGGAAACAAATATTTGTGGACCTTTTGTTGTTTTTTCAACCTTAGTTAAAAAAACTTTTATTCGATCATGTGGTTTATATCTCTCATTAGGCATTTGTTCATTACTTGGAAGTATGGCTTCAATTTTCCCTAAACTAACATAAATGAATTTAGGATCTTGTCGTTGAACAATCCCAGTCATGATATCTTCTTCTCGATCAATAAATTCCGAATAAATAATACCTCGTTCTGCTTCTCGAACACGTTGAGTAACAACTTGTTTCGCAGTTTGGGCAGCAATACGCCCAAAATCCTTTGGTGTTACTTCTATTTCAACTATATCTTCTATTTGATAATTAGGATTAATACCTCGTGCATCTTCAATTGAAATTTCAAGACGAGGGTCAAATACCTCTTCAACTACCTCTTTACGAGCAAAAACTCGCATCGTCCCTACTCCCAAATTGATATCTATTCGGACATTCTGAGCTTGATTAAAGTTTCGACGATAAGCTGAAACGAGTGCTGCCTCAATGGCTTCAACAATAACATCTCGAGAAATACCTTTTTCCTTTTCAAGTAGCAACAGGGCATCTTGTAATTCACTGCTCATAATAAAAGTTCCCCCTTCTCTAGCAGTTACTTCCTACATCATGAAAATGTAACTGCCAATCTGGCATTTGCAATCTTTTCATAAGGTATGCTTACACTTATTTTTCTTGTTTTAATTTTCATTTCCAATGTGACAGTTATTCCATCAAAAGAATTTAAGATTCCTTCAAATTTCTTTTCACCATCAATCGGCTCATACGTTTTAATAAATACATTTTTCCCAATCGCTTTTTCAAAATCAGTAGCCTTTTTAAGAGGGCGCTCGGCTCCTGGTGAAGAAACTTCAAGAAAATAATTATGTAAAATAGGATCAACTTCATCCAGTTTTTCACTTAGCCTTTCACTTACTAGGCCACACTCTTCAATATCAATTCCTGCTTCTTTATCGATAAAAATCCGGAGAAACCAGTCTCTTCCTTCTTTTACATATTCCATGTCAACTAATTCAAGACCCATATCATCCAATATAGGTGTGACTATTTGACTGACTGTTTCTATCACTTTGCTCACGGTATCCCTCCTTTACACTTTATAGGAATTAATTATGAATGTAGAAAACTCCTGTATGATGCTTGAATCACAGGAGTTGCGCGAAACTTTCGTATTGCTTGAACAAGACCATTTCTAAAAGAAAAAATCACTTAAAAAATTTGCGTACACAATACGAAAGAGTGGGTTTCCCCACTCTTTTCACCAGAGTTATCCTTAGTATTTCCAATAAAACTATAACATATCCAAATATTTAATGCAAACAGCTTAAGACCTCGAGCCCCTTGCCACTGCAGCTAGACATCACGAAAAACAAAATGGAATACTTATCAGAGACAATCTTTAAAATAGAGAGAGTTGGTTCTGTTCTGGAAGAGATCCAAGACAGCCCTGATTATCCAAGTATTCCATTATGGTCTTCGAAACCTTGCCTCGTTGTTGAAGATCTTCTTTTGACAGAAATTCCCCTTGTTTACGTGCTTTAACAATATTTAAAGCTGCATTCGTTCCAAGTCCCGCAATGGAATTAAAGGGAGGTATTAATGATTTCCCATCAATAATAAATTCATTTGCACTTGAACGGTAAAGATCAATATTTTCAAAGGAAAAACCACGTTCACACATTTCTAATGCTAATTCTAATACCGTTAATAGGTTTTTTTCTTTATTAGACGCATCTAGACCTTTCCCATTAATCTCTTCTATTTTAGCTCGTATTGAAGCAGACCCTTTTACCATTACTTCCATATCAAAATCCTCTGCACGAACAGTAAAGTATGCTGCATAGTACAAAATCGGATGATGTACTTTAAAATAGGCAATCCGTACAGCCATAAGTACATATGCAGCAGCATGCGCCTTTGGAAACATATATTTTATCTTTTTACACGAATCAATATACCATTCGGGTACTTCATTCTTACGCATTTCCGTTTCCATATCATCTGTTAAACCTTTCCCCTTACGTACAGACTCCATAATTTTAAATGCAAGGGAGGGTTCAAGTCCTTGATAGATTAAATAAACCATAATATCATCACGACAGCCAATTACTTCAGGAAGTGTACAAATTTTATTTTGGATTAGTTCTTGTGCATTACCAAGCCATACGTCTGTTCCGTGCGAAAGTCCAGATATTTGTACAAGTTCAGAAAATGTTGTCGGCTTCGTGTCCTCAAGCATTTGCCGTACAAAGCGCGTTCCAAATTCAGGGATCCCTAATGTACCTGTTTTACACATAATTTGTTCTTCTGTCACACCAAGTGATTCAGGGCTGCTATAGATCTTCATCACTTCAGGATCATCTGTTGGAATGGTTTTCGGATCAATCCCACTTAAATCTTGTAGCATTCTGATAACTGTAGGATCATCATGGCCTAATATATCAAGTTTCAGCACATTATCATGGATGGAATGGAAATCAAAATGAGTGGTACTCCATTCCGAATTTCGATCATCTGCAGGAAACTGAATAGGAGAAAAATCATAAATATCCATATAGTCTGGGATAACAATAATTCCACCTGGATGCTGACCAGTTGTACGTTTTACTCCTGTACACCCCGAAGCAAGTCGTTCTATTTCTGCTCCACGAAGTTGAAGATTATTATCCTGCTGATAACCTTTTACATAACCGAAAGCTGTTTTATCTGCTACTGTACCAATCGTTCCTGCACGATAAACATAATCTTCGCCAAACAACACTTTTGTATAATCATGGGCACGAGGCTGATATTCACCTGAAAAGTTTAAGTCGATATCCGGTACCTTGTCCCCTTTAAAACCAAGGAATGTTTCAAATGGAATATCTTGACCATCCTTTTTGTAAATGGCTCCACAGTTAGGACAATTTTTATCTGGCAAATCAAAACCTGAGCCAACTGAACCATCATTAAAGAATTCTGAATGCTTACACTCAGGACAAATATAATGTGGTGGCAATGGATTAACTTCCGTAATCTCTGTCATCGTTGCTACTAAGGATGAACCAACAGAACCACGGGAACCTACAAGATATCCTTCATCGAGTGATTTCTTTACTAGTTTATGTGATATTAGATAAATTACTGAAAACCCATGACCAATAATACTTTTTAATTCTTTTTCTAATCGAGCCTCAACAATCTCTGGAAGTATTTCACCATAAATCTGTTTGGCCATGATATAACTCATATTACGAATTTCATCTTCTGCGCCTTCAATTTTCGGTGTATATAAATCGTCTTTAATTGGTTTTATGGCATCGATCATATCAGCAATTTTATTCGTATTTTCAACCACAATCTCTTTTGCCTTTTCTTTACCAAGAAATGAAAAGCAATCAAGCATTTCGTTTGTGGTTCTAAAGTGTACATCGGGTAATTTATGTCGGTTTAATGGATTTGCCCCGCCTTGAGAATTAATAAGAATTTGACGATAAATTTTGTCATTTGGGTTTAAATAATGGACATTCCCTGTTGCGACAACTGGAAGATTCATTTTTTCACCTAACTTGACAATATTACCGATAATTTCTTCTAACGACTTTTCATCTCGAACCAGTTCCAACTCAATTAAATGTTGGTAAACTTCTTTTGGCTGCACTTCAAGATAGTCATAAAAAGCAGCAGCCTTCTCTGCTTCTTCTGGGCCTTTTTGCATCATTCCTTCAAAAACTTCGCCTTTAGCACAGGCAGATCCAACAATGATCCCTTCGCGGAATTTTTGAATTTGCGAACGTGGAATTCTTGGTACACGATAAAAATAGTTCATATGAGATATAGATACAAGTTTAAATAAATTTTTCAACCCTACATCTGTTTGCGCCAACAAAATACAATGATAGGGTCTTGCTCGTTGATAGGCATTTCCTTTCCCCATATTGTCATTTAATTGATCGTGAAATTGAATCTCTTTTTCCTCAGCTTCTTTTAACATTTTCAGTAACAAATACCCTGTCGCTTCCGCATCATAAATAGCACGGTGATGCTGGGTTAAATCAACATCTAATTTCTTAGCTAAAGTGTTTAGTCGATGATTCTTCATTTCTGGGTAAAGAAAACGAGCTAATTCTAGAGTATCAATTACTGGATTCTCTGCCTTGTCTATGCCAATTTTTTTATACCCTTCATTTAAGAATCCCATATCAAAAGAGGCATTATGGGCTACCAGTATCGCATCTTCAGTCCAAGAATGAAATCTTTTTAATACAGCTTCAACTTCTGGTGCATTGATCAATAGATCATCTGTAATACTCGTTAAATTAATAATCGTAGCAGATAGAGGCCGATGCGGATTGGCAAAGGATTCAAAACGGTCGATAATTTCTCCATTTTTAATTTTCACGGCTGCCAGCTCGATGATCGTGTCATAAACCGCAGAAAGCCCCGTTGTTTCAACGTCAAACACAATATATGTGTCATCTTCTAATTTACGATGAGCAGAATTATAGGCAATGGGTACACCATCATCCACCAGATTCACTTCTACCCCATATAAAATTTTTATATCATTTTCTACTCCGGCGTTGTAAGCTTCTGGAAATGATTGTGCTACAGCATGATCGGTCAGTGCTATTGCTTTATGACCCCATTTTTTTGCTTGACTGACTAATGCACTAACAGATGTGACTGCATCCATTTGACTCATTGGAGTATGCAAATGCAATTCAACACGTTTTTGATCATCAGGTGCAGTATCTTTTCGGCTTGGTGCCTTTAATTCATTTATGTCATTTCCGATCATGACAAGATCTCGAACAAAGGTATCATTTTGAATACTTCCCCGTACCTTTAACCACATGCCTTTTTTGACAAGGCCAAAAAGTGCCGCATCTTCCTTGTCACGAGAGAACATTTTAACAAGAATGGAGCTCGTGTAATCCGTTATTTTAAAGGTAAGTAGTGTTCGACCACTGCGAAGTTCTTTTGTCTCAGCCGAAAACACATAGCCTTCTATAGCCACGCGACGCTCTTCATCAACAATTTCCTCTAACTTTCTGTATTCAGCATCATCTCGAATGGTTAATCCAATTACGAGTGGCCCAGAATATTCAAGACCTTCACTTGCTTCTTTTTCATCTCGTTTCTGCATATCAAGAAGTGCTTGCATTCCCCGTTCTTCATCTTCCTTTTGTTTTGCTATTAAGAATTTTTCATACTCTTGATTAGATTCTGAAGTAGAGATTTCCGTTTCGATCACAAGAGGTGGAAATCCAAATTGCTCATAGATATTGGAAATAATCTCCACATATTTACGTTTAATCGATAATGCTTCCATTTCATTATGCACGTTAATGAGTAATTTTTTTCCCTGAAATGTTGGAACTTGTTCATGTAACAGTTTCGCAAGTGGGGGAGAAATTCCATCCATTTCGCGTATTGTATTTTGCCAATAATCAACAATTAACTGCTCGGTATAATTTGAATCTAATACCCTTATGGAATAAGACGTATGAGCAATGTATGAAAACGTTGATTCAAGTTGATGAATAAATTGGCTAAATATATTATACGGTAGAATTTTTTCAAATATAAAATGAAAATGCCATTTTCTTGATTTCTTTTCAATGACCAATTTTTCAATTTGGGCATTGGAAAAATACGGCATAATGGCATCTCCAGTGAGTTGTAATTGTTGGAGTAAGAGCTGAAATCGCTCAATCCTTCCAGAATCAATGTTCATTTCGATATCTCTCCTCCTATCTAATACTTCTAGGGTCATTTTCATTTTTATATAAAAGGTATTATAGCACACAAATAAAGAAAACTCGCCGATTGGCGAGCCTGTAAGGCGAAGACAGAGGCGTAGTTGCACTTATACTGTTTTCCTAAAAATTGCCGCTACTTCGAACTTCTCCAGCGTTGCAATTTTATGCTTTCTTAACAGTGCAAAACAGAGTTACCACTAAAAGTGATAACTCCAAGGTTTAGGATAAAGTAGATAGTAAACTAGAAATTTTTGCAAATAATTCACTATAATGAACTTCAAACATTTCACCTGTTTTACGTACCTTGACTTCTACGATTCCTTCGTTAGCCTTTTTACCAACCGTTATTCGAATTGGTAAACCGATTAAATCACTATCAGCAAATTTAACTCCAGGACGTTCATTTCGATCATCGAATAATACAGCAAGACGATTTTGTTTAAACTCAGCATATAATTTTCCAGCTAAATCAGACTGTTTTTCATCTTTCATGTTTATCGCAATCAGATGGAGATCAAATGGAGCTACACTGACTGGCCAAATGAGTCCTTTTTCGTCATTACATTGTTCTGCTACTGCAGCCATTGTTCTTGAAACGCCGATTCCATAACAGCCCATGATAAACGGCTTTGCTTTTCCATTTTCATCTAAGTAAACGGCGTTCATCGCTTCACTATAACGTGTCCCTAGCTTAAACACATGGCCCACTTCGATTCCTTTCGTAAATAAAATACTTCCTTGTCCATCTGGAGAAGGATCTCCTTCTTTAATAAATCGAAGGTCTTCATAGCGATTGACACTAAAGTCTCGATCAGGGTTCACATTCATAAAATGATAATCCTCTTCATTTGCTCCGCATACGCCATTGACAATCTCTTTGATAGCATGGTCTGCAATGACTTCTACTCCTGAAACCGCAACAGGTCCCAAAGATCCGACCGAGCAACCAAGAACTTTTATTGTTTCTTCAGCCTCAGCCAATTCAACAGTCCCAGCATTATAGAGATTTTTCAGTTTAATATCATTTACTTCATGGTCACCACGAACAAGCACAAGAACAAATTGTTCATCAACTTTAAATAATAAGGATTTGATACATTGTTGCTCCGTGACAGATAAAAAGTTCGATACATTCGCAATCGTTTTTTGATTTTCCGTTAGTACTTTTTCCATATCTTTTAACGATTCATTGCTCTTTTCATAATGAGTAACGGCAGGTGCCATTTCGATATTTGCAGCATAATTGGACGTATCTGAGTAAGCGATCGTATCTTCTCCTACATCTGATAAAACCATAAATTCATGTGTATCTTTGCCGCCCATTGCTCCTGAGTCCGCAATAACTGCGCGGAAATTCAATCCACAACGAGAAAAAATGTTGGAATATGCTTGGAACACTTTATCATATGTTTCATCTAAGCTTTCATTTGAAGAATGGAAGGAATACCCGTCCTTCATAATAAACTCTCTGCCACGTAACAAGCCGAAACGTGGTCGTTTCTCATCACGGAATTTAGTTTGAATTTGATATAAATTAAGTGGTAATCGTTTGTATGATTTCACTTCATCACGAACTAAACTGGTAATCACTTCTTCATGTGTAGCACCTAAAGCAAATTCACGATTATTACGATCGTGTAGTCTCATTAATTCCGGTCCATATGTATACCATCTACCAGATTCTTGCCATAGCTCCGCTTGTTGTAGCGCAGGCATAAGCAATTCAACTGCTCCAGCACTTTCCATTTCTTCTCGTACAATTTGTTCAACTTTTTGCAGAACTCGTTTTGCTAATGGCAAATAACTATATATTCCGCTTGCATTTTGTCGCATAAAACCAGCACGCAATAATAATTGGTGGCTTGTAATTTCTGCATCCGCTGGAACTTCTCTTAAAGTTGGAATAAGCATCATACTTTGTTTCATATACTAGCACCTCAATAAATTTTTAAGTAATGGATGGGGCCTTTAGCCCCCATCCACGTAAATTCACATTTCAATTTTATAAAAAGAAACGTTGTATATCATTCCATGTTACAACGAGCATAAGCAACATCAGTAAAGCAAAACCGAGGAAATGTACCATGCCTTCTTTTTGACGATCAATGGGTTTTCCTCGAACCGCCTCAACGGCAAAGAACAAAAGTCTTCCCCCATCTAATGCAGGAATTGGAAGTAAATTCATAATTCCAAGGTTTATACTTAACATACCTGCCCATTTCATTAAGTAATAAATACCATTTTTCGCAACCGTGTCTGTCGCTTCGTATATTCCAACAGGACCTGATAGTGCATCCAGCGTAAATTGACCCGTCACGAGTTTTCCAAGCGAAATAAATATTTCTTTTGTCCAAAAATAGGTTTCAGTTGCACCATATTTAATCGATTGAAGCGCTGATTTTTCAGTTGGACTGTAAACACCGATCACGCCAATGATTTCTCCATTTTCGAGTTTGCTTAAACGTGGAGTAATGGGAACATCAAGATTATTCCCTTCCCGTTCAATTGAAAAAGTGATTTCTTTCTCTGGACTCTTACGAATCACTTCCACCACATCAGACCAGCCGGAAATCTCCACGTTATCAATGGCTTGAACGATATCCCCTTCTTTCAGTCCAGAAGAAAAGGCAACTCCATCTTGTGTCAATTTCCCTAGCATTGGATCATTTGAAGGGATCCCTTGCAATAATGCTACAATAATAAAGATAAAAAATGCCAAAACAAAATTCATCATCGGTCCCGCAAAAATGGTCATTGTTCTTTGCCCAAGCGTCTTAGATGCGAATTGTCTATCATATGGAGCAATTTGTGTTTCAGTTCCATCCTCTACTAAAAAGGCATCTTGGAGTATAGAGAAGGTTCGTAATACTTCTTCCTCATCTCCATCCAAATAACCACTTATGAAGAGTTTATGCTCAATATCAGCTTTTTCAACTTCCATTACAATAGCATTTGGAAATTTATCTTTATTATTTAAAATAATTTTTTGTACCTTTTCATCTTTGTTCAAAACTAATCCTACACGATAGCCTGGCTTAATTTCCACCATTTCTGGGTCCTCACCAGCCATTCTTACGAATCCACCAATTGGCAGCAAACGAATGGTATAGACCGTTTCATTTTTCATAAAAGAGAAAACCTTTGGCCCAAATCCAATCGCAAATTCACGGCAAAGAATTCCAGCTTTTTTGGCAAAGTATAAGTGACCTAATTCATGAAAAAATACAAGTGCCCCAAAAATAATAATGAAGGCTATGACTGTAGTCAATTTATAACCACCTTTGTAAAATAAAATGGAAAAACGTAAGCACCTTGATTAGCGTCCATCATAAGCCAATCCTTCAAAAGGATTAATAGCTCAGTGGCTAATGTTACAAATAAAACGAATGCGGATGTTTGATTGCATTTAAAGACCCTATTCTAATATTGTCCTAACTCAGGAAATTAGATTCCGAATCCTCGATACCATTTGATTTGATTATTTCGCAAAAAGTAATTGGACATAACTTCTTGTTTTACGATCAATTTCTTCAATTTCAGGTAAACTAGGTTTCACAATCATTTGATGTTGATTTAATGCCTTTTCAACGTAATCCTCTATTTGTAAGAAGGTGATTCTACCTGTTAAAAACGCCTCCACAGCAGCCTCATTCGCAGCATTTAATACCGTCGGATAGGAGCCACCAGCTTTACCAGCCTCATAGGCAAGTTTCAAGCACCGAAAGCGGTCCAGATCCATATTTTTAAAATGCAATGTCCCAATTTCTGCTAAATTCAATCTTTTAGCAGATGGAAGTGGAAATCGATCTGGATAGGTAAGCGCATATTGTATGGGAACTCTCATATCAGGACTACCAAGTTGAGCGATGATACTGCTATCATGAAACTCCACCATTGAATGGATAATACTCTCTTGATGAAGCAATACATCAATTTTTTCATATGGTAGGTCAAAAAGCCAATGGGCTTCAATGACTTCCAATCCTTTATTCATCATGGAAGCAGAATCAATTGTAATTTTAGCTCCCATTGACCAATTTGGATGATTTAGAGCCTCTTCAACAGTAACATTGCTAAGTTCCTCTCTCGTCCGATTACGAAAGCTACCACCTGAAGCTGTTAAAATAATCCTTTCAATATTTTTTTCATTCTCCCCTTGCAATGCCTGAAAAATGGCTGAATGTTCACTATCTACAGGTAGAATAGCTACACCCTGCCTTTTAGCCGCTTCCATGACAAGATGTCCGGCTGTCACAAGTGTCTCTTTATTTGCAATTGCAATTGTTTTTTTTGCTTCGATCGCGTTTAGAGTGGGTTGCAACCCCACACTTCCCATTACCCCGTTGACAACGACATTTGCTTTATCGTAAACTGCAACCTCTGTTATGCCATTATCCCCATACGTGAATATGATATGCGGGAACTCAGTACGAAGCATTTCTGCATCATGTTTCTCCTTCGTCGAAACAAGTTCAGGAGATAATTCTACCATAATTTTTCGGGCAAATTGAATGTTTTTACCCACCGACATTGCTACTAAAGTGAACTTTTCTTTATTTTCCATAATAATGTCAACCGTTTGTTTACCGATTGAACCTGTTGCACCAAGCAAACTTATATATTTCAATGACTCTCAACTCCTTGTTTGAAACAAAGAAATCCTAAGAAAATCCTATTGTTTTTTTATCATATTACGGTAATGAACCTTACATTCCTTTGTGATGATGATTAATTCCTATAATAAATGCAAAAAATGAATTAATGGCCAGACAAAGAGTAGACTATCGAATCGATCTAATATTCCACCATGTCCAGGAAGTATGTGCCCAGAATCTTTTATCTCATAATGTCGTTTTAAAGCAGACTCTACAAGATCACCCACTTGTCCAAAAATAGATAGAAAAATAGTCACGATTGAAAGCCAAATAATGGGTGCATTCATTTCCGTAAAAACTCCAAAAAGGATGCTGACAATTACGGCACTTATAATCCCACCAATGAACCCTTCAATTGTTTTATTTGGACTTATTTCAGGCCAAAGTTTTCTTTTTCCTATTGCTCTTCCAGTAAAATATGCTCCAGAATCTGTAGCCCATATAATAAATAAGGAATAAAAAATATAAACCAATCCAGCATCTCTTGTTTCCATGAAATAATAAAAACCCATTCCAACATACAAAATGGACAGAATTGAAAACGCAACATCATCAAATGTAAATTTATTCTTAGTCAACACCGTATAAGTTAAAAACAGTAAAACAATCAGAAATGTAAACTCCATTTTTGTTACATTTAAATCATTTAATATGTACTGATATTTCGAAGGAAGAAGAAATACCCATAACAAAATGTATGAAAGCAGTCCTGGGAATGAAAGTAGCTTTACATTTCTCATTTTTAATAATTCAAAAACAGCAATCGATGCAAATAAATACGTAAGTACTATAAACGGAATTCCTCCCACAATCGTAAAGAGAATCAGAATGGCCCCGAATATGATTGCTGTGATTACTCTTTGCTTCATCTCTGTTAAACTCCTCCAAAACGTCGTTGGCGATTTTGAAAAGATTCAATCGCCTCAATAAACTGATCTTCGCCAAAATCTGGCCACAATACATCTGTAAACCAAAACTCAGTATAGGCGAGTTGCCATAGCATAAAATTACTTAAGCGCACTTCACCACTTGTTCGAATTAATAAATCCGGATCAGGTAAACCACTTGTCATCAAATGCTTTGAAAAAACTTCCTCATTGATTTCATTTTCATTCAGTATACCACTTTTATAATCTAAGATAACACTTTTAACTGCCTCAATAATTTCTCCCCTGCTCCCATAGTTCAGGGCAAAGTTCAAAATTAAACCTGTATTATCTTTTGTCTTTATCATTGCCTTTTCAATAGCTTGATATGTATGGGCAGGAAGTTCCTCTTTATTACCCATCATTTCTACCCTAACATTTTCTTCCATCAATTCAGGTAGAAAGGTACCTAAAAACTCCTCTGGAAGCTTCATTAGATAATCCACTTCGGATTTTGGACGTTTCCAATTTTCTGTTGAAAAAGCATACATTGTAAGCGTTTTTACTCCTATTTGACTAGCCAATCTCGTTATTTTTTGAACAACCTTCATTCCTTCATGATGCCCTGCCACTCTTGGTAAGGCTCTTTTCTTAGCCCAACGTCCATTTCCATCCATGATAATTGCAATATGTATAGGTATTGGTTGTTTTTTCACTTCAAGAATTCGGTCTTGGAGATTGGAAGAGTCGCTTACCTTCTTCCATATTTTAAATTTATCAAACATTTGTAGTTCCTCCAAAAAGGTTGATTTCACCCTTTTACATTGATAACTCGTTCAATCAGAACAATACTTAAATCCATTCCTGTTTATACTTATGATACCAAAAATATCCGAAGATATCTCTATTATAATGATACTCATTCATCATCATACAGATAAGATCTCATTTGTATTACATTCACATCAATTGAGTAAAAAAACCCCCTAATCGTTAGAGGGTCTATCTTATTCCAAAATGCACATTATCATAATAGAATAACAACTATTTTCCAATCGTCTAGGGATAAGAAGGCTTATATTCCATTTGAAATCTATTAATTGATCATATCATTTATCCCGGTTTAACAGGCTGTAATACCCCCACCTCGAGGCTCCTGATAAAAAACAAAAAGGGATATGTAGGGGATAGACAGCCTGTAAAACCCCGATAAGTGCAACTAACCATCAGTGGGGGATGAGAGAAACCCCCCACTGATGGAAGTTTTCTTTATCATTCACTTAAAAAAATTTAAACTTCAAGGATTTCTTTTTCTTTTTCTTTTGTTACTGTATCCACTTTACTAATGTATTCATCTGTAGCCTTTTGAATATCATCAGAGTAGCCACGAAGATCGTCTTCTGTAATATCTCCAGCCTTTTCAAGTTTTTTTAGTTCGTCATTACCATCACGACGGATATTGCGGATCGCTACTTTTGCTTCTTCGGCTTCTTTTTTTACTACTTTCACTAATTCTTTACGACGTTCTTCTGTTAAAGCTGGAATCGCTATGCGAATAATGTTACCGTCACTTGACGGATTTAATCCAAGATCAGATTTTAAAATCGCCTTTTCGATATCTCCAAGAATCGTCTTATCATATGGCTGTATTAGTAACAGTCGTGCCTCAGGGACAGATATCCCAGCTAATTGATTAACAGGGGTTGGAGCCCCATAGTAATCTACCGTAATGCGATCTAAAAGGGAAGCATTCGCTCTACCTGCACGGATACTAGCAAGTTCACGAGAGAATGCTTGAATGGCTTTCGTCATCTTATCTTTAGCATTAGCTAAAATTTGTTTTGGCATGATTATTTCCCCCTAACAATTGTTCCGATTTTTTCTCCCATTACAGCACGTTTAATGTTTCCATTTTCCATAATTGAAAAAACAATTAAAGGAATATCATTATCCATACATAATGAGGAAGCAGTAGAATCCATAACAGCAAGTCCCTCTTTAATAACATCTAAATATGACAATTCATCATATTTTTTTGCGTTTTTATCTATTCGAGGATCTGCTGAATAAACACCATCAACATTATTTTTTGCCATTAAAATAACTTCTGCCTCAATCTCTGCAGCCCTTAATGCAGCTGTTGTATCCGTTGAGAAATATGGATTTCCTGTTCCGGCAGCAAAAATGACAACTCTTTTTTTCTCTAAATGACGAATTGCCCTTCTACGAATATAAGGTTCAGCAACTTGACGCATTTCAATCGAAGTTTGAACACGAGTTTCACATCCTGCTTGTTCAAGACTATCCTGTAAAGCAAGTGAATTCATTACTGTGGCTAACATACCCATGTAGTCTGCAGTAGCTCGATCCATACCCATCTCTTCACCAATTTTACCACGCCAAATATTCCCACCACCAACAACTACAGCTACCTCAACACCAAGATCAGCAAGTTCCTTTACTTGTGAAGCAACCGATTTGATAACATCTGGATAGATTCCAAAGCCTTGAACACCAGCTAAGGCCTCTCCACTTAATTTTAAAACAACACGTTTATATTTTGGATTGGTCATTGTAACCTCCATATGTAATATACTTCTTATCATAACCTTGCTTGAAAAATAGGGAACACAAAGTGTTCCCCAAAATAATCAAGACAATCATAATCTTTTCTAATCCTTACTATACTATTATTTCTTCATTTGATTCATAACTTCTTCAGCAAAGTTTTCTTCGCGTTTTTCGAGACCTTCGCCTACTTCATAGCGAATAAATTCACGAATCTTTCCACCTTTTGATTCAACAAATTGACTTACTTTTTGATCAGGGTTTTTAACAAATGGTTGATCATTCAAACAAATTTCTTCTAAATATTTTCTTAAACGACCTTCAACCATTTTTGCCACAATATTTTCTGGTTTGCCTTCATTAAGTGATTTCTGAGTTAATACTTGACGTTCATGTTCAATTTCTTCTTGAGCAACTTGATCATGAGAAACATATTTAGGATTCAATGCAGCAATATGCATGGATACATCTTTAGCAGCATCAGCATCAGTTGTTCCTTCTAATACTGTTAATACACTAATACGTCCACCCATGTGTAGATATGCTCCAAATGCATCATTGTCTGTTTTAGTTAAAACTGCAAAACGACGAAGAGTCATTTTTTCACCAATTTTGGAAATAGCAGCGTTGATATGTGCTTCAACAGTTAAGCCATTTTCCATTGAAGATGCTATAGCTTCTTCAATAGTAGCTGGTTTATTTTTCAATAAATGCTCTCCTAGTTCTTTTACAAGAGTTTGGAATGCTTCATTTTTTGCAACAAAATCTGTTTCTGCATTTACTTCTACAATAACTGCATCGTTTCCATTAACAACAACAGATGTTAATCCCTCAGCAGCAATACGATCTGCTTTTTTCGAAGCTGACGCCATACCTTTTTCACGCAAGAAATCAATTGCTTTTTCCATATCTCCATCCGTTTGTTGAAGTGCTTTTTTGCAATCCATCATTCCTACACCAGTTTTTTCACGAAGTTCTTTGACCATTTGAGCTGTAATAGCCATTTCAGAATTCCTCCTTAGATATTATGTACTTTTTTTAGTTACTGAATCTTAAAGCAGGTATGCAGAATATCTCCCGCATCTCCTCACTTAATTATTGATATATTTTAGAGTTTTTCCAACTGAAAAATTGTCATCACACATTAATAATTCGCAACTTGAAGGTCTTTCATACTTTGTTCTTAAAAAAAAGTGATAAAGGGGGATTCCCTCTTATCACCTTTTCCTGTTCAGTCTAACCTATACTCTGTAATTAAACAGCAATAAGCGTTGTTATTAAACTATTATTGGGCGCTTGTTTCAACAACTTCAATTTCTTCGCCTTGTTTTGCTTCTAAAATAGCATCTGCCATTTTACCTGTTAATAATTTAACAGCACGAATTGCATCATCGTTTGCAGGAATGACAACATCAATTTCATCTGGATCACAGTTTGTATCAACCATTCCGACGATAGGAATATTTAATTTATGAGCTTCTGCAACAGCGATACGCTCTTTACGAGGATCGATAATGAATAAAGCATCAGGGATTCTCTTCATATCTTTAATTCCGCCTAGGAATTTTTCAAGACGTTCTTGTTGTTTTTTTAATTGAACAACTTCTTTTTTAGGTAATACATCAAAAGTTCCATCTTCAGCCATTCTTTCGATATCTTTTAAACGAGTAATACGTTTTTGAATGGTTTCAAAGTTTGTTAGTGTTCCACCTAACCAGCGTTGGTTCACATAGTACATACCTGAACGAATTGCTTCTTCTTTTACAGATTCTTGAGCTTGTTTCTTTGTTCCTACAAATAGAACTGTTCCACCGTTAGCAGCAAGTTCTTTAACCCATCTGTATGCTTCTTCGACCTTTTTAACTGTTTTTTGTAGATCGATGATATAGATACCGTTACGTTCTGTAAAAATGTATTTTTTCATTTTTGGATTCCAACGGCGTGTTTGGTGTCCGAAATGTACACCTGCTTCGAGTAATTGCTTCATTGATATAACTGACATAATAGTTCCTCCTATGGTTTTGTTTTCCTCCGCTTATTTCATTTCTAAATGAAAACTATATTAAATAGCACCATCCATATAGATCTATAAGCGTGTGTATTAACACCGTTTAATACTATATCATGTTTAATTAATCCATTCAAGTTATTTCTGTTGACTTTCCCTGAAATTTAAGAAGAAGATCAATTTCCGTCTTCCCTTTCTTCAATTTTTGAGCTATTTCCTCGGGGGAATACCCCTGGTCTTTCAAATTCCATATTTGACCGGCTAAAGATTCTTGTTGAACCGAGTTTAAATTTTCTTGTTTTTTGGGCAGTTCGCTTTCCTTCAAAGGAGCTTGAATGCCTACTTTTTCCTGTTTCGATTGTTGTTGGTAGGCTTTAACTGCATAATGTCCAACCGTCTTTTCTAATCGAGTTGAAAGGTCATTGTCACTATCTCGCATGTCTGATTCTATTGTTTTCTCTAATGGTGTTTTAATGGAAGTTGGTTGATTTTGATTATTTTGGCTTGAACAGTTTTTTACATTCTTTAGATCCTCAATACGTTTGATCAATTGTTCATTGTCTTCCTTCATTTCTAGAACAAAAGAGGAGAGTAAATCTTCCATTTCATTGATGGTTTTTTTTTGATTATCTTCTATTTTAAATAGTTTACCTTGCCGTAGAAATAAAATAATAATAGACAATAAAGCGATCATGTTTAAAATGAGATTAATAATGATAAAAAAGATTGTCATAAAGTCCCTCTATCCGCTGTAATCAATAATGGTTCCTTTATATGGATGATGCTCTTTCTTCTTTTCTTCTGTTTGAATACGTCCATGTTCACGTTCCTGTCCATCTTGATCATGTTGTTTTTTGTCATCTTTATTAAACTTCGTTTCTGCTGATTGTTCATTTTTCATGACACTATTACGTTTTTTTTCTGACTCATTTTGAACAGCGTCATTTGCAATATTTATCATATTTTGACCGCGTTGTTGCAGCTGTTCTTGAATTTTACCTGCATCAAGTGTTCTTGGAAGAGCTACCTGCATTTCAATAGCCTTTAGACTCATGACAAACACTTCCTTTTAAAATGTACACACCTAATAACTTTCAAGAGGAAAAGTGTAGCTAATGAACCCTTATTGAAAGCACTTGGATCATAGCCTTTACTACATAAGCTTCTCCAATGCTTGGCGGAGTTTAAAAATACAATTTGAATGAATTTGAGATATTCTGGAAGTGGATAAACCCATTATTTGGCCAATTTCTGTTAATGTCAATTCTTCTTTGTAAAATAAACTAATAACGAGTTGTTCCTTATCATTAAACTTCGTAATAATTCCTGTCATTTCTTCAATCACTTCTTTTTTAAGCAAACGATCTTCCGGAAGATCCACTCTTTCATCCTTTATTGTAAACGATTGCCTATCCTTATTTTCATTATCGTTAGGATTCTCATCCATTGAAAGGAAATTTGCAAAAAATTGTTCATTCATGGTTGTATACACATTTTCAACAGAAATTTCTAGTTCAATAGCTATTTCCTCTGGTGTTACATTACGTAGGTATTTTTGCTCTAGTTTTTCAATGGCAGCATCCATCTTCTTCGTTTTATCTCTTGCACTCCTAGGTAACCAGTCTTCTTTTCTTAAACCATCCAAGATCGCACCACGCACACGAAAAGAAGCATATGTATCAAATTTCAAATCTCTTGTTGGATCGAATTTTTCCAATGCATCATATAAACCAATCATCCCTAAGCTTTTAAGGTCATCTCTTGAAACATTCTTTGGTAATGAAACAGAAATACGCTGGACATGATAGCTAACTAAAGTCAAATATTTTTTTATCAGTATATTCCCAGCTTCCTCATCGCGAGAGGTCACCCATTTTTGCCAATATTCCTGTTCGTCGGCAGTAGAAACATGTACCATTTTGACCCTCCTTCAAAGAAAAGCACCATTTATATCCCTTTAGCCTATTTATTAAAAACCTCTCTCATATAGTGAGAGAGGAAAGGACAAATCATACATTATTAAACAAATTTAGTCATTGACCTAAAAAACGTGATTAAAAATTACAAATAAGATATTCCTTTATTCACCGTTCTAATTTGTAAAACGCCTGTTTTTGGATCAAACTCAATCGTTCTTCCACTATTCCCGCCAACATCTTCTCCCACAAGTGCGATATGTAAAATGGATAATTGTTTCTTTACTGCTTCCACATTTCTTGGTCCAATTCGCATCAATTCATTGCCAGAGGAAAATTGAAACATTTGTGCCCCACCAGCAATTTTTGCTTTTAATGACAACTTTCTTGCTCCTTGTTTAATCATAATGGATACGAGTTCTTTTATACCTGTATCTGCATATTTTGCAAGATTGATAGGGTCATTTCTAGAGAGTGAGGAGTCGGGCAGCATTACATGAACTAACCCAGCAATACTCTGTAATGAATCATAAATAATGACACCAACACATGATCCTAAACCAGAAGTTCGAATCGCATCGGGAGCTTTTACAATATTCATATCTGCAATTCCGACTTTCACAATTTGTTGACTATTATTCATTTAACGCAACTCCTAGTGAATGAAACATGATTTCAAATGATTCCGGATCTGGAATTAGAAAAAAATGTCCATCCACACTTTGTGCATTATCATCATTGGCTTCATTCAATGCCGTATCAATCACAATAACATAGTCACTAAAGGCAGATAACTCAATAAATCCATAGCTTATAATGGCTCCTAGCATATCGACACAAACAGCAGGCACAGAAGAATGTAAATCCAATCCTGTAAAATCGGATAACGAAGAAATATAATTACTTGCTAGAATATTTCCTAGTTCTTGTAATGCGGAAATAGCCATCTCATCATATGGTGGGTTATCAAACGAAAAATTAGGATCACAAATGAGTTGTTGAATATACTTGTTTCCTTGTGTTAAAGGAAGAACAAAAAACATATTACTTGGAGCTTCACCTTCAATTCGTAGGTAAACACTCGCCACAACATTCTCCGCTCCCCCTGCCATATCAATCATTTCATCAAAAGTCATGATTCGAACAGAAGGTACTTTCATATCTATTTTTTTATTCATCATCGTAGAAAGAGCAGTTGCAGCATGCCCAGCTCCAATATTTCCAATTTCTTTTAAAATATCAAGTTGCTCGCTAGAAATCTTATCAATAAAATTCATGATTCTATTCCTCTGAACTCTCAACTTTTAATTCCTTCCGATCAAGAATCTTGGCTAAATCAATTAGGATTAGTAATCTATTATCTACTTTGATGACACCTTTTACATACTCGTCCTCTTTAATCCCCACTACTTCTGGAGATGGTTCAATTGTTTCTTCTTTAATATCAATAACATCGTTTGCAGCATCAACAATTAATCCTACCTCCACATCATCAATTGCCACAATAATTACACGAGTCGTATCAGAGTATTCACATTCCTCAATACCAAACCTTTTCCGAAGATCAATAATTGGCGTAACGACCCCACGGAGATTAATCACTCCTTTTACAAATCGAGCCGTTCCTGGAATTCTGGTTATATGTTGAACCTTTTCAATTCCATGTACATACTCAACTGAAATTCCATATTCTTTCCCATCTAGTTGAAATACAATTAGTTTAATATCAGTAGAAACCGTTTCAGACATTTCGCTCACCTCGATCACTTTCACTCTAATTTGAACTACACTTCTCATACTAAAGGGGAGATCTATTTTAGTAATACGTTGCAATCTACGATTAATGCAACTTGACCGTCACCAAGAATGGTTGCACCAGGGATAGCAAAAATATTGTTCAAATAATTTCCAAATGATTTTAATACGATTTCTTGCTGGCCAATAAACGAATCCACGACAAGTCCAGCCATTTTTTCACCTTTTCGAATAATGATGACTGAAATAAATTCATCTTCCTCCTTAAAGACAGGTACCTCAAATAAATCTTTTAAGAACAATAGCGGTACCACTTTTCCACGAAAATCAATCACTTTTTGATTATGTGCATGTAATATATCATCTTTTTTAATGATGGCTGTCTCAATTATGGAAGAAAGCGGAATCGCATATTTTTCCCTTTGAATTTCTACAAGCATAACCGAAATAATAGATAAAGTTAAAGGCAGTTGTATAGAGAAAAGGGAGCCTTTCCCTTCGATTGAATCAACGGTAACCTCTCCACCCAGATTCTCGATTGTGTTTTTCACTACATCTAGACCTACACCTCGACCTGATAGACTAGAAATGCTTTCAGCAGTTGAAAATCCTGAAGCAAAAATTAATTCATACACTTGTTTATCTGAAAGTGTTGCAGCGGTTTCCTCATTTACAATCCCGGATTTTAATGCTTTCTTTAACACTTTCTCACGGCTAATACCTGAACCATCATCTTCGATCTCAATAAAAACATGATTCCCACTATGATAAGCCTTTAAGATTACTGTACCTTCTTCACTTTTTCCATTTATCTTTCGAATTTCAGGGGTTTCAATACCATGATCACATGAATTTCGAATTAAATGAACGAGTGGATCACCAATTTCATCTATTACTGTTCGATCTAATTCTGTTTCAGCACCAATAATCTCCAGATTCACTTTCTTATGTAAATCCCTTGCAATTTGCCTCACCATACGTGGAAAGCGATTAAATACAGTGTCGATCGGAACCATTCTCATATTTAAAATAATATTTTGCAGATCACCAGTGATTCTAGACATCCGATCGACTGTCTCTTGAAGTTCCTGGTTATTTAGTTCTGAAGAAATTTGTTCAAGTCGGCCTCGATCAATCACTAACTCTTCAAATAAATTTAATAATATATCAAGCCGCTCAATATTGACCCGAATTGTTTTACTGGTAGCTTTTCCAGCAGAGTGATTTTTGCTTTCATTATTATTACTTTGACTTGCATTATTTATTGTTGCTTTTTCGCTAGGAACAACTTGATTTTCTATAGGTTTCAATTCGACGGTTTTCGATTCTAGTGATTTGGATTGGATTTCATTGTTTGAATCTGTTAGTGTTATAGATAAAACTTCTACATTCTCTACTTCAGATACTTTCATGACTTTATTTTCAATTTCCACTGAAGTTTCTTTAGTGACGATGGTTACAGTAAAATTTTGATCAAATTGTTCTTCTTCCAATTGTTCAACAGGTGGAGTTGACTTAATGATTTCTCCTAATTCCTCTAGTACTCCAAAAACCATATAAACCCTTGCTGCTTTAAGTAGACAGTCTTCTCTAAGTGAAATCGAAATCTCAAACGTAGAAAACCCCTGTTCCTTGGATTGTTCAATAACGGTTCTTTCAAATTCATCATAGGTCGTTTTTTGTTCTTCATCAGCTTCAACAGTAGCTACAGCTACTTCCTTTTGTGCGTCTATGACAGAAGAACTTTGAGACTCTTCAATCAATTTTAATTTTTCTACTGCATTTGAGACATCCCTTTTACCATCTCCACCACTTGCAATGGATTGAACCATTTCTTCCAAATCATCAACCGCTATAAAAACGACATCTATTAACTCAGGTGTTACAGCAATCGTTTGATTTCTGATGGCATCTAATACATTTTCCATTTTGTGAGTAAGCTTAGCTAGATCCTCATAGCCCATGGTTGCAGACATACCTTTTAATGTATGTGCAGAACGAAAGATTTCATTAATAATACTCATATCATTTGGACTTTTTTCTAACTCTAATAAATGATCATTACAAGATTGTAGATGTTCTTTACTTTCTTCAATAAAAACTTCCAAATATTGATTCATATCCATTTTCCTACACCTCTTTTGAATCAAACATATTTGATAATAGTTTCCGCTATATTTTCAAGATCTTTAATTTCATCAATCAAGTCTGTAGCGATCGCTGCTCTTGGCATTCCAAAAACAATCGAGGTTTCCTTGGACTGGGCAATTGCTCTTACTTGCCCACTTCTTTTTAAGGAGATAAGACCTTTTGAACCATCAGAGCCCATACCTGTCATCAAAACAACAATCTTCCCATAATCATTGAATCGTGACGCTGATTCAAACATAACGTCAACAGATGGACAGTGAACACATTTTTGGATTGATTTCTCTAACTGAACAACTATATTTTCACCTAGTTGTTTCAATTTCAAATGAAATCCTCCAGGTGCAATATAGGCAGTACCATTGATGATCACTTCCCTATTTTCAGCTTCCTTTACATTTATCTCTGATAATGAATTTAGTCGATTTGCCAAAGACTTTGTAAAACCTGAAGGCATGTGTTGGGAAATTATGATTGGTGCTTGAATATTACTTGGAAGCTTGGTCAATACATTTTGCAATGCACTGGGTCCACCTGTTGAAGTTCCAATTAATATCATTTTCTTTTTCATTTGATTCCAATTATCTGATAGGCTAAAATCACTTGGTTCTATTTTACTATATTTCTCGCGTAAGTTAGTAGTCTTATTTCCTACTAATGAATTTTTCATTTCTTGTTTTTTCTCATCATTCATTAATTCTTCCCATATCTGCATAATGATGCACTACCTCTCGAAAAGGAATCTCTTCAGCTTTGCTACAAAATTCACCTTTGTATAGGAGGAAAACGGCTTATTATCTTGTAAGCAATATACTTCTGTTAGTCTTTTCAACGCCTTAGAAGCAGGGGCTCTCTCATTTAATTGTAAAAAAGGCGTTTGTTTTCTAACTGCTTGAGGAATAATTTGATCATCAGGTAGTATGCCTAGTAAAGTAGCATTCTTATTTAGAAAATGATTCAGTACTTTTGATATACGATTAAAGGTGGAGATTCCTTCTTTTTCTGATTGAGCACGGTTGATAATGATATATAAAGGAATAGATTGATTTTCCATTGTAATATATTTCATTGCTGCATATGCATCTGTAATGGATGTGGGCTCTGGAGTTGTGATAACTATTATTTCATCAACAGCTAATATGAACTTTAAGGAATTTTCGTGAATCCCAGCGTCCATGTCGAAAATAATATATTCATAGTTACTCAATAAAAATGAAAATTGTTTAGCGAAGTGATCAAATGACTCTTGATTAATTTTAGTAAGCCCTGAGAGACCTGTCCCTCCTGAAATATAATGAATCCCTTCAGGTACGACTGTAATCATTTCTTTTAATGGTACCTGGTTTAAAAAAAAGTCAGCAATAGAGTATTTTGAAGACACTCCCATTAATATATCAATATTTCCCATGCCAATATCTAAATCAAATACCAATACTGAATGTCCTCTTTTAGACAAAGAGATGGCAAAGTTTAATGAAAAGTTTGATTTTCCTACTCCCCCTTTACCACTTACAACAGCAATTGTTTTGGTCTGAATGTTCGACATTTGATTTTTTACGATTGCCCGTAAATGCTCTGCTTGATCTTCCAAATTAATCGACCCCTATTATGCGATTGACTATATTTTGAGGAGAAGCTACAACCATATCTTCTGGTACATTTTGACCATTTGTAATATACGCTGCTGCTTTTTGTCCAAAATAAATCATATTAAACATGGCCCCGTAAGTAGATGTTTCATCCGATTTTGTAAAGATAAGTTTATCGATCGTCATGGTTGAAAACTGTTGAAATATTTCTTCCATATCGATCTGTTTGGATGTTAATGAAAGAACTAGAAAAGTTTCCATATTTTGTTTATAATCGATAACATTTTTTAGATCCTCTACATATTTACGATTACGGAAATTTCTTCCAGCTGTATCAATAAATACGAGATCATAACGATCAAATAGCACCATTGCTTTTTGGAAGTCACTTAAATTATAACAGACTTCAATCGGAACATTTAATATATTGGCATATGTTTTTAACTGTTCAATTGCTGCAATCCGATATGTATCTGTAGTGATAAAAGCAATTCTTTTATTATCTTGTAAAATACAATCTGCAGCTATTTTTGCTAAAGTCGTCGTTTTACCAACACCAGTAGGTCCCACCACATTGACATATTTACGAGTGAAAGTAATTCCACCAAAAGGCAAATGGGAAATTTGTTTCATTAAAAATTCTCGTGCCCATTGAAGTACATCCGCCTGAGTCGACTTTCCTCCGCTTGAGTACCATTGTTCTAATGACATTTCTATTACTTCATCAATAATCTTTTTATGAATCTCCTGTTTGATAAGCAATTGTTTTAATTCTTGAACTGGTTTTGGCAGAGGAATTTCACTATTTCCACTCTCAACTTTTACATTTCTAAGTAATGTCTTTAATTGAGATATTTCTTTAAGTAGTTCTTCAGACTCCGTAACATCCTTTTTATCGACTGGTGTTTTGATTGTTGAATTCAATTTGGGAATAGAAATATCAATCCCTTTTTGCTGCTCTTTCAAAATAGGTTGAACGGTTTCTATTGGTTTTGTATCCAGAGCAGCAACCACTTCAATACTTCTTTTTTTAAAAAAACCAAGAAAACCACCTGTTTGTACCACTCTTGAATTTAGAATAATTGCATCATTTCCTAATTCTTTTCGAATCAGTTTCATCACTTCATTCATTGAAGAAGCTCGATATTTTTTCACCTTCACTAAATATTCACCACCCCAACACTTTGAACTTCAACATTTGCTTCGAGCTCATTATAAGATAAAATTGGAATCTGAGGAAAATACCGTTCCGTTAATTGTCGAACATACATTCTTACAGCAGGTGAACATAGCACAATTGGTGTTTGCTCCAGCAAAGAAAGTTGTTCCACTTGTGTAGCGATAGATTCTAATATTCGTTGTGAAATCGTTGGATCCACGGCTAAATAATTCCCGTGCTCAGTTTGTTGAACCCCATCCGCTATAACCTTCTCAACTTGACCTGATAGTGTCACCACTTTTAAAGAATCATTTGATTGTGAATACTGATTGGTAATTTGACGCGCAAGTGCTTGTCTAGCATATTCCGTAAGCAAATCGGTATCAGAAGTAACTTTTCCAAAATCAGCGAGCGTTTCAAATATAATGGGTAAATTACGAATTGAAACATTTTCTTTGAGAAGTTTAGATAATACTTTTTGTACCTCTCCAACTGAAAGAGGGGTTGGGGTTACTTCTTCTATAAGAATTGGATAACTCTCTTTTAAATGATCAATGAGTTGTTTCGTTTCTTGACGTCCCAATAAATCATAAGCATTTGTTTTTATGATTTCTGTGATATGAGTGGACACAACAGAAGGAGGATCAACTACAGTATAACCAAAAATTTCTGCTTCTTCTTTCATATCCTCAGTAATCCATTTTGCAGGTAACCCAAAAGATGGTTCAATGGTTTCAATTCCAGAAATAGCATCATCCTCAGTACCTGGACTCATTGCTAAGTAATGATCTAGCAATAGTTCCCCGCGTGCCATCTCATTACCCTTTATTTTCAATCGATATTCATTGGGTTGAAGTTGGATATTGTCCCTAATTCTGACAACAGGTATAACCAATCCTAGTTCAATAGCTAATTGCCTTCGAATCATAACGATTCGGTCCAGTAAATCTCCACCTTGATTGGCATCAACAAGCGGTATTAATCCATAACCAAATTCAAATTCAATCGGATCCATGTTTAAAAGATTTATGACACTTTCTGGACTTTTCATTTCGCTCGATTCATTTTCTTCTTCCGTTTCCTGTATTTGCTCTTGATTCATTTGAGGAACATTCAACATTCGATACCCTCCAAATGCAAGCAATCCTGCAATCGGAATCGTTAATAAATCATTTATGGGAGTAAATAATCCTAAGCAAAGGATGGTTCCACCTGTAATATAGAGCATTTTCGGAAAAGATAATAATTGGGTAGAAATTTCTTGTCCTAAATTTCCGTTTGATGCTGACCTCGTCACTACAATTCCTGTTGCAGTTGAAATGATCAGTGCTGGTACTTGGCTAACAATTCCATCTCCCACAGTTAATAATGAAAAATGACTCGCAGCATCTGCAAGGCTCATTCCTTGTTGCATCATACCTATGACAATTCCAAAAATAAGGTTGATTAAAACAATAATGATCCCTGCTATGGCATCTCCTTTTACAAACTTACTAGCCCCATCCATAGAACCATAAAAATCGGCTTCACGACTAACCTTTTCACGTCTTTCCCTTGCTTGTTGTTCAGAAATCATGCCTGCATTTAAATCGGCATCAATACTCATTTGTTTTCCTGGCATTGCATCGAGTGCAAAACGAGCTGCTACTTCAGAAACACGCTCAGAACCTTTTGTAATAACAATAAAATTAATGATGACTAAAATTAAGAATACTACCATTCCTACGATTAAATTCCCTCCGACAACGAAAGATCCAAATGTTTCAACGACACCACCTGCATCTCCGTGTGTAAGGATGGCACGTGTGGTGGATACATTAAGACCTAGACGAAACAGAGTTAACAGTAGTAAAAGAGTAGGGAAAACTGAAAATTGCAGTGGTTCTATCAAACTCATAGAAGTCAACAGTACTAAGAGAGCTACTGAAATATTCAGTATAAGCAATATACTTAACAGCCAGGTAGGAAGTGGAATAATAAGCATTGCAACAATCATGATGACGCTGACAAATACGATTACCTCTCTTGCTGACATTTTTATCCCCTCCTCTATGAAAAACGCGCAGGCATCGTTAAGCCAATTACAATCATTTCACTAAATCATTTTTTTAGTTCGATACACAAAGGCTAATATTTCAGCGACTGCTTTAAAAAACTCTTCTGGAATCGCATCCCCGATCTCCGTCTGACTGTATATCGCCCTAGCCAAAGGGCGATTTTCAATCGTAATCACTTCATTCTCTTTAGCGACTAATTTAATTTTTTGGGCAACAAAGTCGACTCCCTTTGCAACCACATAGGGTGCATCAAGTTTATTTTCATCATATTTCAACGCAATAGCGTAATGTGTGGGATTTGTGATGATGACATCTGCATTCGGAACTTCTTGCATCATCCGACTCATCGCCATTTCTCGCTGCTTTTGCTTAATTTTTGATTTGATTAATGGGTCACCTTCTGAATTTTTATATTCATCTTTAATATCTTGTTTGGACATGCGGAGATTTTTTTCAAAATCATATTTTTGGTAGAAATAATCCAGTAATCCTAGAAAAAGCAATGCACCGCCGGCATACAAGCCCATTTCAATTGTTAAGTCTATCAACATATCAAGAGCTGACCCAATTGATTTTTGCGATAAAATGAGAATTTCATCCATTCGGTTCCACAAGACAAAAAAAGTAATGAACCCAACAATACATATTTTAAAAATAGATTTTAAGAATTCAACTACTGATCGCATAGAGAAAATACGTTTAAATCCTTTTATTGGGTCTAATTTATCTAATTTAAACTGAATGGATTCTGTTGAAAATAAAAATCCAATTTGAAAGTAATTTGCGGCCACACCCGCAACTAGTGCTACCATCATAATGGGGCCTAATAGCATAGCCACTTCTTGTACAAGTTCTAAAAAGATCATATGTAGATTTTCTTCTGTTAAATCCACCAACATATACACTTGAAAAGAATGTTTCAATATAGATGCTATGATTTTGATTAAATAAGTAAATGAAATGGAGAAAAAGAAAAAGCACGCTAATAATCCAATTGCCACATTTACATCTTGACTCTTTGCTACCTGTCCTTTTTTTCGCGCATCACTCTTTTTTTTAGGTGTAGCCTTTTCTGTTTTTTCTCCAGCAAAATATTGCAAATTTAATGAAACTAATTTCAATTGTTACAGACCCCCAAGGAGAGTCATAAGACCTCTCATCGTAGTAAGCATCGTCTCAAAAATACGAGAAACGACTACCATCATTGTGCTCATCACTATAATTAATATCACGAAGCTCACGACGATCTTCACTGGCATTCCTACAACAAATATATTCAATTGTGGAAAGGTTCTCGCCACAATTCCGAGTGCTACATCAACAAGGAATAAACTTCCAACAACTGGTAATGACATTTGCAAGGCGATCATAAACATCGTACTAATAGACCGAATCACAAATTCCACTACTTTTTCAGATCCAAATGGGAGCCACGCTTGATCCAATGGTATAAATTGATAACTGTAATAAATTCCATCTAGTATTAAGTGATGCCCATTCACTGTTAACAGAAAAAAGAGACTGATAATATATAGATATTGTCCCATGATTGGGCTCTGTGCTCCTGTTTGCGGATCCATGACATTTACCATACCAAAACCCATCTGAAAATCTATGAATCCGCCTGCAGTTTGAATGGATGACATAATCACATAAGCTATGAACCCAATTAATATACCAACCAATGCTTCTTTTAAAATTAATAAATAGTAAGCTGCGTCTATTTCAAAAACAGGTGCATCCATTGAAAGAAACATAATCCAAGATAAAAAGAATCCAAATCCAACTTTAAAGGTGGTCGGGATTGTCCGGTAAGAGAAAAGAGGCAACACAATAAAAAAGGAAGTTACCCTAATAAATACAAGTAAAAAAGAAGGAAATTGTTCGATCCAATTAGCCATCCCTTTTAACCAATAAACCTTGTTAAATTAGAAAATATATCAGTGGTATAGGAAAGCAATTGGCTCAACATCCATGGACCAAAGAAAATAATTCCAAGTAAGACCGCAACAATCTTCGGAACAAACGCTAATGTTTGTTCTTGAATCTGAGTCGTTGCTTGAAAAATACTTACAATTAATCCAACAACAAGAGCCAATATTAAGAGCGGTCCACAAATCAATAAAACCATCCATATTCCTTCTTCTGCAATGGTAATGACCGTTTCAGGAGTCATCCTATTTCACCTTCTTAAAAACTTTGTAGAAGAGATTTAACAACTAAATACCATCCATCTACAAGTACAAATAACAATATTTTAAATGGTAATGAAATCATTACTGGAGGAAGCATCATCATCCCCATTGACATAAGCACACTGGCCACTACCATATCAATGACTAAAAAAGGAATAAATATCATAAACCCAATTTGAAATGCCGTTTTAAGCTCGCTAATGGCATAGGCCGGAACGAGGGCCGTTAATGGAATATCCTGAATCGATTCAGGTGGATCTGCTTTTGAATACTCAAGAAATAAGGCCAAATCCTTTTGTCTAGTATTTGCACTCATAAATTCTTTAAAAGGGATTGATGCTTTGGCATACGCTTGTTCTAAATTGATTTCATTGTTAAACAAAGGAGTAAGGGCTTCATTGTTAATCTCTTGGAAGGTTGGCGCCATAATAAAAAATGTCAAAAATAACGATAAACCAATAATAACTTGATTTGGTGGCATCTGTTGGGTTGCAAGTGCCGTTCTGACAAAAGAAAGAACGACCACAATTCTTGTAAAACAAGTCATTAAAATTAGGATACTTGGAGCAAGAGAAAGAACTGTAAGTAAAAGAACAAGTTTAACGGATGTGGAAACATTCTCCGGTGAATTCGTATTAAAGAACTCCATAAACTCATTCATGACTTGTTAGGACCTTTCTTTTTATTCAAATCATCATAAAGCTGTTTTCTCCCTTTTGAAAGATCATCTAATTGTTTTTTTAGCAATGCTTGAAATGGTGGGTTTCCTTCGTCTTTTTGACTTCCTTTTCCTTTTACACGTTCCACGATCTTAGTAATCATGTCATTTGGACTAGCACTCTGGTTTATTTGATTGTTGTACGCGGAAATGATTTGCTCATATTCTTGTTCTTCCTCAATTTCTTTCAATAGTTGGATATTTTCTCCTACCCCAACGATAAATAAACGATGACCTACTTTAATGAGTTGAACAGAACGATTTGCACCAAGGGCGGTTCCCCCTAAATTCTCTATAAGTTGAGTGCTTTTAAACAAACGTCCCTTTTTATTCACAAATTTCAATACGAAATAAAGTAAGCCAACAACAAAGACGGTGGCAAAAATCATTTTAAGAAAATCCCATAGGGTTAATCCGACTGAGCTCGTTGCATTTTCTGTTCCTTTATTCGCGGCGACACCGTTATCCTCACTCTTATCTGTTTGAGTTGAATTTATAGATTGTTCTCCGCATGCTTCGGGCTGCTCAAGACAATCTTTCACACTATTGTTCAATTGATCTGCATAGGCTTGGGATTGAAACCCTAGTGTAAATAAGAATAATAGCCCGATAAAAAAGAGTTGTTTTATTCGCAATATCCTGCACCTTCTAAAAAAGATTCTAACTAAGTGTTTTCGAAATTGCTTCTAATACGCGATCTGCTTGGAAAGGTTTAACAATAAAATCTTTCGCCCCTGCTTGAATCGCATCAATGACCATTGCTTGTTGTCCCATTGCAGAACACATAATCACTTTTGACCCTGGATTTATTTTTTTAATTTCTTTAAGCGCTGTGATTCCGTCCATTTCAGGCATTGTAATATCCATTGTCACAAGATCTGGATGTAACTCTTTGTATTTTTCCACTGCTTGTTGACCATCTGCTGCTTCTCCTACAACATCATATCCATTTTTCGTTAATATATCTTTAATCATCATTCGCATAAATGCTGCATCGTCAACAACCAAAATTCTATGTGCCATTATTTTTCTACCCCCAAATATTGATCTTAATCTATTTCTTTTATTTTATTTTATATTGTCAACATTAAAACGAATTTATTAACCGTTTCCTGTTATTTAAGTTTTTTAATTCGGTCAGACTTACTTATAATATCTGTTACTCGAACCCCAAAGTTCTCATCAATAACCACCACTTCACCTCTAGCAACTGGCCGATTATTCACAAGAATATCTACCGGTTCACCCGCTAACTTATCAAGTTCAATGATTGAACCAGGAGATAGTTCTAAAATCTCTTTTACAGATCGTTGTGTTCTACCCAGTTCTACCGTGACTTGAAGTGGAATATCCATCAACATATCTAAATTTCTTGCTTCAGACTCCTGAAGTTGATAGGGTTCAAAACTCGAAAACACAGCAGGTTGTACGTTCGGTTGGACCCCTTGAGGAATGGCAGAACCAAAGTGTTGTGGTTCCGAATGATACTCCTTCATCCCTTGTGGGGGCATCTGATTCTGATATGGAATCGTTCCATACGGATTTGACTCTTGCATATTCGGTTGATGTTGTTGTGCTCTATGTTCTGAATTCGAGAAGGTTGTGTCCATTGGCTGACTAGCATATGGTTGTTCCATATCATTTGGACGTTGTGCAGTCTCTCTATGATCTAATTTTGTTGTTGGTTCTACTTCAATTTTTTCAGTTTGCGTTGGTTCAGACTTTGGATTTAATAATTCTTCTACTAAGCTTTTCGCAAAGTGCAGTTGTAATAACTGCATAATATTGGAATCAATTAGATCACCAATCTTTAACCGAAAGGATACTTTGACAAACATATCATCATCAGGAATTTTATCTGTTCCTGCTCCTTCAAGAACATTTAATATGTCTATCGAAGGAGGTGAAATATCTACCCGTTTGCTAAAAATAGTCGACATGGAGGTAGCTGCTGAACCCATCATTTGATTCATCGCTTCTTGAACAGCGCTCAATTGGATTTCATCCATTAATTCAGTAGGATTTCTACCATCTCCACCTAACATTAAATCTGCAATAATGGCTGCATCACTTTGCTTAATGACTAATAAATTTGTGCCCGAAAATCCTTGTGTATAACGAACTTGTATGGCCACATAGGGATGAGGGAATTCTTCCACTAATTTACTTTGCAATATAACAGTTACTTCAGGTGTTGTTATATCCACCTTTTGGTTTAATAATGTGGACAAGGCAGTAGCGGAGCTTCCAAAAGAGATATTTCCGATCTCCCCTAATGCATCCTTTTCCATTTCAGACAAGTAGTCGTTAAGATTCTCATGAATGGAATGGTCTGATACCTCCTCATCCGTACCTCGAAGTAAAGCATCAATTTCTTCTTGTGATAGCATATCATTACCCATTATCGTCCTCTCCCCCCTTCCATGTTTCTAATACTTGTATGGCTAATTTTTTATTTACTTTTCCAGGCTGCCCGATAAACTTAGGGATTTCTCCCACTTTGATCAGTAGTGGATTTTCAATTGATTGATTTAATTCAATCACATCTCCAATATCGAGCATAAGAAAATCTTGAATAGATATTTGCGAATTACCCAATTCCGCTGAAATCGGGATAACGGCTTTTTTTATATTTTCTTCAAGCTTTACAATTTCTTCAGGTACTCTATCTTGTTTTTCATTTTGCATCCAATATTGAATAGACAATTTTGGAATAATTGGTTCCAAAACGACATGTGGAATACATATATTGATCATTCCACTTGTTTCCGCTATCGTTGTATTTAATGAAATAACAACGACAGTTTCATTGGGAGAGACCATTTGTAAAAATTGTGGATTTACTTCAAATTCGGTGAGTATGGGATCTATTTGAACAATGGATTCCCATGCTTCTTGTAAATATTCACAAGCTTTCTCAAACATAGATGACATGATTTTTGTTTCAATCTCCGTTAAGTTGTCCACTTTATTAATACTTGTCCCTTTACCTCCCATGATTCGATCCATCATGGCATAGGCAATATTAGGATTTACTTCCATGATAATTCTTCCATCTAATGGAGGTACTTCGAAAACATTTAAGATGGTCATCTTTGGAATCGAACGAATAAATTCCTCATATGGAATTTGATCAGCGGATGCTACACTTATTTGGACATATGTTCTTAATTGAGCAGAAAAAAAGGTTGTCATTAGTCTTGCAAAGTTTTCATGAATACGGGTTAAGCTTCGGATTTGATCCTTTGAGAAACGGAGAGCTCTTTTAAAATCATAGACTTTCACCCGTTTCTCAGATTGTTCCTTTTTTAACTCATCTGCATCCATTTCACCCGTGGACAAGGCTGACAACAGAGCATCTATTTCATTTTGAGAAAGAACATCTCCAGACATTTTATACACCTCCATTGTTCATCATTTACTCTGGTTGTCTTTTCATTGGAGGAGGAATTGAGTGATATAGACCTTCTCAACTGTACCATTTTGCATGAGTTCATTGATTTTAACCTTTATATCTTCCTCAAGCCTTTTCTGGCCATCTTTTCCTTTAATGTCTTCCGTCTTTTTCTCTGAAAGCTCCAAAATAATGATATTATTCACCTGAAAAATTCTCTTGTCTAACTCTTTCTTTGCCTTCTTACTGTCTGTCTGAATTTTAAAGGATATACGGATAAAATCATCATTTGCTAAATTGGTTGTTAACTCAGGAATATCAACCGAATACTCAATCACTTTATCAATCGATGACTCTTTTCCTTTAGGTTGATCATTCAAATTTAAGATCATTACGATGGCAATGGCACCTACAAGGGTAATCGCAATGAGCAGGACCAGCAGCGTCATGACCATTTTATTATTCTTCATTCTCATTTCCCCTTATCTCTCTTCCAAGAAGGTTAACAGATTGATAGAACTCTGAGATCAACTCAAGCACTTGTTCTTCTTTTTCCTTGACAATATATTTGTTTCCATTTGTCAAGGTGATCATCGTATCTGGAAAAGCTTCGATCGTTTCTATGTACAAGGCATTAATAATAAATGTTTTCCCATTTAATTTCGATACTTTAATCACTGTTAAATTTAGGGTTAAAGAAGATCCCTTTAACCCTTCCCCCTTAAATTAGCGTTTTAAGTTAACTAGTTCTTGTAGTATTTCATCAGATGTTGTAATGATTCTCGTGTTTGCCTGAAACCCACGTTGTGCCACGATCATATCGGTAAATTCTTCGGAAAGGTCGACGTTTGACATTTCAAGAGATCCTGATGCTAATGTTCCCCGACCTTCGCCCGCAACGTTGATGTCAGGTGTTCCAGAGTTTATTGACTCTTGAAAGAGATTGTTAGCCGATTTAGTTAAACCAGATGAGTTGCTGAATTTGGCAATGGCTAATTTGACCAAGAGTGACAATCTCCCCATTTGAATACACACCATTAATTTCTCCTAACGATCCGATGTTATAGCTTTCTAGTTTCCCTTCGGTGTTACCATCAGGATTAATTATAGCTGTGGTTGATCCTTCTACTTGAGTTAAATTAGAAAAATCTAGATTGATGTTTTTTAATGTTGTCAATGTACTTTCGTCTTCTGAAGTTAAAGTATTATCTACCCTTCCAGTAGGTATTCTCATAGCTGTTATAGGAAAAGGAGTTGTCGGACTGGTCACTTTTCCATCTGTAAATGTCAGCTGTCTATAAGTAGATAACGTAGTGATGTCTACATCTGTTGGATCCTCATTAATGGATATGCCCCATTCATTATTTGTTGATTTTTTAAAATAAATGGTTGCTCGACTTGATATACCTTTATCATCCACCACTTTGATCTGTTGAGAATATACAGAACCATCGATAGCATCTGCAGAGAGATTTTCTGAAAATGCAATTAGCTCTGTGGGCATCGCCGGTAGCACCGCATTCACGTTAATAGCAACATCACCATATTCATTTGTTAAATTCCCGGCTTCATCATATTTAAAAGCTTGTACCTTTAAACCATCAGCATTTACCAATAAGCCCGAGTCATCGAGATAAAAGTTCCCCGCACGGGTGTACATATTTGCCCCACCTTGACTCACAACAAAGTAACCATCACCGTCAATCCCCAGATCGAGTGACCGTCCAGTTGTTTGTAAACTTGCTCCCGAATGAATCGTATCAACAGTTGCCAATGTAGAACCAAGTCCAACCTGGGTTGCGTTTTTACCACCTCGATTATCTGTTGCAGCACTTGCACCAGAAACCATTTGGTTCATTGTATCTTTAAAAGTAACACGACCTTTTTTAAATCCATATGTGTTAACGTTAGCGATATTATTACCAATGACATCTAATTTGGTTTGAAAATTTTTCATTCCACTAATTCCTGAATACATGGATCTTAGCATATTCCATTGCCCCTTTCAGATGTAGCTGCGTCAGTCAGTCAGCAGCGTATAGGCTTCCGTTAGGTCCAGCCTGTTCTCTAGTCCATTAAAATGGTTCCATTAATATTAGTAAATATTTGTGCAGTAGCTTCCGCTCGATTCATAGCCGTAATCACTGTATTGTTTTTTGCACTAACAATCAAAGCTGCATCATCTACTAAAACGAGTGATTCTTTCACTCCCATCAGTTTAGCTTCTTTTATTTTTTCACCAATTTGATCCCAACGAGCTTCATCAATATTGATTCCTCTTTGTTCAAGCCGTTGCCTGGCATGTTTGGAGATCGTTAAGTCTTCACTATTTGGTTTCAGAGCAGATTGTAATTCTGCAGCAAAATTCGTCTGATGTGTGCGTACCGTTTTGTCAGACTTTTTATAATCGCCATGTATCAATGGCTGTGTGATTGTTCTATAGACTTGATGTTCCATTCATACCTCCCCTTTATTCAATTTTTATGATTTGAGATGACTTTAACGCAGTATTTGCTCCATCATCTAATTGGAAAGTTGTGTTACCATTTTTAAATGAGACCGATTTGATTAAGGCGGATACTTCCTGATTTGAATCATTTATATATGTAACTGTTTTGCCAATCATCATGCTTGCTTGAAGCATATTCGATTCATTTCCTGATTCATTTACTTGTGATACGTTTGCCGGTTCTAAGCTTCGTTCCGTCTTCTAAGATAAAAAGAATACGATTCTCTTTAAATTGAATACTTGCTCACTTTTCCAGTGCCTTCCTCG
Organism: uncultured Bacillaceae bacterium; assembly: GCA_963765265.1. Lineage (GTDB taxonomy): Bacteria > Bacillota > Bacilli > Bacillales > Cytobacillaceae > Bacillus_BD. The sequence continues at coordinate 184,586 of CAVXVN010000006.1, forward strand.
ATTTCTGTTGTACCATCTTTTAAATCATTGAGCTTATGCCAAGTAATCTCTTTACCAATAAATTGATTGTAAGAGATCAATTGGGTTTGCTGTTGTTGCTCGATAAATTTTCCAAATGTACTGTTCAGATTTGTCATTTGCTCTAATGAAGAAAACTGTGCCATTTGCGCGATAAATTGTGTATCTTCCATTGGCTTAGATGGATCTTGATTTTGAAGTTGTGTCATTAATAGCTTTAAAAAGTCATCTTTTCCTAAAGAGCTTGACGCTGTTCTTTTCTGGCTTTGTTGATAATTCGATAATAATAAAGACGAATCGATTGTATTTGTCAGTTTGCACCTCCTAAACCTCTACATTTAATAGTGCTTCTTCAAAAGAAACAGTAAAAGTCTGGTCAAGCTGTTGCTTTGATTCATCTTGTTCTCTTTGTTGTCTTTGTTCCTGCTGTTGTTGTGAGTCTCTATTAAGGTATCGTTCCTGCTGGTTCATCTGCTGTGAAATTTCAATTCTTTCAATTTGAATATTTTGAGAGCTAAATGCCTGTTTTAGGCTTTGAATTTGCGATTCCAAAATATCTTTAGCATTAGCAGTCGATGTCATAAATTTAGCTATTAATGTAGAATCTTTTTGAATTAGTTCCACACGAAGCGCCCCTAAATGCTCGGGATATAGCTTGATAAATAACTTTTGATTACCACCAACATTCATTAATTGACTTTTTGAAAGGATTGATTCAAATTGCTGAATCAATTGATCCGATGACACTTGTTTTCCTGATTGACTACTTTGCGTCAGAGCTAACTGATAAGGTTTGGTCATTTGTTGAAAAGATAAAATTTGTCCATTCAGTTTATTCGTTTGCCCCACTTCTTGATTTTCGCTTTCAATCGTACCTAACTGTTCAATTATTGAAACCGATTGAGGGTGTTGACTTTTTAAGGTTTGATCATTTAATTCTTTAACTAAGGGCGTAAACAACTTATGTAAAAATTCATTTTTGTTGGGAAGAGTCGTTTCCTTCAGCGAAGTTTCTAGTTTTTCAACAATCTTTTGTAATAACTCTTGCAACTTCTGTTGGTTCACACTCTTCTCCTCGTTTGAAAGAAGTTCAATAAGTTTGATCGTCTTAGCCAAATCAGCAAAGTTTTGATTAGTTTCAAATGTTATTTCATCCATATTAAGGTATGGTAAAATCGTAACAAATGCTAAAAGAGCTTCATTAGGTTCCATTTGAGGCAAGTCATCCGTTATTTTTATAAGTTCCTCTTCAGATAAGCCCGCTGTCACTTCACCGTTTTCGCTCTTCATTCCGTTTAAAAAAGAAATTATAGCCGAAGTAGCTGCTTCATCAGTTAGTTTCAAATCTTCTTTCATTAACTTGATCGATTCTGAGCTGTTTTCAATATCAGATTGATCAACTGAATTTAATAACTTTTTTAGGTTTGAAAGCTCTTCTTTTGAAAGCTGTTGACTCTGATCATTTTCTCTAACGGTCTCAATTCCAACATTCTCATTTTGTTTTAATCCTGATAATATGTGGGCAAACCCTTTATCCCTATTTGATTGTCCTCTATCTATTGGTGGAACGACAGAATTCATAAAACTCATTGCTCCGATTTGCATATTTTCACCTCCCCAAAAGCTATTCAGACTAGACTCCTATTGATTAACATTGTCTGTATCACTCTTATTTGTTAACTGAGCCGTGTATTTTGCGGCATCAGTAGCATTCATTTTTTCTAAAATAGCTGCAAGTGTAGCCGGCTTTATACTGGATAAAATTTTCAACGCTTCATCATCATTCATTTGTGTAAGAATCGGAGCAGCCTTTTTGGCCGACATCGTTTCATACGTACTGACAATCTCTTTGAATTGGCGTTTCCCATCTTCCTGTGCCAAAATTAAATCATCAATCTGCATTTCTAATTGTTCTTTTCCCAGTTTAAGGTTTTCTATTTCTTGATCTTTTCCTTCAAGATTTGTTTTCAAATCAGAAATAGCCGCTTCGCGGTCTTTCACTTCCGCTTTCAGTTCTGTTAACTTTTGATCCATTTTTAATAGCTCTTGTTGTTCTGTAACCTTCTCCTCAGAAGAAATAAACGGAATACTTTCGCTATACTCTTTCGCCTTTTCAAATACATTTATTCCAGCAACAGATGCCACAACCATTGCTACCGCTATGGCAAATAGTGCTGGAATCACAATGATAATGAAAAACCATTGTATTTTACTATATTTTTTCACTTCTTGTTCTTCTATCAACTTTTCCATGTAAACACCTAATTTCCCCGATGCACATATTGTTGAATCGAGATATCATCCATTTGTTTGGCTTCCTCATGCTTCAATTCTTCAAGAAATACAACTTTGTCTTTTTCCTTGATCTTTTCAAACTTTTTTAACTCAATATTTTTTTGCATGAGCTTTTCTTGATAAAAATTCATTTGATTCCTTGCATTCATAACCATTTTTTGAAAATGATCAATGGTTTTTTGCAAATTGAGAATAAAATGTTGATGATGTCTAATTTCCTGAACAGGTAATCCATTTTCAAGTCTCAACGATTGATAGTTTTCTAAATCCTCTTTTTTCTTCAAAGATTCATATAATTTTTCAGCTACATCTTCAAATCTTTTAACTGAATCATTGTAAACCGAAAGAGCCTCATCTTTTTCTCGTTCTTTCACCATCATTATTTTTTCAAACTTAAATCGGTACCGCATGAACTTACACCCCTTTTCTGATTAGTGCATATAAGGCGTTAATACTTTCTTGCATAGTGGATTTTTCATGGGTCCCTTGCTTTAAAAAGGAAATAATTTGTGGATACAATTGAATAGCCTCATCAATTTCCTTTGATGAACCTTTCTTATAGGCACCTATATTAATTAAATCCTCTGAATTGTAATAAGTACTTAAAAGATCCCTAAGCCTTTCAGCTGATTTAATATGTTCACGTTCTGCGATATTATTCATCACTCGACTAATGCTTTTTAATACATTCACAGCAGGGTATTGACCTTTATTCGCTAAACTACGGTCAAGAACAAAGTGTCCATCTAGAATCCCACGCACTGCATCGGCAATCGGTTCATTCATATCATCTCCATCAACTAGCACGGTATAGAATGCCGTTATTGAACCAAGCTCATTGGTACCTGTTCGTTCTAATAGCTTTGGCAAAATAGCAAATACAGAAGGTGTATACCCTTTTGTTGTGGGTGGTTCACCGATTGCAAGACCAACTTCCCGTTGAGCCATAGCCACACGTGTAACAGAATCCATCATCATCATGACGTTTAGGCCTTTATCACGGAAGTATTCAGCAATGGCTGTAGCTGTTAAAGCCCCTTTGATTCTCATTAATGCAGGCTGATCTGAAGTTGCCACGACAACAATGGAACGCTTTAAACCCTCTTCTCCCAAGTCTTTTTCAATAAACTCTCTTACCTCTCTGCCACGCTCGCCGATAAGAGCAATGACATTCAAGTCAGCAGTTGTGTTTCGAGCAATCATCCCTAAAAGGGTACTCTTTCCAACTCCGCTTCCCGCAAAAATACCAACTCTCTGACCATTTCCAACTGTAAGAAGACTATCGATCATTCGTACTCCTACATCAATGGGTTCGAAAATAGGCGGCCTTTTTAACGGATTTGGTGGCGCTTGTTCAGTGGGTACGGTTGCTAATCCTTTAGGTAAATCCGTACCATCTAGTGGTTGCCCAAGTGAGTCAATGACATTCCCAATTAACGCAGGCCCTACTTTAATTTCAAGTGGTTTTAAAGTAGCTTCTACGAGACTGCCTGGAGCAATATCATTGACAGATGTGTAAGGCATTAGAATGATATTGTCTCCACGGAACCCCACAACCTCAGCTTGGATTACCCGATTCTTGCTATGACTAACATGAATCAAACAAAGATGTCCAATTGAACTTTCAGGACCTTGTGATTCAATCATAAGTCCAACAACTTGTTTCACACGTCCAAATCGTTTATAGGTATCCACTTCATCTATTTTTTCTATTAAATCTACAGCTTTCATACTGATTCACTCTCCAGTAATTCAGTCAATTTGACTTTGATTTCTGAAAGCTGAGTATCGATGCTTGCATCAATTCGACCACTTGACGATTCAATTAGACAACTGTCTTCTGATAAATCACTGTCAGGATAAATAAAGAGATTTACTACATTCGAAAAAATGGTCATTAGTTCTTCTTTTTTAGACAGGAGCTCTTCATAATGTAAAGGGTGTACATGCAGTTGGACTTCTGGAAAATCTTTGACCTCTTTAAGAGCCTTTTTCACGAGAACACTAAAATAGTCTTTATTTTCTTCGATCTTTGTACCAATTATTTTTTTTGCTATTTTAGTAGCTAGATCTAAAATGGTTTTTTCCGATGTTCCCAAGTATGTTAGATAATCCTTTCTTGCACTTTGAACAACTTGTCGGGCTTCTTGTAACATTTCCTGATATTCAGAATATCCCTGTTGCTCTCCTATTTTTTTTCCTTCTTTGTATCCTTCTTCATGTGCTCCACTTTTTAAAATCGCTTTTTCCTGTGACCATGCCTCACGCTCGAGTTTTATTTCCTCATAAAGTAAGTCACATTCTTTTTTGGCTTGTATAAGGATTCGACTTGCTTCCGCTTCAGTTTCTTCGATTAACTTATTAATGTTCTTTTGTTCTTCTTCTAAAGTAGGAACAATCATTTCTTTTTCAGGTGTGCCCAGAATCTTTATGGAGATTACTTTTTTCTCATTTGGAATAGGATTGGACCATTGTGACTTAATGAGCCTAGACAATAATATCATCTCCTCCACCACGTGCAATCACAATTTCTCCTGCATCCTCCAAACGGCGAATAATGGCCACAATCCTTGATTGTGCTTCTTCTACATCACGTAATCGAACAGGACCCATAAATTCCATTTCTTCATTAAATGTTTCAACCATGCGCGTTGACATATTCTTAAAGACAATCTGTTTCACTTCATCACTAGAAACTTTTAATGAAAGTAAGAGATCTTCATTTTCACAATCACGAATAATACGTTGAATAGCACGATTATCAAGCGTAACAATATCTTCGAAGACAAACATTCTCTTTTTAATTTCTTCAGCTAATTCTGGATCCTGAATTTCAAGTGCATCTAAAATTGTTCTCTCAGTTGTTCTATCAACACCGTTTAGAACTTCCACTACAGCTTCTATCCCACCGGTCTGTGTATAGTCCTGTGTAACAGTGGCAGACAGTTTTCGTTCAAGGATTAGTTCAATTTCATTGATGATTTCAGGCGACGTACTATCCATAACTGCAATTCTTCTTGCTATATCTGCTTGCATTTCCTGAGGTAATTCTGAGAGAATTTGTCCTGCCTGCTGAGCATTTAAGTAAGAAAGAATTAATGCAATGGTTTGTGGGTGTTCATTTTGAATAAAATTTAAAATCTGGGCAGGGTCTGCTTTTCTAGCAAAATCAAATGGTCGAACTTGCAATGATGATGTGAGTCGATTCAAAATGATAGATGCTTGTTCTTCACCAAGGGCCTTTTCAAGAACTGTTTTGGCATATCCAATTCCGCCCTGGGCAATGTAGTCTTGAGCAAGTGCGATTTGATGAAATTCTTCAACAACCTCTTCTTTAGCCATTGAATCAACCTTTTTAACACCGGAAATTTCCAAAGTTAATTTTTCTATTTCCTCTTCACTTAAATGTTTATATATTGAAGCAGATACATCCGGGCCGAGGGAAATGAGTAGGATCGCTGCTTTTTGTTTTCCGCTCAAATCTTTTGGATCTTTTCTTGCCACTTTTTCCCCTCCCCTTAATCTTCACCAATCCAAGATCGTAACAATTTAGCAAATTCTTCTGGCTTCTCTTTTGCTAATTTTTCTAATTGTTTTCTACGTAAACTACTTTCTGTTTCATGACTTTCATTTACATCTGGAATATCAATCGGTTGTTCGAAAATCTCTTTATCTTCTACTAAACGATCATATCGATTTCTCCGTGCGCGGATAAATACGAAGACCAACACTCCAATAATCGCTATGAGTACGCCAACAATTAAATAAATCCACCAAGGTATTTTTGTTGTGCTTTGATTATCAAATGAAACCTTGCCTTTAAACGGCTGAACAGAAACGGCAATTTTTTGGTTAATGTCTTGATCCGTCAATTGTGGATTAGCATTTTTATCTATAGACGTTCTTACGATGGTTGCAAGCATATTGGTAATATCATCTACTCGTTCCTGTGGTAACGAATTAGCATTCTCTGCTTCTGGCGGTTCAACCATAACTTGTATGCCTAAATCTCTAATGTTGTAAGGACTTTCGACAATCTCTTTACGAATTCTATTTATTTCATAATTGATTGTATCGTCCACTTTCTCATAATCACCGTTGTTGTTTGTATTGCCTTCTAGGTATTGTGAGCCCAAAGCATCTGCAGCATTTTCAGCTTGAACAGTGCCACCTGCTTGGTTTCCATTCCCCGTATACGTTTCAGTAATCTTTTGAGCACTAATCGCAATGCCTGCCATATTTTCTTCATCTACTGGAGTAACTAAATTTTCTTCTCGATTTTCTTGGGAAAAATCGATATCAGCTGTCACTGAGACAACTACTTTATCCCGTCCCATTAACGTTCCGAGCATCGTTTGGACTTGCCGCTGAATATCTCGTTCAATTTCCTTTTTTATCTCCTGTTGGTTAGCAAACGTGTTGCCAGGAGAATTATTTTTATTTTCTAAGTCAAAATACTCAAAGTTTTGATTGGTTATGACGATATTATCTGTAGGTAAATTAGGTACACTTTTTGAAACTAATTGATAAAGCGCCGTAATTTGATCTTGTTCAAATTCATACCCAGGCTTCGTATTTAAAACAATTGAAGCAGATGCTGCTTCGGCCTGATCGGTAACAAAGATTCCAGTTTCAGGTAGTGTAATCATAACTTTTGCGTCGTTAATTCCATCAATGCCTTTTATTAAATTTGCTAGTTCCGTTTGCATTGCATCAAGCTTTAATACGTTAAATTCATTTTCTGTAGTTCCAATCCCAGCATTCTGGCTAAAAAACGAATAATCAATACTTCCGGATTTAGGTAGTCCTTCTGCTGCAAGTTCTACTTTTAACGTATCTACCATTTTTTCTGGCACTTTGATTGTTTTTCCACCATCTGTTATTTCTGATTGTATCCCTCTTCCATCAAGGCTCTCTTTAATCGTTCCTGTTTCAGATGGTGATAAATTGCTATATAAAGGGACTAGAGTTGTTCTTGTTGTTAGATATGTAACCACCCCACCGATAATTAGTATCAGAATGAAAGCACTAATCATAATGATTTGTTGCTTTTTCGACCGACTAATCCAGTACTCTTTTAGTGATTTTATATATTTTTGTAGCGAATCCTTCATTTTTATCCCCCGGTTAATGGTCAGATCGGTAGTAGCTTAAAACCTCCATATCATTAATTACGTATTCCTTTATATTAAACTTGCATTCTCATCATTTCTTGATAGGCTTCAACAGCTTTGTTTCGTATTTCAAGTGTTAACTGCATTGTAACATTCGCTTTTTGTGAAGCGATCATGACTTCATGTAAATCAACTTCTTGGCCTAATGCAAGTTTTTCAGTTAGTGTATCTGATTGAATCTGAGTTTCATTTACTTTTTCTATTGAATCTTTAAGGAAAGAAGAAAAACTCTTTTGAGCTTCACTAGGAGTTAAAGGTTTTGCTTCCGTTTTCTGTATGTTTAATTGACTGCTAACAGGTGAAAAAGTAACATGATTCAATTCGTATTTTCTCTCCTTTATTTGCCGATCTCCAATGCTTTCATTAGCATATTTTTCGATGCATTCAATACCGTTACATTAGCTTCATACGACCTGGTTGCACTCATTAAATCAACCATTTCTCTTAGGGGGTCCACATTTGGCATTTGAACGTACCCCTCCTCATTCGCATCTGGATGCTCAGGATCATATACAAGTTCAAAAGGTGTTTCATCTTCAAGAATGTTTGTAACTTTTACGCCATTCCCTACTTTTTGATCACGATTCGTATTCATGGCAACTTGTAGTAATGAAGAAAATTGACTTTCTTTTGGTTCCATCACTACAGTTTTGCGTCGATATGGCACCCACTCCCCGTCCACCAACTTAGCACGGGTTGTATCCGCATTTGCCATATTAGATGAAACGATATCCATACGAAGTCGTTGTGCAGTTAAAGCAGAAGCGGTTGTGTTCATACTATGAAAAATAGACATTACTTCCCACCTCTAATAACATTTTGTAACGATGAAAACTTCCCACTGATTCTTTCTATTAAAGCATTGTTATAAATTTGGTTTGTAGCTAGATCAGTCATTTCTTGATCAATATCCACACTGTTTCCACTTTCATTATAAGAAACTTGATTTTTAGTCATAATGGTAGAAGATGAATGATTGGTTTTGTCAAATGTAAAATGTCGAACGTTCGTACGATTAGTTATTAACGACTCACCTAAAGCCTCATTAAATGCAGCTTTAAAAGAAACATCTTTAGCTTTATAATTTGGCGTATCTACATTTGCAATATTTTGTGAGATTACTTTTTGTTTTGTTGCTGAATAGTTTAGTGCTTTATCAAGGTTAGAAATAGTCCCTGAAAATAAATCCATTTTAACACTCCTATATTCAAATAATAATCATGATAGCATTTTTTGTAGATCATTGTAGAAAATAGACGAATATCATCATACAGTATTAATTGTAATGAATCTGAAATAATATGTCTATGATTGCCTTGTTTTTTTTAATGAGACATTAGTCCCTTTTTCAAAGATGTATACTATATTGCGTTATTCACTTAAATTTCAACCTAGATAACTGATCCATACAAAAATTAAAAAATACCATTTTCTAATTTAATAAGCCATTTAACCTATATTTTACCTTCTTTTTATGTGAATAGTCGCATGATTTACTTTTTTAATAAAAATGTCGAATTTTGTTCATGATTTGATCACAATATTATTATCATATAAAAAACCACTTGCTATAAACAAGTGGTTTTTTGTAAAAATATTAATTTGTTTTTAGTTTTTCTAATTCAAATAAAAATTTATCATTCAGAACTTTAATATAAGTTCCTTTCATTCCTAATGATCTTGATTCAATGACCCCTGCACTTTCAAGTTTTCGCAATGCATTAACGATAACTGAACGAGTAATGCCTACTCGATCTGCTATTTTAGATGCTACTAATAATCCTTCTGTGCCATTTAATTCTTCAAAAATATGTTCAATTGCCTCTAATTCGCTGTAAGATAAAGAACTAATCGCCATTTGAACTACCGCTTTGCTTCGAGCTTCCTCTTCAATTTCTTCTGCTTTTTCATGAAGAATTTCCATTCCAACAACAGTTGCTCCGTATTCAGCAAGTATTAAATCATCATCATTAAACTGCTCAGTTAATTTTGATAAAATAAGTGTTCCTAGACGATCTCCACCACCAATAATTGGTACAATTGTTGTAAGACCATTACTGAATAGTTCTTTGTTTTCAACAGGAAAAGCTGTATATTCACTTTCAATATCAAGATTTGCTGTTGTTTCATTTATACTAAACAAGCTATTCGTGTAGTCTTCTGGAAATTGACGATCTTCCAACATTTGTTTCATCCGTTCACTTTCAATTTGTTGATTTGAAGCATAACCGAGCAATTTACCACGTCGGCTTACAACAAATATGTTAGAGTCAATTACTTCACTCAATGTTATCTGCCATTTCTTTGAAGTTTACTGACTTCCCAGCTGCCTTTTGAAGCATTGCGTTAATTTTTCTTGTTTTTGATAATAAATCCATTAAATTATTCCTCCTAATTATTCACAAACAAAATTACTTTGTTATTCAAAATTTATATTATTATATTTCTCTTAATAAAAACTACATTAGTATGATGTAAATTACCTAGAGAATAAACTGACTTAAATCTTTATCTCGAGAAATGACACCTAATTTATCTTCAACATACTGAGGTGTAATGGTGATTTTTTCCATCGTTATTTCTGGTGCTTCAAATGATAAATCCTCAAGTAATTTTTCTAATATTGTATGCAGACGTCTAGCACCAATGTTATCCGTATTTTGATTTACTTCAAAAGCTACTTCTGCAATCCTAGTTATAGCATCGTCAGAAAATTCAATTTGTATACCTTCAGTTGCTAATAATGCGATATATTGTTTAATAAGTGCATTATCAGGCTCGACTAATATTTTAACAAAATCATCTGTTGTTAATTTCGTTAATTCTACACGAATCGGAAAGCGACCTTGTAGTTCTGGGATTAAGTCAGACGGTTTTGACATATGGAAAGCACCAGCGGCTATGAAAAGAACATGATCTGTTTTCACAAATCCATATTTAGTCGTTACAGTTGAACCCTCTACGATAGGCAGAATATCACGTTGAACTCCCTCACGTGAAACATCTGCCGACGAACCACCACTATTTTTACTTGCTATTTTATCAATTTCATCAATAAAAATAATGCCAGATTGTTCGGCACGGTAAACCGCTTCCTGAGTTACTTCATCCATGTCAATTAACTTCTGTGCTTCTTCCTGAGTCAATAATTTCCTTGCCTCAGAAACAGTCAACTTTCTCTTTTTTCTGCGCTTAGGCATTAAACTTCCTAAAGCATCTTGCATATTTAAACCCATTTGTTCCATCCCAGAACCTTGAAGCATATCAAACATGGATGGCTGTTGTTCTTCCACTTCAACTGTCACGATCTCATTTTCCAGTTCACCTAATGCTAACTTTTCTTTCACAACTTTTCGTTTTTCTTGCTTGTTCAAATCATCGGTTGAATTGGTTTCCTGTTCAACCTGACCATTCCCACCACCAAATAACATTTCAAGTGGATTTTTCATATTTGTTGCTTTCTTATTCGATGGTACTAACAATTCAACTAATCGTTGATTTGCATTTTGTTCTGATTGCCCCTTTACATTGAGCATTTTTTCTTCTTTTACAAGTCTAACAGCTGTTTCTACAAGATCTCTGACCATTGATTCTACATCGCGACCAACATAACCGACTTCTGTAAATTTGGTTGCTTCTACTTTTACAAAGGGCGCATGCACAAGTTTCGCAATTCTCCTTGCAATTTCCGTTTTACCAACGCCTGTTGGCCCGATCATTAGAATGTTTTTTGGATTTATTTCATCTCTCATTTGATCATCAAGCAAGCTACGACGATACCTGTTACGGAGCGCTACTGCTACTGCCTTTTTAGCATCTTTCTGTGCAATTATGTATTGGTCAAGTCGTTCAACAATTTGTCGAGGAGTTAAATTTAAACTATTTTCCATTTTTTTGGACCCCTTCCCTATAATTCTTCTACAATGATATGATCGTTTGTAAAAACACAAATTTCAGAAGCAATTTCTAGGGAAGCTTTTGCTATTTCTTTAGCAGTTAAGTTCTCACCAGAATATTTTTTTAAAGCACGTCCTGCTGACAATGCATAATTGCCACCTGATCCAATTGCTAAAATACCATCGTCCGGCTCAATAACTTCTCCTGTTCCTGAAATAAGTAGTAAATTTTTATCATCCATAATAATGAGCATTGCTTCTAACCTTCTTAGTACTTTGTCGCTTCTCCACAATTTAGCTAGTTCAACAGCTGCACGTTGTAAATTTCCGTTATATTCTTCCAGCTTAACTTCAAACAACTCAAAAAGTGTGAATGCATCTGCCACAGAGCCCGCAAATCCAGCCAATACTTTATCATTGAACAACTTTCTTACCTTCCTTGCTGTATGTTTCATCACCACTGAATTTCCCATTGTTACTTGTCCATCACCAGCCATCGCACATTTTCCATTATGTTGAATAGCAAAAATAGTAGTTGCATGAAATTCTGCCAACGTAAAGCCTCCTTATTAACGAACCTTGTAGTGAAAATTTATCATACCAACGAAGAATAACCATTTCATTTTTAGTCTTATGCCCTTGGATGATGGTTCATATACGACTTTCTTAAATACTCATTCGTTACATGTGTATACACTTGTGTTGAGGACAGAAAGGAATGGCCTAAAAGTTCTTGCACGGTTCTAATATCAGCACCATTCTCCAATAGGTGTGTAGCAAACGAGTGACGGATCATATGGGGATGAATTTTCCCATTTAAAGTAGATTCCTCAATAATCTTATTTAAAACCACACGTATTCCTCTTGAGGTAAGTGGCCCTCCTCTAAAGTTAACAAACAAAAAATCATGCGAGTCATGATTTTCCATCAGTATCTTCCGTCCATTTTGTATGTATTTTTCCATCGAGTCATGTGCAAAACTTCCAAAAGGGATATATCGATCTTTATTTCCTTTCCCATGTACGAGGACTGTCGATAAAAAGAAATCGAGATCCTTTAGCTGTACTTGACTGCATTCACCTACTCGAATTCCTGTCGCATATAAAAGCTCAAGTAGGGCAAGATTCCTTAAACCAAGTGGTGTGTTCGTTTCGCAGACTTCAAACAATTGCTTGCATCTCTTCCCCGTAAAAAAAATCTGGTAACCTTTTTTCTAATTTAGGTATGGAAACAAGGGAAAAAGGGTTATCTTTAATGATCTTTTCCCTTAGAAGAAATTTATAAAAACTACGTAAGCTGGAAATTTTTCTTGCAACGGATTTCCTAGCCAACTTTTTCTCATACAATTTGGTCAAGTATATACGAATATCCAAATAGGAAACACTCTCTACTCTATCCATATTTTGTTCAGCCATAAATATAAAAAATTCTTTAATATCATGTTGATAAGACTCAATTGTATATTGTGAATAATTTCTTTCAATTTGTAAATATTCAATAAATAACGTTAACGAAATATTCATATTTTCAGCCATTAAAACCACCTCTTGTGGGCTTACTATAGCATATCATACAACAAAAACCATCACAACAAAGTCACAAACTATTCATAAAGTTCTGAACTGATTCTAATGCTCTTTTTGCATGTTGTTCATTACGTTCTTGTTTTTTTCTTATCTTTCCTGGAAGATCTGGAAATAATCCAAAGTTAGCATTCATTGGTTGGAAATTTTTTGAATTTGTTGTCGTAATATAGTTTGCCATACTTCCGATCGCAGTTTCAATCGGGAATTGCACTGGCTCTTTGCCAGTAAATATTCGAGCTGCATTTATTCCTGCAATCAGTCCGCTTGCTGCCGATTCTACATAACCTTCTACCCCTGTCATTTGCCCAGCAAAGAATAAATCTTCACGACTGTTAAATTGATAGGTAGCTTTCAACACTTTTGGAGAATTGATAAATGTATTACGATGCATAACTCCATATCGGACAATCTCTGCATGTTCAAGTCCTGGAATTAGTTGAAGAACTTCCTTCTGTGCCCCCCATTTTAAATGAGTCTGGAACCCTACAATATTAAACAATGTACCAGCAGCATCATCTTGTCGAAGTTGAACGACTGCGAAAGGTTTTTTCCCTGTGCGCGGATCTTCAAGTCCAACAGGTTTCATGGGTCCAAAAAGCATTGTTTTTCTTCCTCTTTGTGCCATCTCTTCAATCGGCATACAACCTTCGAAAAAAACCTCTTTTTCAAACGCTTTTATAGGTGCTGTTTCAGCTGTGATGAGGGCATTGTAAAAAAGGTCAAATTCTTCTTCCGACATGGGACAATTTAAATAAGCTGCCTCCCCTTTGTCATATCTAGATTTTAAATAGACTTTGTCCATATCAATACTGTCTTTCTCTATGATCGGAGCAGCCGCATCATAAAAGTAAAGATAGTCCTCCCCTGTTAACTCTTGTAATTGTTCTGAGAGGGCTTCACTAGTTAATGGGCCTGTAGCAATTACGGTTAGTCCTTCAGGTATTTTAGTAACTTCTTCATTTATTACCGTCACGTTGGGATGATTTTTAACTCGATCTGTTACTTTAGCCGCAAATTCATGTCGATCTACTGCTAAGGCACCACCTGCTGGAACTGCACAATCATCTGCAGATTGTATGATAACCGAATCAAGTAGACGCATTTCTTCTTTTAATACTCCAACTGCATTCGTTAACGTATTAGCTCTCAGTGAATTGCTACATACAAGCTCAGCAAATTGACTTGTGTGGTGTGCAGGTGTTTGTTTAACCGGTCTCATTTCATATAAGCGAACAGGAATATCCCTTTTTGCCAATTGCCAAGCCGCCTCACTACCAGCGAGTCCCGCTCCAATTACGTTTACAACTTTATTTGACATAAATTAACCTCCATTTCGAAAAACAAAACGTCTTTGAATAAAATGTTCTTAATCCTATCCGTTGACTGATAAGTACATGTTGATACCTTTATACTTTGATGCGTTTCGATACTGTAATTAGTCCATTTAATAAAAATAACATTTATATACTAGTATTTCAATAATCACTCATTCTGAATTTTACATGACGTTCCATTTAGAGTAATGTATTAGCACCTTATAAGAACCATTTTATCCATTACTTTTCTTATCTTCGTTTCCATTTTCAAAGTGATACTTTCTATTCACAAAGGAAAAGAGTGAGTATTTTACTCACCCTTTAACCTTGTGTTTCTTCTTTATAGTCACACTCTGCACATTGAACCTGAACACCCTTTTTAAGCTTTTTTTCTACTAAAATAGCTTCACATTTTGGGCAATTTCGCGGTAAAGGTTTATCCCACGAAAGAAAATCACATTCTGGGAAACGATTGCATCCATAAAAGATCCGACGCTTTTTACTTTTTCTTTCAATAATGTTACCTTCATGACATTTTGGACACTTAACGCCAATCTCTTTCACAATCGCCTTTGTATTTCTACAATCCGGAAAATCACTACATGCCATAAATTTCCCATAACGTCCCATTTTAAAGACCATTGGGTTTCCACATTGTTCACAATCTTCACCAGCAGGTTCATCTTTAATTTCAACTTTTTGCATTTCTTTTTCTGCTTTTTCAAGATGCTTTTCGAAATCTTGATAAAAATTATCGATGACTTGAACCCATTTCACTTGGCCATCTTCGACATGATCCAAATCTCTTTCCATTTTCGCTGTAAATTCAACATCAATAATTTCAGGGAAAAATTCAACAATTAGATCCATGACAATTTCACCTAATTCAGTTGGAACAAACCGTTTATTATCAAGTGATACATACCCTCTTTTTTGAATGGTATCCAAAGTTGGGGCAAAAGTAGATGGACGACCAATTCCAAGTTCTTCAAGTGTTTTCACTAGACGTGCTTCTGTATAACGTGGTGGCGGTTGTGTAAAATGCTGTATTGGTTCTATTTCTTTTTTAATGATTTCGTCACCTTCTTGAATATCTGGCAGTTGACGATCTTTTTTATCCTCTGTGTTATCATCTGTACTTTCAACGTACACTTTCATAAATCCTGGGAATTTTATTTTTGAACCTGTTGCTCTGAAAATGATCGGTCCATTTTTTAAGTCAACACTCATCGTATCCATTACAGCTGATGACATTTGACTTGCAACAAAACGTTCCCAAATTAGTTTATAGAGTCTCAGTTGGTCTCTCGATAAAAACTCTTTTAAACTACTTGGGTCTTTAAGTGTGCTTGTCGGTCTGATTGCTTCATGCGCATCTTGAGCGTTCGAATTTTTCTTTTCTTTCCGCTGTTCCTTTTGAACATAGTCACTTCCATACGTTCTTTCAATATATTCAACCGCTTCAGCTTTAGCTACTTCCGAAATCCGAGTGGAGTCGGTCCTCATATATGTTATTAAACCAACTGTTCCTTCTTTCCCGAGATCAATTCCTTCATAAAGTTGTTGCGCAAGCATCATTGTCTTCCTTGCTCGAAAGTTTAACTTTCTGGCTGCTTCCTGCTGAAGTGAAGAAGTTGTAAATGGGACAGCAGGATTGCGACGACGTTCTTTCTTCGTGACCGTTTCAACAATAAAAGTATTGCCATCCATTTGATTTAACACTTCATCGACTTCGGCTCTAGAAGTCAGATCGACTTTTTTATTGTCAATACCAAAGAATGAACCCTCAAAACTCTCTTTTCCTTTTAGAAATTCTCCATTTATTGTCCAATACTCTTCAGGAATAAAAGCTTTGATTTCTTTTTCTCTATCAATGATTATATGAACAGCTACAGATTGAACTCTTCCTGCACTTAATCCCTTTTTTACCTTTTTCCACAGTAAAGGGCTAATATTGTATCCAACTAAGCGATCGAGTATTCTGCGTGCTTGTTGTGCATCTACTAAATCCATATTAATTGGACGCGGATGTTTAAAAGACTCTAATATAGCATCCTTAGTTATTTCATTAAAAACAACGCGACAGTCTGAATGGACATCCATATTAAGACTATTTGCTAAATGCCAAGCAATGGCTTCCCCTTCACGATCCGGGTCAGCTGCGAGATAGATTTTTTTGGCTTTTTTTGCTGCAGTTTTTAATTCTTTTAAAACGGGACCTTTACCGCGAATGGTAATATACTTTGGTTCAAAATGATTTTCTACATCGACACCCATTTGACTTTTAGGTAAATCGCGAATATGCCCCATGGATGCTTTAACTTTATATTTTTTCCCTAAATACTTTTCTATTGTTTTCGCCTTTGCAGGTGATTCAACTATTACAAGAAACTCCGACATTTCAAAATCCTCCTCAAGAGGGATACTATCCACTTATTTCTATATCTGTTCCTCTAACTTAAAATATTCATTATTATTATCCATTTTAATAACATCTGTCAAATATAAGTAAAAACAATTTACAACATTCTTCTTATTTTAAATTTTTATTATTAAAATAAGTAAACGGTTTCAGTTATAAATTATACAAAATTACACTTAAAATATTACCTGATAATAAATTCACTTCTTACATTTTCACAACAGAACTTATGATGCATAAATGTATAACAAATTTAATATATTTTCAACCCTTTTATTGTATATTTTTTTATAATTCGGTAAATGTCAAGAATAAAGAGTATTTTCCTTCATTATATAAACATTACATTCCATTTATTCCATTATACCATTTCAGGCTTAAATAAGTTCTTCAAGAATATCATCTGGTGTAAGTACTAACTTTGCCCCTTGTTTTATAAGTTCATTTGTTCCTACTGAACAGGAATTTAAAATATGCCCTGGAACAGCAAAAACTTCTCTTCCTTCATGTACCGCATAATTTGCTGTAATTAATGAACCACTACTTTTTTTCGCTTCCACAACCAAGGTGCCTTTACTTATCCCCGCAATGATTCGATTGCGCATCGGAAAGTGCCATTTTTGCGGCCTTATATTAGGCGGATATTCAGAAATAACCAGGTGATTTTTCATCATTTCATGTGCTAATTGTATATTTTCTTTTGGATATAAGTGATCAAAACCTCCTGCAATAACACCAATTGTATATCCTCCAAGACTTATAGCCATTTGATGGGCATGAGTATCAATTCCTGCAGCAAGCCCACTCACAATGACGATTCGCTCTTCAATCAACTGGGGAAATAATAATTCAATCGATTTTTTACCAAATGTGGTTGCTTTCCGAGAACCTACTACAGCAAGTAGGCGATCCATAGTTAACAAACTAGGATTTCCTTTTGTATAAAGGACCCATGGCGGTTTGTACGTTTCCAAAAGCATTGGTGGATATTCCGGTTCGAATATCGTAATCGTTCGAATGCCTTTCTTTTCATATTCATTTATGGTATTCCTTATTCTTTGGGACTGCAAATCATCTTTGAGGGTGTTTTTAATGGCCGGTGAGAGGAGTTGGGTTTCAATTTCGTTTTGGTAAAGCCGATGTAAATCTGGATCCTTTTTGAGGATGGTCCATATACTGTTCCAATTAACTCCTCTGCAATGATGTAAATGGATCAATCTATGTTTAAATTCGTTCATCATTAGCCTCCTATAATCATTAATGAAAGGTTTGATTACTATAAAATAGTAAGAAGTATCGTAGATTGCTGGAGAAAATTGAGAGACTTTATGGAAAGGGAAATAGCCCCTCTTTGAGAGAGGGACTTACTCTTATACATACGTTATTAATGTGTTTTACATTTTTCGTAAAGACCCTTTTCTTTTAACACAGAAATTAACGTTTCCCCCATAACTGAAGGTGTATCCGCTACTTGGATTCCACATTCATTCATGATACGGATCTTTTCATCGGCTGTTCCTTTACCACCAGATATAATCGCACCAGCATGACCCATACGTTTTCCTGGAGGCGCTGTACGACCACCGATGAACCCAACAACAGGTTTGGTCATATTAGCTTTAACCCATTCAGCTGCTTCTTCTTCAGCTGTTCCACCGATTTCTCCAATCATAATAACAGCTTCTGTTTCAGGATCCTCATTAAACGCTTTTAAAACATCAATGAAATTTGTTCCATTGACAGGGTCTCCACCAATCCCAACAGCAGTTGTTTGACCAAGACCGGCTTGTGTTAGCTGATGTACAGCCTCATAAGTTAGTGTACCAGAGCGAGAAACGACACCTACATGTCCCTTTTTATGAATGTAACCTGGCATGATACCAATTTTACATTCATCTGCAGAAATCACACCTGGACAATTGGGACCTACTAGGCGAGTGCTTTTTCCTTCCATATAACGTTTTACCTTTACCATGTCCAATACAGGGATATGCTCTGTAATACAGATCACCAAATCCAGTTCAGCATCCACCGCTTCAATAATTGCATCTGCTGCAAAAGGAGCAGGTACATAAATAACCGATGCATTGGCACCAGTTGCTTCAACAGCAGCCTTTACTGTATTGAAAACGGGTACACCCTCTACTTCCTGTCCACCTTTACCTGGAGTTGTACCTCCAACAATCTTTGTTCCATATTCGATCATTTGCTTTGTATGAAAAAGAGCTGTAGAACCAGTAATCCCTTGGACAATTACTTTTGTATCTTTATTTATAAATACACTCACAATGATTCTCCTTTCAGTCTTATACTAATGAAACAATTTTTTGTGCACCGTCTGCCATTGATTCTGCTGCTACAATGTTAAGACCTGAATCTCCCAGAATTTGTTTTCCTAGTTCCACATTTGTGCCTTCTAAACGAACAACTAGTGGTATTTGAAGACTGATTTGCTTAGCTGCTTCTACCACACCCGTTGCAATGACATCACACTTCATAATGCCCCCAAAAATATTGACAAAGATTCCTTTAACATTAGGATCCGAAAGAATTATCTTAAACGCTTCTGTTACTTTTTCTGCTGTTGCACTCCCCCCTACGTCAAGGAAATTAGCCGGTTCTCCTCCGTAGTAATTGATGATATCCATTGTTGACATGGCAAGGCCTGCTCCATTTACCATACATCCAATATTTCCATCTAATGCAACATAACTTAAATCATATTTAGATGCTTCAATTTCCTTTGCATCTTCTTCTTCCAGATCACGATAAGCTAAGTACTATCTTTTTGTCTGTATAATGCATTTGAATCAAAATTTAATTTAGCATCTAAAGCCATTACTTTCCCATCACCTGTTACAACTAGTGGATTGATTTCAGCAATTGAACAATCCTTTTCGATATATGCATTGTATAGACCCATCATAAATTTAACCGCTTGACCGATTAAATCATGTGGAATATTAATATTAAAAGCAATTCGTCGTGCTTGATATGGCATAAGTCCAACAACTGGATCAATTTCTTCTTTAAAAATTTTTTCAGGCGTATTTTCTGCTACTTCTTCAATTTCTGTTCCACCTTCTTCAGATGCCATTAGAACAACACGAGAAGTCGCGCGATCTAATACAAGACCCACGTAATATTCTTTTTTAATGTCGCAACCTTCTTCAATTAACAAACGTTTTACTTCTTTTCCTTCTGGACCTGTTTGATGTGTAACGAGCGTTTTCCCAAGAATTTCATTCGCATATGTACGGACTTCTTCTAAGTTTTTCGCTACTTTTACACCACCGGCTTTCCCACGCCCACCAGCATGAATTTGAGCTTTCACAACACAAATGTCAGTGCCAAGTTCTTTTGCTGCTTCTACAGCTTCTTCAACGGTAAAAGCTACCTTTCCATTTGGAACAGATACCCCATATTTTTTGAGGATTTCTTTTCCCTGGTACTCGTGAATATTCATTTCCCATCCTCCTACTAAACTAGTAAAAACATTCTTACATCATTTAAAATATTGAATATTCTAATTATTAAAGCAAATAAAAATATACTGCGCTTTCATTTTATATAATGAAAAGGAAGTTGTCTACCATAACGAATTAAAAATATTCAGAAATTAGTTTCAATGAAACCGCTTTCAAATATTTTCATATATTTAAATAATATAAATCCGCTTCATTTAAGTCCCCCTTAGCAAGGAGGGACTTAAATATAGATACATTCTAATTCTCCTTTTTTTTACCTGCCTGCCTATCGGCTTGATAAATAAAAGCAAATACTTCAGCGACTGCTTTGTATAGTTCTTCAGGTATTTTGTCATTTATATTGAGCTTACTTAATAATTGAACTAAAGATGGGTCTTCTTGAATCGGTATTTGATGGTCTATTGCTTCTTTAAGGATCTGATCAGCCATCTGCCCTTTCCCCTTCGCGATCACAGATGGGGCATCTGCTTGTTTTTCATCATATCTTAAGGCTATAGCTTCCTTTCTTTTCTCAACCAAAGTTTTATGTTCATTCATATTCTTACGTCAACTCCTGAATAATGATTTGAACTGAAACAAGATGTCGACTTTTTATTTTCTTCCATTCTTCGATCAACTGGATGAGTAAAATCGACTGTAGAAAGAGTATAATTCATCCTTTTCAAGTTTTCCTTTAATTCTTTAATAAAAGGTTCTGCTAATTGTTTTATATATTCATTCTCATTCATGACCGTAATCTTTAATATTCGATTTTGCACTTGCATGTCAACAATTGTATCATGAAGGTTTTCAAGCTCTAGATAAAATAATACTCGACAAAACGATGGATCAATTTGTCCATTTTCTTTCTTTCTTCCACTCCATTGAATGGTTACGTCCATTTGTTTTTCCCAAATAGATAATGGTAATTGCACAACAAATTGCTGAATGGGTCCAGATTCTTGTGCAAACAATTGAAGACCGGTTATTTTATGAAGCATTTTTTCTGCAACTTCTGTAGCAGACCCCGTTGGATTCTCATTTAAAAAATCAATTAATAACGGCTTTAATTGTTCATTCCTAAGTAAATCTTTCCCCTCTGGGTGTTTTAAAAATTGAACGACCTCATGCTCATAAGAGAAACCCATACTCTTCATTAATCCTTTTAAGTGGTCCGCTAATGAAGAGTGATCTCTTAACGGACTACTCGTATTGTCTATTGTTCCATTCACTGCTGA
Organism: uncultured Bacillaceae bacterium; assembly: GCA_963765265.1. Lineage (GTDB taxonomy): Bacteria > Bacillota > Bacilli > Bacillales > Cytobacillaceae > Bacillus_BD. The sequence goes on from CAVXVN010000006.1 coordinate 205,998, forward strand.
CCCGCTACTCTTTACCTCAAGAGTAGATGTCTGATGACCCAATAGTGTAAATGGTTCTTTTTGTTGTGATGAACTTAAGCCATCAAGAAATTTAAGTAATTGATTTCCCTCTTTAGTTAAAGGACTTTTCAACAATAGATCTTGGAGTGCTTGTAGATTATTTATCAATGAATCTTTATTTATCACTTCAGTAACAGCTTGGAAGGTCATCTTTGTTAGAGGTAATTCATTCATTACCAAGTACTTTATCGCTTCAAGTCCAGCTTGGTTTGCGCTTGATTTTTTTAACAAGCTGACTGTTTGTTGAAGAATATCCTTACTAATAGGGAGATTCTCTTTTAGAAAAAAACGAATGACTTCCGCATTTTCTTTATTTAATGGAATAGACAACTCTTTCATTAATCCGGAAAGTGAAACTTCATTTTGCCCTTTATTTTCAACTTTTCCCATTAGCTTCAATCTGACCTTCCCTTCACCAGACTGAACTTGAAACCAATATTTTTCGTTTGCTACTAAAGATGCTTCCAATTGAGCAACTACCTTTTGCGATCCAACCTGCAAAGTTGCAACAGAATTTGGAAATACTTTCAAAATTTTTCCATTGAAAATTTGCCCTGGCTTAAAAGTTAAGGCTTTCGGTTGAGGTCTATTCCTCTCTTGATATAATTCAGATATGATATTACTATTCATTTTCATGACATCACCTACATGAATCAACTTGTCTTTCTCATTAGAGTTACACTTTCTCTTTTTTCACTAGGTATTCCTTAATTGGTGAAAAGCTTTTTCGATGTATCGGTGTAATACCACATGATTCAATGGCGTCTAAATGTTCCTTTGTACCATAACCTGCATTATGGGCAAAACCGTACTCTGGATACTCAAGATCATAGTCTTTTAACAAACGGTCACGTATCACTTTTGCAACAATGGATGCTGCAGCAATGGAAACACTTAGTCCGTCCCCTTTTATAATCGATTCTGATGGGTACGGGGTTTCAAGTGGCACTGCATCAATTAAGAGGAAATCAGGTTGTGGTTTTAACTGGAGTACAGCCGATAACATCGCTTTTTTCGTTGCCTCATATATGTTTATTCGATCAATCTCATTATTTTCAACTCTTCCGATTCCTATGGCTATGGCCTTGTCACATATTTCAGCATAGAATTCTTCTCTTTTTTTCTCACTTAACTTTTTGGAGTCATCAATCCCAGGAAGATAAAATCCAATTGGTAAAATCACTGCAGCTGCTATAACTGGCCCCGCAAGTGGACCTCTTCCTACTTCATCAATTCCTGCTATATTTTCATATCCTTCTTTTTGATATTTTTGTTCATAATCAGTCATTTGTATAAACTTTTTATGTTTTAACACTAGTTTTTCTTGTTCCCTATACCATCTTTTTACTAAGTTCTGAACACCTTTTCGTTCATCATTTTGAAGCTGTTTGATGAATACATCATTGGGTTCTGTGATAATTGAAAGTTTTTCTTTAATTTCTTTTATTGTCCACTTCAAAAAAAAACTCCTATTCATATTCTACTTATTTATCGGCCACGATTAAAAAAAATCAAGATCATATAAAAATGAAAGACCTTGATTTTTAATATATTTTCTTTATTTTGTCGCTATAATTTCATTCGAAATTTGCTCAGGTCTCTCAAATGAAAGAGGACCCATTTTTTCCGTTCTAATTTCTCTAATAATAATTTCTGTCACTTTATCGTAATCAATTTCACCCTTACCCAGTAAATAACCACGCTGCTTGCCAATTTGATCAAAGAAAGCAACAATATCATCGGGAAACTCTTCAAGCTTAAACCGTTCCTTTATTCGTTGTGGATATTGTACTTCCAGAAATCGCAAAGCGTATATAGCGACATCGTGCAGATTTAAAATCGCGTCTTTGATTGCCCCTGTTAAAGCAAGCTTCAACCCAACTTCCGGATCTTCAAATTTCGGCCATAGTATTCCCGGCGTGTCCAATAGTTCAAGTTCTTTTCCAACTTTGATCCATTGTTGAGCTTTTGTGACACCAGGTGTATTCCCTGTCTTAGCAATATTTTTTTTAGCTAACCTATTAATCAGAGTCGATTTTCCGACATTGGGAATCCCCACAATCATAGCCCTAATGGCTCTATGGTTTTACTACCCCTTTTGCTTTCATGCGGTCAAACTTTTCTTTTAATAACTCTTTTGAAGCAGAGACGATTTCTTTCATCCCAGTTCCTGCTTGAGAGTTAATGGCCAATGCCTTAACCCCTTTATCCTGGAAATACTCAATCCATTCCCTTGTAATGCTTTTATCTGCCATATCGGCTTTATTTAACAATACCAATCTTGGCTTATGTTGAATAATTTCATCAATCATTGGATTTCGGGAAGAAAGTGGAATTCGTGCATCCACTAATTCAAAGATGATATCAATAAGGTTTAGTTTTTCTGTAACCTGTCTTCTGGCTTTCGCCATATGCCCAGGAAACCATTGAATTGTCAAAAGATCTAACCTCCCAACTTTCGTTTACTTTGTAAATCGTATATCCTCTAGAGGCCAATAAATGACACTCGTTTTGCCCAAAATCTTTTCCATCGGAACGGTTCCAATATGACGGCTATCTTTACTGAAACGTCGATTATCACCCATAACAAATAATTCTCCCTCAGGTACTGTTTCCTGTCCTATTTTTTCTTCTAATGTAAATGATTCTGTTAATGGACCATCTATGACTTCTTTTTTATACTCATCAAGGTATGGTTCTTCATATGCCTTTCCATTTACATATAGTGTATCATCTTTGTACTCAATCTTATCACCAGGAAGTCCAATCACTCTTTTTATGTAATCTTTGTTTTCAGGCGCATGAAAAACAATAATATCAAATCGATTTGGTTCTCCAATTCTATAACTAAATTTATTTACAATCATTCGATCTTGATCATGTAATGTCGGCATCATAGATAGCCCATCAACAACAATCGGAGCAAATAAAAAATATCGAATTACTGCAGCTAATAATACCGCAATAATTAGCGCCTTGATCCATTCCCATAATTCATTTTTTTTCTTTGCCACCATATCCCCACCATTCTCGGATATTTTCTTAACCATAAGCAAAAATCCCTTCCGCTGCACTTGTCTATTGTTTCCAAAAGAGTTAGCATAATAACTGTTCCAAGGATATTCTACTTTAAATACCTATTACCTATGTTTATATGAACTTATTTTACATTAATTTTATATGAAAACATAATTTATTGAAATAAAAATCCAATAAAAAGGAGCCTGTTAAACAAGCTCCTTTTTGGAATCTTTTATCGAATTTCTTTAATACGAGCTTTTTTACCACGTAGGTTACGTAGATAATAAAGTTTAGCACGGCGAACTTTACCGCGACGGATAACTTCAAGCTGCGCAATTTTTGGTGTGTGGACAGGGAATGTACGTTCCACTCCTACTCCGTAAGAAATTTTACGAACTGTGAAAGTTTCGCTAATTCCACCACCACGACGCTTAATCACAACACCTTCATAAACCTGAATACGTTCACGAGTACCTTCGACAACTTTAACGTGTACACGTACAGTATCACCAGGACGGAACGCAGGAAGATCTGAACGAAGTTGTTCTTTTGTGATTTCTTCGATTATTCTATTTTGCATCGTTTTCAACTCCTTCCAACAGATGCTCTTGCACAACATGATTGTTTTTGATTGCAGCGGAACATCGTTATAAGACAAAAACCAGATTATCAGTCTAAGTCACAAAATGATATCATACCATATATTATTTTAGAATTCAATAGTATTTCTTTTCACTTTTAAATTCTTCTAAGCCACTTTTCTTGTTTGTCATTCAATTCGAAATGATTCAAGTAAATCTGGTCGTCTCAAAAAGGTTCTCCTCAGTGATTCTTTCGCTCGCCATTCTTCAATTATTCTATGATTTCCTGATAGAAGAACATCAGGTACCTTCATTCCTCTAAAATCAGCAGGTCGAGTATAATGAGGATGTTCTAAAAGGCCTGTACTAAACGAATCTTTCATATGGGACTGTTCATTGCCAAGGACACCTGGGAGCAGTCGAACCACACTATCAATGATCACCATTGCCCCGAATTCTCCACCGGTTAAGACAAAATCACCAATTGAAATTTCATCCGTAACAAATGTTTCTCGTATTCTTTCATCATAACCTTCATAATGTCCGCAAACAAAAATGAGATGATCACAAGTCGCAAACTCCTCGGCTTTTTTTTGATCATATCGTTCACCTTGAGGGCACAGAAGAATAACTCGTGGGTCCTCTGACTGTGATTTAGCTTTTAGATCCTCTACAGCATCAAAAAGCGGTTGTGGCTTTAGTACCATCCCTGCACCTCCACCATACGGGTAATCATCGACTGTTCCGTGTTTATTATCAGCGTACTCTCGAAAATTGATGACTTGAAAGGAAGCAGCATTCATATCTACCGCTCGCTTCAGAATGGAATGTCCAAAGACACCAGTAAACATATCTGGAAAAAGAGTTAGCACATCGAACTTCATCACGAAAGCAGTCCTTCTAATGGGGTAATGACAATTGTCTTTGCCTGAAACATCGATTTCTTTTACTACTTCCTCAATGTAAGGAATTAACTGTTCTTTACCACCTTTACCTTTAATAACCCATACATCATTGGCGCCTGGTGTTAATATCTCCTTAACAATACCAATTTCTTCACCTTGATCCGTTACAACCAAACAACCAATAATTTCATGAAAATAATATTCATCCTTCGCAAGGCTTCCAAGTTGATTTTCAGGGACTTTTAATATTCCACCTTTAAATTTTTCAACTTGATTTACATTATCGTATCCTTCAAAAGTTAATAAATCAAAGTTTTTATGAACCCGATGTGACTGGACAATTAATTCGATTGGCTCATCCTTATCAGACATAAATAAAAATAATGAATTTCCTTTTTTATAACGTTCATCGGCAAAGTCAGTTCTGGAAATAACTCGTACCTCTCCTTTTATTCCATGTGTATTAACAATTTTTCCGACATTAAACCATTTTTCCATTTATACGGTCACCTCTATCGTATTTCTACTATGAAGTCATCTTTAATCACGATTGTTTTTTCTCCAGTCAGCTTACTCCAGCGATCACCTACTTGTACCTCAACTAAGGCTTGGACTTCTTTTTCCTTTAATTCGCTTTCTAAAGGTAGTATATGTAATTGTTCTAATTGAAACTCAATGAGCTTTATTTTTTCAAGTCTATTTTGTATTTCTTTTTCAAATTGCTTTGACAAATTAGGCTGATGAAATTTTTTATTTTTCTCTAGTTTTTTCATTTCAAAGCGAAGTTGATCACATTCTTTTTGCAGTTGTAAGATATTCGTATGATATTTATCTTGAAGTTTCTCTTTACTTTTTTCTGTTAATACTTGCTTCACCACGACAGATTGCAGTAATTTCATTCAAGCACCCCCGAATCATACTAAGTATCAATTATGAAGAAAAGCGCAAGCGCCTGAGTGAGGCACTTGCGCTTTTCTTTTTAATCTTTAATTTCTAAAAAAGTCTTTTTATGCTGTGATGTGCTTGCTGCTGCGTACACTACAGTTCGTAACGCTTTTGCAACGCGTCCTTGCTTTCCAATTACTTTCCCAATGTCAATCTTGTTGACGGAAAGTTGATAGGTTACACGACTGTCCTCTTCATGAACAGTCACATGAACATCATCAGGAAAATCAACAAGGGGCTTTACAATCGTTTCGATAAGATCTTTCATAGTAATTAAAATTACTTGCCGTTTTTAAGGTTATGGAATTTTTCCATAATCCCTTGATTAGAGAAAAGGTTACGAACTGTATCAGAAGGTTTTGCACCAGTTTGTAACCATTTTAATGCAAGTTCTTCATTAATTTTCACCTGTTGCAGGTTGAGCAACTGGATTGTATGTTCCAACTGTTTCAATTTGACGTCCATCACGAGGAGAACGAGAATCTGCAACTACGATACGATAGAAAGGAGATTTTTTTGCTCCCATACGTTTTAAACGAATTTTTACTGCCATTTTAAATAAGCACCTCCGAATAGTTTCACACAAGATAGTATATTATCAATAGTTAAAAGCTTTGTAAAGTGTTTTTTCTTGTCAGACAAAAAAACTATAAAAATTTGGTTGCCAGTACAAGTAAAAACTTCCAATTAAAACGGTTTAAATGGAAATTTAAAACCGCCTTTTTTCTTTCCTTTTTGTTGCATACCAGTCATTTGTTTCATCATTTTTTTCATTTCATCAAATTGCTTTAATAAACGGTTAATCTCTGGGACACTGGTTCCACTACCTTTTGCAATTCGTTTACGCCGACTGGCATTAATAATTTCTGGCTGACTTTTTTCTGCAGTTGTCATCGATTTAATAATGGCTTCCACATGAGAAATTTGTTTTTCATCAATTTGCAGATTATTAAGCCCTTTAATTTTGTTTGCACCTGGCATCATTTTTAACAATTCATCAAGCGGTCCCATCTTACGCACTTGGCCAAGTTGTTCAAGAAAATCATCTAAGGTAAAAGACGCCGTTCTCATCTTTTGTTCCAGTTCCTTAGCTTTTTCTTCATCCACATTCGCTTGTGCTTTTTCAATGAGCGTCAAGACATCACCCATACCCAGAATTCTTGATGCCATTCTTTCAGGATGGAATGCCTCAATTGCATCTAATTTTTCACCCAAACCGACAAATTTAATAGGGGTTTGCGTAACAGAACGAATAGATAATGCAGCACCACCACGGGTATCTCCGTCAAGTTTTGTCAATACGACTCCTGTTAACCCCAGCTGTTCATTAAAGCTTGAAGCAACATTTACCGCATCCTGACCTGTCATTGCATCCACTACAAGGAAAATTTCATCAGGATTTGTAAGCTCTTTTATTTGTTTGAGCTCGTCCATTAATGTTTCATCAACATGAAGGCGACCCGCAGTATCAATGAGCACATAATCATGGTGATCTTCTTTTGCTTTTTCAATGGCTTGTTTGGCAATTTCAACAGGACTTACTTGATCTCCAAGAGAAAAAACAGGCATATCTAGTTGCTTTCCAAGTGTTTCAAGCTGTTTAATTGCTGCTGGTCGGTAAATATCGGCGGCAACAAGTAAGGGGTTACGATTATATTTCTTTCTTAAGCAAGTTCGCTAGTTTTCCAGTAGTCGTCGTTTTTCCTGCACCTTGGAGCCCAACCATCATAATAACCGATGGTGGTCTGTTAGATACAGCAATTTTACTTTGTTCCCCGCCCATAAGTTCAGTTAATTCTTCTTTAACTACTTTTATGACCTGTTGTCCAGGAGTTAAACTTTTCATTACTTCTTGACCAACGGAACGTTCGCTTACCTTCTTAACAAACTCTTTAACCACTTTAAAGTTAACATCCGCTTCCAAAAGAGCAAGGCGAACTTCGCGCATCATTTCTTTAACATCTGCTTCTGTTACTTTCCCTTTACCGCGAATCTTCTGTATTGTACTTTGCAGTCGGTCGGCTAAACCTTCAAATGCCATGCATGCCGCCTCCTAATCTAATTTCTCAAGCTCAGCAATCATATCAGACAATTTATCTTGGGAGGATAATTCTACTTGCAATCCCTCTCTAATCTCTTTAATCAACTTACTTCGCTCTTGAAATTTCACAAATAATGAAAGTTTTTCTTCGTATTCTTCAAGCATCGCTTCTGTACGTTTAATGTTGTCATAAACAGCTTGACGACTTACGTGATTTTCTTCCGCAATTTCTCCGAGAGAAAAATCTTCTAAATAATATAGTGCCATATAGCTGCGCTGCTTTGGCGTTAACAACGACTGATAAAAATCATATAAATAGTTCATTCTCGTTGTTTTCTCAAGCATCGCGATTCCCCCAATGTTAAGTGAAAAGCCTTTACAAAGAAATTTTACACATATCTCTTCACGATGTCAAGAAAAAAACTTTACATCTATTCTTCTGTTTTATCAACAAGGTCTGCAAAAAGCCCATAAACATATTTTTCAGCATCGAAGACCTGCAAATCATCCATTTTTTCACCCAATCCAACAAATTTCACGGGTATCGTCAGTTCATTTCTAATAGCAAGGACGATCCCACCCTTTGCAGTTCCATCGAGCTTGGTTAGGACAATTCCACTGACATTCGTCGCTTCTTTAAATGTTTTAGCTTGAATCAAAGCATTTTGACCTGTTGTCGCATCGAGAACAAGTAATACTTCATGTGGTGCACCTGGAATTTCCCGTTCAATTACACGCTTCACTTTTTCAAGTTCTTTCATCAAATTCACTTTATTCTGCAATCGACCAGCCGTATCACATAAAAGAATATCCGCCTTTCTTGCTTTAGCAGCCTGCACAGCATCAAACATGACAGCTGCTGGATCTGAGCCTGAAGCTTGTTTAATGACATCTACACCAACTCGTTCTCCCCAAACTTCCAATTGCTCAATCGCACCTGCCCTAAATGTATCACCAGCCGCCATTAACACTTTTTTTCCCTCTGATTTAAATTGATAAGCTAGCTTTCCAATTGTCGTTGTTTTTCCCACTCCATTTACACCAACAAACAAGATTACGGTTAACTCATTTTCTTGAAGATTCAATGTAGATGAAGATTGATCACCCGATTCATAAATCGCTACGAGTTTTTCTGAGATGGCACCTTGAACTTCGGAAGGATCTTGAATATTCTTACGTTTCACTTCCATCTTGAGTTCATCGATTAATGTCATAACGGTTTCAAATCCCACATCCGCCTGAATTAATATTTCTTCCAATTCCTCAAAAAAGTCCTCATCCACTTTTCGGTAACGGGAAACTAGTTCGTTAACACGACCCGAAAAGCTATCTCTCGTTTTGGTCAAACCTTCTTTAAACTTTCCGGTAACATTGTCGGTTTGCTTCGTGACTTTTTCTTTTAATTTTTTAAAAAAGCTCATACGTACACTTCCTTTTTCATTCTTTCTTATGATAGAAGCTGAAAATCATGGTATAACCTATTTAGCAAACTTACAGCTAAATTATTGTGTAACAAGTTCATGAGTATCTTCAAGTCGTACGGACACAAGTTTTGAAACACCTGATTCCTGCATGGTTACTCCATACAAAACATCTGCTTCTTCCATCGTTCCTTTTCTGTGTGTAATGACGATAAATTGAGATTCACCACTGTACCTTTTTAAATATTGGCTAAAGCGGTAAACATTCGCTTCATCAAGTGCCGCTTCGACTTCATCTAATATACAAAACGGAACCGGACGAACCTTTAGAATGGAAAACAAAAGTGCAATCGCAGTCAATGCCCGTTCTCCACCTGACAACAAACTGAGGTTTTGTAATTTTTTTCCTGGTGGTTGCGCTAGAATATCAACGCCTGTTTCTAAGATATCTTCCGAATTGGTTAATCGTAAATCAGCCCTTCCGCCACCAAATAATTCTTGGAAAACAGATTCAAAGTGAAAACGAATATTGTCAAACGTTTCTTGAAAACGTCTTTTCATTTCAACATCCATCTCGTCAATGATTTGGAATAAGGTATCTTTAGCATCGTTTAGATCTGTTTTTTGTTCATGTAAAAATTCAAATCTTTCAGAAACACGTTCATACTCTTCAATTGCACCGAAGTTTACAGTACCAAGTTCTTCGAGAGCAAGTTTAATTAATTTAACTTTTTTCCGAGCTTCTTCAACCGGTATAGTAAGAGGAAACTCTTCTTTTGCACCTTCAAAAGAAAGTAAATACTCTTCTCTTAAATGAGCAAGCTTATTATCTAATTCAACATCAAGACGATTGAGTTGGACTTCCTCATCTTGAAGAATGGAAGCCATCCCTTTATGTTGTCTTTTTATTTCTTTTGTTTCAAGATCAAGATTTTCAAGGTTAGCTTGTAAGTTAAGACGTTCTTCTCTACTGCTTGAAATGAGTTCTACTGTATCCATTTTTTTACGAAGTTTATCTTTTGCAGCTTCATCCAGTCTTTCTTCACCAGAAGAACTTTCTGACATATCTGAAGTCAATAAGAGTAGGTCCTCTTGATAAAACTGAAGTTTATTTGAGCTTTCTTCTAATTCAGAATGAGTGGTAGACAATTTTTCATTTGTATGATGGACTTGTTCATTCTTTGATGCTAATAAGACTTTTAATTCACTAATTTCCATTAATAACGTATCTTTTGATAAAATTTGTGTATTTTTTTTCTCATTTAATTGTTGGATATCTTTTTCAAGCTTGAGAATATTCTCTTTTAATTGTAATAAAAGTTTTTCAAGACTTTTTCGACGATTAGAAATCTTCGCATTTTCCTCTGAAAATTCCTTTTTATTTAGATCATAAAGCGCAAGTCTTTCATTCATATTCTTTTGTTGTAATTCTACTTCTCTTAATTCCCCTTTAATGGCTTGCTCTTTAAACCGCAAAGATTCCCCGTACTTTCGTAAATGCTCTAGATCTAAATCCTTCATAGCTAAATCACTTTTTAGCTGCTTCACTAGTTCTTCTAATTTAGAAGTTTTGATTTCCATATCGACAAGTTTTTCTTTATGATCATCTAACTCACTTTTTCTTGATAATAATGAAGATGAATTTTTCTTTAATGCACCACCGGTCATAGATCCACCAGAATTTACAACATCTCCGTCAAGTGTGACAAATCTGCATCGATATTGCAAAAGCTTTGCCATTTCACCCGCGCCCTTCAAATCTTTTGTGATGACAACAAGACCGAGAAGGTTCTTCATAATCTCAGTATACACGGGATTAAAAGATATTAAATCTGAAGCAATTCCAACAAAAGCGGGATGATTTTCAATTAGTCTCATTTGAGTACTTGCTAACATTTTTCCTTTAATAACATTCATGGGTAAAAAAGTGGCCCGTCCAAAACGATTTTGCTTTAAGTATTGAATGGCGCTTCGCCCATCTTGCTCAGACCTGACCACAACATGTTGCATACTTCCACCTAATGCGGTTTCGATTGCGACCTCATACTCATTAGGAACCGTGATTAATTCAGCAATTGCCCCCTCAACACCTTGTAATTTATTACTACGTGCCTTTAAAACTTCTTTTACACCTTGAAAAAAACCTGCAAACCCTTCTTCCATTTCTTCGAGCATTTCCTTACGCGATTTGGTTTGCTGCAAATATTGATAGGCTTGATATAATGTCTTCTCTTGTTTTTCGTAAGTTTTTTTCAAGCTTTCCACTTGCAATTGTTCATTTCGATACAATTGAACTTGTGTTTTAATTTCCTGTTGAATAGTAGAAAGCGTTTGCTCTATCGCTAATTTTCGTTTATTGATTTCTGCTCGTTCCAAAATATATTTTTCGTTATTTTTTTCTTCCCTTGTATTCCTGGCATCTTGTTGATGTAATTGTTGTTCAAGTAAATTCAATTCATTTTTTGTTGCGGCTTGCTCATTCAATATTTCAATGTATTCACTTTTTAATTCCTCAATCTTTTGTTCGTTATTCTCACTTAAAAGACTGAGTTGAGCTTGTTTTTCTTTCAACTGTAGCTTTATTGTTTCAGCTTCTTTTGTTACAATCTTTGCTCGATCCTGAATCATTTGTTTTTGCTTGGTTAAGTTTGCAACCTTTGAAGAAAGTTCTTTTATATTACTTTGAAGTTGTTCTTTATTTTGCGAGGCGTTTTTCTTTCTTTCCTTTAAAACTTCTTTCCTGCCTTCTAATTTCTCAAGTTCTTCACTTGTATGAAGCAGGACATTTTGAAGCTCACTAATGGTTTCATCTAAATGCTTTGATTGATTTCTAAGTTCTTCTAGCTTTCCTTCCTTTTCTTGCAAAGTAGCATAAAGTTCTATTTCATTTTTCTTATGTTCTTCCACCGTACTAGAAAAGGCTTTCCATCTTCTATGAAGCTCTTCAATTTCAAAAACAGTAACGGCAACTTCTACTTTTTCTAATTCTTCTTTCTGCTCAAGGTAATCTTTTGCCATAGATGCTTGGATTTTCAACGGTTCGATCTGGCCTTCTAGTTCAAAAAGGATATCATTTACTCGGTTTAAATTTTCCTCTGTTTCAGTTAGCTTGCCCTCAGCCTTCTTTTTTCTTAATTTGTACTTCAGGACTCCTGCTGCTTCTTCAAAAATAGTTCGCCTTTCCTCCGGCTTACTATTTAGAATTTCTTCTACCTTTCCTTGGCTGATAATGGAAAAGGCTTCTCTCCCAAGTCCTGAGTCCATAAATAGTTCAATAATATCCTTTAATCGGCACGATTGCTTATTGATTAAAAACTCACTTTCCCCAGATCGGAAAACACGACGAGTGACACTCACTTCGTTATAATCGATAGGGAGTGACTGATCCTCGTTATCTAATGTTAAAGTGACTTCTGCAAAGTTAAGAGGCTTTCGCGAATCACTTCCAGCAAAAATAATATCTTCCATTTTTGACCCACGAAGTGATTTGGCGGATTGTTCTCCTAAAACCCAGCGAATAGCATCGGTAATATTGCTTTTTCCACTCCCATTGGGACCGACTACAGCCGTGACGCCTGGAACAAAATCCACTGCTATTCGCTCAGCAAACGATTTAAACCCTACTATATCTAATCGTTTTAGAAACACTCTATTTCCTCCTTACTCTGGCTGCGATGGTGTAATAGTATCTTGTAAATGATTTTTTAGTTTTTCCAAAGCCAATTGTGCAGCATGCTGTTCAGCCGCCTTTTTCGACCGTCCAGAACCAGTACCAAGTTCTGCTCCGTTTAGAAAAACGTTGGAGACAAATTCTCGATTATGAGCCGGTCCCTTTTCAATGAGGATTTTATACTCAAGTATTCCAGAGTTGTCACGTTGTACAACTTCCTGCAATTGGCTTTTAAAATCCATTACATGGGAAAATGCTCCTGCATTTACTTTTGGAAATACATATTTTTCCAAGAAGTCAACGACGGTGTCTATACCTTTATCTAAAAACAAGGCTCCAATAAATGCCTCAAACACATCTGCAAGTAAAGCAGGTCTTGTTCTACCTCCAGTCAGTTCTTCCCCTTTTCCAAGTAATACAAGCTTTCCAAAGTCAAGTTCATTGGCGAATTCCACAAGTGCAGGTTCACAAACAATGGCTGCTCTTAATTTCGTTAATTCGCCTTCGCTCATCATTGGGTATTTTAAATATAAAAATTTGGATACTGTTAATTCTAGAACCGCATCCCCTAAAAACTCTAATCTTTCGTTATCCTCGTATGGCTTACGATGTAGTTCATTTACATAGGATGAATGGGTAAAAGCTTTCTTTAACAGTTTAATATTCGTAAAGTGAATTTGAATTTCCTCTTGAAATTCTTTAAATTGTTTATCATGATTATAGCGAAAAACTCTTTTATCTTTCCCGTGCGTACTCATTAAGAATTCCACCTTAATATTAAATTTATTACTCGCAAAAATAGACAAACATAAAAAAACACTCTTTAGAAAATGAATAATCTTTACTCTTTTTTTACGGAGCGCTCTAAATCTTACCATATACAGAAGAAAGCCCCGTCTTAAACGGAGCTTTTTCTTAAATCTAACGATTATTGTTTAGCTTGTATGTAAGTTACAGCGTCACCAACTGTTGCAATTTTTTCAGCATCATCGTCAGAGATTTCCAGATCAAACTCATCTTCTAATTCCATAACAAGTTCAACTACGTCAAGTGAATCTGCACCTAGATCCTCTTTGAATGAAGCCTCTAATTTCACTTCTGATTCATCTACACCTAGACGGTCTACAATGATCTTTGTTACACGTTCTAATACTTCTGCCATTGGTTCTTCACCTCCCCTCAGGTCATTATAGAGTATTTCATTTGAATAATAAAGTGAAACTTCAAATCCAAATTACATTACCATACCACCATTAACATGAATTGTTTGTCCCGTAATATAACGGCTATCATCAGAAGCAAGAAATACAACAGTATTGGCAATATCCTTTGGTTCACCAAACTGTGCAAGAGGAATCATTTTTAACATTTCATTTTGAATATCCTCTGTTAATTGATCCGTCATTTCAGTAGTAATAAACCCTGGTGCGATTGCATTTACTGTAATTCCTCTTGAAGCAAGCTCTTTAGCGCTTGTTTTGGTTAAGCCAATAACACCTGCCTTTGCAGCAACATAGTTAGCTTGACCAGGATTCCCACTGACCCCAACAACGGATGAAATATTAATGATTCTTCCATATCTTTGCTTCATCATTTGCCTTGTAACTGCTTTTGTACAAAGGAAAACGCCTTTTAAATTGATGTTCATGACATCATCCCATTCATTTTCTTTCATACGCATAAGGAGATTATCTCTTGTTATGCCAGCATTATTTACAAGAATATCAATTTTCCCAAAATGGTCGACTGTTTCTTTTACCATATCCGTTACAGACTCACTATTAGAGACATCACATTGAATCGCTATTGCTTCTCGTCCAAGTCCTTTAATTTCCTCAACAACTTCATGAGCTTTCGCTTCACTTCCAGCATAATTTACGACTACATCTACCCCTTGTCTGGCTAACTCAAGAGCAATTTCACGACCAATTCCTCTTGATGCTCCAGTCACTAATGCCGTTTTTCCGATTAGTTTCATTCTTTCCCCTCCTTCAAGGCTTCAATCGCTATTTGACAAGTACTTTCATCCGAAACCGCATATATAACAACAGATCGGTTTATTTTTTTAACTAATCCGGATAAAACTTTTCCAGGTCCAATTTCAATAAAGGTTGTAACGCCTAAATCAATCATTTTTTGAACACTTTGCTCCCATTGAACCGGAGAATAAAGCTGTTGTAATAGCTTTGTTTTAATTTCCGTTGCATCTTCCATTTCAGTTGCCGATACGTTTGCAATGACGGGGATTTTTGCATTGTCAATGGTGATCTCATCAAGAATAGCCTTAAAGTTTTCAGCAGCAGGCTTCATTAAGCCTGAATGAAAAGGACCGCTGACTTCTAAGTGGAAGGACACGTTTTGCTCCAACTTCCTTCGCTTTAATACTTGCTCGTTCGACACCTTTTCGAGTGCCTGAAATCACAATTTGTCCAGGACAATTCACATTAGCTAATTGTACAAGATCACCTGATTCAGTGATATCATTCGTCACTTCATTCAAAATCTCACGATCAAGTCCAAGAACGGCTGCCATTGTACCTTCACCATTCGGAACAGCTTTCTCCATCAACTCTCCCCGTTTATGTACCGCATACACACCATCTTCAAATGAAAATGCACCTGCTGCTACAAGTGCCGTGTACTCACCCAAGCTGTGTCCTGCTACATAATCTGGTGTAATACCAGACTGTTTAAAGTATTCTAAGATCGCAATACAGGTTGTCAATAATGCTGGCTGAGCATTGGTTGTTTGTGTCAATTCATCTTGTGGTCCCTCAAAAATAATGTTTGATAGTGAATACCCTAACTTTTGATCTGCTTGATCAAATTTTTCTCTAGATAATGGATAGACTTCCGTTAATGACTTTCCCATCCCTACAGTTTGAGAACCTTGTCCTGGAAAAATAAATGCTATTTTACCCATTCTTACCCTCCTCTTCATTTTCATTTAACTTTAGATTCGCCTACTTTTTCAACAGCTTCTTGAATCGTTCCAATTACTTGATGTTCAATCATTTCTCTTGTTTGTCTTATGGCACTAAATATAGCTTTCGCATCTGAAGAACCATGAGCCTTAATTACAGGGGCTTTTAGTCCAAAAAGACCCGCACCACCATATTCGGAATAATCCATTTGAGACTTCAATTCAAGTAGATTAGGTTTTAATATAGCAGCTGCCAATTTACTCTTCAAATTTGACATTAGAGCTGACTTTAACATTTTAAATATGGATAGTGCTGTTCCTTCGATTGTTTTTAACACCATATTCCCTGTAAAACCATCAGTCACGACAACATCTGCAACACCATCAAGTAGATCACGTGCCTCTATATTACCAATAAAGTTAACATCTGCTTTTTTCAGCATTTCATATGTATGTTTTGTAAGTTCATTTCCCTTTTTTTCTTCCGTACCAATATTTAACAAACCAACACGAGGATAATCAATTCCTCTTACCTTTTGGCTATAAATAGAACCCATCAAAGCGTATTGAACAAGATGTTCAGGTTTCGCATCTACATTAGCACCCACATCTAATAAAACAAAACCCTCTCCTCCAATTGTTGGCAATGTAGGTGAGAGTGCAGGGCGCTCAATTCCTTCAATTCTTCCAACAATGAAAAGTCCTGCAGCCATTAATGCTCCTGTATTTCCGGCAGAAATACAGGCATCTGCTCTGCCTTCAGCCACTTCTTTTGCCGCTAATACCATAGAGGCATTCTTCTTTCTTCTAACTGCGCGAACGGGCTCATCGGTTCCAGTAATGACCTCGTCTGTATGAATAATGGAAATACGATTTCGATCTTTTACATATTGATTAATTTTATTTTCGTCCCCTACAAGGGTAATTTCTACATCTGAATAGGTGTCGATTGCTTTCAATGCACCAAGTACGATCTCTTTCGGAGCATGATCTCCACCCATTGCATCTATTGCGATTTTCATATTTGTATTGTCACTACTCCTTTAGGCTGATCATCAGAGAATATTCCCCCTGAGAATATTTCACAAGAATAAACCCATCTTTTTCAGAAGGCGTCTCCCCTATTATTTTTCCTAGCTACGATACATTTCAAATTCACCTTTAAAGACTAGTTCATTATTTACATAGCTGCAAACTTCTACAATTGTACGACCTATTTCAGGATCAATTTTAAGAACTTTTGCTTTTGCAACGACTCGATCCATTTCTTTAACAGCATGAATAAAATGAATATTCGCTTTCGCTGTTAGTGCAAGTTCATCATTTATAACTGCTACCGCAAGTGAATTAGCTTGTGCAAATAAATGATGTCCGCGAGCAATTTGATTTCGCTTAAAAACATGCTCCTTTTTCACATCTAAGATCGAAATAGCGGATTGATCCAATTCTATATCGATAATTTCTCCGATAATTTCCTCAATGGGTAGTGAACGCACTTCATCATCGAATTTCTTTTCCGCGACATTCTTGATTCTTTCCCTTAATTCAGGAATCGATAATTCAAGACGATCTAAGCGAATGGTCTGAACACTAACAGAGAATTTTTCTGCTAATTCTTCATCCGTAATAAAGGGATTATGATAGATTGTTTCTTGTAAGGTTTTCTGTCTTTCCTTTTTATTTCTTTTCATTATTAACACCGTCCGTACTACTAAGACTAGGTACTAAAAGTAGTATATAATTAAAGAAAGCAGATTGCAAGACGAAACTGTATGGTCTTACGAAACTGCTTTTTCATAAAATATTTCTCTACTAAATTATCATTTCTTAGGAACCATTCTTTTCACAAATGATTGATTTTCCAATCAACCACTTACATTAATCAAGTTTTTCCCCTTCCAGTACGCCTGTTTCTTCTAAGTAATCTCTTAATGGTTGATATTCTGTTGCCTTCCAAAAGTAAGTGGATTCAACAAGAATGGCAGCATCTTGTCTTGCCGTTTCGAGAGCACGAAAATCATGTACCATATCTGCTACTTTAAATTCAGGCAAACCACTTTGCTTTTTACCAAAAAAATCACCAGGTCCGCGAAGTTCCAAATCCTTTTCACTTAGAACAAAACCATCATTTGTTTCAGTCATAATCTTCATTCGTTCTTTCCCTGTCTCGGACTTAGGATCTGCAAGTAAGATACAATAAGACTGATCACTACCACGTCCAACACGTCCCCTTAACTGGTGAAGTTGAGAAAGTCCAAATCGCTCCGCATCGTAGATCACCATTAAAGTAGCATTGGGTACATTGACACCCACTTCCACCACCGTAGTTGAAACAAGGACATGAATATGATTTTCACTAAATGCCTTCATGACTGCTTCTTTTTCATCTGCTAACAGCCTTCCATGCATTAAGCCAATTTCAAATTGATTTTGATATTGGTGAACGAGTGCGCTATGGACATCTATTGCATTTTGAACATCAAGCTTATCTGATTCCTCGATTAGAGGACAAATTACATATACTTGGTGACCCTTACGTAATTCTTTAATCATAAATCCAAATACTCGGTCCAACATTTCCTGTTTTACCCAATATGTCTCAATAGACTTTCGCCCTGCAGGCATCTCATCTATGATGGAAACATCCATTTCACCAAATACGGTAATAGCCAATGTACGAGGAATAGGCGTTGCCGTCATAAATAAAACATCTGGATTTTCACCTTTTTCACGAAGGATCCTCCGTTGGTTAACCCCAAAACGATGCTGTTCATCCGTGATAACCTGTCCTAGATTATGAAATTCAACCTCATCTTGAATTAAAGCATGCGTTCCAATTAAAATATCAATTTCTCCCAATTTTAATTTTGCAAGAATTTCCTTGCGCCTCTTTCCTTTTACAGAACTGGTTAATAACTCGCAGGTTACCCCTACAGGTCCAAGCATACTTGAAAGTGACTCCATATGCTGTTCCGCGAGAATTTCCGTTGGCACCATTAATGCACCTTGCAAACCAGCAGATACACTTGCAAATAAAGAAATCGCAGCCACCACCGTTTTCCCTGAACCAACATCTCCTTGAAGAAGTCGGTTCATTCGATAAGGTGATTTTAAATCCGAAAGAATTTCATTAACCACTTGTTTTTGAGCATTTGTCAACGGAAAAGGTAAATTCGAGATAAAATCATCTACTTTTTCTCTCTCAAAGTTTTGGGAAATCCCTCCTGAATTTTCTCTCTCCATTTTCCGAAGGGTCTGCATTTTTAACTGAAATAAGAGAAATTCTTCATATACAAAGCGTCTTCTTGCTTGTTTAAGTTCCTCTTGCTTCGTTGGAAAGTGAAGAGCTCTAAAAGCATCTCTTCTGTTTAATAGCTTGTATTTTCTTTGGAGAGATTCAGGAATGTTTTCCTCTACTAAATGACCAAATTGAGAAAAGGCAAGATGGATACAACGCCTAATCCCCTTTATCGACATCTTGCCTTTTATTGCGTAAACAGGTTCAAAATCATTGGTTGTAGTAGTCTGACCGATCTTGATTTCGTTTGCTGTAATCATTTGCCTATGCCCATCCCATTTTCCTGAAACGGTGATCATTTCATTCATTGTAATTTTTTTCTTCAAATAGGGTTGATTAAAGAGAACCACTTGAACTAAATATCGATCAACTAACAAACGAATCGTAAGGCGTGAACGTTTCCGGCCAAAATAGGTTAGAGAAGGCTCACTATGAACCTTCCCTTCTACGGTTATTTTTTCTTCATGCTTCACTTCAGACAAGTCACGTAACCGAAAATCTTCATAACGATATGGAAAATGCTCCAATAAGTCTTGAACGGTATGAATATTCATTTCTGCTAATGATGTTGCTTTATCTTCTCCTATCCCTTTAATAATGGAGATGGATTGTTTTAATGGATTAGTCACTTGTATTATCGGCATACCAAAGTTCTTCGCCTCTAACTGACGAACGGTTGGTGTAGCCGCCAACCCTCCCTGTTTAGTTTCTCTTCATAATAATCACAAACTAATCCTAACATATTTTTTATGACCCATAAAAAAAATCTCTGTCAAAAAGGGGCTTGAACCATCTTGATATTTGATAGCAACAAAATCATTACTAATATCAAAATGAATCATACCCCCTTACACAAAAGAAAACTCACATATGAATAATATTTACTCTACTGAAATAATGAATGCATATAACGGTTGATTGCCATTATGAACTTCTACTTCAACATCCTGAAACTGCTCTTCTATTAAGGTAACAAGCGCATCAACATCTTCGTCTGTTGCATCTTCACCCTTTAAGATGGTCACAATTTCTGAATCTTCATCAATCATTTTTCCCAATAGACTTACTAGCTGTTTCTCGTTTATCTTTATTTTTCACTACTATTTTACCATCAAGGATTCCCATAAAATCATCTTTTTCAATAGCAAGCCCTTCAATGACAGTATCCCGAACAGCAAACGTAATTTGACCAGTTTTTACATGGGCAAACGCATCTGTCATGTGTTTTTTATTCGTCAAAAGATCTGCACTTGGGTTAAATGCGAGTAAGGCGGACATCCCTTGTGGAACTGTTTTTGATGGAATAACGATTACATTTTCACCACTAACTTCAGCAGCTTGTTCAGCAGCCATCATAATATTTTTATTATTTGGTAAAACAATGACATTTTTTGCATGAACATCTTTAATAGCATTCACGATATCTTCCGTGCTCGGATTCATCGTTTGACCACCTTCGATGATCGAACTAGCACCAATACTCTTAAAAAGATCGGCAATACCGCTTCCCATTGAAACAGCAACAATTCCATATTCTTCTCTTTCTTTTGGCTTTGACGGGATTTCCTGTTGCAAGACTGTATGAGTTTCACCAACAATATTCGTATGTTGTTCTCTCATATTTTCAACTTTCATTTTAATTAAACTACCGTATCGCTGACCGTAGTTAAAAACATCCCCAGGGTGTTCCGTATGAATATGTATCTTCACTACTTCATCGTCAGAAATAACGAGCAAGGAATCACCAAATTGACTCATATCTTGACGGAACTCTTCTTCGGAAAAAGGTTGATTTGTAAGTGTCTTTTGATCAAGTCGGACCATAAATTCAGTACAGTAGCCATACACAATATCTTCGGTATTCATAAAACCTTGGACACTTTTATGGTGTTCTGTACTTATAAGTTCATCCATTGAATGTGTCATAGGAGATTCAGGTAATTTTTCACCCTTTAGCTCTGCAAGAAACCCTTCATATACGAACACAAGACCTTGGCCACCGCTATCTACTACCCCAACCTCTTTTAGGACAGGCAACAAATCAGGTGTGCGTATTAAAGACGCTTTTGCTTCTTTAACAACCTCTTCCATAACGAAAATAAGATCATCACTTTTTTGGGCAGCTTGTATTCCAACACTTGCAGCATCTTTGGCAACGGTTAAAATTGTTCCTTCAACTGGTTTCATAACAGCTTTATAAGCGGTTTCAACACCATTTTCTAAAGCGTGAGCAAATTCCGTCCCGTTAATGATTGATTTTTGTTCAATTGCTTTTGAAAAACCACGGAATAACTGCGAAAGGATGACACCAGAATTCCCACGTGCCCCCATTAGCAGACCTTTTGAAAAAGCAGCACCCACTTTTCCTATATGCTCTTGTATATGATTTTTAACTTCCTTTGCTCCAGAAGTTATCGATAAATTCATATTTGTACCCGTATCACCATCTGGAACTGGGAAAACGTTTAATGAATCAACATATTTGGCATTTGTAGATAAGTGGTTTGCTCCTTGTATTATCATTTCCGCGAAACGTTTTCCGTCTAAAACTGTAATTGACACAAATTTTCCTCCTCACTACGGATTCGTTACACGAACACCTTGAACATATATATTTACTGTGTCAACGGCAAGTCCAACTGTTTTGTCCAATGTATATTTTACTTTTGATTGCACATTATGAGCAATCTCTGAAATTTTTGTACCGTAACTTACAATAATATACATATCAATATGTACTTGTTGTTCTTCTTGACGCACAATGACACCACGTGTAAAATTTTCTTTTCGTAAAATTTCTGATAAACCGTCTTTAACTTGATTTTTTGAGGCCATTCCTACGATTCCATAACAATCAACAGCAGCTCCACCTGCAATTGTTGCAATTACATCATTTGATATATCAATTTGTCCGTAAGCATTTTTTAATTCAATGGACATGAGTTTTCCCCCTTTTGGAAATTGCTCCTTGACTACTGCCATTTTACTATAAGCAAAACAATTATTAAAGCACTACCTTATTATAAGTCTATTTTGACATTAAGTCGCATTTCGTTACTCGACCTCTTGACTTGCACAGGATGTGCTGACGTCAACGTTCGCCACAACGTCGGTTTTTAGTCGATGTCCCTAAGCAAGCGCTTCCG
This sequence comes from uncultured Bacillaceae bacterium, assembly GCA_963765265.1. Taxonomy (GTDB): domain Bacteria; phylum Bacillota; class Bacilli; order Bacillales; family Cytobacillaceae; genus Bacillus_BD. The sequence continues at coordinate 228,009 of CAVXVN010000006.1, forward strand.
CTTTTCCTGTTGTCAAGTAATTTTTCTTGAAAGGTTTATTTTGAAGTATTGCATTCATTTTGGTTGTATGATAAATTATTAAGGTATCTTTTAATGGATGAAAAGAGCTTTTCATGCTGTTTTTATCATAATCCCAGATTCATAATAATCTGATATTACATGTAATTAAACTGTATGAAACGTTTCAGTTTTTGCAATAAGGAGGGAAAATAATATGCCACGTAAATGTGTTGTAACTGGTAGAAAGACTACTACAGGTAATTCACGTTCTCATGCTATGAATGCTAATAAACGTACATGGGGTGCAAACCTTCAAAAAGTTCGTATTCTTGTTGACGGAAAACCAAAACGTGTTTGGGTTTCTGCTCGAGCTTTAAGATCTGGTAAAGTAGAACGCGTATAATCATGTAAGGCACCCTTTTATTGGGTGTCTTTTTTTTCAAAAAATACTCTATATGATATAAAAAAAGCACCCACAAGTGGGTGCTTATCATATTTAATATATAAAAGGATCGAGTTTCCATGAATTTTATTTTTAATTGCACAATCATTTTGCAATAAACAAATGCAAATACTGCATCAACCCTTTTTAAAAGATCCCAACATTACACGGACAAGTCCACCTAGAAATTTAGGCAATTTAATCGTATAAAATTTCATTATCATGCCCCTCCTCAACCATCATACAATCTCATATTTGTTTACAAATCAGATTCGTGCTCTGAATTTTCTACTTTCATATCTTATTCAAGTAACAGAAATAAGTACTTTAATATTTAAGACGATTAATCAGTACTTCTTATTATCATTAATATGCCTTCAGAAAAAGAAAAAGTACCACAATCGTTAATAAGCTCATTACTAATACATACGTGAGGAACCAATATCAATTTGATATTCTGTTAATGGATATTTGAATCCTTTCAACGTTAAGCCTTTCACCTCAGGAGAAATAGGAATGAATGAAATGTATTTTTTATTTGTTATTTTATGTACTGGATAAGTACCAGGAGCTTTTAGTTGGATGATATTTTTATGATCAATAATTTCTATTTGAATATCTCGTTGTTGCATACTCGGATTAATTAATAGTTGGATATTGGCAAACATATGATCAAGTCGACCACCTGTTGCACCGAAAATACGTATCATTTCAGGTTTTTGATCTATTGCCCAATTCAATGCATGTTCCATATCGGTTTCATCTTTCTCTGGTTTAACACTTTTAAGTTCAGTAAGGGAATTTTTAATGAATAAAAATTCCTTCTCCGATACAGAATCAAAATCACCAAAAGCAATCATTGGTTGGAATCCCATCGTGAATAATGTATAGACCCCACGATCAACCCCAACCCATATAACTTCTTTTTCATGAAATAATTGAAAATCCGGAAGCAGATCAATAGGACCTCCACCTAATATATGTATAATCATTGATATAATCCTCCTGTTATCATGAAAGACCCGTTTACTTCTATGTCAAGCACATGAAAGAAAAGAAGCCGGCTCTGAAGCTGACTTCTTCTTCGTGTCACTTTTCCACTAAACGGGTAGAATGACGCCTACCACTAACGAAAAAACTACCAATGGATGCTTTTCTTTATCTTTTTAATCGACTGATTGCTTCACTACGATCACTTTGATTAAACACAGCGGAACCTGCAACAAGAACAGTGGCACCTGCTTCTACACAAAGAAGTGCTGTTTCCTCATTGACTCCTCCATCTACTTCAATTTCAAGATTTAATCCTTTTTGCTCTGCCATTTCTTTTACCTGTTTTATTTTCGGCAAGACCGATGAAATGAATTTTTGACCACCAAAACCAGGATTTACTGACATTAATAACACCATATCAATATCTTCAATAATGGGTTCAATCAATTGAACTGGTGTAGCTGGATTTAATACGACACCCGCTTTTACCCCAAATGATTTAATAAGTTGAATGGTCCGATGCAGATGACGACAGGCTTCAACATGAACAGTAATATAATCTGCACCCGCTTTAGCAAAGTCTTCAATATATTGATCGGGATTTTCAATCATTAAATGAACATCCAAGCGGTAACTTTGTAATCGGTCTAATGCTATCAACAATGAGCGGACCAATTGTAATATTCGGAACAAAATGTCCGTCCATTACATCCACATGTATATAGTCTGCACCGCCTCTTTCAACATCTTTAATTTCTTCTCCCAATTTGGAAAAATCAGCAGATAATATGGATGGTGCAATTTTAACCATTTTTAATACCTCGGCTTTCTATCTTTTATCTCTTGCAAAAATTCTAAATAATGCTCATATCGATAAGCAGGGAGTTCTCCATTTTCCATTGCTTTTCTTAACCGCACATTTTGGTTCAGAAACGTGATAACAACCACGAAACTTACAATCTTCACTTAATTTTTGAATTTCAGGAAAACAAAAATTTAATTCTTCTGCTTCAATATCTGTAAATTCAAGTGAACTAAATCCTGGTGTATCAGCAACAAGACCACTACCAATATGAATCAATTCAACATGACGTGTCGTATGTTTTCCTCGACCCAGATGAGAAGAAATTTCATTTGTTTTAATGCTTAAATCAGGACGAAGGACATTAAGTAATGATGATTTTCCAACACCTGATTGACCAGCAAAGACTGAAATTATTCCTTTTAAGTAAGGTAATAGCTCTGTTAATCCCTTCTTCTGTTTCAGAGGATGTAAGCAATACATTGATAACCTACTTTTCTATATTCCTCAGCATATTGCTCAATTATCTTTTTTTCTTCTTCAGAAGTTAAATCCATTTTAGTAATACAAATAAGCGGACGAATACGATTATATTCAATCAGAACGAGAAATCGATCAAGCAAGGTTGTACTAAAATCCGGTTCAACAGCTGAAAAAACAAGGATTGCTTGATCTACATTCGCAATTGGTGGACGTACCAGTTCATTTTTTCGTCTCTTTCACTTCCATTATATAACCTTCTGTATCATTTTCTGCTTGAAACACCACTTCATCACCGACAAGGGGGGTTATTTTATTTTTACGAAAAATACCTCTCCCACGACATTGAACGATTCGATCATTACTAAATACATAATAAAATCCACTTAACGCTTTTATAATTTTGCCTTCAGGCATAGCAACGCTCCCTCAATAATTCATAACTACATTAGTCAAGTTACTGTTCATTATCTTTTACTCTGCTGGAAATTGGACTGTTTTGTCAATTAAAACACTTTTATCTCTTCTTACTTTATAATTGGCAACCTCTACCTTGTGCAATGGTCAACTCAATTGTTTTGGTCATGTTTGCTGTTATATAGTCAGTATACAAGGGTACCGCCATGCTATTATTCATATCTTCAATGAATATCTGTACTTCCTGAGGCTCCCCTTCAATTTTAGGTTCATATGGAACAATAATTTCAACTGACACTTTTTTAGGAGGTATTACTTCAGGTCCTTTTGAGATATAGGCCGTAATTTTAGAACCCTTTTCCACTTTGGTGCCCGCCTCAGGCGTTTGTGAAATAACAAGACCTTCAGAAACAGTACTACTAAACTGTTTCTGAGAAACATCTGCTAATAATCCAACAGAATCAGCATAATCTTGAACACCAGTTGCATTATATCCAGATAAATTCTTCACTTCAATTTGAGCTGGTCCTTTACTGACAGTGAATTCCAAAACAGTTTCATCAGGTATAGCTTCGTATCCTTCAGGATAATTTTGTTCAATAATGGTACCCATCTCTGCAGTTTCATTATTAACTTCGGTCATTTTTATATTTTTAAATCCTTTGCTATATAAATGCGAACGTACATCATCATAGATTTGAGTACTATAATCAGATAATTTAAATGTAGCTTTTCCCAAACTTTCTATGATATTAATTTTCGTTCCTTCTTTAGTATTTCTTCCTGCTTTTGGATCTGTTCTTATCACAATACCTTCTTGAATTTCTTCATCCGTCACTTCCTTTGTATCACCAATCATAAATCCTGCTTCATTAAGAGTTACAATGGCTTCTTCTAATTCCATCCCAGATACATCAGGAACTTCTATCTCTTTAGGAGAAAACAGGGGTGGAAGAACTGTAAAAGCTAATATACCTAGAATAATTAAAGTGGATAAGATAGAAACCAATACAATTGGTAATTTTTTTCTCTTTCCTTTATTCTCAACTTTTCCTTTTTCTTTAGGAGATGAAGAACTTAAAATGGCTTTTTTCTCATGATCATGAATGATCGTTTCATCCAAATTAGAAAAGGATCGATCGTTTGTAATGATCGGTATTGCTTTCGTAGCGTCATTATCCACTGGTATATTAAATTTAGGTTCATCTATACGGCTATCGTCTAAAGAAGTCCGAATGTCAGCCTCCATTTCTTCTACATTTTCATAACGATGAAAAGGATCTTTTGCCGTTGCTTTTAGTACTATATTTTCAACACTTTGAGGAATAGCAGGATTCCATCTTCTAATAGATGGTGTTTCAGATTGAAGATGCTTCAAAGCAATCGAAACAGCCGATTCCCCTGAAAAAGGAAGTCTCCCCGTCAATAACTCAAACATAACAATGCCAAGTGAATAAATATCAGATTTATGGTTAGCAACGCCACCTCTTGCTTGTTCAGGAGATAAATAATGGACTGAACCTAGAACAGAATTGGTTTGTGTGATGCTTGTCGCACTTAAAGCCATTGCAATACCAAAATCTGTAATTTTCACATTGCCATTCTGGTCCATCAATATATTTTGTGGTTTGATATCTCGATGAATAATATGATTTTGATGAGCATGTGTTATAGCTGATGTTAATTGTTCCATAATGGAGAGAGCTTTGGAAACAGGAATAGGTGAATGTTGTTGTATGTATTGTTTTAAAGTTTGACCCTCGACATATTCCATAACGATATAATAAACGGAGTCACCCTCTTCTCCAACATCATAGATACTTACGATATTCTGATGGACGAGACTTGTTGCAGATTGAGCTTCTCTCCGAAATCGACGAATCAGTTCCTCATCATTAGCAAAATCAAGACGTAAGACCTTCACCGCGACATCGCGGTCTAAAATCATATCATGCGCCAAATAAACATTGGCCATACCTCCGCCACCGACCATATCCAACACTTTATAGCGACCATTTATTCTTTTTCCGATCATCATTCCTGATCACCTTGAATAAGATTTGGTTGAAGTTCAATAATAATAAGTGTGATATTATCCTCGCCACCATGGTCGTTTGCAAGATTAATTAATGATGTTGTTTTTTCATCGATCGTTCTTTCATTTTTCAACGTATCGATGAATTCTTCTTTTGATACTTTATTGGATAAACCATCTGAACAAAGGAGAAGAATATCACCTTTATCAAACATCATCGTTCGAATATCCATTGAAACAGAAGACTCTGTGCCCAAAGCTCTTAGTAATACATTTTTACGAGGGTGATTTTCAGCATCTTCTAATGTGATTTCTCCTGAACGGACAAGTTCATGAACAAGAGAATGATCTTCCGTAATTTGAGAAAATCCATTTCTATTTAAAATATAGCAGCGACTGTCTCCAATATGAGCTACGGTTAAGAATGAATCTGTAAGGATAACTGCTACTATGGTTGTTCCCATTCCTTCACATTCTGCATGCTTCTTTGAATGGTCAAAAAGGATTTTATTAACATGATCGATATATAGTTTAAGCCAATTTTCAGCTTGTTCTGCTGTTTCAATTTCCTTTGTTTCTTCCCAAAATTCCTTGAGTTTTAGAACCGTCATTTCGCTTGCAACATCACCTGCACGATGACCTCCCATACCATCCGCTACAATCGCTAAGCTTTGATTTGCTTGATTTTGGAATATTCCCCCGTTATCCTCATTATGTAGACGAATTTTCCCTTTATCTGTCCTAAAAACAGCCCTCATTCTTTCACCTCTTCTTTTCGCTTCCTTATTTAGGATGCTTTCACATGCTGGTTTCGATATAAGAATTTGGTTCTCTTAACATTTTTACTTCCATGAATGAATTTATTTACTTATTTATACTACTGTTACTATTTAGACTAAATAAAAACAATCATAGAAGTTCTAAGTTGTACTATTTTTTTCTCAAACAGGCAATATAAAATCCATCTGAATTAAAATATTGCGGTAAAATTTGCACTTCGCCATTTTTGACTAAAGGACGAATTTTTTCAGGCACTCTATTGATGAATGCATCATCAAATTCATATTCAGAATGTTTTTGTAAAAAGTCAACCACTACGTTCTGATTTTCTTCTTGATCTATTGTGCATGTACTATACACAAGAATACCATTTTTTCTCAATAAAGTGGATACCGATTCTAGCAACGTTTTTTGAACATTTTGTAACTGTAATAGATCCTCTTCTTTTTTTGTATATTTCATATCTGGTTTTCTTCTCATTACACCTAATCCTGAGCAAGGTGCATCTAATAAAATTCGATCAAATGACTCTTTTTCAAAAAAGTCTAGTGCATTGCGACTGTCGAGTACTTTCGTTTGAATATTTGAAAGTCCAAGTCTTGAAGCATTTTGACGTATGAGCTTTACTTTATGTTCATGCAGGTCGAGGGAAATGACTTCTCCAGTTCCATTCAACTTTTCTGCAATATGGGTTGATTTTCCACCTGGCGCAGCACATGCATCAAGAACATGGTTATTTTCACTAACACCGAGTGCGAGAGCAACAATCATGGAACTCTCATCCTGAATCGTTAATAGACCATTTTTAAAAGCATTAGAATGAGCTAGATTTCCTTTCATACAAAGTATAGCTTCTGGAACAACTGTGCTTGCTTCTACTTCAAACCCTTCTCCTCTAAGAATTTCAAGACATTCTTCACGATTCGTTTTTGTTTTATTCACACGCCCCGTCATCATTGGAGGTGTTAAATTCAACTCACACATGACCGTTGTTTCTTCAACTCCAAATTGGTCAACCCATCGTTTCACAAGCCATAGCGGATGGCTTGTCCGAATAGACAATCTTTCCAAAGGATTCTCTATTTCTTCGAAAGAAGGGAGTCCCTCTCGTTGAATGCTACGGAGGACACCGTTTACAAGACCTGAAATTCCTTTATGTCCCAACCTTTTGGCAATCTCAACTGCTTCAAAAATAGCCGCTCGATCCGGAATTTTATCCAAATACACCATTTGGTATATGGTTAATCTTAATAATTGACGAACCCAACTTTCCATTTTTTTGTTTTTCGTTAAAAAAGGAGACAGAAAATAATCAAGTGTCATTTTCCTTTGCAAAGTTCCATATGTAAGCTCAGTTAACAAGCCGATATCTTTCTTATCAATTTCATTTTTATTAATGGCATTGTTCAACAGCAAATTGCTATAGGACTGATTTTTTTCAATCGTTTCTAGTATTTCAAGTGCTGTTTCTCGAACGTTTTTTCGTTTATTTTTCATGATGATCCCCTAATCGAATTCCTTTTGTTAAATGAGCTCCGGCACCTCTTAAAAATTGTTCCGCACTCATTCTTTTTTTGCCTGATGGCTGTAGTTCCAATATTTTTATAGCTGTGTCATTGCCAGTTGCAATGGTAAAACCATCATTTTCGATTTCTAGAATGGTTCCAGGTGCTTCTTTTTGTATAAATGGAAGTTTTAAAGCTTGCCAAATTTTTAATACAGCACCATCCATTGTTGTATAGGCGACAGGCCATGGACAAAGTCCTCGAATATGGTTGTAAATGTCTTCTCCTGCTTGTGTCCAATCGATTTTTTCTTGTTCTCTTTTTATGTTTGATGCAAAAGTGGCAACTTCATCCTTTTGCTTTCTAGGTGATAACTCTCCCTCTAATAATTTTGGAAGTGTATCAGATAAGAGCTTTGCACCTGCTAAGCTAAGCTTTTCATGCATCGTACCAACGTTATCATTTTCCAAAATAGGTACTTCCACTTGGGTTAAAATATCTCCTGCATCCAACTTTTCAGCCATGTACATGATCGTTACCCCAGTTTTTTCTTTGCCTTGAATAATAGCATAATGAATCGGTGCACCTCCACGTAATTCTGGAAGTAGTGAGGCATGAACATTGATACAGCCAAAACGTGGGGCATCAAGCAGCACATTAGGCAGTATTTGTCCAAAGGCTGCAGTCACGATTAAATCAGGATTCAACTTCAAAATAGGGGTTAATTCATCCTGCCTACTAATTTTTTCTGGTTGGTATACTGGAATTCCTTGTTTAACAGCTTCTACTTTTACCGGAGGAGGTGTCAATACTCTTTTTCTACCTACTGGCCGATCAGGCTGTGTCACAACAGCAATCACTTCATAGCCATCTGCAATCATTTGTCTTAAAATTGGGACTGAAAAATCTGGCGTTCCCATAAATACGATTTTTGTCATTCACTCTCCAACTCCTGTAATTCATTTTCTTCTACATATCTTAATACCTTTGACGTAAATAAAATACCATGCAAATGGTCAATCTCATGTTGAATGGCCCGAGCAAGATAGTCCTCAGCTTCAAAAGTAAATGTTTTTCCTTTACGGTCTTGCGCCTTCACTTTCACATAAAAAGGACGTGACACTTCTCCAAACAATCCTGGGAAACTTAAACAACCTTCCACTCCTGTTTGTTCACCTTTCGTTTCAAGGATTTCAGGATTAATCATTTCAATGGTTCCTGATGTCTCATCAATCTCTACAATCGCAATCTGTTCATCTACACCGACTTGTGGTGCAGCAAGACCCACTCCATCAAACTCGATCATCGTATCATACATATCATTTAACAATTTTTTCAATTTATTATTAAAGACTGTCACCGGTCTACACGGTTTTTCCAATATTTCATCTGGATACATGACAATTTTCTTTACTGCCAAAATAGTTCCTCCCTCTAATTTATTCCTAGTTTTTCCTAAATTACCAAATCATAACATTTTTATTATAAAGTTTCCTAATCACATAAGCATAAAAGGATTCGTATCAATTGAAACTTGTAATCCTGTTTTATGAGCATCATTTTGATAATGATCTAGGATCGCTTTTAAAGTCTCTGTTAATTTCGGCTCCCGTTTATATTTTATTATACATTGATACCGGAATTTATTATTAATTCTTGGAATCGGAGAAGCAACTGGTCCGAGCACGAACGCTTTCGGAGATAGTCGTGAAGCAATAAATTTTGTGATTTTCTCTGTCACGTCGACAACCTTCAAGAGGTCTTCATGATGAACCGTAATAAGTGCAATATAATAAAAAGGTGGATATTTATGCGTTTTTCGAATCATCATTTCTTGTTGGTAAAATCGATCAAAGTCCTGTTCACCCGCAAGCTCAATACTATAATGCTCAGGTGAATAGGTCTGAATAACGACTTCACCGGCAAGTTCATGTCTTCCTGCTCGTCCACTCACTTGTGTTAACAGTTGAAACGTTTTTTCCGAAGATCGAAAATCTGGTAAATGAAGCATCGTATCAGCTGACAAAACACCCACTAATGTTATGTTCGGAAAATCAAGTCCTTTAGCAATCATTTGTGTTCCGAGTAAAATATCTGCATGTCCTTCATGAAATTCAGTTAAAAGCTTCTCATGAGAGCCTTTTCTTGAAGTAGTATCTACATCCATGCGAATCACTTTCGCTTCAGGAAAAATTTTTCCAAGTTCTTCTTCTACCTTTTGTGTTCCTGTTCCAAAATAACGGATGTGATCACTCGTGCATTCTGGACAAGTGGTAGGAACAACTGATTCATAACCGCAATAATGGCACTTCATTTGCTGATTGTAACGATGGTAGGTTAAAGAAATATCACAATTTGGACATTGAACCACATATCCACAATCACGGCACATAACAAAGGAAGAATGACCCCTTTTATTCAAAAATAAGACCGTCTGTTCCTTTTTTATCAATCGATCTTGTAGTTTTTCAAATAGTTCCCGTGAAAACATGGAACGATTCCCTTCTCGTAACTCTTCCCTCATATCCACAATCTTTACGGAAGGCAAATCCCGATCATTCATCCGTTTGGATAAAGTTAAGAGATGATATACCCCTTTTTCTGCACGAGCAAACGATTCTAAAGAAGGTGTAGCACTCCCCAGCACAACTGGACATTGATGTTTTTTTGCTCGTTCAATCGCAACATCACGTGCGTGATATCTAGGATTATCTTCTTGCTTATAACTCGTTTCATGCTCTTCGTCAATAATAATGATTCCTAAATTTTCAAAAGGAGCAAATACAGCTGAACGCGCACCTACAACAACCTTAACTTCTTTTCGCTGGATTTTTCTCCACTCGTCGTATTTTTCACCAACAGATAATCCACTATGAAGTACGGCCACTTGATCTCCAAATCTTCCTTTAAAGCGATTTACCATTTGTGGAGTAAGCGAAATTTCTGGGACAAGAACAATTCCTTCTCGTCCATCCTCCAGTACCCTTTGAATCGATTGCAGATAAATTTCCGTTTTTCCACTGCCAGTGACCCCATATAATAGAAATACTTCATGTTCCTTTAAAGAGAGTGCGGTTAATATTGGTTTAATGGCTGTCGATTGCTCTCCCGTTAATTGAAGCGGTTCTGTCTTCTTAATTAAACGGTTCGCATAAGGATCTCGGTATACTTCTTTTTTCGTTTCAGATAGAATACCCTTTTCCATTAATCCTTTAATGACAGCACTTGAAACACCAAGTTCAGTGAGTAATTTACTTCGTTCAATGGGTTCAGGATGGTCAATGAAATAATCGATCACTTTCTTTTGTTTTATACTTCGATTAAGACTTTCTTTAATAACTCGTAATTCATCTATTGAAATAAGTGGGGAAATTTGCTTTGTTTGTTTCTTTTTTATTCGTTCCTTTACTTCATACAATACTTCTAGAATTCCACTTGATACTTCCTTTTGAAATTGGGAAAGATGACCTGTTTCAAGAACTTCCTCCCATTTAAGCAAATCCTTTTCACGAAAAAAATCCTGAATCCCTTCAGGTAAAACTTTTAACTTTGCACGATCCTTTAACCTTATCTTTTTCTCATACTTAGCTTTTAAAGCGGGGGGCAGCATAACTTGAAAAGCAGAAATCTTATAACATAATGTTTGCTCTGTTAACCAGTCGGAAAGATTGAGTAGTTCCTCATTTAATACTGGTTCTATATCCATCGGTTCAATTATATTTCGCAGCTTGGCAAACTGTGAATCCGCAACAATACCAATAACAAACCCTTGCACCTTACGTGGTCCAAAAGGTACAATCACACGCATTCCCTGTTTAATAACCTCTTGTAAATGTATCGGGAATTCGATAATCATAGGGTCTATCGGTTTGCTTCGCTTGCACATCAACAATAACTTGTGCAACGGTCATTGATGGTTCCCTTTCAAAAAGTTGATGGCTTCTTCCAATATTTTTACTGCCACTTCATTTTTGGTCAACTTCGGCAAGCCTCTCGATGTACCATCCTTTTTATAAAACGTCACAATATTTGTATCCGTGCCAAAACCAGCTCCATCTTGATGCAAATTGTTTGCAACAATCATATCTGCATTCTTTGTCCTAAGTTTTTTTTGAGCATATTCTTCAATATGATCGGTTTCTGCTGCAAAACCAATTAGAATTTGTTTTTCCTTTTTTTGTCCAAGGTCGAGCAGAATGTCCTTCGTTCTTTCTAACTCAATTACTTGTTCTCCAGGCTGCTTTTTAATTTTATGGTCAACATAAGATTTTGGTCGATAGTCGGCTACTGCAGCCGATTTTATGACAATATCAGCTTCAGCAAAGTTACTCATGACGGAATTATACATTTCTTGTGCGCTTTCAACCATGATCAACTCCACACCATGTGGCGGTGTGATTGCGACTGGTCCAGATATTAAAATGACTTTTGCACCTGCCTTTTGGGCCTCCTGTGCAATCGCATAACCCATTTTTCCAGTTGAATGGTTTGAAATATAACGAACTGGATCAATTTTTTCTCTAGTTGGTCCAGCAGTAATCATGATCGTTTTACCCACTAAATTTAACTTTACAACAGACTTATTAAAATAATCACTTATTTTTTCTACAATCGTTTCAGGCTCTTCTAATCTACCTTTTCCAACATATCCACAAGCTAAATAACCCTCACCAGGTTCAATAAAAGCATAGCCAAATCCCTTCAATGTTTCTATATTTCTTTGTACGGCTGGATGTTCATACATATGAACATTCATTGCTGGTGCAATCCAAACAGGTGAAGTTGCCGCCAAAAGAGTCGACGTAATCATATTATCTGCAATCCCATTAGCTATTTTGCCAATGACATTCGCAGTTGCTGGGGCTACTAATATTAAATCTGCCCAATCCGCCAAATCAATGTGAGCGATTTTTTTTGAATCTTTTTCCTCAAACGTATTTGTATACACTTCATTACGAGATAATGCTTGAAAAGTCAGGGGTGTAACAAACTCTGTTGCTGCATTGCTTAGAATCACACGTACATTTGCTCCTGCTTGAATAAGCTTGCTTGTTAATGCAGCTGCTTTATAGACAGCAATCCCACCCGTTACACATAATAGAATCTTTTTACCATCTAACATAAATTTTTACCTCCCATTACCATCTTGAATATATTTATTTTCACGATGTAAAAACATTATATATCATCAGAATCTAACAAAAAAGTGTGATCATTTGTAAAAAGAAAAGGGTCTGACTCGGTCAGCCCTTTAGCTTTATTATTCATATCTAGAACTAAGATCTGTTCGATCCGATAAACGATAAAATAATTTATCTGAATCAATTTCTTCCAGGGCTTTGCCTACACTTTTGTGTGAAACGTAATGGTTCATATATGGCGCTGCACCTAATTGCATTTGTCGAGCACGTTTAGCCGCAACCGATACCAAGGAATACTTACTATCAATTTTTGTTAACAATGAATCAATCGATGGAATTAACATTCATTTTACCTCCAGCATTTTTAAATATTTAGGTTCTACACGTTCTCTGCGGCAATGTTCCGCCACTACAATCGCTTTTATCCGTTCACAAGCAAGATCAATTTGATCATTTTCTACAACATAATCATACAAATTCATCATTTCAATTTCTTCTTTTGCTACATTTAAACGATTATTAATCATTTCTTCTGTTTCTGTTCCTCTTGTTTCAATTCTATTTTTCAATTCTGAAAGACTAGGCGGCATAAGGAAGATAAATAGACCCTCGGGAAACTTTTTTCTTATTTGACGGGCGCCTTGGACTTCAATTTCAAGGAAAACATCTTTTCCTTTATCTAATGTTTCACGTACATAATCAACAGGTGTCCCATAATAATTCCCAACAAACTCAGCATATTCTAATAACTTTTCTTCTGCAATAAGCTGTTCAAATTCTTCTCTTGACTTAAAGAAATAATCCACTCCATCGACTTCACCTTCACGAGGATTTCTCGTGGTCATCGAAATCGAATATTCAAATGACGTATTAGAATGAGAAAAAATCTCTTTTCTAACTGTTCCTTTGCCTACACCTGAAGGCCCGGATAATACGATTAATAAACCTTTTTCTTGCATAAATGGGTCCTACCCTTCATCCAATATTTCATCACGATCATTTAATCGATGTGCAACTGTTTCCGGCTGCACGGCACTTAAAATCACATGATCACTATCCATTACAATTACAGCACGTGTTCTTCTCCCATAAGTGGCATCTATTAAAGAACCGCGATCGCGTGCATCCTGAATGATTCTTTTGATGGGTGCTGATTCAGGACTCACAATCGAAATAATACGATTGGCAGAAACAATATTGCCAAAACCGATATTAATCAGTTTGATCACTTGGTGTTCCTCCTATCATCCGTAAATTAGTTTCACCCTGACATACGTTTTCTAAACGGAGTCTATTCAATGTTTTGCACTTGCTCCTTCAACTTTTCAAGGATGCTTTTCATTTCAACGACTTCTTTCGCGATCTCAGAATCATTTGCTTTCGAACCTATGGTATTCACTTCCCTATTCATTTCTTGTAAAAGAAAATCGAGCTTTCGACCAATCGGTTCTAACATGGTAAGAATGTGATCAAATTGTTTAATATGGCTTTTCAGTCTTATTAATTCTTCATTTATATCAGCTTTATCAGCAAAAACAGCTACTTCAGTTAATATACGTGCTTCATCCACTTGATCACCTACAAATTCATGAACCTTTTTTAGTAATTTATCTTTGTACATTGAAACCACATTCGGTGCCAACTTTTCTAATTTGATTACTAAATGATGTAATGTATGTAGATGTAAGCTTACATCCTTTTCAAGTGCATTTCCTTCCATTTCGCGCATTTGTTTGACTTGAAGTGCCGCTTCATTAACAGCTTCTAAAACAATTTGATCAAGTTCTTCATTCCCGTTCTCTTCTTCTACAATATAAAGGATATCTTCCCTAGTTAATAAATCATTTAAAGATAATCCATGTTCAAGCGCATATTTCTTTTTTATCATGCCAATTGATTGAATATAATGGTCGAGCAAGTTCCAATCAACCAACACCTTTTGATTTACGATACCTTCACCTTCAACCGTAACAAAAACTTCGATTCTTCCTCTATGTATAGTTGCGCCTAATTTCTTTTTAATCCTATCTTCAATATGATTAAATTGACGAGGCATGCGAATATAAAATTCTGAGAAACGGTGGTTAACAGTTTTTACTTCTACAGAAATAGAATAAGAGTCAGTTACCTTTTTACTTCTTCCAAAACCTGTCATACTAACAACCATTTTTACCACATCCATTCTGCTCCCATGTCATAACCATTCATTTAGGAGACATGATCGATCATGCTAGTTTCTTTATTATAACGTATAACGCTCATTTTTAGGACATTTGTTCTAAAAATGAAATCACATTCTAAAAACGCAAGAAAAGGTAATAGAGAAACTCTACTACCTAAGGAATTATACCATACTTCATTTTGTTTTTCTTAATAAAAATGAACCTGCTAGTAAAAATGTCGGAATCGAAGCAAGACCCGTAATAATGATCCAATCAAAAGGCAAAATCGGAACGGTATGGAAAATAGGTTGGAGTGGTGGATAATAGATGACCACAAGTACTAGTAGCAAAGATGATAGAACAGCCCCAACTAGATATTTATTACCAAACGGGTTTCGTGATAGGATGGATGTTTCACTTCGACAATCAAATACATGTATTAACTGCGCAAGAACCAATGTAGCAAAAGCAACTGTCTGTGCATACTCTAGATGATTTGGATTATCTTTATAGGCAAAAATAAAAGCTAACAACGTAACGATACCAATTAAAAATCCTCTTGATACCACTTTCCAGCCAAGACTTCTGGCAAATACCCCTTCCTTTGGACTTCGCGGCTTTCGTTTCATCACATCCCCTTCAGGCTGATCCAAGCCAAGTGCCATTGCAGGAAGTCCGTCTGTAACGAGATTAACCCATAGAATTTGAATGGGAACAAGTGGTAATGGCAAAGCTAATAGCATCGCAAATAACATAACTAGTATTTCTCCAACATTTGAGGCTAATAAGTAACGGATAAATTTACGAATATTTTCATAAATATTTCGCCCTTCTTTAATAGCTGATTTAATCGTTGAGAAATTATCGTCAAGTAATACAAGTGCTGAAGACTCTTTTGCCACATCTGTTCCAGTAATACCCATTGAGATTCCAATATCAGCTGCTTTTATGGCGGGAGCATCATTAACTCCATCACCAGTCATTGCCACAATATGCCCTCTATTTTGTAATGCTTTTACAATTTTTAATTTATGTTCTGGTGAAACACGAGCAAAAACAGCTACATCGTCGACTACATTTTCTAACTCATCAACGGACATATTGGAAAGTGTCGGTCCATCTAATACTTTTGATTGACTGGTTAAAATCCCAAGTTGTTTAGCAATTGCTTTTGCTGTAATAACATGATCCCCTGTGATCATAACGGTCTTTATTCCTGCATCGTTACATTCCTTTATCGCCATTTTTACTTCTGGACGCGGTGGATCAATCATTCCTTGTAACCCAATAAAGGTTAAATCCTTCTCAGCTTCTTTTTCGTCAAGAACAATTGTTTTTGACGATATTTCTTTAAACCCTATCGCAATGGTTCTTAATGCCTGTGAAGCTAAACCAGTAATGGCTGTTTGAATCGTTTCCTTTGATTCTTGAGATAATAATTGCTTTCTTTCATTCCAAAGAATGGCTTCGCTCTTTGTCACAAGAACATCTGGTGCTCCTTTTGTTACTACAAATTGTCTACCTTTCTGGTCCTTAATGATGACACTCATCATTTTTCTAGTTGAGTCAAAAGGAAACTCCTCGATTATTTCAAATTCATTTAATAATTGTTCACGGTTATAACCTGCTTTCATTGCTGAAACAAGGAGTGCTCCCTCTGTTGGATCTCCATCAACTGCAAAATCTTTTTTCTTTTGAACCAATTCAGCATGATTGCATAGCATTCCAAACATGAGCATTTGCTGAAGTGCTTTCTCGTTTTCAACCTCTATTCTCTCATCTTTTTTGAAAAAAGACCCCCTTGGCTCGTAGCCAACACCATCCACAGTCCAAGTTTGACCACCACTCCATAAATGGGTAACGGTCATTTCATTCTGTGTCATCGTACCTGTTTTATCTGAACAAATGACAGAAGCACAGCCAAGTGTTTCAACAGCAGGTAGTTTTCTTACAATCGCATTTTTCTTAATCATCCGCTGGACTCCTAGGGATAAGGCAACCGTCACAATAGCTGGCAATCCTTCTGGAATGGCAGCGACAGCCAGCGAAACCCCTGCTAAAAACATGGTGTACAAATCATGACCTTGAAGAATTCCAACTACAACTACAAGTGCTGTTAAAAGAAGAGCTGTTACAATGAGTATTTTCCCAAGTTGCTCTAATCTTCTTTGTAAAGGGGTTACCATGGTTTCGGCACTTTGCAATAAATCAGCAATCTGTCCCATCGCTGTTTTCATACCTGTTCCAACGACAATCCCTATCCCGCTTCCCCTTGTAACCATCGTTCCCATATAAGCCATATTCTCCATATCACCAATCCCTAGATGTTCAGATGCAAGAGTTTCTGTCGATTTTTGAACAGGAAGGGATTCACCTGTTAATGCTGATTCTTCAATCTCCAGACTTTTAACATCAAATAATCTAATATCTGCACCAATTCGATCTCCACTTGAGAACTTTAACACATCACCTGGAACAATTTCTTTTGAAGGTATTTTAATCCACTGACCATTTCGCAAAGCATGTACCTGTGGCGCAGATAACTCTTTCAATGCTTGTAGTGACTTTTCAGCTTTTCTTTCTTGAAAAAAGCCAAGGAAGGCATTTACAATAACAATTGCAATGATCGCAATAGCATCAATATATTCTCCTAAAATGCCGGATATAAGTGTTGCCGCTAAAAGCACTAGTACCATAAAATCTTTAAATTGGCTAAAGAACAATAGTAGTGCAGATTGCTTCTCACCCTCTTCCAATTCATTATGGCCATACTGATGTTGTCTCTTTTTTACATCTGTACTGGTTAATCCTAACGAGAGGTCTGTATTCAGGGCATCCTCTACCTCTTTTTTGTTCAACTTATGGAACTTCATTCTGTCATCTCACTTCCCCCTAAAACAATTATCTCTAAGAAAAGCTTATTCAACCTTGTCCAAAAAAATGCTAAGATAGTTGCACATAGGTAAAACAACAAGTACATTTAAAAGATAGATTTTAAGAAAAGAGATGTTTTTATGTCATTTGATGGATTATTTACGAGGGCAATGGTCAAAGAACTTACAAACTTATTAAAAGGAGGTCGAATTTCAAAAGTACACCAACCTTATAAAAATGAAATTATTCTCGTTGTGAGAGCAAACGGGAAGAATCATAAGCTACTTCTTTCTGCACATCCAAGTCATGCAAGAGTTCAAATTACGAATGAAGGATATGATAACCCTTCTCAGCCACCGATGTTTTGTATGTTATTACGAAAGCATATGGAAGGCTATATTTTGGAGGATATCTCCCAGTCAGGTCTGGACCGTATGATTATCTTTGATATAAAAGGGAGAAATGAAATTGGGGATCCATCACACAAACAGTTAATCGTTGAAATTATGGGCCGTCATAGTAATATTATTTTAATTGATAAAACCCGTAATATGATACTCGATAGTATAAAACATGTTTCTTTAGCGGTAAATACATATCGATCCGTACTCCCAGGACATGAGTACATTTTCCCGCCTGAACAACACAAGGCAGATCCATTTGAAGCGGATGAGCAGGATGTTTTGCAAAGACTTGATTTTAATGCTGGAAAATTAGATAAACAGATTGTCAGTCAATATGCAGGCATTTCACCATTATTGGCAAAAGAAATTACTTTTAAGGCTGGTTTAGTTAATCGTACAACTTTGCCAAATGCTTTTCTTACTATAATTAATCGGATTAAGAGTCATGATTATTCTCCTTCCATGATGGAGAGTAGTGAAAAAGAACATTTTTATTTTTTTCCATTAGAAAGCACGAAGGGTCAAGTAAAATCCTTTCTTACTCTTGGTGAATTGTTAGATCGATTTTATTTTGGGAAATCCGAACGAGATCGCGTCAAGCAACATGCCACCGATATTGAACGATTCATTTTGAATGAAAAGGAAAAAAACGAAAAGAAGATTACGAAACTAGAAGTCACTTTATTAGAGGCTAATCAAGCACCACAGTTCCAACTATTTGGTGAACTATTGACTGCCAATTTATTTGCTGTTAAAAAAGGAATGAAGGAAATTGAAGTGGTTAATTATTATGATGAGAATGGATCTACTGTTCTTATTCCACTGAATCCGATGAAAACTCCTTCAGAAAATGCACAAAGATTTTTCACAAAATATCAGAAAGCAAAGACTGCAGTCCAAATCGTGCAAGAGCAAATCGAAAAGGCACGTGATGAAGTTATTTATTTCGATTCACTCATTCAACAAGTAGAAACTGCTTCACCAAAAGATATTGCTGAAATTCGCGAAGAATTAATGGAAGAAGGCTATATTCGGAATAGACAAAAAAAGCAACTTAAAAAAACACACGCTACAAAACCCGTGTTGGATCGTTTCTATGCTTCTGATGAAACAGAAATCATCATTGGAAAAAACAATAAACAAAATGATTATTTAACGAATCGTTTAGCTGCTCGAGATGAAATTTGGTTACATACGAAAGATATCCCAGGGTCACATGTGGTCATTCGTAGCAAGGAACCTTCAGAGAAAACAATCCGTGAAGCTGCGATCCTTGCGGCATTTTTTAGTAAAGCACGTCATTCCAGTTCTGTACCAGTAGATTACACACGTGTCCGTTACGTTAAGAAACCAGCAGGAGCAAAACCAGGATTTGTTATATATGAGAATCAACAGACCGTTTTTGTTACGCCAGATGAAGAACTGGTCCTACAATTAAAAAAGCAATAGTTTAGAAAGTACATGTTCCCTTTTCAGGTAGAATCGTTACCCTTTGTTGAAAGTGCAAGTCACGATTAATATGGCTTGCACTTTCATACTTAATGCCCATCATAATTAGGAAGTGATATTTGATTTTGCTCTAAATGACGTTCAATCGTTTGAATAATGATTTTCAATGTTTCAATCCGTGCATATTTTTTATTATTGCTTGAGATGATATGCCATGGTGCATATTTTTTATCTGTTTTTTCAAACATTTCTTCAACTGCTACTACATACTGATCCCATTTTTTACGGTTGCGCCAATCTTCTTCCGTTAACTTCCACTTTTTGAATGGGTTTTCAGCTCGCTCCTTAAAACGAACTAATTGTTCCTCCTTACTTATATGAAACCAGCATTTAATAATTAAATAATTCGCATCACTTAACAGTCTTTCAAATTCATTAATTTCATTATAGGCCCTATGCCATTCCTTTTCACTTGCGAATCCTTCAATCCTTTCAACAAGCACACGACCATACCAAGAACGGTCAAAAATAGTAATCTCTCCAAACATTGGAATTTTACGCCAAAATCGTTGTAAATAATGATACCTATTTTCATGTGGTTCTGGCGCAGCAATGGACCATACATTAAATCCACGCGGGTCAAGACGTTCCGTCACTCGTTTAATGGCTCCACCTTTTCCGGCTGCATCCCATCCCTCCATTACAATCAGCGTTGCTATTTTCTCTTGATGGAGCACATGCTGTAGTAGCAAAAGCTTCCACTGATATTTCTTTAACTTTTCTTCATATATCTTTTTATCAGCAATCTTTTTCGTCAAATCTATTTGTTTTAAACGACTATTTTCGATTTTCATCTCCTCCTTTTCATGTGGGTCTATTATAAGAATATAACACTATATCAGAATATTCATCTCTTTTCAGATGAGCGATCGATAACGAATGCTTAAAACAAGGACTTTGTTACATAACAGGGTTGATTTCATGACAATAATCAAAATCGAATACAAAAAAGCCTGACATCATTTTATTGATATCAGACTCCCTTATACAACCTTATTTTCCCCATTCTGATGGATTTTTTCTCCATTCGATTAGCTTATCCATTTCAGAAGGTTGAACATAGCCTTTTTCACTCGCTACTTCTATTAGCGTTGAATAGTCTGTTAACGAGTACGCAGCTATATCCGAATCTCGTAGAAGTTCACGACCCTTTTCAAGTTCATATGTAAAAATAGAAATAACTCCAAGTACATGACATCCAGCTTGACGTAATGCTTCAACTGCTGTAATGACACTACCTCCAGTTGAAATTAAATCTTCGACAACAACAACCTTTTGTCCCTTTGCTGCATGTCCTTCAATTTGGTTTCCCTTGCCATGCCCTTTAGCTTTTGAGCGTACATAACACATTGGTAGGTTTAATAATTCACTTACCCATGCTGCATGTGGAATTCCTGCAGTAGCAGTTCCAGCAATAAGATCCGTTTCAGGAAATTTTTCCGTAATGATTTTAGAAAGACCTGTAGCAATTTGTCTCCTAATTTCAGGATAAGATAAAGTCAAACGATTATCACAGTAAATAGGGGAATGAATACCAGATGTCCAGGTAAACGGATTATTGGGGCGTAATGAAACTGCTTTTATTTCTAATAAACTTTCGGCAATATCTTTCTTCAATTTGAAACACCTTCCCATGCTTGAATAAACTTCAAATAACTTTTAACTGGATCTGTTGACCTTGTAATAGAGCGCCCGACTACCATATAGGATACGCCAGCCTTTCTTGCAAAATCAGGAGTTGCTACACGCTTTTGATCTCCTACTGCATCATCTAGTAAGCGAATACCAGGTGTAACAGTTAAAAATTCCGCTCCGAGTGATTCACGAATCATTGCTGCCTCATGTGAAGAACAAACAACACCATCCAAACCAGATTTCTTTGTTAGTGTCGCATAATGTAAAACCGATTCCTGAAGTGAAACCGAGATGAGTTGTTCTGTTTTCATTTGCTCTTCAGATGTACTCGTAAGCTGAGTTACAGCAATACATAAAGGTCTTTTTACTCCCATTGCAGTTCCAGCATCCAAGCCCTCTAAAGCTGCTTCCATCATTTCTCTGCCACCAGCAGCATGAACATTCACAAGATCACAACCCAGCTTTGCCAAACCTTTCATAGCACTTTTAACCGTATTTGGAATGTCATGTAACTTTAAATCAAGGAAAATATGATGTCCCATTTCTTTAATCTCATGAATAATGGATGGACCTTCTTGATAATATAACTCCATTCCGACTTTTACAAATAATTTTTCATTAGGGAAACGTTGTAAAAAATGAGTCACTTCATCCTTAGAAGCAAAATCAAGTGCAATAATAACTGGATGATTCATTTATTTCCAGCTCCTTCCCATACACTCAGAAATATGATCATAGCCAAGTTGTTTTAAAAGTTCTGGCAGCTCTTCAATAATTGTTGGACAAACAAAAGGATCAACAAAATTAGCTGTTCCAACAGCTACAGCACTCGCACCTGCATAAAAATATTCAATGACATCTTCTGCTGATTGAATACCACCCATTCCAATAATTGGAATATTAACTTTTTGGCTTACTTCATGAATCATACGAATGGCCACTGGTTTAATAGCAGGACCCGATAATCCACCTGTTTTATTTGCTATAACAGGACGTGCTGTTTTTAAATCGATTCTCATTCCAACCAGTGTGTTGATCATTGTCAACCCGTCTGCACCACCATCTTCAACTGCTTTTGCCATTTCAACAATATCCGTTACATTCGGCGAAAGCTTTACATAAACAGGAACCTCAGATACTTCTTTTACTTTTTTAGTCAACGCTTTTGCCACTTCTGGAATCGTCCCAAACGTAATACCGCCTGTCTTTTACATTTGGGCAAGATATATTTAACTCAAGGGCATGCACATTAGGAGCCTTGGAAATTTCTGCTGCTACTGCTACATAGTCTTCTTCTGTTGAACCAGCAATATTCGCAATAATAGGAACATCAAACTGATCTAGCCAAGGAAGTTCTTCTGAAAAAACCTTTTTTAATCCTGGATTTTGCAAACCAATCGCATTAAGCATTCCAGCAGATGTTTCAGCAACTCTCGGTGTTGGGTTGCCAAATCGCGGTTCAACAGTCGTTGCTTTAATCATAATGGCTCCAAGTCGACTCAAATCAAAAAACTGACTATATTCCCGACCAAATCCAAAACAACCAGAAGCAGGCATGATGGGATTTTTCAAATTTAGGCCAGGTAAATTGACATCAAGCATACTCATAGTATAACCTCCCCTGCCCGAAATACCGGACCATCACTACATACTTTTTTATATGATGTTCCATCCTTATCATCACCTGTATGGCATACACATGCAAAACAAGCTCCGATTCCACAGCCCATTCTTTCTTCTAATGAAAGAAAAACTTTTTTATCTGCAAAATTTGAATTTAGTGCTTTTAACATAGGAGTTGGTCCACAAGAATAAAGAGTGTCAAATGAAAGATTCTTATCGCCAATCACATCCGTTACAAATCCTTTTGAACCATATGATCCATCAGCAGTTGCAATATAGGTCTCACCAAGAAGAGCAAATTCACTTTCATAAAATACCGCTTCTTTTGTTTGGAAACCAAGCACATGTATAACCTGAACTCCCCGATTAACCAATTGAATCGAGAGTTCGTATAGAGGTGGTACTCCAATTCCCCCACCAACTAACAGTGCCGTTTCTCCAGGTATTGTTTCTTCAACTGGAAATCCATGACCAAGCGGGCCTAATACATCTACTTCCTCACCCGCTGTTTTTTCG
This sequence comes from uncultured Bacillaceae bacterium, assembly GCA_963765265.1. Taxonomy (GTDB): domain Bacteria; phylum Bacillota; class Bacilli; order Bacillales; family Cytobacillaceae; genus Bacillus_BD. The sequence goes on from CAVXVN010000006.1 coordinate 251,327, forward strand.
GCCAAAAGAGTTGTACCTCTTCCTTCTTTACGGTAAATCATCGTGAATTCATTATTATTTTTATCTATTTTTGCAATTGAGATTGGTCGTCTTAAAAGCGGGTCAATACTGTTTGATACTTTTAGATGAACAAATTGTCCTGGCTCACTCATATGCTGAACGAGCTCACCCTTTAAGGTGAGTTCGTAAATAGAATCAGCAATTTCCACTTGAGAAACAACGTTACATATTTCTTTGTTCATCATGAGAGAATAACCTCCCTCGCTTCGATCGGTTTATCCATTGCTTCTGCAGAAAAATTCATAGATTCGATTACACGCAAGATTGCTTCTGCCGTATCAAGTGAAGTTAAACATGGAACTCCATTTTCTACAGATTCACGGCGAATTCTAAATCCGTCTCTTTCAGGTTGTTTTCCTTTTGAAAATGTGTTGATCACAAACTGTGCTTCACCATTTCGAATAACATCTAATAAATCAGGACCTTCTGTACCAATTTTACTCACAACACTAACCGGAATTCCTGCATTTTTCAGGTAGTCAGCTGTTCCACTTGTAGCCATTAAACGATAGCCAATCGTAGAAAAGCGTTTTGCAAGCTGAAGTGCCTCTTTTTTATCCTTATCTGCCACCGTCAAAAGAACAGTACCAAAGTTTTGTATTTTCATACCCGATGCTACAAGGCCTTTATATAAAGCCTTTTCTAAAGTATAATCTTTCCCCATTACTTCTCCAGTTGATTTCATTTCAGGTCCTAAAGAAATATCAACCCGACGTAATTTTGCAAATGAGAATACGGGAACTTTTACATAGACGCTGTTTGTTTCTGGAATAAGACCAGACTGATACCCTTGTGATACTAGTGTCTGACCTAAAATGACTTTCGTTGCAATTTTTGCCATTGGAACATTTGTAATTTTACTTAAAAATGGAACCGTACGACTTGACCTTGGATTTACTTCAAGTACAAATACTTCCTCATTGGCAACGACATATTGAATATTCAATAAGCCAACAATTTTCAACCCTCTAGCCAATTTTTCTGTATAAGTGATTAATTTTTCTTTCACTTCTTTTGATACACTTTGTGTTGGATAAACAGCAATGGAGTCACCTGAGTGAACACCCGCACGCTCAATATGTTCCATAATTCCAGGAATTAACACATCTGTACCATCACAAATCGCATCCACTTCTATTTCTTTTCCAGTTAAATAGCGATCGATTAATACGGGATGTTCTGGATTGATCTTAACAGCATTTTCCATATAATGAAGCAATTCTTCCTGCTTATAAACGATTTCCATCGCTCTGCCACCCAAAACGTAAGATGGTCGAACAAGTACTGGATAGCCAATATCCGTCGCAATCTCTAATGCTTCATTTACAGACAGTGCTGTTTTTCCTTTTGGCATTGGAATGTTCATTTGAACTAATGCATGTTCAAACTTATCTCGATCCTCAGCACGATCTAAATCTTCTAAAGTGGTTCCTAAGATTTTTACACCATGCTCAACGAGTTGAGCGGCAAGATTAATGGCTGTTTGACCACCGAACTGAACTACCACTCCAATTGGTTTTTCAAGATCAATGATGTGCATGACGTCTTCAATGGTTAATGGTTCAAAATATAACTTATCAGAAATACTAAAATCAGTTGAGACTGTTTCTGGATTATTATTAATAATAATGGCTTCATAGCCTGCTTCTTTGATTGCCCATACAGAATGAACGGTCGCATAATCAAACTCAACGCCTTGACCGATACGGATCGGACCTGAACCAAGCACAATGACACTTTCTTTATCTGTTACAATCGATTCATTTTCATCTTCATAAGTACCATAAAAATAAGGTGTTTCGGATTCGAATTCTGCTGCACATGTGTCGACCATTTTATAAACCGGCACAATTCCTTCTTTAACACGCCAATCATAGATCGTTTTCTCCGATGAATCCCAAACTTTTGCCAGGGCAATATCTGAAAAACCTTTTTTCTTTGCCTTTTCGGCCCATTCACGATCAAATGGATGTGAAGCGAGTTCTTTTTCTAACTTGACAATTCCTTGCATTTTATATAAGAAAAATAAATCAATTTCGCTCCATTCGTGAATGGTCTCTGGGGTTACGCCGCGTTTTAAAGCCTCAGCGATATAGAATAACCGTTCGTCTCCAGCTTTTCGAATTCTTTTTTCAACCTTTTCATCACTAAATTCTTTACCATTTGGTAAATCGAAATGGTATATGTCATTTTCAAGTGAACGAATGGCCTTTAATAAAGATTCTTCAAACGTACGTCCAATGGCCATGACTTCTCCAGTTGCCTTCATTTGAGTACCAAGTAAACGATTTGCTGATTCAAACTTATCAAAAGGCCATCGTGGAATTTTTGTCACAATATAATCCAGTGCTGGTTCAAAACAAGCATAGGTTTTCCCTGTAACTGGATTCATCATTTCATCAAGTGTCAATCCAACAGCAATTTTCGCTGCAAGCTTAGCAATCGGATAACCTGTTGCTTTTGATGCAAGTGCAGATGAACGGCTAACACGAGGATTCACTTCAATAATATAATAATTATAGCTATTTGGATCTAGGGCCAGTTGAACATTACAACCACCTTCAATCTTTAAAGCACGGATAATTTTTAAAGATGAATTTCTCAACAACTGATATTCACGATCACTCAATGTTTGGCTTGGTGCCACTACAATCGAATCACCTGTGTGAACACCAACAGGATCGATATTTTCCATATTACAAACGACAATGGCATTATCAGCAGAGTCTCTCATTACTTCATATTCAATTTCTTTAAAACCAGCAATGCTTTTTTCTAATAAACATTGTGTTACAGGACTATATTTTAATCCGCTTGTAACCGTTTCGATTAATTCTTCTTCATTATGGCAAATTCCGCCGCCTGTTCCTCCAAGTGTGAAGGCAGGACGAACGATCACTGGATATCCAATTTCAGCTACAAATTTATATGCTTCATCAAGATTATGGATAATATCACTTTCTGGTACAGGTTCATTTAGTTCGTTCATCAAAGTTCGGAACAAATCACGATCCTCTGCTTGTTGGATGGCAGAAAGCTTTGTTCCCAATATTTCTACGCCACATTCATCCAATATTCCTGATTCGGCTAATTCCACTGCCATATTCAATCCTGTTTGTCCGCCTAAAGTTGGCAACAAGGCATCGGGTCTTTCTTTTCGAATAATTCTAGCCACAAATTCAAGTGTTAATGGCTCTATATATACGGCATCAGCCATTTCTGAATCCGTCATAATTGTAGCTGGATTTGAGTTAACAAGAATAACCTTATAGCCTTCTTCTTTTAAGGCCATACATGCTTGTGTTCCTGCATAATCAAATTCTGCTGCTTGCCCGATGACAATCGGACCTGAACCAATAACTAAAATGCTGTTTATATCATTACGCTTTGGCATAAGTTGTCTCCCCCTCTTTGGCTGTTTCGATCATTTCAAGAAATTGTCTGGAATAAATAGTTTGAATCTTCAGGTCCTGGTGAAGCTTCTGGATGATATTGAACAGTGAATGCAGGAAAATCTTTGTGCTTCAATCCCTCAATTGTTCCATCATTTAAGGCACGATGAGTAACTTCTAAACGAGTTTCTTGAATGGATTCTTCGTTTACAGTAAACCCATGATTTTGTGAAGTTATTGATACTTTTCCAGTTAATAAATCCTTTACCGGGTGATTGGAACCTCGATGACCGAATTTCATTTTTTCTGTATCCGCACCACATGCAAGTGCAAATAATTGATGTCCTAAACAAATACCAAAGAATGGCACTTTCCCTAATATCCCTTGAATCATATGAATTGCTTCCGGAACATCTTTAGGATCCCCAGGTCCATTTGAAAGCATGACTCCATCAGGACTTAATTGTAAAATTTCCTCTGCCGTTGTATTGTAAGGTACCACAATAACATCACAATCACGTTGATTTAATTCTCTTAAAATACCGTGTTTCATTCCAAAATCGACCAAGACGACTCTTCTTCCTCTTCCGGGACTTGGATATGGAGTTTTAGTTGAAACCTGTTTCACTTGATCACGGCGAATCTCAGTAGCCTTTAATCTTTCAATTACATCTTCAACATTATCCCCTATATGGCAAAGAGTTCCTTTAAGAGTTCCATGCTGACGAATAATTCTTGTTAGTTTTCTTGTATCGATCCCCGCAATACCTGGAATATTTTTTATTTTAAAATATTCATCCAATGATTGCTCATTACGCCAGTTGGACGGAAAATCTGCAACCTCTTTTACAATAAATCCATTAATTGCAGGTGTAATGGATTCAAAGTCATCACGGTTAATCCCGTAATTACCAATTAACGGATAAGTTAACGTAACAATTTGTCCACAGTAGGATGGATCTGAAAGAACTTCCTGATATCCCGTCATACCTGTATTAAAAACGACTTCTCCTACACAGTTTGTATCCGCTCCAAATGCCTCTCCAATAAAAATAGTTCCATCTTCTAGAATCAGTTGTCTTTTCATGCCTTTACACGTCCTTTTCTCCATGCTACTTTTCCGTCTACAATTGTTGTTACAGGCCATCCTTTACAAGTCCAACCGCCAAAAGGTGTATTTCTTCCTTTTGATAAGAACTCATCAGGATTAATTTTTTCTTCACTTTCAATGTCAAGAACTACAAGATCTGCAGCAGATCCGACCTTTAAAGTTCCTACGTTTTCTAATCCAAAACTTTGTGCAGGTTTTACCGTTAATAAGTTCACTAATTGACCAATGGTTAGGATCCCTTTTTCAACAAAATGTGTGTATAGAAGTGGAAAAGCTGTTTCTAAGCCAACAATTCCAAATGGTGCAAGTGCCATTCCTTCTGCTTTTTCCTCGCTCGTATGTGGAGCATGATCTGTTGCAATAAAATCAATGGTTCCATCTAATAAGCCTTCAATTAATGCCTCGCGATCCAATGACCCTCGTAATGGTGGATTCATTTTATAATTACTATCCAATACCAGGAATATCCTCATCACATAATATTAAATGATGTGGTGTTACTTCTGCCGTCACATTGATACCTGCTCGTTTGGCATCTCTTACTGCTCGGACGGATTCCTTTGTACTGATATGACAAACATGATAATGACAACCTGCTGCTTCAGCAAGTAGTACATCTCGAGCAATTTGCACAGATTCACAAACAGAAGGAATTCCCTTTATCCCATGTTTCTCTGAAAATACACCTTCATGCACAGACCCTTTATTAATTAATGAATTATCTTCACAATGTGCGACAATGGACATTCCTGCTTTTGCTGCTTTCTTCATAGCTTCAAGCATCATTCCTGCAGACTGTACACCTACACCGTCATCCGTTAAAGCAAACGCTCCTGCTTCTTTTAATGCAGGAAAATCCGTTAATTCTTCTCCTGCTTCCCTGACAGTAATGGATGCATAAGGAAGAACTTTTACACTAGATGTTTCCTTGATACGTTCATTCAACCATTGTAACTGTTCTTTGGAATCAGGAACGGGTCTTGTATTTGGCATTGCAGCAACCGTTGTAAAACCACCCTTTGCAGCTGCCAATGATCCAGTTGCAATTGTTTCTTTCTTTTCACCGCCCGGCTCACGCAAATGGACATGTAGGTCAATAAAGCCTGGAGCAATGACCATTCCTTGAGCATTGATCACTTCATCAGCGTAAACAGAATCCAACTTCCCGATTTCCTTTATTTTTCCCTCTTCTATATAAATATCCGAATGGATTAGTTCATCATTTATTAATATTTGTCCATTTTTGATCAACATTGACATGTTCCATAGCCCCCTTTTGATTTTCTAATGCTCTTTTAATAACAGCCATTCTTACAAAAACGCCATTTTTCATTTGAGTAAAAATTCTAGATCGACTACATTCTACTAATTCGTCAGCAATTTCAACATTTCGATTTACAGGAGCAGGGTGCATAATAATACTTCTTAGCTTCATTCGTTTTTCCCTCTCAATCGTTAAGCCGAAAGCTTGGTGATATTCTTCTGGAGATGTCTCCTTATCTCCCCTATGTCGTTCATGTTGAATTCGTAGTAACATAACGACATCTGATGTTTCAATTGCGGTATCCACATCCTCAAAGCTCCCATTTCCTAATATGGACTCATCAAACCATTCTTTTGGACCTGAGAATACCACTTTTGCTCCCAATCTAGTTAAAGCATCTGCATTTGATCGAGCTACACGACTATGTCGAATATCACCAATAATCGCTACTTTAAGTCCTACAAAGTATCCAAATTCTTGTTGAATGGTCAATAAATCAAGTAATGATTGAGTAGGATGATGCCCACAACCATCACCTGCATTTATTATAGGGATCCCAACACGTCCGATTAATTCATCAAAATAATGATCTATGTTATGTCTAATGACGACTGCAGAAATTCCGATCGATTCAAGTGTCCGAACTGTATCATATAGTGTCTCACCTTTTAACACACTTGATGTACTCACTTCAAATGGAATAACTTCTAGTCCAAGCTTCCTTTCAGCCACTTCAAAGCTGGTTTTCGTTCTTGTGCTTGGTTCATAAAACAAATTGGAAACAAACATTTGTTGATCTGGTTTCCACTGCTCACCTTTAGAGAATTGATGTGCATCCCTTAAAATGTCCTTTATTTCACTAGTTGATAAAGATGTAGTTGATAATAAATGATTCATTAACCGTAACCTCCATTATTTAGGACTTTGATAGAGATTCTTTATTGGCTTCTCATATAGTGCCTTATTCTTTTTGGCAAAAATAGCACCTTGATGATGATTCAAGGTGCTGAAGAGTTATCAAAATGTACCTATGGAAAGGAATGGAACTCCCTTACTTCATCCACTATGGCCAACTATTCAGCACCCTAAAAATCTTGTACATGATTTTCTATTTTTGATCCAATTTTGATTCAAACATATTATCATTCATTTGTTCTTTACCTGGGAGAATAAGATTTAATACGACTCCACATATTGCAGCGAGTGCCATTCCTTGAAGTTGAAATGAATCACTCACTTTTATGATGGCCCCACCAATTCCTAATACGAGAATGACTGAAGCAATAATTAAGTTACGATTATTCCCAAAATCCACTTTATTATCGACAAGCATTCTTAATCCAGAAGAAGCAATAATTCCAAATAATAGGATCGATACACCACCCATTACAGGTTGCGGAATCGTATTGATCAATGCTGTTATTTTCCCAACAAAGCCAAATATTATTGCGATAACTGCCGCACCCGCAATTACATACACGCTATATACTTTGGTAATCGCTAAAACCCCAATATTTTCACCATAAGTTGTTTTTGGAGGTCCGCCAATTAAAGCGGAAATGATTGTCGCTGTACCGTCTCCAAGAATGGAACGATGCAATCCAGGCTCTTTAATATAGTCACGACCCACTACTTTACTTAATACAAGTTGATGTCCGATATGCTCTGAAATCGTAACGACTGCAATAGGTATCATTAGTAATAAAATATCGAAGGTAACTTTCACATCATAATCTACAAAAGGCACGATGAACGGAGGCCATTCAAACCATTTTGCTTCCATAACAGGCGAAAAATCAACAATCCCTACAATAAGAGCATAAATATATCCAATAATAATTCCTGCAAGAATTGAAATCATACCTAGAAACCCTTTAAAATAGATGGAAAAAATAATCGTAGCTGCTAATGTAACAAGAGCAACTGAGAAATAAAGCACGTCGTATTCTCCACCAGCTGCAGTTGGTTTGTTCATTGCCATATTAACAGCCGTACCACTTAGCGCTAAACCAATAACCATAATAACTGGACCAACCACAATCGGTGGTAACAATTTCATAATCCAACGGTATCCTGCTTTTTTAATAATAAGTGCTACGATTCCATAGACAAGTCCTACGATAAAGCTCCCGATCATGGCAGCGCCTGGACCACCTGTTGCATGTGCAGCAATAATCGGAGCGATAAAAGCAAAGGAAGAACCAAGATAGGCTGGTACTTGCCATTTTGTAATAATAAGAAAAGCAATTGTTCCTAACCCACTTGAAATGAGCGCGATGGCTGGGCTAAGATCCACTAAAACGGGTACTAAGACGGTTGCCCCAAACATGGCAAATAAATGTTGTAAACTTAAGGTCAACCAATGAATCGGTGATGGTACATCCTTTACATCTAAAATCGGTCTGGTCATAGTTGTTTTCCTCCAATAATACTTTCTTCTACATGATAAAATATCGTGTAATAACAAGCTTAAGATTCATGTATACTTACTTGATCAAGTTCGTCAACTTCACTCAGTTCAACGACAATTTTCTCAGAGCTTGAAGTAGGGATATTTTTACCAACATAATCCGCTCTAATTGGTAATTCACGATGTCCACGATCTACTAAGACAGCAAGCTGAATGGAACTCGGACGTCCGATATCAATGATCGCATCTAATGCAGCTCGAACGGTTCGCCCTGTATAAAGAACATCATCAACTAGTATAACGGTTTGATCATTAATATCTTTCTCGATATGCGAGCCTTTCACTAACGGTTCTTGATCGACAGTTATCTTTGAGAGATCATCTCGATATAAAGTAATGTCAATTTCTCCAACTGGAACATTTCTTCCTTCAATTTGCTGTATTCTTTCTGCTAAGCGATTGGCTATAAAAATACCTCTTGTTCGTATGCCTACCAAAAGGAGATGATCAGTGCCTTTATTTTTCTCTATAATTTCATGAGCGATCCTCGTTAATGCTCTTCGAATGGCTTGCTCATCCAACAGGATTGCTTTTTGCGACATTTCTTACACCCTTTCTTGACGATATAGTCCTGATTTAGTATTCCACATTGAGGTTAATACTTTCTAACGAGAAGATAAAAAAAACCTCTTGCCAATAGGCAAGAGGGTAAACGAATGATTATATTTTACATAATTAGGCATAGTAATCCCAATTATGTATCCGTCTCCTTCTCAGCCTCACGGGACCGATTTAAAGGACTTATTCAACTAAAATCATCTTAAATCACGCATAGGTTTTTGTCAATAATTAATTTCTCAACTTCTGCAGCAGCTGCTCGTATTCTTTCGGTAATGGTGCTTCAAACTCTAAATATTCTCCTGAAATTGGGTGTGTAAATCCAAGAATCGCAGCATGCAGTGCTTGTCCACCTATATCAAGGGTTTTACGTGGCCCATATTTAGGATCCCCCGCTAGCGGAAACCCAATGTATTTCATATGAACACGAATTTGATGCGTTCGACCTGTTTCCAAGCGGCACTCTACGAACGTAAAATCTTTAAATCTTTCTATGACATGAAAATGAGTGACAGCATTCTTTCCATTATCCACAACAGTCATGCTTTGGCGATCTTTCGGATCTCTCCCAATCGGAGCATCGATCGTTCCATCATCATGTCCAATATTTCCATGTACAAGTGCTTTATATTTTCTTGTGACTGTTTTTTCAACTAACTGATTGACTAAATGTTCATGTGCTCGATCATTTTTAGCCACCATTAATAATCCTGAAGTATCCATATCAATACGGTGTACAATACCTGGCCGTAAAACACCATTAATACCAGACAAGTCTTTACAATGAGCCATCAATCCATTTACAAGTGTTCCTGTTGTATGACCTGATGCAGGATGAACAACCATACCTTTTGGTTTATTCACAACTAAAACATGAGCATCTTCAAAATAAATATCCAAATTCATTTCTTCGGGGATGACATCTAGAATTTCTGGATCTGGAATTAAGATCTCGATTTGATCATTGAAATTACATTTATAATTGCTCTTGATTGGTTGGCCATTCACAAGAATATGCCCATTTTTAATCCATTGTTGAACTTGCGTCCGCGACCAATCTGATTGAATATTTGAAATAACTTTATCAATTCGTTCTGATTTTTCAGCTTCAAGAACGATGTGTTCCACTTTCTGCATTTGATTTCTCCTTTTTCTTTGCCATTTTCTCTTCAATTAGCATATAGATCAATAACAATCCAACTCCTACCACAAGGGAAGAATCTGCAATGTTAAAAATTGGAAAGTTGTAACCAAAAGGGTACGTATGTATAAAATCTACGACTTCTTTTCGCAAAACTCGATCAATAAAATTTCCAATTGCTCCTCCAAGCATCATTGCTAATGACAATTTGAAAAGAGGACCTTCGCTTGTGGCTTTTCTCATGTAGTAAATAAGAGCAATAATGACAATAACGGTAATGATATAAAAGAACCACATTTGTCCTTCCAAAATCCCCCACGCAGCACCAGAATTACGATGAGAAGTAATGAAAAGAAAATCCTCAATAACGGTTATGCTTTCACCTAAATCCATGTTATTAATAATAAACCATTTTGTTAATTGATCTAAACCAATTACCAACAAGGCAATTATGAAATAAAACACAACGGCAACCTCCAATGATGAATAATCTTGTTTTAGTCAACAACCTGCTAAAAAGTTTCATTAAAGAAAAACACGGTTTCGAACAAAACAGATTTTCGTAAAAGATAAGATTCTCCATTGAATTTTAGCATAACGGAAATAAAAACGACAGTCTAACCTTTATTTATTCAATTTCTAAAAAAATAACTCATCATTTTGCAATCCTCAATTGATTTCAAAGTTGGGACCATTGACAATAGATGCTCAGGCATGATTTCACCCGATATTTCACATGTTCCATATGTACCAGATTCCAATTTTTTTAGTGCCGTTTCAATATCATCTAGTTCACCTTCAATATAAGGTTTCACTAATAGTGAACAATTTTCATTTTCTAATCGCTGTATTAATTCCTCTTTTGTTTTTCGGAGTTCTGAATAGATTTCATTTATATTACGATCCATATCTATACCTCCGTTTCTTGTTGTATCCTTTATAATTCCCGAAAGTCAATGACAAACACGGGAAAAGTTTTAGCAAGGTGAACAACAATTAACGAAGGTGGGAAAAATTTACGGTAATATCCATTCAACAATAAAAAGGTAGACCACCATAGTCTACCTTTTTACCAATATTTCTTATTCATGATTTACAAAACCATTTACGTGTAAGAAGTAAATCTTACACTAAATGACTATAATGGTTATTTACAACATCCGCACATCTTGGGCATAGTGTTGGATGATCTTCTTTTTCACCAACCTGTGTTGTCACTGTCCAGCACCGTTCACAGGTTTCACCTTCTGCTTTGGTTACAACAATGGCTGCATGCTCCAGTTTTATTGCTTGTTCAGGTGCCTCATTAAAGCTACCCGCTACTTCAAACTCAGAAACAATAAAGATTTGCTGTAAATTTTCATGAATGGAATCAAGTAATACTTTGGTTTCATCCTTCACATAAAGGGAAATTTTTGCCGTTAATGATTTACCAATTACTTTTTCATTACGTGCTTCTTCCAAAGCTTTTAATACTTCATCACGTACATTCATAAATTTAGACCATTTTACAAGCAATTCTTTTGCATTAGCTAATTCTTTCTCTTCAGGGAAATCCGTTAATTGTACACTTTCCTCTTGAACAGATGGAATAAAGCTCCATACTTCGTCTGCTGTATGTGAAAGAATAGGTGCCACTAATTTGATCATGGTCATTAAACTTTCATAAAGGACTGTTTGAATGGCGCGGCGATCACTTTGATCTTTCGCTTCAATGTAAAGTACATCTTTTGCAAAATCAAGATAAAAAGCACTTAAATCAATTGTACAAAAATTGTTTATCGCATGGTAAATATTGGCATATTCATACTTTTCATAGTTGTTACGCACTTGTTTCACAAGCTCATTTAATTTAACAAGCATAAACTGATCCACTTCTCGTAAGATTTTCATACGAAATTGCATCACTTTCTGGATTAAAGTCTGCTAAATTTCCGAGTAAGAAACGGAATGTGTTACGAATTTTTCTATACACTTCTGCAACTTGCTTTAAAATGGCATCCGATACACGAACGTCTGCTTGATAATCAACAGAAGCAACCCATAGTCGAAGAATATCAGCGCCTAATTGATTCATTACTTTAGCAGGAACCACTACGTTACCAATGGACTTACTCATCTTTCTACCTTCGCCATCCAATGCAAATCCATGACTTAATACACCTTTATATGGTGCTTTTCCTGTTACGGCAACACCAGTTGATAAGGAAGAATTAAACCAACCACGATATTGATCAGAGCCCTCCAAATATAAATCAGCTGGACGTTGAAGATCATCTCGTTCTTCCAAAACAGCTTGATGTGATGAGCCTGAATCAAACCAAACATCCATAATATCTGTTTCTTTCGTAAATATGCCATTTGGACTATTCGGATGAGTAAATCCTTCTGGAAGTAAATCCTTTGCTTCTCTTTCAAACCAAACATTTGAACCATGTTCACGGAACAAGTCTGATACATGATCAATTGTTTCATCCGTAATAATAGGTTCTCCATTTTCAGCATAAAAGACTGGAATCGGAACACCCCATGCTCGTTGACGTGAAATGCACCAGTCACCACGATCACGAACCATATTAAATAATCTCGTTTCTCCCCATGCTGGAACCCATTTTGTTTCTTTAACTGCCGTTAACAAATCTTCACGGAAATCTTTGATTGACGCAAACCACTGTGCAGTCGCACGATAAATAACCGGTTTTTTCGTTCTCCAATCATGTGGATAAGAGTGTGTAATAAAAGTAAGCTTCAATAGTGCTCCAAGCTCTTCTAATTTGTCTGTTACTGCTTTATTTGCCTTATCATAATATAGACCAGTAAATCCTTCAGCTTCTTCTGTCATGACGCCTTTGTCATCAACAGGACATAAAACATCTAGGCCATATTTTTGTCCAACATAAAAGTCATCTTCCCCGTGTCCTGGAGCTGTGTGAACACAACCTGTTCCTGCATCAACAGTTACATGATCTCCTAGCATGACAAGAGAATCACGATTATAAATCGGATGTGCTGCAACAATATACTCTAATTCTTTCCCTTTAATTGTTTGTAAAATGGACGGATTTTCCCAACCGATTTCTTCGCTTACTGTTTTCAATAATTCCTGTGCAACTACATATTTTTGACCATCCGTTTCAACGACAACGTATACTAATTCTGGATTAACCGAAATACCTAAGTTTGCAGGAATCGTCCATGGTGTTGTTGTCCAAATAATGATTTGTACATCTGTATCCAATACACCTTTGCCATCTTTCACTTTAAAAGCAACATAAATAGATGGAGATTTAATATCTTGATATTCAATTTCCGCTTCAGCCAGTGCTGATTCACTCGATGGAGACCAATAAACTGGTTTTTTCCCTTTATAGATATAGCCCTTTTTCGCCATTTCACCAAACACTTTAATTTGTTGAGCTTCATAAGCAGGTTTCAACGTGATATAAGGATTTTCCCAGTCTCCACGAACACCAAGACGTTTAAATTGTGTCCGTTGATTATCAATCTGCTCAAGTGCATATTTTTCGCAAAGTTTTCTAAACTCAGCAACAGACATTTCTTTACGTTTTACACCCTTGTTTGTCAAAGCTTGCTCAATTGGTAACCCATGAGTATCCCAGCCTGGAACATATGGTGCGTTATAACCACTCATTGATTTAAAACGAACGATAAAATCCTTTAAAACTTTATTCATTGCATGCCCCATATGAATGTCTCCATTTGCGTATGGAGGTCCATCATGTAAAACGAACATAGGACGATCTTTTGTTCTCTCTTGAACCATTTTATAAATATTCATTTCTTCCCATTTTTCTTGGATTTCAGGCTCTCTTTTTGGTAAGTTTCCACGCATTGGAAATTCTGTTTTTGGCATTAATAAGGTGTCTTTGTATTCCATTTTATTTCCTCCATATTTTAGTTTTCTATTATTTAGTTACTAACCACTCTATCTTTTCAACTCCATCCAGTTCGTATTCCAAATTGGACCAAATAACTTTTAGAAAAGACAAAAAGCCTCTCATCCCATAAAGGGACGAGAAGCATTATTTCCCGCGGTACCACCCTTGTAGATAGAAAACATTTCTATCCGCTCAAAAGCATTCTTAACGCGAATGACACGCCATAGCTTATTGCTTTTTATTAAAAAAGGTTCGGCCAGGAGCTCAAGGGTGATTTTCCAGACTTATCCTTATGCCGGGCTTACACTATCCCCGATTCGCTATTATAAGTTCATTAAGCTGTACTGTCCCTATCAAAGCAGTTTCAACATAGAATTAAAAACTTTTATTTAAAATTATACTTGTTATTACTTACGTTCGTCAAGCCAAGGAATCTTCTTCTTGAGCGGATTTTAACTCAGTAGCATCCAATTCATATTCAAGTAGATGATCCCAATCATCAGTATTCAGTAAATCAAGTTGTGCTTCAACTAACATTTTAAATCGAGTACGAAATACTTTTGATTGTTTTTTTAATTCTTCTATTTCAAGAGCGATTTTTCGAGCTTTTGATAATGATTCATTCACAATACGATCAGCGTTTTTTTCCGCCTCTTTCATGATTAACTTTGCTTCTTTCTGTGCGCTTCGTTTTACTTCTTCAGCTGCTTCTTGTGCAATGACAATTGATTTATTCAATGTTCCTTCAATTGCATTAAAATGTCCAATTCGATCTGACATTTCATTTAATTGTTCTTCTAATTCCTTTTTTTCACGAATAAGGATCTCATAATCTTTGATGACTTGGTCAAGAAATTCATTAACTTCATCCTCATCATATCCACGAAATCCTTTACTAAATTCCTTATTATGTATATCTAATGGCGTTAATGCCATATTGCCACCTCCCAAATGTTTTCTCTAGTTTGTACCTTATCTCTTTCGACAAATTCATTTATTTTCCTGCATTCATAAAAATTATTTTTGTCGTCCAATCGACATTCGCCATTTATCTTTTTTTGTTTTTCCTTCAATCAAACCTATTTTAGCTCGTCCATACCCACGGACTGAAAGAGTATCTCCTTCACCACATTCAAATGATGTATTTTCAATACTGATCCAATTTACTTTCACTAGACCAGCTTTAATCATGGTTTGAGATTTTTGTCGTGAAATTTGATAGATCGAGGAAATCATCGTATCCAGCCTTAAGGAAGAAACCGTTAAATTTTGTTCATTCCAAACATTTTCACAAACAAGCCCTTCAAGTAGTGGTAATTCTATTAATTGGATACTAGCTTTTCCAATTGAATGTAATTCAAGTGTTACAAAATGACTGACCTCTTCCGAACAATAAAATTGCACTTGGTCGCCTGATAGGATAATATCGCCAAATTTTGCTCTTTTCAAACCAAGGGACATTAGACTACCTAATACCTGTGGATGGGTTATACTTATAAATTTTTGAGGGTATTCGACTTTATATAAAGTAATCTTAAAATCGTCTTCATGTACATTGATAATATTCCGGATATAGAAAAGCACGTTTTCGCTCAGTGAATTCTGTTCCACCAAAAAATTGCCATTTAATACCCATATGTTGACCAATGATTATTTTGACAATTTGTTGTTCCCTTGGATCAAGAAAATCTGTTAATTTGGGTGCATAGTTATTTTCAACATATCCCTTCCAATTTAACACTTGATCAATAAATTCCCGTTCCTCTGGTCTAAAATGCTGATAGATTGACATATTGTATTATTCACCTAGTGCAATAAAACCTGAAAAAGGGACTGATTGATGAGCCCCTTTTTACAATGCTCCTTTAATCAAAATGGGATAAAATCCTTTAGTGCATATAAACCCGCTGTTGCAAAATTTAGAACAATAAATCCAACAATAGGAGAAATATCAATCATACCAAGTGGTGGTATAAATCGACGAAATTGCTCAAGATAAGGTTCACAAATACGACCTAAAAATTGTCCAATACTTGAACTGCGGGCATTTGGAAACCACGACATTAAAATATAAATAATTAGTGCCCATTTATAATATCCAATCAATTGAGCTAATAGGTTAATAACAAAATCCATGTACGATTACCACCTCGAATGTTCAAAGTCTTTTTCTTGTAGAAATTCAGAAATACTACCGGAAACCTCCACATTATCAGGTGTACACAGAAAAATATCTGTCCCAACTTTTTGAATATCTCCACCAATAGCATAAACCGTACCACTTAGAAAATCTACAATTCTCCTCGCTTGATCACGTTCAATTCGCTGTAAATTCACGACAACTGCTTTTCTGTTTTTTAATTGATCCGCTATGTCTTGTGCCTCAGCATACACGCGAGGTTCCACTAAAACGACTTTAGATGATTTTTGTACGCTCTGTAAACTCACAACATTATGCTTTTGTGTGGGTTGCAATGATTTATGCGGTTTTTCTTGCTCATGTTCCTCTTCATATGGCTCTTCCTCACTATCAGCATATTCATCATCTAAAAAGAAAAAGGTCTTAAATTTAGACTTTATGCTCATTACTCGAACCTCCTACCCTTCCTCACCAACTAAGGCTGTTCCAATGCGAATCATAGTTGCACCCTCTTCAATGGCAATAGCAAAATCATTTGACATCCCCATTGATAACTCTGTTACAAGGTGCATGATCTAGTTCCAGCTGTTGAATTTCAATTTGTAAATCTTTTAACTTTCGGAAACATTGATGTAAAAGTTGTTCATCATCTGTTAACGGTGCCATTGTCATTAATCCTACAACCTCGATATTTTGTAGATCTTGTAATTCTATAATAAAAGCTTGAACCTCATCTGGTATCAAACCGTGTTTTGACTCTTCTCCTGATACATTCACTTGCACCAGACATTTCATTTTATTTGTAGCTCTTTTATCGATTTCCTTTGCTAAGGAATAACGATCTAAAGAATGAATATAGTCAACTTTATCAATAATATTTTTTACTTTACGTGTTTGTAAAGATCCGATAAAATGCCAGTTTGGCTTGTCCTTTAAAACTTCCCATTTAGGAATTAAGCCTTCTTCGCGATTTTCACCAAGATTCACAATTCCCGCTTCTACCGCTTCTTGGGCACGTTCAAGAGATACATATTTCGTTACAGCAATTATGTTAATTTCTTCTGGATTTCGATTTGATTTTTCACAAGCTGCTGAAATTTTTTCTTTGATGGTTAATAAATTATCTGCTACTTTCATTTTATGACTATAAATCCTCCTTCCAGCCTATAAAGCTCATCATTCGACCCGTTTTCCCTTGATCTCTACGGTGTGAATAAAAATATTCCTTTTGACAGCTGGTACATAAGTTGGTCTTAAGTATATGTTTATTTTGCACACCTGATTTTAATAAGATCTCTTTATTGCATTCTTTTAAATCAAGTGTGTATTGATGATCACTGATTAAATTATATGGTTTTATATCTACATCTTCTAGTTTATTTTGCACTAATTTAATAACACGTTCATCTACAATATAACAATTTTCGCATATTGAAGGTCCAATTGCCACATGAATCTCACTTGCCTTTAATCCTTCTGATTGAAAACATTGAATCATTTTCTCAGCAATTCCATGTACAGTCCCTTTCCATCCTGCATGAGCAATTCCTATCGCTCCTGAACCTGGATGGAAAAAGTATAGGGGAACACAATCTGCATAACACAAAGTAAGAAACGTTCCGGATTCAAATGTAAAAAATCCATCGGTTTGTTTAAATGCATTCTCATATTCCCTTGCACCTATGCCCCTATCCCTCTTTGTTACTTTTACAATATTCGTTTCATGTGTTTGTTGCGCGCCTACCCAATGATCTAACGGAAAAGTAAGAATTTTCGCTAAATGCTCTCGATTTTCAAGGACAGATCCTTGTGTATCTTCCACATGAAAACCAACATTCAAACTTGTAAAATTCTCTTTACTTTTTCCGCCATTTTTACTTGTAAAACCCGCCATCAAGTGACGATCATTTTTGCATCCAATCTGCAATGACAAAATATTCTTCTTTTTGAATTCTAAATGGTTCCATCCCACTACCTCTTTTATTTCCGTATTGTATCATTTTATCACACTACGGAAGTCCTTCCCAGTAAAATAGCAGATTACTTTTCTTCATCACTATATCTTAATTCATTTGTTTCTTTATAGCGAACAAGTATGACATCCTCGCCAATTTTTATTATATTTTTCCACGGAATAATAACATCTTCATCCTTTCCAAAGAAGCCCAATAATTTACCTGTACCTGAAATAACAATGGCATCAATTTTTCCTGAAATGAGATTGATTTCAATATCACTAATATTCCCTAGTTTTTTTCCATCTGCAACATTAACCACATCTTTTATCTGGAATTCAGAAATTCTCACCATTTTTTCACTCTCCTTTTACGCTTTATCTATATATATGAACAAAAGGTTAGGAAAAATGAACATTCTCAACAAACAATTAAAAAAAGCTGCCTCATGCATGGCAGCTTTAGCTTTGAATGTTTTTATTCATTTGTTTAATGGCCGCTTTTTCTAGCCGTGATACTTGAGCCTGTGAGATTCCAATTTCCTCTGCGACTTCCATTTGCGTTTTCCCTTGAAAAAATCGTTTCCGTAGTATCAGCTTTTCCCGTTCATTCAATCTTCGCATACCTTCTTTAAGGGCGAGTTCTTCAATCCATTGGATGTCTTTATTCTTTTCGTCACTTAATTGATCCATAACAAAGATTGGATCTCCGCCATCATTGTAAATAGGTTCAAAAAGAGAGACTGGGTCTTGAATCGCATCGAGTGCGAACACAATTTCCTCATGTGGAACATCGAGTTCTTTTGCAATTTCTTCTGTTGTAGGCTCCCGTGATGTTTTACTCATTAATCGTTCCCGAACTTGTAAAGCCTTATAAGCAATATCCCGCAAAGAGCGAGAAACTCGTATCGGGTTGTTATCACGTAAATAACGTCTAATCTCACCGATAATCATCGGAACAGCATAGGTAGAAAACTTTACATTTTGACCTAAATCAAAATTATCTATTGATTTCATAAGTCCAATACAGCCTACTTGGAACAAATCATCAACGAACTCACCCCTGTTATTAAACCTCTGGATAACACTTAATACAAGGCGTAAGTTACCGTTAACAAGCTTTTCGCGTGCGGATATATCCCCCTCTTGTTGCAATTGCCTGAAGAGTAATCTCATTTCTTCATTTTTCAATACTGGAAGCTTTGATGTATCAACACCGCAAATTTCTACTTTGTTTCGAGTCAATCCATTTCCCTCCTTACAGGAGCTGCTGTACAAAAAACAGTATTTCCCCTGTAAGGAAAAATATGCACCTGTGAAAAGGGTGAGAAAAAGGGAATATAGATCTAAACCTCGACAAGCATTAGGTTTACGGTGCTTCTATCAACACAGAAAATTTATTTAGACCATTTTATTAAATTCTTTTTTTAATCTTTTAATAATTCTCTTTTCAAGTCTAGAAATATAGGATTGTGATATTCCAAGCATATCCGCGACATCCTTCTGTGTTTTTTCTTCACCCGAACCAAGACCGAAGCGAAGTTCCATGATTTGTTTTTCACGATCTGAAAGTTGGTGAAGCGCTTTTAATAAAAGTTTTTTATCAACACTCGCTTCTAGATCTTTTGTGATAATGTCGTTATCTGTACCTAAAACATCTGAAAGAAGCAATTCATTTCCGTCCCAATCAATATTTAACGGTTCATCAAATGATACTTCGGAACGAATTTTATTATTCCTCCGTAAGTACATCAAAATTTCATTTTCAATGCACCTGGATGCATATGTAGCAAGTTTGATTTTTTTTTCAGGATTAAATGTATTCACTGCTTTGATTAAGCCAATTGTGCCAATACTGATCAAATCCTCAATATTAATTCCAGTGTTTTCAAATTTTCTAGCAATATAAACAACCAATCTTAAATTTCGTTCAATTAATATGGATCTTGCTGCCTTATCACCTGTTGGTAACTTTTCAAGTAACATGGCTTCTTCTTCTTTGTTTAAAGGAGGAGGTAGAGCTTCGCTTCCGCCAATGTAGAAAATTTCATCAGTTTTCAAACCTAGTTTGATTAGTAATTTATACCAATAGAACGTTAAGCGAAGTTTGAAACGTTTCATTTTTTATCCTCCTTACTGATTTTTGTTTATGAAAGGTCACGCTTTTTCTCCAGATTGAGAACTTAGCCATCCGAAATTGATGTTAAAAACCGACCTCATTCCCAGAGTCTTTTAAGCTTTCATATGTTGAACCAGCATTATTTTTGATTATTTTTTTCTCATTAAGCATTTTGGGATGGACAATACATTGGAAGGCATCATCGGATGAGAGTTGCTGCATCGTAAATGAAACTAAACCTTTTTCGATTGTCAGAGTTTCTTCGTCGTGAATGATTTGAATTTGTTCTGGTTTAAGTGCAATGATAAGTTGATGATCTCTGCCCATTACCTTATAAGGGATAATTCTCATACGATTTTCCCAGTCTGGTGATATTGATTGTTTCCCCATCATGACAAGTTCTGAATCAACTACAATTTTTCTTAGTTCTGTTGGTAGTTCATCCGCTATCTTGTTAATAGATACAAACATCACAGGCATTTTCGAAATAGGATCGTACAATTGATTGCCACTATCGACTAATCCTTTGAAATGAAATCTTTGCCCACCAATTATAATACTGACCATAATGAGATGACTGTGTTGTATTTTGGCTACTTCCACTTTTTCGAAACTTTTTCTAGAAAAATGCCAAACGATTGGAAACCCCAAAACAACAAATAACCAGCTAATTGGATCTCCAAAACCTTTTACACTAGCTAGAGCCACAGAGGATGTAAGATTCACATCAAATTGAATAAAATAGTGAACACCAATTAATGAACCACCAACAAGAAAAGTAACTAAATAAAAGATCATTAATCCGGTTATAAAATATTTGAATCTCTTAAAACCAAACACAATTAAAATCATGACAACTGAAAACAGAAGTTTTACAATCGGATGTCCAGAGAAACCATTCAATGGTGTTATGGATAATAAGATAATAATAGAGCCGACAAAACCTCCTACAAATATCCTCCAATAAAAAATATCTCTTTTTAAAATAAGAGCTGTTAAATAAAGAAGGAAGCTATCAAACATAAAATTTAGTAGCCAAATAACATCTAAATAAACAGCCAAAGGCTTCCTCCCTAATTCTATTAATTGTTCTGTTCTAATCTATTATGGAACAGTATATCGTAACTCCGTTGCTGAAGTGTGTCACTTTCTGTGTACAAAAAAACAGAAATTTACACTATTCCCACCGTATTTTGTCATTTACCTTTTTCCCATTATTTTCTTCTCATGTGTGATTATGGTCACTCTTTCTATAATTGTTTTTCACTATACTTATAGTGAAAAACAATTAGGAAAGAGGTTTTGGAAATGTTGGATAAAAAAACAATTGATATTATTAAAAGTACAGTACCCGTTTTAGAGGAATATGGCGTATCGATTACGAAAAGGTTCTATGAGCTCTTATTTACCAATCATCCAGAACTATTAAATGTATTTAATCATGTCAATCAAAAACAGGGTAGACAACAAACAGCACTTGCAAATGCTGTTCTGGCAGCTGCAAAGTATATCGATAATCTTACCGCGATCCTTCCAGCCGTTTCTCAAATTGCTCAAAAGCACCGGTCCTTAGGTATTCAGGCTGAACAATATCCGATAGTGGGGGAAAACTTAATTCAAGCTATAAAAGATGTACTTAAAGAAGCTGCAACCGATGAAATAATTGAAGCTTGGACAAAGGCATACGGGGAAATTTCAAATGCATTTATCGGGGTCGAACGTGATCTTTATGGGGCGGCAGAACAAGCGGTTGGTGGGTGGAAGGATTTTCGTCCATTTACGATTTGGAAAAAGGTGGTTGAAAGTGATGTCATTACATCCTTCTATTTAAAACCTGCTGATGGTAAGGAAATTGCCTCTTTTAAATCCGGACAATACATTAGTGTAAAACTGAATATTCCTGGGATTGAATTCACTCATATTCGTCAATATAGCCTTTCAGACTCATCTGATAAGGATTACTATCGTATTTCAGTTAAACGTGAATCTGGAAGAGACAGTGCCCCTGATGGAGTTGTGTCAAACTATTTACATTCCTCCATCAACGAAGGAGATACAATTAATATTAGTGCTCCTGGAGGTGACTTCATGCTTACTCCAACAAGAAAACCGATTGTACTTTTAAGTGGCGGAGTGGGAATTACCCCTATGATGAGTATGTTCAATTATTTGGTAGGAAAGGATCTACCTGTTCCTGTTACATTTATACACGCCGCAATTAATGGAAACGTCCATGCATTTAAGGATACTCGCTTAAATTCTGTTTCCAACAAAGACTTAAACATCTTTTATGCGTATGAAAAACCAACGAATGCGGATCGACAAGAAAATAGTTTTGATCACGAAGGGTACCTAGACGCTGATACACTGAATAAATGGATTTTCAATAAGGATAGTATCGTCTATTTCTGTGGCCCTATTCCATTTATGAAAGCAATGAATCATGCCTTAAAAGAAATTGGCATTCCTGAAGATCATATACACTTCGAATTTTTTGGTCCTGCTTTGACGTTATAAAAAAATAAATAATAATTCCAAAAAGGCATAACCATTTAGGTTATGCCTTTTATTTGTGGGAAACTACAAGACCAAGTCGTCTTTGTATTTCATTTTACCTTCTTCTGTTTCGGTTACGAAGGAAAGTAGGGATATCAAGAGCTTCATCACCAGTTTGTGGAGTAACACTTCTTGGTTGTTCTACCACTGGCGGTTCTTCTCTTTTCGGCTCACGTTTAACATTTGCCGTTGAAGACTTTTGCGGTTGTCCAAAAGCCGGTCTAGTTGGCTTTGGTTGTACAACTTCTTCATTAAATCCAGTTGCAATAACTGTGACAATAATTTCATCCTTTAAATTATCATTGATAACAGATCCGAAAATCATATTCACTTCTTGATCAGAAGCACTTGCAACAATATCTGCTGCCTCCTGTACTTCATACAAACTTAAATTAGATCCTCCAGTAATATTTAACAATACACCTTGGGCACCATCTATCGAGGTTTCAAGTAATGGAGATGAAATTGCTTTTTTCGCAGCTTCAGCTGCACGACTTTCACCGGAAGCCACACCAATTCCCATAAGTGCCGATCCTTTATTAGACATAATGGTTTTCACATCCGCAAAATCCAGATTAATCAATCCAGGAACAGCAATTAGATCAGATATCCCTTGTACCCCTTGACGAAGAACATTATCTGCTTCTCTAAATGCTTCAAGCATCGGTGTACTTTTATCAACAATTTCAAGAAGACGATCGTTCGGGATCACGATTAATGTATCAACCGATTCTTTCATAGCAGAAATCCCGCCTGCAGCTTGTGTAGCCCTTTTTCTCCCCTCAAATGTAAAAGGTCTTGTCACAACACCAACAGTTAAAGTACCTAAATCTCTGGCAATTTGAGCAACTACAGGAGCAGCACCCGTTCCTGTTCCGCCGCCCATACCGCAAGTAACAAAAACCATATCCGCTCCCCGTAAGGCCTCTTCAATTTGCTCTTTACTTTCTTCAGCAGCTTTCTTACCAACTTCAGGATTAGCCCCAGCACCAAGTCCTCTGGTTAATTTCCCACCAATTTGCATCTTTATTTCTGCTTTAGAAAGATTTAATGCTTGGGCATCTGTATTGACTGCAATAAATTCAACACCTTGAACTCCATGTTCTATCATACGGTTAACGGCATTGTTTCCACCACCACCAACACCAATAACCTTTATCGTCGCTAATGTCTCTATACTTGTTTCGAATTCCAGCATGACAAATCCTCCTAATCCGTCGATATCCCTGTTAGCCATTCGCACTCGGATTGCTACATTATATCAGATTATTTTTTTCTATTTTATTCAAAAAAGTATCCAAAAAACTTTTTCACTTTTGATGTTACTTTCTCTTCTGGTTGTTTTTCTTGTTTTGTTTTTACTTGTGCTTGTTTGACTGGTCGCTTCTCTTTTACTTCATGATTAGCAGTTTGCGAACTCATTTGTCTTCCTTGAATTTTAGCATTTTTATAGGCAAACTTAATTAAGCCAACTGCCGTTGTATATTGTGGTTCTCTAACCCCAATATAATCAGGGATCGCAATTCTAACACGACTTTGGAATACATCTTGAGCAAGTTCTAAAATTCCAATTGTATTAGCAACTCCTCCAGTTAACACAAAACCACCTGGAAGATCTTTCACACCTAAGTGATGAAGGTCTACTAAGATTAGTTCAAAGATTTCTTCCATTCTAGCCTCAATAATATCACTAATCTCTAATTGATTAAACTGTTGCTGCTGATCGCTTCCAATTATGGACACACTAAACACTTCATCCTCGGATGCAAGATCATAAAAGGCACAACCGTATTTCATTTTGATATTTTCAGCATCCTCTGATGAAGTCCGAAGACCAATTGAAATATCTTTTGTAATATGGTCTCCACCGATAGGGAGCACAGTAGTATATTTCAATCCACCGTGTTCAAAAAAGGCAATCGTTGTAGAGCCCCCTCCAATATCAATAAGAGCAACACCGAGATCTTTTTCATCTTTTGAAAGAGCAAATGATCCTGCAGCCAGCGGTTGTAAAGTTATGTCTAATATTTCTAATCCTGCTTTTTCCACACAACGCAATACATTATGTAAAATTGTCTTTGAACCAGTAATGATCGTTCCTTCCATTTCAAGTCGAACACCAATCATTCCACGTGGATCATTAATTTCATCAAGACCGTCAACAATAAATTGCTTCGGGATCACATCAATAATTTCTCTTTCTGGTGGAACAGAAACCACCTGAGCCGCATCAATGACCCTGGCAATATCCTCATCTGAAATTTCCCTATTTTCACTAGATACGGCAACAACACCATGTGAAGGCTGGAGCATGATATGATTGCCTGTTATTCCCACAATCACTTGTCTAATGTCCATACCAATCATTCTTTCTGCTTGTTCTATTGCCCTCCTAATAGAATGAACGGTCTCATCTATATCAACAATTGAACCCTTTCGTAAGCCTTCAGACGGTACGTTCCCTACTCCGATAATATTCAACGAGTCTTTAACCATTTCACCTATGATTACTTTCACACTGGATGTACCGATGTCAAGGCTAACATATATTTCATTGTTGTTCATTCTATGGCACCTCCCTTAAATATAACAATTTGAACAACTTTTTTTGTTTACACATAAAGTAATAATTTTCTTGACAAATGGTCGACTACACATCCTAGTTAGCTTTTCACTTTTTGGATTTTTTAAGCAAAATCGATCAATTATACTCATCGTAGTTTACCTATATCCTAAATTTATTCGTCAAAATTATATTATTCCCTTTTTTTAAAATAAATTTTTTTGCTTTTTACTTGATCCTTTTGAAAGCAATATCCTTCTAATTACAGCAATATTTTGAAAAAGTCTAACACCAAAGGCAAAAACTGCTGCTAAATATAAGTCTACACCAAGATGGACACCTAGAAAAGCTAAACTTGCAGCCAAAATAATATTAAAAAAGAAACCTGATACAAATACTTTCTCATCATATATACCTTGCAAATTAGCTCTTATGCCTCCAAACAGTGTATCTAACGCTGCTAGTACAGCTATTGATAAATAGTTAGAGTACTCAACTGGAATTTGAATATCAGTCGAAAAGCCAAGTAATAGCCCTATAATTAATCCTAAAATGGGTAGCCACATGTTTAACCTCCTTTTTCAGTATCCGCAAGCTCCATGTTACGGATTTCTATCGTGTCCTTGTAAGCTGGTATGCTTACTATTGGTTGTGGGGTTGAAAAGGATAAACGAAAATTTTGAATAAAAAATTCTTCTGCAGAATCCGATACTTGCATTTGATTATATAGTTTCTCGGCTGTATCCATATTATCAACAGCTACTTTCACCTCAATTGGAAAGTGATCTAATGGAAAACCATCCATTTTCGTTATACCATTAATATCACGAATAACTGAGTTATTAATCCACCTTTGGTCTGCAATGGAAATTTCTGAGGCACCAAAGCGGTTTAATTCATTAATAAGTTCGTGTAGTAAATAGGGTGAAATGGGTTCAACTGTTTCCCCAAGTAATAATTCCTCACTTACTGGCAAAATATTGATCACGATTCCCGGACCTTCATATTTCTCCAATCCCGCTTCGCCCTTAAACTCACGTAAGGTTTCTTTCAGAACTTGTTCTTTACTTTCTAACCTTTCTGTTTCATATTTTTCGATTCTTTCTTCATTTGAACGAATTTCTCGAACTAAACTAAGATACAGTTCCTTGTCTTTCACCAAGTCTTCTCGTAATTGTGAAGTATCACGTGTATCACGAATAATAGGTTCATTTACAGTTTGAAACTGTATAGCGGTCATAAAACCAATAATTAACGTAATGACAGTCATACTTATCTTTTTTTTATCCCCCATTTTCGCTCCACCAAACTTTCTGTACAGCCAATCAGTTATTTAAAATTGCATTTATAATGATTTCATTCTTTTCTTCTAATGTAAATTGTACATTTTCGCTCACTAACATATCTTTTACTCCGCCCTGCAAATTTAACGATGCTGACATCGTTTTTACATCTCCAATGGCCGTAATAACAAATGGAGCAGGGTGTTGATATCCATCTATTTCGATCACAGGCCCGTTACATAATATATATGAATCATGTGACAGCCTTTGTCCATTAATCGCGATTGCACTTGCGCCAGAAATATAGAGTTCATTTACAACATGAAATATATGGTGCTCATGAACGATATAATTATTTACATTCGTCTCATTGGGATTATAATCAGCATCAGCTAGAGTGACTTGGACTCCTTTGCCTTTTACTTTTACTTTTCCAAGATGCATCCTGAATTTTTCTGCATCATCGGCAAGATTAGAGTAGAATTGAGCTTCGTTAGAAAGTTCTTTTTCCATCTTCAAAACTTGTGTTTGTTTTTGATAAAGCTCCTTTTGCAACTTTTGATTTTTTTCTTCTTGTTCGATTAATTCTGTACGCAATTCAAGATCACGTGCAAATTGACTACTCGTCATGTTCGTGTGATCATTTTGTTGCTCTGTTAAATGGTATGAAAAAGAAATCATATAGCCAAAAACTAGACAAACGAGTGTCATGATCACATATTTACCCTTCACGATCTTCTCCCGTTTCTCCTGATTCATCCGTTTCAGCTCCTTCCGATTCATAGGATTTAAAGAATGAACCCACCTCTAAATTAATGATGCCTTTTTGGTTAGGGCCCAATTGTCCAATAATGGAAGGATAATGGGACATTTTCTTTGCAAATGTTCGTATTGTAGCACTTACTTCATTTCCATCATTCATAAAAAGCGATATATGATAGAGATCTGTTTTTTGGGGATCATAATGAATCTCTGATATTGAATTCAGTACTTCATTAGGTAATTGTTCCAAACTATCCATCATTTCCTTCAATACATCGTTTTCAGAGAAACTGTAAAGTACGGGGGCATTTAATGGAAGGTCAGTGGTTTGTTTTTCATCAAGGACTTGTCCATTCTCCAATACTGGGATGAAGCTTTTCCCTTTAGAAATGTAGGCAATCCGTTTTAATTCTTGGATCTTAATCTCAACTGTATTTGGAAAGTGAATTTCCACTTCAACTTTTTTTATTTCGGGTAGCTCATTCAGTTTATCCTCAATTGCTTTTCCTTGAACATTCCATATGTTTGTATCATTATTAATTCCTGTACTCGAAGTAATTTCTTTATCCGAATGGACGTGATTTCCTGAGATGGTGATCGTTTTCACATGACTTAATGGAGATTGGAAATATACTATAAAGGCAATCAGCATAAAAAACAGAAGCAGCAATAGAATAAGCCGACGATTAGCTTTTTTTCGTCTTTGTTGTTTTAATTTAGGTATTCGATCCTCTAAAGACACTACTTTTCTTTTTTTCATACCAACCACCTCCTTAGTTAGTCATCCCCTGACAAGCCTTTTTATTAAAAACAACGGCACGAATTTGCATGCCGTTATATTTGCAATCCATTTTTTAGTGTCTAACATCAATGAATAATTATAACACAGTAAATGGAAATTGAGATGGATTGTTTACCATTACTTTCGACCTATTATTTCGACCTCTGTTTCCATTATGACCTTGTATGAATCATAAATTGTTTTTTTAACATAATCAATTAATTGTAGAACTTCTTCCGCTTTAGCATTTCCAGCATTAATAATAAAATTTCCATGCATTTCAGAAATCTGTGCACCACCTATTTGATAGCCTTTTAATCCGGCCTCTTCTACTAATCTTCCTGCATAATATGGGAGGGGATTTCTAAAAATACTTCCTGCACAAGGAAAGTTCCAAGGTTGAGTCACTTTTCTATACTCTTTATTCTTTTGCATTGCTTCCATAATTTCTTCTTTATTTCCTTCTGTTAATTGAAATTCAGCCTCTACAACGATCCCTGGACGTTTTTTTTGTAACACAGAAGTACGATAAGAGAATTCCATTTCCTTATTCGTTAACCATTCAAATGTACCATCTTCAAAAAGAATATGTGCACTTGTCAAAATTTTTGAAACATCCGATCCATGTGCACCTGCATTCATATATACAGCTCCACCAACCGAACCTGGTATCCCGCTAGCAAATTCAAATCCAGATAGAGCATTTCGGCTAATTTGAACGGCAAGACTTACGACTGAATACCCTGCACCAACAATTATCCTGTCCTCATTAATTTCGAGTTGATTCAAGCCATTTCCAAGCTTTATCACAACTCCCTCTATCCCTTTATCAGACACAAGCAAATTGGATCCTCTTCCTATTGCTCTCCAATTAACTTTATATTTCCGAACCAATTCCATCGTTTTTTCCAAATTCTTAATGGATGAAGGCTCAATGAACAAATCAGCAGGTCCACCTATTTTAATCGTTGTATGACCAGCTAAGGGTTCATCTTTTTTAATGCTTCCAATTTTCCATTCTATAAGTTCATTCATCAGTTCGTTTAGATTATTATCCATAGTTACCTCCTAAAAAATAGGTTACCCTAGTCTATGCAAAGGGAATTTCTTGAGCTACTTTTTCTTTTCAACGAGCTCCCCCATTAGTTTATAAAGTCTATCTGCTGCATCGGGTATTCCTAATTTTTTAGCTGCCGTTTTCATGTCTGTTAATGTTTGTTCATTCATTAGAATACGATCAATTTCTGACACCAGCTTTTGACCATTTAAATCACTTTCGAGTAACAATTTGGCAGCATGATGATCACTTAGAGCACGAGCATTTTTTTCTTGATGATTATTCGTGACATATGGACTTGGGATTAAAATACTTGGAATCCCAAGTGATGTTAACTCAGCTAAAGTCGTTGCACCTGCTCTTGCAACTGTTAAATCCGTACCAGCAAGTACCTCAGGCATATTATGAACAAATGGTTTAATGACAACGTTTTTCGGATTGCCCATTTTTTCAACTTCCTTTTTCACCTTATCAAAATGAACGTCACCCGTAACATATAAAACTTGATATGGCTTTTCTCCAAGTTGGGATAATGATTGCAAAACAGCATCATTGATAGGCCTAGCACCTCGGCTTCCTCCTACAATCAATACAACTGGCTCCGTTAAACTTAATCCAACTGACAATCTCCCTTTTATCCCATCTTGGTTCAATACTTCTGAAGCACGGGGATTTCCAGTTAACACTACTTTTTGATCAGGAAAATAAGATCTAGCATCCTCAAAACAAACCGCTATCCGATCAACATATCGACTTAAAAATTTGTTTGTTAAACCTGGAACACTATTTTGTTCATGTATAATGGTTGGGATTCCAAGCTTCGCAGCAGCATAAACGACCGGGCCACAGACATAGCCACCCGTTCCAATCACCACATCTGCCCCAAACTCCTTCAACATTTTTTTACTCTCCCCTACTCCTTTTATAAAACGCATAATGGTTTTCATATTTTCGAGTGAAATTTTTCTTTTAAAACCAGTAATATGAATGGATTTAAATGGTATGTTCTCCATCGTTACAAGCTTGCTCTCTAGACCCTTTTCTGTTCCTATGTATAAGAATTTAGCATCATTGT
Organism: uncultured Bacillaceae bacterium; assembly: GCA_963765265.1. Classification (GTDB taxonomy): domain Bacteria; phylum Bacillota; class Bacilli; order Bacillales; family Cytobacillaceae; genus Bacillus_BD. Next base: position 281,512 of record CAVXVN010000006.1, read on the forward strand.
GTTTCCTTTTTAATTTCACGTATGAGAGCTAGAGCAGGATAGATATGTCCACCCGTTCCTCCCCCACTGACAACAATATTCATTTTTCCACCTCAAACCCTTTAATTAAGTTAAAATTGATTTTCTCATAAAATACAAAAATGTGCGAGATAATCACTTGGTTGCTTTATCTATTCTACTATATTCTATACCATTGTAAGATACCATCAAAAGAATGTTTTAGAATCGTAATAATTTATATATGTTAGACGATTCCTGTAATATGTGAAAATGAATGGATATGAATCAAAAAATTCAGTTAATTATACACTTTTTACGCAAAAAAACTGACCACATTACAGGTCAGCTTGATAAAAATTAATAACGCGAATAACGGCTAATGTTCAATAATACACCAATTGCCATCAGCATGAGTGTTAAGGATGATCCACCATAACTTAGGAATGGTAATGTAATCCCTGTAACAGGCATTAATCCTGTTACAACACCAATATTGATCATGACTTGAATGGCAACCATGGCAATGATTCCAACTGCAAGAAAACTCCCATATAAATCAGGTGCACCTAAAGCAATTCGGATTCCTCTCCAAAGTAAGAGTGAAAATAATAGTAAAATGAACGATCCTCCGATAAAGCCAAGCTCTTCAGCTAAGATGGCAAATATAAAATCTGTTTGTGGCTCTGGCAGGTAAAAGAACTTTTGTCTACTTTCACCCAACCCCAATCCAAACAAACCACCTGGACCAATCGCAAAAAGCGATTGGATAATTTGAAAACCACTTCCCAACGGATCCTGCCATGGGTCTAAAAAGGATGTAATTCGTTTCATTCGATACGGTGCAGAGACTACAAGTGCTACAAACCCTGCAACACCGATTAAACCCAACACGACAAAATGACTAATTCGTGCTCCTGCAATAAAGATCATCACAATACATGTTCCAACCATTACAGTACCTGTTCCTAAATCTGGTTGGAGCATAATCATCCCAAATGCTAAGAATACTATACCAAGTGAAGGTGCCAATCCCTTTTTAAAAGAGGTGATAAATTTTTGCCTTTCTGATAAAAATTTTGCCAAGAAAGCAATCATGGCTAACTTCATAAATTCAGACGGCTGAACTGAAAAAGCACCAATTCCAATCCAGCTTCTCGATCCATTTCGCACATTCCCAACTCCTGGGATTAGCACAAGAATCAACAGGACAAAGCAGATGATGATTAAAACCTTTGCCCAGGTTCTCCATGTCCAATAATCAATGTTCATAATAAAAAACATAGCAATTATCCCAACACCAGCAAACAACATTTGTCTTTTTGCAAAGAAAAAGGAATCATCAAATTTATACTCTGCCCATACCGCACTAGCACTGTACACCATAATTAATCCTATTGCTAAAAGAGTAAAAGTTAAAATAAGTAACATAATATCAGGAGTCGTTTTTTTTGTGGGCACAGATCACACCTCAAAATGCAAGTATTAGGGCTTGCATAATAAGAAAGTAGGGGTTCTAGCTGACAAAACAAGAAATTCTAGTAACCCCTACTAACTCACACCACTTAAGAAGTCATCCTCTCTTTTTTAGAGACAAGCCCTTACTTAAGCTTATGCACTGCTTCTATAAAAATGTCTCCCCTTACTTCAAAAGTTTTATACTGATCCCAACTAGCACAAGCAGGAGATAACAAAATCACATCTCCTGACTCCGATAGTTGGTAAGCAAGAGGCACCGCTTCAACCACATTATCGACACGTTTAATTGTTTTTATTCCTGCCTTCCTGGCTACATTTTCAATTTTTTCCGCTGTTTGACCAAATGTAATAATCGCTTTCACATTTTTAAAGTATGGAATTAGTTCATCAAATTCATTTCCACGATCAAGTCCTCCAGCAAGGAGAATAATAGGCTCATTAAAAGCAACAAGCGCTTTCGTTGTAGCTAAAATATTTGTTGCTTTTGAATCATTATAAAATTTTCTACCTTCTATCTCTTCAATAAATTGCAATCGGTGTTTCACTCCTGTAAACGTGTTTAACACCTGACAGATCGCTTCATTTGTCACACCAGATAATTTAGCTACTGCTACTGCGGATAAGATATTTTCTAAATTATGTTCACCTGGTAAGCGAATATCCGCTATTTTGATAATCTGTTCCCCATCGAAAACAACCCAACCTTCCTTAACAAAAATTCCTGATTCAAGCTCTCTTTTTGCTGAAAAGGGAATAATCTGAGCTTTAGAATGGCGAGCAATCTCCATAACTTCTTCCTGCTCTGCATTAACAATAAAATAATCCTCTTCAGTCTGATTTTTAGTAATATTAGCTTTCGCTTTTACGTATTCTGATCTTGTTCCATGATAATCAAGATGAGCATCATACAAATTAGTTAAAATGGCCATCCTCGGGCGAAAAGTCGGTGTCCCCATTAACTGAAATGATGATAGTTCAATCACAATTTGGTTAACTTCCTGAGCTTCTTGAGCCACTTCAGAAGCAACTGTACCGATATTACCTGCAATTAAAGGCTCTTTCTTCCCCACTTTCAGCATTTCAAACACTAACGTGGTCGTTGTTGTTTTTCCATTTGTTCCTGTAATTCCTATAAACGGAGCGTCAGAAATCTGATATGCCAGCTCGACTTCAGTAATGACAGGAATCCCTCTTTCAAACGCCCCTTTAATCATCGGATTATGATAGGGAATTCCAGGGTTTTTGACTATTAATTCAAACCCCTCATCAAGCATTTCAATTGGATGCCCCCCGCATATTACTGTAATTCCTTGTTCAAGTAAGCCTTGTGCTTCAGGATTTTCAGCTAATGGTTTTTTATCATTTACCGTTACAAAAGCACCTAACTTATGTAAAAGAGTTGCTGCACCTACACCACTTTTGGCTAACCCTAGAACTAAGACTTTTTTATGAAGATACGTATTGATCATTTTCATTTATAACCACACCTCAATATAAATTCCGATTATCGCAAACAATAACCCAACACTCCAAAATGTTACAACAACCCGCCATTCGCTCCATCCAAGCAACTCATAATGATGATGCAATGGACTCATACGAAAAATTCTCTTCCCAGTTGTTTTAAAGGATAGGACTTGTAAAATAACAGATAGTGTTTCAATCACAAAAACACCACCAATAATAAGAAGGATCAATTCAAACTTTGTTAAAATTGAAATGGCTGCAATGGCCCCGCCTAAGAGCCAATGATCCTGTATCACCCATAAACACTTTTGCAGGATGGGCATTAAAGACAAGAAAACCAAGAACGGCCCCCACAATTGCTACAGAGAAAATGGCTACCTCATATTGCGATTGGTTCCAAGCTAATACCGCAAATGCACCAAAGGCAATAGCTGCAGTTCCAGAAACAAGTCCATCTAGCCCATCTGTTAAATTGACAGCATTTGAAAAACCCACAAGCCAAAAGACAATAAACAATGCATAAAAATATCCAAGTTCCAATGAATAATCAGTAAGTGGAATTTCAATAGCTGTTGAAAAATTGGTTTGCTTTAATAAAAAGTAAACAATAACTGAAATAAGAATTTGGCCAAGTAATTTTTGTAATGATGTTAAGCCAAGATTTCTTTTCAGTACTACTTTGATAAAATCATCTAAAAATCCTAATAATCCAAAACCAATCAAGACAAATAAAAGCAGAAAAGTTTTAATCGTAGGTTCACTGAATTTCTCTGTCATCACTAAAGTGGTGATAATAATAGAAAGTAGAATCATCACTCCGCCCATTGTAGGTGTACCCGTTTTTTTCTGATGCGATTTAGGTCCTTCTTCTCGAATACTTTGTCCAAATTTTAATCTTTTCAAGAAGGGAATAAAAATGGGAGATAATAGCACTGTTATCAAAAAACCAAGTAATATCGTAAAAAAGATAACTTGCTCTAACACATTACTCCCTCCCTTCCCGTTTAGTTTGTTTATTTAATATAGTAAATTCCTTTACTACCTCAGCAATATCATATGTGTTCCTTATTCTATTCAGACTGTTTTTATGAAATAAACAAAATGTAGTTTGATCACTTTCAATTATTTCACTTGATGATATTTTCTTACTTAATTGATTTAACATATCCTCTAAACCTTTCCATAAATCATTTGTTAAAAACACAGGAAAATAACTTGGAGTATAGGAAGGAAGAGTTTTTTCTTCATCCCATATTGCGGCAATCGCACCATTTTCAATGGCTTCATTTAATTCTCCAGAGTCTCTATATACCGGAATAAAAATTCCTTTTGGTTGTAATACTTGTGAAAATGCAGTAACCGTATGAAAGTGAAGCACAGAATCATTTATTCCTCTTCTATTTGGAAATAAATTGGCCAATTCATTATAAGTTAACGGCATTTCATTCGCTCCTCAATCGCCTCTTTTGCAACAATCCGATCATCAAAGTCGAAAATTTCTTGTCCGATAATCTGATACGTTTCATGACCTTTTCCAGCAATTAATATAACATCACCCTCTTTGGCCTCGTTAACGACAAACTGTATCGCTTTTCTACGATCTGGAATACTTTTAAAGGTCTCTCCTGTGACGCCTGCTTCCATATCACGAAGGATCATATCTGGATCTTCACTTCGTGGGTTATCGGAAGTGAACACTGGATCGGTGCTTAACGTGCAGGCAATTTTTGCCATCAGAGGCCGTTTTGTCTTATCACGATCTCCTCCGCATCCAACGACAACAAAGATACGTTTTTTTGCAAGCTGACGCACAGTATTTAAAGCATTTTCAAGACTATCCGGTGTATGTGAATAATCAACAATAACGGAAAAATCTTGTCCTGCATTCACCGCTTCAAATCTTCCTGAAACTCCCTTCACTTCTTCAAGAGAAGCGATAATATGATTCAACGGAACACCAGCAACAACTGACGTAGCAATACTTGCAAGTACATTATAGACACTAAACTTGCCAATCATCTTCATCTTCACTTGATGGGAACCAAAAGGATTAATTAAATCAAAGGATGTTCCATTTACGTCCATCTTAATATTTGTGGCTCGAAAATCTGCTTCATGATCAATTCCGTATGTGATCACCCTTGCTGCTGTTATGCCTCTTGTATTCTTGGCTTGCAGCATCATCTGCATTTAATACTGCATATTTAGGCTTATGATCGTAAAATGTATTTCCAAGTTGTGAAAATAACAAGCCTTTTGCACGACGATATTCATCCATCGTTTTATGGTAGTCAAGATGATCCTGAGTTAAATTTGTAAATACTGCAATATCATAATCACATCCATGTACTCTTCCTTCCACTAATGCATGAGAGGAAACTTCCATAATCGCTGTCGAAACATTCCGATCTACCATTTGCTTAAATGTTTTTTGCAATGTTAAGCCTTCTGGTGTCGTATTTTTTGTTTCGAATTTCTCCCCAGCCATCTTTGTATACATGGTTCCAATTAATCCAGTTACTTGACCTTGATCTGAAAAAATCTTTTCAATTAAATGGCTCGTTGTTGTTTTGCCATTTGTTCCTGTTATCCCAATTAGGTTTAATTTTTGTGTCGGGTGTCCATAAAAGAAATCTGCTAATAATGTTATGGCACGTTTCGTATCTTTTACGACAATGACTGGTATTTGAAGTGGCAACTCTTTTTCAGCCAATACCGCTACTGCCCCTTTTTTTTCAGCATCCTCAGCAAAATCATGTCCATCCACGCTATAGCCTTTTATACATATAAACAAACTTCCTGGCTTAACCTTTCGATTATCGTTCTCTATGGATTCAATCTCTAGATTCTCACCCTCTTGAGGTAAAAAGGGGTTTAAATAATGAAGTATAGTATGTAATTTCAATTTCCTCAAATCCTCTCAATATAAAATGCGAAAGCGCTGACAGTAAAGCAAATGGACACATCGACGTCAGCACATCCTGTGCAAGTCATTTATTAAAGTATAGCGATATTATTTTACATTATAAACTGTAATTAATCTATTTGTGATTATTGAATTTCTATTCGCTTGCTAAAGTAAAGGAGGCGGCTCCAAAAACAAGGCCGCCCAATTTAATATATATGAAACATTTACTAATATACGACACGTACTTATGGATTCATGATCTCTTTTTCTCCAAAATATAACCTAATCGTTGAACCTTCCTTTAATTTTACACCTGCTTTTGGGGTTTGGTTAATAACGGTCTCTCCTTCCCCACTTGAATCAATTTTCAAATTCAACATTAATTCACGGATTTCATTTTTTGTAATGCCAACAAGATCAGGAACCTCTATCATTGGAGTATCTTGCCATGTTAATTCTTTCTCAATTTGCTCTTTTCTTGGTTCAACTCCCATGGTTCTAAGACTATCTCCAATTATATTTCCGACAATCGGCGCTGCAACTGTTCCACCAAACTGAACCGTTCCTTTTGGATTGTCTACCGCAACATAGACCACGATTTGCGGATCATCTGCTGGAGCAAATCCAATGAAAGAGACAATATGGTTATTTTCTAAATAACGTCCATTTTGAGCTTTTTGTGCCGTTCCAGTTTTGCCTCCTACGCGATAGCCATCAACAAATGCTTTTCCGCCTGTTCCTTGAGCAACAACACTTTCCAAGTGCATATCTGATTTCGGCAGATGTTTCCTTCGAGATCACTTTTCGCTTTGCAACAGGTGTTTTCTTCATGACCACTTCACCCGTTGTTGGATCAATTAGTTCTTTTGCTACATATGGCGTATATAGTGTTCCACCATTAACAGCTGCTGAAACAGCCGTTACTTGTTGAATTGGGGTAACCGAAACTCCTTGACCAAAGGCAGTGGTCGCTTGTTCCACAGGCCCTACACGATCCAAATTAAATAGAATACCCTTTCCTTCTCCTTGAAGATCGATTCCCGTTTTTTCACCAAAGCCGAAATCTTTCACATATTTAAATAAACGTATCTTTTCCAAGTCTCTCTCCAAGTTCAACAAATCCCGGGTTACAAGAATTTTGAACAACCTCAAGAAAAGACTGACTTCCATGACCACCCTTTTTCCAACATCGTAGCCTTGCACCACCAACACTGACATAGCCAGGATCATGAAAATGGTCTTGTTCCAAGTCTACTTTACCTTCTTCCAGTGCTGCAGCAAGGGTAATAATTTTAAAGGTAGATCCTGGTTCAAATGAGCTCCAAACAGGTAGATTGCGATTATATACATCTGGATCAACATTACGAAAATTAGCTGGATCAAAACTTGGCCTACTTGACATCGCCAGGATTTCACCGTTATTTGGATTCATGGCGATCGCAATTAGACCGTCCGGATTATATGTTGCCTGAGCATTATCTAATTCGCGTTCCACTATGGTATTTACCTTTGAATCAATCGTGAGTTTTAAATCTAAACCATTAACAGGCGGTTCGTAATCATCCGCCATATCGTTCATTCGTTGTCCTTTTGCATCCGCATAGAATTTCACAGAACCTTCCGTTCCACTCAACTCTTTATCATAAAAAAGTTCAAGTCCCATCAGTCCTTGATTATCGATGCCAGCAAATCCAAGAACATGGGAAAGATAGTTTCCAAAGGGATAATGCCGTTTGGAATCTTCACCAATGTATATACCTTCAATCCCAAGCGCTCGAATTTCTTTTGCTTTTTGGTGGGAAATCTTTCTTCCTTCTGGAATTTTCACACTACTAGTCTTTTTTGTAATTAAATCATATGCCTTCTCTTTTGACATATTTAATACAGATGCAAGTTTTTCTGCTGCCTCTGCAGGATTTTTGATTTGACGAGGAACAACATAAACAGTAGGTGCACTAATATTTGTAGCAAGTGCAACGCCATTACGGTCAACAATTTCTCCACGATTCGGTTCAAAAGGAATATTCCGGCTCCATAGGTCTTTTGCTTTTTCTGTAAGGCCTTCCCCTAATATCATCTGTACATAACCAAGTCGCATATCAATAATAAAAAAAATAAAAATTCCTATTAATAAGACAATTGTCAGTCTTTGTCTGACCGTAACATTAGAAACACGCATAAAAGAACGAACCTCCTCTTTTGAATATGGCTCGTTCAAATATATGCTTGTACTTTTATTATAGAACAGTGAATCACTCGTAACCGCTCATCAATCTTTGACCTCTATTTTATCCTTGCTTTCCTCATCCTCTTTTGTTGGTTCCTTTTTCTCAGAAGGTCTATCCAAATCAACAATTAAAAACTCTCCTTCTTTCATTGGTGATCCCGTTTTAACATTTTGCTTTACTACGTAACCATTTCCGACTGAATTAAGCTTCATATTGGCTACTTCAGCTACTTTCATTACATCTCTTAATGACCAGCCCGACATATCTGGAGCGGTTAATTCTCCATCTGTTTTGAGAACTACTTTCTCACCCGAAAGAAGCGATTCCTTCTCCGCTGGAATTTGGTTTATGATATTGGATCCATTCCCAACCACTACAACTTTCATTCCTTTTTCAGTTAATTTATTCGTAGCCTCATCGACAGGGAGACCTATAACATTTAGATTTGGCACTGTTTCGATTATATTTTGATCACTTGGTTTAATTTGCAAATATTGTAGACTGTTTTTCATTACAGAATTAAAGATCTTTGACACCGGAATGGAACCATCTGCAGAATCCTTAAACTCTGGCTGTTGCACAGCTACATACATAATTAACTCAGGATCATCCTTTGGTGCCATGCCGAGAAACGAAAAGATATAATTACTTGCCCCTGTTAAGTATCCCCCGTTTCCAGGTATTTGTGCTGTCCCTGTTTTTCCAGCAACTTGATATCCTTCAATGGCATAATTTTTACCTGTCCCGTTTTCACCACTGATAACCGTTTCTAAATAGTCCCTTACTTGGGTAGCAGTACTTTCAGAAATTGGGGTCCCGACCACATCAGTCTTTATTTCTTTTATTTTTTCACCTGAATCAGGATCAACAATTTTATCGATCACATGCGTTTTCATCATATTCCCATCATTTGCAACCGCTGTTGCTGCCTGCACTTGTTGGATGGGTGTAATGGCAGTACCTTGACCAAATGCAGTCGTTGCTTTTTCAATCGGATACGTATAAGCAATTTTTCCACTTGTTTCATTCGGTAGATCAATACCTGTTGGTTTATCCAAGCCAAACTTCGTTAAATATTCTCTAAATTTTTCAAAACCCAACTTCTCATTCGCAATTTTAGCAAAAGCAACATTGGATGATCGCTGTATCCCTTCAGCATAAGAAATGGTCCCCCAACCTCTACCTCCATTATGATCACGTATCGATTTTGATTTTGGATCAATTACATAGGTTCCAGATTGGAACCATTCATTTGGATTAAAAACTCCTTCTTGTACAGCTGCTGCAAGAGTGAAAATTTTCATTGTTGACCCCGGCTCAAAAGATGTTTCAACAGCTTCATTATACCAGCTATTCTCAATTCCTGCCCTTGTCTCTGGATCAAAAGTGGGGCGTTGTCCCATGGCAAGAACTTCTCCTGTTTTGGGATCAGCAACAATGGCAATAATTTTTTTAGGATTATACTCTTCAACGACTTTATTCATTGCATCTTCAAGTAAGATTTGAATTTTTCGATCGATCGTTAAATAGACATCTTTCCCATCTTCAGCTGCTTTAATTTGTTCTTTTCCATTTGGCAAAAGATATCCCCAAAGATCGCTTTCAAATTTAAAAGATCCATTAGTACCTGTTAACACATCATTAAGACTTTTCTCCAATCCAAGTTTTCCGACAGTTATGGTTTTATTTTCTTCTGTCTGCTCTGTTTCCGTAAATCCAATTACATGTGAGGCAAAAATGCCATTCGGATAAAACCGTTTCAGTTCCCTCGTAAAGGTTATTCCTGGAAGCTTTAGCTTTTCGATTTTATTTTTCATTTCATAGGTGATATCTCGACCTGCGGCACCAAATTCAACTTGAAATTTTTCTTCTTTCTTACCATTTTTAAGTATTTTTCTGATATCTGATTCTTTAATGTCAATATGCTTAGAAAGTTCACTTGCCGTTTTATCAATATCCACAACATGATTGGGTTTTTTTGGATCCAAAGTCATTTTTTTGTCAAGAATGGCAATTAAACTATAGGAACTTCTATCCTCAGCAATAACCTCACCGTTTCGATCATAGATCGTACCACGCTTTGCTTCAATGGTCCTAGAATCCGAATATTGTTGAGCGGCTTTTGCCGCTAAATGTTGACCTTTCACTTCTCCAGTGGCTTGAATATAGACAAAACGAAATAATAAGACAAAAAAGAGCAGACCGAATATTATAAATAATATCGTTGCTCCCAAATTGATATTTCTTTGTTTTTTAATCATTAATCTTGCACAACCTTAATATTTTGATCGTTTAGTGTAAGCCCTAATTCTTGTGCTTTATCCCTGATCCGTTCATATTGACTTAATTCATTCACCTGAATGGTTAGATCACTATTTGATTTTTCTTGTTCTTGAACCGTAACCTTTGTATCTTGAATTTCTTTATTTACTTGGTATATGGAAGCCTGATTGGAAATAATATGGACAGAACCAAAACAAACCAAAGCTCCAAAGGTAATACCTAGGATCTTTTCACCAGGAGAAATCCAACTTTTTTGTTTTATTCGTTTCTTTGGAGCCACTATTGTTTGTTCTTGCTGCTCTTGACGAAGCTGTCTTGCTAAATTTGCCATATTTATTTCCCCTCCAATATCGAATGAATACTCTTCATATTATTTTTAAAGAATGATTGATGTTATCGTTTTTCAGCAATTCGAAGTTTGGCAGATCTTGCTCGATTATTCTGTTCTAATTCTTCTTCAGAAGGTAAAATAGGCTTTCTTGTTATTAGCTTTAAGACAGGCATAAATTCTTCCGGAATAATCGGCAAACCATGAGGCAATTCAGGTGTTGTCACTTTCCTTTTTGAAAGCTACCTTACAAATTCGATCCTCTAGCGAATGAAATGTAATTACACTAATTCTTCCACCTGTATTTAATAATGAGATGGCCTGTTGTAATGACTTTTCAAATACTCCTAACTCATCATTGACAGCAATGCGGATTGCTTGAAAAACTCGTTTTGCCGGATGGCCACCTTTTCTTCTGGCAGGAGCAGGAATAGCCTCTTTAATTATCTCCACTAATTGTCCAGTTGTTTCAATTGGTGCCAATGCTCTTGCTGCTTCAATTTTGCGAGCAATTTGCTTAGAAAATTTTTCTTCACCATATTGAAAGAAAATCCGAACAAGCGCTTCATATGTCCAATGATTGACCACATCAAATGCGGACAAACTTGCATCCTTGTCCATTCTCATATCGAGAGAAGCGTCATAATGGTAACTAAAACCTCTTTCAGGGTTATCCAATTGTGGGGAAGAAACACCTAAGTCATATAACACTCCATCTACTTTTAAGACATTTTTCTTTTCCAGTTCTTCTTTTAAATGAATAAAGTTACTTTTAATAATGGTAAGTTTATCTCCATGAGAGGCTAATTTTTCTTTTGCATGATTGATCGCTACCTCATCTTGATCAAAGGCATATAATTTTCCTGCCTCAGATAATTTCGACAGTATCAATTCACTATGTCCTGCACCTCCAAGTGTGCAGTCTACATATATCCCATCAGGCTTAATATTCAAGCCGTTAACAGCTTCATTCAAGTAATACAGTTGTATGATTAAACATTTATGTCCACCTTTCCAATCGAAACACATGGAAATTAAATCAATCCATTATTTCCAATTAAATATCAAACCCAATCATATTTTCTGCAATTTCAGCAAAAGAATCCGCTGATTCGCTGAAATAATCGTTCCAAATGTCTTGACTCCATATTTCAATTCGATTGGAAACACCTAGAATCACACATTCTTTTTCAAGTTTTGCGTAGTTTAAAAGTGGAGAGGATATATTAATTCGTCCTTGTTTATCGATCTCACATTCTGTTGCACCGGAGAAAAAGAAACGAGTAAATGCGCGGGCATCTTTTTTTGTCATGGGAAGACCTTTTAATTTTTCTTCAATAATCTTCCATTCATTAAGGGGGTAACCAAACAAACATTGATCAAGTCCACGTGTCAAAACAAACATTTCACCTAAATCATCGCGGAATTTAGCTGGTACGATCAAACGACCTTTTGTATCAACATTATGATGATATTCGCCCATGAACATACCAACTAGCCCCACTTTCTTAAATTACTTTACCACATCCCTCCACTTTCCTCCACTTATTTTTAAATAATTCTCCCTAAAAGAATGAGAATCCTCTTTTAATTAACAGAATATTTTTATTTTTCTAAAAAATAAATAGACTCTATCCAATGAGATAGAGTCTATGACCATTTATATTTTTATTACTTTATGTTTACCATCAAATTCATAGTTTAAATGAGCCAATTCAGAAAGAAAAGGAATCCCATAACGGTTCATATAGTTTAAAGCATTTAGTATTCTCTCCTGAGGAGCACCAATAGGTCGAAGACTATGGTCTACTCTATAGAACTTACTCAGTGCAACCTCATGCTTTTGCTTTAAATGATCCTCACTCTTTCCTTCCATAAATTCAATTTGTTCCAATAATCTGGCTTGATTTTTTTCAAATAGGGGAATCAATCCTTTATCAAGTTTTTGTTGAATCATTCCATAATTTTCAAGTAATTGTTTTTTTGTATACCGAAATAACTTTTCCAATTCTAGATCTTTAACAGATTCTAAATATACGTCTTGTTGTTTCCCTGTCCCGTTTGTTAGAACTTCTTCAAGTGACAACCCTAGTTCTTCAAAATCACTTTCAATCGCTCGATCAAGTAACGTTATGTTTAAACGAGGTACAATCAGAGGCATTTTAATTGAGAAGTGTTCAAATACTTGTTTCAACTCAGCCCAATAAGCGATTTCACCCGGACCTGCAATAAATGCTAATGTTGGAAACAACATTTCTTGTGTAATGGGACGAGTCACCACATTATTACTTAATTTCCATGGAAACTCAGATGCAATGTGCTAGTAATTCCGTACGGGAAAACCTTAAAGCGCCATTCTTACCAATAAATTGTTGTTTCACTTCATTATATTCAAGCAGAATTCTTTCCTTGTACTCATCGTCATAATAAAAGAGATTGGCTGCTTGATCACTCATCTCAATTGATCGATTAAAACCCTCATCTGCTAATTGATTTTGTACATCTTTCACGCAACGATTAATCTGAGTAACTTGTTCAATTTGTGAAATAAATAATTCCTTTTCCAAACAGCGTAATCCTTGGTACCCTGAGTCAATCACAAGCAATCCTTCATCTTTAAATAATCCCATTACGATTTGAGCGAAAAAGTCTACAAAAGTTTCCGATTCTTGCACTGCTTCACGCATAAAGGAAAGTAATTCATTTGTATGATCTGTTTCACCAAAGGTCTCTATTATTTCTTCAACCCATTCCATACAAATTTCTTTATCTAAGCCGACATCGGAAACCATTCTCTTATCTCGTACTTTTTCTGGATAAATAACCTTTTGTATTTCTCCATTTTTCTCCAGATAGATATGATTGACTTCTTGAAAATCATGATCCTCTCCAGCAATCCAAAAGATTGGTACAACGGGTATGTTCAACTCTTTTTCCTTTTGCCTTGCAAGTGCAATAATAGAAATCACTTTATGTATTGAATATAGTGGACCTGTTAATATGCCAGCTTGTTGCCCTCCAATAATCACTGCACTATTTTCTTTCTTTAACTTTTCAAGTGACATTTTTACTTCTGTTGAACTTGGAAAACACTCCATATATTTTTCAATGCATTCAGCAAGCTCTTTTCTCATAAACGTTCGTTTATTTAATTCTATTAATCTTGCCTGATAATCTGCTGAATGTTGATACCGATAGTGAAAGAAACGTTGAATTTCAGGTACACCGGCTAAATAATCCGTTGCAAAGCGATTTGTAGCAGGCAACGAGAGATTTATCATCTCCATTTATGACTTCCTTTCTTATAAATCATTTTCTTATAATTTTTTTACTTTTATGTTTTTCTACAAATTGATTGTCATGCTAACTCGTGAAATTAGACCATAAATAAGCAATACTATATAAGCAAAACTAAAAAGTAAAAAATTAAAACGCCAAAATCCTTTAAACACTTTGACAAAATGGATCTCTTGCTTTGTCTTCCAATGGATGATCACAAACAAAATAGCCACTAGTATCATCACAATTAATATCACCCATAGAAGAGACATCCCCCAAATGGCTTTTATAAAGTAATGCACAGCAATAACTAAAAAAAACGTAGTAAAATCGAGTGCAATTCGAACAGACTTGTGATGTTTTTTCGTGATCCATTTACTAATTACAAACACGATTATATACCCAAACAATGGAATAGTCACGAATGATGCAATAATTGAAGAAAAAATTCCAGTCACTTCTATACCCTCTCTAACTTACACTCCTTCCCTTTCACTGCTTGATAAAAAGTTGCAATGATTGGAGTGTTTATTTCTCTCTCAGCTGATTTCTCCAAGATATAACCAAGAATTGCATCCACTTCAGTCGGACGTTCCCCCTCTAGATCACATAGCATAGATGATTGATTATGAGCCGTTTTCTTACAAACAGTGACAATATTTTCAAAGTATGGTTGACTATTTTGAAGTTGCAAACATTGTTCAATTTCACTAAAAATCATTTTCACTAACTCAAAGTAATGTTTATTTTCTATAAGTGCTCCATTTTTAATCCCTAAAATGGCTGTTAACGGATTAATCACTGCATTTACAACAAGTTTTTTTAATAGCATATTTTCATAATCTTCTTCTATTATAAAAGAAAAACTCTTATCCGATTCTACTGCAATCATTTCAAGTAACCTTGAACAGGATAGACGAATAGAGGAAATTTTCGTTGATCCAATCCCTGTATGAAGAACCATATTAGGCTCTAACCGCATTGCCCCATGTTCTACAGTTCCTACATAAACTTCCCCTTTCAACTTATCCAAATATTTAATGTGCCCCATCCCATTTTGTAAAAATAAAATGGACTTATCTAGACGACTATGAGCATACAGATCATCCATTAAACGATTTAAATGATATTGTTTCACAGCAATTATGGTAAGATCTTCACAACCACTCCATTCTGAATATAATTTCACTTCAATAAATTTTTGTTTTTCCAGTTCAAGTTGCCTTAAAAATAATCCCTTTGACTGTATAAGTTCCAATTGTTCTTTTGTGCGTACATATAAACAAACAGGATATTTTTCGCTCAAATAGAAGGCAAATAGTAAACCAATGGACCCACCGCCAATAATCCCTATTTTCATTAAAACCACTTATCCCTTTCTATCTTAAATTAGCATAAATCGAATCCTTATCTGTTATGCTTTCCCTATTTTATTATAGAGTATTTAACCACCTTTGGTATAGAAAATTGAATGAATCATAGGCTACAACCACAAAAACATCCTGTTTCTAGCATATAGAAACAGGATGTTTTCTAATTTAAATAAACGTAAAACTTTAATATTTAAATCACAGTACCATCTATTATAGATTGATTTATTTTCATTTCATTCGCATCCTTTAAATGCAAAGCATCTTGTTAAACTTAGAAGATTTCTCAAATCAACAATATTTGTAATCGTTTTCTATATAAAAGCTGAATTTTTTGAATAAATGAACTATAATAATAGTAGTAAGAATCCATCATCCTCTAATGAATAAATACGATTCTATTATGATTTTTATTCTTTTAAACTCCATACAACGGACATATTACTTTCTTATATTGATTTAAAAGGGGGAATTATAATGGCAATAGAAATCACAAAACTAAAAGTAAATTATAAAACACTAGAAGAGTTCAAGAAATTTAAAGAATATGGTATTCAAGAACTCTCAATGAGCGAAGACCTAGAAGCAAATATTATAGAGGATGACAGCGAATCACCATTTTACGGCATTTACTTTACTGATAAGCTTGTCGCCAGAATGAGTATGTACCAAGTAAACGGCAAATTTAATCGTTATTTTGAGCCACCCCTAAATTATTTAGAAATTTGGAAGTTAGAGGTATTACCAGACTATCAAGGAAAAGGTTTTGGATCTTCACTTGTCAATTTTGCAAAGGAAATGGGTATGCCAATCAAAGCAAATCCTCGTGTAAAATCAAGAAGTTTTTGGGAAAAAATGGGCTTTCACTCAGTCAACTATGAAATGGAGCGCGACTTAGGTGAAAATCCACTTATTTGGTTACCAGAAAACATTCAAATAAAAGAAATATCCTAAAGTAAATACCATTAAAAAAACAAGCAGACAAGACCATTGTCCGCTTGTTTTTTATTTATCAAGCTTCTCCAAGTTTCCATTTTTATCCATTTGAAATCTCGTTTTCTGCGCAAACTCTTCTTCCTTTAAAACAACCATTTTTCGAGCTCTTTCCATAATTTCTATTAACGCCTTATAATCATGCTCCATTGCGTACAAATCCTTTGCTAGTCTATTTTTTTCATTGTAGATATGTTCTAATTGTTGTTCTAGACTTTTTACCTTTTCTTCATATAAAGAAAGATTTTCTTGATAATCTGAAGATTCTATTGCGCGAATATATAGTTTGTTCAAATAGGATATGATATCTTCAAAAATGAATTCTGTTGAATCCGCTTTTACAACTTGAGATGATTTATTCTCTATTTTATCTTTATGTTCAAAGGTGGATTCTACTGTGTTTCCAATGGTTTCTATTTCTCCGTCAGGATTTTTCTTTACTGCTTTTCGCTGTTTTTTTGCCACTTCAATTCCAGATTTATACTGTTTTCTTATAGATGAATTCCAACGAAATCCGCAAGCAGCAGCTGTTCTGGACAACCTTTTACCAACTTCTTCAAATGCTTGAAGTTGTGTACCACCCTCACGAATATGACGAAGCACAACCTCAGCAAGAAGTAAATCTTCATCTTGTGTCCATGCATCCTGACGAGTTATTGACATTAGAAAATCCCTCCTAGTCTTTTTTATTCATACATATGCTTCTACTAGAAAAGATAGACTGTATCCTATAAGAAATAACAATATTTTCCTCGTCCTTAACTATTTTTTTAATAGGACTTTCTCTAAAAAAAGGAAAAAGCACAAGAACAAATTGTTCTTGTGCTTTTTCCTTTAATGAAAGATTAGTTATTTACAACTTCTTTTCCTTTGTATGTTCCGCAAGCTTTACATACACGGTGAGCAAGTTTCATTTCACCACAGTTTGGGCATGCTGTCATACCAGGCACTTGTAGTTTAAAATGAGTACGACGTTTTCTTTTCGCAGTTTTAGATGTTCTTCTAAAAGGTACAGCCATTATTCCCACCTCCTTAAAGAGTATTAAGAAATTATGAAGATTCAAGTAATCAAAGAATCAAATTACTTCTTTTAAATCTTCCGATTATGTTTCAGAAGACTGATCATCTTGATCAAAAAACTTAGCAAGACCAGCAAGTCGAGGATCAATCTTATCTTTCTTATCCTGATCATGTATCACTTCCCAATCCTTACCAGATTGAGGAGCACCTTCTTCAGTACTATCTTCACAGAAAACTTGTATCGGAACTTCAAGTAAAAGTATTTCATGAATAATCGGCATTAAGTCGATTACATCACCATTTACTTGATGAACTTCCTCTTCGCTTTCATAATCGATACCTTTCAGAAGGAAAGTTTCTGTTGTGTCAACATTAATGGGATAATTTACGTCAACTAACGTACGAGAACAAGGAAGAATAAGATGACCTTTAATCGTTAAATGAAAAGTCACTTTTGCTGAATCAATATCAGCCTTACCTGTAATATGCATCGGTGAAACCTGTCTGAATCGTTGGATCGATCTTCATAATTTCATCCGCATTTACCATTTCATCTATCGGAAATTCCTTGCTTCGATATTTTTGTAACTGACTTAATGTCCATTTCATACTGAATCACTCCAAGGCAACAAAAATAATTATAGCTCTAACTAATTATTTGTCAATATTTTTTCTTTACACATCAAACGGTCATTCTTAAGCTTTTAAATGATTCATTTATAATGGTACTCTTAGTATTCTATCCAATTTCAAGTTGTTTGCAAGCCCTATTTTGATTAAAATAATAAAAATGACTAAAATGACCTTATTACGTTCGTTTAAAGGAGTTTGATTTATGAAAGCAGTCGGAGTAATTGTTGAATACAATCCCTTCCATTATGGTCATGCTTACCATATAAAAAAAGCTAAAGAAATCACAGGTGCTGAAGTCGTCATCGCTGCTATGAGTGGAAATTTTTTACAAAGAGGTGAGCCCGCTCTCGTTTCAAAATGGGTAAGAACAGAAATGGCTTTAAAAGGTGGAGTTGATCTTGTTTTTGAACTTCCCTATACTTTTGCTGTCCAAAAAGCAGATACATTTGCAAAAGGGGCTGTATCATTACTAGATTTAGCTGGTTGTGATGCCATTTGTTTTGGCAGTGAATCTGGAAATATTGATGATTTTTACCATACCTATGATTTCCTAGAAAAGCATCAGCAAAGCTATGATCAGGCTATTCGTATCTTTCTTGATCAGGGTAATAGTTATCCTAAGGCCTTGTCACTTGCCTTTCAAAGTCTGAATCCAACTGAAAACATCATTGACTTAGCCTTGCCAAATAACATTCTCGGATTTCAATATGTCAGCGCTGCTCAAAAACAACAACTCAAAACAAAAATGGTAACCATCCCGAGAAAAAGTGCCAACTATCATGATGAGCATTTTTCTACTGCACCCATTGCAAGTGCAACAAGCATCCGAAAAGCACTATTTTCTACTTGATCAACCCATTTCAAGTATTCAATCATATGTACCTGAAAGTACCTATGAGCTATTGTTGCATTATAAAAAAACTAATGGCTGTTTTCACGATTGGAATATGTATTGGCCCTACATAAAGTTTAGCCTTTTACAAACTAGTGCAGAAGAACTTAGGGGAATTCTATGAAGTTGAGGAGGGATTAGAAAATCGTCTGCATTCTCTTGCCATTAAATGTGAATCCTTCACACAATTTATGAACGAATTAAAAACAAAACGATATACATGGACTCGCCTTCAACGCATCCTTACGCATATTCTTACCCATACGAAAAAGAAAGAAATGTGTTAACAGTGGATAAGGTGTCCTATTTGCGTTTGCTTGGGATGACTGAATTGGGACGCACCTATTTAAATCGTTTAAAAAAAGATTGCCCGATCCCTATCATCTCTAAACGATCTTCTTTTAGTCATCCACAAATCACCATCGATACAAAAGCAGCAAGGATCTATGCAATCGGTTTATCCGACCCGTTCAAACAAAAAGCGATTGACTTAGAATATACCCAGCAGCCCATTTATGTAAGAAACTAAAATGATATTTCAATCAATTATATATAAGCGCTGAAAAAATAAGCGACCTAATATGGTCGCTTATTTTTTCATTTCAAGCTTTTCCAGATAGTCTATAGCTTCATCAAATGTATTTATAGGAACAATCTTCATTTTGGAATGAATATCCTTTGCAGTCACAATCGCATTCTGATAATTTGAATCCTTTTCACCATTTCCATTCGGAGCAAAAAATATTTCTGCTCCCGCTTTATCTGCAGCAACCACTTTCTGCTCAATTCCACCTATTTTCCCTACTGTACCATCTGAAGAAATGGTACCCGTTCCTGCAATTTTATAACCACTCGTTAGATCTTCTTTTGTTAACTGATTATATATTTCGAGGGAAAACATAAATCCAGCAGAAGGACCTCCTATTTCATCACTATGAACCGTTACTTCCGGATGAACAATTAAGTTCCTTGTCATCGACTAGGCCAATACCTATTCCCACTTTCCCTTGATTTTCTTCTTGTTTAAATTCTGCTACCGTCACACGAACTTCATTTTCCAGGTTATTCCGATCATATTTAAGGACAACACTATCTCCAACTTTTAACCTGCTAACATAGTTCATAAACTGTGTAGAAGAAGTAAATTCAATTCCATCCACCTTAAATATACGATCAGCAGGCTGTAATTTCCCTTCTGCTGGCATACCAGGTACAACATTTAAAACATAAACACCTTTATATCGAACATTCACTGGAATATTTGCTTTCTTATAGGCTACTTCAATGGCCGTCCATTTTGATGAATCCATTAAATATAACTGACGAACATTATATTCTTCGTCTGTCTCATCTTCTCCTTTAATTTCATTCAATGTATAAATATCCTGATATTTACTTATTTTCGCCATTAAATAAGAGTAAATATTAGCTCTTCCCATTCTGACAGTTGTCAGCATAAAACTTCCCTTTTCGTCATATCCGTCTTCAACTTCAACGATTGGCTCAAGTTCCTTTGCCATTCCCGGTTTTGATACATAATAGGGTAAATAATAAAAAGTAGTACCCAGTAGAATAACAGCAATCAATAAAGTAATCCTAATTAACTTTTTGCGACTCATTCCTTATGAAGCTCCTTCCACTGGTCAATAACTTGCCTTATTTGATTAATCTGTTTTCTTGCTTCTTCTTCACCAATCCAAATCATCTCTTCAATATTTGTGAAAGCTCGTGAACTGAACATTTCAACAGGCGGACGTATCATCACATCTGAAGCAATCTGACGATTTTCCACTAATTCCATTTGCATAATATCAATACTTTGCATGATCACATCATAAATAGAAGTAATTTCAGCAT
Source organism: uncultured Bacillaceae bacterium (assembly GCA_963765265.1). GTDB lineage: Bacteria > Bacillota > Bacilli > Bacillales > Cytobacillaceae > Bacillus_BD. Next base: position 302,246 of record CAVXVN010000006.1, read on the forward strand.
TCGTTTTTACTCGTGAAACATCAACAGCAATGACAATATCTGCACCCATCTTTTTCACTACCGATACTGGAACTCGATCAACAACACCACCATCAACAAGAAGTCGACCATTTAGTTTTTCAGGAACAAATATTCCTGGAATGGAAATACTTGCTCGAACAGCATCATCAATCGGACCTTCTGTAAAAACAACCTTTTCGCCTGACATTAAATCCGTAGCAACCACCGCCACTGGAATCATTAACTCTTCTAATTTTTTCCCTTTAGTAAAAACACGAATAAATTCCTTCACTCTTTTTCCAGTAATAAACCCCATTTTTGGCACGGTAAAATCTAAATAATATTTTCTTTTAAATGCTGTCGATATTTTATAAAGTCTATTCATATCATGACCAGCTGCATAAAAGCAAGCAACCAATGATCCCATACTGCTTCCAGCAATTAAATCAATCGGAATTCCTTCTTCTCTCAATACTTTTATTACACCTAAATGGGCAAAACCACGTGCCCCTCCAGAACCAAGTGCCAAACCAATTTTGGGACATCCCACATTAATAACCTCCTTTTCACTAAATGCGGAAGCGGCTTGATTATGGATGAAATCGATTCACCATACTCCATTAATCTTATGGTCTATTTTTACAATCTATGAGTATATTGATTTATATAAGGACAAGTTTGTATGTAGACTGATTCTTTATTCTTACGATATTTTAACATTGTTTGAATCCGTATGGACAGTTCGTTCATCTTTAGGGAGGATCGCATGTGCTTCGTTCCAAATTAAAAACCATTCTATTGGCTTTATTAGTATCAATCATGGCGCTATCGCTTATTGCCTTTCCTCAAGAATCAGTCTCTGCTTCCATTCGAGGATTAGATATGTGGCTCGAAATTGTATTCCCATCACTCTTGCCTTTTTTTATTGTATCTGAAATGTTAATTGGATTTGGGGTTGTAAAATTTATTGGTATTCTATTAGAACCATTAATGAGACCATTATTTCGTGTACCAGGTGTGGGTGGTTTTGCATGGGCAATGGGAATGGCTTCGGGTTACCCTGCTGGAGCCAAAATAACAGCAAGACTTAGGCAAGAAGATCAGTTAACAAAAATAGAAGCTGAGCGACTCGTTTCCTTTACGAATTCCTCTAATCCACTCTTTATTTTTGGTGCCGTTTCAGTCGGTTTTTTTAACAACGCCAAACTAGGAATCATATTAGCCGTTGCCCATTATCTTGGTAATATTTCTGTAGGCCTCATTATGCGTTTTTATGGAAAAAAGGAACCGAAAAAAAGGGAAGTACCAACAAGATATTCAATTCGAGCAGCGTTTTCTGCTCTTCATCAAACAAGAATTCAAGACAATCGTCCAATTGGAAAAATACTTGGTGATGCTGTTATGTCTTCTGTACAAACCTTGTTAATGATAGGAGGATTTATTATCTTATTCTCTGTTGTTAACAAGGTGTTATTTCATCTTCAGATTACTGGTTTTTTCGCTAAGGCGATTGAAGTGGCTTTAACGATCTTCCAATTACCTATTGATCTAAGTATTCCATTGATTTCAGGTTTATTTGAAATAACACTAGGTAGCACAACTGATCAGTCAAATTCAAAACGCTACCTTAATGGAACAAGCCATCATAACGAGTCTTATTCTTGGTTTTAGTGGATTTAGTGTTCAAGCACAAGTAGCTAGTATCCTTGCTCAAACAGACATCCGATTTAAACCATTTTTCTTTGCCAGAATCATGCATAGTGTTTTTTCGGCTATGTATACCTTTTTCCTTTGGATACCTATTTACGAACGATCTTTTAGAACCGAAAAACCATCTAGTTCGGTACCTGTTAGTTTTTTAAACGAAGAAACCTATCTATCCAAAGTACTTGCTTCATTTTCAGAAATCGGTGCTATTGTGACGATTGGAATGCTAACATTATATATTGTCCTTTATGCTAAAAGAAACGTTTTACACAAAAAAAATTAAAAGACGAGCATGTGTGCTCGTCTTTTCTTCCCAGTTAAACCTTTTCTTATTCTTTCAATTTATATTTTTCCCTTAAAGCATTCTCAACTACAGGCGGCACTAGCTTAGATATATCCGCACCATATTGTGCCACTTCCTTAACAATACTCGAACTTAAGAAGGAATATACATTTTTTGTCATAATAAAAAACGTTTCAAGTTCATCATTTAATAGTCTATTCATATGAGTGATTTGCATTTCATACTCAAAATCGGAAACCGCTCTTAATCCTCTTATGTTCGCAATAGCGCCTACCTGTTTTGCATAATCAACTGTGAGCCCACTATACGAATCAGCTTCCACATTAGGGATACCCTTTGTCACTTCTTTAATCAAATTCACTCTTTCTTCAACTGAAAACAATGGATGTTTGGATTCATTATTTAATACAACAATATATAGTTTGTCAAAAACCCGAGAACCCCTCGTAATAATATCTAAATGACCATATGTAATCGGATCAAACGTCCCCGGACAAATTGCTATTCTTTCCATATTCTCCTCCTATTCTTCTCCAATCAAATAAATGGAAACAGCTATGATTCCATATTTCTCATATTTCGTTTTTACAAATTTCCCAACTACTTCAGGTAAAAGGATCTCTGAACCATGTTCACAAACAATAACACCTTCTTTATCTAGGATGTTTTGTTCGTCGAAAAATTCCAATAATTTATGTAGCTGTTGTTTTTTATATGGGGGATCAAGAAAAATATAGTCCAATAAAAGATCCCTCTTTGTAAGAGCTTTAATCGCTCTCTCAGCATCATTCCGGTAAATTTCAACTTGATCATCAAATCCACAGCTATGTATATTATCACGGATCGTCTGTATCGCCTTACCATCTCGATCCACAAAAATCATTTTGTCCAAGCCTCTGCTCAATGCCTCAATCCCAAGCCCACCACTTCCAGCAAATAAATCTAGACCAATGCCTCCATCAAAATATGGACCGATCATATTAAACATTGCTTCTTTTACTTTATCTGTCGTTGGCCTAGTTGAATTACCCGGAACAGCCTTAAGTGCTTTACCTTTACAAGCTCCCTGAAACCACTCTCATTATATCACCACAACATTTCTGTTTTCTTAATACTTTTACAATTTCTATCCTACCATATTGTATGAAAGTAGCCAATCATAATAATTTATGAAAAAGGTTATGCAAAATTAATTTATCTAAATGTATATTCAACTATAGTTTGGAAATAATGTAAGTAACAACATCATTCGAGGATGTTGTTGCCAACCGCGGAGAAGACTTACGTTTCCCCATAAGTTCTTCCTCCGGTTTCTCCTCTCCCTTTTCCTTCTATCCTTATTGGATGTAGAAGGGCCCTGCAGAATATTTGCAGGGATTTTTTTGTCCAACCTTATTCTGAGATTTTTAAATGAATCATATTCTCGTCTTCTTCCACAATTACATTAAAAATCGATTGTAATGCCTGGTGTCTTATATATATAACTTCATTTTCAACTACAAATGGTTGGCCCAGTAAACCGAATTTCTCCTCATTATAGTAAAAAAAAGGTTCGTTCATATCAAACTTATAACGATTTTCCACTTTCGATAATTCAATTTCTGTTCCATCAGTAGATTTCACAAAAAAACCTAATTCATTCATTGTTGAAACAAATGGGAACAGTATTTCTTTCCCGCGATATACTACATTGATATTCTCTTTCGTTATTTCATCAATCATAACATTTCGTGGATCTACAAAATATAGAGAATTCAATTGGTCATGTTCATTTCTATTTAAAGTAAAAAAAGTAGTCTTTAACCCTTTTATACTTCCGAGAGCTTCATCCAGCTTTTGAAAATTGAGCTTATCTTCTAATAGAATCTTTTTTAGCCATGATTGTCTTTCACTTTCCGTTAATTTACTTGATAACTCTTGTAGCACCATTGTACTTTTTTGACCTGATACTGGTCTTTCTAATAGATCTGCCGTTAACAACTCTAATATCCATTTTTCTTCAGATGACAAGCGACTTAAACTTATTCTCAAAAAAAGAATAGACAAGCTGGCCCACTAAATCTTTTAATTGTTCCTCAGAAGAAACAATCCAAATCCCATTTCCACTCCCTCGATTATAGTCTTTTGTCAAAACGATTGAAGTGTAATCCTTAAATTTTAGATGTTTAATGCTGTGTAAAACACTCTCATCTACTCCAGATTGATCGGAAAAAAAAGTAACAAATTGATTTACATCTCTTTGAATGATCGGAACTTTCTGCCAATATATTGCAGGCATCGAATCCTTCCCCTTAAAAGTGTAAAAATCAACGAGTGATAATTCTTTAAAGCCTATTTGAGGGATCCCCGCTACCCATGTACTTTCTCTTCGTTCTCTTTCTACAATATCGATGGTTGTTTGTACTACTTCAACATGAGAGATACTAGAGATCCATTCGGTCAGTAAGAATGCAGACTGATTAGGAATGGGGATCTGATAATTGAAATTTAATTCACCATTACTGGCAAGAAATGTATCAGGTCTTTCATCACTTGATTTACAGTACTTTCCATTTGCATCTTTGCATTCCCATTTGAATAAAGAATCTGGTTTTATAATTTGATACTCCTTGTCCTTCGTTAATCCCGTGATTGTTTGAGTAATGAACAATTCCTTTCCCTTTGCTTCTACAGTGAAATGTTGCCAAACCTGCTCCATTTCTGGAGAAGGATCTTTCTCGTTAGAATACATATTCCACTGCCAAATCAATAGAGCTGAAGTAATAAATAATAAAATGAACAACAACGTTATTGTTGCCTTCTTCATGCCATAATTCTCCTTCAATTGGTTCCTTTCTTATTCCAGTAAATTCTAATCATTCTCCGTTATATAAAAAATGAGAATCTCACAGATTCCCACTTATATTCCCATTTTATAATCATATTCCTTTGCCTTGTCCGGTTTCGAATTTTCAAACTCAATTTTGACAAAAGGTTTATAGGATGGCTCCACTTTTCTAACAAAGGAGTAGGATTTGATTTTTTCCATTAATCCTTCAATTTCATCTTGATTACAATACAAGACAACATATTTTAATCTCTTTGAAACATAATGAACATTTCCAAATCTTCTAAGCATTTTTGCTTGTTTAATTGAATGAAGCCAAACAATGATACTTTGTCTTTGAGCTAACATAACATTTCCCCTCGTATCCATTTCCTTTTCTATCCTTAGTCTAGCATAAAAAGCAGCTTGTTTACAATGAATACAGAGTGATCCCATACGTAATAAACAAGCCAAATGCCTCCTTTTTTTAGGCTGCTTGCTCTAGAAAGAACATTCATTATTTTAGGAAAACCATTTTTATAATCACCCACTAATGATAAAAGGATTCACCCTATAGTAGAGTGAATCCTTTTCCTTAAGCCGAGCATCCGCAGCTCCCACCTGATCCACAACCACCACCATGGGATTGATTCTCAAAAAAGGGATTTCCAGTTAACACTTTAATATGCTCTGAAACCGACCGACCTATCCTTACACTTACTTCATCTAGCAGACTCTGCAGGTTGTTTTCAGCTTTCCGAAATTCAGAGACATTTTCGTCAAGATCCATTTCCCGCTTTAATTCTCTAATTTCTTTTATAATTGTTTTATAATCAGGATGATACTTACCGAATCGTTGTACGTCCTCATATTGTTCTTTCATTGTGACGAACGCTCGGATTTTCTGTTGTGTATCATAGTTGTTCTTTACTTTATATAAACAGCTCATATAATAATCAGTTATTTCCGATTGAATAATCATTTGTGCTATTTCCTCAGCCTTTTCTAGGATCAACACTCTTTCAATTGTAGCAAGCATATACACTCACCTCCGCTTCATATTTTAACATGAAACGGAATGAAAACAAGTATTACAAGATTTCTTTTTTGTAAGTAAATGATTATTCTATCACTTAATACGGTATGGTTACTTTAAATTCCTTTGTAGCACTTGCCCTTTTTTCGTTTTTTTTCATGATTTCAAGTTTTATTTGATGGGTACCTTTTTGAAGACCTTTAATGATAAAAGCGGGATGATTTATTTCATTCATTTTTTTTCCATCTATGGTAAGAACCATAATCGCATGGTCATTTCGGAATGAAACATCTTTAATTCTACATTCAACATAAACATCATTTCCTTTTACTTGATGACTAATAAAAAATGGATCAACCTCTGCTAATTCTTTCGCTGATGCAAGGATCGCTTCATCAGAATGAAAGGAAATATCTTTTGTTTCTGGTTCTGGTATTTCTTTTTGGCAAGCAACCATAAAAATGGTAAAAAAAATTGGCACCATAAAGCGTAACGTTTTCATGTATGTTCACTCCTGACACTTTTTTGCCAAACCGTAAAATCTTTTCTTAGTGTTTACAAACAATCACTTTTTACTCTTTTACCCTTAAAAAAACAATTTTAAAAAGCTCTCTCAGAGAGAAAGCTTTTTAAGATTGGGCATTCATCAATTGAAACATACTGATCATCATGGATGCCATTTGAACCCCACTTGAAAACTTTTCAACATGATGTGGAATTGTTTTTTTATAATAATGCAAAGCAGCTATTTCCATTGTTTGAAGTTGACTAGGATCTCTTGTTAATTTCCTATACCAAATAGGTTGTTCATGCATATAGGTCAATAATTCCTTATTTTGTTCCAAATAGTTATATACGTCTTTTCGCATGATCAATCGCCCCAATAGATTAATCTTTTCTAAATAAAAAAGGATTGTTAGACTTTTGTTGACTTGAATTATGATTTTGGGCAGATCCATTTTGAAATTGAGAAAGAACTCCTTGAATAGATCCAATTGCCTGACTTAAATGACCAAGATAATGCTGCATTTGATTTGGATCCATGTTTTTTAATGATCCAAGTACTGTTTTCATCCAATCTGTATTTGCTTCTTTAGAGTTTCCATCTGCTTTTTTCTCTGAACGATAGTCATCCCATCTCGTGTCGTCTTCTCCTAACAAAAACCACTCTTCGTACAATTCCTGTAAAGTTAATTTGCCGCTCCTTACTTCTTCCATAACTCTTGGATGATTCTTCACAAAAACTTTAAAGCTCTCGATTGATGGATGAAGCACTTTGTTTGTCATTTTTTTCACCTCAGCCTATACAATTACCTAAAATAGGATATGTAAACACAAAAGTTTGGTGAAAAAAAAGCAACTAAATCGACTCATTCTTTTTTAACTTTTTTTAAAAATCAAATCTAAGATCCTATATATTTTTCCATTCTTACAATTCCGGCTTCTTTATATAATTCTGTGTAATATATGTTTTATAAACGCCAATTCCTAGATGAGTGTATTCATCATGTAAAAGGTTTTCACGATCGTCTTTGCTATTAAACCATCCTTCAACAGCTGCTGGTGCATCCATATAATTTGCAGCAAGATTCTCGCCAAAAGTCGAAAAAGTTCCTTCTCCTTTTTCGATTATTTCTAATCGTTCATCATTTTCCTTATTTGACTCCAAAAGAACACGATTCTTATACATGTCTTTACTTTTATCAAGAGCCACAATGGACGCATTTTCATCCCATTCTAACAATTCTAGCTGAAAACTCGCTCGAATCACATTCGTTATATCAAATATCTGTCTTTCTTGATCACGGTCAAGCTTTTCTTCATTTATCTCTTTCTCTAAAGGGGCTACTATATTTTTCCCCTCATAACCAATTGCATATGGGTGCAATCTAATGAGTGTAGATGCATCCATCAGACGAATACTCGATAACGTACCCTTAAATTTATCAATATATAATTGCACATAAACATTTCCAACTTTAGTAAGTGGTCGAGTATTAATGTCTTCTTCTGACAATTCAAACCGATAAGTGGTTTCATCAACTTGAAGGCTTACCGTGGTATCAATTAGATGAGAAGAGTAAATATCACCCATAGATTGTCCAATTTGGAAAGGTGTAATATTTATTTCATCTCCTATTGCAAACAAAGTGACAACTTTACCATTTTCTATTCCAATCTGCACATATTCTTTCTGATTTCTATTGTAGATCCACCAATCATAACCATATTTAGATAAATCGATTCTCTTCGGTTTGCCAAGTTTATCTTCAACTTCTTTTTGATTTTTCCCTATGAGCGTAATGAGCCCCTCTGTTGGATCTTTAGTGGTTACATTCTCCCCTAATGGGTTTTCAAGAGCTTGATCGAATTCATATGTTGAATCTTTCTGATTCATTAATCCATTTTGATCTTGATTGTAAATATCGAAATAAAAGACCAAAACAAATAGTATGGCAATAATAATTAAAATACGAAAAATCGTTTTCAGAAGCTATCCTCCTCTCATTCTTATCATGTTTCATTAATACCTTTTCAAATTACGATTATGAATACTTGCATCAGTGGGTTTTTTCGGAAATAGGAAGTGCTAGGGGTCTTATTACCCGTTGAGACGGAATTAGATCCTTATATTATTATATCATTTTGCCTATTTATATTAATAGGCGAATGTATGTAAAGATAGTATCAACTTTTGAATTGACCATATATGCCTTTTACAAGTTAAAAAAAGACACCGTTAGGCGCCTTAATGTTGAATATGATCATTTTGTTCAGATATATCAGAAAGAGCATTTCCTGCTTGTTCATCTGTCAATCGATGAGTAGCAAAATCTCCAAGACTAACAATACCAATCAAATTTTCTCCTTCTACAACAGGCAACCTACGTATTTGATGCTCAGCCATTAACTTTGCTGCCTGATTGGTAGTTGTATCACATGTAACGGTCACCAACTGATCACTCATAATTTTCTCCACTTTCGTTGAACCAGGATTCTTTTCCGCTACTCCACGAATGACTATATCTCGATCTGTAATCATACCAACAAGTCTTTTTTCATCAACTATAGGGATTGCCCCCACATTTAGCTCTTTCATTTTTACAGCAACTTCATACATATTATCTAATAATGAACAACATTCTATATCCTTGGACATTATGTCTTTTATGATTCCCATCATATTCCTCCTAGCTATCATACATTCATTTGGACCAACTAATACAATATTTATCCTTAATTAGAATTTACCCGTTTTCATAAAATTATTCATAATCTATTCATATTGTTAATTAAACCTCTATCTGCTCTGAAAAAGGATGTAACATAAGCATATCTTGACTAATTAATTGCAACTTAATAAATTTTGGATTATTATTTAAATTGTATATACTTTGATTTTTTAAAATTATCAAATAATTATTCATGTTAGAAACACCATTCTTTTAAGTGGGAGGACAGAAAATGAAGTTTGAAAACATGGGATATGAAAATGTGAAGGCAGACTTAAACCGTTTAGACGATACGATGCATGAATATGGTTTCGTAAGGGAAGGTCAATGGGACTATGAACGAGTTACATATGATCGTAAATTCGACTTAAATGAATACGTCTATTATCTTCGTATTATGGGAATTGCAGTCGAAGGGGATGTAGGCGCACACAAAGCTCTCATTCAATTAAAAACACCCTTACTTGGAAAACATTATTATCCACATGGTGTTGAGTATGGGGAGGGAGAAAACTTTACAACATCACTTATAGATCAATGTGAAAACATTCTTTCTGAACTTAAAATTGCCATTGATCAATTTACAAAATAAATGAATCATTTGCAAAAGGATTCATATCGAATAAATATTTTATGATGAATATAGTAGTATAAAAAGGCGTATTATTTATTCGCCTTTTTTTCTTTGATTATTTTCGAAAATAAAAAAAATGCCACACAAAAGTGTAGCTTTTCCTTAAAATCCTAATATTGCTTTAAACACAGATGTTGTTTCCCCTCCATGATAGAAAACATAAAGAAGTAAATATACGACTACACCTGTTATGCCAGTAAAAAACCAAATAATACTTGTTATGGGTCCCAGCTTACGATGACTTGATAGATTATTTTTAAACCCACTAATAAGCTGAATGATACCAAAAATAGCACCTGTGGTAGCCAAAGTAATATGAAAAATCAAGAAAATAGTATAGTAAATTTTAAGTTGCTCTGGGCCACCAAAAGATGTATTTCCGATAAAAATGGTTCGGCTCATATAGATGATAAAAAACACAATGGCAAAAATAGCAGCGACTAGCATAGCCTTTTTATGAGCTTCAATCTTCCCTTTACGAATCAAATACCAGCCAATCGCAACCATTATAGCACTTAGTACGATAAATGTAGTACTGATTGTAGGTAAAATTGGCAATGAATATTCCATAGTTACATCCTCTCTACCCTTGTTAAAATCTTTATCTTTCAGAAAGATTTATTTCTATGTATCTTTTATTATTCTAGTAGAGAAACCAATATTTTTCAATAATTATAAGTATTCTCACATGAATTTTTTTGAACAATTTCCTTGTTTAACCTTTTGTTCAATAAAGAAAACTTCCATCAGTGGGGGGGTTCTCTCATCCTCCACTGATGGTTAGTTGCACTTATCGGGGTTTTACAGGCTGTTTATCCTCCACCTATCCTTATTGTTTTTATCTGGAGCCTCGAGGTGGGGGTATTACAGCCTGTTAAACCGGGATAAATAAACCTCTCATCGACTTTGGTGTGAGAGGTTATGTTCAGGACTTTTATTCAACTGGATATGGGCGGTAAGCATTTCGTTCAGCCTCTGATTCTTTTTGATCTTGTCGATACCATTCAAAAAAAACTCGCCCTAACAGAAATCCATATACGGTTTCCTGTATCACCTTCATTAATACACCTCCGAGTTGCTGATCGTGTAGCAATGACATAGAAGTAAACATTTCTGGTCCACTTAAATTTAAATTGGCTAACATACTAGATGGAACACAAAGCTCAAGAGATTTCCCCCATGCTGCAGGATCTGAATAGGTTAGATACATTGGATGATCATTAAAAATAATAAGTGCACATGCAGGCAATATCAGCGCTCCACTAGCAAATATATAGGCAACTTTCTTTAAGCCTGTAATACTTTTATACACATCGATTTTATTGACAAGCGGCCACCACATAAATAAGGCTAAAAGAAATAATAAACTTGTATAGGATTCATGAAGCCATATATTTGTTTTGATCACATCAAAAAGGAGTGGAATGTGGTATAAAGAAAACAAAGCATTAAACGTTATTAAGGCAATAATCGGTCTAGTAAAAAAGGTTACTATTTTATTAACGAATGCTTTTGACAAAATACGATTCCATAGCCACTCCGGTATTGCCAGAATCATTAAAGGTGGAATGATAAATAATAAAAAAGCCATTTGAACCATATGTGCATAAAACATTAAGTGACCCATTAAATCGAGAGGTCCACCTTTAATAAGATACAAGAGAACCATCGCAAAAACAAAAAGACTACTTTGAGATGTCGTTAAAGGTTTGCTGTCTTTGAATAAATGTCTAAATTTAATCGTTAGTAGAAAATAACCAACTGTAACCAATAGAACAGCCATGAAAAAATAAGGACTCCACAAAGCCCTAAATCCAAAAATGCTCAAAGACATAATGCTTTCACCTCTATCCCTCTTACGAATTTTCATCCTTAGAAACTATGGTAAAAAGGAAATCAGCCAAGCCGATTTCCTTTTTACTCAAGTATGCAGCAATACCTCCAAAAAACAAGGCATATGCACATCGCTTCTACCACCAAATAATGGTTACAAATGTTAAAACTGTAAGAAATGCAACGAGTATTCCACTATACATAAATATCGCAGGCATTTCATGTCCTTTATGACTCATATGCATAAAATAGTAAAGCTGATAAGCAACTTGTATAACAGCAAGAAGCAAAATAAATGGGATTGTAAACCAACTTGAAAATCCATCATAAGCAACGGCAGTGAAAGCGATTAATGTAAGAAAAATCATCAAAGCAAATGTTATGACTTGATGTTTCATTTCCTCTGCATTTTTTTTGCGACGATAGTTGAAATCATTGCGGATTAACTGAGTTCATTTTTTCATTTGTCATCAGATTATCCCACCATTCCCATTAAATATACGACTGTAAAGATAAACACCCATACAACATCAATGAAATGCCAGTAAAGACTTGATAAATAAAACTTTGGTGCATTATAAAGATTTAAACCTCTTTTTGCATTACGTACCATTAATGTCACAATCCATATAAGCCCAAACGCCACGTGTGCTCCATGAAATCCAGTTAGTGTATAAAATGCTGAACCAAAAGCACTACTTGTAAATGTATGATGAAATTCATGGACATAGTGATTAAACTCATAAATTTCAAGTGCAAGAAACGATGCACCCAATACAACTGTAACACCTAACCAAAGCATCATTTTTTTAAACTGAAAGTTCTTCATATGATACATCGCATAAACACTTGTTAAAGAACTTGTTAACAAAATCATGGTCGTTGCAAAAACAAGTGGAAGTTCAAACAAATCTTTTGCTAATGCATGCTCGGGGCTTGGTACCTTATCTTTTAATGCAAGATAAGTGGCAAAAAGTGTAGCAAATAGAACTGTCTCTCCACCTAAAAACAACCAAAACCCGATAAATTTATTTTTCCCTTCGAGAGTTTGCCTCTCAGGCGAGGCAGGCCATGTTTCAGCTGTCCATTTTTCTTCAGCTTGCATTATGCCTTCCCCCCCTTATCCTCATCCATGTAAGTCTTCTTTATGAATATGAAATCCATGGTCATCCTTAACAGAACGGAAAATCATTGAACCAAATGTAATAAGTAAACCAATAATAAATACAATGATCCCTGCCTGATTTGCAAAAACATCATCTGTTTTTAGATCGTATTGATAGATGGCACCAAATGCTGCAATAAACAATCCTAAGCTGATCATAAATGGTGTAAAAGATGAATTTGGCATATGAATATCACCTAGCGGCTCAGCAGGAGTTAATCCTTTTTTGCCTTCCATTTTTTCAATCCAATACGTATCTAATCCACGTACAAGCGGTATTTGCTTAAAATTATAGAAAGGTGGTGGTGATGAAATTGCCCACTCTAAGGTACGGCCATCTTCCCATGGATCGTTACCAACCTTTTCATTTTTCACAGATGTAACGATTACATTTATTAACAATACAATAACGGCAACAGCCATAACAAATGCACCGATTGTACTAATCAAGTTTGCCGTTTCCCACCCTTGATCTGGAAGGAATGTAAACACTCGTCGTGGCATTCCCATTAATCCAAGGAAATGCTGGATAAAGAATGTTAAATGAAAACCAATTAAAAATAACCAAAATGTCACTTTTCCAAGTTTCTCGCTCAACATTGTACCAAACATTTTCGGCCAATAGAAATGTGTGGCAGCTAATAAGGCTAATACCACCCCGCCAACAATTACATAGTGAAAATGTGCAACGATAAAGTAACTATCATGATACTGGTAGTCAGCTGGAGCTGCCGCTTGCATGACTCCTGTAACACCACCCATTACGAAAGATGGAATAAAGGCAACTGCATATAGCATTGGAGTTGTAAACTTTACACTTCCACCCCACATCGTAAATAACCAGTTAAAGATTTTGATTCCTGTTGGAACAGCAATCGCCATTGTAGCAACAGCAAAAATTGCATTGGCAATTGGACCAAGACCCGTTGTAAACATATGGTGCGCCCAAACCATAAATCCAAAGAATCCAATTAACATCGTAGCAAAAACCATCGATGAATAACCAAAAAGTCTTTTTCTTGCGAATGTTGGGAAAATTTCAGAGAAAATTCCAAATGCAGGAAGTATTAAGATATACACTTCCGGATGACCAAAAATCCAGAAAATATGTTCATAAATAATTGTATTTCCCCCACCTGCTACATCAAAGAAATTCGCACCAAACAAACGGTCAAACGTTAATAGAAATAAACCAACTGCAAGTGGAGTAAACGCGAATAATATTAATGTTGATGCAACAAATGTAGTCCATGTAAACAAAGGCATACGCATAAATGTCATACCAGGGGCACGCATATTAATAATCGTCACAAGGAAATTAATCCCCGACATCAATGTGCCAAACCCTGATATTTGAAGTCCAATTGTATAAAAGTCAATACCATGTCCAGGTGATTCAAGTGATAAAGAAGCATATGAAGTCCACCCGGCATCAGGTGCTCCGCCTAAAAACCAAGAACAGATTTAAAAAAAGTCCACCAGCTAAAAATAGCCAAAATCCTAATGAGTTTAAAAATGGAAAAGCAACATCACGAGCACCAATTTGTAATGGTACAATAGCATTCATGAAAGCGAATAACAGTGGAGTAGCTGCTAAGAATATCATGGTTGTACCATGCATTGTAATAATTTCATTATACAGTCCAGCACTGACAAAGTTATTATCCGGTTGAATGAGCTGAATTCGAATGATCATCGCTTCAAGCCCACCGATTACAAAAAACAGTGCACCGGCAATTAAATAAAGATGGGCAATTTTTTTATGGTCAACCGTTGTTAAATAGTCCCACAAAAATGCTCCAAATCCTTTTTGTTGAGCATAGGTACTCACTATTTTACCTCCCTTTTACACAATATCCCCTAATAATCTTTTCATTCATTTATTCTTGAACTTTTAAGTTCATTAAATATTCTGTTAATGAATTGAGTTCCTGTTCGTCTAACTCCTCGATTTTGTATTGTCCAGTCATTTTATTACCTGGCTTATAGGTTTCAGGATCTTGAAGCCATTTCTTTAAATTTTCTTCATTATGTTCTAATACCCCTGCAATTGTCGTACGATCACCAAAGTTAGATAAATTAGGTGCTAGTCTCGCTGCTTCTGGTGCAGAATTTGTTGGTGTAACAGCATGACAGCCAATACAACTATGCATTATAGATTTCTTGACCTTGCTGTGCTGAGGCTGTTTTTGCTTGTTTAGGTTCAGTTACACTTTGCATGTCACTTACCCATCCATCAAACTCAGCACGAGAGACCGCTTTCACTTTAAAGTCCATTAATGCATGTGAAGGTCCACAAAGCTCTGCACATTTCCCATAAAATAGATTTCCAGCTTCAGCAGCTTTTTGACTATCAAATTCAAGCCAAAATTTATTCGTATTTTCTACATTAGTATCCATTTTTCCGCCAACAGCAGGAATCCAGAAGGAATGTTTTACATCAGAAGCCTTTAAGTTAAAATAAACTTTTTCATCAGTTGGAACCACTAACTCCTGACTCGTAACAATCTTTTCATTTGGATACTCAAATTCCCACCAATACAAACTAGCACGTACATTAACCACTACCGCATCACTATTTTCCTTTTCCATTTCTGCGGTATCAGCTAAATCAAATGTAGCTGCTACTGTAGGAATAGCTAAAACTACTAATAATAGTATTGGGATTACAGTCCAAATAATTTCTAATTTATGACTTCCTTCAACTTGTTTAGGAATAATATCGTCTTTTCGTCTGAATTTGAAAATTACATACAAGAAAATCAAGACAACAACAATAATTACTCCCACCATGATTGCCGTACTTAATAACATTAAATCATACTGTGTTTTTGCCACTTCCCCTGCAGGTTGTAAAGTGGATAGAAACGGTTTACCACATCCAGCAAGAACAAGCGTCATTACCGATAAAAACAGAATTTGACGCCATTTTGATAGCCATTTCATAGCTTGACCATACCCCCTCTTTCATGAAAAATTTTTACTAAATAATATGGATAAATTCACACTGCCCTTATTTTGTAAGAACAGGAAAGAATTTCCTCCTAGCATCAAAGGAAACGCCACTCATCCCCTTTAACAATTGAGTGACGGCACTTTTATTTTGATTAATCTTGATGTGAATGTTCCCAAAAGAATCAGATAAGTGTTACGATAACCATCGCGACAAATATGACCGTTAAATACTGTAGAGAATAAATAAACATTGTTTTTGCCCACTTCATATGATCATTAAATCTATTAGCATAAATCCCTGTAATAATCCAACCCAAATTTAACACTGTGGCTAGCGTTAAAAATGGAATTCCCAATTCAATCATAAAAAACGGAATTGGGATTAATACAAGGATCCATAAATAAATATGTTTTTTTGTTTTTCCAAACCCTTTCACTACTGGAAGCATTGGAATCCCTGCAGCACGATATTCCTCTACCCTTCTCATTGCCAATGCATAAAAATGAGGTGGTTGCCAAGCAAACATGATCAAAAATAACATCCATGCCATTACATCCAAGTTCGGATCAACAGCCGCCCAACCAATTAATGGAGGAACTGCTCCAGACACACTTCCCACAATTGTATTTGATACATGCTTACGCTTAGACCACATAGAATAGACCACTACATAACTAAAGACACCAATGAATCCAATGGCTACAGCTGTTAAAGTTGTCATCAGTAGAAAGATCATACCCATTATAATAAAAACGATCCCCATAATGGCAACCATAGTTGGGTTCACTTTACCAGTAACAGTTGGTCTTGCTTTTGTTCGCTCCATTAAGTGGTCAATATCTCGATCAATATAATTATTAAGGCTACATGATCCAGCCATGATCAATGCAGAACCAACTAACGTAAAGAATACAATATGTAAATTTCCAAGGAACCCTTTATTAGAAAAATGTAACGCTAACCATATTCCTGTAAAGGTTGTAATCATATTAGAATTGACAATACCAATTTTAATTAGTGCAAGGAAGTCCCTCCATACCGTAGTAACAGGTATATTTGATTGTAAACTTCCGTCTTTACTTGTCATAACATTCTCTGAAATAATCCTAGAACTAGACACGCTCGTTCCTCCTTTTTCGTTCATTAAGTACCGCTTGATATATCAACTATAATAAAATGAATGATTAGGTGGTTTAAGTGTTATAAAGCAAAATCACAATTAATTTGCTCGCATTTTCCCACCTTATCTATATTTCTAACAAACTACTTTATAAGTTTCAACCATTTTCACCGTTTTTATCTTAATTTTTTTATATAATCGTAAATATAAATATATAGATAATATTGTAATAAGTGGATATTCTATATTATTTTTTTAAATAATCTGATATTATGTAATTATATCACTATTTTGTATATATTTATATAGTTCTTAATAAAAGTAAAACAAAAGCACTTAAGCGAACAAAAACTAAGTAGGTGAAGAAAAATTGCATCGCTCTCTTAAATGGTTTTCTGTATTCACAACAATCGGTATGCTCTTTATTTTACTAGGTGGAGCTCTTGTTACTAAAACCGATTCCGGGATGGGATGCGGACGCACATGGCCCCTTTGTAACGGTCAACTCATTCCCGATGAAATTACAATTGAATTAGTTATTGAATTTGCTCACCGTATTGTTTCTGGAGTGGTTGGACTCATGGTTGTAATCCTTTCTGTATGGTCATGGCGGTCGATTGGTCATATTAGAGAAACAAAATTTCTTTCCGCCACATCTTTCCTCTTTCTACTCTTTCAAGGATTAGTAGGTGCGGCTGCTGTTGTATGGGGCCAATCGGATTTTGTACTCGCCATTCATTTCGGTATTTCCCTTATATCTTTTTCCACCGTTTTTTTGTTAACCCTTCTAATATTTGAAGTAGACAAAAAATTCGAAGCCGAAAAACTTGTTCTTGATACTCGAATGAGGCGTCAAATTATTGGAGTTACGATTTACAGTTTTATAGTTGTGTACACTGGTGCACTCGTACGACATGTTAATGCAAGCCTTGTTTGTCGTGATTGGCCGCTTTGTATTAATAATCAATTTGCCCTTCCAACAAATTTATACGAATGGGTTCAAATGGGGCACCGCGCAGCTGCCGGGATCATATTTATCTGGATCGGTTACATTATGTATTTAGCAATCAAACATTATCAGCATCAAAAAATAGTTTATTGGGGTTGGATCATTACTTTTAGTCTGGTCACTTTACAAGTTATCGCAGGTGCTTTTATTATTTTTACAAAAGGAAACCTCTTAGTAGCCCTGACTCATGCTTTCTTAATTGCTTGTCTGTTTGGTATGTTAAGTTATTTTGTTCTACTCACTTATAGAAGTAAATCAAATGAAGTTCTTTTAAATACCTACATAGATTCGTCAAGTAATACCCAATGAGATCTATTCAAAACCACGTAAAAAAGGAGTTACAGCTCAGCTGTAACTCCTTTTTTATTCTTATTTAGTTAATTCAATGAGAAGATCTCCATTTTGAATCGCTTCCCCATCTTGAACATAAATATCTTTAACAATACCTGTAAATGGAGCTTGAACAGTAGTCTCCATTTTCATGGCTTCTGTTATTAATAAATGATCCCCTTTTTCAACCTTCTCACCTTTTTCTACAACCACTTTAATAACTGTACCAGGCATTGTAGCGGAAATGTGATTAGGATTTTTTGGATCACCTTTTACTTTTGTAGCTACAGATGATTTAATGTTTTCATCTTTTATGACAACTTCACGAGATTGACCATTTAATTCAAAGTACACCACTCTTGTTCCATCAGCTCGCGGTTGGCTAACTGTAAGTAGCTTAACAATTAGTGTTATTCCTGTTTCAATTTCAATTTCAATTTCTTCACCCAAACGTAATCCATAAAAATAGGTCGGTGTATCCAAAACTGAAAGATCACCATATTGCGCCACAGCTTTTCTATACTCTAAAAATACCTTAGGATAAAGCGCATAGGCAAGTACTTCAAAGTTTGTTGCTTCTCTACCTAATTCTTTAAGTAGCTCCCCTTTTAATGCTTCAAAATCAACAGGTTCAAGCAACTCTCCAGGACGAACTGTAATCGCTTCTTTCCCTTTAAGAATTACTTTTTGCAAGTCTTCAGGGAAACCTCCGTATGGTTGACCGAGATATCCAGTGAACAATTCAATAACGGAGTCAGGAAAATCGATTGTTTGTCCTTTCGTTAAAACATCTTCTTCCGTTAAGTTGTTTTGCACCATAAATAATGCCATATCACCAACAACTTTAGATGAAGGCGTAACTTTTACAATATCGCCAAACATTTGATTGACACGGGAATACATTGTTTTAACATCTTCCCATTCTTCACCAAGACCTACTGCTTTAGCTTGTTGTTGTAAATTACTATATTGTCCACCAGGCATTTCGTGCTGATAGATTTCTGAATGAGGAGATTTCATACCAGATTCGAAATCTTGATAATATTTACGAACATCTTCCCAATAATGAGAAAGTTTTTCAAAAGAATCCACGTTAACATTTGGTTGGCGTTCAGTATTTTCCAATGCATAGAAAAGTGTACTAGCACTCGGTTGGGAAGTTAAACCAGACATTGAACCCATAGCAACATCAACGATATCAACACCCGCTTCTATTGCTTTTGCATAAGTATAGATCCCATTGCCGCTTGTATCATGTGTATGCAAGTGAATTGGGATATCGACTGTATCTTTCAATTCGGAAATCAATCGATAAGCTGCTTGTGGTTTTAATAATCCTGCCATATCTTTAATAGCTAATATATGAGCACCTTGCTCCTGAAGTTCTCTAGCAATGTTTTTATAATAATTAATATCATATTTAGTTCTTGTTGGATCCATAATGTCGCCAGTATAGCAAACAGCTGCTTCAGCTATTTTTCCTGATTGTCTAACAGCATCAATGGCCACTTCCATACTTTGAACCCAGTTTAAACTATCAAATATACGGAACACATCGATTCCAGCATTGGCAGATTTATCTACAAATTCACGAATGACATTATCAGGATAATTTTTATAACCGACTGCATTCGAAGCTCTTAACAACATTTGGAACATGACATTTGGAACTTGTTTTCTTAATGTCAATAAACGATCCCATGGATCTTCCTTTAAGAAGCGATAAGCAACATCAAATGTAGCCCCGCCCCACATTTCCATAGAGAACAATTCAGGAATAAGCTTAGATGTTGGTTCAGCAATTTGTCTAAAGTCATTCGTTCTTATTCTCGTTGCTAATAATGATTGGTGAGCATCACGAAATGTTGTATCTGTTAATAATACTTCTTTTTGATCTTTCACCCACTGCACAAGTCCATCTGCGCCTTGTGCATCTAAAATTTGCTTAGTCCCACTCTTGGGTTCTAAGCCAAATGGAACTTTCGGAATTCTTGGTTGATCAAAAACAGGTCTTTTTCGTTTTTCAATTCCAGGAAATCCATTGATTGACACATTTCCAATATAAGTAAGTATTTTCGTGCCGCGGTCTTGTCTGACTGGAAAATCAAATAATTCTGGTGTGTCATCAATAAAAGATGTATCATATTTGCCATTACGGAATTTTTCATGCTTAACAACATTTAATAAGAATGGAATATTGGTCTTAATACCACGAATTCTAAACTCTTGTAGATTTCGGACCATTTTTATTGCTGCTTGTTCAAATGTATGAGCATGTGTTGTAACCTTCACAAGTAAGGAATCATAATAAGGTGTGATGACAGATCCTGGAAATGCACTACCTGCATCGAGACGGACACCAAAACCACCACTAGAACGATACGCATTAATTCTACCTGTATCAGGCATAAAATTATTTAGTGGATCTTCTGATGTAACACGTGATTGAATAGCAAAGCCACTAATTTTCAAATCCTCTTGAAGTGGTATTTGAATTTCCTTACCATGGAGATCATATCCTTCAGCAACAAGAATTTGTGTTTGAACAATATCAAGACCGGTGATCATTTCAGTAATGGTATGTTCTACTTGAACACGCGGGTTTACTTCAATAAAATAAAACTCTTCATTTGCCACTAAAAATTCAACAGTACCTGCATTAAGGTAGTTGACCTTTTTCATCAAACTAACTGCGGATTCACAAATACGTTTACGCAAGTCAACAGTAAGTGAAACACTTGGAGCAATCTCTACAACTTTTTGATGACGACGTTGTATTGAGCAATCTCGTTCGTAAAGATGAACAAGATTGCCATGTGAATCACCAATGATTTGAACTTCAATGTGTTTAGGTCTGTTAATATATTTTTCTACATATACTTCATCATTTCCAAAAGCTGCTTTTGCTTCTGATTTTGCACGGTTAAACGATTCTGATACTTCACTTAGATCATTTACGATCCTCATACCACGTCCGCCACCGCCGAGAGAAGCTTTTATGATAATCGGGAAACCATATGTATTCCCAAAGCTTTCAACTTCTTCTACACTGTTTACTGGACCATCAGTACCTGGAATAACAGGTATATTCGCTTTGATCGCTTGTTCTCTTGCTTTAACCTTGTCACCAAACATGTCAAGATGTTCTGATTTAGGTCCGATAAAAATAATACCCTCTTCTTCACATCGTCTAGCAAAATGAATGTTTTCAGATAAGAAATCCATAACCAGGATGAATGGCATCGACATCGCTTTTCTTAGCTATTTCAATAATTCCGTCAATATCGAGATATGCATCAATTGGCTTTTTTCCTTCTCCTACAAGATAGGCCTCATCCGCTTTATTACGATGTAATGATCCTGAATCCTCTTTAGAATAAATCGCAACAGTGCGAATATTTAGCTCAGTACAAGCCCTAAAAACACGTATCGCAATTTCACCTCTATTAGCAACTAGCACTTTGTTGATGCGTTGGCTCACATAAAACACCTCATCTATTAAGTATATATATTTTAAAGAAGCAAGGGGGATTTATACCCCACGCCTATTTACAAATGGAAAACGCTTGTCAGATTCTTGATTCATTTTATTAGGTTGTGTTTTAGTATCTCGATTCTTATAATTATTCTCATAATTAACAAACATGGATACATTAACTAAAATACCCATTGCAAGAGATAATTGCAATAAGGATGAACCACCGTAGCTGACAAACGGTAATGGTACTCCTGTTAATGGAATAATCCCTGAAATCCCTCCAAGATTAATAAACGATTGAATGCCAATCATCGAAGAAATCCCTATTGCTAAAAGACTACCAAATGGATCTTTACATTTTACTCCAATAAAAATTCCTTTTAATATAATATACCCTATACATAACAACACAAAACATACTCCAAATAGACCTAATTCTTCAGCAATAACTGCCATAATAAAATCTGTGTGTGATTCTGGTAAATACCCCAATTTTTGTATACCTTGCCCTAGGCCAAGCCCTTTAAGACCTCCGGAACCAAGAGCAATGTATGAATTAGCTAACTGCCACCCAATTCCTTTTACATTTTCAGCACTAAAAGGATCTTGAAAGGCAAGGAACCGACCTACTCTCACATCTGAGAATAAGAATTCTTGCATCAAGAATAGGAGTGGAATGGCAAAGAGCAAACCTATTCCTCCTAGTCTAAAAATGTTGCGAAAACTCATACCTGAAGAAGAAATAATCGTACTTCCAATTAATAGAATGATTATCGCAGTACCAACATCAGGTTGTATTGCTACTAACCCAATGACAAGAACTAAATAGACTAATGGGGGTACAACCCCTTTATTGAATTCATTTATATAGGCTTGTTTCTTAGCATATACAGCAGACAAGTAAATAATAACACATAACTTGACAAATTCTGAAGGTTGTAAACTTGATGTTCCAACTTTAAACCAACTTTGGGCATTACCAGCTACATGCCCAAAAACAAATAAACCACCTAATCCAAATAAAGACAGAAAAACCATAGGGACTAATACTTTTTTACTTTGCAGTATTTTATATGGAACTAATGCTGTGAAAATAAATACAAACATTGAAATAATAATGTTCATTTTCTGTTTTTGATAGAAGAAATCACTCTCCCATCCATATCGTTGAACCGCAGAAACCATACTTGCACTATAAATCATAATAAGGCCAAAAATTGTTAACATGGCTAGAACGACAATTAAGGAATAATCATATGATTTTAAGATTCTTTTTAACATCCAACCTCTTCCCTCGTCTTCTAAAGTTGTTATATTTATTCTACTATACTATCAAATATCCTGCCTACTGAGAGAAGAAAATGTTTATTTAAAGAGGAAAATTGCATTTTACTTATCGTACTAATCTCATGAATACGTTGCAATGACTATTTTAATTTCTTAGAAAATTACCTCATTATATAAATACACTTATAAATATTACGTATAGATTCTATAGGTAAAAAGACTCAAACAAGATCCATTCAATGTTTGAGTCTTTTCGTTATTTTTTTATTGACGACTCATGTAACAGTAAAAGTTCTGTTTCTAATTCATCTAAAAGAATTTTTCCGTTCTTTTCATCAATAAGTCCAAGACGAACTGCAAAATCTATTTCTCGTGATAAACCAAACATTTGTGTATCCAATACATCTTCATAAAGAGGGCATTGTGGCATTGTGAGATTATCCATCTGCACTTTAATCAGTTTTAATATTTTATTAGCATCTGCTTTTAATATGGAATTTGCTTTTTCTTTATGATCAATGGTCATTTCAGAAGCCAATTTTGACCCCCCCGTTTCCGAGCGATTATCTTGTCTTTAAATTTTAAACGTTAATATTGAAAAATGCAAGAAATAATAGAGAAAGACTCTGACGAAGTTGAACAAGTAGGTTTATAACGTCACCTTTTATATTTTACACTAACCCCGATTCCATGACAGTCACCTTTTAATGGGGTATAATTTTTTATGAGTTATGTATAATAGGAGGACAAAATGGAAAATATTATTTTGGTTAATGGAAAGGTTAAATTTTCGATTACGCTCGATCCAAGCGTTTGGATCTTTGATGAAAGAAAACTGGAATTAACTACTTTTTTTGATGAAAAGAAAAACAAAGTCAATGAATTAGAGGAATATACAAAATCAATCTCTAAGCATTGGGATCGTGAAATTATGGAAGGTGCTACGGTTCCTTCTGTAGTAAAAACTGAAAAGAAATATGTGAAAGAGCTTCTATTAACTGGAACGTTTGGAATTCGTTTTGAGCCCTTCTTGCAAAATGCAGAGCCTTATGAGGAAGCAAAAACGGTTGTGATCGAAAGTATTGACAACAAGTATCCAATTCCTATTGAAGAGGCAAAAGAACTTATTCTTTGCTTTTCAAGTATTGGAAAACCACTTAAAGAAGACGGTCCTATCCATGTATACTTTGGTGATGGTAGTAACAAACAAAATCCTATTAAAAATGTTAGAAATTTCCGCATTGACTAGAAATTTTTTAAAAAAGAAGAGAAAGCCAGTGCTTTCTCTTCTTTTTTCTCTCCTTACAATAAATCTGCAGCTAATTGGGCTAGACCGGATCGCTCTCCCTTAACTAGCCTTACATGACCTGCTATTTTCTGATCCTTAAATTTTTCGACCACATATGTAAGGCCGTTATTATAGGCATCCAAATAAGGATGGTCGATTTGTTCAGGATCTCCCATTAAAACAATTTTACTGCCTTCTCCTACCCTTGTTAGAATCGTTTTTACTTCATGTTTAGATAAATTTTGTGCTTCATCAATAATAATATATTGATCTGGAATACTTCTCCCTCGTATATAAGTTAATGCCTCGACCTCAATCGAGCCCATTCCTGCAAGAATGGCTTCTAATTCACCTGGCTTCTTTGCATTAAATAAGTACTCCAAATTATCATATATCGGTTGCATCCATGGTCTCAATTTCTCTTGTTTTTCTCCAGGAAGATAACCTAGATCTTTTCCAACTGGTACAATGGGTCGTGCAACAAGTAACTTTTTAAAATCACCTAAATCCTCAGTCTGCATTAAACCTGCTGCAAGAGCTAATAGTGTTTTTCCAGTTCCTGCTTTCCCGATGAGTGTTACAAGCGGTAAATCCTTTCTTAACAATAGTTCTACAGCCATGGTTTGTTGAACATTTCGCGGTTTAATTCCCCAAATGTGGTCATGGTCAAAGATTAGTTTTTTCACTTTTTGTGCCATTTGATCAACAATACCAATAGCTGAGGACGATGAACCTAGAGCATCCTTAATCAGAATAAACTGGTTTGGATAAAAAGGATGGTTCGCAATATCTGTTAAGGGCAGTTCACCTTGTTCATAAAATCGATTTAGTAATTCCGTTTCTATATAGATATTTAAAAACCCTGTATAAATATGATCATTTTCTACAACTCGATCACTAAGAAAATCCTCCGAAACCAGTCCAATCGCATCTGCCTTAACTCTGACAAGTGCATCCTTACTAACTAAGATAACCTGTCGACCATTTTCTTTTGTTTCTTCTTCAAGTGATAAATTTTTGGCAACAGCTAGTATGCGATTATCATTTGTTTTTTCAATAAATATTTCTTGAAGTTGATGAAAAGATCGATGATTTAATTCAATTCTAATTTGCCCACCATTTTCCAATAGAACACCTTCATGAAGTTTTCCAGTTTCGCGCATATTATCAATGAGTCTTGCAACTTGCCTAGCATTTCGACCAATTTCATCCATATAACGTTTTTTGGAATCAACTTCTTCAAGCACGACAGCAGGTATAATCACTTCATTTTCTTCAAATGAAAAAATGGAATTTGGATCCTGTAGTAACACATTCGTATCTAACACGTATATTTTACTCAATTAGATGCCTCCTGCTCCTATGTGTTCTTTGTGCTATGATGCGCTTTTCTTTTTTCTCTTTGACGAACAGTTGTGTTTAGACCCTTTCTCCTGCATTCTTTCTCACAGTGTCACTGTTCATCCGTTATACGCAGAGTTTATATACTATATCTTCACAGAGCCCTAAATTGAAATACATACCTTCTCAGGTTGTCACATCCCTTCGCCTCATATTTCTAGCACAGAGCAGTTAGAACTTTGTTAAAATATATGAATTCCCGTATAAAGTTAGAAGGTATTTTGCACAATAACTAGTAATGATTCTAGGAATTATTAAAAAAGGTTTAATCCCGTAAGGTGAAATGGATGCACTATTTTTAGGAGGTGTTTATTTTGAAGGCTTATCTTTTCCTTTTTATTTGTTTATTAACGATTTGTGGATGTAGTGCTACCAAAAACGAAGTTGCCGAAACAAAGCAAAATGTTGTAAGTGTTAAAAACACCACGATTCAAGATGTTGATAAACAAACAGGGCAAGAGATTTCTCAACATTTAGTGGAGCTTTCCACAAGCATTCCAAATGTGAATGATGCAACAGCAGTTGTTTTAGGCCCTTATGCCATTGTGGGAATTGATGTTAATAAAAATTTAGATCGATCAGAGGTTGGATCCATTAAATATTCAGTTACAGAAAGCTTAAAAAATGATCCACATGGAGCAACAGCAGTCGTAGTGGCTGATCCTGATTTGAATGCACGTTTAAAAGAAGTCAGTGAAGATATTCGTAACGGCAAGCCTATCCAAGGTATTTTGAATGAGTTAGCAGATATCTCTGGACGTCTAATGCCTGAAATTCCCGCTGACTTGGTAAATCCCAAATCCAAAAATACTCTAGAAAAACTAAATAACAAATTAAATAACAAAGAAGATCAAAACCTTGAGAAATATCAGCAGGAACAATCCAATCATCAAAAGTAGCTTAGTCAAATGACTAAGCTTTTTGCATTGCATCCATAACTTGATGATCCAGTCTTGAAGCGGCCTCCAGATCATATGTTTTACCATACTCAGGTTGTATCGTAATTTTTGACCCATAAAACATAACATCTCTAACCTCTTTTATATTTAGCTTCATGAGCGCTAATGGTAATGGGATTCCACTAATTTTTTCTTCTTGAATGGTGACGTACCCACTAATGGAATAGGATGATTCTTCAACAATTACATTAATCACCACTTTATTGTTATGTTTGATATTTTGAATTATACGAGAACGATTATCAACGGCAAAAACAATGGTTTGTTTATTCTTTGCAAGCACCCAAGACAGCGCACTTACATTTGGTCCCCCTGTTTCAAAATCAACAGTAGAAAGCAGTACAAAGCGTTCCTTTTGTAAATAATCAAATAATTGCTGAGTTAAACATGGTTCTACTTGGTTTACCATTAAAAACCCCTCCTTTTTACTACTTAATCATATTATCAAAACTTCATACTTGCAACCATCCCATTAAAAAACGAGAATTTAAAAAAAATTCGAAAGAAATGTAAACATAATATATAATATAAGTAAATAGGATGAATGACAGTATGAAGTATTTGGATAAACTTTGAAGTGAGAAAAAGTATATTATCTTCTTTTTTAGAGAAAAATCGAATTGAATTTTATGAGGTGTACGTTTATGAAAGTGAAATGCGTGATATGTGATAAAATCGAAAACCTTAAGGATGATTCCTTTCAAGCCAAACGGCTACGAAATAGACCAATATCCACTTATATGTGTGAATCTTGCTCAAGTCGAATTACAGCAAGAACAGAACAAAGAATAGCAACCGGAAATTTCCAACTATATCGGAGTAAGAAACAGCAGAATGAATGGGATTAATCACGGATAAAAAAGTCTCTACACTATGTAGAGACTTTTAATTTGGGTAATTCACATACTTTTCTGGAGAATCTTTTATTTGATTAATCATGACTTCAATTAATTCCCTTGGAAAACGCGTTTTAAATATTTCCTTGCCCTTAACATAAGAAATATGATACATGACATCATCAACTTCAATCGTAATATCAGATACCTTATGGTCCTCTTCTAAAATGGCTAAAAACATACTTTCTGTTTCCACTGCAGCTTTATCTGTCGGTCTTTCATCACAAACAACTTTAATCGTCAGCCAATTATACAATGCATCCTGAACAGAATTCATCAATTTTCTCCGTCTCCTATCCCGCATGATTTTCGTATTTTTTATATCGATAAAGGCGAATTTTATAAATAATCAAAATAAGCGATGCCACAACTAGCCCCTCTGCAATTGGAAGGAAGATACCTAGAAACGTTAAAAATGAACAACCAAATACAAGAAAAAGATAAATAATAACGGATTTTAACAAAGGGAGCTTTTGAGCAAAACCTAATTTAAAAACGAGAATACTAAGGAATAAAATCGTCAAATATAAAAGCCACATCCCCAAATCGGAATTTTCATCCACCTTATATAAGGCAGCAAAAAAAGATAGTCTTTCTGATATATCCATTCCCTTTTATCCCCCAGTTCATCTGTTTATCTAAAATTTACTATACTCTATTTATTCAGAAAATTGCAAGCGTTGCTAAATAAATGAAAACAAAATCCTCATCTCTTTAAATACATCAAACACATGGCCTCTTATTTTATACACATAAAAAAGGAAGACAAAATGTCTCCCTTTTTGTATTTCTATATTATGCCTCTACAGACTTTTTCCTTTTTCCTGATTTTTCACGTTCATTCTTATCAAGAATTTTTTTGCGCAAACGAATCGATTCTGGTGTAACTTCACAATATTCGTCTTCATTTAAGTATGCCAATGATTCTTCCAATGTTAAAATACGTGGTTTTTTCATTACATTTGTCATATCCTTGTTAGCAGAGCGAATATTTGTCTTTTGTTTCATTTTTGTAATGTTAACCGTAAGATCATTTTCACGACTATGTTCGCCAACAATCATTCCTTCATAGATCTCTGTGCCTGAATCAACAAAAATAATACCACGGTCTTCTACTCCCATAATTCCATAAGTAGTTGATTTGCCATTTTCCATTGAAACAAGGACACCTTGACGTCTACCACCTACTTGACCTGATGCCATCGGTTGATAACTGTCAAATGTATGGTTCATAATACCGTATCCACGCGTCAACGTTAAAAATTCAGTAGTATACCCAATCAAGCCTCTTGCAGGTACATTAAAAATAAGACGAACTTGCCCACTTCCATTGTTAATCATATCAAGCATTTCGCCTTTACGTGCACCAATCGATTCCATAACCGATCCTGTATGCTCTTCAGGGACATCAATTTGAACTCGTTCAACTGGTTCGCAACGAACACCATCAATAACTCTAACAATTACTTCTGGTTTAGATACTTGAAGTTCAAAACCTTCACGACGCATGTTTTCAATTAAAATCGACAAATGCAATTCACCACGTCCAGATACGATCCATGCATCAGGAGAATCCGTATTATCTACACGTAAACTCACATCCGTTTGAAGTTGCGCACGAAGTCTTTCTTCAATTTTTCGTGAAGTCACATATTTTCCCTCACGACCAGCAAACGGGCTATTATTAACAACAAATTCCATTTGTAACGTTGGTTCATCAATTCTTAAAATTGGTAGTGCTTCTTGATGCTCTACCGGACAAACCGTTTCACCGACATTAATGTCTTCCATACCAGAAACAGCGATTAAATCACCCGCATAAGCTTCCTCAATTTCTAGACGTTTTAAGCCAAAAAAGCCCATTAATTTTGTAACCCTAAATTGTTTTACTGATCCATCAAGCTTCATTAAAGCCACTTGCTGTCCAACGTGGATCGTACCACGGAAAACACGGCCAATACCAATTCTACCGACAAAGTCATTATAATCTAACAGGGCAACTTGAAATTGAAGTGGCTCTTCACGATTATCGATTGGAGCAGGAGTATGTTCCAAAATCGTATCGTATAATGATTTCATGTTTTCATCTTGTTTTTCTGGATCCACGCTTGCTGTTCCGTTGATAGCAGATGCATAAACAACTGGGAAATCTAGTTGATCTTCTTCTGCACCTAGTTCAATAAATAAATCAATGACTTCATCAACTACTTCTGCTGGTCGAGCAAAATCACGGTCAATTTTGTTCACAACAACGATTGTTGTTAATTTTTGCTCCAATGCTTTTTTAAGCACGAAACGAGTTTGTGGCATACAACCTTCGTATGCATCAACAACTAATACAACACCATCAACCATTTTCATAATTCGTTCTACTTCACCACCAAAATCGGCATGTCCTGGTGTATCAAGAATGTTGATTCTTGTATCTTCATACTGAATCGCTGTATTCTTTGCTAAAATGGTAATACCACGTTCTCTTTCTATATCACCGGAATCCATAGCCCGTTCTTCTACATGCTCATTTGAACGAAATGTACCAGATTGCTTTAACAACTGATCCACTAATGTTGTTTTACCATGGTCTACGTGGGCAATGATTGCAATATTACGAACATCTTCTCTAAGTTTCAAAAAAATTTCCTCCTACCTTCATTAAGGGTGAAACGAATGCCTGTATCTAAAGGGTAGACCCAATTTCTACCCGAATATTCCGAGGCTTAACTGAGACATTATATCACAATGTAGTAGTAAAATAAACTTTTTTTGTGTAAAATGTATATAGACAATTGATTCATTATTCTTAATTGTCCTAATAAACATTTAGGAGATCACGATGAAAAAAATTAAATCGTTATTTTTATTATTTGCTTTAGTTGCTACATCATGCATAATGGGAATTGGAATTTCCGTTGCAGAAAGAAGCATAATTGGAATTATTTCTTGTATATTGTTGTTTATACTAGTGATGGGAATAGGATTTATCACCAAGAAAAAAATGAGGGAAAATGGTTTTCTTTAACCAGTTTCCCTCATTTAAAAGCTGAGTCTCTTAGCTCAAACTAAGATCAAAAACATGTTTTCACCAGTTTCCATTATTCAAATATTTTTTCATGATGGTTTCATGGAGACCGGGTTTTGAAACAATAATTGTATTTTGTTCCAGCATTTTCAGTGGGTTTCCTCTTAAATCTGTGACAATCCCACCTAATTCTTCCACTAATATTTTTCCCGCGGCAAAATCCCAAGGTGCTAAACGCAAGGAAATATGTGCATCCAGTCTACCTGCAGCCACTGAAGCCAATTCAATTGCTGCACTACCATAGGACCTTGTCCCCCTCACGTCTTTTACAAGCGCTCCTAGTACCGAAGGATCTATTCGTTTATTTTCAGTTACCCACGTTGCATTCATGCCGATAATCGCTTCAGAAATATTTACCTCTTCTAAAGGTTTTAAAGCAATATCATTCATATATACACCATTATTTTTTATCGTATGATACAGTTCATCCCGAATAACATCATAGATGATCCCAATTTGTCCAACACCATCTTCATAAATCCCAATTGAAATGGCAAAGTTTCGCTGCATATGAACAAAATTCGTGGTTCCATCAATTGGATCAATAATCCAAATAATCCCATTCTCACTAGTAATCTTATCACCCAATCCTTCTTCACCGACAATTTTATGATGAGGATAGGTCTCCCGAATTTTATTAATAAAAAACTGTTCTGTTTTTTTATCAATTTCAGTAACGAGATCATTTTGATTTGATTTCGTTTGTATAGTTAATGTTTTGGAAAAAGAATTCTTAATCAACTGACCCGCTTCCCTTACCCATTCTTTCACTTTTAAATCCAATTCAATCCAATTCGACATAATAACCCTCCACGAAATAATCAAGATAATAATATTCTAGTCTATTTTTTTCTAATTGAAACCTTATTTAATCTTTATAACACAAAAAACGAACTCCCTTATATCTTAAAAGAGTTCGTTTCTACTCGATAGATATTGTCATGATAATCTCTTTTCTTTCTTAGTTTCTCTTGTTTATAGAGCTTTTAAAGTAAGAAGCTCCTGTCTAATCTTTTCTAGTCTTTCTTTACTTTCGCTTTTTTGATTTTCATTATTTTCTCCCATTGCTTCAAAAAGGATGGCCAATTCATAATCCATTTCTAATCTTAAAATCGCAGTTCTTTCCTTCTCTACTGACTCTTTCTTTACTGAATTAATAAGTTGTTTCATTGACAGTGCACCCCTTCCAAGATCTTATTTAATAATCTGATTATTTGTATTACTATATTATGTGGAAAATCTAATTCTTGCAACAAATTTGCACTCTTGCCTATCAAAAAAACTGCATCCTTTTTAATAAAACAACCAGCTTATAGTTTATTTCTATTTATGCTACAATATTTGACAAAGCACTAGGAGGTATAAAAATGACTTTTATAGGATTAAATCATTCTGACTTTGATGTATTTTCAATAGATGGGCTTGAACCGCGGATGAATGCTTTAATATCGAATATACGACCCAAGCTAGATGCCCTTGGTTTTCATTTTGCACCGACATTATCTTCGTTGCTTGGTGAAGAAATGTTTCCACATGTAGCAAAGCATGCTCGTAGGACGATTAATCCTCCAAATGATACTTGGGTAGCCTTTTCTAATAGTAAAAGAGGCTATAAAATGTTACCCCATTTTCAAATTGGTTTATGGGAATCCCATATATTTATTTGGTTTGCTATGATCTATGAAGCCCCTCAAAAAACAGAATTTGCCATTAAACTTCAGTCTCACATTGATCAAATTTATCAGGATATTCCAAAAGATTTTGTATGGTCAATTGACCACATGAAACCCGATGTACTTAAACATGATCAACTCACAAAAGAAGATTTAACGAACATGTTTCTACGATTGCAAACAGTTAAAAAAGCAGAAATTTTATGTGGCTATCAAATCCCAAGAGAAGAAGCCGTTCACATGTCAACACAACAATTTCTGGATCAAACAGATTTTGTTTTAAAGAAAGTATTATTTCTTTACAAAATGGTCTAAATCGATTTTAAATTTCATATAATTATTTTGGCACAAAACCACCTAAACATTCATTTTTTAGGTGGTTTTTTGTTTGTTTTTCATTATATGCAGTCTATTACGATTGCATTCTAATTATCACGTCAGAATTAGATTCTTTTACTTTTTTCATGGTTCTGTATGGTGAATAACCACTTAACCCTTCAAATTCTGAACAAAGCTTCTTTTCTTGGGCAATACTTGGCACAATCTCTTTAAACCTTCTATAAATTGAGAGCAATTGATCACGTTGAACTCCCTTTTCATATGCTCTTTCAATTGCCTCATAAAAATGAATGATATCAATCATTTCATCTGTTGACCAATCATGATCAATTGGATATTGGTATTCCACTTTACTCATCCTCTACTCTATTATTTCGTGTTTAAATCCTTTAACTACTTGTCATAAATCTTATCCTTTTTAGAGATCATCCTACTCATTTCTTCACATCACCACCCTGTTAATTGCTCGAAGAAAGGCATTGGATTTCCACCAGTCATAGAAATAATTGGAACATGTTCTTGAATGGCAATCTTAATATAATAATAACAAGAATCACTTGTTTTACAAAAATTCTATCATCGCACACGGATGGCTCCTCTAAAAAAATAATAGAACAAAATCTATGCAAATTATTATATTAGTGCTATAATTTATTTTTGATTTTAAAATCATTTTATTAACAAATTCAAAACGATGAAATTTGATAAAAAAGGTGGAATGAATAATTGTCCCAACAAAATACACCGTTATTTAGCGGGTTACTAGAACATATAAAGAAAAATCCTGTTCAATTCCATATACCAGGTCATAAAAAAGGAAAAGGAATGGCTCCTGAATTTCGTGAATTCATTGGAGATAACGCATTATCCATGGACTTAATTAATATTGCCCCCCTAGATGACTTACATCAACCAAAAGGGATTATTAAAGAGGCCCAAGACCTTGCAGCCGAAGCCTTCAATGCTGACCATACCTTTTTCTCTGTTCAAGGAACAAGTGGTGCGATCATGACAATGATTATGTCCGTTTGTGGGCCTGGCGATAAAATTATTGTTCCACGTAATGTTCATAAATCCATCATGTCAGCGGTTATATTATCTGGCGCTATTCCGATTTTCATACACCCTGAGATTGACAAAGCACTTGGAATATCTCACGGTATCTCCATACATTCAGTAAAGAGCGCACTTGAACAGCATCCAGATGCGAAAGCACTCTTAGTGATTAACCCAACTTACTTTGGTGTATCAGCTGATCTAAAAAGTATTGTAGATATTGCACACTCTTATCATATTCCCGTATTAGTCGATGAAGCCCATGGGGTTCACATTCACTTTCATGACGAACTTCCCTTATCGGCCATGCAAGCGGGCGCGGATATGGCTGCAACAAGTGTTCATAAATTAGGTGGATCCATGACTCAAAGTTCCATCCTAAATGTAAAAGGCAACCTTGTTTCTTATAAGAGAGTTCAAGCTGTATTAAGTATGCTGACAACCACCTCAACATCCTATTTGTTATTAGCATCATTGGATGTAGCTAGAAAAGAACTTGCTACACATGGAAAAGAGCTTTTAGATCATACAATTCAACTTGCTAACTCGATACGCAAGCAAATTAATGAAATAGAGCATTTAACTTGTGTAGGAGAAGAAATATTAGAGACAGAGGCGGCTTACGATTACGACCCAACAAAACTAATCATTTCAGTAAAGAACCTCGGTTTATCAGGAAATGATGTGGAAATTTGGTTAAGAGCACATTATAATATTGAAGTTGAAATGTCTGATTTGTATAATATCCTTTGTATCATTACCACTGGCGATACTGAAAAGGAAGCGGATATTTTAGTTTCGGCTCTTAAACATTTAGCTGATGAAAGATACTCACTTGCAGAGAAAATTGATACTCAGGTCCTTCTTCCAAACATTCCATTACTGGCTGTTTCACCACGGGATGCTTTTTATTCTGAAACTGAACTTGTTCCTTTTGATGATTCTGAAGGAAGGGTTATTGCTGAGTTTATTATGGTATACCCACCAGGAATTCCAATTTTTATCCCTGGTGAAATCATTACCGAGGACAACCTGAGCTATATTAAAAAGAATATGGAAGCAGGCCTCCCAGTTCAAGGACCTGAAGATTATGATTTTAAAATGCTTCGCGTCACAAAAGAACATAGAGCCATACAATAAAAGAACAAGCCCTTTCATATTTGAAAGGGCTTGTTCTTTTATTGTCCTTTTATAGAACGAAAAAAAGCATGTGTTCAACATGCTTATCAATGTAGCTATTTATTTAGACATTCATGATTATTTTGTCTCTTCGAAATTTTCGTGCTTAGTACAATTACAACTTGATGAATATAGGACCGTTACTTTCTCATCTTCAAATTGACCGATTGTTGATTCACATTCTTGGCATACGATAGTACCCATGATTTCATCTCCTATTAATTATATATTCTTTTAAGCTATTTTGTAAGCGTTTTTCTTCTCTTTAAATACATAATAATATAGCATTAATAAAAAATCAAGCCTAAATTGTATAACACATTTAATATAAATATGATTACTAATTCCTATTTTCTATTCCATGACCTAAAATAAAAATAGCGTAATCTTTGGATGAACGACTCTGACCAAAGATCACACTTTTCGATTGTCTGTAAAAGTATAAATATCTGTTTAATAATATTCTGGTTCATATGGCATACTGGGTAAGGTTTCTAGAAAAAATTCTGCTAAATCGGCCGCTTCCTGTAGATCATTCATTTTAAAGATAATTTGTAAATATTCCTTATCAGCGAGATCACTAGGATCGAGGAGTGCAGAACGGCCAGTTTGCATACATACTACAAGAGGTTTACCAAAAAATAAGTTCGTATAAACAATCCCAAAATCATACCGAGTACGTTCAGTTGTAAATCCTACAAAACGAACTTTTACATTTTCATCTTCATCATAGAGTTTTTCGAATATTAACATTCTAGTCTCTCCTCTCATGAAAATATCTTTAGAATACCATTATATTTTGAAATGGGTATTATATGCAATCTATTTTGAAAAATTTTTCTAAATTTTCATAAATTTTTGAACAATGTTACAATGTGGAAGATAAAAGATATATTTTTGAAAGGACGGAGATCAACATGACAAGGAAAGCATATATTAAACTCGTTTCAAATTCCTCACAGACTGCCATTACTAAAGATGAATTAAAAACACTTTTTCATTACTATAAAAAAATTACGTCTAAAACAGGGACACAAATAGATTGGAAGTACGATCAAGCTGCCTTCCCTTATGAAATTAAAGAACTTCCAAATCAACAGGATAACTCGTTTCACCTTTACTCCAAGCAAGATCGCTATCATTCGATTCTGATAGGAATTAAGCAAGAAACCACAAACGATGAAAATGGTAATCCGCATAAGCAAACTTACATACAAATCACTTTACCTAGCAGCTCTACCCATGGCGATAAAGGAAAAGCAAATGAATTTTGTAAATTTATTGCAAAACAACTACAAGGTGATCTTCAATTATTTAACGGACGGATAATGTATTTTTCCCGTCAAAAATGATGGTTCGTTAAATAATATCTTTTAATTGTAGTTATTAATAAAACTTATCCAATACGACAACTTAAATAAAGATGATCATAAGTATATGCATCGTGTTATAAAGGAATAAACTGAGTACCGTAATGGCCATGGTTTTTCTAGAAGACCGTAGAATTTGATTTCCAATTGTAATGGCTAGATAAAAAAAGATAAAAAACATGATTATTTTATATACAAACCAATCATATGTTGAGAGCCATTCAATTAAAGTAAAGCCACTCCAAATGATAAATTGTATGATCACAACTGAATAAATTCGCATGTAGCGTCACCACCATTACCCTAGCATTCATTCTTATAGCTACTATACTATATGTAAATAGAGGCTTACTTATTTTTCATTTATGTAACATTTGAATAAAAAGACCAGTAAAGTTAATTTTCTGTGCTACCATATTACTAGCTGATTAGAATATTATTACAGCATTATCAGTAAAGTGAGGCAATAGAAAATGAAAGGGAAACCGTTCTTAATAATGGCTTTCGCCCTATTTTTTATGGTATCTTGTGACAATCATAAACAATTACGATCAAGTTTAGCGTTTGATCAAAACACGAAACAACTAATATTTTTTTCTGATGAAGAGGAATATGAGCGGGAAGTTTCCTACTATGATGCCTTAATTGAATTAAAAAGAGATTATCCAGAGGAAATAAAAGATATGAAAATTTTCACTACTTCTGATTCAAAAAAGTATTTCGAAACATTTCAAATTGATCATTGTCCTGCACTTATTGTTTTTTATAATAATGAAGTGATCGTTGTAATTGAAGGAAAAGCAACAGTAGAAGAAATTGTTACACCTGTTTCCAATGCATTATCTTCATCTTAATCAAATTCACTCCGTCGAATTTGCGCCCGAATTTTTATAGAACTCGCTCGATAAATTCTCCTTAAAAAAGATCTAATTAAAATGGCTAAGCCTTATGAATGAATTGAGATTTTGCAAAAGAAAGGTCCTTCTCTGATTGAGAAGGACCTTCTAAGGATTTATTTCAATACATGAATAGGAGAACCTAAAGCAACTTCTGCTGCTTCCATTGTCATTTCTCCAAGTGTTGGATGTGCATGAATCGTTAATGCTATATCTTCTGCAGTCATTCCAGCTTCAATAGCTAATCCTAATTCAGAAATAATATCAGATGCATTTGCACCGGCAATTTGAGCACCAATAACAAGACCGTCTTCTTTACGAGTGACTAATTTCACAAAGCCGTCTGTGCTATCTAGTGACAAGGCACGACCATTTCCTGCATAATGGGAATTTTGCTGCTGATAACTTCAATTCCTTCATCTTTTGCCTCTTTTTCAGTATAACCAACCGTTGCAAGTTCAGGATCTGAGAATACAACAGCTGGAATTCCTAAATAATCAATTTCAGATGAATGTCCAGCAATTGCTTCAGCAGCAATTTTAGCTTCATAAGACGCTTTATGAGCTAATTGAGGACCTGGAACAACATCACCAATTGCATAGATATTGCTTACATTTGTGCGGCATTGTTTATCAATTTCAATGATTCCACGGTCGCTCATTTTCACACCAGCTTGTTCAAGACCCATTTCATCTGTATTAGGACGACGTCCAACCATTACGAATACATAATCAGCTTCTATTTTCTTTTCTTCGCCTTTTACTTCAAATGTGACAACAACGCCGTTTTCCGTTTCTTCCACACCTTTAGCCATTGCTTTTGTAAAGAATTCTGCACCTTTTTTCTTCATGCTTTTCTTAACAAGAGCAGTCATTTGCTTTTCAAAACCAACACTTAAGATATCATCTGCACCTTCTAAAACAGTTACTTGTGTGCCAAAGTTAGCATATGCACCACCAAGTTCGATTCCAATAACGCCTCCGCCAATCACGACGATTTTTTCTGGAACTTCTTGTAAGTCCAAAGCACCTGTGGAATTAAGAACGCGTTTTGAATATTTAAAGGTTGGTAATTCAATCGGACGAGAACCAGTTGCAATGATTGCATTTTTAAAATTATATGTTTGTGAAGTTTTTTCACCGATTACTTTTAGTGAATTACTATCCACAAAGTATGCTTCACCACGAACAATGTCCACTTTATTACCCTTTAATAAGCCTTCAACACCGCCAATTAACTTTTTAACAACACCAGCTTTAAATGCTTGTACCTTTGAAAAATCAACTGTTACATTTTCTGCATTAATTCCATACGGATCAGAATGTTTTGCTGTTTCATAACGGTGACCAGTCGCAATAAGTGCTTTTGATGGAATACAACCAACATTTAAACAAACTCCACCCACATATTCTTTTTCAACAATTGTAACTTTTTGACCTAATTGGGCAGCACGAATAGCTGCTACATATCCGCCAGGACCTGCACCAATGACTATAGTATCTGTTTCAATTGGAAAATCACCTACTACCATGTCTTACGCCTCCATTAATAATAGTTCTGGATCATTTAATAAACGTTTAATATGATTTAATGCATTTTGTCCTGTTGCTCCGTCAATCATACGATGATCAAAGCTTAAAGATAATGCTAAGACAGGAGCTGCAACAATTTCACCATCTCTAACAATTGGTTTTTCAGCAATACGACCAATTCCAAGAATTGCTACTTCTGGATGGTTAATGACTGGAGTAAACCATTGTCCACCAGCAGAACCAATATTTGAAATCGTACAAGATGCACCTTTCATTTCATCTGGAGCAAGTTTTCCATCACGAGCTTTTCCAGCTAATTCATTAATTTCATTTGAAATATTGAAAATAGATTTACGATCTGCATCTTTGACAACAGGTACTAATAAACCTTTATCTGTATCAGCAGCAATTCCGATATTATAATAATGTTTATGAATAATTTCGTTTGTTGCATCATCAAGTGAAGTATTTAAATGCAGGGAATTCACGCAATGCACTTGTTAAAGCTTTTACAACATAAGGAAGGAATGTTAGTTTGATTCCTTTATTTGCTGCCACTTCTTTGAATTTCTTACGGTGTGCAACAAGTTTCGTTACATCTATTTCATCCATTAATGTTACATGTGGTGCAGTATGTTTTGAATTAACCATTGCTTTGGCAATCGCTTTACGAATTCCACTCATTTTTTCACGAGTTTCAGGATATTGTCCTTCTGGAATTGAAACCGCCACTGGTGCATTAATTTCTTCTGTTTCTATTGCCGCTTGAGCGGGAGTTTCAGAAACAACTTGTACTCCACCATTTAAGAAGGAATCAATATCCTCTTTTAATACTCGACCGTTATCACCAGATCCAGCAACTTGTTGGATATTCACACCTTTATCACGAGCATATTTACGTACTGAAGGCATAGCAATAACACGACGATTCGAATCAACTTCCACCGGTGCTGTTGTTCCTTCATTTGTCGTAGCAGTCTCAGCTACAGGCGCTTCTTCTTTCTTTACTTCTGCTGGTGTTTCTTCTTCGTCACCTTTAAACTTTAAATCTTCATAACCAGGAGCATCAAATTTACTAGAACTTGTCCAACTGTTGCAACCGTTCCTTCTCCAACTAATACTTCTTCAACCGTTCCTTCTACTGGTGACGGAATTTCGACAACTGCTTTATCATTTTGAATTTCACATAGTACGTCATCTTCTTGAACTTTATCTCCTGATTTTACAAACCATTTTACAATTTCACCTTCATGAATTCCTTCACCTATATCAGGCATTTTAAATTGAAATGACATTGGTAAATAACCTCCTATTTAGTCATGTTCATAAAAATAGATTAATATTAGTTTTTCCGATTGAACTGACTTTAATTATTATATCTATTTCTTATTCTTTATTGTAAACAACATAAATACCCTGCAATTTATTGTTGTTTCTTTCAAATGTTAATAAAAGTACCATCTTTAATAAAAAGCAGGGCATTATAGTATAAAATAAAAACTTTTTTAGAAAGTTAGAACCTTTTTAGCTGTTTCAATAACATCTTTAAAATTAGGTAACCAAACAGATTCAGCTTGAGGGAACGGGAATATCGTGTCAGGAGCTGCTACACGTAACACAGGAGCTTCAAGACTTAAAATGGCACGATCATTAATTTCAGCAACAACATTTGCTGCAATCCCTGCTTGTTTTTGTGCTTCTTGAACAACAATTGCACGACCTGTTTTTTCTACTGAAGCAATAATCGTTTCAATATCTATTGGGCTCACTGTACGCAAGTCGATCACTTCTGCAGAAAAACCTTCTTTTTCTAGCTCTTCAGCTGCTTTTAATGATTCATGTACCATTGCACCATAAGTAATAATTGATACATCGGTACCTTCACGTTTCACTTCTGCTTTTCCTAGTGGAATGGTATATTCCTCTTCAGGAACTTCTTGACGGAATGAACGGTATAATTTCATGTGTTCAAGGAAAATAACTGGATCATTATCACGAATGGATGAAATAAGTAGACCTTTTGCATCATAAGGAGTAGATGGAATAACCACCTTTAATCCAGGTTGTTGAGCCATTAATCCTTCTAAGCTATCTGCGTGCATATCAGGAGTATGTACTCCTCCGCCAAATGGTGCACGGAAAGTAACAGGTGCACTATACTTGCCCCCAGTACGATAACGCAAACGAGCTAATTGTCCAGAAATGGAGTCCATTACTTCAAAGACAAAACCGAAAAATTGAATTTCTGGTACTGGTCGGAAACCTTGTAAGCTAAGACCAACTGCCAATCCACCAATTCCAGACTCAGCAAGAGGTGTATCAAATACACGGTCTTCACCAAATTCTTTTTGTAGTCCTTCTGTTGCACGGAATACACCACCGTTAACACCTACATCTTCTCCAAACACTAATACATTTGGATCATTACGTAGTTCTGTACGTAACGCATCAGTAATTGCTTGAATCATTGTCATTTGCGCCATGGCTTACTTCGACTCCTTTTCTGTATATATTTCATATTGTTCTTTTAAATTTTGTGGCATTTCTTCATACATAATAGACATTAAGTCTGTTACTTTTTGTTTTGGAGCACTATCTGCTTTTTTGATTGCTTCTTTAATATCTTCTTTTGCTTGCTCGATTACTTCATTTTCCTTTTCTTCATTCCAAAGACCTTTTTCTTCGAGGAATTTACGGAATCGTAACTAAAGGATCTTTCTTTTCCCACTCATTATTTAATTCCTCTGTACGATATCTAGTTGGATCATCCCCAGCCATTGTATGTGGACCATAACGATAAGTAATCGTTTCAATTAGAGTTGGTCCTTCACCATTGATTGCACGTTCACGTGCATCATGTACTGCAGCATATACAGCAAGTGGATCCATACCATCTACTTGAATTCCTGGAATTCCAGCTGCAACTGCTTTTTGAGCAAGTGTTTCTGCAGCAGTTTGCTTTTCAACAGGAGTTGAGATAGCAAATTGGTTATTTTGAACAATAAAGATGGCTGGAGCTTTAAAAGCACCCGCAAAGTTCATTCCTTCATAGAAGTCACCCTGTGAAGTTCCACCGTCACCTGTATAAGTGATAGCAACTGATTTAGCACCACGTTTTTTCATTCCAAGCGCAACTCCAGCAGTTTGAACGTACTGAGCACCAATAATAATTTGTGGAATGGCTACATTAACACCTTCTGGAATTTGCCCACCTTCAAAATGACCTCTTGACCATAAAAATGCTTGAGATAATGGTAGTCCGTGCCATACAATTTGTGGAACATCACGGTAACCCGGTAAAATATAATCTTCTTTTTCAAGGGCAAATTGTGAAGCTAATTGCGAAGCCTCTTGGCCAGCAGTTGGCGCATAAAATCCTAAACGTCCTTGTCTATTTAATGAAATAGAACGTTGATCAAGAATTCGTGTATAAACCATACGACGCATTAATTCTTGTAATTGTTCATTAGTAAGTTCAGGCATTGCTGCTTCATTTACTATCTTACCCTCTTCATTTAATATTTGAAGCATTTGAAATTGCTCAGCAATTTTTTCTGCTTGAGTGTTTGCATCAATTTGTATATTCGTCGTTTTAGAAACCATCCAAATCATCCTTCCATTTCTTTGTTATTTTTGTCATTAATAGATTCCCTCAAAATTAGTATCTAAATGCTATTTCTTAATTTTTTCTA
This sequence comes from uncultured Bacillaceae bacterium, assembly GCA_963765265.1. Classification (GTDB taxonomy): domain Bacteria; phylum Bacillota; class Bacilli; order Bacillales; family Cytobacillaceae; genus Bacillus_BD. Next base: position 344,504 of record CAVXVN010000006.1, read on the forward strand.
CATACTCTTTTCTTTACAACTCGATCGCTTTAACACACTAAATCGAATTGACCAAAAGAAATGATCGAATTAATATTAATTATTATAAAAAAATAATTATTGCTTTGATATACACATTATATTCTGTATCAATTCATTTTGCAACAATATTGATACACAATTTATAACTTTTTCTAGTGTATACTATATAATCGTTATGCGTCAATGTCTATGCATAAAGTTTAAAGTGTATTTACAGTAAAAACTTACCTATTATCTGAAAACTGTATCATGATTATATCATAACTGTATCATAATAATTTTATAATAATTATTGTGTTATAAATAGAGAAATTACTTTTATTTGATCCATTTGATTCTCAAAATAAATTTACTTAGTTTATTATGCATCATTCTATTAATATCATCCTCTCACTGCTCACGAACACTAAATAATTTTTCAAATACTTTATCGCTTTAGGCTCTGGCCTACACAAAATAAAAAATTGCTCCACTGATAAGATAAAGTGAAACTTCTATTTAGAAATAAATTAGTTTAAGGGGAAGCTGGTTGTCTTCTCTTTTTCCGTTTTCTTTGATAAAATTGAAATACATGATTTTTTTAAGAGGAAGTGTTACATAATGATCACAATGAATGAAATCATTCGAGATGGACATCCCGTATTAAGAAGAGTAGCTGAAAATGTCACATTACCTGCTTCTGAAGAAGATATAAACATACTTAATCTATTACTTGAATATGTACAAAATAGTCAAGATCCGAAAATCGCATCTGAATATCAATTGCGTCCAGGCGTTGGATTAGCAGCTCCGCAAATTAATGTGTCTAAAAGAATGATTGCCGTTCATATTACAGATGAAAAAGGGCAATTATACAGCTACGCACTTATAAACCCTAAAATCGTCAGCCATTCTGTCGAAAAAGCCTATCTTGCATCGGGAGAAGGTTGTTTATCTGTAGACGACCCACATCCAGGTTATGTACCAAGATACGCAAGAATTACTGTTAAGGGCGTGGATTCAATTGGTAAAGAAGTAACCCTTAGATTAAAAGGTCTTCCCGCCATTGTTTTTCAACATGAAATTGATCACTTAAACGGAATTATGTTTTATGACCACATAAACAAAGCTAACCCAATGCAAGAGCCGGAAAATGCCATTATGATTTAACTTCATTCAGCAGAAGTCCCCACTTCTCTAAGTGGGGGATGAATGCAAAAAAGCTCTCTGATTCAGTGGGGGTTCAAACCCCGGCTGAATGAAGTTAAGCCTCCGGCGGATGCCTCGGATTTTTAAGGGGAATTTATCGAGCGAGCTCGATAAAAATCCGGGCGCAAATTCGACGGAGCGAATTTGATTAAAACAACAAAACATTTATTAACTTTTTTACTTTATTTTGTCATTCAAGACTGGAATCACCATAAAAAAAGAGATTGCACCGAAATAATTCCCAACATTATCCATGAAGATGATCGTTTATTTTGCATATACTATCATTAAAAAGAGCGATATCTCTTCTTAATAATTCATTTCTACTTTACTTTGTACAAGGATTGTTTAAAATAGAAGTAAGGAGATGATCCACAATGTTAAAGAGACTCAAGAAAAAACTCTTAAAACAGTGGAACGATATGTTGCGGAAAAAATCAATTGCCTGATTATTTGAGCCCTTCACTCTTGCGAAGGGCTCCTTCCTTATTGTAAGTAAACAAATTAAAAGACATAAAATGTATGTATTTCGATTTGTTTTTATATATAATAGGTTTTGTTAATGAATGCAGGTAAAAATGACTTCCAAGGTACAAAGACAACTTTCACTTTGTTGAACTTGTACTTTACAAGCTTTTATACTAATAACCATATCGGTTTAGCATAACCATTTCATTATAAAGCCACTAATGAATTTATTAAGGAGCGATTTGTATGATTTTTAAAGTTTATTATCAAGAAACAAAAACTCAAGTTCCGGTTCGAGAAAACACCAAGACTATATTCGTAGAAGGAGAATCTATACGGGATATTCGCAAAAAATTGGTAGACAAGCCTTATAATATTGAAATCGTTATTCCCCTCGAAGAAGCGGTACTAGAGTATGAAAAGCTAAACGAAGACTATAAAGTATTGGAGCTATAATTTATGAAATTTGTAAAAAATGATCAAACAGCTGTTTTTGCCCTTGGAGGGCTTGGTGAAATTGGAAAAAACACTTACGCCGTCCAATTTCAGGATGAAATTATTGTAATTGATGCTGGAATTAAATTCCCTGAAGATGAATTACTTGGTATAGACTACGTCATTCCTGACTATTCTTATTTAGTAAAAAACGAAGAAAAGATTAAAGGTTTATTTATTACTCATGGCCATGAAGACCACATCGGTGGTATTCCTTACTTATTAAAGCAAATTAATATTCCTATTTATGCAGGAAAACTTGCATTAGCATTAATTAGAAATAAATTAGAAGAGCACGGCCTGTTAAGACAAGCAAAGTTATTTGAAATAAAAGAAGATGACATCATTAAGTTCAGAAAAACTTCTGTTACTTTTTTCCGCACAACCCACAGTATTCCAGATTCATTTGGCATTGTGGTCAAAACTCCACCTGGACAAATCGTTCATACCGGAGATTTTAAATTTGATTTTACCCCTGTCGGTGAATCTGCAAATTTAACGAAGATGGCTGAAATCGGAAAAGAAGGAGTTCTTTGTTTATTATCCGACAGTACGAATAGTGAAATTTCCGAGTTCACCATGTCGGAAAGACGTGTTGGCGAAACCATTGATGACATATTCAGAAAAGTTGAAGGCCGTGTCATTTTCGCAACCTTTGCTTCAAATATCCACCGTTTACAACAAGTAACCGAGGCTGCTGCAGCGAATGGACGAAAAATTGCCGTTTTTGGTAGAAGTATGGAAGCAGCCATTGGAATAGGACAGGAACTAGGATATATTCAAGCACCTAAAGATACTTTCATTGATGCGCATCAAATGAACCGACTTCCTGCAAATCGTGTAACGATTCTATGTACAGGCACACAAGGTGAACCGATGGCAGCTTTATCTAGAATTGCAAATGGAACACATCGTCAAATTCAAATTATTCCAAATGATACGGTGGTATTCTCATCTTCACCGATTCCGGGTAATACGCTCAGTGTTAACCGGACAATCAATATGTTATCTAGAGCTGGTGCGGAAGTTATCCATGGAAAATTAAGTAATATTCATACATCCGGACATGGTGGACAGCAAGAACAAAAACTAATGCTCCGCTTGATTAAGCCTAAGTTCTTTATGCCAATCCATGGTGAATACCGTATGCAAAGAATGCATTCTAAATTAGCAATTGATTGCGGTGTTAAAGAAGAGAACTGTTTTATTATGGATAACGGGGAAGTGCTTGCCCTTAGTCATGATAAAGCTCAAGTAGCAGGAAAAATAGCGTCTGGTAACGTTTATATTGATGGAAGCGGGATTGGTGATATTGGCAATATCGTATTACGTGACCGTCGAATCTTATCCGAAGAAGGTCTCGTTGTCGTTGTCGTTAGCATCAATATGAAAGATTTCAAAATTTCTGCAGGACCAGATATTATTTCTCGAGGCTTTGTCTACATGAGAGAATCAGGTGATTTAATAAGCGATGCACAAAGCTTAATCACCAAACATTTATCGAAAGTAATGGAACGAAAAACCACACAGTGGTCCGAAATTAAAAATGAAATTACAGACACTCTAGCTCCTTTCTTGTATGAAAAAACAAAAAGACGCCCAATGATTTTACCCATCATTATGGAAGTATAATGTTGGGTAAAAAAAAAGCACCCTAAGGGTGCTTTTTTTATTGTCCAGTTCCATTGGCTAGCCCCTCGAGGTCTTAAGCCGATGGAGCTTTTCTTATTGTAATACCTTTTTCTCAAAACGATTAATATCTACATCCGCACCAATTACGATTAGAATGTCCTTTTCATTGATTATTTCGTTTGCTTGAGGAGAAACAATAATTTCATTTTTTCGTTTTATCGCAACAATGTTTATTCCATATTTTGCACGAATGTCTAAATTGAGAATCGAATGTCCATCAATTTTTTCACTTGCCACAATTTCGACAATACTATGTTCATCAGAGAGCTCCAAATAATCAAGTACACTATTGGAAATCATATTATTTGCAATTCTCTTTCCCATATCACGTTCCGGATGTACAACATGATCAGCACCAATCTTAACCAATACCTTTTCATGATAATCATTTTGAGCTTTAACGGTAATATTTTGAACACCATGTTCTTTTAAAATGATCGTTGTTAATATGCTTGCTTGAATATTATCACCAATTGCAACAACCACATGATCAAAATTACGAATCCCTAGTTCTTTTAATACCTTTTCATCCGTTGAATCACCTACAACTGCATGTGACGCAATCATAGAGTAGTCATTCACTCGATCTTCATTAATATCAATAGCCATCACTTCTATGCCTTGTTCAGCTAATGTACGGCAAATACTGCCACCAAAACGACCTAAACCAATAACTGCAAATTCTTTTTTCACCATTCATTCCTCCAAAAGAAATAAACATTATGCTCCTATATTATCATAAGGAAATTTATATATATATTGATTTAAAAATCTACAACAAGAAAAAAACCGAAATGACTTCGGTTTTTCATTCATACACATTATCTCTTATTTATTTCCCTTATACTCAACATATTCTGTAATCATTTTGATCGCTGTTTCAATGGCTTGTTCATTAGGAGTTAGCTTTGCATGATGAAGACCATATTCGGATTCCACTCCAAGCCAAAACATGAAACCAGGAATTTCTTTTAACATATAACCAAAATCCTCACCTGTCATCGCTTCCCTACATTCAATTACGTTTACATCTGTTTGAGTTTGAACAAACCCCGTAAATTCCCTAGTTAATTCAGCTTCATTATACACTTGATAATACATAGAACCGAAATCTAGCTTTGCTTCACATTGGTAACTTACTTCGATTCCTCTCACTACATTTTCAATACGTTTCTTCACTTTGTCCATAGATTCAGCTGAAAGCGCACGGATCGTTCCATCAAGCCGCGCCTTCTCCGCAATAATATTTTGAACGGTTCCACTTGTGATTTTTCCAATTGTAATAACTGCACTGTCAAGTGGATCCACATTTCTAGAAATAATGGTTTGAAGTTGTGTCACTAATGAACAGGCGGCAATGATCATGTCATTTGTTTGATGTGGATAGGCAGCATGTCCACCTTTTCCTTTTAAATCAATAAACAACTCTGAGGTATTAGCAAACAACAACCCCTCACGAATGGCAATCGTACCTACTGGATATTCTGGAGCAATATGAAGGGCAAAGATCATGTCTGGCTTCCATTCCTTCATAATTTCACTTTTAAGCATCGGCTCTGCCCCACCTGGTCCTTCTTCTGCGGGTTGGAAAATAAATAAGAGATCATCCTTAATGGAATGGTGAACAAAGTATGTTAATACACCTAGAGCGATCGACATATGGAAATCATGACCACACGCATGCATTTCAGTTTCGTGCTGAGAATGGAATGGTAGATCCGTTTCTTCAACAATAGGTAATCCGTCTATATCGGCACGGTAACCTATTGTTTTCTCTGGTGATGTTCCATTTATTTTTACAAAAATACCGGTTTTCCACTGTTTTATTTGTATTCTATCTTGCGGCAATGAATCTAGATAGGATAATAAGTAAGCTTGTGTTTTAAACTCTTGAAATCCAAGTTCAGGAATTTGGTGAAGATCACGACGAATTTGCACAAATGAATTCAATTTGATATCTTCCTTTCAATCATATTTGAATGCTGATGTATGCTGATCTTACAAAAAGAACCATCATATAAATACAGAATAAATTTAATTATCTATAATTGTACAGTGACTATCTTCTTTAGTAAATGCCTCATTTCTTTAACACCCCAAAAATACATTTATAAAAAGAAAGCTTCCATCGATCAAGGAAAATTTATACGGAGAGTTATAAAGAAAACTTCCATCAGTGGGGGTATTACAGCCTGTTAAACCGGGATAATTGGAATAAAATATGCGTGAACACAAATGGTCCACGCACAATTCCAATTATAGCTGACGGAGTTCTTGCATAATTTCCGTTTTTGACTTTGTTTTCTCATCAATCTCCTTAATGACACGTGCAGGAGTGCCTGCTACAACCGTATATGGTGGGACGTCATTTATCACAACAGCACCTGCAGCAACAACAGCGCCTTTCCCTATTGTAACACCCTCCAAGACTACGCAATTTGCTCCAATAAGAACATCATCTTCTACAATAACAGGTTTTGCAGAAGGTGGCTCAATAACACCTGCTAATACAGTGCCTGCCCCAATGTGACAGTTTTTCCCTACTGTTGCTCTACCACCAAGAACAACGTTCATATCGATCATTGTTCCTTCACCGATAACGGCACCAATATTAATCGAAGCACCCATCATAATTACGGCATTATCACCAATTTCTACTTGATCACGGATGATCACACCCGGCTCAATTCTAGCCTTAATATTTTTCATATCTAGTAAAGGGATGGCTGAATTTCTACGATCATTTTCAATCACGTAATCTTCAATTTGGGCTTTATTTGCTTCCAATACTTGATTTAGTGTTTCCCATTCTCCAAACACAACACCGCTTTTTCCATTAATAAAGGCTTTGCTATCAGATCCAAAGTCAATCCCTTCTATTTCACCTTTTATGTATATTTTTACTGGTGTCGATTTCTTGCTATTTTGAATAAATGAGATAATCTCATTTGCATCCATCATTTTCATTGATTTAACCTCCTACTTTATGTTGTTTATTTCTAATAATTTATCAAACAAAAGCATTGAAAACAAGAAAAACAAAAACTTCTAACTAGGCTGAACCCTCATTATGTAGAACTTTTCTGTTTTTTGGGCAACAATAAGATCAATATTAAACTAATTATAGCAATAAAAAGAACAACATAATAGACAGTGTGAAGCGAAGTTGTTAGCCCATCTTGAAGTAATTTCAACATGGTTTCAGGTAGATTATTTCTTTCTTCTTTGTTTAGTAATATATTAATGGAATCCACATCAAGCTTTGCGGTTTCCCCGGTACCATGGTCTGCAAAATACTGCAATAGTCGACTATTTAATATTCCACCAAGTAAAGCTGCACCAATGGTATTACCTAAATTTCTCATAAACATATTGGATGCTGTTGCGATTCCTCGTTGTTGCCAATCAACCGTACTCTGAATCGAAACGATAAACGCTGTCAAAGTGAGCCCCATCCCAATACCAATAAAGAACGATCCTACAGCAGCCCACATCGGTCCCATTTCTTTCGTTAAGGTTACAAACATAACACTCCCTAAAACGAGAGCTACTCCCCCTAAAATAGACGTTTTTCTAAATCCAATTTTCAACAATAGTTTTCCTGCAAATGCTAGAAGCAATCGGCCAACCAATCGACATGGTTGTTAAAGTAAATCCTGCAACAATTGGTGATCGCTCCATGACACCTTGAACAAAGGTTGGCAAGAAACTCGAAATTCCAATTAACATAATACCTGTCGTTAAAGATGTCATATTGGCAATAAAAATGGATCGTTCTTTCCAAATAGAAAAAGGCATAATGGGTTCTTTAGCCTTTCGTTCTTGAAAATAAAAGAAAATGAATACAATTACACTTATCGATAGGAGACTGAATTGACTGATAGGAAAACCAAGACCATCTCGTTCCACCTTCTACAAGCACAAACATCAGGGTCGAAATAGCAATGGTTAGGAAAATGGCTCCTGCATAATCAATATTGTGCTTTTTCCGCTCTACTTTTTCGTGTAAAAATAGAATTAAACCAATTATTGACACAATTCCTAGTGGAATATTAAGCCAAAAAATATAACGCCAGCTCACATATTGAACAAGAATCCCACCAAGTGCTGGTCCAAGTATGGCAGATATTCCCCATACACTTGATAGGTACCCTTGTATATTCGCTCTTTCTTCTTTTGAATAAATATCTCCCACAATCGTTGTTGCTATGGGTGTAACAGCTCCAGCACCGAATCCTTGGATCAACCTAAAAATGATCAGCATCGTCATTGAATTAGCTAACCCGCAAAGAATGGAACCAATCAAAAACATGATAATACCAAAAATGAGGATCGGCTTTCTACCAAACAAATCGGACAGTTTCCCATAGATTAAAACAGTTACAGAATTCATTAATAAATACGAAGAAAAAACCCAACTATATAAAGAAAAGCCCCCCAAATCACCAACAATTGCTGGCATCGCAGTTGAAACGATCGTTGCTTCAATCGCTCCCATAAACATAGCAAGCATAATTGACGCAAGTACGATTGGACGATTTGTTTTCTTTGTTGATTTCCCTCCCATTAATGCTTTTTCCATAAGAACACCCTTTCTATCTCTCATGATACATACATTTCATTCAAATATCATGTTCCTAATGTCTATTTTCATGCAAACTAAGGATAAAGAAAACTCGCCGATTGACGAGCCTGCAAGGCGAAGACAGAGGCGTAGTTGCACTTATACTGTTTTCCTAAAAATTGCCCCTACACCTGAACTTCCCCAGCGCTGCAATTTTATAGTTTCTTAAGAGTGTAAAAAGAGCTCCCTTTTTTTGATTGGGAGCTTAAATATGTTCCTTGTTTTGAAGTTCATCATTTTAGCAGTTGCATGACCGCTCTTCTGGTTAAAATACCCTCAAACAAACCTTCATCATTTTCTACACATAAAAAGGGATGATCCACCAATAATTTAATCGAGTCTGGAATGGAAGCATCTATTTTGAGATGTGGAATCTTTTTGTTCATTACTTCTTCTACTTTCTTTTGTTCAAGTTTTTCATATTCAATTCTTTCAAGACCCAGAATCGATTCCATAATAATGGGAGTACTAATTAGACCATGTAGCCTATAATGCGGGTCGAGCACAGGTATGGCTGTATATCCACTTTTCGTTAACACTAGTAGGGCATGTTCCAGACTATTGCCTACTTGAACATGAGCTACCCGCTCAGAAGCAATCATCAAATTACGGATGTTCATTTCCAAAAACTCATTGCCAAGATTAATCATAGCTGAAAAACTCCTCAAATATCATTTACCACAATATATTTTATCACAGTTTCTCATAATCCGCTTCTCTAACCTATCTTTCATCCCGACAAAAATATATTTTTACAAGAAACGAACAAGTACTTTGAAAAGCCCCGACAGGCAAAAATATTCAAACAGAAATACGATTACTTGAAAGATATTGCCTATGAAGTATTGGCCATTCTTATCTAAAAAAAGGAACCGCAGATGGGTTCCTTTAGATACATTATTGAATTAAATCAAAGATTTCAATTGTAATCATATCAATATTATCAAATTGGTATCTTTTTGGTTTCTCTTTGTCTAGATAAACTTCCAATTCAAATGTTTCATTCTTAGGTTGATAAGTTACCTGACATTTTCGTTCACCATTCACCTCAAAAAATCGTTGTGAAGGTTCTCCACTATTTGATTGCTCTTGTAAATTTTTTAACCTTGATATTATCCCTTGAAGCTGTGACATGCTCCCTCTCCTTTCAACAAAAACCAAGTATTTACTACTAGGTTTTACCTTTGACATATTTCTAAACCAAAAATTTTTCACAATTTATTCATGTCAATATTACAAGCATAAGATAAAATGAAGTGTTTGTACAAGAAAAAATGAATTAAATTCTTGTTTTTTTTACAAAACAACTTAAAATGATCTATTTTTCGACATGCTTAGAGTAAATTCTCATTTTGATAGAGAAAATCATAGGATAAATCGATAAATAAATAATCACGTGTATTTAATGGGTATGAAAAAGTTCTAATCGTTTCACCTGTCTCGATATCACGATACAAGTCAGAAAGAATTCCTTTTTTATCATTTCTCATTTTAATAATATTTTCTAAAAAATAAGGACGCCAACTCCAATTTTTTTGTAAATATTCTAATTGGATTACCCATTGATTATTTTCATTAAACATATTCGGAGATTTTTGAAATCCGTCTTCATCACAAATATATATTCTTAAAGCGATTTGATCCAAATCTTTCACAAGTACCTTCAATAATTCTTCGTAATCCAATGTTTTCCGATTTTTAATAAGTATTTCCTGAAGACGGTTATGGAATCTCTCAGTGATCAAAACGAGCGATTCCAGCTTTTTCTTTTCATACATGATAAATTCATGAAATTCTGCTTTTAACTTATCTTTCAAAATATCTCGAGAATAAAAATGACATGCTGGTTTTTCCAAATAATAACCTTGATAATAACGACCACCATGTTGCCAAGCAAATTGTAGTTGATAAATCATTTCAATATTTTTAAACAAAAGCATCGCACCAATCTTTCTCGCCAAAATGGATAATGAATATAAAATATCCTTATAGGCGAGCGATGGGTTTGTTGATCGCAATGGTTGTAAATCCACCTTCACGATATCTGGTTTCACCTGGCCAATTAAATCAAGATGACTGCTATCATCTCCCAGTTTGTCAATAGCGATCTTAATCCCGTATGTACGATAATAATTCAATAAATGATCAAATTCCTTTTTTGGATCCTCTATTGATAACACCAACACAATCCGATTCAAAGAAATACCCTTTTCTTGAAATTGCAATAAAAGCTTGCAAAAAAGCTTCTCCACTATCATGTGCTAGTAAATCCACATCTCTATTTACAAATAAGAGTATATCTTCATCCAAAGAAACAGCCTTATCTAAACCCTTTGTGAGTACAACATTATCTACTTCAAGACGATATTCATCTGGAATGTTTTTATCCAGAAAAAAAGGTCCTAAACTTACCATCTTTTCATCTGATACATATCTTCCTAATATTTCATACCCAATAATTCGATGTTCATCTGCACTGAATATCGGTTGAAATAAAGGTATCACATGTTCTAAGTCCGTTAGGATATCCAATACATCCATTAAGAATCCTCCTTTTAAATAATGAACCATTATACCATAAATACAAGGCTAAATAGCTATATGTCGCAAATAACCCCAACATTTCATGGCCCCTTTTTACATCATGAAAATGGTCCTGTTTTTCAGGTAGTACTTCTATTTCCTTTCATCGTTTGATAATATGTAAAGAAGTACTTTTATAGATGGGTTGGTAGAGAGTATGCCTTCTAAAATATCTCGAAGGATTTTTATAAAAAAAATATTTGGCTCAATCATTTCCCTGCTCGTCGCCAGCACTGGTGGATATTATTATGCAAAAGAAATTGAACCAAAATCATTAGCCATAACCCGCCATATAATCTCGCATCCCCTCATCCCACAGGGCTTTAATCAATTCAAAATGATTCAATTCAGCGATACACATCTCGGTTTTCAATTTACGCTGGAGCAACTCAATAAATTAGTTGACCGTATCAATCAGCTTAAACCAGATGTTGTATTTTTTACTGGAGATTTAATGGATGAACCAAATAAATTTGCGAATAGTAATCAGATTATCCCGATATTATTAAAAATAAACGCTCCATTTGGAAAATTTGCTATTTACGGCAACCATGATCATGGTGGTTATGGAACAGATTTATATCATACGATTATGGATCACAGCGGATTTGTTGTACTCAAAAATGAAGGATTCGAAATTAAACTAGCGGATCAAAGTTACATTCACATTATTGGCCTTGATGACGCAATGCTCGGTAATCCAAATTTAGTAGAGGCCATGGAAGAACTACCTTCTGATTCATACAAAATTCTTCTTGCGCACGAACCTGATCTTGCAGAAAAAGTGGTTGGACAAGGTGTTCATTTTCAATTGAGTGGCCATAGTCATGGCGGACAGGTTAAGGTCCCTTTTGTTGGCGCTTTAATCACACCACCTTATAGTCAGTTATACCAGGAGGGCTTTTATGAAATCGGTGATTCTGCAAATCCTTTAACTCTATATGTGAATAGAGGCCTCGGAACAACACGTTTACCCTTTCGTTTTTTAGCAAAACCAGAATTAACGATATTCACATTAGAATCTTCTAATCTTCCTTCAACATGAAGACTTAGTTCGCTTTTTTGTAAAAATACATCAAAAAAAACAAAAAGGTAAAAGAGCTGCATAAATCCAAACTGCTCTTTTTACCTTTTTGTTTGTCAAAAACAGAAGGATATACACCTTAATCTTCAACAACTTCTCTAATATCGTTGCATTCCTCCATTAAAATAGCTTGACTATCAATTTCCCGTTCATTTTCACCTTTTTTTACATAATGATAAACACCCTGTTTATCTTGTTCCCTTGATTTCATATTGTCAGCAAGTTCCAGACTCAAGGAAGTTTTTTACTTTTTTCTTTAATTTTCCTTCAAAAATTGGAAATAATATCTCCACACGCTTTTCCATATTTCTGGTCATCATATCCGCAGAAGATAAGTAAATTTTTTCTTCTCCATTTTGATGGAAGAAATAGATCCTACTATGTTCTAAGAATCTGCCCACAATACTGATCACACGAATATTTTCACTAACCTTTTCAATTCCAGGTTTAAGACAACAAATTCCGCGGATAATTAACTCGATCTTAACCCCTTCAGTTGATGCTTCATATAGCTTTATTATGAGCTTCTTGTCTGTTAATGAATTCATTTTTGCAATAATATGTCCATTGCCATGTTTTTTATGGATCTCTATTTCACTATCGATTAATTTTATAAATTCACCTCGAATGTCATCTGGTGCAACAACGAGATGATGATAATCAGGCTTTTGCGTATAACCACTTAAATAGTTAAAAAAGTGAGTAGCATCGATTCCAAATTTATGCTTTGTGGTGATATAGCCAAAATCAGTGTAAGTCTTCGCCGTTTGATCGTTATAATTTCCAGTACCAAGATGAACAAATTGTTCGATATTCCCATTTTTTCTGCGAACAACAAGAGTAATTTTACTATGTGTTTTTAAATGGGTCATTCCATAAATCACATGGCACCCGGCTTTTTCTAATTCCTTTGCCCACTGCACATTATTTTCTTCATCAAATCTGGCCTTTAACTCCACTAAAACCGTCACTTGTTTTCCATTTTCTGCAGCACGTTTCAAAGCCTCAATGACAGGAGAATCACCGCTCACCCTGTATAAAGTTTGCTTAATGGCTAAAACATCCGGATCATTTGCTGCATCTGATACGAAATCCAGTATGGGCTGGAATGATTCATAAGGATGGTGAAACAACATATCGCGTTTTAAAGCATTTTGAAAAATATCTTCATCCCCTTCAATTTCTGAAGATGGCTTCGGAATGAACGGTTCGTATGCTAAATCATGCCTTCTACTCGCAAATACTTTATAAAACGAAAATAAAAATGTTTTATCTAGAGGACCAGAAATATAATAGGTATCCTCTTCGTTTATTTCTAATTCATCAAGCAGATAACCAAGTATACGCTTATCTAACTTTTCTGCCTTTATTTCGAGACGGACCGCCGCCCCCCATTTGCGTTTTTTTAATTCTTTTTCTATTTGTTGAAGAAGGTCTCTTGCCCCCTCCTCGTGGATCTCTAAATCAGCATTTCTAGTAATGCGAAATTGCGTGACTGAAACCACTTTATAACCTGAAAAGAGCTTACCACTAAAAAAGGAGATTACGTCCTCAAGTAGCACAAAACTAGTAGTACCATCAATGAAAGGGACCTCAATAAAACGACCTAATACAGATGGAACTTGTACGATTGCTAGTTGCTGTTTATTATCCAACTCTTGATTACTTTCAATAGAAACAGCTAAATTGATACTTTTATTTAACAGCATTGGAAACGGACGATAAGCATCAATGGCCATCGGCGTTAACACAGGAAAAATTTGTTCATCAAAATAGTTTTCAAGAAAGGATTTTTGTTCTTTCGTCAATTGCTCCATTTTCAATAAATTTATACTTTCTTGTTTTAAAGCTGGCAGAATATGCTCTTGAAAAGTCCGATCTTGAAGATCTACTAGCGTATGTGTTATTTCTGATATTTTTCCAAGTTGTTGTTTTGCCGTCATACCCGCTTTATTTTCTGGTTTCGTAAAACCAACTTTTACTTGATCTTTCAAACCGGCTACTCGAACCATAAAAAACTCATCTAAGTTAGAGCTAAAAATTGCCAAAAATTTTATTCTCTCTAATAATGGATTGCGTTTATCTAGTGCTTCATGTAACACACGTTCATTGAAAGCTAACCAACTAATTTCCCTATTATTATAATAGGATGGATGATTAAAAGTTTCCAAATTCATATGACACACACCTTTTATTTACAATATTCGACAATTAAATCATAACAAATAATTCGTAAAATTTATGTAAAGATTTCGTAAATACAATAGATCTTACCATAACATTTTTATCACCAACCGTTATGATTGGATCGGGATAAATTTTAGTCCAATGGTTTTATTAAGGGCCTTTTCTAACTGACGAATATGTTTTTCCGTTTCATATTTTTCCACAAATGCATGATCTTTATAATAAACCAAAAGTTGCAAAGAATCTGTTGATACTTTTTCAAGTTCAACTTTTTCAACAATCGCTCTTTTCGAAGAATCAAGTGCAGATGCTAATTTCGCAAGGGTACCTGCAACACGAATGTCTTCCATCTCTTTTTTCGTAAACCAACTTTCAAATGTCTCTGAATATTGCTTTAACAATGTTTTATTTTTATAAGAGGCAATGAAGGCCAATTTGACTCGATCTTTATGTAATAGACCATTAATCGATTGATTAGCTAATAAATAAAAAGTATGTTGACTACTCGCATCATCATCTATATATTCTCCAAGATAATAAAGTTGAGCCCCTCTATAAACAAAATCAACAAATGACACCTTGCTCTCAAAGGGATAAAAAACACTTACTTCATCAAATAACTGCACTGCAAGCTTTCCTCTATGTAACGCAGTGCTCTGATTGACACCGTAATCGGCAATCAACTCATTTATACTTTCATTTATAATCTGATCTGTCGTCGTAATTAGTTTTTCATTGGTCTCCATTTTTTTCATTGAAATTCCATCTCTTAAACCTTTTCTACTGAACATAAAGGAATAAGATTGACTATATTCACAGAGTTTAACAAACAGTTCAAGTGAAGGAACAATGATATCTGCACGATCCTTTGAAAGACCCTCTACCTTTTCTAACTGCTCAACAGTCAAACGTTCAAGGTAATTCTGTATTTGTTGTAAATCTTCATACGACATAACATATTGGTGAATTCCAGCAATTGGATATTTCTTTGAATTTTGATCGATTTGTGCAATATTTCGTGCACTCCCACCGATCGCAATCACAGGTACTTGTAAGTTTTTTAACCAGGGAAGTTGCTCGAGAGAAGAGAGGACAAATTCGCTAAGACTTTCTCTTTCATCATCAGTCATTCTATTATTCTTCATGAATTGCTCTTTTAATGAAACAACGCCAAATGGAAAACTATGATAGTGTTTGAGCTCTCTATTCTTAAAGTAAGTTATTTCTGTACTACCTCCCCCCATATCGATGGTAATTCCCGTATCAATAGGTGTAGAGTGTGATACCGCATAAAAGCCAAAAAATGCTTCCTCTTTTTCTGAAAAAACTTGTATTTCAAATCCTGTTTGTTCTTTCACAAGTTTGACAATGTCCTGTTGATTTTTTGATTGTCTAATGGATGCCGTGGCTACACAAAATATGTTTGATACTTGGTGATATTGAAGGATCTCTTTAAAGCCTTTCAAGATATCAATTAATAGGTCGGTTCCTTCAGGAAGCAACACATTTTCTTCATTTAAATAGTGTCTAAGTCTTGCAGCGGTTTTTATATTTTCTGCTTCTTTTAAACTTCCCGAATGATTCTTTTTATAAATAACAAGACGAATCGTATTGGATCCTATATCAATAACTGCCCACTTTTCTTCTTTCATGACCCCGCTCCTTATCAAAAATCAAAACATATAATCTAAAGTAACTTTATTTTCATTTAATACCTTTTTTGTCGGTATCAAGCCCTATATACATAATAACATTCTTTTTTTCAGAATAAATAAAACCAAAAAAGAAAGTACCTTTTAACGATTCAACTCATAAAATAATTTCTAAGAATATGAAGAAAGGACTGAAGGCTATGATCCACTCAATCAAGCGAGGAGAAACTCTTTACTCCATTTCTAGAGATTATCGTGTTTCAATTGCTCAGCTTTTAGCAGCCAACCCTTTAATAACCAATCTAAATATGATCAATGTTGGTCAAACCATCACGATCCCTGGTTTACCTGATCCAAAAACCATTCCCTATCAAATCATTATTTCTAAAAATAACCGTACACTAAAACTTTTTCGTAATCAAACATTAATCAAGACCTACCCCATTGCAGTTGGGAAAATGTTAACCCAAACACCAACTGGCAAATTCGTTGTTGTTAATCGCCAACCGAACCCAGGTGGACCATTTGGTGTTATGTGGCTTTCCCTCTCAAAAGCTGGCTACGGGATCCATGGAACAAATAATCCTTCCTCGATTGGTAGGTTTGTTTCACATGGATGTGTTCGTATGTATAACCAAGATGTACTTGAACTTGCTAAGCGTATTCCAAACGGAACTGTAGTCATGATCGAACCGTAATCATTCATAAGTATCTGAGGGAATTCCGTTTAAAAACCGCCAATTCCCTTTTTATATTGTCCGCACAGTACTATGACTTCAAGACATTACTTGTTTTTTAGGCATAATTTTTGTGTCTTATATTTTCTTTTATTCATAAAAAGGTTATAATAAACAATAGGTTCTTTTACCTTAAAATGAATATTGTTTACCTAAACATTGAAAGGAGTCTTCACATTGCCCTCAAACCGGAATGATTATTCACAGCCTCAATTAAATTCAACAGTTGAAAACCTCTCTCGAGCCATTTTCATTGTGAACCGTCATGCTAAAACCGCTCCTAATCCAAAATTTTTATATAAACTTAAATATACGGCACTTCACAAACTTATTAAAGAAGGAAAAGCAACAAAAGTCGGTCTTCATTACTCCAATAATCCAAAGTATAGTCAGCAACAGTCAGACGTATTAGTGACTTGCGGAAATTATACTTTTCATTTACCACCTTCAAAAAGTGATTTTGAAAACCTACCCCATCTTGGAAAACTAGATAATTGTGTTAGAAATCCCAAAGCAACACTTTCTTTAACTCAAGCAAAAAAACTATTGACTTCTTATACTGGATTTACAGAAGATGTACCTGCTCCTCATTCACCCCAAAAAAGAAAATATAATAAACCTGTTTTTAAAAAACTTGGAGAAAGTTATTTTTAATAAATCGTCCTTTTTACATACTAAAAAAACAACTTTCATTGGTGTAACTCTATATGAATGAAAGTTGTTTTTTATTTATTTTATTTATGAAATTTATAAAGCCAATCTATCAATTAATAGAATGAGCTCTGCAATTTCTGGTTTGCTAATTTGTCCATCCGCTCCGACCTTTTGTCCTTTATGACGAAGATCATCCGTGATCAAAGATGAGAAAATAATTACAGGTAATTTCCCTAATTCCTGATGTTCTTTCACTTTTCTCGTTAAATGATGTCCATCCATTTTTGGCATTTCGATATCTGTGATAAGAAGTTGAACCTCTTTTTCTATTTCTTTTCCGTTATTTACAATGTTTTCTAAGTAATCAAAGGCATCCTTTCCATTTTCAAAAAACTCAATATACTCAAATCCGGCTTCCTGCAACGTATCATGAAGTAATTTTCTTAGAAGAGGAGAATCTTCTGCTACAACAAGGCGTTTAATGGAACGTTCTCTTTTACCCAACTTCTGAACTTGCTGCACATTTATTCCAGATTCAGGATTTATTTCTACAACAATTCTTTCAAAATCCAATAATAAAATCATTTCACCGTGTAACTTAATAACGCCGATAATTTGACTTTCAGCACCTTGGTACATGTCAGAAGGTTTTTCAATTTGATCCCATGAAATACGATGAATTTGTGTCACACTATGTACATGAAAAACAATTTTTTGTTGATTAAATTCGGTAACGATAAATTTGTCTTGTTCGGGGATTTCAGAAGGCGGAAAACCAATCGCTTTTGCAACATCAATAACAGGAAGAACTTCCCCACGCAATTCAATAATTCCTTGTACATGAGAATGTGCATTCGGAACTTGTGTAACAGGTACAGGATTAATAATTTCCCTTACTTTTATTACATTAATTCCAAACTTATTTTGACCAATTCCAAATTCAACAATTTCCAATTCATTTGTTCCACTTTCAAGCAAAATTCCTTTTTTACCTTCCATACGTATTCAACCTACCTATCCTACTTAATTAATTCATATCATTAACTTTACTATATCATGAACACAAATGTAATTAGGCTTATTTTTATTAAATTTTTTCAAAATAATATTTTCTGAAAACGATGAAGATGTTGACTTTGGATATGTTGCTTTTGCTTCACCCTATTTAAATTACCCGTTGATTAAGATAAAATGAAAGAGATATTCTTAGGGAGGTTACAGGATGGAGCATTTAATAAATGAACGAGTGAAAAGTATAGAAATCTCAGGAATACGTAAATTTTCTAATATGGTTGCAGGAACAAAGGATATCATATCATTAACGATTGGTCAGCCTGATTTTCCAACCCCCTTACATGTTAAAGAGGCAGGAAAGAGATCGATTGATGAGAATTTCACCTCTTATACCCATAATGCAGGAGATATAAGACTTCGAAATGCTGCGTCTCAATTTATGAAAGAAAAATACAACCTCAGCTATCAACCTGAATCCGAAATCATCGTGACCGTTGGTGCTAGCGAAGCGATTGATATTGCATTTCGCACGATCTTAGATGAGGGTTCCGAAGTTATTTTACCTGGACCAGTCTATCCAGGGTACGAGCCCATTATCAAACTTTGTGGCGCAAAACCAATTTATGTCGATATTAGAGACCATGAATTTCGTTTTACTGCAGAGGTCATTGCGCCATACATAACCGAACACACTCGCTGCATTGTCTTGCCTTACCCTTCAAATCCAACTGGTGTTAGTTTAAGAGAGGATGAACTAAGGGCTATTGCTGATTTGCTTACCGAAAAGGACATCTTTATTTTGGCAGATGAAATCTATAGTGAGTTAGTTTATGACCAACCACATGTATCCATTGCATCGTATTTAAGGGATCAAACGATTGTTATTAATGGTCTATCCAAATCACACGCAATGACTGGCTGGAGAATCGGATTCTTATTTGCACCTGAGAATATCAATAAGCATATATTGAAGGTGCACCAATACAATGTGACATGTGCCACTTCTATCGCACAAATGGCTGCATTAGAAGCTTTAACTATTGGTATTAATGATGCTTTGCCAATGAAAGAAGCCTATCTGGAACGAAGAAATTATGTTTATGATCGGTTAAACAAAATGGGACTTGATGTTCAAAATCCTGATGGAGCGTTTTATTTTTTCGTCAAAATTCCATTTAATGATATTTCCTCTTTTGATTTTTGCTTATCGATGGTTAAAGAAGAGAAAGTGGCTGTTGTACCTGGCAGTGCATTTTCAAGCTACGGAGAAGGTTATTTCCGGCTCTCATTTGCTTGTTCGATGGAAACATTAGAAGAAGGGTTAAATAGAATAGAGACCTATTTAAAAAAAGTGCATGCGTAAAGCATGCACTTTTTTTATTTTAGAAGCATTTTTATAGACCACCTGTATATTCCCCATCATTTTTCGATGCTTTCTCTTTCTTTGCTTTATCCTTATGGATTTTATTTGTTGCAGCACTACCGATCTCATGTGCAAATTCCTCATTCAAAATAGCTGAATCAAATCCTTTTTTATTTTTTTGCTGAGGATCATTCTTCTTATTTTTTTTCGCCATCGGAAAAAACCTCCTTCTAACATTTCGCTATTAGTGTCAGTAGAATGCTTTTTCTTTATTCCCATTATTTTTGCCAATATTTATAAAGTGCTTGAGTTCCGCTGTTTTCCTCCCCATTTTCTGCAAGTTGATCATACAATCTTTTAGCAAGTGATAGACCAGGTGTTTCCATTCCCATCGCACCAGCTTCTTCAAGGGCAATTTTCATATCTTTAATAAAATGTTTAATATAAAAACCAGGTTCAAAATTCCCTTCAATCATCTTGGGAGCCAAATTAGAAAGAGACCAACTACCAGCTGCTCCAGAGGTAATGCTAGCTAACACATTTTTGGGATCAAGACCTGCATTTTCAGCGTAGATAATGGCCTCACATACACCGATCATATTAGAAGCAATCGTAATTTGATTACACATTTTTGTATGCTGTCCTGCTCCCGATGCTCCTTGATACACGACATTTGTACCGAGAATATTAAATAATGGTTCTAATTTTAGAAATACTTCTTTTTCCCCACCAACCATGATCGAAAGTTTTGCTTCTTTTGCTCCTATATCTCCGCCTGAAACGGGTGCATCAATGGCATGTATCCCCTTACTTTTAGCTTCCTCGAATATTTTTACAGCTAAAGTAGGGGTAGACGTAGTCATATCAATAACATATGTATTCGGTTTCCCATTTGTAATAATACCTTGTTTACCAAGATAAACCTCTTCTACATCTTTTGGATAGCCCACAATCGTAAAAATAACATTTGCTTGCTGTGCAACCTCCTTAGGAGTACTGACCCAAATAGCTCCTTTTTGTAATAGCTCTTCTGCCTTTTCCTTTGAACGATTATAAACAATCATTGGAAACCCAGCTGAAAGTAAATGGCTTGCCATACTCTTTCCCATTACACCTATTCCAATAAAACCAATCACTGTATTTTCTGGTGTAAACATCATATCGACTCCTTTCCATTCCTCTTACTGACCTCTATTTTATCATGACCTTCTTTCTGTGAAGAGATTGAATTAGGTTTCTTTACAAAGAATAAACAAAAAATGGCCAACTGGTTTCCCAGTTGGCCATTTTTTGTTAGAATTCCCTATTCAGCTAAATGTTCCTTATTTAAAGTATCTTGTAAAGAGTCTAAAGCTGATTGCTCGTCTTTACCTTCTGCACTGATTGTAATCTCAGCACCCTTTCCGATTCCTAAAGACATTACACCCATAATCGATTTTAAATTCACTTTTTTCCCTTTAAACTCAAGATTGATATCTGATTCATATTTACTTGCAGTTTGTACGATTAATGTAGCAGGTCGTGCATGTATTCCTGTATCAGCAATAACCTTAAATTGTTTATCTACCATTCTAATCTTACTCCTTCATTAAATAATATTCTAAAGATGCTCTGACGTATCCGACTCCAATCAGTGTTTTTTTGAGTTACAATAATTGATTGTATTGTTCCCCAAACTGATTAACCTATGTAAAAATGACCTGGTGAACGCTAATAGATCATATAGATGATGACAATAGTCATCACATTCAAAAGGATAGCATTTTCATAGCCCATGGACAATGAAAATATCACTAAAATTATAAAAAGGAATTAAATCTGTTCGATTCATTAAACGATTATTAACTTCTTGCTTGACCTAAGTAACGATAAAGAACATCTCCACCTCTACGCGCTATACCTTGATAATGTTTGAAATCTTCTCTTTTTACTAGAATTCGACGAAAATCAAGAAAATCCTCTTTGTTAACGTGATGTTCACGAATTTCTCCATTTTTCAGTTGATCAAGAACCTGAATAATTTGTTCTTCTTCCATTCATTATTCACCTCAGAAAAAATTAAATTTATGTAAACTTTTTTTAAATAACATGTACATTATTTAAGAAAGACTACATAATATTTACAATATATGTATAATCAATAAGAAAAAGGAAATAAAACCCTTTACGAATAATAAAATGTAGTGCAAAATATGATTAAATTCAAAATTTAAGGAGAGATGACTTTTGAAAAGGGCAGAGATTGGCAATGTAATAGAATTTAGAGAAGGCTTACAGGGTATCGTTGAAAAAGTAAATGAGAATTCGGTAATCGTTGACTTAACTTATATGGATCATTTTCGAGATTTAGAAATGGACACAAGAACAGTTGTCAATCATAAAAATTATAAAATTGTTAAAGAATCCATTGTCTGAATTTTTACTTTTTTGGCAAAAAGAATAAAACGTTAAAAGTTAAATGTTACCCCTATCCTTTAACCAAAGCATCTGTAAAAGCAATATATGCTATGGTTAAAGCAATAAAACCTGTACAAACTTCTTAGGAAAATTCTTAAAAGCCTAAGAAGTTTGTCTTTTTCCGCCCATTTTTACAGTTTAAATCTATTTCTTTTCTTTTGCAATATCCTTAAGCGACTTTACTTTTCCATGAGGATGTTGTTCCTGTTTACGAACGGTCCATTCACGCTCTTGCTCACGCTTCGACTTTGTCATTCATTATTTCCCCTTTCGATTTTATATCATAACGATTTTTTGTTATGATCTAAATATATCTTTCTCATTTCGGTATTCTTTTATCATGGGAAATTCTACAGTAACCCTTCTCCCTCAAATTAATAACTTATCTTCTGACCACTACCCTCTTACTTTGTTTTTTGATAGAATATGGTAGTTGAAAAGAAAGGAGTGTATCATTGAAAAAGCTTACAATTGATTATCGTCTAATCATAGGGCTCGTTATGGTCCATGTTTTCATGTACTTCTCATTTCATAAAACGTCTATTTTTTGGTACATGTTTACAGCAACCATGCTACTATTAATGAGTTATTCAATCATAAATGAAAAGATGGAGCATGAGACATCTTTTTTATCTTATAGTATGTATGGAATTATTTCAGGTATCCTACTTTACTCCCTGTTTTGGGTGGGGCATTTTTTCATTGATGTGTTAGATTTACCTTTCCAGAAAGAAGTTACGAAACTTTACAAGCTATATTCACCTACCAAAATTTGGCAATACGTAGTTCTATTTTGTTTTATTGTTCCAGGTGAGGAGTTATTTTGGCGAGGCTTTGTTCAAAATCGATTGTCCAAATTTATGGATAATCCATATAGTATCTTGATTGGTGCCATTCTTTATGCTTCTGTCCAAATTTATTCTGGAACTTTTATACATATTTTTTCAGCTTTATTTGCAGGCCTTTTTTGGGGATTTCTTTATTCTTGGAAAAAGAGCATTCCATTAGTCGTGGTCTCTCATTTAATTTTTGATCTGTTCATATTTATCGCATTCCCATTCCGTTAATCTCTTTTTCGGAGTAATATGAGCGTATAAAGGGTATATAACCCGAAGACCGCTCACCACTTATATTTTTATTCTTTGTTCAATACTATTTTACTTAGGGGGAATACCAATGCTTCAGAAATCAAAATTCTTTTTATTAATAGGAATTTTAACTCTTTTATTAGCAGCTTGTGGGACAAGTAATAATCAAGAAAATGTTAAAGAACCTGTCGACAATTCAGAACAAACGAACGACCAAACGGATCCTCAAAATGAACCTGAGTTAGACGAAAAAGAGACAAATAACGAATCCGGAACAGAAAAAGAGAATGATATTGAACCAACTCCTGATCAAAATGAAGAAACAACAAACAATGAGCAAGACTCTATAAAAACACGCACAGCAGAGCAAGCAATTGAATACAGCTTAAATGGAGAAACAAAAAATGAATCAGCACAATTAGTAAAGAGCGATAATCAAAACTTTTCATTATATATTTTACCTAATTTTGAATTAACAGCAGAAGAACCATATAAAGATTTACTTTTCCTTTCAGAAGATGATTCAAACTCAATGCGAATCGAAATTTTACCTGCTGATACCGATCGAGATTCTTTAAAAGCAAATACATTACTTCAACTCCAAGTTGTCAATGAAACGGTACAAACGTTAGACCCACCAAATGATGCATTTTTACAAAATGCAACCATTATGGAAGCATCAAATAATAATGGTGAGGTTGTAACGGCCTATTTAATCGACCAAAAAGAGTCCATCATTAAATTGACACTTTTCACAAAAGATCAACCTGATTATCGTGATGCATTCATACAAATGGCAAAAACAATTAAAATAGAAGAATAATGATAATAGAAAAATGAAGGTTCTAGGAGATTTTTCCTTGTCCCTTCATTTTTTTATATCATTCATGGGTTTCATCCATAACAGTACAATAAATACTAGACTAATGTATCCAAAAATTGGATATAAGTAAGATAGAAGACGGCTATATTCAAATAAACTTAAAAGGTATGATATCGCAAATATTCCCGAGACCGTAACCATTTTTGGTAGCGATATATATTTTTTTATTTGTTTTTCTAATCCAAATACATTCCCAATGACAGTTGTGAAAATCTCTCCATAAATAACTAATACAAAAATCCAATATAAACCGGATGCTAAGTTTTTCATAATGATGGCCATTGGTATTTCATATGAAGCAAAGTTTGGCAACATGATCAAAGTAAAATGACCGGCTATAAGAATGATGGTCAATGCTGCACCACCTAGTATTCCGCCCAATTTAATGATTCGTTCATCTTTTACTTCTGTTGCTACAGGCACTAAAACCGCTTGTGCAAGTCCCAAATTTAAAGCTGTATATGAAAAAGGGGAAATCACTGCCTTCCAGCCATCTGTGACATTAGGAATATACAATAATTGGTCCATAAAATTGGGAAGCCTCAAGGACAAACCCATTAATATAAAGCTAAACGTAATCATAAGCGGAACAACAAACGTATTTACAGCAAACAGTCCTTTAATACCGACCACCATAACGATAATCGACAAAACGATTGTGATCATGATACCACTCGTTTTTGAAAGACCCAATTGTTCTTCAAACACTGCTCCTGCACCCGCAAGCATAACTCCACAAACACCCAACAACATAAATAAAACTAATAGATTGATCCCTTTTCCAATGGATTTTCCAAATAAATATTCATTAAACTCTTCATAGGATTCTGCTTTGATTCGAGCAGATATCACCATTAACTTAGACCCTAAAAAGATTAAAATATAACCAGACATTAACATACCAATCAAGCCAATAAAACCAAATCTGGTAAAAAACTCGACAATTTCCCTGCCTGTAGCAAAGCCAGCACCGACAACCGTTCCCACATACACGGCTGCTATTTGAATGGCGGCACCCCAATTTGTTTTCAAGCGCTTCCCTCCCCTCCTTCACTATATGTAAAGAAGGACAAACAAAGACCAAACCAATAATCAACCACAGGAAAAAGGCAACAGTAAAAGACTGTTGCCCTAACTTTTAAATATCTTCCAATGAACATAATCTACTCTGTAATAATAAACTTTCAAGAATAAAAATTCACCAA
This sequence comes from uncultured Bacillaceae bacterium, assembly GCA_963765265.1. Taxonomy (GTDB): domain Bacteria; phylum Bacillota; class Bacilli; order Bacillales; family Cytobacillaceae; genus Bacillus_BD. The sequence continues at coordinate 369,899 of CAVXVN010000006.1, forward strand.
AAAGGCATCTTGCTTAATTCAATAATTAATCACTTTGTATAAGAAAACTTCCATCAGTGGGGGTTTTCTCTCATCCCCCACCTATCCTTTTTGTTTTTATCAAAGTATGAGGTGGGGGTATTACAGCCTGTTAAACCGGGATAAAAGTGGTTAGCTTTTATTTTTTACTTATTGCCACTTTCCATGTCTCTGGACCTTCTTCAAGATATTCCCATGAAAATTGATCTGTTCTTTCTGCCATAAATTGATAATAAAGTGGTTTTGGATCGTGATCATTTATAATTTGCATCGTCTCTCCTGATTGTAAAGAATCAAAAGTATTAAAGATCACAACATGTTTTTCCCGTGGTGGATAATCAGGTACCATCACAGTTGCTGTAAATGTACTCATGTGTTTTTTCCTCCCATTTCTTGATAAACCTAGTTTAACGTTTCTCACATAAAAATATAGTGATCATCCGCACACCTGTAAAAGAAAAAACATCAATCATACAAATAAAGAAGAAAATCTTTGATCCTTACTTTGATAAGGCTCAGTTGTCGATCGTGTTGATAAACCGAATGAATCCTAAGGTTAACTTGAAACTTCAGTTGGTAATACGGAACGTACAGCTTCGATCACATGTTTATTTTCTTCGCTATTCATTAAAATATGTACGGTTCCCCTATCTTCTTGAGTTCGAATTAAACGACCAATTCCTTGGCGTAAGCGTAGCAACATATAGGGTAAATCCACTTCAGAAACTGGATCAAGAGTTGATTCTCTTTTAGCTGTAAATACTGGATCATTTGGTGGAAAAGGCAATGAAAAAATAATTACATTTTCCAAGGACCTTCCAGGCACATCTAAACCTTCCCATAAATGAACGGAACAAAGAACAGACTCCTCTTCATTTTGAAAAAGGGACACAAGAGTGCTAATTTCTGAGTCACCTTCGAAATAAATGGGAATGGATAGTTTTCCTTCACAGAACTGCTTAAATGCAGTTAAATCACTTTGTTTCGTAAATAGGACTAATACACGCCCATTTGTTTTCTTAATTTGTTCAAGTGTATAGTCTAATTTCTTTCCTAATTCATGATTCGAAAAAGCAGGCATTTTTATCGTCATATTCTCATCATAATCAAATGGAGATGCCACAGTAAAAGAAAGATACTCTTCAATCCCTAACGAGTTGGCTATGTAAGAAAATGACTTATTTTCTGAAAGAGTAGCTGAAGAGAAAATATACGGTTTCTTATTTGAGAACACTTCTTCTTTCATAATTTCCTGCACAAGTCTTGGCATTATGACTAAAGTACGTTCTCCCTTCCGATCCTCAAGCCATGTAATACCGTTTAATTCTTTTAAGAATAATGATAAGGAATAGGATATTTGTTCCAAATACTCTTCAACAATACGGAGCTCATACTCGTTGATTGTAAACATTTCACTTTCTAAAACAAGCTCCTCTTCAAGTGAAGAGATAAACTCTAGCAATTGTTTCCCAGACGATTTTACTGCAGCTGTTTTTTCGATTGTCAGTTTATCTGATCCTTCATGAGAAAAAGATGCATTTTTTAATTCATAAAAGAATTGTTCATTTTGTGAGATCGCATCTTCAATAATATAAAGTGTTTTTTCTCGAACGTCATTAGCTAATAACTTGGTTAAAAGACTTTCAAGTATTTGTTCACTAAACCGATAAGTAAGTGCTTTTTGACTTGCATATTCAAGTAAATGCCCTTCATCAAAAACAACACAAGAATGTTCCGGTAACAATGGCAATTGTCCTTCTCTTTTTCGAGATTCTTTCGTCCAAATATGTTCCATATAAAAATCATGGGAACAAATAATGAAATCACCCGCATGTCGATACCAGTCTCGATGCAGCGTTTGACCACAGCGATGTCGATTTTCACAAGTAAAACAATCCTGTAGTGAGTCCCAACCAATTTCACCCCAATGTTCATCCGTTAGTTCAGGATAATCTTTACGGTCTCCATATCGTTCAAAAGACTGCATGGACCCTCCACCATGAATAAAATCAGGTAGTCGATCATGGACAGAAAGAAAATGCTCTTCATCACTCGTAAGCATAAGCTTGTCTAATTTATTTAAACAAAGATATTGATCTCTCGACTTCGCTAATCTCACATCCATGTTTAAATTTAATGCTTTTTCAAGTTTTGCAATATCGCCTTCTTTTTTTACAAGCTGCTCGATTAACGTTTCGTCTGCACAAGCAATGATGGCAGGTTGATTTGTATAGCGAGCATAGCAGATCGCATACAAAAGATAGACAATCGTTTTACCCGTCCCCACTCCCGCCTCAGCAAACATGATTTTTTTTTCTTTAAAGGCTTTTTCAAGCTGAAAAGCCATATACACTTGTTCATCTCTTAATTCAAAACCAGCTTCTGGAAGTAAGTCATAAAAAACATCCCCAATCCATTCCCCTAATTTATCAAAAAAAGATTCTGTTTTCGTTATTTCAAAAGGCATACGATTTTGCATGTGAATTCCTCCGTATCAAAAGCACCATAATCCTTACAATGGTTGACTAAACTTTAAAGTTATATACTAATTAGTGAAAGCGTCTTTCAGGTGAAAGACGCTTTTTGACAACTGTTTTATTATAACAAACGGACGAATGGAAATACATGTTTTTACTTTAAGATTCAAAATATAATTTTGGTTTTGTTGTTTTTAACCCCATGCTTCAAAAAGATATGTGAACCTGAAATTTATTTAGGATCATTATTTTTATTTAATTCCATGAGGTTTTTACTTCCACTATATAAACCAGTTGCAGAGAGTCCCACCATCATTCCCACAATCATCCCTTCTTTAAAGGAATCTATGAAAAAAACACCAAAAAAGAAGCCTAACAATAGTGATGCTAGTGGAGAGTACTTAATTGGTAAACCGGATCTTTTTAATACTTCTACGATTCCAAGGATGATAGGGATAATAACTAAACTATAGAACTCGTACAATATGCTCCCTCCATTCATAATCGATCCATTTCACTTAGTTCATATTATTATGAAGATGTTAAAAGGGAACAACAAATACCCAATGAAAAGAACCTTTTTTCAGATTTACTAAACAATATTCCCTATGATAAATTTCATTGATCAACAAGATCGACTAAAAAACAAAACAAAAAAAACGATGCTTTCGCATCGTTAATTATTTTTCACGAGGTGGTCTTTTCCCCCAGTATTGATAGTAATCCGTACGAATAAACCCGTTGAACAGTTTACGTTTCTTTGTCGCCCTTTTCCCATACAAAGATTCAAAGTGTTCTTCAGAAGTTAACATATAAATGGACCACGTATCAAGATCCGCGAAAGCTTGTCCCATCTCTCGGTACATTTTCTGAACTTCATCTTTTTCACCTAAACGTTCACCATATGGAGGATTCCCCACGATGACGCCATATTCTTTTCTTGTCGTAAAATCTTTTACTTGCATTTGTTTAAACGAAATCAAATCACCAAAGCCTGCTTCATTTGCATTTTCTTCAGAGATTTTCACTAGACGATGGTCAATATCTGATCCCGTAATATCTAATGGCTGATCATAATTGGCCAGGTCCTCTGCTTCAATCCTAGCATCACTCCAAGCCTTTGCGGAAATCCAATCCCATCCTTCTGAGACAAATTCACGATTAAAACCAGGGGCAATATTTTGCCCAATTAATGCAGCTTCAATTGGTAATGTTCCAGATCCACAAAAAGGGTCGACAAATGGTCTGTCCGGTGTCCAATTTGTCAATAAAACGAGTGCAGCACCTAAAGTTTCCTTTATTGGAGCTTCCCCCTGCCCCACTCGATATCCTCGTTTATGTAGTCCCGTTCCACTTGTATCAATGGTTAATAAAGCCATATCTTTATGGAGTGCAACTTGAATTTTGAATAGCGGTCCGTTTTCCTCAAACCAATCCACTCTTTTGTAATGTTGTTTCAATCGTTCAACAATAGCCTTTTTCACAATAGCTTGACAGTCAGATATACTAAAAAGTTGGGATTTCACTGATTTACCCGTTACAGGAAATTCAGCATTTTCAGGCAAGAAATTCTCCCAAGGAAGAGCTTTTGTTTTTTCAAAAAGTTCATCAAAACTTGTCGCCTTAAATTCCGCCACCTTTAGTTTTACTCGATCTGCAGTTCTTAACCATAGATTACTTCTAGCAATTGCATTTTCATCCCCTATGAAGGTAATACGACCATTTTCTACTGTACATTCATATCCTAACGATCGCACTTCATTTGCGACAAGTGCTTCAAGTCCCATCGCAGCTGTTGCGATCAATTCATAATTTGCCATTTTTTCACCCTTATCATCTTGTAACTTTTTTCCATCTTCTTTTGTGATACATTATCTATTGTAGTTTATCAAATAAATATCTATTCAAGAAAGTAAAATCTTCTTTTGACTCTAACTTGTTTCTTCATTACCCAAATAAAAGAAAAGCTCTCCTAGATGGAGAGCAGACATTTTCATTCATTAGTCATTAATAACGTTCTGTAAGCCATGTTTTGTTCCATTGTACTGCAAACGACTCTTAGTCTCGTACTCAGGTGGTAATCATCTATCTACAGATAATATTTCATCTGTCCTTCTCCTCGTTCATTTCCTTGGAGAAAGTGCCCCTACCATAATTTGGGTTTCTCACTCGTGGGGTTTACCTCGTTCCACCCTTTTCATTTCTGAAAAGGCTACGTCACTGTGGCACTTTCAAGGTATTCATACCATATCCATAAAGAACTTAGGTATTTTCCCTGCCGTCAACCAGTTTAGGCACCAGTTGCCTTGGCTTATGACTTCACCAAGCACGAACACTACACGCATCTCAGCCTGTGTGAGCATGGACTTTCCTCTACATGGTAAACCATGCAGCGATTACCCGAACGTTATTAATGAGCATAGAATATATTATAGTTATTTTTTCGTTTAATAGCAATAGAAATTATTGCTACTCATACAATTTACTTCCAAAAACATGTTTTTCTAGATTGGATAATCGTTTCAAAATATCAAAATTGGTTGTTCCAGCACTTTGAACTGTTGGAGTCGGGCGTCTTGAAGCATCTTCAACTTGTTTTTTCAAGCGCATATTCTCCTGCTGTAATTCTTCAATTTCCTGATGGAAAATTTCATAATCTTTAATAACGAAATCAAGAAACTTATCAACATCTTCTGGTTTATAACCACGCATGCCTGTTTTAAATTCTTTTTCTAGAATATCCTTGGCCGTTAGCTTTACTTTGTCAGAAAGCATCATTTTTCACCTCAATAATTCCCCATGATCTTATCATATTTTTTCAAAAATAAGCCAATTTGTCAATTTTCTTTTGCTATATATGAGACTTTATGAGAATTAATATTCTTCATTCTGCCATTGTTCCTCTTCTACAATCACTTGAAGGTCATAAAATTGAATAAACCGTATCTCATAATCCTGTTCTTTTTGATATTTTTTTGCATATTCCAAAAGAAATTTAGGACTACCTTCCTTTTCAACATCATAAAATAGAAGAAGAACATCACTTTTTTCAATAATAAATTGATTTTTCAATCGTAATTGCCATGGCTTCTCATATGGTTTACGAGAGACAGAATCGATGAAATCTGCTTGCGCAAGTACCGACTCATACCATTCCTTATTTTGCTCGCTCCATTTTTCCTCTTGATTAAGAAACGGTGTAATGACAGCTACTTTGAGATCTATACCATCTCTTTCCTGCATATCATATACGACCTCGGCTGCCCATAGTTCCGTACCCAGTGCTCCAGATATGACAACCCATTCTAATCCTTCCTCAACCAAGCCCTCCAAACTTTTGCGGATTGCCTTTTTTATGTAAGTTATGGACGGATGACTCTGCTTGAAAATCCCCAGTTCAAATGCTTTATATCCTGATACTGTTACAACCTTAACCAATGCACCCTCCTTATTCTTCGCTCTTATTTTGCCTCAAAAGATTAAAAAATGAAGGAACATGAAAAAAAATTAATGATATCAAGAAACAAGGGCCTATGAAGCCCTTGTTATCAATTATCTCCAAAAACGTCTTCCTTTTGGTCCCATCCCCATTCCTGGGCCTGACATAGCACCGGCTACAGAACCTGGATATCCTCCTGGTCCCATTCCCATTCCTGGTGCTGGATATCCTGGGCCTGACATAGCACCGGCTACAGAACCTGGATATCCCCCTGGTCCCATTCCCATTCCTGGTGCTGGATAAGGCATAGGTCCGGGTGCAGGTCCAAGATTTTGCTCTGTCACTTTATTCACCACAGACTCTGTATGTGGGAAAAAGTGTTGTTGCTGAATATTTGTGTGATTGACATTAGTGGTGTGTGAAGGATGAATGACTGGTTGCACGAGATTTTCAAAATTGTTGTTCACAAAGCATTTTGTCGGACAGACAATTGCTGGTAAAACTTTCTTAGGTCGACAATACATAGAATAATCTCCTTTCATCATAAATTTCTTTACATTAACAAGCTATGATTAAAGAAGGATTCTTGTACTAATGAATATACCTAAATTAAGAAAATATCCATTTACTTTATCATTTTGCGTTTAGAAATCAAATTCTTAAAGAAATGCGTAGAAACTATCTTTTAAACTTGTAAAAACGATTGCAGTTAAACAAATAATCACAAAAAAGAGATACAGAATTGCTTTATACATTATTACCCGCCTCACAAATTTATTCCATATGAACTCCATACAATTTATCATTTTACAATCATAATGTGATTGAGACAATAAGGAATTAAAAGTTCCTGTTCAATTAAATATAAATGACATATTTCAGACATATTTATTCTTTTAAAGAGGCTTGTTTTTTGTGTAGACGTGTGAATCTTTTTTCTAAATCCACTAATTGTTTATCCTTTTTTTCCTTTATTTGAATCTCTATCGCCTTTTCAGTATATTGGATGGCTTTCATGTATTTCCTTAACTTATGTTCATAGATTTTAGCTAATTCAATGCATGCTTCTATTTGCATCATGGGTTCTCCTTCTTGAAGAACTTCCTCCCACAAAAAAATAGCACAGTTCCAATCTTTATTCCTCTTCGACCGAAAAGCAAGTGCATGCTTTGCCTTTATGGCTTCTTCATCCGTTCCCGCTGACAACTCAGTAAACACTTTTTCAGCCACTTCTGTTTCTCCAAGATACGAATACCAACGTGCAACTTCATACGTTTCTTTCGTTGTTTGCTGCTTATCTAAACCAAGAAGCTGGAAGGACAAATGTGTATACAAAGTAATGAGCGATAATATATCGATTTCATTATGCTTCAAGATTCCAAGCATTCCTTCTGGATTTTTCCGTTCGACATAATCAAAATAGATCATGGGCGCTAAAAAACCAGGGATATCATCTTTTCGTTCTATTCCCAATACTTCTTTTTCGACAATTGAGAGCTTTAAGCGTTCAAGTCGATGTTTCCAAATTCTTCTCGCCGCGTGATAAAGATCAAAATGTCCAAATGGAGGTAACTTAGGTACTTGCTCCCTAATCAGCGTGTGTCTTGTTTTCACTTGCGGCCAATCGAAAGCTTTACCGTTATATGTTACCATATGGGAATAATCCACACTTTCTAGAAAACTCTTATATAGCGGTATTTCAGACCCTGGCTGAGGCAGAATATGTTGTTTTAAGACAATTTCTTTGTCGGTTATACTTGCGTGGCCAAGTAAGAAAATGGTATTCCCAGTTCCACCGCCAAGACCTGTTGTCTCTGTATCAAAGAAAAATAAATCTTCAGGCTGATACCCTGAAGCAGATAACGGATGATTTAACTGACTGTCGTTCCAAGCCTTTACTGCTTGTCTGAAATCCAAAAAGCGATATTTACCATGGAGCATATCAAGTGGATAGGTTTTTTCTCTCACAAGGCAGAAGTCGCCATCTACATAATAAGGGACTACTCCTTCTTTCCTCCATACATCCATAAAAGGATCCACTGTCTTAGTTAATGTTTCTAGAGGTCTTTCATCCAATTGTGTTTTTGCTTGTTCATGATGTAAATGTGGTTTCAACCGATTTAATTTATTTTTTATCGACATCATATTACCTAGAAGTGTGGAGCGGATTGAAATAATAAGAGTAACTTTAATACATCTTGTTTAGCTGTCTCTGTAGTAGGATCGGTCCCAATACAAGATGGGCACCCTTGTTCACATGGACAGTTCGAAACCATTTGTTTTGTTTCCATAAGTACCGTTTCAATCCCCTCATAAATTTTTTCACTCAAACCAATTCCACCGGGATATCGATCATAGAAAAAGATCGTCGGCTTCTCATTATGAGCCGCTTTCACTTGCGGAACCACATGAATATCCTGTGAGTCACACATCACAAACAGCGGAGCAATATGTTTTAAGGCATGGGCCATTCCCATTAATCCTTGATCAAGTCTCTCTTCACTGAGACCACTTCTATCCCTATCTAATGAGATCCACGCTGCACTTGTATGCAATTCTTGTTCTGGCAGAGATATTGGACCTGAACCAATGTTTTCATGTGTCTCAAATTTGATTTTCTTAAAAATCGTTGCCATTGCCACGACACTAACATCCCCATAGCCTATTTCCATTTCATCCTTGGTTCGATTCTTATCCATTTCAAGCACTTTTAATTCGACTGCTAAGTTAGCATCTGTATAGTAATCAGCGCTAACTTCTCGAACAAACGCTTTTTTCTCTTCCCAATCCAGCTTTTCGACTTGAAATTGAATGCCTTGATGTAAATAAATAGCCTCTTCATGTAAAAGCGTTAATGCAGAAAAACGATCCATTTCTCCTATTACTTTTATATTGGCTATATCAGATTGATCAATAATAACGACATTTTCCTGTGAAGCAGAGCGCAATGAAATATTGTGAGCCGGAAAGGAATCATTCATCCAATACCATTTATCCCCATTTTTATACAATATTCGTTCTTCACTCAAGTAATCGAGTATTTCATTCGTTTCAAAGCTTCCAAAACGCTCTCCTTCTTTAAATGGAAGTTCATAAGCAGCACATTTCATATGGTCGATCACGATGATCAAATTATCTGGATTGATCCTGGCCGTTTCTGGGCTTGATCTAAAAAAATAATCTGGATGCCCAATGATATATTGATCAAGCGGACTCGAACTTGCCACCATGATCACAAGTGATTCACTATGACGTCTTCCTGCTCTGCCTGCTTGTTGCCAAGTACTGGCGATTGTTCCCGGGTAGCCTGTCATAATACAAACCTGAAGCTGTCCAATATCCACCCCTAATTCTAATGCATTCGTACTGACTACTCCATAAATATCCCCTGAACGCAATCCATTTTCAATTTCACGTCGTTCGGTTGGCAGATATCCTCCCCTATAGCCTCTTATTGCTTTAGGTCCAAGTTGATATTTAACGAGTTCTTTTAAGTATGTCAACAAAATTTCAACTCGAACTCTACTCCGTGCAAAGACAATGGTTTGAATTTTATTTTTCAAAAGTTCTCCGGCTAGCTTACGAACTTCTAGTGTTGCACTTCTACGAATATTTAAGGGTTTGTTCACAATAGGCGGGTTATAAAATACAAAATGCTTTACTCCACTCGGTGCCCCATTATTATCAATTAAATGCATCGGTTTTTCTGTTAAATTTTCTGCTAGTTCAAGTGGATTTGCAATTGTTGCAGAGGTACAAATAAATATTGGATCACTACCATAAAATTGACAAATTCTCCGTAACCTTCGAATGACATTTGCCACATGGCTGCCAAACACCCCTCTATAAATATGAAGTTCATCAATAATCACATATTGTAAATTTTCAAAGAGCGAAACCCATTTCGTATGATGAGGGAGAATGGCCGAATGAAGCATATCTGGATTGGTGATCACAATATGGCCTGCTTTTCTCACCTTTTGTCGGATATTCGCTGGAGTATCTCCGTCATACGTATAGCTATTAATATTTAAACCCGCTTCTTGGATTAATTCATTCATTTCACTTTTCTGATCTTGTGCAAGTGCTTTTGTGGGAAAAATATAGAGTGCCCTAGTATTCGGATTTTCAATGATCGTTTCGAGAACGGGAAGGTTATAGCAAAGTGTCTTTCCTGAGGCAGTCGGTGTAACAGCAACAATATTCTTTCGCTCCATCACCGATTCATATGCTTCTCTTTGGTGAGTGTACAAGGCGTTAATCCCTCTTCTTTGCAGTGCGGATTTAATAGAAAAATGAATAGATTCTGGAAAATTGACCGTCTTTGCTTCCTTTTCTTCAATCGTTTCCCAATGGACAATATTTTCTTTAAATTCATCGGAAACCTTTAATTGACTCAATAAATCTTGAAGGCTTTTTCGCATGTTCATTCCTTTTCACCTCATGCTTTTATTCTAACGAATAAACGTTCGTAAATAAAGTCATTCCATGATTTTTATCGATTCGGTTTTTAACACTAGTGTTTTCTGCATATTTATTTTTATTAATTTCTTAATACGATGAAAGAAAGGTCCTTTACGTTAAATTTTTGTTACAATGAAAGAATAGAAGTGAATGTGATGAGGTGGTATAAATGAATAAAGAGCAAATTAAAGATGTCTTGGCCAAGTTTTCATTGTTCCATGGTCTTAGTGAACAAGAAATTTATAAAATTGTCGACATATCGATTTCAAGAGAATGGAATAAAGGAAGCCACGTCTTTTTACAAGATGAACCTCTTGAAAATGTTTATTTTATTAACGTAGGAAAGATTAAAATATACAAAACAGATGTGAATGGAAAAGAACAGATTGTGTCTATTTTAAAATCAGGTGAAATGTTTCCACATGTAGGTTTCTTTCGTAAGGGTGGCTATCCTGCTTTTTCTGAGGTAATGGAGAATTCGGTCTTAGTTGTTGTACCCATCGAATCATTTGAAAAAGTATTGATTGAAAATCCTGAGCTATGCATAAAAGTTTTTAAAGTATTAGGGGAAAAAATTGTTGATTTACAAGAAAGGCTAGAATCGCAAATACTTAATAATACGTACGAGCAAATTATTAAACTCCTTGTTCGACTAGGAAGAGAACATGGAAAAACACTTGAAAATGGGCAGATTTTACTTAAAGGTGAATTCACCAATCGTGATCTTGCCAACATGATTGGCACTACAAGAGAAACGGTCAGTCGCACCCTGACAAAGTTAAAGAAAGAGCATCTGATAGAAACAGATTCTGAGAATAATTTAGTTTTCGATACAGATCATTTAACTGAAGGACTATTTTCATAAATACTATATAAACGATGGAATTTACGAAACAGCCCCCTGCAAAAAACAGGGGGCTTATACAATATTATTTATTTATTTGAAGCATTTCGTTCATGTCTTCTTGTGCTGTACCAATTAATTTTAAGTTAAATGTTTCTTGAAGGACATTCATAACACCTTCAGAAATAAATTCTGGTGGCTTTGGTCCAATGCGAATATCTTGAATACCAAGGCTGAATAGACCTAGTAAAATGGCTACTGCTTTTTGCTCGAACCAAGAAAGTACAATACTTAACGGCAATTCGTTAATTTCACATTCAAATGCATCTGCAAGAGCTTTAGCAATTTTCACAGTAGAACCTGAGTTGTTACATTGACCTAAATCGATATAACGAGGGATATCTGTGCCTGGAACCGTTCCATAATCAACATCGTTAAAGCGGAATTTACCGCAAGAAGTTGTTAATATAACCGTTTCGGGAGGAAGTGAAGTCGCTAATTCACGGTAGTATTCTCCACCTTTTCCTGGTGCATCACAGCCAGCGATCACAAAGAATCGCTTGATTTTTCCTTCTTTTACTGCAGCAATCACTTCTGGAGCTAAACCAAGAACCGTTTCATGATGGAAACCTGTTAATAATGTTTCATCAGACTCAATATTTGCTTCTGGAAGTTCTAAAGCACGGTTAATTAATGCACTGAAATCATCATTGACAATCTTCTCAACATTTTCAAGACCTGCTACTTCATAAGAGAACATCCGGTCTGCATATGTACCTTTAATTGGCATTACACAGTTTGTTGTGGCCAAAATAGCACCTGGGAATTTTTCAAATAAGCGGCGTTGGTCATACCATGCTTTTCCGATATTTCCTTTTAAGTGGGCATATTTCTTTAATTGCGGATAACCGTGTGCAGGAAGCATTTCAGAATGAGTATATATATTAATGCCTTTTCCTTCTGTTTGTTTGAGCAATTGTTCCAAAGCGAATAAATTATGACCTGTTACAACAATACATTTTCCCTCAATTTTGTTTTGTGTCACTCGGATTGGTTCCGGAATACCAAGAAGGTTTGTGTGTGCTTCGTCAAGTACTTCCATAATACGAACCGCAGATTGACCGACTTTCATCGCCATTTCAATATGCTCTTGCACATTAAAATTTGAGTTTGTTAGTGTCATATACAACGCTTCATGTGTAGTTGCATCAACAAATGGATCAGTATATCCTAATTGATTAGCATGTGTACGATAAGCAGCAATTCCTTTTAGACCAAAAATGATTGTATCTTGTAAGCTTGCAATCGTTTCATCTTTTCCACAAACACCCACCACTTTACATCCCCCACTTGGTGTTTGTTCACATTGATAACAGAACATAATATTCCCCCCATTTCCATAATTTGTACTTCTTAAGTCTACTTTCCTAACGATCGTTTCTTAGTGATTTAAATCACTAAAAACCATCTGTCATAAATTGTTCAAAATTTATGACAGATGGTTTTTCAGTTTGAGTTTATTCATTACATGACTTTCCTCAGTAGTGATTACACTGATGACGATTAGGGAGTGGGTAACCTTATTAACAAATCCAATCATTGTATTTCAATATTTCCATGAACTTTTTTTCTTACGCTTTAAACATTCCACCAAATCCTTTAACAACGGAAGAAACTTGACTCACTGCATTTACCATTTGCCCCGCAGTATCAACCATTTTATTTATGTCTATTGAACCATCCTGAGATTTGAATGAATTTAGTACAGATTTCATGCCAGACGGTGGCTTTGTTAAAAATGATGCTTTAGGGTAAGGATTCATATAAGGGTGCCCGGTTGAAGAATTCTTTTGTTGCTTTTGTGCAGGGTTCTTAGGTTGTATTAATGGGTTTTGAAAAACTGCTTGTGCATAAGATGGGTTTGAATGTTGCTGAAACATCGGCATTTGTTGGTATCCTTGTACAGTTTGTGCTGGCTGAGCGAAGTAAGAAAGCGATGGATTATTTTGAGATGGAACTACATTCAAATAGGGATCCCAGTTCAATGGTTGTGGTCCGTAGATCCCTTGTATGAATGGGTACGTTTGTTGTTGTCTCATTTCTGAACTCATGAATTCATTCGACTGAAAGGGCATTGAATTATACCTATGGTAACGTACATTTCTCGACATAGGGCCATACATGAATGATTCCTCCTTCAAGTTTCTCATCCCTATACACTATGATTGTTTTGCCTATATGGTGACGATGTCCAGTGATTAAAAATATTGTCGAAATTCAATAGGTGTTAGAAATAAGTTTTATTGACCCACTTTATGCATTAACAAAAAAGGAATCTAAATAAAAAAACATGAAGTTCTAAAAACAAACTCCATATTTCATGATCATTTAGTATCTTTACATTCCTTTTCTATTTCAGATACGAGCTTTTTCAATACGTATTCAACAGAATGAACCGTATTCAAAAAATGAGTTCGACTTGTTTGCGGAAAAAAAGCTTGTACGGAAATCATTTCTAACTGCTCCATTACTGATTCAATTTGATTTACATGCAGATTTTTAGGTCGACAATTACGAATCCAAAGCTTTGCTCTTTCACTCCAAATTTTTAGAGATTCATTTAGTTGCTCAGAAAATGGCTTAATCTCCTGATAAAAATCCCCTTCTACTCCTGACTCCTTCGTTTCCTCAAACTTTTGTAAGAGGTCATGATTAAAAGAAAGGAGCTTCTTTGTTATTTGGAATAATTCATCTTCCTTCATAAACTCACCCCAGATCGATCAAATTTTATTTTTCTGTACTCTTTATTATCTATTAAACTTATCGTTGGATCAATAAAAGGGCAAAAAAAATAAAGCCTACATTTTAGGCTCTATAGCAATCTATTTAATTAGGAAGTGAGCTCTAATCGTAAAGATCTATTTTTATAATATTGATTATGGTGTTCCTCAATAGAAAGAACTTTCATTTCAATTGAGTCTAGTTGTTTCCCACACATTTCCATTCTTATTTCCTGATTCTTTTGCCATTCTTCATGTTTATTTAAAGTACATGACAACAATGCCACTTCCAGCCTTCCCAAATGGTGATTCATTTCATTTAGTAAATGAAGCAGCTCTTCTTTTCGAATAATCGATGTTTTCATCATCCTTCCTCCTCTTTTGAATCAAGTATATATAGGTAATTCTTTTTTTAAAATCATCTTCCTCCTCACTTGACAAAACTAGAATTAATTCGTCAAAGAAAGTATAAAATATCATTAAATAGTCTCTTGTTTCGACAAAACAATCGTATGAAATCCTATATTTCGGTCAAACTAAAGTTGGAGGTGTTAAGCATTGAGCGAAAAGGAAAAACAGAACAAAGTCCAACCTAAAAAACAAAATGAAACAAAACCTGGTTACGGTGACAAGAAAATGAAGGGTCCTGACCGTCCATCTACTTAAAACAAACATAATAATAAAGAAACAATGAACTCACATAGTTTCTAATTCCAAAAAGCAAGGATCCTACTCCCTTGCTTTTTTTCATCCCATCTATTCAATCCGTTATAATCATTTTGAGTAAAGCCATTTATTTAAGCTGCTTTTGCACTTCGATAATAAGCATTTGTACGAGAAATATGATCAACATTACCCTTTTTGGTCTCTTTCCATATGAATTGTATAAGTCTTTTTCCTCATTTGTTCATTTTTCAAACGATAGATACATATTCCTCCATGTCACAGTCTCTTAATCCTTCTAGTCATATCGATTGTTAAATGGTTCTTTTTATTCAACATCATGGATGACTTTTTTGGTATTATTAATAGTAGCATGTGAGGTGACATGAATGACTTACCATTATCCCAATGGCAAAAGATATACAATAGGAACTAAGTCCACTTTCTGCTTCAAATTATAAACCAAAGGAAAAGAATTGGACTTACGGAAAAAGAGGAATGACTTTCGAGGAGGATATTAACGAAACGAATCAATATTATTTAGATCAAGGCATCGCTGTTATCCATAAAAAACCGACTCCTATTCAAATTGTTAATGTTGACTATCCTAAAAGAAGTGCAGCTGTCATTAAGGAGGCCTATTTCAAACAGGCTTCTACAACAGATTACAATGGTGTATACAAAGGTAGATATATTGATTTTGAAGCAAAAGAAACCAAACAACAGTCTTCATTTCCATTAAGAAACTTTCATGAACACCAAATTGTTCATATGAGAGAAGTGATGAATCAAAAAGGCATTTGCTTTGTATTACTCCGATTTTCTTTGACAGAAGAAGTGTTTTACCTTGAGACAAAACAACTTCTGATCTTTTGGGACAGAATGAATAATGGAGGAAGAAAGTCAATTACGAAAGAGGAAATTATTAACAACGGTCTTTGCATTCCACTTGGTTTTCAGCCCAGAATTGATTATATTAAAATAATAGATACTTTATACCATTTAAATGATTAAATCAGTCGAAAATAAGCTAAATTGGTTAGGATAGAAAGGATGAAAACAATTATGTCAGAAGAATATCAATCAAGGGAGGAGCGTCGAAAACAGCAAACTGCTGCCAAAAACAAGCAAAAAACGAATAAAAAGTCCAAGGGCTCTTTATTTAAACGAATCTTACTTGTTTTAGTTACCCTCGGTATTATCGGAATTGTCGCTGGTGCAGCAACATTTGCTTACATGATTAAAGACACTCCAAAACTGGATGCAAATACATTAAAAGCAGCAATCCCCTCAGAGCTTTATGATAAAGATGGGGAACTTATAACCGAGATTGGAACACAAAAACTTGATTATGTGGAATATGAAGATATTCCTGAACTTGTTAGAAATGCCATCATTGCGACCGAAGATTCACGATTTTTTGAACATCATGGAGTTGATCCCATTCGTCTAGGTGGTGCTGTCATTGCCAACTTTACAAATGGATTTGGATGCAGAAGGAGCTAGTACAATTACTCAACAAGTAGTGAAAAATTACTTTTTAACTGCTGACAAAACCATTTCTAGGAAAGCTCAAGAAGCGTGGCTTTCTATTCAATTGGAACGTAAATATACAAAAGAAGAAATTTTCGAGTTATATGTGAATAAAGTTTTTATGTCTGAGCGGACAGTCGGAATTGCAACAGCTTCAGATGTCTATTTTGGGAAGCCACTTAAAGATTTAACACTTCCTGAAGCAGCCTTACTTGCTGGAATGCCACAAAGTCCTAATAATTACAATCCTTTTAACCATCCTGATAAAGCGGAGAATCGTAAAAATCATTGTACTTTCATTAATGAATCAGCATGGTTATATTACAGAAGCTGAAATGAAAAAAGCACAAGCAACCTCTATTACAGATTCTCTTGTAAAAGAGGAAAAGCGAGGACAACAAAGCGATGTCCCTTATGACTCTTTTATCAGTCAAGTCATTAAAGAAATTGAGGATAAATATCCGGAAATAAATGTATATACAGATGGCTTAAAAATCTATACAACACTCGATAAAAACGCTCAAGATTATGTGGATCAGATTATGTACGAGAATGAAATTGTCCCATTCCCTGATGAAAAGTTTCAAGCTGGTATTACCCTTTTAGATACAAAAACAGGTGAAATTCGTGCTTTGGGTGGTAACCGAAATAAAGAGATTGATTTTGGACTGAATTATGCTACTTCTTTCCCACGTCAACCCGGGTCAGTCATTAAACCAATACTTGATTATGGACCTGCGATTGAATTCTTAAAATGGGGAACCTACGAAACGATTGTAGATGAACCTTACAAATA
This sequence comes from uncultured Bacillaceae bacterium, assembly GCA_963765265.1. Classification (GTDB taxonomy): domain Bacteria; phylum Bacillota; class Bacilli; order Bacillales; family Cytobacillaceae; genus Bacillus_BD. Next base: position 386,913 of record CAVXVN010000006.1, read on the forward strand.
TTCAACAGGACAAACCATAAACAACTGGGACCGTAGACATCTAGGGGCTATCTCAATGCGTGAAGCTCTTGGAAGATCTAGAAACGTACCTGCCTTAAAGGCCATGCAGGAAGCGGGCCTTGAAAACGCAAAGGATTTTGCCAATGGCCTTGGGCTTGATTTAACGGAAGTTTATGAGTCTAGTGCTATTGGTGGCCTTGAGCATGGGGTCACGACGTTGCAAATGGCGGGGGCCTACAGTGCATTTGGAAATAATGGCAATTATACAGACCCACATTCCGTGAAGGAAATTGAATTTCGTGATGGAACAAAAATAAATTTAACCCCTGAAACTACAGTAGCAATGAGTGACTACACAGCATTTATGATTAGCGATATGTTAAAAAGTGTATTAACTTCAGGATATGGTACTGGCCAACAAGCTAATATACCAGGGCTTCCTGTGGCGGGTAAAACAGGAACAACCAATTATACTGATGACGATATGAAGAAATATGGAATAACCGATGATGGAGCAGTCCCTGATGCCTGGTTTGCTGGTTATACGACGAACTATACAGCGGCCGTTTGGACCGGTTATGAAAAAAGAGCGAATTACATTGATTCTGGGAACGATCAAAAAATTGCGATGAAAATCTTTAAAAACGTCATGAAACATGTATCCGAGGATATAGAAACAGCAGACTTTACCAAACCAAAAACGGTTCAAAGTGTAAAAGTTGAAAAAGGATCCAATCCTGCCAAGCTTGCAGGTAAGTATACTCCTGAGGATTTGGTGATTTATGAGTATGCAGTTAAAGGCAACGCTCCGAGTAGCGTTTCTGAAAAATACAAGAAACCCGTTGAACCTGTTAAAATTCCAGAAGTGCCGATTGACGAGCCTGATAAAACAGTAGAAGACGAACAAAATGAAAATAATAATGGAGATGGAACAACTAATCCAGAGACTGGAAATGGGGCAGCCAATCCGGGAATGGAACAACTAATCCAGAGAATGGAAATGGGGCAGCCAATCCCGGGAATGGAACAACTAATCCAGAGAATGGAAATGGAGCAGCCAATCCCGGGAATGGAACAACTAATCCGGAGAATGGAAATGGGGCAGCCAATCCCGGGAATGGAACAACTAATCCGGAGAATGGAAATGGGGCAACCAATCCCGGGAATGGGAATGGGAACAGTCAACCAAATGAACCTACTATTACACCGGATCCCGTACCAGTAGAACCCACCCCACAAGAAGCTTTATAACAGATTATATTCATTCTTTCAGGCCATACCATATAAAAAAGGCGTCGTAAGCTTAATGCTTCGACGCCTTTTTCATTATAACTTGATGCTTCCAAAATAATTTTTCCATTTCTATAAACAACTCTGTAAGTTGGACATATGAATGATAATTATTCATTCGAGATAAAATAAATTTCAATCTCTCTCCTGAATTGATTGGTTTTATGGCCAAATTCACATCCATTCCATTTTCTAAAACAACAGGTTGATCATTACTCCAATACAATACTTCATAAAACAGTGCAATTCCTTTTCTCATCAGTTCCTCTACTACATGATCCCTGTTTGAAAATTTAATGGTTAGTTCTTCTTTTATCTTTCCCCACTCATTAATAACTGATGGGATGGTTTGATCAGGTATTTCCCAAGGTTTCAGTACATCCATACCATGATAAAAAGCAGTTTCATACAAAAAAGGAACATTTGCATGAAATGACTCAGAATATTGATCATGCCATTCTATTTTCTCAACTTGCGACAACTCCATTAAATTTTTTGGAAAAGAAATTTGTTGATTAGTTTTCATTTTTTTCCTTTCCTTTCATTCGCTTCTTTCCTTCCCGACATAGTTCTAATAAAGGACAAGTTGAACATTGAGGATTCTGGGCCTTACAATGATATCTTCCAAAAAAGATCATTCTATGATGTGTAACCGACCATTCGTCCTCTGGAACTTTTTTCATTAAGGTGTTTTCCACTTCAAGTACAGAATCTTTCCACCTACAGAAGCCAAGTCTTTTGCTTACTCGTTCAACATGTGTATCTACAGCAATAGCTTGGACCCCAAATGCAACAGAGACCACAACATTTGCTGTTTTTCTTCCTACACCAGGAAACTTTATTAATTCGTCACGATTAGTAGGAACTATTCCCTGATAATCCTCTAAAAGCATTTGGCAAAGCTTTTGGATGTTTTTTGCTTTGTTCCGATAAAGCCCAATGGAGCGAATATCTTGCTGTAATTCTTCTATTGAAACGTTTAGATAATCTTCAGGTGTTTTATATTTTTCAAAAAGATTTTTCGTCACTTTATTCACAAGAACATCTGTACATTGAGCTGAAAGTGCGACCGCAATCACTAACTCAAATGGATTTCGATGGTTCAATTCACAATGCGCATCAGGAAACATTTCACCCATCTTATCTAAGCAAAATCTAATTTCACTTTTATTTAACATTTGCCTATCCTTTCCAAGCTTATTGCTCGAGCCAGTTATAAAATGGTAGTGGGTCTTGTCGGCTAGCGTCAGGTTCTTTCGGTTTTGATTTTTGATGTTGCCTAAACTTTCGACCATGGCTTTTGGCCTGCTCAATTGTTTTAATTCCATTTTTCTTCCATTCAAACAAAATTCGATCAATATATCGGAAGTTTAACTTTCCAGAAATCACCGCTTCTCTAAGCGCAGATTTAATGATAATGGCATCATGATGGTCGTCATCAATCCAAAGGGAAAGTGTTTCACATTCAAATGGTGAAAGTGGTCTTCCAAATTCTTGTTCAAAGCAAGTATAAAGGTTCGTTTCTTCTTGTTTATTTACTTCTACTTCTTTTCGTTTTTCCTGCATTAAAAAATGGTCAATTACTTTTTCCCATAATGGATCTAAAGAATATTTTTCAAAACGAATCCCATCGCTTGTATAACCCTCATTTATTTTAATAAACCCTTTTTGAATTACTTTACGAAGGATATCTGAACATTCTGTAGCATTTATGGTCATAGAAGACGAGAGTTCAATTGGTGTGGGAAATTCATTCCCCTTTTCATTATAAGAAAGGATATGTAGCAATAGCACAAGCTCATATTCATCTAACTTCATCTCTTTGTAATGTGTTAGCAATACGGAGGGAATGGTAATCTGACCTTCTTGTAACCATTTCAATACATTTTTTTTACTCATTTTAAACACCTCCAAATTAGTATACCATGAAGCCAATAGGATCATAAGTTGAATAAACGGCATCATTTCCAATTGTAACTACTAGATACGTAAGAAGAAAAAACCCGCAAAAAGATGCGGATTTTTTCTTCTTACTGTATGATAAACAAGTAGTTGACTCTACTATTGTCTATTAAGGATATAAGCGATTTAATAAACGTGGAAACGGGATGGTTTCCCGAACATGTTCAACACCACTAATCCAAGCAACGGTTCTTTCTAGTCCAAGTCCAAAGCCTGAATGCGGAACAGATCCATATTGTCTAAGTTCCAAATACCATTTATATGCTTCTTCATCTAAGTGATGTTCAGCCAATCGTTTTTTAAGCAATTCAAAATCATAAACACGTTCTGAGCCACCGATAATTTCTCCGTAGCCCTCGGGAGCAATTAGATCTGCACATAGAACAACCTCATCTCTGTTTGGATCTGGTTGCATATAAAAGGGCTTTATCGAAGTCGGATAATGAGTAATAAAGACTGGCTTCTCATAACTTTCAGCAATTGCCGTTTCATGTGGAGAGCCAAAATCATCGCCCCATTTAATATCATCAAACCCTTTATTATGTAAAAATGTAATAGCGTCATCATATGAAATACGTGGGAAAGGTGCTTTTATTTGTTCAAGCTTGCTTGTATCTCTTCCAAGTGTTTTTAATTCGATACTGCAGTTTTTTAGAACAGATTGTACGACATAGGAAACATATTCTTCTTGAACCTTTAAATTGTCTTCAAATTCACAAAAGGCCATTTCAGGCTCGATCATCCAAAACTCAATGAGATGTCGTCTTGTTTTTGACTTTTCAGCCCTAAAAGTAGGTCCGAATGAAAATACTTTTCCTAAAGCCATCGCTGCAGCTTCCATATATAATTGTCCACTTTGCGATAAATAGGCATCTTGATCAAAGTATTTGGTTGCAAAGAGCTCGGATGTTCCTTCTGGAGCACTACCCGTTAAAATCGGTGGATCGACTTTAACAAACCCATGTTCATTAAAAAATTCATAGGTAGCCCGAATAATTTCATTACGTATCTTCATAACTGCGTGCTGCCTGCGTGACCTGAGCCAAAGATGACGATGGTCCATCAAAAACTCTGTTCCATGTTCCTTGGGTGTAATCGGATAGTCAACAGAATGATGTATAACATCAATTTCCTTGACAAGTAGCTCGTAACCTATTGGAGAACGCTCATCTTTTTGCACAATCCCGGTTACATATAAAGAGGATTCCTGTGATAAGGATTTAGCCTTTTGAAACAAGTCCTCAGACACTTCTGCTTTAACGATCACAGCTTGAATAAATCCTGTTCCATCACGAAGTTGTAAAAAGGCGATTTTTCCGCTTGATCGTTTATTGGCAACCCAAGCACCTAATTTCACTTCTTGATCAACATATTTATATACCTCAGCAATGGTTGAATTTATCACGATAAAACTCCTTCCAAAAACAATAAAAAATGAAATATGTATTTACATTAATTATACTCTTCCATATGGCGACAAGCAATACAGTAGCAATACAGAAGATGCTCCTTAAAGGTTTTCAATTTTCTTTAACCATTCACCTGTCTCAAAAACAACTGAATGATAATTCAATAACCCCCCTTTTGTTCGAGAATGAATTTCCCAAAGTGGTACGCCGTTCTCAATACCAGGCTTTACCGAAATAATTTCATCTGATCCTATTTCATCCATCACTTTTTTAGTTGCTTGTTCCTTTGAAATTCCTTCACTTGCTTTTTTGACGATTATTTTCCCTTTTTTTTCTGGTATCCATACAACTAGCTTAACCCCCTTTTGATTTTCTCCTTGGAGAATATAGAAGGTTTTTTCCCCGTTATAAAGATTAAATTCATCCACACTGATTAATCCAGCTTCTTCTTTTGCTATTAATCCTGCTTTTTCTTTAGCCTGCCTAACAGGTTCTTCAGCCTTAATATATACCATGATTGTAGAAGCCACTACGATCATGATGAATATGCCTATTAATAGTAACCATTTTTTCATCGCATTCACTCTACTATCTAGCGTAATCCTTTTACGCTTTTCTTTTTTACACTTGAAAATCCTGTTGTTTTCGACAGAAATTACTACTTATACCCTTCTCTCAAAAGGCTAAAATAACGTAACAGGCAGAAAAGCCTTACATTTGATCCTGATCACACCTTAACTTTACTACCGTTTCAAATGACAGGAAAAATTCATTCTACTTCAAACCGTCTTTTAGGCTGCTGTCTGCAGCCCTTTTTTTATTCATTCACAACCAGCTATCTATTTGTGCAACAATTTGTTGTATGTTCATTTCTTTAGGCTGGACATCCGGAATGGCATCAAGAAATACCTTCCCATAACGCTTGGTAACAATTCTGCGATCAAATACAATCATGATCCCTTTATCACTTCTTGTCCTGATAAGACGACCGAATCCTTGTTTAAATCGCAGCGCTGCTTCTGGTAGGGAATATTCCGTGAAAGGATTACCACCATATTGTTTAATTACTATACTTTTTGCTTCTGCTATCGGTTCATCAGGAGGAGAAAACGGAAGACGTACGATCACAAGACAGGAAAGATCTTCGCCTGGAATATCAATACCTTCCCAAAAACTACTTGTTCCAAAAAGAATAGCCTTTTCAAATCTTTGAAAATTTTTAGTAAGTCTTAATCGGCTGCCACTTGTAATCCCCTGTGCTAAAAGGGTAAAGTCTTGTAATAACCCACTTTCTTTAACGAGTTCATATGTTTTACGCAGCATATCATAAGATGTAAACAAGATGAGCATTCGCCCTTTTGTTGCTTCTGCAATGGATATAATGTGTTCCCCAATAGCGTATACATATTCTTGAAGAGAAACCTCATTAATCTCAGGTAAATCATTTGGAATGATCATCTGTACTTGCTGGTCATAGTGAAATGGTGATGGAATTTGTTCTTGATGACAGGACATTCCATCTAAACCAAGCTCACTCATTGCATATTGAAAAGATCCTTTAACCGTCAAAGTGGCGGATGTCATCACAACACTCTTTTTCTTTTCAAAGAATAATTCCTTTAATTTTTCAGAAACGGCAATAGGTTGTGAATAGATTGTCGTTTTATTTTGTTTGGCACGTGTATCTGTTTCAATCCAATAAACATTATCTTTTTTTGACTGTAAGATCATTTGCCTTAAGTAAGTAACCATCTTTTCAGCATCATTTAGCCAGGATCCCATTTCACTTAAAACAATTTCCTGCTTTTCACTTTTTAGGTCAGAATTATTTTCTAAAAGTTGATAACATGAAGAAAATGTTTTTATATAATCGGATAACAAGAATAAAAATCGTTCAAGTCCTGCCTTTAACAACGTTGATTCTTTCTTTTTATAAGAATTTAATGAGCAACTAATTCGACTGTGGTTCTTATTTTTTGTATTCTTTTCTGCAAATAAAGCAATGATTTTGAACAAATCGTCCATTTCAAATAATAACTCTGACATTCGTCTATTCAGTTCAATCGAAAGGTTCTTCCCTTCAACCATAAGGCTAGTTTTTTCGAGCATCTTCTCGATCTTGTAGGCAAGTTGTTTCTGTTCACGAACTCCAATTTGTTGAAGAAGAAAACGAGTTGCAGCATAGTCAAACTTACTGCCAAAATGTTTTCCAGCTACTTTTTCAAAATGATGGGCTTCATCGATAATCATCATTTCAGACGGCGGAAGAATCGATTGCTCCGATACTAAGTCTATTAACAAAAAGCTATGATTTGTGATAATTAAGTCTGCTTTCAGAGCGTCTTTTTTTGTTTTCAAATAGAAGTCTCTAGTCCTCCAGAAGTTTTCTTTTGGAAAAATATTCTCATTATGTTTAATTTTATGCCAGAATAATTGTCCACCACTGGATAAATTCAACTCATCTCGATCACCTGTAATCGTTTCTGTTAACCAAACAAGAATTTGCATTTTAGTTAACGTTGTATCGTAATTATCATCATTTTCACGTAATGAACGTACAAACTTTTCTAAATGAATATAATGATTTTTACCTTTCATCATGACTGTTTTAAAAGGTATTTGCATAACTTTCTTTAACAAAGGTATATCATTATGGAGCAATTGCTCTTGAAGTTGAGTGGTATACGTACTAATAATAATCGGTTTATTTTTTGTAAGAGCTGTGGTTACAGCAGGCAACAAATACGCAAGGGATTTTCCGACTCCCGTTCCCGCTTCAATGATAGCATGGTGTTCTTTCTGAAATGCATCGTAAACAATATCCATCATGCGAAATTGTCCACTTCTTTTTTCAAAATTCGGAAAAACATTTTTAAGTAACTGTTCCTTATCTTTGTCGTTCGTTGGGTAATCAATCGGTTGACTTTCCATTGTTTCACATTCAATAGGAAGTTTTTTCAGAAAGAGTCCTCCATATTGTTCAAGTTGGTGGGGTACTTGTTCAACCGTACTCTCCTTTTTCAATATGAGATCTTCTAGCAGTTCATCTAAATCCCCTTTTAATCCACCTGACAATTTATTAAGTTGTCTTAACGTGAGTAAAGGAAGATTGCGTAAACGATCAAAAAGGATAAGGAGAAGCTCTCCTGTAACATACGCATCACTATCGGCTTGGTGTGGCCGATCATGTTGCAACCCCTCTTGAATCGCTAAATCGTTCAGTTTGAAGCTATCACTTGATGGAAAGAGTATGCGTGATAGCTCGACTGTATCAAGTATAGGTCCGTAGAAACCTTCAAAACCTGCCATTATTAACTCTTCTTGTAAGAATGATAAATCAAATAAAACATTATGGGCAACAAAATAAGCTCCTTTTAACAATTCCATCACTCTGGGAGCAATTTCTGCAAATAAAGGGGCATCTTGAACCATTTGATCCGTAATACCGGTTAATTCTTCAATAAAGATAGGAATCGATTGATTTGGGCATAGCAAGGAAGAAAACTGGTCAATAATTTGACCGTTTTCAATGACCACTGCCGCAAATTGTATGATTTTATCCCCTTTTTTGGGAGAATTACCTGTTGTTTCTAAGTCTATTACTACATATTTATTACTCATTTATTAACACCTCAAACACTCCGCTCAGGTCATACATCCACAGATTGTATTATTGCCTTTTCATTGTTAAACCGTATCATAAAATCTATAAAAGAAAAAGCCTTGAATACAGTGAATTCTATAATCACCTGACAAAAAAGTAAAAACTGACCCTAAAATAGAGTCAGCTTCTAAAGTATATTTACATAACCGTTTTTTCTGGTTCAGCGTAAATCAGATCTTTGATGCGATTTCCTTCATCCATTATTGCCACTTTAGGATAATGGTCTGCTAATTTTTCTTCTGATACTAAAGCGTATGAAATAATAATAACGGTATCTCCTGGTTGAACTAAGCGGGCTGCAGCTCCATTTAAACAAACAGTTCCAGCCCCTCTTTCACCAGGAATAATATAGGTCTCAAAGCGTGCTCCATTATTATTATTCACGATTTGTACCTTTTCATTCGCAACCATACCAACTGCATCGAGTATGTCCGAATCAATGGTAATGCTTCCCACATAATTTAAATTGGCTTCTGTGACTGTTGCTCTATGGATTTTACCATTCATCATGGTACGAAACATTCTGTTTTCCTCCTACTCCTGATTGAAAATAACATTATCTATAAGCCGAGCTTTTGAAAATTTCACCGCTAAAGCAATAATATAATCGCCATTAATCAATTTGACTGTTTCTAGATTGGGGTATGACAACACGCTTACATAATCAACTTCTCCTGTTGTTTCGGCATGGATCATGTCTGCAATGCATGAAATCACACTTTCTGGATTTTTTTCTCCCGCCCTGATTAATTCCAGCCCACGTTGTAAACTACGATATAATATTGGGGCCCCCGCCCGTTCTTCTTCAGTAAGATATACATTACGGGAGCTTTTCGCTAATCCATCATGTTCACGTACAGTATCTACAGCAACAATCTGTAAGGGGAAATTCAAATCATTGACTAAACTATCCACTACCGCTACTTGTTGGGCATCTTTTTTTCCAAAATATACTTTATTGGGCTGTACAAGATGAAATAGTTTCGTTAAAACTGTGACCACACCGTCAAAATGACCTGGTCTTGATTTTCCGCATAATACATTTGTCCGTTTGTGAACTTGCATGGTGACAGAAAGTTCATTCGGATACATTTCTTGAACTGAAGGATGAAAAAGGATATCGACACCTACTTCTTCAGCTACTTTTTGATCCCGATCAAAATCACGGGGATAATTTGCTAGATCTTCGTTTGGTCCGAATTGCAAAGGATTAACAAACACACTCAATACGATTATCTCATTCTCCTGGCGAGCTCTTTTTAATAGCGCTCGATGACCTTCATGAAGAAAACCCATTGTAGGCACAAGACCAATTGAATGATGTTGCGATTTTTCATGTTTAATGAGTTCCTGTAATTCTGTAATGGTGTTTACAACTTTCATACTCTAATCTTACCTCCGTAAAGAGATTGTAATGTCTCCTCTTTCATCGTAAAGCTGTGGTCATTATCTGGAAACACTCTCGATTTTACTTCACTTACATATTGCTTCAATCCATCAACAGCCATTTCATCCATGGAACAATATTGTTTGACGAATTTGGCAATTCTGTCAACTCCATACCCAGTTACATCATGATACACGATGACTTGTCCATCAGTCCCAACACCTGCACCAATTCCAATAGTAGGGATTGTAAGCAAACTACTTATTTCCGTTGCCAATTGTTTCGGCACACATTCGAGTACGATCATAAAAGCGCCTGCTTCTTCACATTTTTTTGCATCCTCGATCAACTTTCTTGCTTCATCCGCACTTTTCCCTTGTACTTTATAACCACCTAATACTCCAACCGATTGTGGAGTGAGCCCAAGATGGGCACATACTGGAATACCCGCATCTTTCAAAGCCTTTATATGGTCTAGGACTCCATCAGCACCTTCTAATTTAACCGCATGGGCTCCAGTCTCTTGAAGAATTCTTGTACTTGTCAAAAGTGTGTCGCGAATAGATAAGTGATAACTCATAAAAGGTAAATCAACAAGTATGAAGGTATCCTTCGCACCTCTTTTGACTGCCTTTGTGTGATGGATCATGTCTTCGACCGTAACGGGAATAGTCGAATCATAGCCAAGTACCACCATACCAAGTGAATCTCCCACAAGAATAACATCTGTTCCTGATTGTTCCACATGTTTTGCTGAAGGATAATCATAAGCCGTTAACATAGCAATGGCTTCACCATTTTGCTTCATTTGTAAAAAATCAGTCGTTTGCTTCATTTCATTTCCTCCTATTGGAAGAGGTATAACACCATTATTTATAAAAAAATCCTTCTCATATTCAGAAGGATTTTGCATTTAAGTACAAGTGTATTATCCCTCTGTCCTGGTCCATTTTTTTGGATCTAGGCAGATATTATTATTGATTCGTTTTTCTTACAAAGGTGCAGTTCACAACAATGATACCGCCCGTAAAAAGAATTATAACAGATTGAATGAATTCTTGACTATAATTAAATTCGATATATTTTTCACTTTTGTATATTTCTCATTCTATAACTCAATATCAGCAGAATAAATATAATGTTTTTCCCCTGCTAAATCTTCGATCATTAAAACTCCATCATCCGTTATTCCAAGTGCTTTTCCATAGATGTTTCCCTGAAGCATTCGAGCAGTAATCATTTTTCCAATACTTACAGCATAGCTTTCCCACAAAATTTTGATTGGATAAAAACCTGCTTCTAAATAAAGATCATAAAGATGTTCAAGATTAGCCAATACATGTCGAATGAGTTCAGCACGATTAATCTTTTTACCTGTTTCAATAAATAAAGAGGTGGCAATGGATCGTAGTTCTTCAGGATACGAATTTTCTTCTTGATTCACATTCATGCCAATCCCGATAATAATCGAATTAATCCGATCACTTTCTGCCTGTAACTCGGTTAATATTCCAGTCATCTTTTTTCCATTTATTAATATATCATTTGGCCATTTTATTTGCGGATGAAGATCTGTTAATTCTTCAATCGCCTGGACAACAGCAACGGCTGCAATTAGAGTTAATTGCGGTGCTTTCTGCGGCAAGAGGTTAGGTCGTAAAATGATACTCATCCACACACCAGTAAATTTAGGTGAATGCCAACGTCTTTCCATTCTTCCACGTCCAGCTGTTTGTTCTTCAGCAATGACAACGGTTCCTTCCGGTGCACCATCTAAGCTTAAGCGAAGTGCCATCTTTTGTGTTGAGTCGACTGTGTCTTCATAATGTATGTGCTGACCAAGTCGTTCGGTCTTTAAACCAAGTCGCACTTCATCTGCCGTAATTTTCTCTGGTCTTTTCACAATTCGATACCCTTTACGTCTTACTGCTTCTAGTTCAAACCCTTCTTTACGAAGTTCTTCAATATGCTTCCATACAGCGGTTCTAGAACAACCGACCAACTCTGCTAAATGCTGACCTGACAAAAATTCTTCTTCACTTTTGGTAAAAGCATCAAGCAAGCTTTTTCTTAGCTCAGATTGCACTTTGACAGCCACTCCTTTATGCTTTCTTTTTGATTCGTGATTTCGCCATTTAATACTGCTTTTTCAATAAGTGCAAGCCTTTCTTTCACCCATGGACCACCTTTCCTTGAATCCCATTGCATTAAATCAAAACCACTTACTGCTAATTCCTCACGACTTTTTATGATCAGTTGGTCGTATTGCTCCATTAATTTCGGTAGGGATTGATTCACACTTTGGTGAAGAAGAATATTATTCAATCTTTCAACCTGTTGAACCTGTTCAATCCCAGCTTCATATAATGTTTCGATTGACCATTCTGAATGAATACGAAAATGCAGCCAAGTTAATCCTGATTTTATTCTTTTTATTTTTTTTACTGGAAGTTTCCATTGTCGTAAAAAACCTTCCACTTCCTTTGAGTCGACTTCCATCAAATAAATAAGCAATGACCACATTTCGTCAATCGTAAGAGATTCATAGTCGAAATCAGCCATTTTTCTAAGCCCTTCTTCATGTCCGGAAAGCCCTGGTAGATAAAGAAATAAATTCGTATCTAGTAACATCTGAAAGGCAGATTTTCGATTGATTCCAATAAGTAATTTCTCAAATTCAACACATTTCCGTTCTGTGGAAATTTTTTCTAAAAGAAAGGCATTTTTTCTTAGTGCAATACTCGTATTTAATTCAATTGAAAACGACAATTGACTCACAAATCGGACCGCTCTCATCATCCTTAAAGCATCTTCATGGAAGCGATTTTCAGCTAAACCTACTGTTTCAATCCTTTTATTTTTAATAGCCTTTTGGCCACAAAAAGGATCAATGATTCGACCCTTTTTGTCCATTGCCATGCTATTCATAGTAAAATCACGACGTTTTAAATCTTCCTCCAAAGAACGAATAAATTTCACTTCAGATGGCCTACGAAAATCCATATATTCCCCATCCGAGCGAAAGGTTGTCAGCTCATATGTATCTTTTCCCCAAAGAACGATAACTGTTCCATGTTCGATCCCCACATCTATCGTTTTCTGGAAAATTGCTTTGATCTCTTGCGGAGTCGCAGAAGTTGCAATATCCACATCGGCAATTTTCTTACCAAGAATAAAATCACGTACACAACCACCGACAAAATAGGCTTCGAATCCAGCTTTTTCGATTTTTTCTAAAAGGGGAATCGCTTTTAAAAAAATCGGATTCATTCCGGTTCACCACTATTCATTAATTGATAATAGAGATCTTCATATTGTTGAACAATTTTCTCACCTTGAAAGTCATCATATACCTTTTGAATCGATTTTTGTGAAAACTGACGATGCAACTCTTCTTCGTTTAATAAGTGAATGGCTTTATCAACGACAGAATCAATATCACCAAGTTCACAAATATAACCCGTTTCACCATCTGAGATTACTTCAGGAATTCCACCCACATTCGTTCCAATTACAGGCACCCCACAAGCCATTGCTTCAAGAGCAACAAGCCCAAAACTTTCTTTTTCGGATAAAAGCAGCATAAGATCACTAATTGAATAAAGTTCTTCCAAATTATCTTGCTTTCCAAGAAATAAAACATGATTTCGTATATGTAATTCCTCGACTAGTCGATTAATAAGAGAGATTTCAGGTCCATCTCCAACAAGCAATAATTTAGCAGGGATCTTATCCACAATTTTTGCAAATGATTTTACTACATCTTGAACGCGTTTCACGGGACGAAAATTTGACACATGAATAATGACTTTTTCATTAGGTGACACGCCGTATTCATTGCGTAAATGATTGGAAGATACTTTATGATAGACACGTTCATCCACAAAATTATAAATAGCCTCAATCCGCTTATTGGGCTTGATTAAATCATTGGTTTCCGTAATTAAAGAATGCGATACTGCTGTTACAATATCAGATTCTTCAATTCCAAATCGAATGGAGTCTGATAAAGAAGCATCGTATCCAAGTACGGTTATATCCGTTCCATGTAAAGTGGTAACTATTTTAACATCTTTCCTTGACATTTGCTTAGCTAAAATAGCACAAACTGCATGCGGGATGGCATAATGAACATGAAGTAAATCTAAATTCTCACGTTGTATCACTTCTGCCATTTTACTAGCAAGAGCAATATCATACGGTGGATATTGAAAAACAGAATATTGATTTACCTCTACTTGATGATAATAAATATTATGATACATTTTTTTTAATCGGAAAGGCAGACTGGACGAAATAAAATGGATTTCATGCCCCTTTTCCGCTAACATTTTGCCTAATTCTGTTGCCACTACACCTGAACCGCCGACAGTTGGGTAACAGGTAATACCAATTTTTAATTTTTTTCTCATATATAAAATCTCCTCATCCATCCAAAATTCGCTGTCAGCTTCTTAACACTTTCCTAGTATAATCCATATGTATACACTTACTTTACCCCCAAGTGGAAATCCTTAAAAAATGGTTAGAATCTATTATTCATGGATTCCACTTGTTTTTCCACGAACAAGATTACGCCAAGAAATGTCACCACGTTCTAATCCTTTAATAAGTACTTCCCCTGTTCCCATATTTGTAGCGAGCGGTACTTCGTAAACATCACATAAACGAATCAATGCTGTTACATCTGGCTCATGAGGTTGAGCGGTTAATGGATCACGGAAAAAAATGACCATATCCATCTTATTGTTCGCAATCATAGCACCTATTTCTTGATCTCCGCCTAAAGGTCCTGACTGAAATCGATGGACAGACATACCCGTTGCTTCCATAATTTTAAGTCCAGTTGTACCTGTTGCAAATAACGTATGCTGTTCCAAAATAAGTTTATACGCAGTAGCAAATCGGATCATATCATCCTTTTTCTTATCATGAGCAATTAAGGCAATATTCATCTTTTTTTCCTCCACTTTCTACTCAATAATGTTTTCTAATCCGTAAACAAGAGTATCAATATTCATAACCTCATCCACAGCAAGCTTAACACCAGACATAAAAGAAGCACGGTTATATGAATCATGTCGGATCGTAAGCGTTTGTCCATCTGCACCAAACAAAACTTGTTGATGTGCAATTAAACCAGGTAATCGTACAGAATGAATATGCATACCAGAGTAATTTGCACCTCGTGCTCCTTGAATCGTTTCTTTTTCATTTGGATGGCCTTGTACCTTTTCTTCTCTTACTTGAGCAATCATTTGCGCTGTTTTGACTGCTGTTCCAGAAGGCGCATCCAATTTTTGATCGTGATGTAATTCAATAATTTCTACATCTTGAAAATATCGACCAGCTAATTGTGAGAATTTCATCATTAAAACAGCACCTAATGCAAAGTTCGGAGCAATGATACAACCTTTTTCTTTTTGATGGCATAACTCCTCTAGCTCTTGCAAGTTTTCCTTCGTAAAACCAGTTGTACCCACAACAGGTCGAACACCAAATTCTAAGGCTGTTTTCGTGTGTTGCATCCCTACTTCAGGAGTGGTTAAATCAATG
Organism: uncultured Bacillaceae bacterium; assembly: GCA_963765265.1. Taxonomy (GTDB): domain Bacteria; phylum Bacillota; class Bacilli; order Bacillales; family Cytobacillaceae; genus Bacillus_BD. The sequence goes on from CAVXVN010000006.1 coordinate 402,181, forward strand.
AGAACATCTGCATGAACGGCAGATAAACATTCGCCCATATCATTAAAAATAGGCACCGGTGATGATGAAATCCCTTCTAATTCATTTAGTGATTTTCCACCATATCTATGATCTACCACTGCTACTAGCTCGTAAGTTTCCGTTTTTTCCACAAGCTTTACTGCTTCTGAACCCATTCTCCCTCTAGGTCCAGCTATGACTATTTTGATTTTATTCATCATTTTCTCCTTTTTAGTCCTCGATTTTTGTCCAGCGATCTTTATCCCTCGTATTAAATTTTTCCATTACCCTGTCATGAGCTTTTTCAAGATCAATATTTAGAGAATTGGCAAAACAAATGAGAACAAACAATAAATCTCCTAGTTCTTCCTCAATGGTTTTTTCAACTTCTGATGTTTTTTTTGGTTTTTCACCATAATAATGATTGACTTCTCTTGCTAGTTCTCCTAACTCTTCTGTCAATCGTGCAGTCATAGCCAGTGGACTGAAATACCCTTCTTTGAATTGACTTATGTAAGCATCCACTTCCTGTTGTAACTCTTTAATACTTTTATCCTTTGGCAAAAGACTCACCCCATCTGACACAAATAATATAATTGCTTTACTTCTTCATGTTAGCTAAACAAATCATATTTTACAAATATTTTTCATTATTTTAGAAACCTTTGTATGATTTCCCATCATTGGTTAAACTTATAGTATTAGAGATGTTTTAGAGAAATAATCGGACTTGGAAAGCGAGGAAGAAAAGTGAGTTATGGAGTTAGATTTAAAAATATTTTTTTTATCCTACTTGGTGCCTGCATTTTATCATTTGGAATCGTTCATTTTAATATGCAAAACAATCTATCTGAAGGTGGATTCACTGGAATAACACTCCTGCTTTATTTTCTTTTCAAATGGGACCCTTCCTACGTGAATTTAATATTAAATGTACCGTTATTTTTTATCGGCTGGAAGTTATTGGGCAAAACCGCCTTTTTTTATACGCTTATTGGAACGATTGGTCTTTCTGTTTTTCTTTGGATTTTCCAGCGATACCAAATTGACATGCCTCTAAGCGATGACATGACACTTGCCGCATTATTTGCTGGTGTAACAGTAGGAATTGGGATTGGAATTATTTTCCGCTTCGGTGGTACTACCGGGGGTGTCGATATTATCGCGAGACTGGTGAATAAGTATGTTGGCTGGAGTATGGGGAAAACCATGTTTATTTTTGATGCGTGTGTGATCATCCTATCTCTGATTTTTTATCTATCTTATCGAGAAGCCATGTACACACTGGTTGCTGTATTTATTGCCACAAGAGTCATTGATTTTATGCAGGAAGGTGCTTACTCAGCAAGAGGAGCATTGATCATTTCTGAACGGAATATAGAGATTTCTAATAAAATCCTTCAGGAAATGGACCGTGGTGTAACTGTATTAAAGGGCTATGGTTCGTTTACAAAACAGGAAAAGGAAGTCCTTTATTGTGTTGTAGCAAAAAATGAAATCGTTCGCCTAAAAAATGTGATCACCTCAGTCGACCCACATGCCTTCGTATCCGTCATCATCGTACACGATGTTCAAGGTGAAGGATTCACACTAGATGAAAATAAAAAACCAATCCTACAATGAAAGGCGGAGACGGTTTGTTCATCTAAGAATGTAAAAAAGGGTTTAGACAAAGGTCTAAAACCCTTTTTTAATCGTCACTTTGCATGCCAGTGTAGATCAAAATTAACCTTAATAACTCCATAACAGCTACGGTTGCTGCTGCCACATAAGTCAAAGCAGCTGCACTCAATACTTTTTTGGTTTCTCGTTCTTCATCATTTCGAATAACACCAATGGCTATACATTGATCCATTGCACGACTTGATGCATTAAATTCTACTGGAAGCGTAACAAGTTGGAATACTACGGCTACTGCCATAAAGACAATTCCAAGCAATACAAAACCACTCATTCCCGCAAACATTCCAATAAGAATTAATATCCAGGAAAAATTCGAACCAATATTTGCTACAGGGACAAGTGTACTACGAAGTCTTAGAAAAGCGTATGCCTCATTATCTTGAATCGCATGACCCACCTCATGTGCTGCGATGGCTGCTGCAGCTATTGAGTGTCCATGAAAATTGTCAGATGAAAGACGAACCGTTTTGGTTCTGGGATCATAATGATCGGACAGTACCCCTCTAACTTCCTCAATATTAACATGGTAAAGTCCGTTGGAGTCCAGAATTTTCCTAGCTACTTCCGCACCTTTCATTTGGGAAGAGGAAGCAACATTTGAATACTTTTTATACGTACCTTTCACGCGAAATTGCGCCCAGATCGGAATGATCATGATTAGCACAAAATAAATGATATAACTCATGGTTTCCTCCATTTCTTGCATGTGGTTAATATCTATTGTAAGAGGAATCAAATCGCTCTGTCAAACAATTGCATCTCCCATTTCAGTGTTTCCAGTAATTAGTGGTTCATGCATCATTTAGCGAGAGCGATTTTTACTTTTTTCGTGTTCACCTCTATATTTCCTCCAACCAACATACGATAGAGTTAGGATGATAATACTCCCTGTTGAAATAATGACCCACCACAATGAAGGATCTGCTTCATCTTCCGTTAATCCATCGAAAATCATTTGCAGTTCTGTTTCGAGAACAAGAAGTTCCTGCCTTGCATCATTGTCTGTCAAAATCTCCACTCTATATTGATCAACAAAGTTGATTCTTGTATCAAGTTTTTGAATTCTTTCCGATGAAACATCAATCTTCATACTTGGATAGACCACTTCATAAAGTGCTAGAAATGAGTTCAATTTTTCATAAAATACTTCACGTTCCCCATTTAGTGCTGCCGCTTTCACTTGACTAAATACGGTTAACATCGGTTCTTTCATTTCAGTCCATAGGGGCTGTTTTGTAGAGGAAATGGCATCAATGACCAGTCGGAATTTTGTCACACGATTGATTCTTTCATCTGGATCCATTGAAGCATTCGAGGTGGCCTCCACAGCTTCATTATGGGCAATCGTCACAATACGAAGCTCATCCATGGTAAAGTTTTGATCTTGTACCGAAATATTTGAAAATTTATCAGAAAAGGTATCTAAAATTATTTTTGCATCTTCATATCTATGTGATTTTGTTAATTGAAGCGCCTCATCAGATAAATAATTGAGCTGATCGATTGGCGATGTCTCTTTAGCAGAAAATACTGTATAAGGTAATAAAAGAAAACACATTATAATGACAATCAATAGCTTGGATTTCATGCTTGTCCCCCCTCCATTAGTTACAATGTATGAGACGTTGAACAAGGTTAGACCAATTATTATCTTCTAATACTTAATTCGTACCGATCCTTTTTCAAACACAAATAATAAGCAAGCAGCAACGAAAAAGCGCTTAACCAGAAGGTGAAATATCCAATTTGCGATGTATGTTGATCAATTACACTATAACGCGGAAACATAAAAAAGACATAATCAATCACATCATTATGTACTATCCAAATTGCAGTTACGACAAGTTGCCATAGCTTAAATCGATAGAAGGGAGCATATAAAAGTCCTTGAATAGCCATTCCAGCATGGGAAAAAATAAGCATCCATCCCGATACATTTAATTCACCGGTTTCAAAATAAACAAGAAAGTTCATAACAACAGCCCATACACCATATTTAAACAATGTGACAACAGCAAGCGCCTCCATCAAACCCCAGTTCTTCCCTACTAAAAAGGCCGCCAGTACAAAAACGAAAAACAAACTTGCAGTGGGACTATCCGGTACAAAAGGTAAAAATATAGTTGGTGTCTCCACCAATTGCCAATTATACCAAATATATCCGTAAATTGTTCCAAAAACATTAATGATTAATAAAAGCCATAAAAAACTCCGATTCCCTAAAATCGGATACATCCATTTCATGTTTGTTTTCCCTCATCTCTTTCCGAATTACTTTCTATTATATCGTACCATACACATATCATAGATAAAAGGTATAAGGAAAAAGCCAACGATATTCCGATGGCTTTTCCAGTTAAGTTATTTACTTTCTATACTTGAAATAAATTCTGATAGCTTTGTTAATTCTTCATCAGAACCTTTAAACATACCTGGAGGCATTTTTCCGCTTTCGGTCCCATTTTTAGCAATTTTAGCAATTTCCTCAGACGATAATCCAGTACCAATTAAAGTTGGTGCTGCTGCACCACCTTCAAGCTGATTTCCATGACAACTGACACAGCCATTCTTTTCAAAAATTTGATATCCTTCAGAAGAGGTATCTATATCTGCTTCCGCTACAATTTTCCCCTGCTTTTCGGCTTTCTCCCAATCATGAGTTGCGACGGCTTCCCAAGTTAAGTAGGTAACGCCAGCAATAGCAAGTAACATTAATCCTGTTGCGATAGGACGTTTAGAAGGACGTCGTTCAGGACCACGATCAATAAATGGGGCTAGCATTAATGCGCCAAATGCAAAACCTGGGACAACAAGTGCACCAATGATATTATAAGGACCAGATGCATAACTATATTTTAATAGCTGATATAAGAATAAAAAATACCAATCTGGCATTGGAATATATGCCGTATCACCTGGATCTGCTATTTTTTCCAATGGAGACGGATGTGCAACGGTTAAACATAAAAATCCTACAAGAAAAACAGCACCAACCATCCATTCTTTTAATAAAAAGTTTGGCCAGAAAGCTTCCGTTTTACCAGGATATTCTGAATAATCCTTCGGAATATTTGACTTTCGATGTTCAGTCGAAGGAACACGCGAGTCCCCTACAAATTTCATACCTTTTCCACGATGCATGAATAATCTCCCTCCCCTTTAGAGAAACTTAATTTAAAGCTAACGATTACAATGGACCGGAGATACCTTGTTTACGAATCATCATGAAGTGAGCAGCCATTAAGCCAAATAAGGCTGCAGGCAAAAAGAATACATGAATGGCAAAGAAGCGTGAAATGGTTTGTGCTCCAACAATATCGGAACTACCTGCCATGAGAATCTTCAAGTATTCGCCGATAAAGGGAACGGATTCAACAATTTGAATGGTTACTTTGGTGGCGAATAGCGCCTTCATATCCCAAGGTAATAAGTATCCTGTAAGACCCAAACCAAGCATAACAAAGAAGATTAATACTCCAACTACCCAGTTTAACTCTCTAGGCTTTTTGTAAGCACCTTGGAAGAATACTCGCAATGTATGTAAAAACATCATGACAATAACCAAACTTGCTCCCCAATGATGCATTCCCCGTACAATTTGTCCAAATGCTACTTCATTTTGCAAGTAATATACTGATTCCCATGCATTCTTAATATCTGGAACGTAATACATGGTAAGAAACATACCTGATAATATCTGAATAACCGTAATAAAAAAAGTAAGTCCACCAAAACAATAAACAAAAGCAGAAAAATGATGGGCAGGGTTGACATGTTCTGGTACTTCGTGATCTGCTATGTCTCGCCATAAAGGCGTAATATCTAAACGTTCATCAACCCAGTCATAAATTTTATTTAACACTTATTACGCCTCCTTTCGTGGTTCAGCTTTACCTAAATAAAGGTAACCATCTTTTTCTTGGAAAGGATACACATCTAAAGGTGAAACGGGTGGCGTACCTTTTACATTGGTTCCATCCTTCGTATAAAGACCCCCATGGCAAGGACAATAGAAGTGGTTTTCCTGGTTCTTATTCGTATTCCAGTCAATCGTACATCCCAAGTGTTTACAAACTGGAGAAAGAGCAACAATCTCGCCATCCGTATTCTTGTATACCCAAGCAGAATTCGTCACTTCTGATTCGTACCATGCATCTTTCTGTTTAAAAGCAAAATCAACTCGTGTTGGAACTTCAGTAATCTCACTTATTTTCTGTGGTGTTGCTCTAAAATCACTTGTACCAGTGTGTTTCAGCACTGGATCTACAGCAAAGCGTACCATTGGCATTAACATCCCCGCTGCCATGAAACCGCCTACACCTGTTAGTGTATAGTTTAGAAATTGCCTTCTAGATATTCGGTTTTTACTCATATTTCTCCCCCCTTATCGAAATATTAAGTTAATTGTAACAATATTAATGCTCGGACATACCCATAATATATCAATATTTCAGCGAGGTCAATAAATTCAGAAAATTTGAGTGATTTAAAAAATTAAACCTTAACTGATCACTTTTATAAAAATAATGAATAAAACGCCTCACTTAATTTAGTAAAATAATATTTTCAAATAGAAAAGACCTGTTCTCAACAGGTCTAATACTACAAATGAAGTTTATTCAATTGATCAGTAAGATTCCTAAAAGCTTCTTCGTCTTGATTATCAAGAGATTCATCAATCAGCTTAACTAGTTTTTCCCTTTGAAATTTCTCAATACTAGATGATAAAAAACTTTCTACAATTAGCCGATCTTGTTCACTTATTTGAATATTTTTCGGCATAAATGGATTTTCTTCCATAACAGCAGCAAATTGAGGAGTTTGAAAAGAGCTTTGGAAGTTTAATTGGATATAGATTTCTTCATCACGGTTTAAACGAATATCATGAAACGATTTCTCGGCATCTGTTGTCATTACATTTTCTTTAAAAAAGCGAAAAGGTACTTCACTTACACAATGAGTAGACATGACAATTCCCCTCGGGCAAAATTGTGCTTGTTCAACAAAATGAACCTTTTCCATTAATTGATCATGACTCATTAAATAATTTAAGATCCAGACACATTCTCGTCTTTTTAATTGATAATGATTGAGAAACCAACGGATAAAATCTTTTTTCTCATGGACAGATACAGGAGCGTTCATGTTTAGTTCCCTCCTCTGCTTTCAGTATGTTTTCTTAATACTTATTCCAGATCATCTGTTAGCCTTTGCCAAACATCTAGAAACTCTTCATTGCTCGGATCCATTTTCAATAGCTTTGTAAAAATTTCGACAGCTTCGATTTGTTTTCCTTCTTCCATTAAAAAATATCCATAATCAATTAGAAACTCAGTTGTATCTTTATAAAAAGTATATGCGCTTTCATAGCGATTTAATGCCTCTGAATATTCCTCTAGATTTTGATAAGCAACAGCAGAATCCCATAGAAAACGTGGTTCCACTTCTCCGCCATCTTCCATTAGTTTTATGATTTCGATCACATCTTCATATCTTTCTTGGTGGATTAAAAGCTTATTCAAAGTTAAAGCAGCCTCAGTTAATTCTGGATCAAGAGCGAGTGCCTCTCTTAGCATTTTTTCTGCCTCATCTTCATTTCCAATCTTCAATGCTAATTTACCAGCATAGAAGAATAAATCTTTATTAAATTCATCATAATTTAATCCTTCTTTAAGAACAAAATATCCTTTTTCAGGTTCCTCTTCTCTTTCATAAGCACGAGCTAAATGGATATACAAAGAATAATATTCTGGGTCTATCTCTTTTAATTCAAGAAACTTTTCAATAGCTTTATTATTAAAACCTGCTTGCAAGGCTGTAAAAGCGTAGTTAAAAAGAGTGTTTATCTCCAGTTTAGTTGAAAGTGCTTTTTCATAATAGGGAAGTGCATCTTCAAAAGCCCCTCCGCTACTTATGGAATCTGCCATTCTTTGATTTACGTTAACGCCTGCTATTTCTTCTTCTGTTTCAAGGACTTTTTCATAACATCGAATGGCATCAGAAAATTTTCCTTGTTCAGCGTATGTTTCGCCAAGCGCAAAATCAATGACAATTTCATTTGGTAAAAGTCCTTTTGCTTTTAATAACTTTTGTTCACTAACTTCGTATAACCCTTCCATTTGGTAAAGATCGGCAAGTAAAAGGAGTGACTCAGGAAAACTGGAATCCTCTACATGAATTTTTTCAAGTATTAAGATGGCTTGTTCTTCATTTCCGAGTTCAATAAATGTCTCAGCCAATAATACTAGAAGTTCTCCTTCTTCAGGATATATTTCTAAAAGACGTTGTATTAAATTTTGCGATTCTTTAATAAAACCATATTGGAAGAACTCTTCTGCTAATAGGAATCGTTCTTCATTTGAACCAAAGGTTAAAATTTGTTCGTACCCTATTAACGCTTCCTCATGTTGACCATTTTCTAATTGTGTAATTATTTTATTAACTGAATTCATTTTTAAGTTCCTCTCCACCTATCATCTATTGTGTAAAAAGAAGGGGTTTTGATGATAATTTGTTCTCCAAATCCCGATTGAAAGTTCAATTTCTCCCCTGCTTTTATGACCGTCCCTTTATGAACAGTTATGCGGAGCTTGTTTTCGTGCTGATCGTAGAGTTCAGTCTGGTCAAGTTTATAAAGTTCTCTACTCTTTTCATAAAGATTATAACTAATCTCTGCACCTTGATGAATGGATGCCTTTAATGGGTATATACCGATTTTTGCTAAAAGTCTCTCGGTTATAGGCTGTTTCTCGAGGATTTCATCTGAAAAAGAAGAAATCTTTTCTTTTGACATAACCATTTGCCAAGTGTGTTTTAATTCACTGTTGTCCTTTCCTACCTGAAAGATGGGAATAAGCGGACTGTTATACGGAAACATCGCTTCCTTAATCCAACCCCATGGAACAGAAGAAAGGTCATCTTTATTATCAATTCGAACAAAAATAGCGGGTATTTTTCTTTTCTTACATTCTCGCATAAAACGAGCTGTTAATAAACGAATAGGTATTTTAATCCCGATTACATAATCAATTGGACTATTTAAGAGATCCTTTTTAAACTGATCGAATTTTATTTGTAATTCAAACTCATGGTTGATTTCTACATAGGTTAAAAACGTCGTGCACCCTTTACGAATAAATTGATCACTGTAATACTCCTTTTGTTCGTGAAATGGTTGATGAAAAGGAATTTGAGTATCTAGTGTAACATGTGGAGCGCTCATAATAAAGGAATCGCCATCCATCTTCATAAATCGAAATCTGTCTAATGAAGGTTTCATAAGTGTAATTTTCCCATGTTCAACTAACAGGCTTGTCCTACTCAGTTCTCCATTTTTCAAAATATTAACATTTTCCAATATATATGCCATAACATCACCTCTAAAATGATCTATTGACAAACTATGATCTGAAAATGAAAAATATTCATCCAAGTTCTTATTTTAATTTAGGGCAACCATATTCACGAAAAAACCCTATTAAAGATCAAAATAAAAAAACTGCATCTGCAGTTTTTTATTTTGATCTTTAGATTAAACGATCTAGATCGGCAAAAAATTGTGGATAGGACACTGAAATGGCTTCTTTCTGCTCAAGTAATACATCGTTTGTACAAATCAATGCAGCAACCGCAAGCATCATGCCAATGCGATGATCTCCATAGCTAGAAACAACACCGCCTCCTAGCTTATTTTTACCGTGAATGATCATTCCATCCTCTGTAGCTGAAATCGTTGCCCCTAACTTCTTGAGTTCATTTACCACCGTATCGATTCGATTGGTTTCTTTTACTTTCAATTCATGTGCATCACGTATGACAGTCTCACCTTCTGCTTGTGTAGCAAGCAAGGCAATAACAGGCAATTCATCAATTAAACGAGGAATTAGTTCACCACCGATTGTCGTTCCTTTTAGACTCGAAGTTTTTACCGTAATATCTCCTACCGGTTCAAACTGTTCTCCCTCATGAACACTTATTGTAAGATCTGCACCCATATCCTTCATAACATCAAGAATTCCAGTTCTCGTTGGATTCAGTCCTACATTTTTCAAAGTAATACAACTGTTAGGGACAATAGCACCAGCAACAAGGAAAAAGGCTGCCGAAGAAATGTCACCTGGAACTTCTATCGTTGTACCCTTTAAGCTCTGTCCACCATGAACCGTAATCAATGAATCATGATTCTCAACACTACCACCAAACTGACGGATCATTCTTTCTGTATGATCTCTTGATAGTATAGGCTCAACGACCGTAGTCGACCCTTCGGCCTGCAATCCCGCCAACAAAATGGATGACTTCACCTGAGCACTCGCAACAGGGGACTGATACTTTATCCCATGAATTCCCCCACCACGAATAGCAAGTGGCGTGTACTCACCATTTTGTCTTCCTTCGATTTTGGCACCCATTTCTTTAAGTGGCTTTGTGACTCTTGTCATCGGCCTTTTGCCAATTGATTCATCACCAATGAGTGTAGCATGAAAATCTCGGCCAGCTAAAATCCCCATTAAAAGACGAATGGTTGTGCCTGAATTTCCAACATTCAATACTTCCTTGGGCTCTTCTAGACCGTCCCAGCCTTTTCCATGTATCGTTAATTTATTTTCTTCCTGTTCAATCTCTATTCCAAGCTGTCTAAAACAAGAAACCGTACTTAAACAGTCATCGCCCATTAAAAAACCAGTGACAGTTGTCACTCCTTCAGCAACAGCACCAAACATAACAGAGCGATGAGATATGGATTTATCACCTGGAACAAGGATATCGCCTTGCAATGAACTGATATTAGTTTGTAGTTTGTATGTACCCATTGGCTCCACCTTTTCTGTTTTGAACAATCGGTTACGGACCAATTGAAATTTCAAAATCTGTATAATTCTCGATGCATTTTATTGCACGAGTACGATCGTCCTCTGTTTGAAAACTTATGACTAGCACCCCAATAATGTCTTCTCGAGTTTCCCTAATTTGAATATTGGTTATACTGATTTCTTCTTTTGCTAAATATCCTGTAACTTCAGATATTACCCCTGGGTAATCCGGAACTTCAACGAAAAGATCATAAAAAGCAGGGATTGCACCCATTTGTTTTTGTGGTAATTCATCACGGAACTTTTTTGCCTTTTCAAAGTATTGATAAATTTCTTCTTCATCCTGATGTTCCAGCATAGTGGAAACATCTTCCATTTCCTGTTGCCAATCCTTAAGCAATTTAAGTAAAACGGCCTTATTATTTAATAGAATATCTCTCCACATCTCAGGACTACTTGATGCAATCCTTGTAATATCACGAAAACCGCCTGCTGCCAAACGCGTGATCAGATTTTGTTCTTGACTTGTTTTTTCAGTCTGATGGACAAGAGAGGCTGCAATGATATGAGGGAAATGACTGATCACTCCTGTTAAATAATCATGGTCCTCAGGTGAAAGTGTAATGAATTTTGCCTTTGTCCCTTTCAACCACTCTATTAATAAATTAACCTTGTCCGGACTAACATTCTTATCAGGAGTTAATAGATAGAAAGCATTTTCGAAGAGAATTGCCCTCGCTGCTGAAACCCCACTTTTATGCGAACCAGCCATAGGGTGTCCACCAATAAAGGTGACCCCTTTGGACGGCTAATTTCTTTGCACGATCTACGACAGATGATTTCGTACTACCTGCATCAGAAATAATGACTGTTTCTTTTAATGATATTTGGGAAATTTGTTCCAATATTTTTTCCGTTGCACGAACAGGTGTCGTAATCAAGATTAAATCAGCATCTTTTGCGCCATCTTCGATACTTTCCACCATCTGATCCACAACACCAAGCATGGTTGCTAATTTACCTTGTTCACTATTTATATCGTATCCTATTATTTGACAGTCCTGATGAAACCCTTTCACACATAATGCAAGCGAACCGCCAATTAGGCCTAAACCAATTACAAATACACGGCCTTTCAAACCGGTCACCGCCTCTTATCTTATACTATTTTATTTAACTACAGATGCCTTATCTACTAAATATTGCTTCATAACTTCAATGGCACCTTTATTTTGCTCTTTTGTCCCAATAGAGACCCTAACTGACGTTGGGAAGCCCAATGCGTTACCAGAACGTACAATATAGCCTTTCTCAAGCATATATTGGAATACCTCATCACCGCTTGTCCCAAAATCAATTAAGATAAAATTAGCTTGTGACGGGTAATAGTGCAATTGATTTTCATCACAAAATTGTTGGAATTGTTCGATCCCCTCACGATTTTCCCGTCTACATTCCGCTACAAACTCTTGATCTTGTATTGCAGCAACTGCAGCAATTTGCCCTAATGTATTCACGTTAAATGGTTCTCTAGTTGGTTCCAGAACTCGAATTAAGTCTTTATTTGCCACACCATAACCAACTCTTAAAGAGGCGATTCCATAGATTTTCGAAAACGTTCTTAGCACAATTAAATTGCTATATTTATTTGCAAATTCAATCGAATTATAAAAATCATCTGCTACCACATAATCATGATATGCATCGTCAATAACCACCAAAGTTTGTTTTGGTACTTTATCAAGAAATGCAGTTAACTTGTCTTTTGCAATATGTACGCCTGTAGGATTATTGGGACTACATAACCAAACAACAGCAGTCTGATCATCAATAGCACAAAGCATGGAATCTAGATCATGACTGCCATCAATTAACTCAATTTCCCTTACCTCTGCTCCTTCAATAATAGCATTGTGCTTATATTGTGAAAAAGAAGGATTTGCCATAACGGTATTTTTGCCTGGAAGTAAAAATGAACGAGAAATAATTTGGATTAAATTGTCTGCACCATTTCCAAAAATCAATTGCTCTTCTTCAACTTGTAAAAAATTTGCTACTGCTTCACGTAAATAGGTTGCATATCCGTCTGGATATAAATTAAAGGATGAAAGTTCATTTTGCAATGCGGAGACAACTTTTTGCGATGATCCAAATGGATTCTCATTCGAAGCAAGTTTTACAATATTGCTTAAATGATATTCTCTTTTTACTGAATCAATTGATTTTCCCGGTTTATAGGGTTTTAACGTTAATAATTGTTCTTTCCATTTCATTTTCTCTACACCTCATTTATAGATTCATTTCCTGATACAAATAAAAATAATGTCTACCTATTTGTCTAATACCTTATTGTTTTTTAGCAACCAAATCAGGACGTAATGTGACCGCATCTTCTAAATAAACGTGGTTAATTTCCTGCTGGCTTTTCGAAGTATTAATATGCATCATGACACGAATACATTTTTTTAAGGCTGAACGCACTGTGATTTCTTTCATGCACATGACTGGAACATAACTCCATCCTTCCATTGAGCGAATCACCTTTGCAGGGAATGCTTCTGTAATATCATCTGTAACGGAAATAAAAACAGATGCTACTTGTTCAGGTTCAATCTGATTATCGTGTATGATTTTTTCAATTAACCGGTCTGTAGCTTGAAAAATGACTTGTTCGTTATTTTCTTTAACCGTAATGGCTCCCCTAACTCCACGAAACATTTAATTATATCCCCCTTTTTGTAAAAATCTCTAGCTCTAGTTGCATTTCTTCTTCTGTAAATTCAAATAAAAGAGGTTTCCCGATTTCTTTCAATAGCACCATTCTAATTTGTTGACCAATTGATTTTTTATCACTTTTCATGCGATCAATTAATTGATCAAACACTAGACCTTTTGGAAGTACAACTTGATAACCAAGTTTATGAATCCATTCATAAAAAGGTTCCGTTTCAAATTGCAGACCCGCATATTTTTTACTCAACTGTAAAGCAAACAACATACCAATTAATACAGCCTCTCCATGTGTTATTTTTCCATAACCAAGTTCTGCTTCAATCGCATGACCAAGTGTATGACCAAAATTCAAATAAGCTCTGACACCCGTTTCCTTTTCATCTTCAGCCACAATGGCACTCTTGATTTCAATTCCTCTAGCTAAAAAACGAACGAGTTCTTCCTCTGAAAAGTGGTTTAAAGAGGAAATATTCCCTTTTAGCCATTCATAAAAAGAGTTGTCCTGTATCAGACCATGTTTTATCACTTCAGCAAATCCTGAGCGTTTCTCATGAATCGGTAAACTTTCTAAGAAATTAGTATCATAAATAACAGCTTCTGGTTGATAAAATGACCCAATCATATTCTTCCCAGCAGGGTGATTTATGGCTACTTTTCCTCCAACTGCACTATCATGAGCAAGAATGGTTGTTGGAATTTGAATAAAGGGAATTCCACGCATAAACGTAGCTGCGACAAACCCTGCTAAATCCCCAACCGCTCCACCTCCGAGTGCAAGGATAAGGGAATGACGATCAAGTTTATATTTTAAAGCCGCTGTTTGACACTCATAATAGACGTCAAAGCTTTTTGCCTTTTCACCGCTTGGAACTTTTATCGTTTCAACTGAAAAATCTGAAAGAGATTTGAGAACAGTCGGCAAATAAAGCTCGCCAACTGTCTCATCTGTAATAATAAATATTTTTGTAAAGTTAAATGAATTGTCCTTTAACAACGTAGGTAATTGTTGGATTGCTCCCACACCAATATATACTGGATAGGTTTTTAAAGTAGTCTTAACCGTTAAATTGATCATTAAAATTCCCTCACAAATTTCCGTTGTTCAGCGATAATCTCTTTTAATGTATCAAAACGATCCGCATAGAATTGATCAACAATTGCTGTAGCTAGTTCCCATGCTACAACGCTCTCTGCCACCACTGCTGCAGCAGGCACTGCACAACTGTCAGAGCGTTCAACACTAGCAGAAAATGGCTCTTTTGTTTCGATATCGACACTTTGAAGTGGCTTATATAGAGTTGGAATTGGCTTCATAACCCCTCTAATAACAAGTGGCATCCCGTTTGTCATCCCACCTTCTAGGCCTCCTAGTCGGTTTGATTTACGATAATAGCCTTTATCTTCACTCCAAATAATCTCATCATGAACTTGGCTACCGGGTTTGTGTGCGGCTTCAAATCCGATTCCAAATTCGACGCCTTTAAAAGCATTAATGCTGCAGATCGCAGCTGCTAGTTTTCCGTCTAACTTACGATCATAATGTACATAACTTCCAACTCCTGCTGGCATCCCTTCAACAATAACTTCAACGATTCCTCCAATAGAATCACCGTTTTCTTTTGCTGTATCGATCGCATTCATCATTTCTTTTTCAGCTTTTTTGTCAAGGCAGCGCACAGGTGAAGCTTCTGTTATTTCTTGTAGCTTTTGTATGGATTCATAAGTAGACACCGCAGACTTCACTCCACCAATTTCAACAACATGGGAAGCTACTTCAACCCCAAGCAATGACAGCAATTTTTTAGCTACTGCTCCTGCTGCTACCCTTACGGTTGTTTCTCTTGCGGATGACCGTTCTAATACGTTACGCATATCACGATGACCATATTTCAATGCACCATTTAAGTCAGCATGTCCTGGACGAGGACGTGAAATTTTTCTTTTTACTTCTTCTGCGTCTTCATCCATAGGTTCTGCACCCATGATTTTCGTCCAGTGCGTCCAGTCATCATTTTTAACAACTAGAGCTACAGGTGATCCTAATGTCAAACCATGTCTTACACCGCTAGTAATATCGGCCGTGTCTTTTTCAATTTGCATTCTTCTCCCACGGCCATGACCTTTTTGTCTTCTGGCTAGTTGTTCATTAATATCTTCTTGCAATAGTGGCATTCCTGCCGGCAAACCCTCAATAATAGTTGTTAATTGGGGTCCGTGTGATTCCCCAGCTGTTAAGTATCTCATCATTTTTCTTTCTCCCTTCAACTCGTTAAAGGATTATTATGTATCAATATAACATACGATTTTAATTTAGAATAGTAAGTTTTTAATAATTGATAGGATAATTCTTTCCCTTTATCTTTTGTTTATTAGAATAACATCAGTAAGATCATTATACTAACTGTTTTAGATCTTTTTATAGAAAAATGTATCTTCTGATTCAAGTTCGTATCTCACAGCGTTAAAAATTTGTTCTGTGCTCCCCACAAAGAAAAACCCTTTAGAATTTAATGCTTTTGAAAACTTATTATATAATATATCTTTTGCTTCTTCAGTAAAATAGATCAGTACATTACGACAAACGATTAAGTCAAAAGGTCCTCCAAAAGAGTCCGCTAATAAATTATGCTTTTTAAAATTGACTGTTCGTTTAATTTCATCAGAAATTTTATAATAGGATCCTTCTTGAGAAAAGTACTTTCTTTTCATTTCATTCGGAATTTCATGAAAGGATCGCTCTGGATAAATACCCAGTTTGGCTCTCGAAAGCGCATTTTCATCAATATCTGTTGCCAGAATATTCACATTTGATAGAGGTATGTACTTTGAGAAGATCATCGCTAACGTATAGGGTTCTTCGCCTGTGGAACAGGCAGCACTCCAAATTTTAGGTTTTGATGTATGTTTTATAATTTGGGGCAGAATTTTTTGTTCAAGTATTTCCCATCGTTTGGCATTCCGATAAAATTCAGATACATTTATGGTCATTCGATCCAAAAATTCATTAAAAAGTTCCTGGTTTTGATTAATCATTTGAAAATATTCGCGAAAGGAACTATATCCTTTTTTTTCATAAAGCGAGGTTAATCGACGTTTCATTTGAGCCTCTTTATAGAGTGAAAGATCAATTCCTGTTTTGGATTTAATTTGTCGGATAAATTGTTCATAATCAACTGACATAGTTAGCACCTCTTTTAGATTACCCTTAGTATAGCTGAAAAAACAGAAAGTGGTGACTATTTTGTTGAATCTTTAAAAAAACCGACAAGTTTCCAGCATTTTCATACTTGCACAGGATGTGCTGACATCGACGTTCGCCACAGGACGTGGCGGTTTTTAGTCGATTTTCCTATGACAAGGCATCTCCGCTTTTCTGTGAATACGGTTGCAAAAAACGGCACTTGCAGATGCAAGCGCCGTTTTTGTTTAGTATATCCATTGGTTCACTAATTTACCATATTCAACAATTTCATTTTCGTTAAAAAATATACCTATTTCACGCGTTGCACTAGTTGGTGAATCGGAACCATGAATGACATTTTTACCTACTGTGATTCCAAAATCACCACGAATTGTTCCTTGAACTGCATCTTTTGGATTCGTTGAACCCATCATTTGCCTAGCTGTTGAGATGACATTCTCGCCTTCCCAAACCATAGCAAAAACAGGTCCAGATGTTATAAAGTCAACAAGTTCACCGAAGAATGGACGTTCTTTATGTTCTCCATAATGCTCTTCGGCTAAATCCCTTGAAATACTCATCAATTTACCACCAACAAGTTGAAAACCTTTCTTTTCAAAGCGAGCAACAATTTCACCAACCAAATTACGTTGTACTCCATCTGGTTTTACCATTAAAAATGTTCTTTCCATACATTCATCTCCTATTTCAATATGTATAATAGAGATATCTAAGAATCGTGTTCTCCAACCCACACAAATAAGATAATCCATGGAAATAATATCATTTTTACAAAATTATCGCAACATTTAAAATTTACGTTTACCAATATACTTGGCTATATTTTTCAAAGTCGTCTTCGATTGATTTTCCGGAAGTGTTTCTAATATGAGCAATGCCTTTTCTAAATATCGATTACTCATCTCTCTTGACCTTTCAATTGCATCTGATTGCTTGATTAAATTTATGATTCTATCTATTTCGTTCCGAGGCATATTTTCATGGACTTTTATGATCTCAGAATAAATAGTATGATCCTTCATTGCAAACAAAACCGGAAGGGTGATATTCCCTTGCAGTAAATCATCGCCAGATGGCTTTCCCAATTCTTCTTCTGTTCCAGTAAAATCAAGAATGTCATCAATAATTTGATAAGACATGCCTACATAATACCCGAAATGAGCTAGTTTTACATTTATGTTTTTATCAACATTCGCTGCAATCGCGCCTAATTGACAACTTGCAGAAATTAAAAGAGCTGTTTTTCGTTTTATTCGACGTAAATAGTCTCTTAAACTTTGATTAAATCTATATTTATCCTTCATTTGTTCGATTTCACCGACAACCAATTCCACCATCGTATTCGATAATATATAATGGGCATCTGGCTTATTTATTTCAGCCATGTTTTCGAGTGCACGAGCAAAAATATAATCACCTGTATACATAGCAATTCGATTATCCCATTTTGCCTTAACCGTCGGCTCTCCTCTTCTTATCTCTGCATCGTCAATAACATCATCATGAATTAAAGAGGCAGCATGAATTAATTCAAGTGAAACCGCCACTTTCTTCATTGTTTGAATGTCATATGATCCAAATTTTGCTGAGAGTAAAACAAAGAGAGGTCGAATTCGCTTTCCACCCGCTTGCAATAAATGAAGTGAAGCCTCCCGTAAAAGAGCTGAATCGGCATAAACGGCTTCCTCTAATGCCTTTTCGATGATATCTAAGTCAGAATTTAAAAATGAATACATCATCTTAAATTTCATATCCGTATCCACCTTGCTGTAACCCCTGCCTGATAATAAGATAAGCTTAAGGCAGCTACACTTATTTAAACTTTCTTATCTTTTACAAACAGAAACCTCTATTTAATATTTTATTTATAACCAATATGAACAGCTGCAACGCCGCCATTATATGGCTTATACTTAACATTCTGTAATCCTGCTTGATTGAACTTGTTGGCCAATTCTTTCATTCCGGGGAAATTTCGTGCAGATTCATTGAGCCATGCATACTCTTGATAACTCTTTGCAAGTAATTTACCAAACAACGGCATAATATAACGAAAATAAAAGTAATACAGTTGCTTATATCCAATTAAAGTTGGCTGAGATGTTTCAAGACAAACAACCATGCCCCCAGGTTTTACGACACGATGTAACTCTCTAAGTACTTGATCAATATCAGGTACATTTCTTAATCCAAATCCAATGGTCACATAGTCAAAGGTATCATTTGGAAAAGGTAGATCCATTGCATTCCCATGAACAAGTTCTACTTGTTTTAAGTGGCGAACTTTATCTTCACCTACTTTAAGCATACTCTCACTAAAATCGATCCCCACTACTTTTCCATTAGCACCCACTGCTTCAGCAAGCGCAATCGTCCAATCAGCTGTTCCACAACAAACATCAAGTGCCATTGTATCCTTTTGAACATTCATTCGTTTCATTGTATCTGAACGCCATCTTATATGTTGTTTGAAGCTAATAACAGAATTCATTTTATCATAATTATTTGAAATTGTCTCAAAGACATTATGAACCTTTTCCTCTTTTGTTTGCTGCATTAAATTACCCTTCTTTCACAAATGATTTTTCCAATGGAAAATGATTTTGGATCATTTTAATCATTCGTTTTTCAAGTAGATGATTTTTCTGTGGCACCTTATTAATTTCATGGATCATTAACTTTTTGGCTTTTTCCAGATAGCGTTCACAAACAAGAATTAATTCTTGTTCTTTGTTATTTGAACATGGAACGGAATGATTGTTTAGCGTTAAACGCTCAATTGCATTTAATACAACAGAAGATTTTGTTTGTTTATACTCCATTATTTCTTTTATAAGTCTTTTTATAAGGAGAAAATTCGAGGTAATTTCGTCCCAATCGGTTATCCCAAAATGACTTGTTAGTTTTTCGATTAATGAAAATTCAATCACTTTGGTACTATTCATAATCGATTCAAGATCTTCATGGTCATTATGATAAATAGAAACCTTATGTTCGTTAATATTTTTTACACCTTCTGACAACCTTTTAATCAGTTGTATATCCCCAATGCCAGACAAATATTTATAATATAAACCACTATAGTAGTCTCCAGCAAGAACGGTTAATTGCCTAATTTGCATGCTATTATTATCTAATAAGGTATTCGATACATCTTCGTGTGTATCTAGCGCAACGTTCATAAACATAATGGCTTGAACTAATGCATCTTTTTCAAGTGGGGAAAGTTCGAGCTTTTCTATAATTGAAATAAGGATTGTAAGCTTATCCTCATCAATAGAAGGTGGAATGATAAATTGACGTAAATAAGGATGAAAAATATGTTTTTCTATTTTTTCTTTTACATTTGCCACTTTTTTATCGAATTGTTCCAATTAAATCACCCTTATTTCCCCAAGTTGTACGATCTTGTTCAAATGTTTTTGCCAAATTAAGTAGGCTACTTCTGTATCATTCTATAGAATACGCAGACACCATTATATCACAAAAGCACCCTGTTTGGGGTACATTATATGCAGATCCTTATTTATCTGTATGACTCTTTTTTCCTTCGCTCTCAACATCTCCGTAGTGTGTTTTGATTAAAGCCTCACCACGAATTTTAATGGCAGAAGTATGCTCTGTGAATTGAGCAATCATCACTTCTCCCTTATCCAATTTCTCTGAATGATGAAATCGAGTATCTGAACCCCTTGTCAATCCTATAACATTAACACCATCTTCTTTAGCTTTAATGACAACGTATTCACTTGTTGAAGCATTAGTATTATTTTCCTCCATAAATTTCACACCTTTAATTTTTTATTAAAGATAAAACTTCAGCACGAGATGCTGAATCTTGTAAAAAAGTTCCTCTAACAGCAGAAGTTATCGTTTTAGAACCTGGTTTTTTCACTCCTCGCATAGTCATACACATATGCTCTGCTTCAATCACAACCATAACCCCATAAGGTTCTAGTGTTTCCACAATGCTGTCCGCAACATTTGAAGTAATTCTTTCCTGTAATTGTGGTCTTCTTGAAACAGCCTCCACCGCTCTAGCAAGCTTACTTAAACCTGTAACTCTTCCATTTCTAGGTATGTATGCAATATGAGCTCTACCAAAGAAAGGAACAAGATGATGCTCACACATGGAGTAAAATGGGATATCCTTCACTAAAACTAATTCTTCATGATCCTCACCAAAAACCGTTTTAAAATATTCCTTTGGATCCTGATGCATTCCACTAAAAACTTCTTCATACATTTTAGCCACCCGTTTTGGGGTGTCGATAAGTCCCTCTCTATTGGGGTCTTCTCCAATTGCTTCTAGAATTAAACGTACCGCCTCTTCAATTTGGGCACGATTCACATTTGACATTTAATTTCCTCCTAAATCCTTTTTCTGTTCTCTACCTTTCGACCAAAAAAGGCATCTATTACTCATTATGGCCGAACCTTAATAAAGGTATGAACACTTTGAGTATACAAGTTCTCCTATTGTAAATCTAAAATAGATTAAAGTAATAACTTTAATCTATAGTTATCTTTTTATATTAGCATATTTTAAGACTTTAAACAGACATAAATAATTATTGAAAAATTAGGAAATTAATGATCAAAGATAAATAAAGAACCGTGATATCTCACGGTTCTTTGTTAGCACTTTATGTAATTATTTTACTGCATCTTTAAGCGCTTTACCTGGTTTAAATGCAGGAACCTTGCTTGCAGCAATTTCGATTTCTTCACCAGTTTGAGGATTGCGCCCTTTACGTGCAGCACGATCACGTACTTCAAAGTTACCAAAACCGATCAGTTGTACTTTATCTCCATCTTTTAATGAATTTAGAATAGCATCGAAAACGGCATCAACTGCTTTAGTAGCATCTTTTTTAGAAAGTTCGCTTGCCTCAGCAACTGCGTTAATAAGTTCTGTCTTGTTCATGCCTGTCACCTCCTCCCAAAGTCACTTAACAGTTAGTAAGTTTCCTTACCTTCTTTGTAAACAAAAAAAGCTAATTTTATACGTAAATTCTCTTTTTTTGCAACAAACTTTATGTTAAAGCAATAAATTAAAACTTTCAACTGTTTTTTTGCAAAAAACCCTTTATTTATAAGGCTTGAAGCAATTTCTATGGTGATTCTGATAAAAGATTATCATAATCATATTCTGTTAGCAAGATAATTCCTTGTTTTATGGTATTCTTTTATTTTTCAAGGCACAAAAAAAGAACTCTCAAATAGAGAGTCCTATAAAATGATTGCAATCAATCCACCAGAACCTTCATTTATGATTCTTTCAAGCGTCTCTTTCAATTTATAGCGAGCATTTTCCGGCATTAATGACAGTTTAGCTTGTATTCCTTCTCGAACGATTGAGCTTAAACTTCTCCCAAAAATATCAGAACTCCAAATGGAAAGTGGATCATCCTCAAAATCCTGCATTAAGTATCGTACAAGTTCTTCACTTTGCTTTTCAGTGCCGATAATAGGAGCAAATTCACTCTCTACATCCACTTTAATCATATGAATAGAAGGTGCGACTGCCTTTAATCGAACACCAAACCTGGAACCTTGACGTATAATCTCTGGTTCATCCAGGCTCATATCTGCAAGTGATGGGGCAGCAATTCCATAGCCTGTTTGTTTAACCATTTTAAGCGCATCAGAAACTTGATCATATTCCGTTTTTGCATAGGCAAAATCCTGCATTAATTCCAATAAATGGTCTTTACCACGAATTTCCACTCCGACAATTTCTTTTAAAATTTCATCATATAAATCATCTGGTGCAAACAGGTCTATTTCGGCCACCCCTTGCCCCATCTCTATTCCAGCAAGACCCGCTCTGTCGATAAATTCAAAATCTTCACCAAAGTGGTGCACAACTCGATCGACATCTCGCAGGCGTTTAATATCCTTAACCGTTTCCTTTACAGCTTCCTGATAACTTTCCCTGAGCCAATGGTTTTCATGAAGAACCATTACCCAACTAGGAAGATTTACATTCACTTCAAGAACAGGAAATTCATACAGTGCTTCTCTCATTACATTCAGTACATCCGATTCCTTCATTCCCTCAACACTCATAGCCAAAACGGGTATATCGTACTTTTCGGCTAACTCAATGCGTAGGGATTCAGTATTTGGATGATGTGGTTGGACACTATTAATAATCATAATAAAAGGTTTTCCTACTTCTTTTAATTCATTAATGACTCTTTGTTCAGCATCTAAATAATTGTTACGTGAAATTTCTCCAATTGATCCATCTGTTGTGATGACTACTCCGATCGTAGAGTGTTCTTGTATTACTTTTCGTGTTCCAATTTCAGCCGCTTCATGAAATGGAATAGGCTCCTCATACCAAGGGGTTGTAATCATTCGTGGCCCATTTTCATCCTCATAACCCATCGCGCCTGGTACGGTATAACCCACACAATCAACTAAGCGAATATTGACATCTAAACCATCTCCAACATGAACAGTTGCAGCCTGATTTGGGACAAACTTTGGTTCAGTTGTCATAATTGTTCTTCCTGCAGCACTTTGGGGCAATTCATCTTGAGTTCTGGCACGTTCCGCTTCATTATTTATATTTGGTAATACAACTAATTCCATAAACCTTTTTATAAAGGTGGATTTCCCAGTACGAACTGCACCAACCACACCAAAATATATGTCACCACCGGTTCTCTCGGCAATATCTTTGAAAATATCTACCTTTTCCAAGTGATCCCCTCCAAATCCCCTTAATTAATAATCGTTATCAGCCTATCTCATTTTGCACTAAGATTTTAACCCTATATATATCTATGATGTTGTCCTACATGGTTATGACAATTTTGTATATTTTTTACCTCCTTGTAGGAAAATCGCTTATTTTTCCTTAATTGACTTTTCCCTATTCTCCATTAAAGAGAAGTCATTGCGAACCCTTAGCTGCAAAATAAATCCGATTCATTATTTATGGAATTTTAGCTATGAATAAAATGAGGGAATAAAAAACCCTTCTCCTACAATATATTTTGTAAAAGAAGGGTTATGACTATTTCTCTAAAAAGACAGGCTCATTTGTATTTTCGTCAAAAGTATACGGTAGCGAATAAACAGGTACAAATAGAGAATCCTCCAACAAAAGATCTCGAATATCTTCCCCTTTTTGATATTCATTCCTCATTTGTTTCTTTAATGCTTCATATAAATCGATGCGATAATCAACAAAAATCTCTGCATTTCCATTGATGACAAACGAAAGATTACGATTGGTAAAGGGACTAACCACAAATGGTTCCTCCGCATAACCAAGTTTCTTATAATCAAGCGTATACACATCATTCACTATTTTTTCTTTAAACGGTGGATAACCTTGTACATTCACACGCAATTTAAGTTCGCTTAGTTTTTCAGCAATGCGGAGATCAAATATCTTTACAATTGGAACATTTTCATAAAAAACAATCACATATTGAAATACGCCACCACTTTCAAATGCATTGCTTGGTGGTTCAGCCATATACTCTGGTACGATTCTTTTAAAATCGATGACATACTTTTGATATTTAGGTGTCGTCTCAACTGAATTTTTGATTGGAAGAATTCCATCATTATCTTTTTGAAACTGATTGATGGCCGCTTGTACCGTTTGCACTTGAACTTCATAAGGTGTTTGATTTTGTACTTTTTCTGCTTCTGGATAAATGCATCCAGACAATAATACGATTATGAAACATACAAGTAAAAAAAGTACCGATAATTTTTTATCCATTCTCTCAATCCTTTAAGTCTCTCTCTATTACTATTCAATAGATGGTCCCGTAAAAACCACTAAAAAAATAATCAATCCTGATACGACTAATAATAAGTATGCTACGACTGCAGTAAATGCTTTTAATACCCCTTGTTTCAGTTTGTATCTGCTTAAGTAAATGAATATAATGGCAATAACCATAAATCCCATTGATGCAAGTGAAATCCACATTTTCATCAAAGCAAGTGACATTCCAACCACTCCTTTATTCGAATAGTATTATATCATAGGTTGAAAGTATTTATAAAGAATATTTAAACTATTTTAAATAGAGAAATAAACTACAAACTTCAAAAGCAATAGCTATATGTACGAAAAAATACAAAAAAACTAGAATAAAGAGTGAATCATTTCTTTACTCTAGCTCCAAATATGACTAAATATCCCATATTCCTTGTTCAATACACTAGTTTGGTTCGTTGCATTGTATGCAATCTAGGAAGGAATCGCATCATCGAATGCCCATATTAGAGAAATATATTTAGTCTTCGTGTAAACGACCCACAAGAACATTTGTTAAATCTTCCATTTCATGCGTTTTCCCTCTTGCCATTAAAGCGTCAACAGCATCCTTTGTATTTATGTTATTAAATAATACGTTATAAAGTGCATTTGTGATTGGCATTGTCACATTATACTTGTGCGCTAGTTGATAAGCAGCTTTTGTTGTTCTTACTCCTTCAACAACCATACCCATATTGTCTAAAACTTCCTGCAAGTTTTTTCCTTTTCCTAGCATATTCCCTGCACGCCAATTTCTAGAATGCACACTTGTACATGTTACAATCAAATCTCCAATTCCGGTAAGCCCAGAAAAAGTTAACGGACTTGCGCCCATTTTCGTTCCAAGTCGTGAGATTTCAGCTAGACCCCTTGTCATTAAAGCAGCCTTTGCATTATCTCCATATCCAAGTCCATCCGTAATCCCCGCAGCTAAGGCAATAATATTTTTTAATGCCCCACCAATTTCCACTCCAATAATATCTGGATTCGTATAAACACGAAAATTGTGATTGATAAATAGATCTTGGATTCGTTCAGCTTCTTTCATCTGTTTAGAAGATACCGTAACTGTAGTTGGTTGTCGCAAGCTTACTTCTTCTGCATGGCTTGGTCCAGATAGCACAACAATACTCTGAATCAATTCTGCAGGCAGTTCATCTTCAATTATTTCAGAAATCCGCAGTAAGGAATCCGGTTCAATTCCCTTACTAACATGTACAATGGTTAAGGCGCTTTTCTGAAACATCTTTAATTTTACCTAAGACCTCACGGATTGCTTTTGTTGGCACAGCTAGTACGATGATCTTTATTCCATCAAGCGCTTCTTCTAATGAAGAAAAACCAATAATGGAACTTTGCAAGGTAATATCCGGAAGGTATTTTCCATTTGTATGAAGTGTATTAATTTCATTTATTTGCTCGGGTTTATGACCCCATAAACGTACCTCATGCCCATTATCAGAAAGTACGATTGCTAAAGCTGTCCCCCAACTACCGGCACCTATAATAGCAATCTTTTCACCCGTTTTCTGCATATGATCACACCTTTATATCTTAATTTTACTTTCTTTCTCGAGCAAAAATTTTGATTGGTGTTCCCTCAAAACCAAATGCCTCACGGATTCTATTCTCTAAGAATCGTTCATATGAAAAGTGAAGTAATTCTGGTTCATTTACAAAAACCACAAAGGTAGGCGGCTTTACAGCAACCTGAGTTGTATAATAGATTCTTAATCGTCTTCCCTTATCAGTTGGAGTTGGATTCATAGCGACAGCATCCATAATCACATCATTAAGAACACTGGTATCAACTCTTTTAGCATGATTCTCACTAGCAACATTGATCATAGGTATTAAAGTATGGATTCTTTTTTTCTTTAAAGCTGAAAGGAACACAATCGGTGCATAATCCAGAAAAAGAAAATGAGCACGAATTTTTTCTTCAAATTCCTTCATTGTCTTTTCGTCTTTTTCAACGGCATCCCATTTATTGACTACAATAACAACGGCTCGTCCTGCTTCATGCGCATATCCAGCAATTTTCTTATCTTGCTCAATAATACCCTCTTCCCCATCAATAACAACAAGAACAACATCCGAACGTTCAATGGCACGTAAGGCTCTTAGTACACTATATTTTTCTGTATTTTCGTATACTTTACCCCTTTTACGCATTCCCGCTGTATCAATGATGACGTATTTTTGCCCATTATAAGTTAATAACGAGTCAATCGCATCACGAGTGGTACCAGATATATCACTAACAATAACACGTTCTTCCCCTAATATCGCATTAACAAGTGAAGATTTCCCTACATTTGGACGTCCGATTAATGAAAATTGTATAACATCATCCTGATAACCCTTATCTTCTCCACTTGGAAAATGCTTTGCGGCTTCATCTAATAAATCACCTAAACCAAGACCGTGTGACCCTGATATCGGAAAAGGTTCCCCAAAGCCTAACGAATAAAAATCATAAATATGGTGTCTCATTTCTGGATTATCAATTTTATTTATGGCCAATACGACTGGTTTCTTTGCTTTGTACAAGATTTTTGCAACTTCTTCATCTGCTGAAGTTACTCCTTCTCGCCCATTCGTTAAAAAGATAATAACATCTGCTTCATCTATTGCAATTTCAGCTTGTGCGCGAATTTGTTCTAGAAATGGTTCATCTCCGATATCGATACCGCCTGTATCAATTAAATTAAAATCATAGTTCAACCACTCAGCAGAACTATAAATTCGATCCCTTGTTACACCCGGAATATCTTCAACAATCGAAATCCGTTCACCGACAATTCGATTAAAAATGGTTGACTTCCCAACATTGGGTCGTCCTACAATCGCAACAACTGGTTTTGTCATTTGCCTTGCCTCTCTTCTATATTCATGGATTGTTATACAATATGTTTGACTTAAATGCCATCCTATGTAAACTCACATAATTATTATTTACCATTACTCTTCTAATATAACGTTAACCATCTAGCATAAAGTGCAGGCGACTTGTCCACCCTAAAGAATAGCACAATATGAGCCTCTCGAAAAGTATTCTTGACCTGATATGGAGGTGTGAAGGTGCTAGTGCTAGACAATGAAAACCCTTCTTTTATTAAGAAGGGCTTAACTTAACTATTTTACCAAAGGATTTGAATAATATCAATCCTAAACAAGAATAAATGACCCCCTTTAATATTTTGATTTCTCCGTTTCTTCTGATTGAAAATATTTATCAAAATACTTAGCTATGATTTCTAAACCATTCCAAGCTAAAATAATCACTAACGTTAATGCTAAGACATCAAGGAATGGCAAGGTGACTGATGGATATAGAAAAGAATATTTCCTGATAATGTGAGCATAAAACATTTCACCCTGAATCAAACCAATCAACATCACTAATATTCTTTGTTTTTTATCTGAATGAAGAAAAATGACTACATAAGCAATCAACAATGACAACATCCACTCTCTTTTAAAAATGATCCAAATTGGATCAAACAGTTCAAAAAGTAAAAAACACACGTACGCGATCATGATGATAAAAGAAGTAAGAAGTAAGTATAATATCTGTCTTTTTTCAAACTGAACGATATACAAATAAGCCGTAAATATAATAAACACACCACTTCCGCTTAGTTCAAACCCAAATAGGTTTAAATAAAATGTTGATAAAGAGATTGTTCCTAAGATCCATGCCGAAAATTTTAATCGATCAGGATGCCTTTTTGGATAAAAGAATGTTGTGATAATCCATCCGATCCAAAATAACCAATAAAATAAGATACCTTCCATCATCAAATCACCTCTTATTATTCCCATTATGACTCAGGTTAACAGGCTTTAATCATAGTGTTTTTAAAATTTTCCGATCACTTATCCCAAAACGATAAAACGTTTTCTTTTCATGTATAATCTTGAGCACAAATACCATCTTAAAGAGAGGGGGTGACATAGATGGGAAAAGATCGTCAAGAAAAGAAGTTGAAAAAAAGTAGACAAGTTGAATCAGACAGAGATCAAGCACTCCATTATCCTGGTGCCACAAAACTACAAAGCCCTGAGGAAGCCAGATCACTAAACGATGGGAAGTAAGAAATGCGAATGTATTCCTTTTCTGCGTTACTAGACAAATTTCTATTTTTATTGATTTATTCAATCGATTCAATCTTAAATACAACGAAAAAGCTCCCGAGTTGGTAACTGGGAGCTTTAATTATGAATATTTCTAAGGCTATATTGTTTTGTATCGATATTCCGTTCTTGTAACCAATGATGGGTTTTACCGTCTATAATAAGCGGAACCTGTTGTAATTCCTCAATCGTCTTTGCGCCGAGTGCCGTCATTATAATTGAAAGCTCTTCATGAATCAGAATCACTTCTTTTATTAAAGACTCTATTCCACCTTTAATAAGGATTTTAAGAAAGTAGCCTGCGATCCCAACAGCCTTCGCACCTAATGCAATTGATTTGGCAATATCAAGACTTGTTTGAATCCCACCTGAGCTGATGATATCCACCACACATCCACTATCTTTTGCTTCCGCAATCGCAGTGGCCGTTGAGGTTCCCCAGCCATCAAAAAAGCGAAGTAGTTGTTTACGCCGCTCATTTTCAATTTTGGCGAAATTTGTTCCACCAAAGCCTCCAACATCCACTACAGTTACACCAACCGCATACAGTTGTGCAACAACTTCTCTATTCATTCCAAAACCAACTTCTTTTACAATAATGGGTCGGTCGATTTCTTTGACAATGGCTTCGATTCTCCTTAGAGCACCACTAAAATCTCGATCTCCTTCAGGCATAGCAAGCTCTTGTATCGCATTTAAATGGACCTGAAGCGCATCTGCTTCGAGCATCTCAACTGCTCTTAGTGCATCATCGACAGATGCCTCACTTCCTAAATTACCTATAACAATTCCATGTGGATTCTCCCTTCTAACAACACGATAAGTTTCTACTTCTTCAACATTTTTCAATGCTGACATTTGTGAGCCCACCGCCATCGCCATACCGCTTTCTTTCGCTACTCTAGCTAAATCCCTATTTATTTTTAATGTTTTCTCACCGCCGCCACCTGTCATTGCATTGATAAAAATTGGCGAACTTAATGGAAGTTCGCCAATTTTTGTATTTAAAGAAATATTTTCTAATCCAATTTCAGGTAAACTTTGGTGTACAAACATAATATCATCCAAACCAGTCAATCTTTCTTGTCCTGTTGATAAGGCATATTGGATATGATCCCATTTTCTTTTTGATCTAGACACACTATATCACCATTACTTCTTTAGATTCTTTAGTTGATCACCAATCATATCGCCCAATTGAAATCCTTTTGATTCTTCTGGGAGCTCATAATGCGTTACTTCTGTATATTTTTCTTCCAATTCTTTAATACTTAATGATAGACGTTTATCATTTTCATTAACCTCAAGAACTTTAACTTTAATTTGTTCGCCTTCACTTAACACTTCATTAGGAGTACCTATGTGCTTATGCGAAATTTGTGATATATGAACAAGTCCTTCAACACCAGGAAATACTTCAATAAATGCTCCATAAGAAACAAGTCGCTTCACTACACCTTCTAAAATCGTTCCTTTTGGTGCTTTTTCAGCAAGACTTGTCCATGGTCCTGGTAAAGTTTCTTTGATCGATAATGAAATACGTTCATTTTCTGGATCAACACCCAATACTTTCACTTGAACCTTTTGTCCTTCTTCCACCACTTCAGACGGTTTTTCAATATGTTGGTAAGATAATTGTGAAATGTGGACAAGCCCATCTATTCCACCGATATCTACGAAAGCTCCAAAATTAGTAAGTCTTTGAACGGTTCCCTCAATAATTTGACCCACTTGTATAGAACTAAGGATTTCACTTTTTTGTCTAACCTTCTCTTCTTCTAAAACAGCGCGATGAGAAAGAATTAAACGGTTCTTTTCTTTATCTAGTTCAGCAATTTTAAACGTTAAGGTTTTCCCTTTATAATCAGAAAAATCCTCGACAAAATGAGATTCTACTAAAGAAGCTGGAACAAATCCACGTACACCTAAATCAACTACAAGTCCGCCTTTTACGACATCTTTTACTTCTGCTTCAAACGTTTCATTATTTTCAAATTTCACTACAAGGTGTTCCCATGATTTTCCAGCATCCACTTTGCGTTTTGATAAAACCAATACCTCTTCTTCTACTTTTAATACTTCAAGTTCTAGTGCATCGCCTTCAGCTACTGCATCACCTGCTTTTTCAATGTGAAGGCTTGATAATTCACTAATGGGAATAATCCCATCAAGCTTGCTATCTGAAATCTCAACGATCACTTGTTTTTCTTCTACTTTCGTAACGACACCTTTAACGAGGTCTCCTACTGTATAAATCTTAACTTCTACTTCATTCATTTCTTCAGACATATGTATTCCTCCTTAATTCACAGGACTTACTTTCGAATATGATATTTCACTTATCATTATCCATTGCAAATGAAGTCAAATTCACTATCGAAAGAATATTCAAAATAAATCCCTTTTTATTAAGTTCTTATAAATAGAGAATTTTGTCAAGCAAGATGAACTATTTATGAGCTAAGATTAATTTATTAATTTCCATCATTATTAATTCTGTTGTTTGTTCAGGCGTTGCTTTATTTTTTCGATATTCTTCCATATCGATCGGTTTGCCGTATACAACTTTCAGCCTTTTAAAAGGTTTATAGGGTCCAATAATCGCACATGGAACGATATGAGCATTTGAGCGCAGGGCAAAAAATCCCGCTCCTGCTAAACCTTCCCCTAGTTCTCCTGTTTTACTTCTAGTTCCTTCTGGAAAAAGACCTAATACATTGCCTTCTTTTAATATGCCTAACCCCTTCCTTAAGGCTCCTCGATCACTCAATCCTCTTTTAACAGGAAAAGCATTTATAAGTGGCATTATCTTACCAAGTATAGGTACTGTAAATAGTTCTTCTTTTGCCATAAAATGTATAGGCCTTGGCGAAGTGATTCCGACAACGATCGGATCAAAGTTATGAATATGATTGGTGCAAAGTAAAACTCCACCTTCAGAAGGTAAATTTTCTTTGCCAATGACCCTGAACTGATAAATTGGAAACAAAACACCATTAGTAATGGAACGGCCTAATGGATACAAATTCAAAAAGATCCAATCCTTTCTTTTGCAAGTTTCATGATTTGATCTACTACTTGATCAATGGTTAAAGAAGTAGTATCTATTTCAAAAGCGTCATCCGCTTTTCTTAACGGGGCTATTTCTCGTTCAGAATCAAGCTTGTCTCTCTGAGCAATCTCTTCTTTAAGTTGCTTTAGGTCAGAAAGATACCCTTTAGCCAAATTTTCAGTGTGGCGCCGAGTTGCACGTTCTTCAACAGATGCGATCAAAAAAACTTTTACTTCTGCTTTTGGCAGCACAAATGTTCCAATGTCACGACCATCCATGACAACACCGCCTTTTGTGGCAAAGCTCTGCTGTCTTTCTACCATTTCCATCCTAATAAGTCGGTGTCTTGAAACTTTTGAAACAGCATTGGTCACTTCAGAATTTCTTATTTCATCTGTGACATCTATTCCATCTAATAAAATAATTTGCTTTCCCATATTAGGTAACAGTTCAATCATCGTATCTGATAATAACTGGTTTAATTGATCCTCATTCTCAAGATCAGTTTGGTTTAGAATGGCCTTATATGTTAAAGCTCTATACATAGCTCCAGTATCAATATAAATATAAGAAAGATTTTCTGCCACTATTTTGGCAACTGTACTTTTACCAGCTGCTGCAGGACCATCAATGGCGATTGAAATTTTATTGTTCATTTTACCTCCTGAAAATCATGCTATTTATTAAAGTAAGATTCATTTAGATTACTGATTTGTACTTTCTCTTTCTATATCTATTTTAACATAAGTAAAGATCCTGACGTGTTAATTTAAATACTTTCATATAGATTTCATTCAATCATTTGAAAAAGCAGGGCAAGCCCTGCTCTCTATTCGCCAGATAATGTCTCTAAAAATTCGTTATATTGATTCTCTGATACACCTTCGTATTGTGTAAGCTGTTGCCATTCAGGTAAAGCATTCATTTTATGAAAAAATAACTGCGATAGAACAAGCATGATTAATTGAATAATAATAATTTTCAATAACAATCTTTCAACTATTTTCATCCTAATTAGCCCCAATACTATGATTTATAGGCTTATTATAGGAGAAATACAATTCAATTATGCAAAGATAATGAAAAATCAATCGTTTCCTAAACAACAAAATGGTGCATTTTAGTCTGAACATAAAGGTTTTGTTAGTCAGTAGATCCTAAACATACTTATCTCCCATTTTCACTGAGAATCGAAGTTTTATTATTCATTTAATTGATCATCACGTCATCCTTTTTTCTTCATAGCTAGCTGTCTATCAAACGAAAAACGCAGAAGAAGTTGGGTTTCTTGAGGTGTTACACCAATAAATTGTAATGATGCATAATCATCACCATTTTCTTGCTTCATGATTCTAACAACTTTGCTCGTCAAATTCATATAATGATAATCACCATTCTGCATCGGTAAAACAAATAGGGTTCGGATTAGCATTCCTTGTCCAATATCCTGTTTGTTTCTAAGCTTTACTAATGATCCACCTGCACTTATATCTTCTGTAAGAGAAGTAAAGGGTTTAAATTCACCATTAAGCGGATGAATCGCCACATCAACAGATGTCTCGATACGGACAAATTTGCGACGTTGAATTTTTATGACATACTCATCACCAGGGTAGATGAGTTCCATCATAGGAATACCCCTTTTCACTCTTCCAAGGATTTCCGATTCAAATAAATAAGCGGATTCACCCTCAACAAAATTGACTTTTAATTGGGTTCCATCTATCAAAAAAGTCGTCCTATTCGTAGATACATTAATAGGATAATCAATATAAAGAAGATTATCCTTTCGATCAACAAGCCGACACTTGTATTGTTCGATTTGGTTTGCATATTTCGGCTCTAATACCAGAGGATTTCCGATTGTTAACATAGGATCACGCTTTCTTTCAGGACATTGTACATTACGTAAATTATGACATGTGGTCATGAACATGTGCAAGTAAAATTCCTAAGAGATCTTTTCACAGATTGGCTGTGATGAATAATATGAGTAATTTATTAATATATTTTCTTTCAACTAGACTGAATGTAAGTTGGGTAAAAAAAATTTTATCTTAACAACAAATATACGAACAAAATCAACCAATAAAAAAAATCTGCGTGAGGACTGATAAAAAAATTACACGATTGTGTAGTTATCTTTTATCATGTTCTTCACGCAGATTTATATGAATAGAGTTACCTTTTAGATAACATCCTGAAAAATTGATTCCACATTATTCATTTTTTCTACATTTTCTTCCATTCCTGAATCTGCATTTATGAAAATTCGATACGTATCCTTATCTAACGTACCCATAAATTCATAGCAAAGAACTGCTTTTCCCAAATCATTCATAATGACCGCTAATCGATCTTCCATCACTTTTAGTTTTGGATTTATTTTGGCACGTGCCTCCTCAAGTGTAATGGCAGGCTTTACGATTTCCGTTTCAGAGTTAACAGCTCTCAAATAATCATTATTTGCAAAACCAAGAACTTGACCATTGTCTAAGGCCACTTTCACCTTCACTGACTTTGGATAGATTCGAACACCATCCATTGTTTTGATAATCGTAAATACACCGATATTATCATATTGTGTGCTTTCGATTATCTCAAGATCTCTATATTTATTATCTACTAAAAATTTTAATGCTATATTACTCGCTTCATTTAAACTAATTTTTTGTTCTTTGACATCTCTTGAAAGGACATACCAAATTGGATGGCCACCTTTTTTTGTTATATCCATATTGGATATTTGTTTGTTTTTCTTATTCTCCATCGAAATACTATAAAAAACGTAATCTGATCCTTTGCCACTCTCTGTTATTTGAATCTCAGTATCTTTTCCTAGACCTATATACTTTTCAGCTTTTTTTACGGCTTCTTCTTTTGAAAAATCTTCTCCTTCTACAAAATTTATATTATTTTCTTTTTCATTCAAATTACCAAAGGCTGGCCCTAAGTCCGTTTCGTTGTATCCTTCGACTGTTGATTCAACCGTTTTAAATCCATCAATAATGGTATTATCTGCAGGCTCTGTTCCAGTCGCTAAAGCTAATTCGACATCCATCCAACGAATATTATTTTTCATCGCCATGTGCTGTACATTTCTTAATTCATCCTGAATCTCCGCTGCTTGACCATATAAAGTTTTTAAAGTTGCATACTCTTCATCATTTAACGGCTCTTTATCTAAATCCCGAACCGCTACCCGATAACTAAACTCACCAATTTTCGCTAAAAATTCTTCGGTTTTATTAAACGGAAGCAATGTTAATGGAAGTTGTCCTACATCATTATGTGCTTCTGATGTAATTCTCCATACGTCTGCAAGTGTCGGTGATAAAGATTGTCGTGAATTCATAGCAAGTGTCGTACCAATTTTATCGTGCAAGACATCCACCTGTTGTGTTAAATTATGAAATGCTCTTTGATAGTTATTTTCAGCCTTTATTAGAATCGCATTTTTTTCCCGATGCTCCTGATAACCCCATAGCCCTGTTCCGACAATACCTAATGATAATACCGTAATCAATATTCCTCTAAACATTCTAATCACCTCTCTACTTACAGAATATATGCTTACCAATTTGTTTAATTTGTGGTCGTGTCCAAATCCAACCACTTGTTGCTGTATCAGGATTAAAGTAATACATAGCTTCACCCGTTGGATCCCAGCCATTTATAGCGTCTATTACAGCCTTTTTTGCTTGTTCATTTGGTGTGAGCCAAATTTGCCCATCTGCAACCGCTGTAAAAGCCCTAGGTTCAAAAATAACACCCGCAATCGAATTTGGGAATGAAGCACTGTTTACTCGGTTCAAAATGACAGAAGCAACTGCCACTTGTCCGATGTATGGTTCTCCTCTTGATTCACCATAAACTGCATTAGCCATCAATTGAATATCATTTTGAGAGAATCCAGCTGGGACATTTGCTGCAGTTGGTTTACTCTGCTGCG
Organism: uncultured Bacillaceae bacterium; assembly: GCA_963765265.1. Taxonomy (GTDB): domain Bacteria; phylum Bacillota; class Bacilli; order Bacillales; family Cytobacillaceae; genus Bacillus_BD. Next base: position 437,551 of record CAVXVN010000006.1, read on the forward strand.
GTGTTGTTGTTGTATCTTTTGGCTGTTTACTTGGTTGTGGAGCATTATTTTGTTGATTTGCCCCCGAAGGTGCAGGAGCCTTTTGTTTATTTAAATCCGTTCCTCCATAATGAGTAAACTTATTTCCTTTATTAATTTGTTGCTTTACAAATTGCTCATTATATTTAGAAGCTTTTACGAGTTTATTCTTTGTGGTTTGACCCGCTAGTCCATCAATCGGTAAACCAAACTCATACTGAAAATTCCGCAATCCCCAATATGTTCCCCATCCAAATGCCCCATCAATTTTCCCGTTATAAAATCCTAAGTATTGGAGCCGTGATTGTAGTTCAATGACATCATCTCCTACAGACCCCTGCTGAATGACTTGGTTTGAAAAGGCATCCACTTTTTCCTGAGTAGGTAAGATAAAGAGGCAAATAGCTAAAATGATGATGAGCTTCGACTGAAATACTTTTCTTTTCATGGTTAAACAACCCCCAGTTGTAAATCATTTTCAAGTAATCGTATTTTTTGCCATTGTTGTTTTTTTATACAATTGTTTTATAAAATTCATTCCTTTCTAGGGAAAAGGAACCAATCATATTCAAACTAAAACAAAAAACCCCTACATTATAAATGAAGGGGTTTTTTAGTTTCTGCATATTTTGCACTTAAAGTGTGCGCTAGTTTAACCTTACGTATTCCTAGCCACCAAAGAAAGATCATAAATGGGAGCATCACATAAATCCAATTTGTTTGAGAAGCCAGTATATAATTATAAATACCATGCAATAAAAATGGAATAAGTAGAGACAAGAAGATCCATTTCCGTTTAGAATGAACTGAAAACTTAGCTTTACCTAAATAATAGCCCATAATTACTCCAAATATGGCATGACTTGAAACAGGAAGAAGAGCCCTTCCAAGAGCGTATTCAAGACCATTAGCAATCAAATACAATATATTTTCTGTAGTAGCGAAACCTAGTGCAACAGAAGTTGAATACACGATTCCATCATAGGGTTCATCAAAGTGAAAATGGAAATACGCTGTATAATAAACAATAAACCATTTAAAAAATTCTTCAAGTAAACTTGTTGTAATAAAAGCATCGCCTAAACTAGACTGAAATAAATTTTCCGTATCGAGTACATATTGCATGAACATGATGGGAAACACAAGTAATGCACCGAAAAAAAATGTACGAATGACCATAGAAATGGGCTCGACACCAAATTGATCTTTTAAATAGAAATAACATAATAAGGCAAAACCAGGTGCAATCCCGGCAGATAATATCCCCAGCATTCACTATCCTCTTTTCAAACTGTTTTCTTTATCCTAACATGATAAGATAATAAAGAAAATGCCTGTTAATGAACAATGAGGAATATTTTGTAAACTTTTAAACCTATTTCCCTTAATTAAGCTTCACCATCAATCTCATTTGGAGGTAATGAAAAATGAAAAAAAAAGTCGTATTGATTCATACTGGCGGTACTATTTCAATGAGCGAAGATGAAACAGGTGCCGTAAAACCATTGGAACACAACCCACTTTCCCATCAATTAAAGGAATTGATGAATATAGCAGAATTACTGGTAGAAGAACCCTTTCAATTACCTTCACCCCATGTAACGTTAAAAGAGATATTCACCATAAAGAATATCATTGAAAAATATCAGTCGCAGAATATCCAAGGGATTGTGATTACTCACGGGACAGATACTTTAGAAGAAACAGCTTATTTTCTCGATTTAACAACAAAGGTCCCCTTTCCAATCGTCATTACTGGTGCAATGAGATCAAGTAATGAAATTGGTTCAGATGGACTTTATAATTTAATTTCTTCGATTCGAGTGGCTACATGTGAAGAAGCAAAAAATAAAGGAGTACTCGTTGTTTTGAATGATGAGATTCACACAGCAAGTAATGCAACCAAAACACACACCAGCAATGTTTCCACTTTTCAAAGTCCACAATATGGTCCAATAGGCATCGTGACAAAAAAAAGTGTGTTTTTTCATCATACACCAATGAACCTAGAATATTATCCTATTGATCATATTTCGAAGCGAGTTGCCTTATTAAAAGCTCATGCAGGAATGGATTCCTCGCTTTTTTATGCCATTAGAGATCTGCACTATGATGGGGTTGTAATCGAAGCTCTTGGGCAAGGAAATCTCCCCCCAGATACGATAGATGGGATACGAGCATTAAAGAATAAAAATATTCCGATCGTTCTGGTTTCCCGTTGCTTTAATGGAATTGCCGAAGATGTATACGCCTATATAGGTGGTGGAAAACAATTAAAAAGCCTTGGTATTATTTTTTCAAACGGGCTTAATGGACCAAAAGCAAGAATTAAATTATTAATTGCCCTAGCCTCAGCAAAAGATAAAGGGAAATTGGTTGAGATGTTTCGAAATTAAAATAAAAGATAAAAAAAGCCCATAATTCATCGGGCTTTTTTATCTTTTATTTTATTTATATCAATGATTCTGATTTGACATTGTTTATCGCAAAAGCAATTTTTTCTCCATGAAAACGGCCATTTTCTATAAAAATTTCATTTGCGTTATTACCTGCAGCAATCACACCTGCTATAAAAACGCCTTCTACATTGGTTTCCATCGTATCTTCATTAAAGTTTGGACGACCCGTCTCAGCGTTTATTTCCACGCCTATTTTTTTCAGAAAGTCTTTATCAGGATGGTAGCCAGTCATAGCAAACACAAAGTCATTTTTCACTACATGCTCTTCCCCATTTTTCACATAAACTACTGAATCTTCTGTAATTTCCTTTACTACCGCTTCAAATTCCAGTTTAATACGTTCATTACGGACATGTCCCTCAAACTCTGGAAGTATCCAAAATTTGATCTTCTCTGAATATCCACTACCACGATAAAGAACGGTTACTCTAGCTCCACACTTCTGAAGTTCAAGGGCTGCATCAACACCTGAATTTTTCAAACCGATCACAACCACATCCTTATCAAAGTATGGGTGACCTTCTTTAAAATAGTGAAAAACTTTCGGCAATTTTTCTCCTGGTACATTCATATAATTTGGATGATCATAATATCCAGTAGCAATAACAACAGATGATGTTTCGTATTGGTCTTTATCCGTCGTGACTACAAAGCCTAAATTCACTTTTTGAACATCTATTACTTTTTCAAAAGCATTTACACGAATATTTTTTCGTTTCACCACTTCCCTGTAATAAGCAAGCGCTTGATTCCGGTGTGCTCTGCGAGTTTCTGTAACGAAGGCAACATCGCCAATTTCTAATTTATCACTCGAACTAAAAAAAGTTTGATGGGTTGGATAATTATAAATAGAATTCACAATATTTCCTTTTTCAATAACTAATGGCGCTTTACCCACTTCTTGTAATGAAAGGGCAGCAGCTAATCCACATGGGCCTCCACCAATAATAATGACATCTTCCTGTTTCATCCTATGTTCACTCCTAAACAAACTGATCTATAAAAAGTCTTTTATTTTTTCAAAAAACTCCTATCTATACCATGATAGGAGTTTTTTTTCAAAGTTTCAATAGTTGTTTTATCTACTAGCGAAAACAAGATACCGTTACCATTATTAAACCCATCCTCTGAACCTTGACGCTTCAGCCATTTTTCTTACCCCAACCATGTAGGCAGCCAGTCGCATATCAACATGACGATTATGTGCCGTTTCATAAATATGATTAAAGGCCTTAATCATTACTTTCTCTAGTTTTTCAGCTACCTCTTCTTCTGACCAATAATATCCTTGATTGTTTTGAACCCATTCAAAGTAGGACACCGTTACTCCACCAGCAGAGGCTAATAAATCTGGTACGAGAAGAATACCACGATCCGTGAGAATTTTCGTCGCTTCAAGAGTTGTGGGACCGTTGGCAGCTTCAACAATTATTTTGGCACGAATGTTTTCCGCATTTTCCTCAGTAATTTGGTTTTCGATCGCAGCAGGAACTAAAATATCGCATTCCAATTCAAGCAATTCTTTATTTGAAATGGTTTGATTAAATAACTTTGTAACCGTACCGAAACTATCTCTCCGATCAAGTAAATAGTCTATATCAAGTCCATTTGGATCATAAAGTGCACCGTATGCATCCGATATTCCAATTACTTTTGCCCCTTCTTCATGCATAAACTTTGATAAATAACTTCCCGCATTTCCAAAACCTTGAACCACCACTTTAGCACCTTTTATCTCAATTCCTTTTTTCTTTACAGCCTCATGTATGCAAATCGTTACCCCTTTTGCAGTGGCAGATTCACGACCATGCGACCCTCCTAAAACAATAGGTTTTCCTGTAATGAAACCTGGAGAGTTAAATTCATCCATTCTACTATATTCATCCATCATCCATGCCATTATTTGCGAATTTGTAAACACATCTGGTGCAGGAATATCTTTTGTCGGGCCTACAATCTGACTAATTGCCCTTACATAACCACGACTTAGACCTTCTAACTCCCTAAATGACATTTCACGTGGCTCACATACAATTCCACCTTTTCCTCCTCCATAGGGTAAATCGACAATACCACACTTTAAGCTCATCCAAATCGAAAGGGCTTTTACTTCTATTTCCGTTATATCAGGATGAAATCGTATTCCTCCCTTTGTCGGTCCAACTGCATCATTATGCTGAGCACGATACCCTGTGAAAATTTTAGTTGATCCATCATCCATTCGAACAGGTATTTTAACTGTCAACATCCGTAATGGTTCTTTAAGAAGTTCATAGACTTCTTCTGGATATCCCAACTTCTCTAGTGCTCTATGGATTACGGTTTGAGTAGATTTTAATACATCATTTTTTTCTTGTACTTTTTGATTTTCATTATTCTTGCCGGCTTCCATTGATTAGCCCTCCTAAAAAATCTCTCAGCCAAAAAAATTATTAAAAAACCCCACTCATGGGCATCAATGTTGAATGGAGCCAAGGTGGGGGAATAGAACGAAACCTATTTTTATTAACGAAAGACCTCCTAAAAGGAAGTCTATTTTTCATTGAAAATATGTCATTATTTTATTTACCGCATATTCATCGATTACCAATTTACCGTATTCATTTAGGATATGAATACTAATAAATGAAGGATTTCCATATTCAGCCATAATCGCAGCAATTTGAGTTTGTGTATCTTGGCACACATTGTCAATTAATAAGTAATATAGATTATTCATCGCATAAAGCTTGCCACCTAAGAATCCAATAAAGGATAATTGTTTGGCTAATTGTATCACATGTTCAAATTCCTCAAATTCAAACAGAATTTCAACATTCCCTTCCATTGTCACCTGCATATCAATAAAGTTGTCATCGAAGATTTCTTCTTCTTGTTCATCCATGGTGACAATCATGACCATTCCTTGAGCTTGCATTGAGAATATCTCCACTGCAACTGAACCTTGTATTTCTACATCAAAAGTTTCACTGGCCTCATTAAGCATATCATGAAAAAGTTGATGCCATTTTACTGAATCCTTCCAAATATCATCTTTTGTCAATCCTCTGTCGAATAAATCATCTAAGGTGATGAATATTTTAATTTTATTATAATTTAAGCGTTCTAAGCGCATGATGATGCCCCCTACAGTGAACAAACTCTTTATTTAGTGTATGAAAAAATGCCCTATTGGTGAGTCGTCTCACTCTAGTTGCGACATGTTTATTCTATCTTGTTAAAACCACATTACTTCTCGTTCTGAATAGTTAACAGATGAGTTTCTGACTTTGCACCTAATCGAAGCGGAACTCCAGTTGTACCATATCCGTTGCTAATTAAAATTGCCTGATTATTATCTCTCTTTAATGTTCCTTTTTCATAGGGTCCAAAACCAAATAGACGAATTTGTCCTCCATGCGTATGACCTGATAACATTAAATTTATTCCATGTTCCGGTCTGATTTTCCTGTTAAATCCCGGATTATGACTAACGAAAATTTTAAAACTATTTGGATCCGTATCTCTCAGCGCTTGTTCAAGATCTGCTCGTTTAGTGCTCAAGTCATCTACACCCACTAAAAATATACGATCACCAGTTTCCGATTCAAATAACACAGAACTGTTTACCAATACTTTCACATCAAGATGCAGGAGCATCGCATCCAATTGTGGTTCGTTAACTTCGTAGTCATTATTTCCCCAAACAAAGAATACAGTACCCAGCTTTTTTAATTGAAGTATATTTTCTTTTATGCGCTGAAAAGGTACTCCACTTTCAGTTAGGTCACCACCTATGATCACTAGATCTACTTTTCCTTGTAATTGATCAATGATTTTATCTGATATTTTACGACGATGAATGTCGGAAATAAAAAACAGGTTAATCTTTCCAAAGCTCTTTGGAAAAGAAGGAAATTCTAAAACATCGTAGATCACCCTATTAGCAAATGCCTCCTTAACCATATATATAAGAAGCACAAGAATAATCAAACAAAAAAACCATACAATAAAAATCCCCATATTGCCCCCATCATGTTGCATGTTTACTTAAGAATATTATCTACTATGTAAACCTTTCTAATATGAATCTCATGAAATCATACCACAATATACTAAAAAGTAGAAAATAAATACTCTTTCTAATACTTATGTATGATTAACAGCCCAAGCCCTTTATAGAAATAAAAACAAGTTGATCCTAAAAAAAATTACATATATGGCATAGTTTTTCATAAGATCTAAAGACGCATAAGTAGGAGGGATATTAATGAACTCAAGAACAAAATTTTTTCATCCTTATATCAGCCCATTCGATCCTTGTAAACCCATAAAAGTGAAAAGTTTTTCAACACCACCTCATTTGTATCTTACTTTTCAACCACCAAATCTTGAACAATTTACACCGCAGGAAGCTTTAAGGGCAGGGACTCTTTGGAAAGCTCTGTATGATCCTTATTTTAGTCCTCGAGAGATGGAAAAAGGGGGGCTAAAGGGATGAAACAAATGCCAACCGACTATTATCAACTCCTTGAACAACTCCAGACCGTTGATTTTGTACTTGTAGAATTAACTTTATATTTAGACACACATGACGGAGATGCCGAAGCGATCAAACAGTTTAATCACTATGCCTCTGAACGTAAAAAATTAAAGAAAGTAATCGAAAGTAAATACGGCCCCCTTCAACAATTTGGCAATAGCTATTCTGGTACTCCATGGAACTGGAACGACACCCCATGGCCTTGGCAAGTATGAAATGTGGAGACGCCTTGGTCAGCCGCGAGTAGTTTAAGATGGGACGGGGAGAAGGTAGTCCTTTACCTTCTCAGCGGCACAGCTTAAGACCTCGAGCGGCTAGGCGTCGGAACTGGACTCCTAGGATGCAGAGGTGGCTTGCCCATATCGATTACTTAAAAGATTTAAGTCAAGGAGGAGTGTAGTAAAATGTGGATTTATGAAAAGAAACTTCAATACCCGGTTAAAGTTAGTATGTGTAACCCTCATTTGGCAAAATATTTAGTCGAACAATATGGTGGTGCTGATGGTGAGTTGGCTGCTGCGCTCCGTTACTTAAATCAACGATATAGCATTCCAGATAGAGTGATTGGCCTTTTAACGGATATCGGCACAGAAGAATTTGCCCATTTAGAAATGATTGCAACAATGATCTATAAATTAACAAAAGATGCCACTCCAGAACAAATGAAAGCTGCTGGTCTTGGAGACCATTATGCCATCCATGATAATGCCCTTTATTACGAGAATTCCAGTGGAGTTCCTTGGACCGCTGCCTACATCCAGGCTAAAGGGGATCCAATCGCAGACCTATATGAGGATATTGCCGCAGAAGAGAAAGCTAGAGCAACCTATCAATGGCTCATTAATTTGAGTGACGATCCTGACATTAATGACTCCCTTCGCTTTCTAAGAGAAAGGGAAATCGTCCATTCCCTTCGTTTCCGTGAAGCTGTGGAAATTCTAAAAGAAGAAAAAGGCAAGAAAAAAATATTTTAATAAAAGAAAACAAATAAGAGCAGAATTTCTGCTCTTATTTGTTTTCATGAAATAAGTTAATATCAAAGTTTTCTTTCATCATCTCAAACACAATGTGTCGGTTTTTCCATTCGTCTTCTTTTTTCCATAAATCTTTACTCTTATCAATAATTTCACACCGTAATGCATGAAATTCTTTTTCAGCCTTATCCCTCTTTCCACGTATTAAATTCATAAATCCATATAAACCAATAATGAAAATAAGCATATATAAATTACTAGATTGGTTCACATAGCTTGAAAAAATAGCGGAAAATGAATAAGAATAAGGCTGAAAGAGGTAGTAATACAAATAGATAAAATAAAAAAAAGAAATAAGGATCGTACTCCACATGACAATAAGATGCCTTGACTTTAACTGTTCATACCTTTGTTTTCTTTCTACAACCTTTTGTAGCACCTTTCTCGTTGCTTGATCCGTTCTCTCATCAAGGTTTATAATAGATGATTCCATCACTTGTCCCACCTTCCATGATCTATCTTAATCTATGAGCTTGTTCAAATAAATATGAAAAAAACCGGTTCAAAAGGAACCGGTTTACTTATTTAATGGAATTGTGAGCACTTGTCCTACTCTAATTTCGTTACTGCTTAAATTGTTCGCTGTTTTAATCGTATCAATCCCAGCTTTGGATTGATAATATTTTATTGATATTCTAAAAATCGTTTCACCAGGCTGAACGGTATGATAAACAATATCCGGAGAAACAGGCTCTTCTGCTTTATTCTCGACTTCTAAATCACGAGAAGTGGATTCTACATTCGGTGTTAATGACTTCACCTCTGCCTCACCGTTCTTATCCCCTGATTCATTAACAGATGAATTGCTATTCTCCCTTACATTGTCTTTCGTCTCAGGATTTTCTTCTTCCACCTGGATTTCTTCATTTATTGGGTTATTATCATATTTTTCTATATTAATAGTTTCAAAACCCTCAGTAGATTCTCCATCTGTTTTCAGTATATTTCCGACTTTATCCCTTGCAATGGTCGAATAGATACTAAAAATAGTTATGGGAAGTAAGATAAAAAATAATGCCAACAGTCGAATGACAGGATATTTCAGCTTCCATTTATTTTTCTTTTGTTTTTGATGATGAATACGGCTTCTTGGGGGTAATTCTTCCCTTTTGACTACTTGTCCTTCTTCGAATTGTTTTCGTTCAATATTTTGTCTCAGTTTCTCTGCTTGATCTCTATAAGGATCTTCTTTATTCATCGAATATCCCATCCTGTTCCTTATGTTTCTTTATAAATTTGTATCTAATGATGCATCCACTTAGGAAATCAACTAGAAAGTGCATAAAAATCGTAACCAGCAAATTTCCTGTTTGAAAATAGATAAACCCAATTAAAAAACTCAATGCGATAATATTCACAAATAGAAACCAATTAAATAAATAACGGTAATGCACAAGTGCAAATAGTAAGCTCGAAGCAATCAAACCAAAATGAGTTTGAATCACCCCTCTGAACAATATCTCTTCCCCTATCGCCACTACTGCCGCAATCATAGCAATATGATATAAAGAGCGATTTTGAAAAATCCGCTCATTCAATCCACCATCATCATAATAGGTTGGAGGTAATAGTTTCATAAATAACAGATCCACTAAAACGACGATTAGACCGGCCGTTCCACCGACAATAAGTATATTGGAATCAACAATTGTGAATAAATCCAAAAAAGCAGATAAGCTGTCAAATAAAAATATACCTAAAATAAAGGCAATCATTAATAGTAACATTTGCGTAAAATATAAAGAAATTATTAAATCTTTATCTTTAATGTCTTTAATCAGGTTAGAATACTTTGTTTTCATATTTCCAGCTCACTTATTTTTTAATTGAATGACATTAAGTTTCCTTTAATCCAATAGGCTAGAACAATTTCAACCATGATCATCAAATACGCCTTGGCGTATTTGCGCCCAGATTTATCGAGCTCGCTCGATAAACTTCCTTTTAAAATCTGTGGCATCCGCCGGAGGCTTTAACTTCATTCAGTCGGAGTTTGACCCCCACAGAATTGATAAAAGCTTGACATTCATCTCACCACTTATATAAGTGGGAGACTTCTGCTGAATGAAGTTAAATAATCTATTTATTTAATAATATATCAGCCAATCGCTGTTTCCAACTAAATTCGACAGGAAACTGATTTTTATTAGAAGATTGATAAAAAACCTCTTGATCAAACGTACAAAAATCACAACAATACTCAGGTTTTGTCCTATTTATTTCTTCATCAAAATAAAGTAGTATTTGATCTCGTCTACAGCTTGTTGACTGAACCCAGTTTTTCATAGAGGCAACCTTACTTCTTTTCATCATTCTTCTTTTTTCCAATTCATGCCTAAAACGTAAAAAGGAATGACTTATTTCTTCTGTTTCACTATATTGTAGAAGTAAAAAATCAGATAATACCCTCCATTGAATATCCGTAAAACCACCCAATTTTTTTAGTTCATCTTGAAATTCATGATTAAGTAGGGAGTCTTGATTAGTCGTTTGGATAACCGTAGAAAGCCAATCCAATTGGTCTGACGAAGGTATTTCTGACTCAGCTAATTGATAAGCCAATTGTTCATCTCCCGGAGAATAAAGCAAAACGGCCATACTGGATTTTCCGTCCCTTCCCGCTCTCCCAATTTCTTGGAGATAGGATTCCATCTGTTGAGGCATGTGAAAGTGAATAACAAAACGAATATTTTCCTTATTTATTCCCATACCAAATGCACTTGTTGCGCAAATAATATCAAGTTGATTATGTAAAAACTGTTGTTGAATTAAAATTCTAGATTCTTGATCCATCCCTCCATGGTACGCCATCACGCGTGATAACCCCTTATTTTGCAAGTAATTTGATGCCTGTTCAGCCATTTTTTTACTAGAAAAATAAACGATTCCAGGTCCTTCTAATTGCGAAACAAAATCGTAAAGCTGTTTCCACTTACCTTGAAGATTTTCTGACTTTTTTACAGTTAAAGCAATATTAGGGCGATCCACTGAAAATAGGTGTTTCGTACAATGATCAAGCTGTAGTGAATCGATAATGTCATGAATCACCTCTGTTGTCGCCGTTGCCGTTAAGGCTAAAGTAAGCGGTTGACCAAGTTTTAATCGGACATCACCGAGCTTTAGGTAGTCAGGTCGGAAATCATACCCCCATTGAGAGATGCAATGCGCTTCATCAATAACAAACAATGAGATGTCTAGTTTTCTTAATAGATCAATCATTCCATCGTTTAATAAAGTTTCAGGTGAAATAAAAATAAATTTATAACGTTCTAAAGAATTCAGAACTTGTTTTCTCTCTACTCCAGTTAGAAAGGAGTTTATGGCTACAACATTCTTTTCCCCATTCATTTTCATTTGCTCCACTTGATCTTGCATTAAGGATAAAAGCGGTGAAACAATTAATACTTGCCCCTGCCTTAAGTATCCAGACAACTGATAACAAAGAGATTTCCCTGCACCAGTAGGCAACATGGCCATTGTGTGGAATCCATCCAAAATTGAAGTAATAACTTCCTTTTGTCCAGGTCGAAACGTATTAAAATGAAAAAATTTATTTAGGTAGTCCTCTAATCTCATGATTCATCCCCATACTTCGCCAATACTAGCCTTATTTCAAAATAATCAGCATTTTTAACTTCATGATATATATGCTTCAGCTGTTTTGAATTCAATTTTTTTGCTGCCCTTTGTATTTTCTGTTGTTTCTCAATTGAAATATATGGGTCAATCGAAAATTCTTTATTGTGCAATGCTAATTCTACAAGATGATCCTCAATTGTACTTTTTTTTAATCTGCGAATGGACATAATATCCGTAACGGAATATCCTTGCTTTAATAACGAATAGGTCTTTTCCGTTGAGTGAGTTAAATTCGTTTCTTTCGATTGATCTAAAAATTGAACTAGGATTGGAAATTGAAGCTTATTTTCCTCAATTTGTCCCATTATAAAATGAAGGATATTTAAAAATTGATAATGATAATAGGTGGGATCCATTTTCCATATTTTTGCTGCTTGTACTTCCGTTAGACCTATCGAACGATAGCCACTTAACCTTTGAACCAATAATCCGGGTTCAATCGTAGCATCGCTTTCCAAAATGACAATTAATTCAGAGTATAATTGCAATCCAAGGTTCTCTCTACTCAGTTTATTTTGTTTCAGAAAATGTTTAATCCATATAAGATTGTCAGCTTTTCTTTGAATAGGCATATACTTGGATTCATTATTCTGAAGATGTGAGATTACTTGAACTGAAAGAGATAGTCTTTCCCAAAAAACATTTGCTTTCCTCTGGTATTTCCAACCATTTAAAAAAGCAGGAATCGGTAGATGGGCTAAAGACTTTCCCAAAAGGTTTTCTCCATATTCTGTAACACGATAACGATTGTCAGAAATGTTAATGAGCAATTGATCTGATAAAAATTTGGCAACGATCTTTTCTAATTCGTTTCGACTCAAGTTCGTTTCTGTTTGAAATAACGGTTGCAAGTGAAATAAATGTGTATCTTGTATCGTTTGAGAGGACTTCTTTCCCTTCAACAAATGATAGATGGAATAAATCGTTCGTTCACCATTTATTTTTTGTAAGCAAAATAAGATCATTGTTTGTAAAAATGTTAGTTCCATTTTATCATCACCAGATTTTCATTTTCGATAAAAATATTGTACGAAAACATTGATGCTATGCATTTATTATAATCATATCACGAAGCAAAGTAACCGTTTATTTTTATAATATTTCAGAAATTAGATGAATTTAATATGAATATAAGCATTTTTCCTATTGAAAAGTTATTCAGACAGTTTTACAATAGGAAAGAGAAAAGAGTTTATCATTGTAAATTCGTAACTCAATAAAATAAAACACTTACAATCTCGGGAGGTTATTATTCATGGCAAAATACACAATAGTAGACAAAGAAACTTGCATTGCATGCGGTGCTTGTGGAGCTGCTGCACCAGATATCTATGATTATGATGATGAAGGTATTGCATATGTCACTTTAGATGACAATGCAGGAAATACAGAAGTTCCAGATGTACTAATCGATGATATGATGGATGCTCTAGATGGTTGTCCTACTGATTCAATTAAAGTAGCTGACGAAGCATTCGACGGAAATCCGACTAAATTCGAATAAAACATCAAAAGACGTCCCTTATAAAGAGGGATGTCTTTTTTTATTCTCAGTTGTGTTCGTCCATCATGTAAACGAAAGCAACAAACATACGACGCTTTCTATAAACCAAAAAAGCACCTTCAGGTGAAGGCTGCTTTTTTGGTTTATATTAAAAGTGAGCAAGCAATCCATTAATTATAGGAAGCTTGTTTGTTGATCCATGGTCTTCATTTTCTTATAAAGGATCATAAACACAAGTGATATAGCAAACCCTTTAATGATATTAAACGGTAAAACTCCAGCTACAATATATTGACGGGTGTCTGGTGCACTCATTACAGGCATATTCAAGAAAAATGTATAGGCAGGTAAAAGTACAAAATAGTTAAGCACACTCATAATGACTGCCATTAAGCAAGTCCCTACAACTAATGCAAAAGTCATTCCATTTTTAGTTTTTAATTTTTTATATAAATAATAGGTTGGTAAAATAAATACGAGTCCTGATATAAAATTAGCAAAATGACCGATAGGAACTCCTGTTTCACTTCCTGTCATAAAATAGTCCAGTATGTTTTTGAATAATTCAATTAACACTCCTGCCATAGGACCAAAAATAAGCGTTCCAATCAGTGCCGGGATATCACTAAAATCAATCTTTAAAAAGTTTGGAAATGGCGGAATCGGAAAATTTAATAACATTAAAATGTACGCAATACTACTTAACATTGCAATTGATACTAAAGCTTTGACCTTCATTTTCTTCATGTTTTTCTCTCCCTTAGTAGGATCCATCCTGATTCCTTCGAAGGGAGGTTTAGCATAAGCCCCAACTAAAAAATTCAATAAAAAACCCCAAGTCGCAATACAACTTGAGGGAGAATATTTTTAGAAGGCAAGTTTAATAACATTCAAAAAATCATTTTTTTCGAATGTAGCCAAACCTCCATCTTCTCCCATCCAGACTTTACTGTCGGCTTTGGAATTGCACCAAATCCTGCCCAAAAAACAGGCTCACGGGCTTAGAGAATATATTCTCATCACCGTCGGTCGGGAATTTCACCCTGCCCCGAAGATAGATCGTATTAATTTTTATAAATTTATTATACTGGATATTTTTGCCCATGTGAATAAAATCGACTTAAAATATTAGTTATTATTTTTCACTTTCACTTTTTAGACAAAATTAATCAAAAAAAGACCATAGTTGGCCTTTTTTCTTGTGTACTTATTGACTTAGGATTAATATTTGTTGTGGCATTATGACATCCTCTGTTAACTGATTCATTTCTCGCAATCGATCCAGCCTTATATTTGACTTTTTGGAAATGGAAGTCAAGGTATCTCCTTTTTGGACCACATAAATATTCTTCCCTTTTTTAATCGGTATCGAAAGTGCTTGACCTACCTTAATTTGATTCGTTTCAAGTCCATTTTGCTCTTGAATCTCATGTACGGTTGTTTGAAATTCATTTGAAATCGACCATAAGGTTTCCCCATTTTGAACAATGTAGTTTGTTTGTTCTCGGTCCTTTTCATCTGAATGGTATTGTGAATGGATAGGATCATTTTGATTTTGTGTTTGCTGGATGGCTTCATTTTTCTCAAGAAGAGCGGATGTCTCTATTACATATTCGGGTTCGTCTTTCTTAATTGCAGCTACAGCTTGACCGACTTTCACTTCCCCTAATGCCAACAGTGGATTAATGGCATTACTTTTATCGAATGTCCACTTAGACAAATGAACTTCAAAATGGAGATGAACTCCTGAGGAATCTCCAGTACTTCCCATTTTGCCAATTTCCTCTCCCTGTTGAACGATAGCTCCTTCATGAACAGTCCGTTCTTTTAAGTGAGCGTATACTGTTTCTATTTCATTATCATGTTTGATAAATACCACATTTCCATATGTATCAGAGTAATAGGATTTCGATACTACACCATTTTCTACAGCATAAACCTGTGAGCCTATGGGTGCAGCTATGTCAATGCCTTTGTGATGACCTTGTCTTGTACCAAACAAGTCAGTAATCACGCCGTCAGACGGCCACATCCAATTAGGTGTAAGCTCCTTAATATCTACAGTATTCGCTTGAACTTGTAGGACTCCAAAGAATGAAAGAGTGACACATAGTGCCATAAACCCCGTATTCAAAAAACGTCTTATGTAATCGCTCATTTTTTCCTCCTTGTTCTTGTACATCCTTTTACACTATGAGAAACAACTCTCATTAGAGATTCTAGAAATGAAAATATTTTAATGTAATAAGATGCGATTAATCCATTTCCCTTAAAAAACACATCTATTAGAATGTGACAAAATGGAATATTTTATACCTAGGTATGTTTCATATTTTGTTCATAATCTGATTGATCAAAGCCAATATGAAAAGCACTTGTCAATGACAAGTGCTTTTCATAAACTTTTTAGTTGCAATCATATTTATTTGAACCAATTCATAGATTGTGATTTTCACTTACAATTATTGTCCAATTGTCTAATTATTTAGGCTTTTGGTTTCTTGTGAATCAAGATCAGTCGGCAAAAAGCCAATTTATTTTTTCGATTTCCAGGGAATTAGAAAAGAAAAGATCGTTCCTTGTCCAAGTTTACTTTGGACTGTAATAAATCCTCCGTGAGCTTCGACAATATTCTTTGCAATGGCTAATCCTAGACCTGTACCAGATTTCCCTCTTGTCCTTGCCTTATCCGCTTTATAAAAACGTTCAAATACAAATGGCAAATCCTCTTCAGGAATCCCGGATCCTGTATCTTCAACGACAAGAAAAAGTCCACGTTCATCCATTTGTTTCGTTATCATTACAGAACCACCATCTGGTGTATGCCGGATGGCATTATCAATCAGATTCGTTAATACTTGTTCGATTCGATCTGGATCAAACACGAAAAACTCTACATTGCTTTTACTATGGAAAGATACTTCCACATTTTTTTCCTTAGATAATCCTTGGAATTTCCGCATAATTTTTTGAAAAAAGGATTGGAGCTCGACTTCTTCATCAGATAAATTAAAATATCCTGACTCCATTCTGGCTAAATCAAGCAGTTCATTGACAAGTCTACCCATCCTTAAAGATTCATCATAAATAATCGTGGCCATTTCCTTCTTCTCTTCATCTGTTTGGGCTATATCATCGACAATTGCCTCACTATAGCCTTGCATCATAGCAATTGGAGTCCGTAACTCATGTGAAACGTTCGCAATAAAATCACTTCGCATCTTATCTAGCTGACGTTCCTCCGTCATATCCCTCACAACTGCAACGGCACCACGTATGATTTGATGACTATAGAGTGGACTTACAATCATTACCCAATAATGACCTTGAAGAGTAATTTCTCCTATTTGTTCCTTTTCCGTACTAACCGCAAGTTCAAATAGCTCCATCACCTTTGATGGTACTGCATCGATCGTATTTTCTTGATTTTTCTTTTCAAAATACCAATTTTGTAAAAAAAGTTCCGCAGGTGGATTGGTCATTAGAATGGTCCCATCACGATTAAATGTAATGACACCGTCGGCCATTCCACTTAAAATACTGGCAAGCAACTCTTTCTCTTGACTTAATGCGTTTAAATTAAACTGCAACTGTCTACCCATTTGGTTAAAAGCAGTTGCAAGCTCTCCTATTTCATCGCGGGTTAAAATCGGTACTTTGGTATCGAATTTTCCTCGTGCAACCTCAAATGCCGCTTCCTTCATTTTTCGTAAAGGTGCATTTATTCTCGTTGATAAGAAGAAAGCAAAGAACGTTGTTAAAACAATCGCTACCCCTGCAGCAACCAAGATAAACTTTGTCGTTTCTCTTGTCGTTTCTTCACCGAACTTCAACATTTTGATAAATATAAACGGCTCCGAATTGATCATCTTCCTGCTTTAAAGGTACTCCAATGATTACGAGTTGTGATTGGTCTTTTCCCTTTATTTGATTAGAAACAGAAGTGACAATTCTTTTTGTTTCTCCTTGTTCCATTACCTTAACTAATTCACCATTTTCCAAAAAATAGGAAACAGGCAGTTCGACACGATTCCCCTGATTTGGAGAAGTGTAATAATTGGTTGGACTTTTTATTATCGTTACACTTGTCACATCATTAATGATTTCCCAAGCAATTTCCAAACCAATCTCGGAAGTATGAGTTTCGACAATTTTTGCAATTTTTTCAGCCGTATTTGTTAAATCCTTTTCATTTTCGGAAGCTGAATAATTTTGTAAAAACTCCAAGATGGTAATGGAAAGAATAAATAGTATAACAGAAACAAGCAAAAGAATGGTAAACCAAAGCTTAACAACTACGCTTCGCCAAAACATCATTCATTTACAACCTCGAATTTATAACCAACACCCCAAACAGTAATAATCATCTTGGCTGCATTTTCAGATACTTTATTTAGCTTTTCACGCAAACGCTTTACATGTGTATCAACCGTTCGTAAATCTCCAAAAAACTCATAATGCCACACTTCTTTCAAAAGTTGTTCACGATCAAACACTTTATCAGGAGATTTGGCAAGGAAAAAGAGTAATTCATATTCTTTTGGAGTCAAACTAACTTCTTTTCCATCCGCTAAAACTCGATGTGCATCATTATCAATCGTTAAATGCGGAAATACAATGATATCTTTCGTTACCGTTTCTGTTTGTATAAAACTTGTTTTTGATGATCGACGGAGCAATGCTTTGACACGAAGTACCACTTCACGCGGACTAAACGGTTTCACAATATAATCATCTGTACCTACCTCAAAGCCTTGAACTCTATTGACTTCTTCACCTTTTGCCGTCAGCATGATAACTGGAGTCGCTTTCTTTTCTCTCAATTCACGACATACTTCAATACCATCTTTACCAGGCATCATTAAATCAAGAAGGATGATATCATAATCATTTGCAAATGCTTTCTCCAAAGCTTCATTTCCATCTTCAGCTTCTTCAATCAAGTAATTCTCTCGTTCTAAATACATTTTTAATAAGCGTCTAATTCTTTCTTCATCATCTACAATTAAAATTTTTATATTATTATCCAAAAGTATGCCCCCTAGCAATTATTATTTTACAAAAAGATATGCATTTTTTCTATGTTTTTTGATAAATGATTGAAACTTTACAAATGATTATTTATTCACTTTAAATATGTGCCATGAAAGTACAGAAATTCATTTTCTTTAACACATCCATTGTCAAAACGATATGAATCAACGAACTAGATTCTGCATCCTTACAAAAAAGACCTGCCACTCATGAAGTGAAGGTCATAAGTTAACATTTAAGATCCTGCATATGAATGTAATCCAGCTATTACTAAGTTTACAGCAATTAGATTAAACATAATAATAACAAAACCAATGACAGCTAGCCATGCTGATTTTTCTCCATGCCATCCTTTTGACAATCGTAAATGTAAAAAAGCAGCATAAAAGAGCCAAGTAATTAATGCCCATACTTCTTTTGGATCCCAACCCCAAAATCGTGTCCAAGCAATTTGTGCCCAAATCATGGCAAAAATTAATGCACCTAATGTAAATACAGGAAATCCAATTAAAACGGAACGATAACTAATTTCATCAACTAAATCTAAATTAATATTCTTCACAAAGGGTTTTAATAGAGCAACCAATGCGTTTTCTAAAAATAATCCTGATTAGACCATATAAAACAATTCCTGCACCAATAGACCAAATAACTGTATTTAATTTTTTTGCATTAATAATCGCCGGTACTTCAACAATGGGTTCAAATGCCCCTTTAGTTATGAGCTCCCCTTCATGTGGACCAATCAGTGCAGGCATTGTATATTCGAACTCCGCAGATACCTCATTTTTATCCATCCAGGTAAAACTTGCCTTATAATCTACTATAGAAAAAGTAGTGGTAACTGCAACAAATCCTACCACACAAATTAAACTAAACATAATCATTTCAAGCCAAAAGGTCCTTTTGCTTTTTTTTGATTGATCAATGATTTTAACAAGATAGATTAATCCAGCGGCAAAACTAATGGCTAGTATAGCCTCTCCTATTGCAGCTGTTGTCACATGAATATGAAGCCAATCACTTTGCAAAGCTGGTATTAACGGTGATATATCCCTTGGAAACATACTTGCATAAGCAATAATAAGAATAGCAATAGGTAATGTAAATAATCCTAATAATGGCGTTTTATAGACAAAAAATATCACAATAAAGGCACCCACAAGCACCATTCCAAAAAAGGTAGTAAATTCAAATAGATTACTAACAGGTGCATGTCCAGCTGCAATCCATCGAGTAATAAAATACCCTAGTTGGGCTAATAAATCCAATAATTGTAATTGTAATACCTATTTTTGACCAGCGATTTAAAGTATTCTTACTTTGACTACTTCTTTTATCTTTAATTGCTCCTCCAAAAAAAAGTGTAGCCACTAAATAAAGAACAAAAGCTGTATATAATAAATTACTACTTAGGTTTACCAACCTATTTCCCCCTTATCCATCCTTCTTACGTATCTAATTGATCTCTTGGTTCATTGATTTCGTACCTTCTAAAATAACAGATATTTCTCTTTTTAAACCGTACCAATTTTTATTTGTATGACCTGCAACCCATATTTCCCCATTCATTCTCTGAATCCAAATTCTACGATGATTCCAATAGGCACCTTGGATTACCCCAATCATAAAAATGACTCCACCTAAAGCAATCACCCAAAGAGTTAGATCCTTTCTTACTGTTAAACCAGATACATTTTTCGTTTCAACACTTTTAAAAGCCATTTTATATTGATTATCACCATTAGGCTCAATGGTTTGCCTAATAGCAACAAAACTAACTTCCCCTTCAGGTTTATCCGGTGTAAACATCTTAAAAATAAAAGCGGGATTATTCGGAATTTTTGATTTAGTAGATGGTTCCCCTTCTTCATCAAACTCAAAATCCGGAAAATAACTAAGAATTTCAACTGAATAGCCATTTGATAACTCATATTTTTTTTCAGGATTAAACAAATCAATCGTAAGATTTCCGTATTCATCTTTTGTTTCTTTATTTGTTAACGCAAAAGTCATTTTGTTTAATTCATCCAGTTTATACTCCACTTGATAAATCGCGAAATCCTCAAACTTTAATGGTTGATTAACACTTATTTGATCATCTTTTACTTTTTCAAGTTCCGGACTTTCCCCTGGAATGGTATCCCCCTGCTTTTTATACAAGGTTACATTGGACTGAAAGTTTTTAGCGACCATTCCAACTCGATCAATGGCTTCATCAAAAACTTCATCATCTTTTTCTTTGTCATATACTTCTAAAATAAATTGATTATTTTTTAAATAATACTCACCGTTTGTTTCTGGAATCACTTTTGATTCTCCTTCACGAAGCCAAAGCACACTATCAACATACATTCCCGGAACAAAGCGTAGCATACAGCCAATTAAAAAAATAATTAATCCAATATGATTGACATAGGGACCCCATCTGGAGAAACGTCCTTTTTCAGCTAATATATTTCCTTCTTCTTCTCGAATATGATATCGTTTTGCTTTCAATTTATCTTTGATTTTATCAAACGCTTCCTCATTCTGAGTTTCACTTGTACTTGTAATTCCAAATAGCCTTTGACGTTTTAAAAACCCTTCATGTCTCGTAATCTTTTGCTTTTTTAAGGCTCGATAAAGAGGAATAACCCGATCAAGACTGCAAATGACAAGAGATACACCATAGAAGCAATTAATAATAGATACCACCAAGAACTGTATAAATTATGAAATCCAAGTTCAAAATACATTTTACCAAGCCATCCATATTGATCCTGATAATATTCCGCAGCAGGCAAATTAGGCGGAATATACATTTCTTGCGGAAAAATGGTCCCCAGTGCAGAGGCAATTAAAGTGATCACAATCAGTGAAACTCCCACTTTAACAGACGAAAAAAAGTTCCAAATCTTATCAATGATCGTTTTATTATAAGTTTGAGACCGTCTTGCACTTCCTTCATACCGCATATCCACAAGCAGCTGATCCTGATCCTTCTCATCTAGTACTTTACCACACGCTTCACAAAGTACAGTTCCATGTGGATTAACATGTCCACATTCACACTTTACTTTCATATAAAAAACTCCCCGTCCTCAAGGTTGTATTTGCTTCATAAAGTTATGAATCATTTCCTCCGTTAACTGACCCGTATGTGATTTAATAACTGTACCTTCTTTATCAATCAAAAAAGTGATCGGCAGTGGATTAATCCCATATGCAGTTTGTACGTCCCCTGATTTATCAATTACAACTGGAAAGGTTAGATTGATGTCGCTTAACAAATTTATTAACGGCAAATTCAGATTCTCCGACATCGACCGCCAATACTTGGACACCGTTATCTTTAAATTGCTTATATTGATTGTCAATATAAGGAAATTCTTTTTCACAAGGCTTACAAAATGTTCCCCAAAAATTCAAAAAGACCCCTTGCCCCTCATAATCTGATAGACGATGTTTTTCCCCATTTAAATCAACCAATTCAAAATCGGGTGCTTTCTCACCAATTTCTACCTTTTGTACGTCACCTTTTGTAAAATTAGCATACAATGAAAATCCGACAGCGGCAGCTAACAAGAATAAGATAGCAGTCCTTATCCAAAGTCGTCGTTTCTTCATTTCTACTCCCTCCCCATATAAACCTCTTATTTCGCCTTAACCATGATAAAATAAGTGTAGATTTTCATATTTCACTTAAAAAAGCATATCAAAAAAGCAAACTATACTTCCTGACTTTATCAGAAAATTTTATAGTTTGCCATTATTATAACATTTTATACACATCTTTAATATTTTTGAATAAAATTGTTTAAATATTTTCTGCCATTACCCTAAGTTGTTTCACTTCATGTGCTGTTAATTCTCTTGCATCTCCAGAGCGCAACCCTTGCAATGTTAAAAAGGCATATCTTTCCCTTCGAAGTTTTAATACTGGGTGTCCAATTGCTTCAAACATTCTACGTACTTGCCGATTTTTACCTTCATGAATGGTTAATTCAACAATGGCCGAGCCTTTCTGATTATCTGCGGAAATCAGCTTTGCACGTGCAGGTGCTGTTTTCCCATCTTCAAGACGGATTCCTTTTTCTAAACTTTTTAATTGTTCTCTCGTTGGAATTCCTTTTATTTTCGCGATATAAACTTTTTCAATTTGATGTTTAGGATGCATTAATTGATTAGCAAACTCACCATCATTCGTAAGCAATAATACTCCAGATGTGTCATAATCAAGACGACCTACAGGATAGATGCGTTGCTTAATTTCGGGAAAGTAATCTGTTACCGCTTTTCTTCCCTTATCGTCCTTTACACTGGATATGACCCCACGCGGTTTGTAAAAAAGAAAATAAACAGGTTGTTCTTTTTCAACTGGTACACCTTCCACTTCCACTTGGTCTGAGGAAGACACCTTGATGCCTAATTCTTTAACGACTTTCCCATTTACTCTTACTTTACCTTCGAGAATCATTTCTTCTGCTTTTCTTCTCGAAGCAAAACCTGCATGTGCAATTACCTTTTGAAGTCTTTCCATTTAGTCACCTCTATAAATAACTTTCAATTAATATCAGAATCTCTCTCATTGCATTATGACATAATTACACTTTTTTTCAAAATAAATATTCCATTAATTAACGATCCTATTTTTATTGAGAACGGATGAAACAATGAAGTCTCTTGTTTTCTCAAAAAAAGTCATTTACACCAATATTGAAATTGGTATAAATGACTTTTTTACCATACTAGTGATACTACAACAATAGCTAGAATAATTCCAACTAAATCTGCTAGCAACCCAACTTTCAAGGCATCCCCCATCTTTTTTATACCTACTGCGCCAAAATACACCGTTAAGACATAAAAGGTTGTATCCGTACTCCCTTGCAGTACGGCTGCTAAACGTCCAATAAAAGAATCCGGTCCATGGCTGGCTATGAGATCACTCGTCATTCCAAGTGCTGCCGTTCCAGAAATCGGCCTTATGAAAGCGAGGGGAGCAATTTCCGCCGGAACTCCAATTATCGCTAACCCTGGTCGTATAAAGTTCATCATGTAATCTAATGCCCCAGATGCACGAAAAATTGAAATTGCCACAAGCATCCCTACTAGAAAAGGAATAATGGATACCGCAATTTTTATTCCTTCCTTACCCCCTTCAACAAAACTCTCGTATGTGGGTACCTTTTTGTACGTTCCATACATTAAAATAAAACCAATTAAAATGGGAATAAACCACAATGAAATCAATGAAACGATTTCCATCCTTTATCATCCCTTTCGCTTCCGGGATCTTCGATAATAAAACCAACGATCAATTAGAATTGAAGCAATAGCTGCAAAACAAGTTGCCACTAAGGTTGGCCCTACAATATCAGTTGGTGATGCAGCATTATAGTTCATACGAATTGCTATAACAGTAGTGGGAATCAATGTAATGCTTGATGTATTAACAGCCAGAAATGTAACCATGGATCTGCTTGCTTCTGTTTTACCACCATTCAATTCTTTCAATTCCTCCATAGCCTTAATACCAAGTGGTGTTGCAGCATTCCCTAACCCAAACAAATTCGCCATCATATTGGATAGAATATACCCCATTGCAGGGTGATCGTTTGGTACCTCAGGAAATATAATCTTTACAATAGGACGAAAAAGAAGGGAAAGTTTTGTCAAAAGACCTGCATCCTCCGCTATTCTCATAATTCCAAGCCAAAAAACAAGAACACTTATTAAGCCAATACATAAAGTAACCGCTTCTGCTGCCCCTTTAAAAATAGCCTCATTCACTTCTTCCATTGTTCCATTCACCATAGCAAATAGGATACCAATTACAGTTAACAATACCCATATATATATTTACCATTTCACTTCACACCCAAATGAATGAAAAAAATACTTTTAAAATAATCCATAAAGGATTGATCTTCTTTTGATTTTGTCTTTCTATAATAGAGAGGCACTTCTTTAACTTGCTTGCTCTTCAAAATAAATCAATGCTTTCCCTACCACATCTGGTTCCTTATCCAGATCTCGCCACTCTTTTTTGGACTCTTGAAGTTTAAATTCAATACGGAAAAGATCACGTTCTTCTTTTGTAATTGGGTAAAGAATATCATTTTTTGATATACACCTTTTTTTTATAAAATGGATCCTCAACTTCATTAATCATTCCTTTTTTTAATACCTTTACAAGTTCGAAATTATGAAAACCATTTTCGTACATGTTGATATGATCATTCCAATCATCTGGTCCATTTAATGTAACAGCAATTAAATTTAGATCTCCTTTCGTGGCCGTGGTCACAAGCGTTCTTTTTGCTCGTTTGGTATAACCTGTTTTTCCTCCTGTTGTGTAATCATACAACTCTGTAAGAAGACGATTTTTATTTTTCCACACTCTGTCCCAATTTTCAGTTGGATTTGGAGCACGATGGACCTTTGTTCCTGAAATAAGCTTATATGTATCATTTGACATTGCATATCTCGTTAACAATGCCATATCATAAGCGGTTGAATAGTGATCTTCATGGTCATCAAGTCCATGTGGATTGGCAAAATGTGTATTGATCCATCCCAATTTCACTTGCTTTCTGATTCATTAAATAAACAAACCCCTCTAAGCTTCCACCAACATGCTCAGCAATCGCAACGGCTGCATCATTACCAGAACGAAGCATCATGCCGTAAACAAGGTCTTCAAGTTTAATGGTTTCTCCAGGTTTCAAATAAATGGACGACCCTTCCGCTCTCACAGCATTCTCTGTAACTTTTACTGAGTCATTCAATTTTCCAGACTCAATGGCTAAAATGGCAGTCATTATTTTTGTGATACTGGCAATTCTTCTTACCTCATGCGCCTCTTTTTCGTATAGAATTCTTCCAGACTGTTGTTCCATTAAAATAGCACTGCTAGCACTTACAGGCCCAAGTGCTTTCGTGTTAATAGGAATATACAGTAATATTGCAGAGGTGATAAAGGTAACAACAACGAGCCACCTTATAGATTTCATTCCGTAATCCCCTCTTCTCAATAATCGGTTTGTACAAGTTTATGCGAGACAAGTCCCAATATGACAAAAAGAGCCCAAACAGGTAATGGAACCTTGTTTGGGCTCTTTTCGGTGTCCAGCTACCGCGGCTAGGGACTGATGTCCGCAGGATGAGGGTCATGTAGACAGACACGCGGACGTGGTGTTTTTAGTCAGTGTTCCTTTATTAACAAGCCGCTTTCGCTTTTCTGTTTAATAAGGCTTCCACTTTAATTGACTAGCTTTCGCGAATCTCTCTTCAACATTTTTCCAATTTACAATATTCCACCATTTGTCTACATACTCCGCTCTGTTGTTCTTATATTGAAGATAGTAAGCATGTTCCCATACATCCAGGACTAAAAGAGGAATGGTGTCCCACTGTGTTAAGTTCATATGGATTTCAGATTGCAAAATCTCAAGATGTCGTGCACGGGGAGACCAAACAAGGATTGCCCAACCTGACCCCTGAACTTGTTTAGCCGCTTCGGTAAATTGTTTCTTAAATGCATCAAAACTACCAAAATATTTTTCAATTTCTACTAAGAGAGCACCACTCGGCCTCTTTCCACCTTTTGGACTCATATTATTCCAGAAAATAGTATGGAGATAATGACCCGAACCATGAAAAGCCAATTCCCTTGACCAATGGTTAACAAGTGCAAAATCCCCACTCTTTCTTGCTTTTTCAAGATTTTTTTCCGCCTTATTTAACCCATCCACATAGGATTGATGATGCTTATCATGATGTAATTTCATGATTTCCTCTGAAATATAAGGCTCAAGAGCATCATAATCATACGGAAGAGGTGGTAGCTTATGATTTCCAATGGCCACAAACGGTTCGTTCATATAAACCATCCCAAGTTGTTGCCTACTCGTAAAATACTGATCCATTTCCCCGTGAAGTTCTTCCACTTCTTTCTGGATTCTACTTAAATCTTCTTCGCTCATTTCATTCTGAGAGATTCCATCCATAATACTTGTAAAATGATTTAACCGATTCCATAGTTCATTGTTTTGATCTACCTGCTCTGATTCTAAGAAGTCTTTAAGCTCATTATTCCATTTTGCCACGTCATTAACGTATTGATGAAATCGATTCAACAGCCATCCCTCATTTCCCATTTTCATTTCCGTGACTATCATATGAAAGTTAAAAAGGAATATTCCTAGCTTATGATGGAATGAAGAAACAGCTTTTCTCATAAAGAAAACTCGCCGATTGGCGAGCCTGCAAGGCGATGACAGAGGCGTAGTTGCACTTATACTGTTTTCCTAGAAATTGCCACTACGTCGAACTTCTCCGGTGCTGCAATTTTATACTTTCCTAAGAGTGCAAAAAAGCCATCGAAATTCGATGGCTTTTTCTTTCAGTAATGGGCAAGGCGTCTTCGTAGCACAGGATGTGCAAGTGCCGGCGTTACAACAGGACGTTGCGCACTTAGCCGGCCACTTTTCTATTTTGACTGGATCATTTTTGTTCGATAGTCTGTTTCATAGTATTCAAGCTCTTCACGAATTTTTTGAAATTGGCTTTCTAAATTCCCAAACAGAGCCTTTATACTATCTGGTGTATCCTGACGAAATTTAATGGAGTTTTTTCCAGTATAGGCAGAACGGCTATCTTCAAACCAGGCATCACTTTTTGGAGCAAAAAACTCCTCAATACACTGATGGTAAATGCGATAGAGTGCTTTTTCTGCAGAAGACTTTGCAAAAGGCTCATTTTTAACAATGACATGACAAGCCTCAGACCCTTCCTCACAGTAAACAAGCAATTTACGTAAATTAGACACTACCATTTTATAATAATCGGGGTCTCCTGCCTTTTCATCAACAAGTTTCGAAATAGTCGTCTCATTTAAGAAAGATTCAAATTTAACAACAGCATGTGAAAGAAAATTTTCAACATCAGTAATTTGTGTTTCAACAAGTGTATTTCCCAATGTTTTCACCTCTACTAAGATTCAATTTTTATTTAGCTGTAAAAGGTAATCTTGTGGAGAACGAAGCAAACTAGACTTATGCGTCCCCAATTCTTGAAAATTAGCTTGTATTGTACGAAAGTTTAATCCTTCAAAAAAACGAGAAAACTCAGTCCATTCATTTATATATATATTTTTTCTTTCCCGATAAGCTGAATGTTTAATCATACAGACCAACGCAACAATATCTTTTAATTCTACTTCTCTATTTCCGGCTTTAAATATAGGATTTTGTTGATAGGGTGTGCATTCGTGAAGCATTTCCTCAAAATAACGGAGATATAGTACACGAAAAACTTTTTCTCTCCCATCCTCCTCAAAAATTAATTCACTTCGGTTAAAATAATCCTCAAAAGATTTTGCTGACTCTTTCTCTAGTTCATAACCATGACAACTTTTAATGATCAAAAAACCACCCCCATTAAATCATTACACTATACTTATGTACCGAAATAATAGAAAATATAAAATAATTAGAAAATATCTATTTTTTCTATTTTAACATAGATCCATAAAATTGGTTATAGAAAAAAATCAAGTATCTAAATGATCTTGAAATCTCTCAAAAAACAAATCTGCTTCTTCCTGAATATTTTCTTCTTCCACTTTCTCTGGAAGTGGGGGAAGTTCTTTAATGTTTCTCAAACCAAAATAATCTAAAAATTCTTTTGTTGTCCCATACAAATAGGCTCGTCCTGGTCCCTCTACTCTCCCCATTTCCTTTATGAGCGCTTTAGCCGTTAATGTTTGAAGAGGGCGATCTGTTTTCACACCTCTAATCTCTTCAATTTCTATTCTTGTTATAGGTTGTTTATAAGCAATAATGGCTAATGTTTCAAGCGCTGCTTGTGACAATGCTGTATTATTTGGCGACTCGACAAGCTTCTTTAAAAATGGAGAGTACTCTTTTTTTGTTACTAATTGATACGTCTCCGCAAGTTGAACAATCATAATCCCTCTTTTTTGATTTTCATTATATTCACTCACTAATTTACTTAAGACGTCCTCCGCGACGAGTGTATCCATTTCAAGCACCTCAGAAATTTGCTTGATGGTCAAACCTTCATCGCCCGCAGCAAACAGTAAACTTTCGATAATTCCTTCCAGATTATTCATTTCCACTATTCGTTCCTCCAACTGCTGAAACAAAGATTTCCGCAAAATTTGTATCTTGTTCTACTAAAATTTCATTTTGTTTCATTAACTCTAAAACAGCCAAAAAAGTCACCACAATATGTCCTTTATTCGGTACAGAAAATAAATCAAAAAACCTTGTTCTGCTTTTCGTTTTCTTAAGGTCAAAGATAATTTCCTTCATTCTTTGTTCGATTGGAATTTCCTGACGAGTTATTTTAGTCAATAATGGTTTTTGTAACTTTTTACGACGTAATAGCTTTTGAAGAGCACTCAGCATGTCATAGAGCGATACATCCTTTGCGGGTTTTCTTTCCACTTCAAAATCTTTTGCATAGTTTGATAAGTCGCTCGGGGGTTTTGTATATAATAACCCTCTCTCTTCCTCCAAAGATTTCAAGTCACTTGCGACCTCTTTATATTTCCTATATTCGATCAGACGTTCAACAAGTTCTTCACGCGGGTCTTCATCCATTTCCAAAGTAATCTCTTCATCAAAGTCAACTTCTCGATGAACGGGTAGAAGCATTTTACTTTTAATAGCTAGAAGGGTTGCAGCCATGACTAGATACTCACTTGCCACATCGAGCTCTAATTCTTTCATCGTATGAATGTATATTAAATATTGTTCCGTTACTGCTGCTACAGGAATATCATAAATATCGATTTCTAAATGATTGATCAAATGCAGGAGCAAATCCAGCGGTCCTTCAAATGCATCAATCTTTACATTATATTGCATAGGTTCCACCAAAACTTTTCTAAAATTATAGTTATAAACTTAGTTGTATGATTTTCAGGAGGCTTATTCCATGAGTATGCGAAATAGGCTATTAATAAGTATATTAGATCAAACTTATTTATCCAATAGAATTTTCAAACATGAGCTAGTACAGTTAGATTAATATCCTACTTTTTATTTTCAACAAAAGCAAACATACCCCATAGTGATACAATCATTTTATGCTACACTAAAATAGTTGTATCACTATAAAAAGGAGCAATTCGCAATGGAGTTTCCACTCAAGTATATAGATTTTTTAGTTCATTTTCACGGTGATCGAGATTATTTTGAGTGCCATGAAATCTTAGAGGAATTTTGGAAGGAAATAGACAGTAAAAATAAACATTCTATTTGGGTAGGTTTCATCCAATTGGCTGTCGCAAATTATCATCATAGAAGAGGTAATTTTAACGGCGCCTTAAGAACACTACAAAAATCACTTCATATTTTTACGTTGGATGAAATGAAATTATGTAAACTGGGGATTGATCCAATTCTTCTCTTCAGACAAATGAATCAAGAACTTTCAAACATTAAACATCAACTTGATTATCAAAGTATGAATTTACCCATTCACTCCAAAGAATTAGTTGAGAAGTGTATGAATCGTTGCCATGAACTTCATTTAGAATGGTGTAAGGCAAGTGATCTAAACAATCTTGAGATTGTACATCGCCATTTGAAAAGAGACCGTACCTCTGTCATCAATGAACGAAATAGAGCCAAACGAATAAAAGGCAGTGACTTTTAATCACTGCCTTCTCCATGAATGCATCTATTTAGGAATGGTTTCGTAACTTCAATTGCTGTCACATGCTTTTCTGGGTATAACTCCTTAAAGGACTTGACCATAATGGTCCCTATCCCCTGATCACGGTGGGATGGATTCACAGAAATATGTTGAATTTTAAAACTCATATCATCAATCCAAACTCCACCAAGTAAACCGATGATATCGTCATCCACTTTCCACAAAAACAACTGCCAATCATCTTCTGTTTCATATTGCTTAATGGTGAGCTGAAGTCTTTTCAAGTCTTTTTCACTCGGCATAAAAGACAATAAACCCATTGCAATTTTTTCAAAAATTTTCTTATAACGAATTAGCATCATAATCCCTCATTAATACAACATAAAACAATAAAACATTCATTCTAGTTTTACCGTTTCTACATATTTTTAAACTCGATTGATTCGCTTTTCTAATTATAGTAATACAATCGTACTTATCTGTCCACTTCTTTCAATTTCCATTCCCTTACCTATTATATCAAAGTATCGGTCATTTCGTTCCTTTCCATTGCTTTTTTATTCTACACCAATAGGACTATTTATTCCATCTTCTTAAAGAATTCGCTTTTCTTTCATTTGAAAGTTTCGTATGATTATTTTGCATTCTTTTATAAGTAATCTTCTACAATCAAATACACCTTGGTGTATTTGCGCCCAGATTTTATCGAGCTCGCTCGATAAACTTCCTTTTAAAATCTGTGGCATCCGCCGGAGGCTTTAACTTTATTCAGTCAGGATTTGAACCCCCACTGAATTGATAAAAGCTAGCATTCATCTCACCACTTATAGAAGTGTGAGACTTCTGCTGAATGAAGTTAAATCTGTGATGTAGAATGGATCTGAGACTTTTATATCTGTTCAAAGTCTATTATAGTGGTAGAAAAATTTATTTCAAGGAGGAAACAATGACATTGAAAAACTTCAAAATAACTATTTTATTTATTACCCTTCTTCTCATTTTTCCCGTTCGAAGTTTTGCTGATGTGGCAGTAGGTGATATGATCATCACTTTAGGAGAAAACTTAACTGAAGAACAAAAGAACTTGTTACTATCTGAAATGAATGCACCCGAAGAGGCTCAGATTATTACGGTATCCAACGCTGAAGAGCATCAATATTTAGGAAGCTATGTAGCAAAATCGCTCATTGGTACAAGAGCGATTTCATCTTCTGCCATAACCATTGCAGAAAAAAACTCAGGGTTAGAAGTCGAAACACAGAATATTAATTGGGTTACAGATGAAATGTATATTAATGCTTTAATAACGGCGGGTGTTAAAGATGCCAAAATATATATTACTGCCCCCATGTCTGTGTCTGGAACAGCCGCTTTAACAGGTATCATTAAAGCATACGAAGTATCCACAGATACGATAATACCCGAAGAAGTAAAGCAAGCTGCAAATGAGGAGATGGTGAAGTCCGCTGAACTTGGAGATGCAATTGGTACTGAAAATGCCTCTGCTTTAATAGCAAAAATAAAAGAAGAGATAGCGAAAAGCCAACCGAAAACAGAAGCTGACTTAAGAACGATTATTGAAAACGCCGCCAAGGATTTAGGGATCACATTAACAGAAGAACAGATTCAAACGTTAATTGATTTATTTAATAAACTGAAGGATCTCAATATCGACTGGAATCAAGTCGGTGATCAACTAACCATTGCGAAGGACAAGATTTCTAACTATCTTGGAAGCGAAGAAGGACAAGGATTTCTTGAAAGCCTAAAAGCTTTCTTCATCAGTTTGATTGATGCTATTAAATCTTGGTTTTCTAAATAGGGGAAAACGAAACGAATTGTTGAACACGGATTTACAAGGTTATGCAACACCCACTAATCTAATATCATGACAATAAAAAAAGCTAAGCATCTATTACAGATGCTTAGCTTTTATCGTTTCCTTTAATGATAGATCAAGACGGACTAAATCTTCATATGTTTCTCGTTTAACCACTAATGTTGCCTCACCATTTTCAGCAAAAACGACAGGTGGTCGAGGAATCCGGTTATAATTATTTGCCATTGAGTATCCATATGCACCCGTACAAAATACGGCTAAAATATCTTGATTATCCGTTTTTGGCAGAGGTAAATCCCAAATCAGCATATCACCTGACTCACAACATTTTCCAGCAATTGAGACGACTTCAGTCGGTTCTTCAAGCGGTTTATTCGCTAGAACAGCCTCATATTTCGCTTGATAAAGTGCTGGTCTAATATTATCTGTCATCCCACCATCAACAGCCAAATACTGACGGACATTTGGAACTTCCTTTTTTGAACCTACTTTGTACAAAGTAGTTCCAGCATCCCCAACTAATGATCTTCCTGGCTCTATACCAATTTCAGGAATGTTCATATTGTATTTTTCTGCTTGCTTCTTCACTTCAGCAATAATCTCTTCTACGTAATCGGAGGCTGGTTTCGGATCATCCTCTTCTGTATAACGAATTCCAAAGCCACCTCCCAGATTTAAAACGGCAGGTTCAAAAGAAAGATTAGTCTTCCATTCATTTAAGGCTTGAAATATCTTTTGTACAGCAAGGGTAAAGCCAGTCGTTTCAAAAATCTGTGAACCGATATGACAATGAAGGCCAGAGGCGATCAACCATGAAGATTCGATCACTTTACGAAGTGCTTCTTCTGTTTGTCCATTTTGAAGACCAAAGCCAAACTTTGAATCTTCTTGACCCGTTAATATATAATCATGTGTATGTGCTTCAATCCCAGGCGTTACGCGTAAGACAACGGATATTTTCTGTTTCTTTTCAGCACATATTTCTTCTAACAATTCTAATTCATAAAAATTATCAACCACAATATAGCCGATTTTATACTGTAGAGCCATTTCTAATTCTTCTCTACTTTTATTATTCCCATGGAAATGAACACGCTCCATTGGAAAACCCGCGGCAAGAGCTGTATATAATTCGCCTCCCGAAACCACATCAAGTGAAAGTCCTTCTTCATCGGCCAACTGTACCATCGCTACAGTAGAGAATGCTTTACTTGCATATGATACTTGTGCGTTGATCCCATGTTTTTCAAATGTTTCTTTAAAACTTCTTGCCCTTTGCCTAATTAAACTAACATCGTATATGTAAACTGGTGTACCGAATTCCTCAACCATTTTTATCGTATCGACACCACCAATTTCCAGATGTCCCCTATCATTAACCTTAGTGGTTCCATAATAATGCATAATCGACCCTCGTTCCTATGTCAATGTTCATCAGTAAGTTGACAATCTCCACCGACTATTTTAAAAAAACTTTATCATAATCTG
The DNA here is from genome assembly GCA_963765265.1 of uncultured Bacillaceae bacterium. GTDB lineage: Bacteria > Bacillota > Bacilli > Bacillales > Cytobacillaceae > Bacillus_BD. Next base: position 470,762 of record CAVXVN010000006.1, read on the forward strand.
TATTAAATCGCAATCTGTAAATTACTACAATAGCTCAAGAAGAATCTTATCCTTATAATACAAGGCATACAAAAAGAGATATAACTTACCATTTGGTTTTGGAAAAGGGAAAACAGAAGCACAGGCTTCTGTTTATTGTTGTGGTTGTTTAACCCGATCCTCTGTTTTGATAATACTTGGTCTTAATTGTGAACCTGGGACAAATCTACGTACAATAATTTGCATAAATGCCTTTGGCGCAAACGGTAATAACGGCCATAAATACGGTGTATTAAAAGAATGAATTCTTGCCAGTAATATGATAAATAAAGTGATCCCCACTACCAATCCAGGTGTGTGGAAAATAGCAACTAAAATGAGTAATCCAAGCCTAGCAAGTTTATTCGCAATTCCTAATTCATAGCTTGGAGTTGCAAAATTCCCTATCGATGCCACAGCTAAGTACAAAATGACTTCTGGGACAAATAAGCCAACATCTATAGCAATTTGCCCGATTAATACAGCAGCAATTAATCCCATCGCGTTTGATAGAGAAGTCGGGGTATGTATTGCGGCCATTCGCAAGAATTCAACCCCAATATCAGCAAGAAAAATTTGAACAATGACTGGAATATTGGTAAGCTCATTTGGTCCAATAAAGGCAATTTTTTCTGGCAATAGCGATGGCTCAAGAACAAATAATAACCAAATGGGTAGAAGAAAGAGTGATGATAAAATACCGATAAACCTTACCCACTTAATAAAGGTTCCAACACCTGCAGATTGGCGGTATTCCTCTACATGCTGCATATGATGAAAAATCGTTGTTGGCGTTATAATGACACTTGGTGATGTATCTACATAAATTAAAACATGTCCTTCTAATATATGAGTGGCCGCCACATCTGCCCGCTCCGTATATCGAACAAGTGGATATGGATTATATCCTTGCTTTAACAAAAATTCTTCTATGGTTTTATCAGCCATTGTTAAACCATCGATCCTAATATTTTGAAGTTCCTTTCGAATGATTTCAACAAGATCTTGATTTGCTAAACCCTCTATATAACCAATTGCTATATCCGTTTTACCTCTTTCACCCACTCGCATAATTTCAAATCGCAATCGTCCATCTCGAATTCTTCTTCTTGTTAAGGCTGTATTAATAATAATATTCTCTACAAACCCATCTCTTGATCCACGGACAACCTTTTCTGTATCTGGTTCCATTGGCGTACGCCCTGGATAACTTCGCACATCTACTATAAAGGCAGTCCCTGCACCTTCGATGACAACAGCAATTAGTCCAGAAAGAACTTGGTCTACAATTTCATCCATAGTCTTAATTTCGCTAACAGACTGATGGAGAAGTCGATTCTCTACAATATCGTGAATATTTGTCGTGTGATGCTCATGATCATTAATTTCAACAAGTTGCTCAACAATTTCAACGATAATTTGTGAATCACACAATCCATTCACATAATAAAGATGGACATCTTTTCTCAATACCTTTAACTTTCGAACCCCTAAATCAAAGCTCGTCCCTAATCCAGCATGTTCTTTCATATACTGTTCAATTTCATTTAAAGATTCAGAAATCGGAGTTTTCTCTTTTATCGATGAATTCTCCATAATAACCACTCCTTTCTAATATCAGTTCAACAGCTTGCTTTGTAATGGGTGATCCACGTTCAAAGTGATCCTTACGAGCCATTTTACCAATGTCACCAATACCAACAATAATCGGTACATCCAATTCATCAAGAATATAGACGGTATCACCATACAATCTCCCTTCCTCCATTTCTTGCATGCCAAATTTATCTACCCCTTTCGCCGTTATCTCCCCAAATCGATCAATGCAAACATCAACTTTGGTCCATTCCTCTTTTCTCGTTCTAGACGCAACGGCTATAATTCCAAGAACCTCAATATCAGGATGGTAAACGATATATTTTAAAGCTTGTTCTCCAGCTCCCTCTCCAATGAATCCGCTATCATCAAACATAATAAGCACTGGATCATAAGCTGTTTTTTTTATGAGTTTAATGATTTCATGACCTTTTAATACGGATGGATTCCCATGGGACATAGAAAGACATCTACCGCCTATCTCTTTTGCCACTATTTCAAGTGACTTGCGCGCATACTCATCCCCATCTGTTATTAAAATAACACGCCGTCGATCGTCCATATGTTGTTGTCCTTTCCCAAAAAAGTCATTCCTATTGATCTACAAAATAGATCCAATGAAATAAGGAACCAAAAATTTTTCCAAACACAAGTGCCATTAGCAAAATAACAATTTTATCATCAACTCCTATTCTTTTTGCTAATATAGGCCACACATTCAATACTTCTGTTAAGGCTGCGGTCATCATTCCAACAAAACTTCCTCCTAATAATCCAAATAAAATGAGTACATAAGGAGATATATGTAAATGGATATCCTGAAACATGACCAAGGTGCCCACAACCGCGCCAAGTACTACCCCCCATTCATACATTTGAATCATTTTCATCGTTTTTGTCAGTTGTGTTAATCTTGGTATGATTCCAAGCACCGTTAAAAACGCAACATAACCTGCTCCAACTGAAAGTCCACCTGAAAAACCAATAAAAATAGTAAAAATTATCTTAATGATCATTAATTTTCGATATACTTTCCTTATTTTCATGCATAATTACATATTGATCGAGATCTTGTTGATAATTAAACATTTCCACCTCAAGAGGACTTGGTTCTTCGTTAAGCCTTTTCTTAAATACATGATTAAAAAAGATAATCATTCCCAGACCCAACCCGATCGAATAGGGAATTTGAAAGAATAGAGGCTTCTCTACACTTTTCCCCGTAATAATCCTGTAAATTCTTTGATGGACTCCCTGCATACTAACGTCTTCATGAAAATTCATTATCGTGAGCATGGAACCAAAAAATAATAACAACCAAGCTAATACAAATAAGGTAAATGAATATTTCTTTTTCTTAAAGACAACCTCAACAATGGTTTGCGAAGGTCCTAGAAGTTGAACTTGAATCGTTGAATCCAATTTGGCTATTTCTGCAATTACTTGCATGGCATCGATAATAATGATATTTCGATCTTGATCGGAAATTTGATAGACCCTGAGTTGATCTAACTTTTCATGAAGAGCATCATGAGCAATCACTTGAGCGATATCTTTTAAAAATACCTCTTCGCGTGGTCGAACCAGGACACGATTCCGAAGGCGAATATAAACCGTTTTTTCCAACATGTTCACATCCCAACAGCGATTTCCTTGTATAAGTAGTATTTCTTACAAATTGACACTTCATGAACTCCAAAAAATGGATATTCTAAAAAGAAAGAGGCATCGTTAGAGGAACGTCGACATCCGCACATCCTGTGGCGAACATCGACACAAGCACCTGTGCAAGTAAAAAGACCCTATGGCATTAAATGTCCATACGGTCTTTCATTTGTTGAAGTATTTTCTTTTCTAACCGAGAAACTTGCACTTGGGATATTCCAAGTCTTACAGCAACCTCGGATTGGGTTTGATCTTTATAGTATCGCAAATAGACAATTAATCTTTCCCGTTCTTCTAATTCTCTTATGGCTTCTTTAAGAGCGATTTTATCAAACCATTTCCCTTCATTTCCATCATCAATTTGATCAAGTAATGTGATTGGATCTCCATCATTTTCATAGACCGTTTCATGAATGGATGAAGGTGTACGACTTGCTTCCTGCGCAAGAATAATATCTTCTGTTGATATTTCTAGGTACTCTGAAAGCTCATTAATCGTCGGAATTCGACCGAGATTTTTTGATAATTCATCCTTGGCTTTTCGAACCTTATTTCCTGTTTCCTTTAGTGAACGGCTTACTTTTACTGTACCGTCATCCCGAATAAATCGTTGAATTTCACCAATGATCATGGGCACAGCATAAGTTGAAAATTTAACATCGTAAGATAAATCAAATTTATCAACTGATTTCAGCAATCCAATGCAACCAATTTGAAATAAGTCGTCTGGTTCATAACCACGATTTAAAAAGCGTTGCACAACAGACCAGACAAGCCTCATATTCTTTTGTACAATTAAATCTCTTGCACTTTGGTCACCATCGTGACTTTGTTTGATCAATTCTTTTACTTCATGATCTTTTAAATAGGGTTGATTCTTTTCTGTTTTAACCTCCACATCCATTGGCAAGACTCCTTAATTGCATAGCATTTTGCTTGTTGATAAATGCTTCCTTAATCGGATCTCGGTACCTTTACCAGGGTGCGAATTTACTACGATGTCATCCATAAAATTTTCCATAATCGTAAATCCCATTCCAGACCTTTCTAACTCAGGCTTTGTTGTAAAAAGTGGTTGTCTTGCTTCTTCCACATCTGGGATTCCCTTACCTTCATCTTTGATTGTCAATTCAATTAAATGATCCTCCAGCGAAACAGAAATATAGACAACACCCATTGGGTCACTTTCATATCCATGAATAATGGAATTTGTGACAGCTTCAGAGACAACCGTTTTTATTTCCGTTAATTCATCCATTGTTGGATCTAGCTGAGCAATAAATGCAGCTACTGTCACACGTGCAAACGACTCATTTTGACTAAGTGCACTAAATTGAATCTTCATCTCGTTTTTCATGTTAGGCATCCCCCAATCTTTGCAAAGCATATTCTTCTGTCGGCTCAAGAGTAATAATTTTAAATAAGCCTGACAGGTCAAATAATCTTTGAATAGGTGGGGAAATTGCGCAGACTACCATTTCTCCGTGCAGCTGCTTGATTTGTTTATATCGGCCAAGAATAACACCTAAACCTGAACTATCCATAAAGGATAATTGCTCTAAATTCAGAATGATATGACGAATTTCATTCTTTTCAATTGCTTGAACTGCTTGACTGCGAAGTTCATCAGCTGAATGATGATCGAGTTCTCCAGATAAACGAATGCATAACACATCTTGTTTTACTTCCAAATTAATGTTCAGACTCACTACTCCATAGCCTCCTTATTTCATGTCCCGTAATTGATTTTTCCATATGCGGGAGGTATGCCCATTCTAAGCTTTTCGAGTAGAAAGAGGCACCTTGTAGTGAGTCAATTCGATATATCCTACTTCATTTCCTTCTTCGAAACAAAACTAGTGACCTTTCGCTAAAAACAGTAGACATAATAAAATATTCGACATCCATTCTTTTCCTTTAATAATTCTCATGACAGCTTTGACATCAAAAATTTTTTCATCGTCACAAATCCAATCTTATTCGGTTTTTGTAAACATACCAAATGAACGATTAAATAATTTCCACCAGCTTGCTTCTTCTACATTTTCTTTCGCTACAAGTGGACTCTTGACAAGAGTTTCACCGTTTTTTTCGATCGTTAACATCCCAATTGTGTCCCCTTTTTTTATAGGGGCTTTCAAATCTTTATTGACGTCTAATTGTTGCTTAACATCATCAATGGTTTCCCCTTTTTTTGTCAAAAGAGAAATGGGTTCACTCGTTATGACTTCAACCGTTTTTTCTGCTCCTTTTTGAATTTTCACACTTCCCATTACATGATTTCGTTCAAATAACGGATGTGTTTTATATTGATTAAAGGCATAATCAAGCATTTTCGTTACTTGTGCATTTCTTTCCTTTGAAGTCGGTGCACCAAAGACAACAGCAATGACTCGCATCCCATCTTTTTCAGCTGTGGCCGTTAAACAATAGAGGGCTTCCTTTGTAAATCCGGTTTTTAATCCATCTACACCTGGATAAAAACGAACAAGCTTATTCGTATTCACGAGCCAAAATTTATTGTCCGTGTTTTCTCTTAAATAAGCTTCATACATGCCAGTAAACTTTGTAATATCTTCATATTTCAATAGTTCTTTCGCCATGATGGCCATATCATTTGCTGTACTGTAGTGATCAGATACCGGTAAGCCAGTAGTATTTTTAAAAACGGTATCTTTTAAGCCGAGTTCCTTTACTTTGTTATTCATCATTTCTACAAATGCTTCTTCAGATCCAGCAATTCGTTCGGCCATTGCGACCGATGCGTCATTACCAGAACCAATGGCAATTCCTTGCATCATTTCTTTTACAGTCATTTCTTCACCAGGTTCCAAAAAGATTTGGGAGCCCCCCATCGAAGCAGCATATTCACTGGCACGAACTTTCTCATCCATTTTAAGCTTTCCTTCGTCCAGTGCTTCCATGATGAGGAGCATCGTCATAATCTTCGTCATACTAGCAGGTGGTAACTGTTCCTTACTATTTTTCTCATATAAAATTTCACCTGTATCTCGTTCAATTAAAATGGCTGATTTTACGTTTTCAGCTAATTGAACTCCATTTTCCTCTGCAAAAGCAAGTGGTGCCGTCCATGTTGTGAACAAAGCTATCATAAGCATGATCGAAACAAATCGTTTCATCACAAAACCCTCCATTCTCTCTACTGTCTCCATTTTTTCCATTAAATCCAAATTTATACAAATTTAGTGAGGGGCTGGATAAATATTTTTTAAATGAAAGCTCGGGTTCTTTTTACCTTCCGAGAACTGGTTCTTTACTTCGTTAAGAAAGGTTTTTTACAGGCAATCGCCCCACTTGTTTACGATTATCAAAATTATGCGGTAACATAGCCTTCAATAATAATAAAAAGCACTAAGGATATTTACCCTTAGTGCTTTGCCGTTATTCTGTAACAAGATCATAGATTAAAGTGGGTACTACAACTTTTTCCGTTGTTATTTTTATACTTTCTTCGAGCTTTTTCTTCACATCCTCCACTGTAGGACTGCTGCTATAAATGGTAACAAGTGATTCACCTTTTTGAACATAATCTCCAATTTTTTTTCTTAAAACTAACCCAACGGAAAGATCGATGATCGATTCCTTTGTTGCTCGTCCAGCCCCAAGTAGCATGGCCGCATTGCCAACTTGATCTGCTACGATTTCTGAAATAAAACCATCTTCCTTTGCCTCTAATTCAATACAAAACGCCGCTTGTGGTAGTTTTTTTGTATCCTCAACGACCGAGGCATCTCCACCTTGGGATTGTATAAAAATCTTTAATTTTTCCAGTGCTGAACCATCTTGCAGTGCTCTTTCTAGCATTTGACGTGCCTCTGTGACAGAAGTTGCTTTTTCAGCTAAATAGACCATTTGGCTGCCAAGTGTAAGACAGAGTTCTGTTAAATCTTGCGGTCCCTTCCCTTTAAGCGTCTCGATTGCTTCTTTAACCTCTAAAGCATTCCCAATTGCAAATCCAAGTGGTTGACTCATATCTGAAATGACAGCCATCGTTTTACGACCCGTCTCAGCACCAATACGAACCATTGCCTGTGCAAGTTTTCTAGAATCTTCGAGAGATTTCATGAATGCTCCTGCACCTGTTTTCACATCAAGAACAATCGCGTCTGCACCTGCAGCTATCTTTTTACTCATGATAGAGCTTGCAATTAATGGAATACTATTCACTGTGGCCGTTACATCACGAAGCGCATATAACTTTTTATCTGCTGGTGTTAACTGTTCGCTTTGACCAATAATAGCTAGTTTATTTTGATTTACGAGTTGGATAAACTGCTCGTTTTCTAATTCAACATGAAATCCCTTAATAGACTCGAGCTTATCAATTGTACCACCTGTATGCCCAAGTCCACGACCTGACATTTTTGCTACTGGAACACCTACAGCCGCCACCAGCGGCCCAAGTACAAGTGTTGTGGTATCTCCTACACCACCAGTAGAATGTTTATCCACTTTGATCCCTTCAATTTTTGATAAATCAATTTGCTCTCCCGATTCTACCATCGCAATCGTTAAGTCTGCCTGTTCTCTGTCAGTCATCCCCTGAAAAAAGATGGCCATTGTAAAAGCACTTATTTGATAATCAGGGATTTGACCTTTGGTGTATCCTTTTATGAGGAATTGAATTTCTTCTGTCGATAATTCTCTTCCATCACGTTTTTTTTCAATTACGTCAACCATCCTCATTCCAATCACCCTCTATGATCCATTTTCAATTGTTGCAAAAACCCCTAGCGTAAACAAGTTAACTTTTCTTTTCCGAATATTAATCTTCCCTTCTACCCAACGCTTTATTTGATTAAAAAACGGTTCTCAACTTTCATATTAGAAAAAGCTACCATTTACTTTTGGTAGCCCTTTGATATTTACGATATTTCTAGTAGTCTATTATGCTCTTGGGTGGAATTTACTATAAACATCCTTCAACCTTGTCTTCGTTACATGCGTATAGATTTGAGTTGTGGAAATATCTGAATGACCAAGCATTTCTTGAACTGCCCGAATATCTGCTCCGTTTTCCAGCAAATGAGTTGCAAATGAATGTCTTAAGGTATGTGGAGTTAATTCTTTTTCAATCCCTGCACCCTTTGCAAGTTTTTTTAAAATTTTCCAGAAACCTTGTCTAGTTAATTGTTTTCCATGATGATTCAAAAACAAAGCATTATCGTGATGTTTTTTAGAAATAAAGTGAGACCTACCATTGTTTACATAGTGTTCAAGAGCCGCAAGAGCTGTTTTTCCAATTGGAATAATCCGTTCCTTATTCCCTTTTCCTATACATCTGACAAATCCCATTGTCAGGTGCACGTCACCCGTTTGTAATCCAATTAACTCACTAACACGGATTCCCGTTGCATATAGTAACTCTAACATGGCTTTATCACGAATGCCGTAATGATCCTTTGTATCAGGGGATTCAAGCAGCGTTTCCACTTCTACCAAGTTTAACACTTTTGGAAGTGTTCGTTCCAACTTAGGTGTTTCAATGTGGACAGAAGGATCGTGATCTGATACTCGCTCGCGTAATAAAAATTGATGAAATGCTCTTATGGAAGCAACGTGCCTTGCTAGTGTACGCGAAGATTTCCCTTGTTCTTTTAAATGCCCTAAAAAGTGGATAATATGAATCCTTTCCACATCATTAAAATTCGTAAGTTGTTCAACATTTCTGAAATACTTTATGTAACTTTTTAAATCTCGTTCATATGAAATAATTGTATTTTTCGCTAATCCTTTTTCTACAATCAAAAAATGGATAAAATCTTTCAACTGATCTTCCATTTGTCCATTACTCCCCATTTAAATAAAACAATAATAAGCGATCAAACCAACCTGGGTCATGATCTTCACCATTTGTTGTTACTTTAATAGCCGCACCACTTGGTTCATCGTAACGATGATAATCTGCATATTCTTCATTTAACCACATAATACCATAATAAAAAAGAATTGTGCATCCTGTAAACAAAACAAATACTTTTAACGTTTTTATAAGCAACTTAAACCCTGATTTCATGTTTTTTCCCCCAAAGATATGCTTAAATCGCCTTTCTAGTGGAACGTCGGCGTCAGCACATCCTGTGCAAGTCCAACAAGCTAGACAAAACGCACTTTTATTTTTCCTTATTTATTCATATGCCAAGTGGGACAAGTTTTATACATTTAATTCATATAAATTGGTTAAATGATTATGATCACAACCACTTATTTACAAAATAAAAAACCTCTTCTATCTTATTTAAATAGAAAAGGCTTCGTCATTATTAATTTTGATCCTCATTTTCACTCTGACAGCGATGGCAGATTCCATGGAAAGTAAGGCGATGATCTTTAATCTTAAATTTCCAGTCCCGTTCAACCAGTTCCTCCACGTCATCCAACAAATCTTGTTGAATTTCATCAACTGCACCACATTCAATACAAACTAAATGATGATGAAAATGTGCAGCTCCTTCTATACGAAGATCGTAGCGTGACACACCATCTCCAAAGTTAATTTTATCTACAATTTTTAACTCAGTTAATAATTCTAATGTCCGATAAACAGTTGCTAAACCAATCTCAGGCGATTTTTCTTTTACTAGGAGGTAAACATCTTCAGCGCTTAAGTGGTCTTCCTCATGCTCTAATAACACACAAACGGTTGCTTCTCGTTGAGGTGTCAATTTATAGCTCGATGAGTGCAGTTGCTTTTTTATTCTTTCTATTCTGGTTTCCATACCGAAAAGCCCTCCTCGCCTTTTTCATTCTCATTATAGCAGATGAGGAAATAGAATCAAACAATAATTAGTATAAATTATCATTTGAAATGAATATTATATAAAACTCATTTTAAAAAATAGCATTTTAATAGACAGAATCAAGAACTGCTTTCATCAGCAAAGGTGATAAATACGCCTCAATCCCTGCTGCGACAGCAAGAAATATCCCTGCCACAATAAAGCATACTACATATTTTCCGAGCATTGGCAAAATGGGTTCTGTCATTTTCTTCATAAATTGACGTCGAATCATTTTCAATGAGATGGACACAGACAATGTGGCTGTCACAATAAAAATAGGGATAATGATAAAATTTTGTGGGAGTACAGAGACAAATGAGAGCAGAAAGCCATTCCACCCCATTTGATTAACTAAAAATCCTACGGTAAAACCAACAACCATCCCTTTCATAAATAGAAAGATTAAAATGATCGGAAGCCCAATAATCGATATCCCAAGTAGGCCCATTAACCCGATAAATTTGCTATTATGGAATAAGCTTTGCATAAATAAATCATTCGAGGTTACCATTTTTCCTGTTGTTACTTGTCCAAAAAATTGTGATAAATAATAATACAAGTCTTCTTTTTGAGTGAAACTTAAACTATTGACAACTACTGCTCCAAAAATGACTCCCATTAAAAATAAGACAATGACAAATAGATAGATTGAGGAATGCTCACGTACATGCATAACGACAATGTTCTGGTACACTTTTTTCTTCATAGCTTTTCCCCCTACCAATCAATTACTTTCATTGTATGATAGGAGACTAAAATCTATGACGTAAGATTCTACTGAAAAATGATAGAATCCTCTTTTGAATTTTTTACATACTGCCAACAGGAAAAGGAACATTACTAGGGTGGTGTAATGTTCCTTTTTGACACTCAGCAGGACTATAAAACCTTTCCATACTTTCCACCGCCGCCTGCTACTAGCTTTAATTTACCTGAACGGGCTGCCACAATCAGTTCGGCCATTTTCACAGGAACAACTTCCTTTAGATGATCTAAAGATACTTCATGCAAGATCGCCATTTCTGTCCCAAAATGATCTAATAGTTTTCCCCTTAGTTTGGGTCCTAGACCTGGAATAAACTCTAGTGGAATTTGATGAATATAGGGTGGACGTTCTGGCATCTTTTCAGAAACAGAGGATAATTCTAAAATCCGATCAGCCACACCTTTCACATATTTAGAATGTCCACAGTTTTCACACTTTTCTTTCTCAGGATCGAATGGGAACTGGCATTTTTCACAAACTGTTTGATGATACTTTCCGAGCATCGGATCCAAGCCGAAATTTGCTACAATTCCTCGTCCATCTTCTTGCGCGAGTGCTTTTCTCAATTCAGTAAAAGTTGGTTCATTCATCGCAATGGTTTGATACTCACGTGCAATTTTCCCAAGTGAATGCGCATCAGAATTGGACAAAAAAGTGTACGAATGAAGCTCTGTAATTCCATCTGCCATATATGTATCTGAACTTAGTCCAAGCTCAATCCCATCAATCCATTCGGGATTGAAGACTTCTGTTAAAGAATAGTGAACACCCCTTCCATACAGACTCTTAAAAGGAGTGAAAACATGCGCCGGGATAAACAGACCGTTAAGCTCTTTTACCTTTCGTTGCAGTTCTAGTCCACTTACATAAATCCGTTGTGAACTAAGGTGAATATTTTTTAAATGGGTAGATAACCAATTTGAGAATTCTTTCATTGTTTGGATAGTTGAAAAAAAACACAAAACATGAATTGGCCCATGACAGTTTTCATCATAAATTTCCAATTCGGACCCAGGAATGATTGTTAGCCCACCAAAACTGAGCCCACCATCTGTTCGTTCAATTAATTCTCCACTTTCCATAAGGTCTTCCATTTCTATGATGACTTCTGGGGAATGACAGTCAATTATTCCAATGATATTTAGACCTTTTTCATCCCTTGCATGGGCAATAATATTGGAAAAAGTTAAGGACTTTGCCCCAGTAATTTTGACTGCTCTTCCACTTTTCGTCCGACCAATATGAATATGAAGATCTGTATAATATGAATTCATTTATTTTTTCAACGCCTCTTGTAGCTGCAAGTATTGAACAGCAAAAATTGTTTTTGCATCATAGATTTTCTTCTCTTCTATTGCTTGGAGCGCTTCTCCAATCGTCAATTCCATCAAATTAACGAATTCATCCTCATCAAGTCCAGCAGCATCCTCCTTTTTTGTTAAACCTTTTGCGAGATATACATGGACGATTTCATTTGCAAAGCCTGGTGATGTATAAAATGAATTTAATAATTCAAGACTTTCACATTCATAGCTTGTCTCTTCTTCCAATTCTCGTTTTGCACATTCATCTGGTTGCTCACCACTTTCAAGCTTTCCAGCGGGGATTTCAATAATCGTTTGTTCAAGCGCTTTTCGATATTGCTCCACCATGACGATTTTATTTTCATCCGTAATCGCTATGATCGCAACTGCCCCAGGATGTTTAATTATCTCACGTTTTGCTATTTTTCCATTTGGTAGTTCCACTTCATCCACTTGGAGACTAATCACCTTTCCACTAAAAATATTTTCGGATGATATTGTTTTTTCTTTGAGAAGACTCATTTTTTTAACTCTCCTATTCTAAACCAAATTTATTTGCTTATACATCTTAGCATACTCTAATTGGGGGAAATAAAATGAAAATTTATGTGCATGATAAAGGGGTTATCTTATCTGGAAAGGCTTGGGAAATTGTGCAAAAGCTAAAGGAATACGGAAAAAACCATCAGCTTGTTTCAGACTGGGTGGAGAATAATAAGCAAAATCATACTTCAAAACCTTATAACAAACCTGTGATCAATTTTGAAAGAAAAAGATGATTCTTCCGTCCTTTCCAAAAGGACATTTATAGTGAAAATGTCTTTTTGTGGTACCTAACACCGGTTTAGTAGTATAAATTAGGTTAGGAGGTGTTGTGGTTTGCAGAAAAGAAGATTAGGATCTTCTGATTTATATGTTTCAGAGCTTGGATTGGGTTGTATGTCTTTAGGGTTGGATCCAAAAAAGGCAGAAAGTATTCTTCATGCTGCTTTGGATGAAGGTATTAATTATTTTGACACTGCCGATTTATATGATTTTGGTGAGAACGAAAAAATCATTGGGACTACATTCAAACAGAAGCGAGATAAAGTGATACTTGCTACGAAAGTTGGCAACCATTGGGACGAACAAAAGAATGGTTGGCACTGGGATCCATCAAAAACCTATATAAAAGAAGCCGTCAAGGCAAGTTTAAAAAGATTAAATACGGATTACATCGATGTCTATCAACTTCACGGGGGTACCATTGAGGATCCTCTTGATGAAACAATTGATGCGTTTGAAGAATTAAAAGCAGAAGGGTTGATCCGTTATTATGGAATTTCTTCCATACGCCCGAATGTCATTCGTGAGTATACGTCAAAAGCCGATATCGTATCCGTAATGATGCAATATAATATACTGGACAGGAGACCTGAAGAAGAGATCATTCCTCTTTTGGACGCACATGGCATCAGCGTGGTCACTCGCGGTTCACTTGCAAAAGGACTTCTAACCGATAAAATGTTAGAAAAAGCTTCTATCTCCACTAGAGAAAAAGGATATTTGGATTATTCCTTTACTGAATTAACGAAGGTATTAACAGAATTAAAGACTCATTTTGATCGTCCCATGAGCGAAGTTGCTCTTCAATATAACCTCGCCCATCCTACTGTCGCCTCAGTCATCGTAGGTGCTAGTTCAGTGGAACAACTTAAAGAAAATTTACTTGCTGTTAACAGTAGAAAACTAACAGATGATGAAGTGAACTTCATTGGTTCTTGTACAAAGGAAAATGTTTATTCTGAACATCGTTGATTAGAAATAAATTATTTATGAAAAGGGATAAACCTCTGTAAGGTCTACCCCTTTTTATTCACTATGGAAGTCTATTTAAACTCTTTCCAGTTAAAATTGCTTTCATTCAACAATTCTTCAAATGATTTATTTTTCTCTTTTAATCTACGCTCTTCCCTTTTTCTTTCTTCTTCTGCTAGCCGTTTTTGATCATCCTGATCTTGTAGCTCTTTTTTCTTTTCTTTCAGCTCATGAACAAGTTTAGCATTCAGAAGATCACCGAGGGTAGCAGGTTTTTCTTGTATGTCTTTGACTGGTTTGTTTTGTCTCTTTTTCATAAAAAATCCCTCTTTTTTTAGATAATGAAACTATTATATCATTTCTTGATTCAGAAAAAATGACCAAAACGATTGTTTTGTTTTAGGATCTAGGGAATGGTAAAATACAAGTGCATATTTTACCCAAAAAGCCGTAAATCTATTTGGAGGAACTGCGATGAAAAGGATCAGAAAGATGTTTCGATTACTCCTATCAGTCCTATTTTTTCTATCATCATTTGGCCTCTATTTTACAAACCGAATTATGTATATAAAGAAAAAAGACGATCAATCTATTCTTACTCGTGAAAAAGAAGCAGGACGTTTTAATCCAGAGGATTTTGATTCTTTGACTAAAAGAAAAGTAACCATTCCCTCCCCATTCGGATACGAATTACAAATAATTCTTGTCGAACCGAACCCTGCGAACCACTATATCATCTTTTCACATGGTGTAACAGAAAATAAAATCAATTCCATTAAGTACATGAACCTTTTTCTTCAAAGAGGCTTTAATGCGATTATATACGACCATCGTCGTCATGGTGAATCCGGCGGAAAGACAACTAGTTATGGCTATTATGAAAAGTTTGACTTAAAAACAATTGTTCACTGGATAAAAGCAGAAAAGAGACCCGATTTGCTTCTAGGTATTCATGGTGAATCGATGGGAGCTGCAACGATGCTCTTATACGCAGGCATGGTAGAAGATGGGGCTGATTTTTATATTTCCGATTGTCCATTTTCTGATTTCAAAGATCAGCTTACCTATTTACTTCAAACGGATATGAAACTGCCTTCAAAACCATTATTGCCTATTGCTGACTTATTCTTACGTATGCGAGAAAAATATTCGCTTCGTGACATCTCCCCCATTTCTGTTATTCATCAGATTAAAAAACCGATTCTTTTTATTCATAGTAAAAAGGACACTTATATTTTGTCTGCTATGACAGAAGCTTTATATGAAAGAAAAAAAGGTCCTAAAAAGTTGTTTCTTGCTGAAAATGGTGGGCATGCCCAGTCATTAAACGAAAACAAAAAAGAGTATGAAGCTGCCATTGACGAATTTTTGTCGGATTTTATTTTTAATGAACAGAAAAAGTAAGTCATGGAAGAATTCGTCGGAGAATGAGTAAAAAACGGGAAAATCATGGGAATGTCTACAAAGAGAGCCTTCCGTTTACTTACACAAAATGATGAAAGATGCATCTGAATCCTCGGATGCTTTTTTACTCTATAACAAAATAGTCTATAGCTAATCACTAGATTTGCGACGTTTTATCTAAAAGGCTCATTCTCGGATTCAGATACTGGTTTGGACTTTTTAATTGAAAGCAATGGGAAGCTTGATTAAAATCTATGGTCAGTACGTCATCCAGAAAAACCTCTTTTGATTTTTCAACGTAAATGCCCCCATGATTCGTTTGGATTTCATAGTCATCCTCTTCCAGCTCATTCACAAGCCATAAATTAGTAACCCCACACATCACACACCCACACTCTTCGGCATCATATTTAAGCTTTAACCACCCATCTTTTCCTATTCTGTACTGATTTATTTTCTCAGCTGCATGGTCTGTTATCGTAATTTTCATTTGTATAAAACTCCCTTTCTAGAAGAAACATATGATCATTGTAGCATATTCTTCTAGAATTCCCTTTTTGATATGCCTTTAGTATATTTCAAAAGTTAATCATCACTCCATCTGATATCTCTTATATTTTGAAGATCTATTTGATGTGCTTCCCTAGAGTGATCAACTACATAAAGTTGACCGTTTAGAGGATCACAACGATGAATATGCCCCACAAACAACTCGTATTGTTTGTGATGATAATGAATGATCGACACAACTCGATCAAATTCCATTGCTTCAGAAATAATTTCATCTAATAACTCTAGCTGTTGTTCATCTAGCTCTTTTCTTGTTTCGTATCGATCTTCTTGTGCCCATTCCCTTAAAATCCGGACATGTTCAGGTAGCATCATAGACACCCATTTCATACGCCCACGATCATGTATCATCGTCATCCCCCGTTCTTCTTTTTACATCTAATCTACATTGATTTATTCCTATAACCATCTCCGAATCTTACCTTTTATGTCCTCCAATAAGTTTTGCCCTATGCCTAGCGGTTCCAGCAGATGTATAAGATACCGCACGTAAAAGCGCATCGGAACCATATCGATTGCGAATCTTATCAACCGTGTAACCTAGTTCATGTTTCTTCCATCCGTTTGGATCAAATAGATTTAATTGAAAATCAGCGTCGTCCACAATATTGCTAAAAGACATGGAAATTTTCCGCACTGTTTTCCCTTCGTAATGTTTATGAAAAATCTCAAGACACACACGATATAAGTCTATGGTTACATTCGTTGGATGCTCAATGGTTTTGGAACGGTAAAAGCCTCCTCCCCATTCGTCTTGACTGTAGCTAACACCAAAGCTAATCGTTCTGCCAGCTTTGTGATGAGTTCGTGTTCTTCTTGCTACCTCCTCGCACATTTCAAGAATCACATGCTTGATTTCCTCCACTTCTTTATAATCACGCATTAACACTTGACCTTTGCCAAAACTAATTTGCCCATCCATAATCGGAGCACCCATTTCGGACAGATCAATCCCCCACGCATGATGGTAAAGTTGATTGCCCATAACGCCAAATTTCTTCTCGAGTTTTTTTAAATCGTAATGGGCAAGTTGGCCAACCGTGAAAATTCCCATTCCATTCAAATTTTTTTCCATTCTACGCCCAATTCCCCACATATCCCGAAGCGGAGAAATCGGCCAAAGCCTTTTCGGAATATCTTCATACGTCCACACAGAAATTCCTTGTTTCTTTGCATCTAAATCTAAGCAAAGCTTCGCCATCAACATATTCGGACCGATACCGACTGCACATGGAAGCTGAAATTCCCGTTCAAGATCATCCTTGATTTTTTCCGCAATGCAGGTGGCATCTCCCCACAATTTGGCTGCTCCGTCCACCTTCAAAAAGCTTTCATCCACACTGTAGGCGTGAATCGCTTCTTTTGGTACATAACGATTAAAAACGCGAAGAATCTCCATCGAAATTCTGACATAAGTGCCCATTTTGGGTTCCACTACATGGATCCTTGGATCATCTGGAATCTCAAATTTACGCGCCCCTGTTTTAATTCCAAACTCCTTTTTCATTCGCGGGGAAGCAGCGAGAACAATACTTCCTTCTCGTTCTGTATCACCCACTACTACTAAATAACAATCGAGCGGGTCTAGTCCCTCGATCACAGCCGAACAGCTTGCATAAAAGCTTTTCATATCAATACATAATATTTGTTGTTGCGGCATCTTGCTATAATCCATCATACGAACCGCATCCTTCACAAATCAAATAAGAACATTAGTTCCATATCATTATATTCATTATTTTAAGCGAATATACGTTCTTATTCAATTGAAATTTTTAGACATATTTTTCTCATCCAGACAGATTCTCCTATTGCGGAAGAACCTTGATCCGAGGATCATCGACTAAAAACCGCCACGTCCTATGGCGAATGTCGATGTCAGCACATCCTGTGCAAGTAAAAAAGGACTCTCATGGTAGAGAGTCCTATCGATAGTTCAATTACGTTCAATTTTGAATGGAAGGAGAAGGATCACGTTTAACCAATTTCCTGATTTCTCACTAATTGATTGTATACTTGTTGATAAGCGGTGGCCTCTTCGACCATCCCCTTATTTTGATACATTTTGCTTAATTGCCTTACTGGTAAAGTATCAGCGGGATAGAGCTCCATTTCCCAAGAGAAACATTCAATCGCTTCATCGTATTGTTTAAATTCAGCATAATATTGGCCTAGTTCCATCATATGGTCAGGGTCTTCTACTAATTCGGTCATTCGTTGAACCTTTTGAATGACAGGTGAATGTGGAAATAATTTTTGAATGAGTTGAAGTTTTTCATAAACGGTTTTAAGATCATAGACTTCAAGCAATTTCACCACAAGGTGTGATAGCTTTTGTTCAGATTGTTTTTGCCCATTTTCTTGAGCTAATTGTTGCATTCCAATGATAAATGCATCCATATGGGTGACAATAAACCCAGCATCTATATTTTCCCAGACAGCTTTCAAGGTATCGTTATACATAACGGGAAGGTCATCAATAAAATTCAATAAATAAGAGGCTGCTTTTTCATATTCGCCCTCACGAACCAACTGATCCATTACTACTTTTGTACTCGCTAACTCCCGAAATGGATTGATTTTCAAATAGCACAGTGTAAGTATCCACCGCTCCATCGTAACAAACTGCAATCCTAAACTTGAGTATTTTTCAACGGAATGCATTTTATGAAGTTTTTCAACCTTTTCCATCCAAAGTAGTAGTAACTCCAAATAATAGCCTTGATTTCTTAATAGTTCTTCTAGGGTATTAGATTCATCTGAGCTCATTCGATTTTTGAAACAGTGCAGCTCGGCAAAAAGAGGATCCTTTTGATAAATGAGAGGAAGCGGAGAGGAATTGTAGAAGTCATCGTAAGTATGAAAATCCTGTGAATTCATACTATCTCCAGCTAAACTTAACTCTGGAGAAAAGTCTTTTATAATATGAATGATTTGAAAAGCTTTATAAAAGTTCCCATTTCTGCGATAGTGGAAAAAAATTTTATCTATAATCTTAATTAACTGTTCTTTTGTAAAAAATGAATCGAGAGTTGTGGCAATATAGGCAACTTCTTGAAGTGAATATTGATTTTGAAGATGAGAGAATATCTTATTTTTATTCGGAATGATAATGGTTTCATCGGGGATTAATACTTGTAGAAATGGATGATCAGACTGTAAAACGATTCCTTCACGGCTGGCCTTATCGATAAAGGATCCTTCTTGGACATTTTCTAATAACTCTCCATAAATAAGAGAATTTTTATAGTAAATGAGATAATAGCTTTCGTTCATCGATGTTCTTATTTCAATCATTTTAAAGCGTGAGAATAAAACAGCTCTCATTACTTGCCCTTTTATCATTGTTTTCTTTTCTTTCAGTAATATTTCAATTGGCGATACAATTACATTACTCATCACGCACTCAGCCCCTTATCTTTGTTTATACAGTATAGTAATCATTTTCAGAACACCCTTTGACATCATTATACCATAGCGATAAAGAAAACTTCCATCAGTGGGGGGGGTTCACTCATCCCCCACTATTACTATAATTTACGATATTTTTTCAAAGCAAATAGATTTAGTACAATGAACACTAATGCGAACACGATCAATGCAAGGATATCACCACTAATATCACTCAAACTAAGCCCTTTATACATAACCCCCTTTAATGCGTCGGTTGCATAGTATACAGGCATAATTTTCCCAATTGCTTGTAGCCAATCAGCCATACCTTCAAGCGGGATAATCCCCGCAAAAAATATTTGAGGAATAACCACGATCGGGATAAATTGCACCATTTGAAATTCAGAAGAGGCAAAAGTCGATAATAAAGTTCCTAAAGATAATGCAACTAGAGCAAGCAATAAATTAATGAGAATTACATTCCACAAAGAACCTACAAGTACGATATCTAAAACACTTATTGAATACACCACGACAATCACAGTTTGAATGACGGCAAATATTCCGTATCCGACCAGGTAGGCAGTTACGATCTCTCCCCTACGAATGGGTGTGGACATTAATCTTTCCAAAGTACCAGATGTGCGCTCTTTCAACAAACCAATTCCTGAAATAAGAAATACAAAAAAGAAGACAAAGAAACCAATTAAAATAGGGCTTAATACATCAAAAAATACGGTTTCACTACTTCCATACACATAATTTGTTTCCATACTATTATTCGAAAAGTCTACCGGTGCAGCAGGATTTCCCATTCGTTTTAATTGAACATGTGATGCTATCACTTGGTTTACCTTCATCTGTAATGATTTAGCTGTAGATGGGTCACTATTTTGTAGTGTTAACTCAAAACTTTCATCTTCCATTATCAACAAACCATCAAGGCTTTCTTCAACAATGGTTTCATTGGTGGCTTTCTCATACTGTTTTACATTTATATTTTCCTGTTCTAATTCTTCCACCAAATCAGAATCAACATTCACTACACCTAATTTAGGATCAGCGGACTCTCCATTAAATAATAAATACATAAGGGATAAAATTAATAATGGTGCAATAAACAATAAGGCTAATGTTCGTTTATCACGCACCATTTCCAGACATATTCTTTTGATTAAAGCCAAGGTTCTCACTCATTTCCCCTCCCTGCTTTTAAGAATACTTCATCAAGATTTTCTGCTTTAAATAAATCCTTTAACTCTTTTGGAGTACCTCTGGTTAATATCGATCCATCTCTTACCATTGCAATATAATCACATTTTTCAGCTTCATCCATAACATGTGTTGTCACGATAATTGTTTTGCCTTCTTCCTTTTTTAAGCGTAATAATTCATTCCAAATGCCTAATCTTAATTCAGGATCAATACCTACAGTAGGTTCATCCAATATAAGAATTTTAGGGTTCTGAATCAAAGCAATCGCAAGAGATAACCGACGTTTCATTCCCCCTGAATACGTTGACACTCTCATTTTTAATTCATTTGTTAAGTTCACTAAATCAGCAGAATAAGAAATACGCTTTTTTTGTTCTGTTTTGCTCAACTTATAGAGAGCAGCAAAGAATTTAAGATTTTCTTCACCTGTTAATTCCATATAGAGGGCGTCAGATTGAGACATGTACCCAATTTCTTGTAACAACTCTAGATTAGGTATTTGCTTATTTAAAACATGAATTGTTCCTGCATCAGGTCTATCCATTCCAACAATCATTTTGACTAATGTCGTCTTCCCTGCACCTGAAGGACCAATAAATCCATAAATTTGACCTTCCTCGATATTTAAATCAATTTTATTTAAAACTACTTTTTTACCAAAACTTTTACTAACCTGATTTACAGCAATACTTATACTCATTAACACGACCTCCATTCAAAAGAAAGTGAGTTATTACTTATTATATTTTACTACTATTTTTGTTCATGCCCGTATGAACGAAAAAATAAAAAATAGCGCATGACCATTTATGTAGAAAGTAATGTTCTACACATAGATCAAGCGCTACTATTTTTTCAAGATGGAAGTCTTTTTTATACTTTTTCAAGCTTTATCTGAATTGAACGTTTTTGCCAAACAATTGTTGTGAACAACGTCAACACTAAGAGTACAAGTCCCAAAACAAACGGATAAATAAGTTTAACATCATACAGCATCCCAGCAAGCATTGGTCCCAAGACATTTCCGATACTCATATAGGCATTATTCATGCCCATGGCAAAGCCTTGTTCATTACCGGCCATCTTCGAAATGAGTGTATTTAAAACGGGACGAAGGATGGAAGTGGCAAGGAAGATTAAAAGGGTAATTCCAAAGAACAGCATATAGCTCGAAGCGAATAATGTAAGAATAAATCCGGCTGTTGCTACTCCTAAGAAAATATTTAATACAGTCACTTCACCAAAACGACTAACCATGCGATCAACCATAAAGAGCTGAACAATCACACTCACGATTCCGGTGGATGTAATCATAATGGCAATTTCCTGAGGCGTAGCCCCAAACTGGTTATCAACAAAGAGGCCAAGTACGGATTCATAGGCCATTAAACCAAAACTCATCGAAAGAGTAATGATAAGCGGAATAAAGTAAGGCATTTTAATGGATCGCACCATTTTCTTTGCCATAGATTCTTCTTCGGGAAAATCTAAGCCTGTCGACGGCTGCTCCGTTTGACTTTCTTCAAGAACAATCAATGAAAATATGACGGCTACGAGTGATACAATGGCTGAGAATAAGAAGGGTACTTTCAATCCAAAATCAGCTAAAAATCCGCCAATTCCTGGTCCAACTACGATTCCCAGTGACATAGCAGCCGAAACTAAGCTATTTCCCTTTGCCCTTTGATCCATCGTGGTAATATCTGCTACATAGGCAAAAATAGCGGGAACGAGTAACGCACATCCAATCCCCCCTATAATACGGGAAGCATAAAGCCACCAAATCGAATCAACAGCATAAAAAACAAACATAGAAAGCGTTAATCCTATGAGTCCATAAATAATCATTTTTCTACGACCATATTGATCGGTCCATTTTCCAGCAATAGGAGAAAAAACGAGCTGTGCTCCAGCAAAGATCGCAATCATTAAACCTGCCGCCGTTCCTCCTTGATGAATCGACTCTAAATAAGCGGG
This sequence comes from uncultured Bacillaceae bacterium, assembly GCA_963765265.1. Classification (GTDB taxonomy): domain Bacteria; phylum Bacillota; class Bacilli; order Bacillales; family Cytobacillaceae; genus Bacillus_BD. The sequence continues at coordinate 493,270 of CAVXVN010000006.1, forward strand.
TAAAATGGGGATGATAATACCAAAACTTCCAATGGCAATAAACATATTAATCATTAAAACAATTAACTTTTTTCGTTGTGGTGCGGACATATATAGTGAGCTCCTATTCTTTATTGAATGTTCAAAATGGTTCCACCTGCCAAGATCTATTTCTAGATTCAGATGGAATATAAAGTATGTCAAAAGAAATCTATATTACCACGATAAAATGGTAGCGTCAATAAGAAAAACTCCAGTTTCTTGGTTTGAAATTGGAGCAGATGGGTCAAAAATGATCCATATCCTATAACCTAGCTCTCAACCTTTTTCGCTACATTAAAAAGGCATTTTAGAAAGTACATGTTAAACAGACGAATAAAAAATAAAAAGACTTTACGAAAAAGAAAAAAGCCTTGTCATACATGATTTGTACGACAAGGCTTTGACGTTGTGCATCCATTCACTTAAGAAAGCATTTTGATCCTCTTAATAGGCTAAAGCAAACAATCCTTTAATATGTGATAAATATCGTAGATTACTTGCTTCTTTCAACAGGGAAGCTGGTAACCCTTTAAGTGGAGTTGAGTTCCCTCCCACTTCAGCAACACCATCTTTACGACCAAGACTAGCAAGTGTACCTGAATTGACTGGAGCAAATACTTCAAATGATTTTTCATTTAAGTATGCGTATAAATTGTATCCAACAAGTTCTCCCATTTGCCAAGCGTTTTGAGCAGTTGGTGCGTAAGGACGACCACCTTCTAGAGGGAAGGCAACTGCACTGTCACCAACAACAAATACGTCATCATGCGATGTAGACTGAAGGTACTCATTAACTGTTGCTTTACCACGATCTACTTCAAGTCCTGATTCAGCAACAATCGGTAATGCTTGCACTCCGCCAGTCCAAACAAATGTATTAGCAATAATCTTACTTCCATCTTTCAAATCAATTTCATTTCCTTGAACATTTGTGACAGGAAGTCCTGTTAAAAATTCAACACCACGTGCTTCTAAGCTTGAAACAGCACGTTCAATTAATTGATCTGGAAATACAGGAAGAATTTTTGGACCTGCTTCAACCAGTTTAATTTTTAACTCTTTAGGCGATACACCATATTGTTTGGCAAGTTTTGGTATGTTATCTGCAATTTCGCCTACTAATTCAACTCCAGATAATCCACCTCCACCGATCAGAATGGTTGCATCTGCTTCGTTTTTTGTTTTTGCGTATTCACAAATACGACCTTCAATATGCTGATAAATATTATTTGCATCATCAACAGATTTTAACACCATACTATTTTCTTCAAGTCCTGGAATACCGAAGTAAGCCGTTTTGCTACCTAAACCTACAACGAGCGCATCATAAGTCAAAGTATTACCATTTTCTAAATTCACTTGTTTGTTATCTACTGAAAAGCTTTCAACTTTTGAAATGATCAGATCAATTTCTTTTCCTTTAAGAAGTTTCGCTAGTGGGATCGCTACGGATCCTTCAGATGCAGTCCCTCCTGCAAGACGGTGCAGTTCCGTAATAACTTGATGTGTTGGATATTGGTTTACAACCGTAACTTTCGCTTCAGTACTATTTAAATATTTGCGAAGTGTTAAAGCAGATAAAAGTCCACCATAACCTGCACCTAAAATGACAATTTGTTTTGACATGGATTTTCCTCCTTACTTTTTAATGATCACTTTATCTATTCTTTTCTGAAGAGATTTCAAGAAATGCATTCATAAAACGAAATAGCTTTTGCGCTTGTGGATCTTTGAGCATTCTTAGCAAGCCAAAAAGACCAATCACTTCGTTACTCTCTTCTGCACGGTCTTTCGCTTCAATAGCGGTTGCAGCAATATTTTGAACTGTACCTTTTACAGGCTCAACTAGTTCTTTTATTGCTCCAACCGTATCACTTTTTAATACTTCATCCGTAGCAAGCGATTTGGTTAGATCATACGTTTTTGTTAAAGCGTTTACAAGTTCGTTTATTTTTGGTAGCTGCTCGATTAAAGCAGTCAACGATGTCTGAACCTCTGGTTGTAATAGCTGATTAAGCAACTCAATTTGACCTTGGTTGACAGACGAATTTTGCGTTTGTTGTTCCATCTGTTCTGATATTACTGTTACTGTCATTTCTGATTCTCCTTTTCAATAAGTAGCAAAACTTCGAATTTTTTGTGTCTGACCTTGCGATTTTTCATGAGAAATTATCAAATAGTGATGAATGTCATTTACTTTTTATTTTCTTTGCAATACTTCCCTCTTATTATACGACAAAGTTCTCATAATTTGATGCATTTTTTTAAAAAAAAATTTATTTAAATATTCTTTATTATTCCATAATTTTTAAGATCCATCAATAAAAATATTCATGGAAAAATTAGATATTTACTCTTTCCAGATGGATTGTTCATTTTATTATTCCCCCCAAAAAAAAAACGATTCCAGTAGGTCTAAACTCCACTGGAATCGTTAATAAGTAATCAAATGCGCCTCGGTGTATTTGCGCCCAGATAATACCTAGCTCGCTCGTTAAAAAATTATCTTAAACTTCTGTTCAAAAAGGCTTTTGTTCGATCAAACTTGGGATTAAAAAACAGTTCATCTGGAGGACCTGATTCAACGATTTCCCCATTATCCATAAAAATCGCCCAGTTTGCCACCTCTCTAGCAAATTCCATTTCATGTGTCACCACAATCATGGTCATATGCTCTTCAGCAAGGTCTTTCATCACTTGTAAAACTTCTCCTGTCAATTCTGGATCCAATGCGGAAGTAGGTTCATCAAAAAGAAGAATATCCGGATCCATCATAAGTGCCCGTGCGATCGCTACCCGTTGTTTTTGACCACCCGAAAGGTTAGCAGGATAGGCCATTGCACGATCAGAAAGTCCAATTTTCTTCATAATCTCTGAACTTCGTTGTCCAATTACAGTTGCTGATTCCTTTTTTACTAATTTGGAGCAAGCTCAAGATTTTCTTTTACTGTAAGATGGGGGAAAAGATTAAAGTGTTGGAATACCATCCCCATTTTGGTTGTGATTCTCTTGATTTCTTCTGGTTTTGAATAAACTCCATCCTTCACCAAATAATCCCCAGAAACACAAATGCTCCCACCATTTATTTCTTCGAGATGGACTAGACTACGAAGCATAGTGCTTTTCCCTGAACCTGAGGGTCCAATCACAGCCACTACATCGTTTTTATTCACATTAAAAGTAATTTGTTTTAATACTTCTAGAGGTCCGTATGATTTTTTAAGGTTAGACACTTCAATGATAGCCAAATTCACCGCTCCTTCTTATTCAAATTTGTACCGCTGTTCTAACCATTTGAAGAACCAAGTTAATAAGAGTGTCATGATCAGATAAATTACACCTGCGACAAAGAATGGGAAAATCGTAAAGTCGCGGTTCACAGCCGTTTGAGCAAAATGCAATAATTCCGGAACAGCCACAGCATAAAGTAATGCTGTATCCTTAACTAGTGTAACCGATTCGTTTGCAACTGAAGGAAGGGCACTGCGAAACATTTGCGGTACAATGATCTTTGTCATGGTTTGCCATTTATTTAAACCAAGTACTTTTGATGCTTCATATTGACCTTTATCAATCGACAAAAGGCCTCCACGGAAAATTTCAGCAAAATAAGCGGCATAGTTCATAACAAATCCAAGACTTGCTGCGACAAATCGGTCAAAAATCAAATATTCCCCAATGACAGGAATCATTGGAAGACCAAAAGTAATCACAAGCAGTTGCAGCAATAGTGGTGTACCACGCATCACATAGATATAAATCTGAGCTAGCCATGATAGAGGCTTGATGCTGCTTCTTACAGCCAAGGTTAATAAGAAGCCAAGTGGAATCGATACCACAATAGCAATCAAAAATAAGAGCACTGTTGTCTGTGCCCCTTCGAGCATAGGCTTAAGTATAGTCATAAAATAATCTACTGACATAAAAGGATTCCTCCAAAACAAAACAGGGTTTCCCATGGAAATCCTGTTTGCCTTCTTTATTTGTACTCTTTCCTTATTTTAATACTTTATCTTCACCAAACCATTTTTCTGAGATTTTAGCAGCAGTGCCATCATCATTCATTTCATCAAGTGCTACTTGAAGTTTTTCTAATAATTCTTCATTTCCTTTTTTCACACCAACGGCGTATTCCTCAGGTGCAAGTGTTTCATCCAGAATCTTAAATGTACCTTCCTCTTGAGTCATATAATAATTGATGACAACCTCGTCAATTACAACTGCATCTACACGACCTATCTTTAAGTCATTTAATGCATCTACATTTGTAGAATACTCGGTAGGTGGCTCGACTTCATTTACGATTGGATGAGCATTTAAAGCATCTATAGCAGAGGATAGAGCCTGAATACCTATCTGCTTACCAGCTAGATCATCTATTTTAGTAAGATCGGAATCAGCTAAAGTGACAACCACTTGTGAATTTTTCAAATAAGGCTTTGTAAATAAGACTTTCTCTTTACGTTCATCTGTAATGGTATATCCATTCCAAATAAGATCAATACGACCACTGTTTAATTCATTTTCTTTGGTTTTCCAGTCGATTGGTTGAATTTTAACTTCTACATCCATTTTTTCAGCCGCCGCTTTTGCCATATCAATATCAAAACCAACAATTTCATTCTTCTCATCACGGAATCCTAGTGGTGCAAATGTATCATCAATCCCGATGATCAATGTATCTTTTTTGGTCGATTCCGAACTTGAACCGGAATCAGAACTAGCACATCCAACAAGAAGCGTAAATACGGATGCTATGACTAAAATAAAAGTTGCTAATCGTTTCATATGTAAATAAACCACCTTCGTCTTTAGTATCATATTACTTTAGTACGTTACCTAATTATTAAGATACCATAACCAGTCTTCATGTCATAGACCAAAATAAATATTTTAAGTTTTCCAATTATTAGTTCAACTTCTTGTTAGGAAAAATCCATTATTAGAAATACGAAAATTGACTATTCATCTATAAAATCATTATAATTATCGAGAAATGGAGTGAATTCAATGCAAGAAACAAAGAGAGCCTTACCTATCCTTTTTGCTGTTATGTTTCTCGTTATGGTTGGTTTTGGAATCATTATTCCTGTACTCCCCTTCTATGCAGAAGATATTGGGGCGAATCCGACACAATTAGGTTTTCTTATGGGCGTTTACTCCCTTATGCAACTCTTGTTTGCACCAATGTGGGGCAGAATTTCTGATCGAGTAGGTCGAAAACCTGTGATCATGATTGGGATTTTAGGACTTTCACTTTCCTTCTTTTTAATGGGAGTATCCTCATCATTGTGGATGTTGTTTGTTGCTAGAATTATCGGCGGCATTTTATCTTCCGCAAATATGCCAACGGTTATGGCCTATGTAGCGGATATTACTTCTCCGGAAGACCGAGGAAAAGGAATGGGCGTTGTCGGTGCGGCTACAGGACTAGGATTTGTATTTGGACCTGCAATCGGAGGGGTTTTTTCAAAAATAAATTTAACGATGCCCTTTTATATTGCTGGGGTAACTTCTCTTATTACTTTTTTCCTTGTCTGGTTTTTACTAAAAGAATCTTTAGCAAAAGAAACTAGAGGACAGACTAATAAGAAAAAAACATCTCTATTGGGTGAATTAAAGGGATCTCAATCGATTCTCTTTTATCTACAACTATTTATTTCCTTGTCCTTATCAGGCTTAGAAGCAACCTTTGCTTACTTCGCTGCAGAAAAGGCAGGAATAGGAACCGTAGGTCTCGGCTACATTTTTATGATCATGGGACTTGCTTCGGCGATCGTTCAAGGTGGATTAGTTGGAAGGATGACGAAAAAATTTGGTGAAGGATCTGTCATTCAAATGGGGATTATCATTTCTGCCCTTGGCTTCGGACTTATTTTATTGGTAAGTAACTTTACAACTGCCGCGATCTATTTAACTATTTTCGGAATCGGAAATGGAGTTATTCGCCCAAGTATCTCTGCCTTATTAACAAAAAGCTCCAATGCTGGACATGGAAGTACCACTGGACTATTGTCTTCCTTTGATTCACTTGGTAGAATTATCGGACCTCCACTTGGTGGCTGGCTTTTTTCCATCACACTAAACTTACCCTATATTTCAGGTATAGCCTTATCCGTGATCGCCTATGTTCTATATCTTGTATACACAGCACAGTCGAAAAAAATGATGTCTAATCAATAATAAAGGAGCCTTACTATGACAGAAATGAATCATTCAGACGAAATTGAAACAACAAAGAAAAAAGTAAGTTTGCAAGAAGTGTTGAGAAAGCAGATGGAAAGTAAAAAGAATCAAAACTCTGCGAATAAATCAAATTCTGCTCAAACTCAAACAACAAAAAAAATGAAAAGTCAGCAAACAAAGAAAACCAATAATCAACACAGAAGAACAGGTGTATAATGAACGGACAAAATAGAAAAGACATTACCCCGGGTACTCTTGTAGATATTGTCTTGAAAGCGGACCAACGAACAGGAAAACTCACGAGTGGAACTGTTAAAGATATTTTAACCAACTCCAGCTTTCATCCACATGGAATTAAAGTGAGATTAACAGATGGTCAAGTCGGAAGAGTTCAATTAATCAAAACAAAATAATTGATGTTCTTGAGACGAAATGGTTCGTTCCAAGATCACCAAAAAGTGATGACTCTCATTGTCATCACTTTTTTAATTCTGATGATCATTTTTTTCAATTCATTCAGATATGGCGCCGTTGCTTTAAAATACTTATTTTTTATTTAATACTCTTTTTCCAACCCGTTCAAAAAGGTGTGGAAATAGCACAAACAGAATACTCCCAACATTCATCCATCTTGGCAAATTAATTTCTCTTGTTGAGGTGAGCATAGCATCCACAACCTTCTTCGCCACATACTCTGGTTTTAAAATATATCTCTGAACACTTTTTGCATATGTACCGCTCTCATCAGCAATGTTAAAAAAATCGGTTCCAATCGGACCTGGATTCACAGCTGTGACTTTTATCTGGAAGTCAGACAGTTCCATACGCAGACTATTCGTATACCCAAGAACAGCATGTTTTGTCGCTGAATACACACTTGATTTAGGTGTAGCAATTTTCCCAGCTTGTGAAGCAATATTAATAATATGTCCGCTTTTTTGATTCATCATAATGGGCAGTACCATACTTGTACATGCAATTAAACCAATCACATTTACATTAAACATCCCTTTGACTTGATCCATTTCGGCTTCGTGTGCTGCGCGAAATACACCGTACCCAGCATTGTTCACCAAAACATCGATCCTTCCAATTTCAGCAATGATTTGTGTAAATACCCGCTTGATTTCATCCGTATCTGAAACATCTAACTTATACACATGAACCGATACGGAATATTGTTTCTGTATTGCTTTTTGAATTTCCTCTAATTTATCTAGTCTTCGAGCAAGAAGAACTAAGTGAGCCCCTCTTTCAGCACATTGATTCGCAATCAAAAGCCCTATCCCACTCGATGAACCTGTAATCACGACATTTTTATTTTTCAATCTATTCGATTCCAAAATGGTTCACCCTTTTTTACAAAATATTTATCATGAATAAAGATTATCTTGGAATTAGGATGCTTTTAAAATCCTCAGCTATTTCTGTTGATGGAAAAATAGTGCGGGCTTCTTTCAAAAGCTCACAAGCGGTATTCCGATCATAACGTGCGCTAATATGAGTGAGACATAATTTCTTCACATTTGCCCTACGAGCAATTTCTGCCGCCTGACTTGTTGTTGAATGATAATAGTTATGTGCTAGAGCTTCCTCTCCATTTGCAAAAGTTGCTTCGTGAATCAGTAAATCCGCATCACCAGCTAAAGTTTGAGCAGATTCACACATTCTAGTATCCCCTAGTATCGTGATAATTCGGCCTTTTTGTTGTGGGCCGACAAACTCACACGCATCTAACACGGTTCCATCCTCTAATGTGATGGATTCTCCGGCTTTGACTTTTTTATAAAGCGGACCTGGCTTTACACCCATTGATTGTAACTTATCAACTAACAATGTTCCCGCCCGGTCTTTTTCAACAATCCTATAGCCATATGAAGGGATACCATGATCAAGTTGTTTTGCTTCAACAATAAATTGTTCATCCTCGAATACAACCCCTTCGGTTATCTCTATAATGTCCAATTCGTATTTTAAATAGGTACCGCTCACCTTCAAACTTGTCTCCACAAACGCCTTCACACCGGAGGGACCGTATACGATCACCTTTGATTCCCCCCCTTGAAAAGATCGACTTGAAAGCAATCCAGGAAGGCCATATAGATGATCACCATGTAAATGGGTAATGAAAATTTTCTCAATTTTTGAAGGCTTAATCGTTGTATGTAAAATTTGATGTTGTGTGGCTTCACCGCAATCAAACAACCAGATTGATCGGCGCTCTTCCAAAAGTTTTAGCGCAATGGATGTTACATTTCTTAATTTAGCAGGGATTCCTGCACCCGTTCCAAGAAATAATAGTTCCAATGAAAAGCTCCTTTCCGAATGGTCTAATACCATTTATTATACCTGAGTCCTTTAAAACAAGGAAATAAGGATAAAGTAAACCTGAAATAACACCCTCAAAAAATAATAGGATAGTTCTTTACTTTTAGACAAAAATAAACTAGAAACAAAGAATTTGCCTATTTAGACAGAAATAGATAATATTTTATATTAATGTCAGTTGGAATACTTTACACTATGACTTAAGAAAATCCAGCAAAGATATTACTTCGATGAAGAGAGGTCCATAATCTAATGAAACAAAACGAAAAATCATCCGCTCTAATTATGATTTTTGGAGCAACTGGAGACCTAGCCAATAGAAAATTATTTCCTTCCCTTTATAGATTGTATGAAAAAGGAAAGCTTGACGAACATTTTGCTGTGATTGGTGTGGCAAGAAGATCCCTTACAAATGATCAATTTAAAGAGAATGTAAAAAAATCAATTCAATCATTAACAAGTAAGAGTTCATCTATTGATGAATTTATCTCTCATTTTTATTACCATTCTCATGATGTAACAAACTCAGATTCCTATATTAGTTTAAATGCTATAGCCAGCGATCTTGACCATCAATATCAGACCAAGGGAAACCGTATTTTTTATTTAGCCATGGCACCTGAATTTTTTGGGACGATTGCCATTCACTTAAAAGAGGACGGCCTCACCAACGTCGAAGGATATAAGCGCCTGGTCATTGAAAAACCTTTTGGACATGATTTACCTTCTGCTAAAAAATTAAATGATCAAATAAGAACAGCCTTTTCAGAAGATGAGGTTTACCGAATCGATCATTATCTCGGTAAAGAAATGGTACAAAACATTGAAGTCATTCGATTCGCCAATGCTATTTTCGAACCATTATGGAATAATCGCTATATATCCAATATTCAAGTCACTTCAAGTGAGATTCTTGGTGTTGAAGAACGTGGTCGCTATTATGAAAAAAGCGGTGCTCTTCGCGACATGGTACAAAACCATATGATTCAGATGGTTGCGCTATTAGCTATGGAACCTCCAATTAAGTTAAATACAGAAGAAATACGTTCTGAAAAGGTAAAAGTGTTAAGGGCAATGCGACCAATTGAAGGGGATCAAGTCGATAAATATTTTATTCGTGGTCAATACGGTGAAGGAACCCTCGACGGACATACCGTTCCAGGCTACAGAAATGAACCGATGGTAGATCCAAATTCAAACACAGAAACCTTCGTTGCAGGAAAATTGTTAATTGATAATTTCCGTTGGGCAGGCGTACCGTTTTATATTCGGACTGGAAAACGAATGAGAGCAAAGTCAACAAAGGTCGTCGTCCAATTTAAAGATATTCCAATGAATTTATATTATCAATCAGAGCAAACATTAAACCCCAATTTACTTGTCATTCATATCCAACCAGAGGAAGGAATTACCCTTCATCTAAACGCTTTGAAAACAGGGCAGGGGATGAATGCCACTCCTATTAAATTGAGTTATGCAAGTAAAGGAATCGATGGCTTAAACACACCTGAAGCGTATGAACGGTTGCTGGACGATTGTATGCGAGGTGATGCAACGAACTTTACTCATTGGGATGAGGTGGCATTATCTTGGAGTTTCGTTGATAAGATTTCACAAGTATGGCAAGATACCGTCACACATTACCCTAATTATGAAGCTGGAACATCAGGACCAAAAGAAAGTGATGCATTGCTAGCAAAAGACGGCTTCTTCTGGTGGCCCATTCGTGATCTGGAAGTAGATACTTTCTAATATTTATAAGAAAAACCTCTTTGATCATCCAAAGAGGTTTTTCTCATTCGTTTACTTAATCGATTGTATGAACAAAAACTATTCCATCCATTTCGTATGAAAAATTCCTTCTCGATCTTTGCGCTCATATGTGTGAGCACCAAAGTAATCACGTTGTGCCTGAAGCAAATTAGCAGGTAAAGTCTCTGTCCGATAACTGTCAAAGTAGGATAAAGCCGCAGAGAAGCATGGAACAGGAATCCCAGCTTGAACAGCATAGACAATGGTCTCTCTTAATGCTTCTTGGTAAGTAAGGGAAATGTCCTTAAAGTAAGGATCCAATAGTAGATTTTTAAGAGCTGGGTCACGATCATAAGCCTCTTTAATCTTTTGTAAAAATTGTGCTCGAATAATACAGCCACCGCGGAAAATCATAGCAATTTCGCCATACTGTAGATCCCAATTGTATTCTTCAGATGCTGCTCTCATTTGCGCAAACCCTTGAGCATAGGAACAAATTTTACTCAAATACAATGCTTTACGAACTGCTTCAATAAACGCACTTTTATCTCCAGTAAATGGATTGTTTTCTGGACCTTTCAAAATTTTACTCGCTACTACACGTTCTTCTTTCATCGCTGAGATAAAGCGGGCAAAAACAGATTCTGTGATAATTGGTAACGGTATACCTAGATCAAGTGCACTTTGACTTGTCCATTTACCCGTCCCCTTTTGTCCGGCTTTATCTAAAATCATATCGACAAGCGGCTCACCTGTTTCATCATCCATTTTGGTAAAAATATCGGCCGTGATTTCAATCAAGTAGCTATCAAGCTCACCTTTGTTCCATTCGGCAAATACTTCGTGAAATTCCTCTGCATTTAAACCAAGCACATGTTTTAAAATAAAATAGGCTTCAGAGATTAGTTGCATATCCCCGTATTCGATCCCATTATGAACCATTTTTACATAATGTCCTGCTCCGTCTGGACCAATATAGGTTGTACAAGGATCTCCATTTACTTTCGCTGAAATGTCTTTAAAAATAGGAGCCACTAAGTCATAGGCTTCCTTTTGCCCACCTGGCATAATAGAAGGACCTTTCAGCGCGCCTTCTTCCCCACCAGAGACACCTGTACCAATAAAATGAATACCCAAATCACTCAGTTTTTTATTACGGCGCTGTGTGTCCGTAAAAAGCGTATTTCCCCCATCAATTAATATATCACCTTTATTTAAATAAGGAATTAGTTCCTCAATGGTCGCATCTGTTGGTGCTCCTGCCTTTACCATCAACATAATTTTCCGAGGACTTTCAAGTGATTCTACAAACTCTTCAATTGAATAAGTCCCCTTAAAGTTACGTCCCTTGGTTTCGGCTAGAATGTCATCCGTTTTTTCCCTTGAACGATTATAGACAGAGACGGTATAGCCCCTTGACTCAATATTCATGGCTAGGTTTTTCCCCATTACGGCCATTCCAATCACACCAAATTGTTGTTTTGTCATTCCTTACACCCCTTCTTATGTATAAACGATTTCAAAAGAATCAACTTACATTAGCAATTATTATAGGAATATGCAACTAATCGTTCTCTCCATTAGTTTAACAATATTGCCTAAAAATAATCTTTTATTTATTCTTTTGGAAAAAAATCAAGGAAATCTTTGCTGAAGCTTGTTTCTGAAGTGATCGGATCCTGATGCTCTCTTTTGGTCATTTTTTCTCCTGCTCGATCGATGATACTGTCACCATATTTTAGTCGTAATTGATTAAGAGTTTCGAGTAAAGGCTCCTTTTGAGCATCCTTTTCGTATGAAAATAAATCAAGCTGCTTGACAGCCTGTCTTTTTTCAATTAAATCTGATCCAGTAACACCGAGAAGTCTCACAGAATCTCCATTCCAATTCTTTAAGAAAATTTGCTTACTCTCTTTATAAAGATCTTCTTGTTGGCTAATCGGATTCGCTAGCTTTTTACTCCTCGTGATCGTTTTTCGATCCTTATATCTGATCGTTATTCCTAATGAAGTCGCCATAACTTTCTTTCGCTTCATACGAATAGCCACTTTTTCTGCTAAAGTTTCAAGAACTTGAAGAAGTTGATGCTGATTCGCTATATCACTTGGCAAAGTAGTTGAATTCCCAACACTTTTAAATTCACTAGCAGCCTCTGGATCAACGGGTCTAGGATCAATCCCGTTCGCTCTTTCTTTTAATCGGATCCCATTAATGCCAAGAAGAGCCTTCAACTGGATATCATTGGCCATTGCTAAATCCCCAATCGTGAAAATATGATGATGGTTCAATTTTTCAGCGCTCTTTTTTCCCACACCATGCATTTCAATAACAGGAAGCGGCCAAAGTACCTGTTTTACATCTCGCTTCCGTAATACCGTTATTCCAAGCGGCTTTTTCATATCCGAAGCCATTTTGGCAAGAAAACGATTGGGTGCAATCCCAATACTACATGGCAAATCCATCTGCGCGAGAATTTGTTTTTGAATTTTTTCCGCAATTTCAAGGGGGGTCCCCAATTCAAAGCTTTCCGTAATATCAACATAGCCCTCATCAATCGAAACAGGCTCAACAAGATCGGAATATCGTTGGAGAATATCGAACATTCCATGGGAGGCCATCCGATATCGTTCAAAGTTAGGCTTCATCACAATGAGTTGTGGACAAAGTTTCTTTGCTTCCCAAACTGGCATCGTTGTTTTAACACCCAACTTCCGCGCTTCATAGCTACACGTTACGATAATTCCTCTCCGCTCTTCGGGGTTCCCAGCAATAGCTAACGGCTTTCCCTTTAATTTAGGTTCATAGGCCATTTCAACCGAAGCATAAAAACTGTTCATATCCACATGCAAAATGACTCTTCCATGTTTAGGATACATTTCCTTCATATACTCACATCCTAGAAAAAGCGTTTAACGCTTAGCACACTCTCTTAATCAAATGCGCCTTGGCGTATTTGCGCCCAGATAATACCTTAGCTTGCTCGATAAAAATGATCTTCTTTCATATTAACATTTAATATGAATAAAGACTCGCATGGTTGCGAGCCCAGTTCGAAACATATGATCGTATCCATAAAACCTTTTTAGGATTTCTGGAGCTATTGTGCTGTTACTTCTTCAATAATCGCAATGGTCATCTCTGCAAGCTTATACAGTTCTTCCACTGGCATACGTTCATTTGTTGTATGAATTTCTTCATAACCGACAGCCAAGTTTACAGTTGGAATATCAAAGCCTGCAATTACATTGGCATCACTTCCACCACCGCTATGTAACAATTCACAGCTGCGACCAATTTTGGCTGCTGCTTTTTTGGCTATTTCAACAACATGATCGCCATCTGCAAATTTAAAGCCTGGATACATCACTTGCACTTCAATTTCTGCTTTTCCACCCATTTCTTCCGCTGCACCTTCAAAAGCTTCCTTCATTTTTTGAACCTGTGCATGCATTTTTTCAGGAATTAACGAGCGGGCTTCCGCTAAGATTTCCACATGATCACATACAATATTTGTTTGCTGACCACCTGCAAAACGACCGATATTTGCCGTGGTTTCTTCATCAATTCTGCCAAGCGACATTCTTGAAATGGCTTTTGATGCAATGGTAATGGCAGATACACCTTTTTCAGGAGCCACACCAGCATGAGCGGTTTTACCAAGAATCGTTGCCTTAATATGGGCTTGTGTTGGAGCTGCAACAATGATATTTCCCACTTTTCCGTCGCTATCTAACGCATATCCATATTTTGCTTTTACTAGCGATTGGTCAAGTGCTTTTGCACCAACTAGTCCTGATTCCTCACCGACCGTAATAATAAATTGTATATGACCATGAGGGATGTTATTCTCCTTCAATACACGGATCGTTTCAAGCATCACAGATATTCCTGTTTTATCATCAGCACCCAGAATGGTTGTGCCATCTGTTACAACATATCCGTCCTTTACCTGCGGCTTAACACCTTTTGCAGGAATAACCGTATCCATATGGGAAGTAAAATAAATCATATCTACACCCTCTTTTGTACCAGGCAGATTACAAATGAGATTACCCGCTCCATGACCTGTTATAGAAGTTGTGTCATCTTCGAATACATCAACACCTAAATCAGTGAATTTTTGTTTTAGTACTTTGGCAATTTCCGTCTCATATTTTGTTTCAGAATCAATCTGAACAAGCTCTAAAAATTCATTTAATAATCGTTCTTGATTAATCATTTAACCAAAACCTCCAAGTTTATCTTTTGCAATTCTAGTATACCGCTATGTTTATTAGGCATCAAATAAGTGACTGAACACTTTAAAGCGGATAGATCCATGGAACTAAACTACTTTTTTTCATGTTGTTGTCTAAATCGTTTCAACCTAGTAAAATAAACTTTGTACATCCTGGCTATTATTTATGAATATCTCTGCCATTTTATGATGGATTAAATGTATGGAGGGAAAACACTTGTCCAAGAAAAGGAAGAAAAAAACACAAAAATTTGTTGTTTATTTAATGATCATTGCCATCTTAGCCTCAACTTTGTTTGCAGGAATGGCCATGTTTTTTTAAACACATTTAAGGGACCTTCTTGAACGAAGGTCCCTTCTCATTTCATGCTTTTTATATTTATTTCATTGCCCCAAATTCAATAGCGAGGTCTTCAAATGATTTTGATGACGATTGAATGAGGATTTTCGTACCCAGTGGTATTCGTGGATAAAGAAATTCAATTGTTTCGTTTTGTAAGCGGATACATCCATTTGAGACATAGTGTCCAATCGAATGCGGATTATTCGTGCCATGAAGGCCGTATATTCTCCCATCTGTTCCTTCTGCATCAAAACCAATCCATCTTGTGCCAAGTGGATTTTGTTCTGTTCCTCCCTGAATATTCTTCTTACGATAATAAGGATTCTTCGCTTTCACCGTAATCGTGAATAATCCTTCAGGTGTTAAATCCTGTGTTTTTCCTGTTCCTGCATTTGATATAGATTGAACCTTATTATCATGAATAAATGCGACTTCGTTTGTTGTTTTATTAACAATTAAAAACGGATCACCTGGCAATGGATTCACCCCAAGTGGCCAAATTGGAGAAATAGAAAATGCAAGAAACAGGGTTGAAATCAACTGAAGCATACACATCACCCGCCTATTTGTTTCGCTTAGTTTCCTTCTACCCCTATCTTTTCATTCGCATTCATTGACTCTTTTATTCCTTTGAACGTACTCTTGATATTCAAGTATTGTTCCATCTCTTTAATGAAATGAAGAAGATCCGCACGAACTTCAAACTCTTTTCTTGTCTTTGGCAGTTCCATTTCTTCAAATGACAGACTCATTTGATGAAGCTTTTTTAAATAAATGATCGCTGTATTCCCAGAATGAATATGATCCGCAAGCTCTTCGATAAAGTCTGCGATCGTTTTTCCCTGCTCCACGGTATGCGAGATCGTAGTAACGATTGGCAACACTCTTTCAATAATTTCAAATTGCTTTTCTCTCATTTTAAAATAAGTATAATTGAGATCATCATGCTGAATAAAGTGATTTTCCATTGCGCGAAACGAAAGTGCCTTCCCCTCTTCAAGCAACTGAATCGTTTCAGTAATTTCTTTTCCATCCCAATTACTTTCTCCAACACGTAAATAATTCACGATTTCCAAAAATATTTTTTGGAAATTCGCTTCAATCTTATAACGATACTCCTCAATCTTATGATCAAGGCTTGGCATGTATAAATTAGCTATTAATGCGACCCCAATTCCAATAGAAATAATACCCAATTCATTGAGAATAAAATCGATTGTAACTTGTTTGGAAGAATAAAAATGAAGAATAATGACACTACTTGAAGCTACTCCATCACTTGCCTTAAACAAAACAACTGTGGGAATAAAGAAGAGTAACAACAAACCAATGACAATAGGGTGATACCCAATCACTTCAAAAAGGACTATAGAAAACACGATTCCAATGAGGCATGCCAATATCCGATCCCATGATGCACGCAACGACTTTTTCTTTGTTGCTTTAATACATAATATAGTCAAAATTCCAGAAGAAACAAAATTTTCAAGACCCAAATATTGTGCTAGCAAAATGGATATCATTGCACCAATAGCTGTTTTAATTGTCCGATAACCAATATGAAATTTCATACAAATTCTCCTCAAAATTTTTCTTTTCTAATCCTTATAGTTTACCATTCTCCCTATCGATTTGCTCAAAATAAAAAAGAAAGATGGCCATATTTGACCATCCTTTCCATTTTTTACAATATTTTGTCCAAGAAGTCTCTTGCTCTTTGACTTTTTGGATTTGAAAAGAATTCTTCTGGAGGGGCATCTTCTGCTAAAACTCCACCTTCTAAAAAGAGTACACGATCGGCAACTTCTTTAGCAAAACCCATTTCATGTGTCACAATAGCCATTGTCATTCCCATTTCTGCTAATGACTTCATGACATCTAGCACTTCTTTCACCATTTCCGGGTCAAGAGCAGAAGTTGGCTCATCAAATAACATCACTTCTGGTTCCATCGCAAGAGCTCGAGCGATCGCCACCCGCTGTTTTTGTCCTCCTGACAAGCGACTCGGATATTCATTTGCCTTTTCCAAAAGTCCAACATTTTCCAATAGTTCCAAACCTTTTTTCTCAGCTTCTTGTTTTGATTTCCCCTTAACCTTCATAGGAGCATAGGTTAAATTTTCCATTACTGTTTTATGAGGAAATAAATAAAAATGTTGAAAAACCATTCCGACATTTTGTCTAATTTTCATGATGTTTGTTTTCTTATCGGTTATATCTTTATCATCGATATAAATATGTCCACTTGTAGGCTTTTCTAATAAATTTATACATCGAAGAAAAGTTGATTTTCCTGAGCCGGATGGACCAATAATCGCTACCACTTCTCCGTCCTTAATCGTAGTAGAGATTCCTTTTAATACTTCCAGCTCGCCGAAATTTTTCTTTAAACCTTCTACTTTAATCACCTTTTCTCAAACTCCTTTCGACAGCCTTTCCAATCAAGGTTAATATCATTACCATCACATAATAGATCAATCCAGCAAGTAAAAGCGGCTCAATAAAACGAAATTTATCGGCCCCCACTTGATAGGCACGACGCATGATATCCATAACGCCAATTGTCGTTACAATAGCCGACTCCTTCGTCAAGGTAATAAACTCATTCATTAATGATGGCAAAATATTTTTCAAAGCTTGCGGTAAAATGATATTAATCATCATGGGGCGATAAGGAACACCCAGTGCCATGGCTGCTTCACTTTGCCCTTTATCAATTGCTAGAATACCACCACGAATAATTTCTGAAATATATGCGGTTGAATTCAACCCAAAAGAAATAACTGCAGCTGTAAACGGCTCAATTTGATAACCAAGTACTTGTGGAGAACCAAAATAGATAATCATGAGTTGTAAAACAAGTGGTGTACCACGGAAGATCGATGTATAGGCATCCGCTAACCAGCCTAACAGCTTAATTTTACTAATTTTAAATAACGATAATATAATCCCGAACACAAATCCCAATACTCCAGCAAAGAAAGCAATCTTGAGCGTCACTCCAATGCCATTTAATATAAAGGGAAATGATGGGAGAACAGATGAAAAATCTAGATTCATAAGGTAAACCAGTCCTCTCATATTCTAATTAACGTATAAAAACGTTCAGAACAAGCACCTTTTCTGAACGTTCCATACATCATTTTATTTATTACTTAGCGTCAAAGTATTTTTTGATAATTTTGTCAAGCTCTCCACTGTCGCTCAAAGCTTTTAATTCTTTATTAAATTCTTCTGTTAGCTCACTACCTTTAGGGAAAGCCAGTGCATAGCCACCATCAGCATCTTCAATTGTAAAACCTTCAACATCTGGATTTTCATGCAAGATAGCCTTTTGCAACCGTATCTTCAATAATCGCTGCATCCATACGACCTGCTTTAATTTCTTGAATTAATTCAGGAATACGGTTACGACTATCCACTTTCAAGTCAATCGTTTTAGCAAGTTCTTTCGCCTTTGTTTCTTGAATAGAACCTAATTGTGCTCCAACTGTTTTTCCATTCAAATCTTCAACACTTTTTAAACCACTACCTTTTTTAGATACTATAATATGCTTAGACGTATAATAAATATCACTAAAATCAACACTTTTTTTACGTTCTTCTGTTGCTGACATTGCAGAAGCAACAAAATCAACTTGTCCATTTTGAAGAGACGAAATTAACCCACCAAAATCCATATCTTGAATTTCAAGCTCATAGCCAAGTTTTTCAGTAATCGTTTTTGCTAATTCAATATCAATACCAGTTGGTTCCTCGCCTTTTGCCGTATCGATATATTCAAAAGGAGCATAATCAGCAGATGTTCCCATTTTTAATACTTTTGCTTCTTTATTATCACTTGTTCCTTCTTCAGTTGTTCCACAGCAGCAAGCACACCCATCAATAAAATGCTCATCAACAATATTGAAATAATTTTTTTCAAAATAATTCATCCTCCATATTTAAAGTCATTAATTATATATTGTCCATTTATTCGTTAGATTAGCGCATATAAGTTAACGAATATTTATTCACATAAACGTATTTTAACATTTTATTAATATAATGCAATGAAAAAAAAGATATAGTTCATATTTTCTGCGAGGTTACTTGGTTCGTAGACAAAAAAAGGTGCATTATTCTCAGTAGAATAAGCACCCAATATTATAAGAATTGTTAATAATCATTTACATGACGATGTATGATTACGATCTTTTATATTTCTTGACAGTATTGATCAAAATAATGCTGTAATTTTTGCATAACAGCCATTGGATCATGACCTTCTATTTCATGGCGTTCAACCATCTTAAGAATTTTTCCATCTTTTAATAGAGCAAAAGAAGGTGAGGATGGTGGATAGTCGGTAAAGTATGATCGTGCCTTCTCTGTCGCTTCCTTGTCTTGACCAGCAAAAACGGTTACTATTTGGTCTGGTCGTTTATCGTAATGAAGTGCATGACTTGCAGCTGGACGTGCAATTCCCCCAGCACAACCACAGATAGAATTAACCATGACGAGTGTTGTTCCCTTTTTCGTCAGAGCCTCATCCACTTCCCCTGCGCTTTTTAATTCTGTATATCCAGCATCAACAATTTCTTGTCGCGCTTGACGAACGGCATCATTCATAAACAAGTTAAAATCAATATTCATGGAATCTCTCCTCCTAAAGTTATTTAATCATATTTACATCATAACAATATGATAATGTTTAAAACAAATAAGAAGCATCAACTATATTTAATTTTAAAAAATCGCTGCATGATTTTGCAGCGATTTTACTTTCCCCAATTAATAAATAGATGTATTTTCTTTTGATGTTTTTTCAAGTATCTCTTTCACTCTGTGCATGAACTTGCCACAAATGAAACCATCAAGAATACGGTGATCAAGCGAAAGACAAAGATTAACCATATCTCTCACAGCCATCATATTGTTTTCCATGACAACTGGACGTTTAACAATCGATTCTACTTGTAAAATCGCCGCTTGTGGGTAATTGATAATTCCCATTGATTGAATGGATCCAATTGCACCTGTGTTATTGACAGTAAATGTCCCACCTTTAAATTCTTCAGCAGTTATGGTTTCATTTCGGACTTTTTTTGCAAGTTCGCTAATTTCACGGGCAATTCCTTTAATCGTTTTTTCATCTGCATGCTTGATGACAGGAACATACAGAGCATCCTCTGTTGCGACGGCAATCGAAAGATTCACTTCTTTCTTTCGGATGATTTTATCCCCTGCCCATGTAGAATTCATTTGTGGATATTCTTTTAAGCTTTGCGCAACGGCTTTAACAAAGAAAGCAAAAGGTGTTAAATTGAAACCTTCTTTTTTCTTAAATTCATTCTTAATAGAATTGCGATATTGGACGAGATTTGTTACATCTACTTCTACCATCATCCAGCCATGAGGAATTTCTTGCTTACTTTTCACCATATTCGATGCGATTACATTTCTAACCCCATGAACAGGAATTTCAATATCTCCTGCCATAGCAGCCGCATTTACAGCCGATGGGATAGTCAAAGATTCTTTTTGAACATCTATGTTTTCAGTCTGATTGGACGCAGCAGGAATGCTCTCATTTTCCTTTGGAATTGGAATCGGCATTTCACCTGATTCCACGATCTTCAAAAGATCCTTTCGGGTGATTCGGCCACCCATCCCTGTACCTTTTACCTGATTCAAATCGATTCCATGCTCTTGTGATAATTTTAATACCGCAGGTGAATAACGGGCTTTACTACTTTGATCTGTTGATAAAACCCTTTGTTCATCCTTCTGAACTTCTTTATGTATCACTTCAGCATTGGTCACTGTTTGTATACTCTTCACAACTTCTTCTGTTTCAATTTCACAAATGGCCTCACCAACTGCCAATGTTTCCCCTTCGTTCGCGATCAATGTTTTAATCATCCCTTTGAAAGAGGATGGAACTTCTGCACTTACTTTATCTGTCATTACTTCTACTAGGGGATCATATTTGTTCACTTGGTCCCCAACAGATATAAGCCATTTGGAGATCGTTCCTTCTGTTATACTTTCCCCTAATTGAGGCATAATAATTTTTTCAATTGCCAAAAGTTAAACCTCCTTCCGCATTAATATTCAGCGAGTTCTCTCATTGCTATTTTCACTTTTTCAGGATTGATCATAAAATGTTTTTCCATTGTTGGAGCATATGGCATGGCTGGGACGTCTGGTCCAGCCAATCGTTTTATGGGTGCATCTAGTTCAAATAAACAGTTTTCAGCAATAATAGCCGAAACCTCACTGATGATGCTTCCTTCTTTGTTATCTTCTGTAATTAATAGTACTTTACCTGTTTTAGAGGCCGCTTCGATAATGGCTTCTTGATCAAGAGGATATACGGTACGTAAATCTAAAATATGTGTCGATATCCCCTCTTTAGCTAATTCTTCTGCAGCTTGAAGGGCGAAATGAACACAAAGCCCATAAGTGATTACTGTAATGTCGTCCCCCACCCTTTTTACATCAGCCTTTCCAATAGGCAAAACGTAATCATCATCTGGAACTTCACCTTTGATTAAGCGATACGCTCGTTTATGCTCAAAAAACAGGACCGGATCTTCATCACGAATCGCTGCTTTCAATAACCCTTTTACATCATAAGGGGTAGAGGGCATAACAATTTTTAATCCGGGTTGGTTGGCGAACACTGCTTCAACGGACTGTGAATGGTATAAAGCACCATGAACACCACCACCATAAGGTGCACGAATGACGATCGGACAACTCCAATCATTGTTTGAACGATAGCGAATCTTTGCTGCTTCTGAGATAATTTGATTTACTGCCGGCATAATAAAATCAGCAAATTGCATTTCTGCAATGGGACGCATTCCATACATGGCAGCACCGATTCCTACCCCTGCAATGGCCGATTCAGCCAAAGGTGTATCAATGACCCTTTGTTCACCAAACTCTTCGTAAAGGCCATGTGTAGCTTTGAATACACCACCTTTTTTCCCAACATCCTCACCTAATATAAATACTTTACTGTCTCTTTCCATTTCTTCTCGAATGGCCATGGTCACGGCATCTATATAAGAAATAATTGCCATATTCATTCCCCCCTTTACTTCTCGTCATATACATAATTCATTACTTGTTCAGGTTCTGCATACGGTGCCTGTTCAGCATAATCCGTAGCCTCATTGACCAGTAATGCGATTTTAGCTTCTATTTCCTTTTCCTTTTCTTCATTTAACACACCCACTTGTTGCAAGTATGATAAAAAAGTAATCAACGGATCCTTTGTTTTGGCTTCAACAACTTCTTCCTGAGTACGATAGCTCCGATCATCGTCATCTGAAGAATGTGGAGTTAAACGATAAACCATCGTTTCAACAAGGGTCGGTCCTTCGCCATTTCTACCTCGGTCAGCCGCTTCTTTGACCACTTTATAAACCGCAAGCGGATCATTTCCATCGACAGTAATCCCTGGCATCCCGTAACCTATAGCACGATCAGAAACTTTTGCACAACCAAGCTGTTGTTCAGCTGGAACCGATATGGCATATTGATTATTTTCACACATAAAAATGACAGGTAACTTGTGAACACCGGCAAAATTTGCTCCTTCATGAAAATCACCTTGGTTGGATGAACCTTCTCCAAATGTCACTAATGAAACAATGTTTTCACCTTGCATTCTAGCTGCCAAGGCAATTCCAACCGCATGGGGCACTTGCGTCGTAACAGGAGAAGAACCGGTGACGATTCTGTTTTTCTTTTGTCCAAAATGACCAGGCATTTGCCGTCCGCCAGAGTTTGGATCCTCTGCTTTCGCAAAATTTGAAAGCATAATTTCTTTTGTCGTCATTCCAAATGCTAGGACAACACCTAAATCTCGGTAATAAGGTAAAACATAATCATGTTTCAGATCCATAGCAAAGGCTGCACCTACTTGAGCTGCTTCCTGACCTTGACAAGAAACAACAAAGGGTATTTTACCAGCTCGATTTAATAACCACAGTCTCTCATCTATTCTTCGTGCTAGTAGCATCGTTTCATACATTTCTATCACTTTCTCATCGCTTAACCCTAATGGTTGATGTCGATTTTCTACCATTTCAAAACCTCCTAATACTTAATTTCAGGTAGTAAGTAGACTTTTTTTGATCTCGGGTCGTTAACACTAAAACCCACTTAGCTATGGATGGCAATTCCAAGAGAAGCTAGTGCTGCCTCACCAATTGCTTCAGATAAACTAGGATGTGGATGAATGGTGTGAGCGATCTCCCAAGGAGTCGCATCAAGTACGCGGGCTAAACCTGCCTCAGATATTAAATCTGTTACATGGGGGCCAATCATATGAACACCAAGCAAATCATCTGTCTCTTCATCAACAATCATTTTCACAAATCCATCTGATTCGCCAAAAACAAGAGCCTTTCCGATTGCTTTGAAGGGAAATTTCCCTATTTTTACTTTATATCCTTTTTGGACGGCTTCTTCCTCAGTCAAACCGACCTTTGCTGCTTCAGGATTACTATAAATACAGGTTGATATTTGCGAATAATCGATAGGAGAAGGGTTTCGATCGGCAATATGCTCAACGGCTGTGATTCCTTCATGTGATGCAACATGGGCAAGTTGAAGCCCACCTATTACATCTCCGATCGCATAGATATGAGATTCTTTCGTTTGGTAATATTGGTTGGTCCCAATGACACCCTTTTCAACTAGAATCTCTGTATTTTCTAGACCGATCCCTTCAATATTTGCCTTTCTTCCAACTGACAGGAGAAGCTTCTCAGCTTGATATTCTTGTACTGTTTCTTTCACTTCCGCAGAGATCGTAACGCCATTCTCTTTTCTTAATGTTTCTGCTAGTACCTTTGCCCCTGTTATAATCTTAATTCCTTTTTTCTTTAATAAACGTTGCATTTCTTGAGAAATCTCTTTGTCTTCTGTTGGAATGATGCGATCTGCATACTCTAATACTGTTACATCAACACCAAAATCAGCTAGCATAGATGCCCATTCGATTCCAATTACACCACCACCGACAATCAAAATCGATTTAGGTAATTCTTCCATTAATAATGCTTCATCCGATGTCAAGACGAATGTCCCATCAACTTCCATTCCAGCAAGTGTATTCGGACGGGAACCTGTTGCTACAATGACATTTTTAGGTATGAGCATTTCATTCTCTGCTCCATTGTTCATTTCAACTGAAATGGTCCCTGGCAAAGGTGAAAAAATGGATGGCCCTAAAATACGACCAACCCCCTCATATACATCAATCTTTCCTTGTTTCATTAAGAATTGAACCCCTTTATGTAACTGTGCCACAATGGTTTCTTTCCGTTCTTGTACCTTAGTAAAATCAAATACAACGTCATTGGTCATGACGCCAAATTCCTCACTATGCTTAACAGTTGAATATACTTCTGCACTTCTTAATAAAGCTTTTGAAGGAATACACCCTTTATGAAGACAAGTTCCACCAAGCTTATCTTTCTCAACAATGGCTGTAGTTAAGCCAAGCTGAGCAGCACGAATGGCAGCAACATATCCTCCCGTTCCACCGCCAAGAATGACGATATCATATTCTTTTGACAATAAAACCATCCCTTCCTCAATCATTTATTTTAGAATATTCTTTATGTATGTTTCCAAAATGTTCTTTTTCGAAATTCATATTGGATTCTTCATTTTATATCACTTCTACTCTGAAAGTTTTTCCATATTCAATTGTAATTTGTATTCTTCTTCTTGACAAATTTTTTCTATGTTTTATTATTTTCTGTATAATCAGTTTTCGAAAGGAACTTCCAATGAATAGAATTTTAGCTCTGATCCTTTTGTTAATCCCTGGATTTTTAGCAGCACTAGGAGTCAAGCTGATGAGAGATATGGTATTTGGAATTCTGCAAAGGCCAATTCCGTTCTTGTGGTTACAATTTCTTATCGGATTGTTCTTGTTTTTAATCGGACTTTGGTTTATCGGTGGATTCATTTTGCATCGGGATCGCAAAAGAAATAAAGTGCAATCTCGCTTTCAAGGAGAAAATACGAAAGAAAAAGATGTAAAATAAGCATGGTGATTTCACCATGCTTATTTTACCTTTTAACAACTTTTAATTCAATATCACTTATAAGCTGGTTGATGGTCATCCAAATCGTCTGTTCTTACTTCCTAAAATAGTAAAAGTCTGATTTCATCCTATCCGAATTTAAACTGAATCCAGATGATTATTGAAATCAGACCACCTATTTTTCTTTGCTAACATCATTTAATTCTATTAAGAAGCTCTATGCTCAAGTCTCAGTTTATCAGCTACCATTGCAATGAATTCACGAATTTGTTGGTTTGGCTTTTGTCATGGAAACCGTGTAACCAAACAAGGAAGAAATCGATTCAATATTTCCTCTACTCCATGCAACCTCTATAGCATGACGAATCGCACGTTCAACCCGACTAGCAGTTGTATTGAATTTTTTTGCAATATCCGGGTAAAGTACTTTTGTAATGGATCCTAGCAATTCAATATCATTGTAGACCATTGATATGGCTTCACGTAAATACATATATCCTTTAATGTGCGCGGGTACTCCTATTTCATGAATAATACTTGTAATACTTGCATCAAGATTTTTCGGTTTCGCTTCCGTTTGTGAACGATAAACAGTTGACGACTTCCTTATAGACGAAGTCGTTGTTCCACTGACCTGTCGTATTTGACTCGCTAAATGCTCCATATCAAATGGTTTTAATATGAAATAGGAAGCTCCAAGATCAACTGCTTTCTTTGTCACATCTTCCTGACCAAAAGCTGTTAGCATAATAACATTGGGTAAATGCGGCTTATTCATTTCTCTCATTTTTTCAAGCACCGCAAGACCGTCTAAGTGCGGCATAATAATATCTAACACAAGAACATCCGGATCAATATTTCCAAGCATTTCTAAACAATCTTGACCATTATGTGAAATCCCTGCCACTTCCATATCCTCTTGAGAATCTATAAAATCTTCCAACAAATGAACTAACTCACGATTATCATCAACAATACATACTTTAATTTTTTTCACTATCCACTTCCTCCTTCATCATTTTATAATCTGTATATCCTGATCTTCAAAAATAGATCTATTTATGAACTCTTCCTTTTATCCTCTTATATTATATTCTAAATGACAAATTCGACAATGCAAACAAAAATCCTTTACTTTTTTCATATTTTCTAAAAAAATCAATAATATCTTTATTTTTCTTTTGTTTTCTCTATCTTTCGACTCATTTTGCTAATTTATTGGTTACTTCCTACTTTTTGTCGATTATTCTTTAAAAAAGAACGATTCACGTTCATTTTATCTAATAGAGAATCATGAAAAATGCCTCCATAACAAGAAAAAAGACGGGAAAATTCCCCGTCTTTCCTTGTTATGAAGCTTTTTCTTGAGGTCTTTCATATATGTCAATCCCTGCCTCAGTTAACATCCATTCGATATGAACACCATAACCTGAGGTTGGATCATTTACAAATACATGAGTTACTGCACCAATCACTTTTCCATTTTGAATAATGGGACTTCCACTCATTCCTTGAACAATCCCACCTGTTTTACCTAATAATTTTGGATCTGTTACTTTAATAACCATTCCTTTTGTTGCAGGAAATTTTTGTGGAATCGTACTAACAATCTCGATATCAAATAATTGAACTTCATCATCTTCAACAACTGTTAAAATTTGTGCAGGACCTTCTTTTACTTGGTGTGATAAGGCTATTGGGAGCGGTTGATCAAAAATGCCATTTGTTATCTCGCGATTTAATTCACCAAATATTCCATATGGGCTATTTCGTGTAATATTACCAATTACTGATTTATCAGAAGAAAAACGTGCTAATTTCTCACCTGGATTGCCATTACTTCCTTTTTCAATTGACGTTACCGTTGATCTTACGATTTGGCCATCTTCAACTACTATCGGTTTTTTTGTATCCATATCTGAAATTACATGCCCTAAAGCACCATATTTTTTTGACTGAGGATGAAAAAAGGTCATCGTACCAATTCCAGCAGCAGAATCGCGAATATACAACCCAAGTTTATAATTTGCCTCTCCTTCTTCTTTCTGAGGCATCAATTCAGTTTCTATTTTTCCATTTTCTCTTGTAACACCAATTTTCAATGGCCGTTGTATCTGACCTGCATCTTGAACATAAGGTGCTACCTCTGACATTTTTTCAATTTTTTCACCATTTATTTCCGTTATGATATCACCAACTTGAATACCAGCTAGTTCTCCGGGGGATATGTTACCCTCTTTAGTTGAAATCTGATGGTGTCCCACTACAAGAACACCTATTGTATTAAGTTTTACACCAATGGATTGTCCACCTGGAATCACTTTAAAATCCTTTAATACATTAACATCTACTTTTTTTACAGGAAACCCAGCAAGTTCTAAAAACATTTCATTTTTCCCTTGTTCTTTGGCCTGCAATGACACTGACTGATCATCTTGACTTAAGGCAACAATAGAATGGTCCGAGGACAATGTTGCTGATACTTGTGCGGTTTTTGACATTTCAAGTTGTTGACCTTCAAAAAGTGTTATATGATTTGGAATTTGTAGATATTCCTGAAAAGGTTTCACAAAACAAATAGCAATTAATGAAACAAGGAGAATTCCACCAATTAGTTTTCTAAAGAAGTCTTGACTCAAAACATTCACTCTCCTCGCTTCTACTCCAAACCGTCTAAATGGCTACATCTTTAATTTTGCCTGGATGTTGCTCATTTATAACTACACGACATATAAAAATACTGTACACAATGGAAATAAATCGCAATATATAAGGAAAATGAAAAAAATATCCATTAAATGATCAGAATCGTTCCGGGTATTATGATCATTAAGCAATTTTACTTAATGATTCCCGCGAAAATAAGTCCATATAAAAGCCTCTGAAACCCATTAGGTTTCAGAGGCTTTTATATGGACTTAGTATGTGCTAATTGAAGCAATTCCTTTGCATGTTCTTTCGTTAAATCCGTTATCTCGGCACCAGAAATCATACGACTTATTTCTTGAATTTTTTCCTCTTCATTCAGTGGAGTAACGATTGATTTTGTTCTGCCATCATTTGTTGCTTTAGAAATGTACAAATGAACATCTGCCATTGCAGCTACTTGTGGTAAGTGAGAAATGCAAAGTACTTGCGAATCAGTTGAAACTTTACGAATTTTTTCTCCTATTGCTTGTGCTACTCTTCCACTTACACCCGTATCTACCTCATCAAAAATAATGGAAGTCACTTCCTGATGTTTGGAGAAAATACTTTTTAAAGCAAGCATAATACGTGAAAGTTCTCCACCAGAAGCAATTTTAGATAACGGCTTTAGCGGTTCACCAGGATTTGTTGATATATAAAATTCAACATTGTCTAAACCTGATTTTGAAATGTAATTTTCACCACTTTCAAATTTCACTTCAAAAACCGTTTTCTGCATATAAAGTTCTTTTAATTCACTATGAATAGCATCTGTTAATTTTCGAGCTAAGTTTTTTCGTAAATTCGTGAGTTCATTTCCTTCAATCATTAAATCTTTCTTTAATGACTGCAGTCGTTTTTGCAATTCATCAATATGGGTTTCTTTATTTTGTATCGTTGAAATTTCTTCTTCGATCTTTGCTCCGTATTCTAAAATGGCTGAGATTGTATTTCCATATTTCCGTTTTAACTGATTGATTTCATTGAGCCTGTCTTCAATCACATTCAATCTTTCGGGATCAAATTCAAGATCGTCTAACTCGTTTCGCAAAAATTTTGCGGCATCCTCAAGTATATAAAAGCTATTTGAAACGGACTCAGATAACTCCTTGTATTCTGGATTTAACCCATTTATATCTTCCAAATGTCCCATCACAAGTCCAATCCAATCAAGCCCCTTTTGTTCGCCCTGAAGCGCATCATAGCTTGCCTTCACGGCCCCATGAATCCGTTCAAAATTTGAAAGCCTCTTTTTCTCCTCCATTAGTGTATCATCTTCATTTAATTGAAGATTTGCCTGACTGATTTCTGAAAGTTGAAACTGAATTAAGTCTAATCTGTGGGCCATTTGTTGTTCATTGTCATTTAAACTTTTTAGTTTTCTTATCGTTTGTTCATAATTATGATAAATCTCTCCATATTCCACTAGAGCTTGTACGATTCGATTACTACCGTATTGGTCTAAAAGAGATAAATGTTTGGATTCATCCATTAATTCTTGGTGCTCATGCTGTCCGTGAATATCAACAAGGGTACTGCCGATTTCACGTAAAGTTGAAATCGTTACTAGCTTTCCATTTATTCTACAAACACTTTTACCACTTTTATAAATTTCCCTACGCAAAACAATCATCTCATCTTCAAGCTCTATACCAAATTCTTTGGATTTTAGATAGATCGGATGATGATCATTTAAAATCTGAAAAAGACCTTCAATTTCAGCTCGTTTTTCTCCATGTCGGACAAAATCAGTAGATCCTCTACCACCTACAAGCAAGTGGATAGCATCGATAATAATGGATTTCCCCGCCCCAGTTTCTCCTGTTAAAACAGTTAGACCTTTTTCAAAGGAAATGGCGAGGGCCTCGATAATTGCAAAGTTTTTTATTGATAATTCACTAAGCATGACTTTACACCTCTTTATTAGAGCAATTCAAGTAATCGATTCGAAACAATTTCTGTATCTTTTTCCGTCCGACAGATGATTAAAATCGTATCATCACCACTAACAGTCCCAATGATGTCATCCCAATCTAGATTATCGATTAATGCTGCAATTGCCATTGCATTTCCTGGTAATGTTTTCATAACAAGAAGATGGCCAGCAGAATCAATTCGAACAAAAGCATCCATTAGGTTTCTTTTTAGTTTTTGCAATGGATTAAAGCGTTGATCTGCAGGTAAACTATATTTGTAACGACCATCTGATAATGGAATTTTGATTAAATGTAGTTCTTTAATATCACGCGATACCGTCGCTTGAGTTACATTATATCCGGCATTCTTTAATATATAGACTAATTCATCTTGTGTTTCAATATTATTATTGGTAATAATTTCACGGATTTTTATCAGCCTTTGACCTTTGTTCATATGCTCACCTCAGATACCATTAAATGACCTATACCTTTTTGCCCCATCTTAACGGGCAGTAAGACCCCACCTCGAGATTCTAAGTATACGAAAGAAGATAGGTGGGGGATCAACTGCCCGTAAAGATCCGATAAGTGCGACTAACCATCAGTGGGGGATGAAGCAGGCTAAAAACGCGACGTCCTATCGCAACACCTGTACTAGCACGTCCTGTGCGTCGACCTCCCCACTGATGGAAGTCTTCTTTATGTTAGCTAATTTTATTTACTTTGTATATGTAGAAGAAAGAACCGCTATATTGTTTTTTTATCAAATAAACGGTCATTCTTTTGACTATTAATGAGTAAGGTTTTGATCATCTGGATCATGTTTTGTTTTCAACTCTAGATGGGCGGATTGTACGATGGTTGCAGGAGATCCTTTTAATAAATTGATCCCCTCCCTTTCTTCACCTGCCCAAAATAAATGAAGAAGAAATTCTATATTCCCGTCTCCACCTGTTATCGGTGAAAAAGAAAGATCTTTAATATCAAAACCAGTTTGAAGTGAGAATTCAATTATTTTATTAATGACATTCTCATGAACTTTTGGATCTCTTACAATCCCTTTCTTGCCAACTTGCTCACGACCAGCCTCAAACTGTGGTTTAACAAGTGCCACTACATGACTTCCTGAAACTAATAAAGTTTTCAACACTGGAAGAATGAGCTTTAAAGAGATAAACGAAACATCAATAGAGGCGAAGTTCGGCATATTTCCTTCTAAATCACTTGGCGTTACATATCGAAAGTTAGTCCTTTCCATAACGACCACTCGTTCATCTTGTCTAAGCTTCCAGGCCAATTGATTGTACCCCACATCCAGTGCGTATGACATTTCCGCTCCATTTTGGAGAGCACAATCTGTGAAGCCCCCTGTTGAGGCTCCTATATCCAGTAAAATCTTATCTTTGATATCTAAATCAAAGACTTTTAATGCTTTTTCTAGCTTGAGTCCCCCCCTACTGACATAGGGGAGCGCTTTCCCTTTCACAGTGAGTAGTGAATCAGAAGGAATTTTTTCGCCCGGTTTATCCAAACGAGTTTCATTGCAATATACAATACCAGCCATTACAGCTCTTTTTGCCTTTTCTCTTGTCTCAAAGAGTCCTTGTTCAACTAATAAAATATCTACGCGTTCTTTCTTACTTTTCATATTTCAAGCCCTTTTTGTTTTTTAATAGTCATACTATTTATTTTCTTCACAATACCTTCAGTCGTTAGGCCAATTTCCTCAAGAAGCTCATGTACATTCCCATGTTCAATAAATTGATCAGGGATGCCCATCCGTTCAATTTCCCCATGATGAAACCCATGGTCATGAGAAAATTCAAGAACAGCACTTCCAAAACCACCCTGAAGAACTGCTTCTTCAATTGTTAATAAAGGAATATTCAATTGAAGCAGTGATGTCATTAATGATTCATCTAAAGGTTTAATAAACCGAGCATTAATGACCTTTACAGAACGACCTTGTTTTTCTAAAATAACTGCAGCTTCCATAGCCATTGGGATGGTTGTCCCAAAGGTCAAAATGGCTACGTCTCTACCTTCTTTCAACACTTCCCAAGAACCAATTGGTATTGCTTTTAACGTTTCATCCATCGGAACTCCCAATCCATTTCCCCTTGGAAAACGCAAAGCAATCGGTCCATCATCATATTTGATCGCCGTATAAACCATATTTTGACCCTCATTTTCATCCTTCGGCATCATAATGACCATATTAGGAAGATGGCGTAAAAAGGCAATATCAAACACTCCATGATGGGTTTCTCCATCTGCTCCAACTAAACCTGCACGATCAACCCCAAAAAAGACATTCAAGTTTTGACGGCAAACATCATGAACCACTTGATCGTAAGCACGTTGCAAAAATGTTGAATAGATCGCTAAAAATGGTTTCATTTTTTGTGTTGCAAGGCCTGCAGCTACAGTTGTTGCATGTTGTTCTGCAATTCCCACATCATACATTCGGTCGGGAAATTCACTAGCAAAGCCCTCTAACTTGGAACCAACTGGCATAGCCGGCGTAATCGCTACAATGCGATGATCCTCTCTTGCTAATTTACGCACCGTTTCACTAACCACCTTACTCCATGCAGGAGGGGTATTATTCAGTTTAACAAAGTCACCTGTATCAATTTTGTAGGGACCTGTTCCGTGCCAATTACCCGTTCTGTCGTTCTCAGCTGGCTGATACCCTTTTCCTTTTTTCGTAATTACATGTAGCAAAATAGGACCTTCTGTTTTTTTAGCATAATTAAGATTTTCAAACAACTCATCAAAGTTATGTCCATCAACAGGTCCAAGATACGTAAAGCCCAATTCTTCAAAAAAGATTCCAGACACTAATAAGTATTTTAAACTATCTTTCACTCTTTCAGCTGTTGAAGCAAGCTTGCCCCCCACAGCAGGTATCTTCTTGAGTAACATTTCAAGCTCATCTTTTGCCCACTGATATTTACCTGCAGTACGTAATCGTCCAAGAATACTGTGAAGGGCACCTACATTGGGGGCAATCGACATTTCATTATCATTTAAAATGACAATCATATTCTTTTTTTCATCACCAATATGGTTTAATGCTTCTAATGCCATCCCCCCTGTTAGAGCACCATCTCCAATAACAGGAATAATGTAAGACTTTTCTTTTTTTAGATCCCTTGCAATGGCCATCCCCATCGCCGCAGATAATGAGGTAGAACTATGGCCAGTCTCCCAAACATCATGCTGACTTTCAGCCATTTTTGGAAATCCACTTAACCCTTTGTATTGACGCAAAGAACCAAATTCACTTGCCCTACCCGTCAATATTTTATGAACATAGGACTGATGACCCACATCCCAAATGATTTTATCTTGTGGACTATTAAAGCTTTTATGGAGGGCAATTGTCAGTTCAACTACTCCTAAATTAGGTCCTATATGACCACCCGTAACAGAAAGCTCTTGAATTAAAAACTGGCGAATATCTTCACTCAGTTCCTCCAGCTCATGCATGGAAAGCTTCTTTAAAAACGAGGGGTCCTTAATATTTAAAAGATCCATTCTGTGGATCACTCACTTTCATTTCTAATTATTTCTTGTTGCGACTAAATCCGTTATCTCTTCAAGTAATACGGTGTTAGCACCTGATTTCTTCAGCGCTTCTTTTGCAAAAATAATTTGTTCAGAAAGCACTTGCTTCGTTCTGTCCATTCCCAAAAGAGAAGGATAGGTCGTTTTGTGATTCCCTACATCACTCCCAATTGGTTTGCCGATCAAATTTTCATCGCCAACTACATCAAGAAGATCATCCCGAATTTGAAAAGCAAGTCCTAAATGGTGAGAGAATTGTTGTAAGTATTCCATTTGCTCTTCACTTGCGTCTGCAAGAATTGCCCCCGCTAGTACACTACATGTAAGCATTTTTCCCGTTTTATGCACATGAATATATTCTAATTCCTCTAAACTCAAATTTTTCTCTTCACCAATCATATCAGCAACCTGACCTCCGACCATTCCTTCTGCACCAGACGAATTGGCTAAAAGTTGAATTAAGGAAACCTTTGCTTCTAGTGAAATGGATTGTTCAGAAGCTTCTGCAATCAGTTGAAAGCTATAGCTTAAAAGAGCATCCCCTGCCAAAATAGCATTGGCATCTCCAAATACTTTATGATTGGTTGGTTTTCCTCTACGTAAATCATCATTATCCATACTAGGCAAATCATCGTGAATTAATGAGTATGTATGAACCATTTCAATGGCTATTGCAGGCAAAAGTCCAAGATTTGGGTCTTTATTAAACGCATGGAGAGTCGCAAATAACAATAGTGGTCTTATCCTTTTCCCACCTGCCTCTAGAGAATAGAGCATGGATTCCTTCAGGATGGACGGGGCTTGTAATACATCAATGCAAATTCGTAATTGGTTCTCGAGAATTTCTTTGCATTTCTTAGAAAAATCGTCAAATTGTGAACTCGACACGATTTACTCCTCCTCTTGAATGGAAAAGGTTTCTTGATGTCCATCTGCTGTCAAAATTTGAGTTAATTGCTCTTCTACATTTTTCAGCTTACCATGGCATAGATTTGCTAATTCCATTCCTTCTTTATAAATAGAAATAGCTTCTTCTAAGGGGACATCTCCCTCTTCTAGCCTTTCCACAATAGAATCTAATTGTTCCATGGCTTCTTCAAATGATAATTTATTTTCCGCAGTCATTAAATTCTCTCCTTTTTATCCATTACATTACAAGTGATCATTCCATCCGCAAGATTAATACGTACCAAATCTTTAATGTTAACTTGTTTAGCACTTTTAAGTAATTCTCCGCTCTCACTATAGGCTAGACTATAACCACGTTCCATAATTTTTAACGGACTTAACGCTTCTAACGTTGACAATTTATTTGTAAAATCGGCTTCTTTTTTTGCTAAAATGAGAGTCATAGCACGCGATAATGACTTAACTGATTTTTCATGTTTTTCCTTGGATTCTTTGAGCTTACTATTTGGATGGTTTCTTAATAACCCTTTTTCTACTTGCTCTAATTGTACCATTTTCACAGAAAATAGTTTTTGTGAATTACGGACTAACTGCTCTGTTCGTTTATCTAATTGTTCCAGTTTTTGCTCATAAAGTCGATGTGGATAACGAAAAGCATAAGACTTTTCAAGCCTCTCTAACTGTTTTCTCTGCTGATCTACCTTCTCTTTCATCGCACGAATTAAACGAGTTTGTTTTGTTAAAATTCGTTCAATCCATTCATCGATATGAGGAACCGCAAGTTCTGCTGCACCTGTTGGTGTTGGCGCCCTTAAATCCGCAACAAAGTCAGCGATCGTAAAATCCGTTTCATGTCCAACAGCTGATATGATCGGAACGTTCGATTCATAAATGGCTTTAGCCACCATTTCCTCATTAAAAGCCCATAATTCTTCAATCGATCCCCCACCACGTCCGACAATTAATACATCAATTTCATTTGCAGGATCATTGGCTTGTGTAATTCCAGAAACGATAGAAGGAGCTGCCTGATCCCCTTGTACAAGTGCAGGAAAAATAATGACCTGTGCAATAGGGTAGCGTCTTTTAATGGTTGTGATAATATCGCGAATAGCCGCTCCAGTTGGAGACGTTACCACTCCGACCTTGTGAGGAAACTTAGGAATTTTCTTTTTATGCTCCTGTGCAAAAAATCCAGCACGTTCCAGTTTTTCTTTTAACTGTTCGAATGCTAAATAAAGATCGCCAATCCCATCTGGCTGTAATTCCTTTACATAGATTTGATATTGACCACTTGGTTCGTACACAGTAAGATCACCGCGAAGCAAAACCTTCATTCCATTTTCAGGGGTGAATTTAATTGACTTATTATAGCTTGAGAACATAACTGCTAAAATCCGTGCCTTCTCATCCTTCAAAGTAAAATACATATGCCCACTCGAATGCTGCTTAAAATTAGAGATCTCTCCTTTAACAAACGCATCCTGAAGATATGGGTCAACATCAAATTTTCGTTTGATATATTTAGTTAAAGCACTAACTGTTAAAAATTTCTGCTCCATCCTAACAAACTCCTTATTATTGTTACGAATAGAAAAAAACTGCCTATACCTATTATCAAGAATACTTCCATCAGTGGATTTTCGGCGCACAAGATGTGCTAGTGCAGGTGCCCGCGACTGGACGTCGCGTTTTCGCCTGCCCCTTCCTTAATATTCAAACAGATATGTTCTACAAATAGTAAGGCAGTCATTTGCTTTTATGATCTTATTAAAGCTTCTCTTTCACTTTTGAAAGAACTCCATTAATAAACTTGCTTGATTGATCATCGCCATATATTTTGGCAATTTCAATGGACTCATCGATCACTACATTTGGAGGAACATCCTCCTGGCAATACATCAATTCATATACTGATAGTCTTAATAGATTTCGGTCAACGTTTGCGAGCCGATCAATCGTCCATTTTTCTAAATGATTTGAAATGACCTCATCAATTATTTCGATATGTTCAGTAGTACCCGTAACAAGTCTATTTAAATAAGGGTCATTTGATTCACCATTAAGCACATGTTCTAGCGCTGCTTCACTTGTCACTTGACTAACATCCATTTGAAAAATGGCTTGTAACGCTTTTTCTCTTGCTGTTCTTCTTTTCATTAATTTCTTAACTCCTTTTTAACACTATAATGTCCATTTTAACATAAGAAGATAATAGCATATCTCGAAAGGATTCGCACACCCCTTATCGTTTTTATCACTCTTGTAGAATAAACCCTTCTTTTTCTCTAAAAGAAGCCTTCGATCAAGCATAGTGTGATTGAGGTGCGAACTTAGTCAGCCTGCCCCTTAAGTGAAGATAAATAAAATACCAAAGACAAATTGTCTTTGGTATTTTATTTATTACATTTCTTCTTCGTATCCTAGTTCAGATTTTGCATTTTCAAATTGTATTCCGACAATATGAACATTGATTTCTTCCGTTTCAAGAGCTGTCATATCAAAAAGGGCTTGGCGGATATTATCTTGGATACCTTGTGCAACATGTGGTATGGAGACGCCAAATTTCATCACACAATAAACATCCACTTTAATCCCTTCTTCTAAAAGTTCAACTTTAACACCTTTACCATGATTCTTTTTCCCCAAACGTTCTACGACTCCAGCGGCAAAATTGCCTCTCATTTGTGCCACCCCTTCAACTTCAGAAGCAGCAATACCAGCAATGACTTCAATCACCTCAGGAGCAATTTCTACTTTACCAAGATTGTTATTTCCCGCATTCATTTCTAGAATATTTTTTTCGCTCATCCCTTTACCTCCTCTTATTCTTCTGAATTCATCACATCATGTAATTCCAAAAACTTTGTGTTAAACTCGCCTTCAATGAATTTTTCATGATTAAGCAATTTAAGATGAAATGGAATCGTCGTATGAACGCCCTCAATCACAAATTCACTCAAAGCCCTTTTCATTCGTGAAATGGCTTCATCACGAGTTTTTCCATATGTGATGACCTTGGCAATCATCGAATCATAATAGGGAGGGATTACATAGCCTGGGTATGCAGCTGAATCAACTCGGACACCTAATCCACCTGGAGCTAAGTACATTTTAATTCGACCAGGTGAAGGCATAAAATTCTTTTCAGGATTTTCTGCATTTATTCGGCATTCAATTGCCCAACCTGTAAAGGTTACTTCCTCTTGAGTTAGTTGTAACTTTTCACCGGAAGCAACATAAATTTGTTCTTTAATTAAATCGATTCCCGTTACTTGCTCTGTGACAGGATGCTCAACCTGGATTCGAGTATTCATCTCCATAAAATAAAATTTACGTTGATGATAATCATA
Organism: uncultured Bacillaceae bacterium; assembly: GCA_963765265.1. GTDB lineage: Bacteria > Bacillota > Bacilli > Bacillales > Cytobacillaceae > Bacillus_BD. The sequence continues at coordinate 530,636 of CAVXVN010000006.1, forward strand.
AATAAATTCTACCGTACCTGCACCTGTATAATCAACAGCTTTTGCAGCTTTTACTGCAGCCTGACCCATTTCTTCCCGAATTTCTCCATCTAGAGCAGGTGAAGGAGATTCTTCAAGTAGTTTCTGTAACCTTCTTTGGATTGAGCAATCTCGCTCTCCTAAATGAATCACATTTCCAAAGTTATCGGCCATCACTTGTATTTCAACATGACGGAAATCTTCAATATATTTTTCAATATACACACCTGGATTTCCAAATGCAGTTAAAGCTTCTTGCTGAGTAATGTTAATTCCTTTGATTAACTCCGCTTCATTCGCTGCGACGCGGATTCCTTTTCCTCCACCGCCTGCAGTTGCTTTAATAATAACCGGATACCCAATCGTATTTGCAAGATCCATGGCTTCTTCAATTGTGTTAATAATCCCTTGAGAGCCTGGAACAATTGGGACACCAGCTTCTCTCATCGTTTCACGCGCAACATCCTTAGTACCCATTTTTGAAATAGCCTCAGGGGTTGGTCCTACAAAAATAATATTACAATCACGGCATAGTTCAGCAAAGTCAGCATTTTCTGCTAAAAATCCATATCCAGGATGAATCGCATCACAGCCAGTCAAATTGGCCACACTGATAATATTCGTAAAATTTAAATAGCTATCTTTAGATGCAGTTGGTCCAATACAATAAGCTTCATCAGCCAATTGGACATGAAGAGCCTCTTTGTCAGCTTCTGAGAAAACCGCTACGGATTCAACCCCCAGTTCACGACAAGCACGAATAATCCGTACCGCTATTTCTCCTCTGTTTGCTATCAACAGTTTCTTTATCATTCAAAAAGCAACTCCTTATTCGGGCTTAACTAGAAACAAAGGCTGACCATATTCAACCAATTGTCCATTTTTAACTAGTATTTCTACAATTTCTCCATCTACTTCTGCTTCGATTTCATTGAATAACTTCATAGCTTCAACAATACAAACAATCGAATCCTTTGTTACTTTAGAACCCACTTTTACATAAGCATCCACGTCAGGAGATGGAGATTGATAAAACGTTCCAACCATCGGGGATACAATTTTATGTAAACTTGCATCTTCTTCTACTGTTGTCACTGACTCACTAACCGTCTCTAAAGCCATTGCTTGTTTCATTGACGGTTCAGCAACTTTCGGTTTATGTACCATTTCTGCCACTGGTTGTTTGCTAGACTGAACAACATTCACCATTTCGGAAGTGTTCTTTTTCATTTGTATTTTCGAACCTTCTTGTTCAAAAATAAATTCATCAATATTTGAATGATCAATTAGCTTTATCAGTTCTCTAATTTCTTGCACTTTTAACATGGTTAAAAGCCTCCTATCCTAAGTTTCATAACCAGATACTAATATCATACGATAAGACCTTATCAAAATACAACAACCGTTTCTATACCCATTATATCCTTGACGGCTCTTAAATAAAATAATCTAATATTTAATAAAGTTTTATTAAATATAGATCTTTCCTGAATATAGTAGAAAAGGAGCGAAAAAGCTGTAGGCTTTTTCACTCCTTTTTTACTATGAAAGGATGATTTATCTCATTCGATTGAATCGTTTTTATTTGGCATAGTGATGAAACATAGCTTTTATTTCAGTGTTTGAAATTCAACGACTGCATGTAATGGGCCCATTTCACTTCTAACGGTTTGAATAATTTTATTAGCTTCTGCTTTTGATTGTTTTTCTGCTTTCACTGTAATATTCACTTGCTCATTATCTGCACGCACTAAAACATCCTCATAATTCATTGCTTTAATTAACGTTTCAAGTAATAACTCTTTTTGTGCAATTGCATTTAAATCATCCATTTGCTCTTTTGCTTCACTACGTTCTTCTGCAGGAAGTTCCGTTGAAGCAATCGTTGATTGAAGATCTTCCTTCATTTGACTTCTCTCTTCTTCTAATTGCATGCGAAGTGTTTCAAAGACCTCATCTCCAGCAGCATTCGTAATAATTTGCTCATCTTCAGCGGCTCCATTAGAAGCTGAATCTTCCTCCACACTAGCTTTTCACTCTTTCCTCTCTGTGTTTGTTTCATATCCTGTTCTGGAATTTGTTCTTGATCCTGTTCTTTAACTTGTTCTTCACTCTGTTCCTGCTCTTCGTCAACAACAGCTAATTCATTTTGCTGCTGCTCTGGTGAAGTAATATAATATACAGATAATACGACAACCAAACTTAACATTGTTAATAACCACACTGTTTGTTTTTTTAATAACATCTAAGATTCCCCCTTCGTTTTTTTCGGCAAAACCGAAACTCTATGGCTTGGAACATCTAAAGATCGTGTTACTGCTTCAACAATCCATTTTTTCACTTGAATATTATCGGCTCCTTTAGCGACAACTAGGACACCTCGAATAGCTGGCTTTTTCGTTTCAACAACAATTGGAACTTCCTTTTCTCCATTCTGAATAATCACAAGTTGTTCATCTGTAGATTGATCCTCAACCTTACGTTTACCACCTTCACGATCTGTCTCGTCGGTTAATTGTGTTTGGCTTTTTCTATTCTTTTCTAGCACTTGTTTTTCAGTAGCATCTACATTTACCACCACCGATACATCGCTCACTCCAACAATTGAATCCAGCGCTTCTTTTAGCTGAACTTCATATGCACGTTCATAATCACCAATAACACTATTTCCAGTTGAGTCTTTTTGTCCAAACGTCTCTACGTTTTCTTCAGTTTGAATGGATGCATTATTTTTTAAAGTAGGTAAGGCATTTTGAGAAGACTCATTATTTATAAATAAATTACTTATCAGCATGATCATGGTTCCCACTGTTAGAACGACGATTAAGTAAATATATTTTCCCTTTTTGTGATTCGATTGATCGTCTTTGAAAAACTGTTTTTTGAACCATGAATTAGATTCTTTTTCTTTATCTTGTTTCATTGCTTTCTCTTGCCCCCCCTTCTATCTGAAGCTCGATCACTTTTTCCTCTACATCCCATTTTTTAGAAAGAAGTTGTTTTACTTTATCGTTATCTTCATTTTCCTTTTGCATTGGAAGAGGTTGCTGAGTACTAATTTCAACAGATTTAACCACTTCTACAGCTTCTTCTGTTTGTTTAGGCTGTTCTAACTGAAGAACCACTTTTTTTAAGTTTTCTGGAAAGGGTTGTTGATTTTGGGCATCTACTACTAAATCGATATTTATAATTGCTAATCCGTATTGATCCATCAACTCCTCATTTGCGTCCTCTTTCAGCTGGACAGCCATTTGTTTTAAAATATATGCATCTTGTGACGCTTGTATTTCATTTTTCTGCAAATCGATTAAATTATTTATTTGATTTCCGCTTGAAATTTCTAAATTAGAAATGCCAGTCATCGTATCTTCAAAGTCTTGAGTGAGAAGATTAAAAATAGGCGTTAAAATGATCGCAATAAGCAATAAACCCGTCACCATTTTTGTGTATTTTTGAAACTTAGAACTAGGGAGGAGCATATCAATCATTGTCGCAAACAGAACAAATAAAATAATGTTTGTTACCCATTCTTTAATAAATTCCATTCGGGCATCCCCCCCTACCGCATCATAATCGTTAAATTACCGGCTGCTATAATAACTGTGATACTTAAAAAAAACATTAAAGATACCATCGCAAGCGCAGCAAATACATAAATAATATTCTTTCCTATAATATCGAGACACTTAATAATCGGCCCGCCCCCGAGCGGCTGTAGAATTGCCGCTGAAAATTTATAAATAAGGGCAATAATCAATATTTTCATAGCTGGAAAAGCAACAATAATCAGCAATATCGCAACACCAGCAATTCCAACAGAATTTTTCAATATAACGGATGCACTGAGTACAGTATCCGTAGCATCCGTAAACATTCTTCCAATAATCGGAATAAAATTTCCTGTTAAAAATTTTGCTGTCCGAATGGTAATCCCATCCGTTACGGCTGCAGAAGCTCCTTGTACCGAAATCACTCCGAGAAAAATGGTGAAAAAAAGACCTAGAAGTGCAATACTTCCGTTTCGTAACAAATTAGCCAACTGTGTCACCTTATATTGATCACTCAATGTGCTTACAACACTTAGTAATGTGGCAAGAAATAGTAAGGGCAAGATAATATTTTGAATAAAGACTCCGCTAATATTCATTAAAAACAAAATGACTGGATGGAAAAAAGCAGCAGATACTAACCCACCTGAAGCTGCGATTAAAGCAAGCAATAAAGGGATTAATGCCATGATAAAACTAGTCATCGTACTGATCGCATCCATGGCGTAAGATACTGCAACATGGAAACTATTCAATGCAATAATCACCAACACCATGTAAACAACCGCATAGGCCACTTTACTGATGGTTCCACTTTCAAATGCATTTTGCAAAGATTGTAAAAACATACTAAGAACGGTCAATAATACAAGTGAGCCTAAAAGCCTACCATTAGCTATTAATTCATGAAAGACAAATTTTAATATACCTGAAAGCCATTCTTTTAAAGAAAACTCCTTATCCCCTTTAATAAAATCATATAAACTACCCTTCTGGCTCTCTGGTAAGAATCCACCATACTCATCCATGATATCCTCCCAAAACCCTGTTAGTTCATCCATGTTCAGGGATTCCAACTGTGAATGTACCATATCCTCCAGACCGGCTTCTACAGATTCCACAGTTGAACTTTCCTCTTGCGGTGATGCTTGTATACTTGGAATGAGGAGAAAGGATCCAACAACATACAATAGAAGAACAATCGACAGCTTCTGATTCAATTCCTTCACCTCTTTTATGAAAAGCGTAAGGCATTCTTTCTTATGGACGTAGATATAAAACTACAGGATGTCTTCAACAGAACAACATCCTATACTTCGTATCTAAGTCCACTTTTCAACTTATCAAATACGCCTTGGCGTATTTGCGCCCAGATAATACCTTAGCTCGCTCGGTAACCTTCTGCTGAATGAAGTTAAATCATGATGAATAGATAGAATTGGATTAATTAGGAATTAACTGAATGATCGTTTCAATCATTACGGTAAGAATAGGAATGGCCATTGCTAAAATTAACACCTTTCCACCCAATTCAATCTTAGATGCTAGTGAACCTTGTCCAGCATCTTTTGAGATTTGGGCAGCAAATTCTGCAATATACGCAATTCCAATAATTTTCAGAATCGTCTCCACATAAACAAGATTTACCTTCGCATTAATGGCCATCTTTTCAATCATAGAGATGATGTCATAAATTTGATCGACTAAAAAAAGAAAGATCGCACACCCTGCAAACAAGATTAATAGAAAAGCCAAATTTGGTTTTAGTTCCTTCACAATTAAAGCAAGAAACGTAGCAATGAGCCCGATTCCAACTATTTGAAAAATTTCAATTGCGAAGACCCCCTTTATCCTTCAAATAAGAACACGGATTTGATTTTTTGAAAAAGATCATCAACAATGGATGCCACCATGAATAAAATGTATATAAAGCCAAATAGAGTCACCCATTGGGCATATTCTTTTTTGCCAACCTGATCGAGGATTGTATGTAAGAAAGCAACCACAATTCCTACTCCAGCAATTTTAAAAATAATATCTACCTCAAGCCCCATCTTTTTTCCTCCTCACCGCTACATTAATAAAATGATTAATAATAGTCCCGATAAAAAGCCAATGCTCTTCATCATTTTTTCGTACTTCTGTTGCTTATCTCTTGCATCTCTTTCTTCTCTTTCTAGATGGGTCAAAGTGAGCAGAATTTGTTTCTGCTGAGATACCCGATCATGACGACCAAGCGTCTCGCCAAATTGCTTCATAATCTCAAACTCATTCTTTTTTAATGCCGTTTTTCCCCATATTTCTTTTAAACTTTCTTCCCAAGCATCACGGACGATTGTTTCCGTTTCAATCAGTTTTTTTGCAAACGTTGCAAAAAATGATTGTAATGGATTGGAGAGCTGATCTGCTAATTTTCTTGCTGCCTCATGAAGGGGGGTGTGACCGTACATAATTTCAGCTTCTAATGATTGCAATGCTGTCTTTAAATCACGAAGTTGACGAGAACGTTCCGTTAGTTGTTTGGCCATTTCAAAACCAGTCCAAGTGGTCGCGAATACGATTAATATGGCGCCTATTATTTTGATCATTTATTTCACTCTCACTTTAGTCCCTAACCTTTTGCCCTCATTGTCTAATACACATGTTATAGTTCCAGGACCCTGGCTCCTACTTAACACAATAAAGCGCTGAAAAATTTGTTCATTCAAGATCGTCTTTAGAATGGGTCTTTTCTTAATTTCATCTAATGACTCACCATGTGTTGTCATAATTAGTTTGATGCCAGCATTTACCGCTTCCATAATGGCATTTGCATCTTCACTCCTACCGATCTCATCAACAATTAGAACTTCTGGACTCATGGATCGAATCATCATCATCATTCCCTCTGCTTTTGGGCATGCATCCATCACGTCAAGTCTTGGTCCAAAAGTCATTTGTGGCACCCCTGCTACACAACCTGCAATTTCAGATCGCTCGTCAACAATACCCACTTTAGATGCTTGAAATTTCCCATTATCATCTCCACTTGAAATAATGCGAGCAATATCTCTTAATAAGGTGGTTTTTCCCGTTTGCGGTGGTCCGATAATCATGGTATGGAGCCAATTTTCCGTATAGATATCTTTAATAAGCGGAATTGCAATACCAATTTTTTCCTTTGCAATTCTGATATTAAAGGATGAAATATCTCGAATGGCCTTTACTTTTCCTTCTTCAAGAATAACCTTTCCCGCCAATCCAACTCGATGTCCCCCTTCAATGGTTATATACCCACGCTTTAACTCTTCTTCAAGTGCATATATGGAAAAGTGACTGATTTTATTTAGCAGATGGTCTGCATCTTCCGATTGGACTGTATAAGGTAGAAACTTTGCTACACCACTGGCTGCGATCTCGAGAGGGCGATTGACTCGAACACGAATTTCTTCAATTTCTTTCATTTGATTAGGAGGGATTTTTGAAATTTGATTGGATATATTTTTAGGTAAAAAGGATAGAAGTATTTCCACTTTAACTTTCCTCCTCCGCACTTTGAATGATCACTCATTAAAATGTATGCATGCTTGACCACAATATGACCTTGATTTGAAAGAGTTCCTTCTAAAAAGGAAATGTAATAGAACTCTCCGATTTACTAAGAGAACGCAAAAAAGCAACAGTCTATTGACTGTTGCGAGTCTGGAAAGATTTATTTCAATTAAGCTCTTGAAACATAACTAGAATCTGTTGTATTAATAATTAAGTGATCACCTTGGTTAACAAAGAATGGCACTTGTACGACAAGACCTGTTTCAAGCGTTGCTGGTTTTGTACCACCTGACGCTGTATCACCTTTAATTCCTGGTTCAGTTTCTGTTACTTCTAATACAACTGAATTTGGAAGCTCGACCCCAAGTGATTCTCCTTGATACATCATGATGTGAACTTCCATGTTTTCTTTTAAAAATTTCAATTCATATTCAATTGCATCTTCTGATAATTCAATTTGATCGTATGATTCAGTATCCATAAATACATGTTGATCACCGTTTGCATATAAATACTGCATTTTACGATTATCAATTTGTGCTTTTGCTACTTTTTCACCCGCACGGAATGTCTTTTCTTGAATGGCACCGTTACGTAAATTACGCAGTTTTGAGCGAACAAACGCTGCTCCTTTACCTGGTTTAACATGTTGGAAATCTATGACGCGCCAAAGGCTTCCGTCTACTTCAATGGTTAATCCTGTTTTAAAATCGTTAACAGAAATCATATAAAAATCCTCCTAAATTCATTACAAAATAATAAGTTCTTTTACAGAGTGTGTCAGTAGTTCATTGCCTTCTGTTGTGATAAGGGTGTCGTCTTCAATTCGAACACCACCAAGTCCTGGTATATATATGCCCGGTTCAATGGTTACCACCATACTGGGTTCTAGCACAATATTCGATTTTAGAGATAGTGCTGGACCTTCATGTACTTCCAAACCAATTCCATGACCGGTAGAGTGTCCGAAATATTCTCCATACCCTTTTTCCGTAATGTAGTTTCTTGTCAATGCATCTGCTTCTTTCCCACTCATTCCTGGCTTTAATACCTGCAACACCTACGTCTTTGAGCCTCAAGAACAATCTCGTAAATATCCTTCAGCTGAACAGATGGTTCTCCTACAGCAACTGTACGAGTGATATCTGAAACATACCCTTGATAATAGGCACCATAATCCATTGTAATCAAATCACCATTTTCAATTACTTTGTCTGTTGCGACTCCATGTGGGAGAGCTGAACGTTGACCAGAAGCGACAATTGTATCAAAAGAAGATGATGTAGCACCTGAGGACCTCATAAAGAACTCTAATTCATTTGAAATATCCAATTCAGATATACCAGGATGAATAAATTGTAAAATATGATCAAATGCAGCGTCTGCAATACGAGCTGCTTCCTTTAATATCTTAATCTCTGAGTCTGTCTTAATCAAGCGTAATTTTTCAATCATATCCGAAAATGGTATTAACTCAGCTTTGATAACAGATTCAAACACTTTAAAAGATGAAAAAGTGACATGATCTTGTTCAAAACCAAGCTTTTTAATCCCTATTGAATCAACAAGCTTTCCAATTTCCTCAGGAATACTTTCTTTCTGTTGAATAATTTCATAACCAATGCATTGTTTGGATGCTTGCTCTACATAACGAAAATCGGTGATAAAGTGTGCTTGGTTTCGACTGATAAGCACAACACCTGCAGAGCCAGTGAAATTCGATAAATAGCGACGATTATGTACACTTGTTATTAAGATTCCATCCAACCCTTGGTTTTCAAAAGCAGCACGTAGCTTTGCCATTTTTTCCAAGTGATTCGCTCTCCTTTACAATAACCTATATAGTATAGTAGGTCTTTTATACAATTAATTTCAAATATAGAAGAAACTAATATGATCATTCTATCATAATATATACGTACCTAGAGCGAAATATCTTATGATGATGTTTCCTTATTCTCATTTCTAAATTGATTTGGATTGTCATTTTCCTCATAGGAGATGGTGTATCCCACAAATAACCCGTATACAATATATAAACAGATCGTAGTAACAAGAGTATTCAAATCCGTTTCTTTAAAGGGCTCAATCCCAGGAAATAGTGGATTTAATACAATAAACACAAGTAGAAAAAGAATAAGCCCATAGATAATCCCCATCCACATATTATTGATTTTTCTTAATGTTGCATAATATATAATTGCTGCCACAATCGATAGTGCACCAATTAATAAAATGGAAATGACGGTACCAAGCCACTCCTTCTTCCAATTTCCTAGTGCCCATGGTTCTAAAATGACACGAGGTGGGATAGTTGTGAAGTTAAATATGTAAGCAAGATAGCTTAAACTACTAAAAGCAATGCCGCCAATTAATCCCGTCAATACCACAAGGGTTATAAAAGACATAGGTTTCTCTTTAAGTTCTTCTTTTTGCTGTTTTTCTTCAGCCAATGATAACACCTCCTATTTTAGTATGCCCTTTCCCACAGAATCCTTGCATTTGTTTTAATAAAAGATTATCACTTACCCTATCATTCCATGTTCACTTCGTTTTTATATCAATCCTTCGAATCTTATGAAAAGAAAAAAATAGTTAAACAATAAAGAGCAGGATAATGGAGGTTTTCTTTTTTTTTAAGTAAAATAATAATAATAAGAGTATTCAGTATGGAAATTTCCCATATAGTATATAAAGCAGACTTCCATCTGTGGGGTGTTTTTTCGATTCATAGGAATGGCTAGTGCAGACGTTGCGTCAGGACTTGGCGAACTTCGTTAGTCAGCCTGCCCGTTTAGTCGAGATAAACGATATATTTTATGTAAGTGAAAAAGAAAAACAGTTTTATTTTCCTTTTTTCTAAAAATAACTAATTCTTTAAAGGACTTTTTACTTTTTATTCCGAATACTCATTATATAGTAGTGTTATTTTTATCTGAATTATTGTACAATACATTGCATATCCACAGCAATAAACATATGTTTCCAATTATTTTGACCCTTTCATTATTTTCTAGGGTCAAATTAATTATATAGAAAAAATGGTTTTCATTTTATTTTGTCATCAAGAATGATAACAAGTTTAAAAACCAAAAGATTTGCTTATTATGTAAATGGAGGTGGCTTTCTTGAAAAATCGTATTTCTACTTTTTTTGTAGTATGCCTTATTGCTTTAGCAGCCCTTGGTATGGTTTCCCTCCTTGTTTCTAATCCTTCCGGTTTATTACTAAAATTTGCTATTATGATCGCAACCGGTGCCGTTATATTCTTTCTTGTGAAACGTTTTTACCTACCCAGCCCAGAAAAACGCGAGCAACGAGCATTTGTTAAAGCTGCAAAAAGATCACTTAAAAGAAAACAGCAAAAAGAATCTGGTAAACAGACCAGAAAATCAAATGTTAGTAATATAACCTCTATTAGAGCAAGGAAAAAACAAACGAATAATCATTTAACTGTAATTGAGGGAAAAAAAGGAAAAAGGAAAAACCGGGTCTCACTTTAGAGACTCGGTTTTTTTTTACAATAACGCACCCATACCGACCAGTTTAAGTTTTCTTTCCACTAATAATGGAATTTTACATCCTTTTAGTAACTCCATTTAGAGAAAAATTCCCTTGCATTTTCTCTTCCTTGTTGCATTAACTCTTGTTTCTTTTCATCTGATAAATCAAACTCGGTTGCGGAAAAACCATTTGATGGAATAAAAATAATATTTTTCGCATCTCTTCTTGAAATATAACGAGCATCATGGGCATCCTTCATGGTTTCGAATAATGCTCCAAACAATTGAATGGCATTGTCTATTTTATTTTTCGGAATATCCTTTAATTGGTTACTTAATTGAATACCTAATACAGGTCTTACTTTTTTTATATTTTCTCGATCAAACAGCCACATAGGAAAGTTACTTAAGACTCCCCCGTCAACAATGATATTGCATTCGTGGTTACCTCTTAAACGACAAGGTTCAAAAAAGTAGGGAATACTGCAACTCATTCGAACCGCTTTTGCGATTGAAAAGGAGCGGGGTTCAATACCATATTGAATTAAATCGTCTGGCAATACAATCATCCGACCATTTGTTAGATCAGAAGCTACAACTCTTAAATGTTGTGGTGGCAGATCAGCAAAAGTTTTTAGCCCTTTTCTTGCTAATATTTCGGCAAGCCATTCTTCAAGTGCATTACCTTTATACAGTCCAAGCCGCCAATATAGAAGAATCCATTTAGTAACAGCAAATGGAAGAATCGTTTTCCGCTCATCTAAGAGCGATTCTAAACTAAGTTCATCCAATATCTGATAAATTTCTTTACTGGAATATTGAGCTGCAATTAAGGCTGCGATTATAGCCCCTGCGCTCGCTCCTGCAACACGATCAAATCGGTGTCCCCTGTTCTCAATTTCTTCGTATGCACCGATTAAAGCAATTCCTTTAATGCCTCCCCCAGAAAAAACACCGTCTAATTTCATGGCAACCACTCCCATTAGATGGATCTCTTTGATACATCTTTAATCCGGAGTTTCCTCAAATAGTACAGAGGACAATCAAAAAAAGAAAAAAGGACGGAAAATTAAATTTCCCGTCCTTTTTTCTATATTTGTATTATAGACCACATTTTAATTGAGCGTTACAGTTTGTACATGTGTTGCATCCGCCCAGTTCTTCCACTGTTCCTTTTCTACAAACAGGACAAGTGTCACCAACTTCTGATCCAATTGTTACAGAAGTGGAACGAAGAGCATTGATGGTATCAAGTAAAACCACATGAGACTTTGGTTTTTCTTTCTTATGCTTATGTGTTTCTTCTAAGTTATTTTCTTCCGCTTTTAGCGTAAGAACTTGTGAATCACGGGAACCGTCAACATAAACAGTACCACCTTTTGCACCGCCATGATATAAACGCTCATATACCTTTTCAACTTGTTCTACGCTATAGCCTTTAGGCGCATTAACTGTCTTGCTAATCGAACTATCAATCCAACGCTGAATCACACATTGAGTATCAGCATGTGCTTCTGCTTCAAGCTCCATCGCAGTAATAAACCAATGAGGAAGATTATCAGAATCAGCTTCAGGATGCTGATCTAAATACTCCTGAACAATATCCGCTTTTACTTCAATAAATTTACCTAATCTTCCACTTCTGAAGTACGAGAAGGAGAAGTAAGGTTCAAGTCCTGTTGAGACTCCGACCATTGTCCCAGTGCTTCCTGTGGGAGCAACAGTTAGTAAGTGTGAATTACGAATTCCATTTTCAAGAATCGATTGTCTAATATCTTCAGGCATTTTTTTCATATAGCCTGTTTCAATAAACGCTTGACGTAGACGATTGGTTTCTTCAGTTGTTTCACCAGTTAGGAATGGGAAACTGCCTTTTTCTTTTGCTAGTTCTACAGACGTACGGTACGCTGTTGTTGCCATAACTTCAAACACTTCATCCACAAGCTTATTTCCTGCTTCAGAGCCGTATTCTGTTTCACAATAAATCAGTAAGTCATGTAATCCCATTACACCAAGACCAACACGACGTTCGCCTAGTGCTTGTTTTTTATTATCTTCTAGGAAGTATGGTGTCGCATCGATGACATTATCTTGCATACGAACGCCAACTTCAACCGTTCTTTTCAGCTTTTCAAAGTTAACAGTTTTTGTTTCTTTATCAGCCATTTCCGCTAAGTTAACCGCAGCTAAATTACAGACAGGCAGTACATATGGTGCAAGTGGGTTGTTCTCCCACACTGGAGTTGTTGCTAACGCTACCGCTTTTTACGTGAGGCCAGTACAGCACTTTGTCGCATTTGTCATGTCATTGGCATTATCGATAAAGAAAATTCCTGGCTCTGCTGAGTAAGTGGCACAAATGTTAATTAGATTCCAAAGTTCTTTCGCTCTAATCTTTCTGTACGTGCGTACTTTATAGCCAAGTTTTTCCCACTCGCGAACATCCCCAACTTTATGCCATTCTTCGTTGTATATTTTCATACCCTGTGCATCATAGCTTTCGACATCAGGAAAACGCAGTTCATAATCTGCATCTTTTTCAACAGCTTCCATAAAATCTTTCGTTAAACAAATAGAGATATTGGCACCTGTTAAGAATTCAGCATTGTGAACGGAGAATGTTCCACCTGTTTCTAAAATTTCTTCTGCATGGGCAATAATATTTTCACTAAAGCCACCTGTTCCTGGAATCTGTTTGTAATTAATAATTCCTTGGTACATTGCTTTTTCTTGTTCTGTTAAAGGAGTAAATTTCAATTTATCTTTTGCAAGTTTCTTGATTTTTTCATCTTGTGTACTTTCAATTAAGAAACGCAAAATGCGTGGATTTTGCATTTTCGAGATAATAAATTCAAGGATGTCAGGATGCCAATCCGACAACATAATCATTTGGGCACCACGTCTTGACCCACCTTGCTCAACCAAATGCGTTAATTTCGCAATGTCATCCAACCAGGATACTGATCCAGATGATTTACCGTTTACGCCTTTTGCAAGCGTGTTTCTTGGTCGAAGGGTTGATCCATTTGTACCAACACCACCACCACGGCTCATAATTTCCATCACTTGTTTACGGTGTTCAGAAATTCCTTCGCGGGAATCTGGAACAAATGGCATTACATAACAGTTAAAATACGTAACGTCTGTTCCTGAACCTGCACCGTAAAGTACTCGACCTGCTGGAATAAAGTTTAAATTCACTAATTCTCCGTAGAACTTTTCAAACCATTCCTTACGCTTTTCTTCTGTTTTTTCTACAGAAGCAAGTCCGGTCGCGTTTCGCTTAGCAATTTGCTCATAATAAACTTCTAGCGGCTTTTCGATAACATCTAGTGGACGCTTAATCACACCAGTCCTAATTTCTTCAGGATCATCAAGCGACCCCTTGAATTCATCATCAACTAATACCAACGCCAACTTTTTTTCCCAGTCTATTTCAAGAATCGTACCAAGTCCTCTGGCAGGAAATTTAGGATCTTCTTTAATCGTAAGGACAACAAAGTCCCCCTTTGAAAGTGTGATTTTTTCCGTATCCTTAAACGTATAACGATCAAGCATTACAAGACGTGAAACCCCTTTGTGTGTAATTTTCATATCCGGGGTGATCGGATGAACTTGAGGAAAAAGTTCAATGTCCTTGTTTAATCTTTCAATATCCATATTCAATTTTTGTCCTAACGCAACAGACATAAATACAACTCCTTCAAATAGATTTAGATAAAAGTCTTTAATAGACGCAGTCCTTAGCTGGATCCATTTACATTCAATCTCTTAGTGGACTTTTAATTTTGCAGTAATATTAAAATATCATACGCATACACCAAAATCAATATATAGTGTTATTTTTATTTTTCCATACACAACATATTGATTATAGAACGAATAGTTTTCATTTTGTCAAAAACAAAAGAAAGTAGAAATAAGAGAATAATAGAGTGTAAGTTGGATTTTCGGGGAAATTCGATAAATTTCACCTTAATTCAAGACTTGCAATAATTATGCTAGAAAAGTTTCTATTTTTTCTTTTTCTAAAAGAAGAGCAAGCAAAATGCAAATCGCTATTATCGCATAAAATTCCACTCATCGCTTTCATAACGTTCTTTAGCAATTTGGTTAACATAATCTATTTCTGTTTGGTTAAGCTCATAAGGCTCCAGGTTGATATTTAAGCCTTCTTCAAACCCTTTTTTAAAAGCCTCTTTTGCTTGTTCCATTGAAATTCGATTAGATGTCAGGTCATTAATGGCTACTGCTTTATTCTTAAAGGATTTTTTCATTCGTTCCATTACACGTTCATTTGAATACTTGAATAAACTAAAGAGCTTGTCCTCATCCATATCCAGCAAAATAGAACCATGTTGCAGAATGACTCCCTTTTGTCTCGTTTGTGCACTTCCAGCGACCTTTCGACCTTCAACAACAAGTTCATACCAACTTGGAGTATCAAAACAAACAGCTGAATGTGGGCTTTTTAATAATTCTCGTTCTTCTGTTGTTTCCGGAACAGCAAAGTAGGCCTCCAAACCAAGTTGATGAAATCCTTTTAAGATTCCTTCAGAAATAACACGGTAAGCCTCTGCAACCGTGTTAGGCATCATTGGGTGTGATTCTGGAACAATTACGCTGTATGTAAGTTCGTGCTCGTGTAAAACGCCTCTACCACCCGTAGGACGACGAACGAAGCCAATCCCCTGGTTTTTAACTGCTTCTAGATTTATTTCCTTCTCCACCTTTTGGAAATACCCAATAGATAAGGTAGGTGGGTTCCAGCCATAAAAACGAATGACAGGAGAAAATGCTCCCTTGCTGTTCCATTCAAGTAAAGCCTCATCTAAAGCCATATTAAACGAAGGAGATCCATAACCTGAGTCAACAAACTTCCATGTTTCTTTTTCCATAATTAACATTCCTCGCTTTCCTTTTTCCATAACTTTAACTTTAACAAAAATTATATTAAAAACAAAGATGATCAATTATTAAAGTTTTTTTCACTATTTCCTTTACTCTTTTTATTAATGACTTATATAATATTATATGGCTTACTTAAAGTGAAGTACGAAAGGAGGCAACATATTGGATACACTCTATATTCTTTTAATTCTGATCGTTGCATTCATCATCTATTACGGTTACACAATCTTGCGTCAACGGAAAATTGTGAAAACCCTTACTGAAGAACAATTTCGTGAAGGCTACCGAAAAGCACAGTTAATTGATGTTCGTGAACCGAATGAATTTGATAATGGACATATTTTAGGTGCAAGAAATATTCCGATGACCCAGATGAAAATGCGATTGCAAGAAATTCGTCCGGACAAGCCTGTATATTTATATTGTCAAAGTGGAATGAGAAGCGGACGTGCTGCACAACTCCTGTACAAAAAAGGCTATAAAGATCTTTCCCATCTACAGGGTGGCTTTAAAAAATGGACAGGAAAAGTAAAAACAAAGTAATTGTATGTGTTAAATACTGATCTAAGTTCAAAAACACATATTTTCTTTTAAAAAAGCTGGCTCTTAAAGAGCCAGCTTTTTTTATTATACATTTTGAGGTTCATTTTCTTGTTCTTTTTTGTAACGAAGAATTGGATGACGTGCAGCCAACGTTTCATCCATTCGACTAATTACTGTCGTATGTGGTGCTTCTTGTACAATTTCTGGATTTTCTTCAGCTTCTTTGGCAATTTGAATCATGGCATCAATAAAGCATCAAGCGTTTCTTTTGATTCTGTTTCAGTCGGCTCAATCATCATACATTCTTCAACATTAAGTGGGAAGTAGATTGTTGGCGGATGGTAGCCAAAATCCAAGCAGACGTTTCGCAATATCAAGTGTACGAACACCAAGTTTCTTCTGACGTCTTCCACTTAAAACAAATTCATGTTTACAATGTCTATCAAATGGAAGATCAAAGATATGGTGCTAATCTTCTCATCATATAATTTGCATTTAATACAGCATACTCGGTAACTGCTTTCAAGCCATCTGGTCCCATTGAACGAATATACGTATACGCACGTACATTAATTCCAAAGTTTCCATAGAAAGGTTTCACACGTCCAATGGATTGAGGACGATCATAGTCAAGGACAAATTCATCGCCTTCTTTAGCCACAACTGGTTTTGGTAAGATATGGAATAAGATCTGCTTTTACTCCAACAGGACCTGAACCTGGACCACCACCACCATGTGGACCTGTAAATGTTTTATGAAGATTCAAATGCACAACATCAAATCCCATATCTCCAGGACGTGCTTTTGACATAACTGCATTTAAGTTAGCTCCATCATAGTATAATTTTCCACCTACATCCGTGGACAATTTCAGCCATTTCAAGAATATTTTCTTCAAATAAACCAAGTGTGTTCGGATTTGTTAGCATAAGTGCTGCTGTATCTTCCCCAACTACCCTTCTTAAATCTTCAAGATCGACTAAGTCCATTCTCATTTGATTTAACTGTAATCGTTTCAAAACCAGCAACTGCTGCTGAAGCAGGGTTTGTTCCATGTGCGGAGTCTGGAACAATAACCTTTGTCCGCTGCAAGATCACCATTTGCTTCATGGAAAGCACGAATCATCATTAATCCAGTCCATTCGCCATGTGCACCAGCTGCAGGTTGAAATGTTACTTCATCCATACCCGTAATTTCAACAAGATGCTCTTGGAGATCATACAATAAGCTCAAGTGCACCTTGAACGGAACTCTCATCTTGTAATGGATGAATATGTGCAAATCCGTTCATAACGGGCAACAGATTCATTGATTTTTGGATTATATTTCATCGTACATGATCCTAGTGGATAGAAACCTGAATCAAGACCATGGTTTCGATTTGATAGTGCTGTGTAATGACGCATAATATCAAGCTCAGATACTTCTGGAAGTTCTGCTTCTTCTTCACGAATATATCCTGCTGGAAGTAATTCTTGTAAATCAACTTCCGGAACATCAAATTCAGGAAGACTATACCCAATTCGACCTGGTGTACTAATTTCAAAAATTAACGGTTGATCTTCTTTATGCATGGTAATCCCCCAATTCTGTCACAAAAGTATCAATTTCTTCTTTCGTTCTTAATTCTGTTACCGCAATCAGCATATGATTTTGCAATTCTGGATAATCACGACCTAAATCATATCCACCAATAATATTCTTTTGCTAATAATTTTTGATTAATTTCTTTCACTGGTTTATTTAATTTCACAACAAATTCATTAAATGATGGACCTTCAAAAACAACTTCAAATCCATTTTCTTGAAATGCTTTTTTCGCATAGTGTGCTTTTTGAATATTTTGCAATAGCCATTTCCTTAGCACCTTTTTTACCAAGTGCTGTCATAGCAACGGAAGCAGCAAGTGCATTTAATGCTTGATTCGAACAAATATTAGATGTCGCTTTATCACGACGAATATGCTGTTCACGTGCTTGTAGTGTTAATACAAAACCACGACGCCCTTCTTCATCAACTGTTTGACCAACAAGACGACCAGGTACTTTTCGCATTAATTTATTTGTTACGGCAAAATAACCACAGTGTGGTCCACCAAATGCGTTGGAATTCCAAAGGGTTGTGCATCTCCAACAACAATATCTGCACCAAATTTACCTGGAGGTGTTAAGAACACCAAGTGCAAGCGGATTACTTGAAACAACAAACAAAGATTTCCCTTTATGTGCAATTTCTTCAATTTCTTTTAAAGGTTCAATTCCGACCAAAGAAGTTTGGATATTGAACAATAACAGCTGCAACATCTTGATCCATTAACTCTTTAAGAGCTTCAATATCTGTTACACCATTTTTGTATGGAATTTCAATCACTTCAAGATGCTGTCCTTTTGCATAAGTTTTAAAACTTCCCTTGATTCGGGATGAACAGCACTTGAAACAAGAATTTTCTTGCGACGCGTATGACCTGCACTAAGCATTGCAGCTTCTGCTAACGCTGTACCACCATCATACATAGATGAGTTTGCTACATCCATTCCTGTTAATTCACAAATCATCGTTTGGAATTCAAAAATTGCTTGTAATTCACCTTGAGAAATTTCTGGTTGATATGGTGTGTAAGCTGTATAAAATTCTGAACGAGAAATAACATGATCTACAATTACTGGTATATAATGATCATAAACTCCTGCACCTAAGAAAGATGTATTTCGTCGTAAATCTGCATTTTTCGCTGCTAGTTGAGTTAATTCTTTTAATAATGCAGATTCAGATTTTGCCTTTTTAATGTTGTATTCTCCTTTAAATCGAACTTTTTCTGGAATATCACTGAACAATTCATCAACAGAAGAAACACCAATTGTTTCTAGCATAGCTTGTTTGTCTTTTTCAGTCATTGGTAAATAGCGATGCTTCATTTTCTTCTCCTCCTGGTCCATTACTTCACTCTTTTATAAAATGGTGTTGCAACAACCGTTGCTTTTAAATGTTTACCGCGAATTTCAACTTCTATTTCATGTTCCAATCACTGCATACTCAGCTTTCAATAATGCAAAACCAATATTCTTCTTCAGAGTAGGTGATTGTGTACCTGTTGTCACTTCATCCAATTTGTTCTTCACCAACAAACACTGGATAACCATGACGAGGAATTCCTCTGTCAATCATTTCAATTCCAACAAGTTTGCGTGGAACTCCATTTTCTTTTTGCTTTTTCAGTGCTTCTTTCCCAATAAAATCAGCTTCTTTATTAAGTTTAACAGCAAAGCCAATTCCAGCTTCAAGCGGTGTAATTTCTGGGGACAATTCTTGACCATATAGTGCTAGCTTAGCTTCAAAACGAAGTGTATCACGAGCACCTAGTCCTATGGGCAAGATTCCATCTTCTTTACCAGCAGCTAAAATGGCACTCCATAATTCAGCTGCATCCTTTTGATCACAATAAATTTCAAAGCCATCTTCACCCGTGTACCCAGTTCGAGAAATAAGTGCTTTCTTCCCATGCAATATCTACTTCATTTTTAAATTTAAAAGGACCGATGTCCACTTAAATCGATGTATCTGATACTAATTTTGCGAGAACCTTTCAGCAAGTGGTCCTTGTAAAGCAAGTTGAGCTGTTTTGTCAGACATATTATCAAGCTGAACATCCCCTTCAAGATGTTCCTCAAGCCATTGATAATCTTTCTCAATATTTGATGCATTGACAACAAGTAAATAATCATTTTCTGCAAGTTTATAGATGAGTAAATCATCAACTGTTCCGCCATTTTCATAACACATGGCTGTGTATTGTGCACCACCAATTTTAATTTTGCAAATATCATTTGTTAACATTTTTTGTAAATACGCAAGACTGTCCTTTTCCTTTGACATTCAATTTCTCCCATATGAGAAACATCAAACAAGCCCAGCTTTTGTACGAACAGCTTCATGTTCTTCTTTAATACTTGAAAATTGAACAGGAAGCTCCCAGCCACCAAAATCAATTGTTTTTCCACCATATTCCTTATAATACTCAAAAATGGTGTACGTTTTAATTCAGTCATCTACATAATCCCCCTTCAGCTAAAAATACTTACAAGCAAGAAACATATTACAGGACTTCTAAGAGTTGCATCTAATTTTGTGACAGCTCTTTATTATTCAAAAATGAATTAATGTAAAGCTCTTTCTTAATTTATCTTGCTTCAAAAGTAAATATATATTGCAATAAAAACAAAAAAGGACAGAATCCTCCCCATGAACATATGGGGGGTCTCTGTCCTGGTTACCTGAAAGTTTACCTAAAAAGGCTTTCCTCTTTGGTGGCTCTCTCTAATGAAGCACTCTCCAGAGTTGCGTCAAACAAGAGTTCTTTTGCCTGAGAGATTCACACATGCATGTTTGCTCCTTCGGCGCTACATAAAGTAGTCTCTCCCCTTATCATCATTCGCATTATAATAAGTTTCTCAAATAGGGTCATACTAACCATATAAAACTAAGAAAAAAGTTACACATAATGTGACAAATTTCAAAACTTTTGATATTTATTATAAATCTTACCATTTTCGACACATTTCGGCAATACCATTTTGAGAAGGAGTGTTTATTATGACCGTGCAAATCGAGTTTGATGGCTCATGGCAAGAAGGATTTTCACACCGAATGGAAAATGATGGACCTTGGAGAAATTGGGAATTGTTTAAACTAGCTGTTGAAGTAGAAAATCATACGGTTATTCCAGATTTTGAAGGATTACAAGCACCAAAACATTTATCCCAATTAACTCCACTTCCTCATCAACTCGAAGTAGCAAAACAAGTAGTTGAGAATATGAATGGAAAAGCGATTCTAGCTGATGAAGTGGGTCTTGGAAAAACCATTGAGGCAGGATTAATTTTAAAAGAATATATGATTCGTGGTCTTGTAAAAAAAGTGCTTATCTTAGTTCCCGCTTCCCTCGTATCACAATGGGCATTTGAACTAAATAGTAAATTTTTTATTCCTGCTGTTGCCCAAAGGAAAAGCTATGTTTGGGAACAATGTGATGTGGTTGTTTCCTCGATTGATACTGCAAAGCGCAACCCTCATCGGGAAATTATTTATAATCAGAATTATGATTTAATTATTATTGATGAAGCACATAAATTAAAAAACAATAAAACAAAAAACTATGAGTTTGTACAAAATTTAAAAAAGAAATTTTGTCTACTATTAACCGCTACACCGATTCAAAATCGAGTCGAGTGAAATTTTCAATCTTGTATCCCTATTAAAACCAGGACATCTTGGAAGTGAAACCGATTTTTATCAAAAATACAAGAAAGATTCCCGTTCATTAGATAACGATGAACATTTAAAGGAATTGGTCAATAAAGTAATGATCCGAAATCGTCGTGCGGATACTGGGATCGAATGGACAAAGCGTATAGTTGAAACCATTAGTATTGAATTTTCTCAAGAAGAAAAAGAATTATATCAATCTATATGCTCACTTGGTGAAAAAGGTGCCGTTATAAATAAAAGTCAATTTTCAATCATGACTTTGCAAAGGGAAGCGTGTAGTAGTAGAGAAGCTGTATATTATACCTTAAAAAATATGCTTCAAAAAGAAGAACTCCTACCCCTACCTATCACCAGGCAAATCCAAAAGTTAATTTCCAAAGTTGAGAGCGGTACAATCCAATTCAAAAGCTAGAAAAAGCACTGGAATTGATTCAAAAAATCAATGATAAAGTCATTATTTTCACTGAATATCGTGCTACCCAACTTTATTTGCAATGGTTTCTAAAACAAAATGGGATTAGCTCTGTTCCATTTCGCGGTGGATTTAAACGTGGAAAAAAGGATTGGATGAGAGAACTTTTTCAAAAACAATGCTCAAGTTCTTATTGCCACTGAAGCTGGTGGAGAAGGAATCAACCTACAATTTTGTCATCATATTATTAACTTTGATTTACCTTGGAATCCAATGAGACTTGAGCAAAGAATCGGAAGGATTCATCGTCTTGGCCAAGAAAAAGATGTTCGATTTACAATTTTGCTATAACAGGCACGGTAGAAGAACATATCTTGAAGCTTTTATATGAAAAAATCCATCTATTTGAAAATGTAATTGGAGAACTTGACGATATTTTAACGAAGTTTGAGGTTGGAAATGTTGAGGATCATTTAATCGATATATTTAATTATTCTTCCTCAGAAGGTGAAATGAAAATTAAAATGGATAATTTTACATCAATGATTCAATTTGCTGAAGAAATGAAAGGCGGCGGGCAACATGCAGCAACAGGAAATTCATAAATTTTTAGAACGATATTTCCATTCAAATAAGTGTGAAATAGTAGATAAGCAACCTAATTATATGACTGTGCAATTAACCATTGAATTAGACAAAGAATTAATGAATCGTCCATTTTATTGGCATTATCTAGAAAAAACAGGGGGCGTCCCAAATCCTATGTAGTCTAACTTTAATAACAGACCCTGACACAGTGCCAGAGCATATCAAGGGCGAAACAATTCATTTTGGATCTCCCCGTCTTCATCAAATTTTTCAATCAACGAAAAATCTTGCCAGCTATATTCGCCTATATGAAAAACCGACTTCTTTATCGAACCAGCAAACACCATTAATGACCCTGGATTGCTCTGAATGTAAAAATTTCCTATCAATGTGATCGAAAAAAAGATGTATTTAAATCAATCGGTCTGCAGTTTAATAAATGGACAAATGGTTGAACAATTCCATGAAAAATTATTAAAAATAGATTTGACTCCAAAAATACCTGACTATTCATTTACACTCTCTCCTTTAATTAGGCCAAAAAGCGGTGTAGTAAGAATTGAAAATTTTTTAAAAAGCGAAGTTGAAAAGGAAAATCATTCATGGGCGGAGGATGCAAGGAAACGGTGGGAGAAGGATTTACATTTACTTGAGCATTTTTACAAAGATGATGAAGTAAAAGCTGAAAGTTATGAAGTAGAAAAAGAAGCATTAAAAGATCAATACGAGCCAAAAATTATGATGTCCATCATAAATGGAGGTATCTTTTATTTAAGCGATCAAGCCGTTTAACCATGTCATAAATAATGACTGTCCCAACTGTTGGGACAGTCATTATTTATGACTTTTTTTTTCTCTCATCTTTAACATCAGCACATACGGAATGATCCCAAACCATCTATATATAAATGAAGCTTTTCTCTCTTTTTTGTCCTGACGCATTTTTATTCTTTCGTCTTTAGGCTGATCAATATATTGGACGACTGTTTGTGTAATATACTTTACATAATCATTTGTTTTCATGAACACACCTCATTAGAATAGAGAAACGCATCACGATTGGCTTTTGCTAAAGGCAATCGCGACCTTCCGCAACTTATATAAGCGTTTCATCGTAAGTATGTCCTGTATACTCATTTTTAAAACAATCATCGCTCTCTTTTTCATTCATTAACTTCTTTCTATCCACTGAATGACCTTTTGTCTATCAGAATCATAATAAGCAATCCCAGTAATCGTAATTTCCTTTCCTGTCATCAATTGGATATTGATTTCCCAAATCGTGTCTGTTTTTTTCTTTAGTTGATAATCTGCATGTCCATCATAAAACTCAAATGATCCAGAATTTACTGTTTCTACATTGGTTGCCAATATCGTTTCGACTTTTCTCACACTGCTTAACAAATAATAATCTTGTTTTAAGATGGTTTCGGTTTCCATAAACATTCTTTTTTCGATGACATATTGGTCAATATGAATAACCAGAACCATTGAAAAAATAATGAACATACATAAAGTCAAGGGGTAGGTAAATCCTTTCTCATTATGGAGCATAAAAACTCTCTTCAAGCACCATTGTTCTTATGACCTGCGATTCACTTTGATCAAATCGATCTTGAACCGAAATTCGCACCCCATTAGCGATTGGCTCAAAAGTAACTGCTTTAATATTTTGCAGCATAATCTCATGCCCCTTTAAATCAACCCTTCTACGTATATTCGACCCATACTTTTCATACATGATCGATTGTCCATTTTTTACAAAGGTTAATCGATTATTTTCAACACTTATCCCTTCACCCATTCTAATCTCTTTTTTTGCTTGTCCAATAAATACCTCCCACTCCATTCTTTGTAACCTTTCTTCTACAAAACCATCCTGATAGAGGAAACGAAAACTGAGTGGGATAAAGGAAACGATAAAAAGGAAGGCAGAAAAAGAAATGATCATCTCAACGATCGTAAAGCCCTTGTTATTGAGTGCTTTCGTATATCTGGATTGTGCGACCAAACACATTTTCATAGCGTATCGAAACCTCCCTTTTCCCATCCTCCTGCTCCATTTCCCATACAATTTCGTAGTGCGTATGATCCCCTGATAGAATTTTATTTTCTTTTACAGGATTCTCTATGGTTACGGTTTGCATATACTCGTATAAAATATGAAGAGCTTCTGATTTTTCTTGAATCTCAATTGACTGTTTATTGACTTGTATAAATATGGGAACAAGTACGCCCGAAATCAATAACCAACCTGAAAGACTGATAATCAGTTCAGCCATGTAAAACCCTTTTTCATTCTTTAACCACATATAGTCTCCCCACCCCTATTTGCAGTGTAATCTTATACCGCTCCTCACCTGCTGTGAAATAAATGGTTCCAAAATGATTAACGCCTCCATCTGGTTCATACTCAAAATCAATACTTAAAGCGCCTAGTGTACCTCGCTCCACTTTTATCCCTTTGGGAATGGGCCGTTCAACAATAAATTTACCTGAGAGTTTTTCTTTTACAAAATAACGATTTTCCTTTGGAAGAATAACAACAACTAAATGTTTTTGTTGGGAGATTGCATATTGCTGAGAATAGAGGAGATCTGCTCTGAGATTTGAAAGGAAATGTTCTTTCTCAGACATCAAATATTGAGGACGAATGATAATGGTAGAGACCGAGGCGATGACGAGAAAAACACTAAAAACGAACAATATTTCAATTAAGGTAAAGCCCTTTTGACTTTTCATACTCATGGTAAATCGACTAAAGTCACAACACCTTCAGTGGAAATCTGAATTGTTTTCCCTGCTGGACCTTCTGAACTAACTAAATATTTTCCATCTACAAGTGCTTTAACCGTTGGTATTTCTTTATTTTCCATTTCATAAGCTTGGATTTGTCCTTCTACCATCTTAATATAAGCCTCAGAACCCTTTTCATTAATCGTTGAATTATTTTTTGTCACATTTGGAACTGTAATCATCAGCAACACTGAAATAACTAATAATACAATCATCATTTCTATTAAAGTAAAACCTCTTTGATTTTTTAACACTTTCATAAACTCCTTTCTCATAACTAGTTTAAATTCCTTCTAGCAAATGAAACATTGGCAATAATACAGCCATATACATGGATACAATTAATAATCCAATCAACATATATAAAACAGGCTGAATTTTTTTCATCCATTTATCCATTTGTTCTTCCAGAGCTCGTAAGCAAACATTGGCAAAGAATAATAATTCCTCTGCGAGCTTTCCATTTTCTTGACCATGCTTTACGATCATTGCCAATTCTCTCTCAAAGAAAGGATACAAATTGAAAATATTCTCCAATTTCTCTCCTGTTCTTAATAACAACTTTATTTCACTCCCTAGTTGTTTATAAAAGGGTTGCTCCTCATTTCGTTCAAACATGGAAAGTGCCTCATTAATAGATAGACCACCTGAAAGTAAGTGACTTAGCTGAATGGAAAAATAATGTGAATAAAATAATCGAAGAAAACCTGCAACAATTGGAATCTTCATCAACTTAACTTTTTGTTCAATCGGTTGCAGAATTCTGAAAAAGCGAAAATAATAATATGTGGAAAAGAGAATAAGAATGAGGAGAAACAATAAAAGGATAGGTAACACATCACTAACTAAATAAATAACATTTGTAAAAAAGTTCGCTTCAATATTCATGGTTGAAAATAATGAAGAAAAATTGGGGAGTAAATATTTTTGTACAAAAGTAAAGATAATAATTGTTATGAGCATTAGAAATAGTGGATAAGAGATCAGCTTTTTTAATTTAGCAAGATCATTTGCTCTTTTTTGTATGATTTGGCTTCCTTCAATAAACGCAGTTGCCAACCCACCATGCTGCTCTGCAAAAAATACATAGCCAATTAAGTGTTCATGAAAGTCCATCTTTTGTAGTATAGAATAGAAGGGATACCCTTCCTTTAAACAATAGATTCCTTCTTTAATCTCGTTTTTACGGTTTTTTGGAAGATGAAAAGTAATGGAATCCAAAGCTTCCGTGAGTGGATATCCTCTAAGTAAAAGCTCACCCATCATTTTCAAAAAGGTGGTTTGCTCCTTTACTGTCCATTTATGTCGTTTCATTTGTATATACCCATCGGTCAAATTCACTTTCTTTAATAAATCCTAAAGCAATTCCTTTGCGGATTTCTTCACGCAACGTTTTATATGAAACCATATTCCTTTCTCCCCTTAACTCCCCCAACGCAGAAGACAATGCTTTTCCAGCAAGAAGTTCGAATACGCTTGCCCTTTTTGCTCGATCATACCCATAACATAATGGTGAACAATCACCTAAACAATAGGGACATGTTAACTCTACAAGTCTTTGAGCCGTAATAGCAACAAGCGTTTGATCAATCTCCTGCCAATTAACACCAAACTCTAATAGTCGATGGATCGCTCCTTTAGCATCTCTTGTATGCATTGTCGTCAATACTAAATGACCTGTAAGTGCCGCACGTACAGCAATTCTCGCTGTTTCCGCATCGCGAATTTCTCCCACCATGATGATATCTGGATCATGACGAAGAATGGCTTTTAAACCTGTTGTATAGGTGACACCAGCCTTTTCATTCACTTGTACTTGTAAGACAAGTTCATTTTCCTTTTCAATGGGATCTTCCAGAGTGATGACATTTCGGTGATACATCTGCATGGTTTCATTTAATAATGCATACAAAGTCGAGGTCTTCCCGCTTCCGGTTGGCCCTGTCAATATGATTAAACCATGGGCATGTTTTAATAGTGCTAATAATTTACGGGTCATAGATGGATAAAGGGAGATTTGGAAAAAGGGAACACTTTCTTGCTGAGGAAGAATGCGAATAACAAGACTTTCATTATGACTTGCCGGTAAAGTAGATAAACGAAGCCCTATAATTTGTCCGCAGGTGGTAAACGAATATGCTCCACTTTGGGGACGTCTTCTTTCTCCAATATCCATGGAAGCTTTAAATTTAAAATGAGAAATCAAACGATCACAATCTTCTGTAGAAAAGGTACGTTTTGAAAATAACTTGTTGGCAATTCTCAGTTGGACGAGGGTATCATTTTTACGTGGGGTAATGTGGACATCCGTTGCGTGACTCTTAACAGCATCAGTAATGATTTTGTTAGCGAGTCTTTCAATATAACTCAATGGTAAAAACACCGCCTTTCAAATTTATACTAGTAAAAATTCTTCTTTTTTCCTTTTATTCCTGCTTTTTTAAAAAAATTATTACATAAAAATATGATTGTGTTCACAAAATATTCATAGACTAATGGTTACTTAAAAAAACAGTACTAATATTTCGAATAATTTCAAGCAAATATTCCCTATTCACTTCTAAATGTGAACATTTTAAAAAACTTATAGTGAATATAGTGTTAACCTCGCCAAGCCGTATTATAATAGAATTTATATAGTAAAAATACGATTTGAAATTAATATACTATCCGAGGTGAACTTATTTGGAACAAACGCTAAAAATAACCAATGTACTATCCGATCCTACTCGTTATTATATTTATCAATACGTTACACAAAAACACGATGAAGTAACTGTTCAAGAAATTGCGGATAACTTTAACATTCATCCCAATGTTGCTAGACTCCACCTATCAAAGCTTGAAGATGTAAATATGCTTGTCTCTGAAACAAAAAAAACAGGAAAAGGTGGTAGACCGAGCAGACTTTATCGCCTGTCAAACGATGTCATCCAACTACATTTTCCATATCGGGACTATCAATTATTATCAAATATCGCCATCCAAACCATGGCTTCACTTGGGGAACCTGGTCAAAAAGCTCTCTATGAGACTGGAAAAAAATTTGGTGAAGAGTTAATTAAACAAGAATTATCTAGAAATCAACAATCTGTTTCAGCACTTACCTTTGATCAAAAACTAAATATGATTAAAAATGCCTCCACGTTAGCAGGACTTTCTCCAGAATTCCAAGCAAACGAAGACAATACAAAAGTTTCCTTTCAAATATTTAATTGTCCTTTTAAAGAGATTGCAGTAGACCATATTGAAAGTATTTGTCAAATGCACGCCCAATATCTAAAAGGAATGTTTAGCTCCCTATTTTCAGATGTCGAATTAGTAGAAGGGGATAATCTATTAAACGGTTGTGAAGCATGTACGTATAAAGCCAGCATAATCAATTGAATGTCCCTCACAGCTAAAAAATTTAGATTCTGTTCAAGACAACAAATAAAGCAATCAGTGAAATTCTACTGGTTGCTTTATTTATTGTCTTGAATGATATAGATACGACTACGATTCCTTACCTATTTTAATTGTAAGATTTGAATTAACTAAAGTTATTTACTTTTTCAGAATATTTCATTATAATAGGATTGAAACTCACTGAGTAAGGGAGGATATCGATGGAACGTATGTACAGAGTCTTAGGTTTTTGGACAGGTATTTTTACAATTATGTTTTTTATAGGTAATATGTATTCAACTTCATTGATTTTTTTATGTCAAACAGGATTCTTTGTGTTTCTTAGTTATTTAAAACTTACAGAGCGTATGTATATTTATATTTTTGGAGCGTATTTAACAGTTTTTTTCATCGGTTTCACATACTGGACAACATTTATGATGATACCAGGAACTTCTGGTCACTGACAATGAGATCCACAACAAAAAGCAATGGCTATTCCATTGCTTTTTTAATTTGAAAGCCCTTTATTTATCCAGAATCTCTTTGGTCAAGCCCCATTGATTTGAGAATTGGGATCTTTCTTGCACCAAGACCTGAAATGCCGCACTAATTCCTGAAGGCATAATAAGACTCCGAATCTCTCTATTTCTTCTACTTACTTCTGAAAAGGGATTGGGATCATGATGATTTTCTAAATGATCCAAGATACCAATAGAAAGTAGAAATTCATCTTGACGCCATTTCCCCACAGTGTGTAGCCCATACTTTTCCCCTATCTTTTGGAGCACATCCCAGTGGATATGACTTGTAATATCCATTTCGCCTGGATGAACTAACACATTGCTCACGAGTTTATGCTGATAATATCCCCTTAAGCTGCCATCTCTTCTAATAGGTTCCTGCCATTCCTCATTTGTATATCCGTAATCGACACTAATAATCATTCCTTCTGCCAAAACCTTTTCAATTGAAGAAATCATCTCTAGCATTTGTAAAGGGATTTCTAGTCGATACCCCTCAACGATATGGATTCTATATTCTTCCAAAAACCGAATGATATGATCATTTGCAAGTGGAACAGCTTTCTCAATCAATTCATCCTCTTCCATTGTAATCATCATTTCAAACAACTGACCTTGTTGCCTTTTTATCACATGAACAGGTAGAGCATCAAACAGTTCATTTGAAAAAATTAACCCCTTAAAGCTCTTGAGTTCATCAAAATTCTCTACTTGTTTTACCTGCCAATTTTTATCAAACTTTTCATTTTGCACTTTGAGATGGTACGGACTACTTTCAACGATAAAATAAGTTAATTCAGGATTTTCAGATGCATACCATTCTTGCAAGAAGGCTTTTGCAAATCGACCATTCCCTGCACCAATTTCACAAATTCGTGGAGCAATCGACTGTTTTCTTACTAAATTTGAAAACCATCGAGCTAATGCACCCCCAAAGATATCAGCCATATTACTAGTGGTAATAAAATCCCCACCCCGGCCAATTTTTTCACCTTCCCTCATATAATAACCAAGCTGTGGATGGTAAAGAACAATATTCATATATTCGGCATATGTAATCATCTTTAAA
The DNA here is from genome assembly GCA_963765265.1 of uncultured Bacillaceae bacterium. Taxonomy (GTDB): domain Bacteria; phylum Bacillota; class Bacilli; order Bacillales; family Cytobacillaceae; genus Bacillus_BD. The sequence continues at coordinate 560,733 of CAVXVN010000006.1, forward strand.
GGCTGTTTATTTATATAACTATTCAGATAATTAAGCATAATAACTCCTTATGATCCATTTAACACTATTGACATAGTGTTATGTTTGTTATATTATTTAGATAATATCTAAACCGTAATACTCCCATTACTAGAATTCGAACTCTCCCAGAAAAACCCTTCTCATTTGAGAAGGGTTTTTTACTTTTCTAGTTTAGAATCCATTTAGAAATGGATTTGAGTTCATTTCATTTCCAATAGTGGTTACTGAACCGTGTCCACAAAGTACTGTGGTTTCTTCCGGTAAGCCAATTAACTTCTCATGAATACTTTGGAGCAACTGTTCACGGTTTCCTCCTGGTAAATCGGTACGCCCAATGCTCCCATTAAATATTGCATCACCCGCAACTACAATTCCCTCATCCGCAAAATATAGAGAAACGCTGCCAGGTGAATGACCAGGTGTTTCTAAAACTTGAAACGTAAAGCCTCCGATTGTCAATTCTTGTTCCCCATGAATTAGAACATCCGCTTCTTGCACCTGTATTTTACCAACCTTCATAAAGTCAGATAAATTCAGCGATGGTGTCGTGAGCCAGTCCTTTTCGTTTATATGTACATAAGCTGGAATACTGTACTCATTCCTTATGACGTCTACCGCCCCAATATGATCAAAATGAGCATGTGTTAGTACGATTCCAACTGGATTTAAATCTTTTTCCCGAAGAAACTTGATTAACTTTTCTCCTTCAGAACCTGGATCAAAAATTAAACATGTAGAATCTTCCTTTTCAAGTACATAACAATTCGTTTGCATCTGCCCTAGCGGCACTTGTGACCATTTCATATTTTTTTTTTACTCCTTCCTACAATAAACATTAATATTCTACAATTATTTTACACTATTTAGGGAAGAAAGCGAAGTAATCAGAAACTTATTCATAAAACATTACGAAAAATCCTACTTTTCCTACCTCGACAAATTTTCAGAAAAATTATAAAATAGGAGAGTAGATCAAAAAGGAATTAAGATCTTTTACTAGAACATGATCCTTTTCGCTCTAACTGAATACTGGTTAAAACACGGAACAAAGGGGGAAGAAAATGGGTACTGTGATTATTTTTTTATTAATAACCATTCTTGCTGGTATCGGGGCCATTCGATCATTAAAAGATAAAAATATACTCGGAGTTCTATTCGCAGGTGGGAGTTTTTTAGTGTTTGGCTGGTTTTCTGTCATGACCATCTTAAACAGTGGTTACCCTGCCTAAATAAGGACAAAAAAAAGCATCGTAGTGGATGCTTTTTCTTTTTTCTCGATCATTAACAACTTTATATCCCTTCTTCTCTGAGAAGCTGGTTCACTCGATCCACTTTTTCTTCCATTTTTCGTTTAACATCACGACGATCATCAATACGAATACTTGTACAAACTCGTGCAAGCCCTTTTTCAAAAGGAACTTCATGCATCTCTTGGATAACTTCAAATAAAACAGGCAATTCCCCTTCAATAATCGTATTCATTGGTGTTAACTGAAAACGTATTTTTCCTTCATTTTCATATTTCTTTAACACTCTATGAATATCTGCTACATAAGTACTTACACTGGCTGTCCCTGTACCAACTGGAATCACGGTTACATCCACAATTGCCATTTCCTCACCATTCCTTCTTTACAGTTATGCTGATAATTTTATTACAATTTTACGATCCAAATCAATTAATTTTTCAAAATAGTAGCCATACAAACATACATCTCCTTCAGGAGAACAACTTAACGGCTCATTTTCCAAACCTTCCATGATTGATTTCTTCTCATTACGATTCAATTCATATTTGAATAGTTGAAATCCTTGATTATAAGTACTCACTTCACCATTTTCTATGGGCTGAAAGGAAATAAATGTATTTTTCTTTTCATTATAATCATAATACGGAATCAACCAATCCGAAAAACGAGTTAATGCAGGAGTCTTGAATGAACCAATTGATTTCAGTTCCTGATCATAAAAGTGATAAGAGGCTTCACTCAACGGATCTTGATCTATTTTTATGGTCATGATAGAACGTTTAAATGTATCCATTTGGAAGATACTTGACAAAACTTCTTTCTCCACTTGGCTCGATAAATCTTTTGTAAAAACATTTGCAAATAATGAAAGGTCATTTTGGTTCCAATTTAAATAAATGAGTCCATTCTCACCATACCAATATGAAAATGGATTTGACACTTCGATTTCAGTTCTCTTTTTATCTGCAATAGACAAATCGAATGATTGACTCTGCCAGTCCTCTGTAAAAGTTGAAATTAGAACTCTTTGTTCATTATAAAGATTCCATTCAATGGCAACATCAGAGGCTTCTATTTTTTCAGAATAAAGTTCTTCTCCAGATTTTTGAATGACTGAAATCATCATTTCGGTTGGTGAAACGGGTGAACGAATCAATAAATATTCTCCTGAAGGGCTAACATGTAGAGAGGATATCGACGATTCTATTTTTTTGATCAATCGATTTTTTCCCTCTGCTAGATTATAGGCATAAACATTAGAGTAATTTTGTATGTTTGTTGAATAAACAATTGTTCTCCCATCGATCCATCCATATACCTTTTCAAATTCCCCTTCCTCAATTGGAATAGGTAAATTTTCTTTTAGGTCCCGAGCGGTTAGAATTTGGGAATTTATTTCTACCTTTTTATTCTGATTAACAGGAGGTTGTGAAATAGTTGATGTTTCCTTTTCACAGCCTACGAACACCAGCAATAAAAGCAATAACAATGGCCACAAAAAAAAAGCCTTTCTATTCATTTAGCCTATCCCCACCGCCTTTTTATGAATGGCTCTGTTATTTATAACAACCCCTCCATATTGCCTAATCTTATCCTTTTAATAGAATAAGTTCTTCACATTAAACAATACGAAGGAGTTTGAAAATCAAAATCAAATAAATAACAAATCTTACTCTATTTATACTTACGAAATATGGAATGAATTGGTTTCAACTTTTTCTAAATAAATAAAAGAGTCAAAAAATATATAAACAATCAAAGCTCGTTCATCTTATTTAAACGATCGTTTCTTTTCAACCTGTTCCTACATATATAGGCTAGCCAGAAATATTCCAATTGCTTCACTATATATTTCATCAAATTGAGATAAAGGGAGTGGGTTAACGCCTAGCCCTAACTCAATGGTAAACCCTGGTTTTCGAAATTCTTGTATAAACCAATCTTTATAACCGGCATGGCTATCTATATTTTGAATTCCTCTGTATCCGCTAACCCTCTCAAACTCTGCCGCTAACAACCTTGATTCGGGTGGTTCTAGACCTTCATACCCCCAGTAAAACTCTTTTCCTTGTGTATGGAACGCAACAAGCCGATTAAATTCATTATTTTCTGCCAAAGCGGCCATTACTTTCGTTTCCGGTTCTGTTAGTGGTGCATCTCCTGGATAATCTCTTGGTGCAGGGGACTTGGGTTCCTTTCTTTCCTTTTCAATCTCCCAGTTAGCAGGAAATTGATTATTTAAATCCACACCTCTAATATTTGCTTTCCACCCGCTAAAATCGCTGCTTCCTTTATTTATGGTGAGCAATTCATCCCTTAATGCTGCTGGTGGTCCATTAAGCACTAAATCGACTCCATCTGGATTAACCATGGGAACAATCGATAATTTCACTAAACTGTAAAGTGGCATCATATTGATTCCCCGAATAGGTTGACTATTTGTCAAAGATAACAAATAAGTATTTAAAAAGGACATTAATACGAGAGTGGTTATCCATTCGTTTGCATGAAAGGAAGCATCCATATGGACCTTTTTCGATCCTTTTCCAATTGTGATCTCCTGAATAGCCTTTCCCTCAACGCTACTTCCAATATGGTTCACTTGAATAAAAGGAAAATGGCTCTTTAATGTTTGTATATCTCTTTGCAATTGAGCAAAATCGTATTTTGAATGTCTATGAATATCAAGGGAATTAATCCTTTTAGGAATTTGTATAGTCTGACCTACCATCAATTTATTCGGATTGATGGTTGGATTTAAGAGTAAGAAGGCATCCACGGAAATATTTCTGGGATGTCGAAAGCTTCCAAAAAGAATCACCTTGTTTAATGCGATAAGATTGTGTTGTAAAACCAGGGATCACTATTTCTTGTCCCGTAAGTAATTTTTGTGCATAAATTCCAATATTGGAATCGAAAATTAAATTCAACGGAATCATAAACAGTCGACTATAATACCAAAGTGTATCACCTGAACGGACCCGTATTTTCAATTGATTCTCCTCCTTATCACATCATATGTATGTAATAAGGAGGAAATCATTCCATGGTCACGTCAAAATGTACTATTTTTCACCATCCATGCCGCTCCAATGACACCTGCACTATTTCCTAATTTGGCCAAAGTAAGCTCCGTGGAGGAGGCTACAGGTGGAAATGAAAACTTTTGAACATAATCTTTTAGAGGCTTAAGAAGAATATTGCCTGCTTTTGACACTCCACCACCAATAATCAATTTATGAGGATTTAATGTATTGGCAATGTTCGCAAGTGCGAAGCCCAGATGAAAAGAAACTTCATCTAATACATCTTGAGCTATTTTATCTCCAGCTCTTGCCAGATCAAAAACATCTTCAGCCGCAAACGTCCCGTTCTGTTGATAAAGTAGTGTAAGACCATTTTGACAACGATTCAATGGGCTTTTCACACGTTCCAATGCCAATCTGACGATACCGGTTGCAGAAGCAATCGTTTCAAGACAGCCGCTTTTTCCACAATTACAGGGAGCTCCCCCCTCGGGAATTGAAGTAATATGTCCTATTTCACCTGCAGCACCATGAACCCCTTGCACGACTTTTCCATTTGCAATGACTCCTCCGCCAACACCTGTTCCAAGTGTGACACAAACGAGATCTTTTGCACCCTCTCCTGCACCTTTCCACATTTCACCAAGGGCCGCACAATTCGCATCGTTATTAATAATGACAGGAAGGCCCGTCTCGTTTTCAAGTAATTCTCTAAGTGGATAATGATCATGCCAGGCTAAATTAGGTGTATTCTCCATAATTCCTGTTTCTATATTGGCAGGACCAGGAGCACCCACGCCAATTCCCCTTATTTGGTCTATTTTCATTTGGTGTTCAACCAATTTTTGTTTAATGGATTGAGAAATATTCATTGTGATGGATTTACCTTGATTTTTGTTATCTGTGGGTATTTCCCATTTTTCAATTATTTCACCATAATCCTGAATAAATGCTATTTTTGTCGTGGTACCTCCAATGTCAACACCTATCAGCCATTTCCCAGACATACCAAACACCCCTAGTGACTAATCTTTCTTTCCTCTTTTATAGACTGAATTTCTTGGCGTAATAATAAAATAGCCATCTGATAATCACGTATATCCATTAATTTTGCATGGTAAAGTTCTTTTACCTCTGACTCCATGAGTTCAAGGTCTGCAACACGATCCCCAACGTATATGAGCGTGCCAAATTTTTTTAAATATTGCTGAATATCATAAATCGTTTTCATGTTTAAAACCCTCTTAATTTCGGTTATGTATTTTCAAATAAGTATAATGCAAATCGTCAGTCCTCTCAAGAACGTAAATATGATCCTACGTAAGAACTTGATGGTATGAATGAAAAAAACACGAATATATATGGAATGGAGTTGTCCAATAGGAAAAAATGAATATCACGCAACTACTAGTAAGTATGAAAGGAAGGGGTAGACTCTTTGAGAAAATATAATCACTTGTTATCCATATCCATCATGATCATTCTTATTTATTCCATCTTACACTATACAAACCAGACAGAGGAAAGCTTTACTTACTTTCCAGCTGACCAAAACGCTTATTTTAAAATTGCGGAAACTTCCTTAACACTGTTGGATAAATCAAACGAAGGTTATCCCATTCTATGGAGAACAAGCTCCAATTTAGACCGAAAAGCCTATCTAAGACAAGATATAAGCTTTTTATATGGGAATGGAATCTTAATAGATAGTATGGGTAAAGAGTGGAAACAACAAACAGACAAGATTAATATGGAAAAAAAAATCGTACAAAATGAAAGTGCAAATTTTAAAACGATTAGCTTTCATCACGGAGAAATTCATTCCAATGATTCGATCACGAGTGCACAGAAAATCACACATGATGAATTATACGTTCTCGATTCAAAATTCAGCACATTACATTCATTTCATCAGCCTACCAATAAAGAAGAACAAGAGTGGAAGAGTGTCATTGACAACTTAATTCAGCAACGCTTACAAGTCTCCCTAGAAAATGCACAAAAGACGATCGGGTTAAACCCAGTACTTTATACCATTTTTCCATTAACAGATATTTATCAATATGAAGAAAAACCTCTTCCAGGTTTTAATGCACAAGAAACAAAAGAAATAATTGGTCGTTTATGGGAGGGTCTTTATAAAAATTATTTCCTTGGTATACAAAAAAAGGATGGCACTACTACAGATCCACGCGGCAGCTCCATCCCATTAATCTTAATTTCAAAAGATAAAACACATCTTCTTGTCATCAGTCAATTATCGAACGGGGAAGCTGTAAGCCTGAGGCAGCAGATTCCAAGTCCATAATTTGATTTAACAGCTTTTGATAATCTTCATTTGAAGGTTGATTTTCTACTGCTTGTTCTGCGTACTCTTTTGCTTTCGCAAAATTCTCTTCTTCTAAACAAATAAGGGATAAATTATAATAAGCCTCATGAAAATCAGATTTCATGTCAATTACTTGAAGTAAATGAGCTTTTGCCTCATCTAACCGATCTAATTTGATTTCTACGTAAGATTTGAGAAATAGAGAATTGGCTGTACTTTCATTTTGACTCAAAAATTCATTCAACAACTCATATGCTTGAACATATTCCTCATTATTAACATATTCCTGTGATAATACAAGCGCTGATTGCTCATCTATCAATTTTCCAGAATGCGATGTACTATATTGGAAGGCTCCATAAATTAAGGCGATACTCAGTAAAAGTACGGAGATCTGAACAAATAGTCTTTTTTTCTTTGGAAAATGAACAATCGCAGCACCCATAAATCCACCAATCAAACCTCCAATATGGCCTGCATTATCAATTCCTGAAAACGAAAAACCAAAGACCAGATTAATTCCGATTACAAAGAGAATATTCATTCCCATCGTTCGAAAAAACAATTTTGGGTAGACTATACCAAAATACAACATGGCACCAAATAAACCAAAGATCGCACCACTTGCACCAGCAGATATGTTAGGACTAAATAGGAGACTGGCTAATGCCCCACTAAAACCAGCAAGTAAATAAATGAATAAAAAGCGCACATTCCCATATATTTTTTCTACTGTGAGACCAATATAGTAGAGGGCAAGGGTATTCATAAATAAATGTAGTATTCCGATATGGAGGACGATAGGCGCAAAAAGTCTCCACCATTCTCCCTCTAATATAAGCCAATTTACTTTAGCACCAAATTTAATTAATACAGATGTATTCGTGCTACCACCTGCTGCTTCCATAAGAAAAAAAACAATGACTTGGATTGCAATAAATAAGTATGTGAAGAATGGTTTTCCATTTTCAAAAATTGCTTTTTCAGATTTGACTTTTTGCCGAGCGGAAGATAAAGTTGCCTTTTTTTCTACTTCTACCTCTATTTCGGAGTAGTCATTGTTCCATTCGATTTCAATCGAATCTTGGAGGATCGTTTCAAGATTTTTAACTCCATTCTGTTGATCGCAAATAATAGATGTTACTTTTGTTTTTTCTCCATTTGGATGTAAAAATGGTTTTTCAATTCGATATTCATAGTCATCAACAGGTGGAAATGGTGTTACATATATATTGATCACATTTAGCGACCTTTTTTTAATCTGCTTACGGATACTTTCTCCATTTGCAACGGTCATTTCAAGATCTCGTTGTAACCAATTACTCCAATCGAGATTATGTAAGAGAATACGAATCACCTGTACCTCTTTATTCTCCACCTTTTCTAACCAAAGTTCTTTTTGACTTTTTGATAATTGTATAATATTGTATTCTTGTTCACTAATAAAGTAATGCGCTAGCCTCCAGAATACAAATTCCTCTCGAAAACTCAAATTTCCCCCTCCTTTCTTTCTCATTTAAATATCATGATTCTTTTAAATATAACTATAGGCATTTTAAATCTTTTCGTAAAGAAATTGCCCCTTTAGGAAGGATTAAAATAAAAAATTCTCTTACAAAATGTTGTTGACTATTGACTCATCTTCGCTATCGGGATTCTGAATCAAATTTATTAACAATCATAGCCACATAAAAAAGACCCAATAAAGGGTCTTATTTAAACGCATAGGGGTTTTGTGGAAATACAATGCCTGTTATACGATTCCGTATCGCTGGGATATTCATAAGCGAGCTTACAAAAAAACGTCTAACCATTGAATTTCCAAGAATAAAGTTTAATAAACGGAATCGTTTTTGCACGAGATAATATCCACCTACAGCAATTAATATGAGATATAAAACTTTCAACATCATCATCCCTCCTCCTGAATAGTTTGAGATAGAATGTAGAAAATTATCCAATTTCATACTTAGTAAGATGTGATAAAAAATCAAATGCGCCTCGGCGTATTTGCGCCCAGATAATACCTTCGCTGCTCGATAAACTTCCTTTTAAAATCGAATGTCTCCGCCGGAGGCTTTAACTTCATTCAGACAGGGTTTGAACCCCCACTGAATTGATAAAAGCTGGCATTCATCTCACCACTTATAGAAGTGGGGGACTTTGCGAAAAGTTAAAAAACAGATTCCTTTATGGAGGTCAGTACAGATACTGAATGATCAAACTTTTGTTTTTCCTCTTGAGTTAAATCAAGTTCTACTACTTCTCGAATTCCACTACGATTTACCACTGCAGGAACACCAATATAAATATCGCTTTGTCCATACTCACCATTTAAATAGGCAGAAACCGTTAAGACGGAATTTTCATTTTGTAAGATGGCTTTCGTTAAACGAACTAATCCCATCGCAATTCCATAAAAAGTAGCACCTTTTTTATTAATAATATGGTAAGCAGCATCCCGTACATTGACAAAGATCTGATCTAGATCTTCTTGTTTGTACTGCTCATTTCTCTCTATCCATTCAGAAATCGGTCGTGTGGCAATATCCGCATGACTATACACCGGTAATTCAGTATCACCATGTTCTCCAATAATGTAGGCATGAACATTTCTTGTATCAATATTAAAATATTCACCCAGTAAATATCGAAAGCGTGCAGTATCTAAAATGGTTCCGGTTCCTATCACACGTTCTTTTGCTAAACCGGAATATTTCCACACTGCATACGTTAAGATGTCCACTGGATTTGTAGCTACTAAGAAAATTCCATCAAACCCATTAGCCATAATTTCTTCGACAATCCCTTTAAAGATCTTTGTATTTTTCTCAACAAGATCCAATCGAGTTTCCCCAGGCTTTTGTGCAGCCCCGGCACAAATAACGATAAGATCAGCCTTTTTACAATCAGAATAATCTCCAAACCATATTTTTGTGGCAGATGGTGCAAAGGCCATCCCATGGTTTAAATCCATGGCATCCCCTTCTGATTTTTCTTTATTTACATCAATTAGTACCAGTTCTTCTGTAACTCCCTGATTCAGTAATGCAAAAGCATAGCTTGAGCCTACCGCTCCTGTTCCAATTAATACTACCCGATTCACTCGATCTCTCATTTGAAACCTCCTGAAATTTCCAATGTATGTTTTATTGTTTAACGACTTTTCACAAAAAAAGCATGTTTTCATTAAATTGTGAAACAAATTACAATGAGACCTACTTAAATCCTCTTTTTTTCGTTGTGAAATCGTAATCAATATTACCATTTATTAAATGTCATCCAAAAATTAATATTCCCATGATCAGAGTGAAAAATCCGGACAAAAAATTAACAGTATCATTATTAAAAAAAGGATAACCTGTAATTAAATATGTATTTTGGCCACAATGGATTGTCTTTTCTGTTTTCAAACCACAATTAGGGCATTGGTACCCTGCCTGAACGAATGCCCCCAGAAAGGTATCAATCAGATTCCCCGTAAATCCCAATAGAAGAATAAAATAAAATTCGGCTATTCTTAATTCAAAAATCAAATAGGAAGCTAACGCAATTAATAAAGAACCCATTACAGCTGCACAGGTGCCAAGGAGACTAACAGCACCTGATGTTCCCCTATCAACACGCCTAAACTTTTTGATACTAATGGGCCTTCTTTTACTCATCGATCCCACTTCAGAAGCCCATGTATCCGAGTTTGCCGCTGCAATGCAAATACATGCTCCCAACAACCATATTGGTGCCCCTGTATAGTAATACAAGGCACTTGCCATGGCAGCAAGTCCTCCATTTGCCATTACTTGTTGCCAATCACGTTGTGATCCCTTCACAAGTAGCTCTTCTGCTTTCTTCTTGTTGACTACTCTTTCATTTTCGACCATAGACTTGAAGCTACAGAAAAAGAGCCCAGAATGATTAATCCTTTTATCCCCAATACCTAAAACAATAAGAAAGCCAATCACAAAAGCTGCGATGGCCCCAGTCAATGTTAATAATTTACATAATAACCTGCAATCACCGTTACTGCAATAAAGAAGGAATAATTATAAATTGAGTATCATGAATCTGTAAAGATCCCTTCATTTGTAATAATTTTCGCAACCGGAATATCATGAGCTTCCTTTGGCAGATCGTTTACAATTTGCTCCTGAAAAGCAAGGGACAAGGTGTTTCCTTTGATAGGCTTGCAGGAATCGATCATAATAGCCTCCACCAACTCCCATTCTAAAACCGTCTTTTTCAAATGCTATTCCAGGAACGATGAGAAGATCAATGTCGTTCGGATCTACCAGTCCGTTTTCGATTCAATGGGTTCAAGCAAGCCAAAATAAACAGATTCCAGCTGATCAAAACGATCTAAAACACGAAAATCCATCTTTCTATCTTTCGGAAGACATTTTGGAATCACAATTCTTTTCCCTTCATCCCAAGCCTTACGGATAATTTGATATGTATCTACTTCAGGAGGACTTGAAATCGTGATCCCAATTGTATGAGCAGACTGCCACAAAGGGTCTTTAAAAAGTTTTTGGGCAATGATATAGGAGCGGTGTTCATAAATCTCCTTTGATATGGAGCTTTGCAATCTTTCTTTGATTTCCTTTCGAAGTATTTTCTTTCCAATCAACTTGATATTCCTCCTCCATTTCGTAAAAGTACTTCTATATATGGTTCCCTACAGTTTGAAGTGTCCTTAATATTATGATACAACAAAAAAAGCAGCAGGAATATCCCGCTACTTATTTTGTTTCACGATGTGCAGTTGTACGCTTTTCTCTTGGGCAATATTTTTTCAGCTCAAGACGATCTGGGTTATTTCTTTTATTCTTTTTAGAAATATAGTTACGGTCTCCGCACTCTGTGCAAGCTAACGTAATATTCACACGCATGTAATTTCCCTCCAAACTAAATTAAAGCTAAAGCTAGTTCGCTCATACGACTTTTCTATAATATCATCTTTCTTCAAGAATTGCTAGTACGTTTTTAAAAAGCTTATGATTAATTCTTTAAATACAGAATAAAATTCCCTCTATCCTTTCGATTTATTGTTCCCTACCAATCCAGTAATTGTTTGATTAACTTTGAAATCGTCGAATTTTGTCAAAGTTAGTGGTAAAATAATGAAGGTTCAACCTAATCAAAGAGGTGACTTTAGTGGGAACAATTTTTATTACTCTATTCATTTTATCCCTATTACTTTTTCTTTTATCGTTTTTCCTCAAGGATCCTTATAAACAACTCGAGGAAGAAATTGACCAACTTTCTATGCAACAGCTTCAAGAAATGTATCAGATAAAGAAAAAACTAAAAGTACTTGAAGAAGAACTACTTGTCAGTGATGTGGATTTATCTCCCCCACTCTCTCAATTTTCTTCTTCAAATAAAAAAGAGATCCATGAAATAATTAAAAATCAAGTTTGGTCTTTAGCAAAGCAAGGTACACCAATTGAACAAATTGCCAAACAATCTTCCTTACCGGTCAAAGAAGTTCAAGCAATCTTAACCGAGTTTGCATTTAGAGGCGAGAAGTATGAATAAAAGAAGTGTTAGATCTTTTGCATCTGGACTCATTCTTGCTGTTACACTTATTGGATCTATTTATTATTATCAAAATGATTCCAAACTGTCTACGATAGAGGTTGATGAGGCGACCTCATTTCTAGCAGAAAAAGGATATATTGTTTTGAAGGAATCAGAATATAATGCTTTGAAAGATAAAGCACTTATTCAAAATGAAAAAATCCAACCTGAAAGTAAAGAGAAACCGATTCAAGAAAACACAGAGGGTAAAGTGGAGATAAATCCTCCTGCTGCAGATACGGCGGATTCCATTATTAATTTTCAGCTTGAAGTGGAAAGCGGGATGACATCTAGTGAAATCGCGGCAAAGTTGGCACAAAATAACATTGTCATGGATGAAGAAGATTTCGCGGAATATTTAATCAAAAATGATTATCAAACCGACATACAAATGGGGTCTTATTCACTTACAAATCGAATGAGCTATGATCAAATCGCTAAAATGATCACAAAAAGATAAGGAGCTGCATATTGCGGCTCCTTATCTTTTTATCCCTTATTCATTTAAATCTAAATATTTTCCTTTAACTAAATAAATAATGTATTCAACAATATTTGTAATATGGTCAGCTGACCTCTCTAAATAACGACAAATCAGCAAAAATTGAGTAATTTGCGGAAGACTATCTGATTTTTCATTATTTAATTGAAAAAGTTCAATAATGGTTTCACCATATAAAGAATCTACTTGGTCATCCATTTCAGCTACTTTTTTTGCTTGTTGAATATCATCTTTTTCATACGCAGTTAAAGCTTCATTCAACATAGTTGCTGTGATTTCATGCATTTTTTTTAGACGTTTAATTGGCTTTATATGTTCTTCATTCCCAATACGAATGGTTGACTTTGCAATATTCACGGCAAAATCAGCAATTCTCTCTAAATCGGTTGCAATTTTAATCGCTATAATAATTCGACGTAAATCAATGGCAACAGGTTGTTGCTTAGCAATAAGCATTACTGCATATTCATTGATCTCCTCATAAAGTCTATCTGCTTTTCTGTCTTCATCCATTATCTTTAAGGATAATTCAATATCATGTGTTTCAAAAGCGACCATTGATTGGTCTAAGGCCTGTATTAGCAAATCGAACTAGTTCAACTAATTTAGATTGCAATAATGTTAATTCTTTTTCAAAATTTTCTCGTACGACCACAATGGATTCTCCCTTCACTTTTACATTCCCCTTCCATTAAGTATCCTCTATTTATACTTAAAAGAACAAATATCATTACTATTATATACTAATATAACAAATAAAATTAGATAGCCCGCTAACTTCTATAAAAATACAGACGTCTATTTAAATTACTACGTCTGTATTTCAAATTATTCTTAGCCGAAACGGCCTGTAATATAATCTTCTGTGCGTTTATCTGTTGGAGTCGAAAAGATTTTATTTGTTTCATCAAATTCAACCACTTCTCCATTTAAGAAGAAGGCGGTTTTATCAGATATACGAGCTGCTTGTTGCATATTATGTGTCACGATAATAATACTAAAATCCTTCTTAATTTCTTGAACAAGCTCTTCTACTTTTAACGTTGAAATAGGATCAAGAGCAGAAGTAGGCTCATCCATTAAAATAACATCTGGTTCAATTGCTAGACAACGAGCAATACAAATACGTTGTTGCTGTCCACCAGATAGACCGTATGCATTTTCTTTCAAACGATCCTTAACTTCATCCCAAATCGCTGCGCCTCTAAGACTTTTTTCAACAATTTCATCGAGAATTTTTTTATTTCGTATTCCATGAATTCTAGGACCATATGCAATATTATCATAAATCGATTTTGGAAATGGATTTGGTTTTTGGAAAACCATTCCAACATTTGTCCGTAGGTCTTCAACTTTATATGATTTATCTAAAATATTTTTATTTCGATACATAATGTTACCTGAAGTTCTTACAGATGGAATTAATTCAATCATTCGATTTAATGTTTTAATATACGTTGATTTTCCACAACCAGATGGACCAATAATGGCTGTGACTTCGTTCTGAAGAATTTCTAGGTTGATGTTTTTCAATGCTTGGTCTTCACCGTACCATAAATTTAATTCTCTTGTATCGAATACAACCTTTTTATCTGCCATATGATTTCCCTCTTTAGCCTCATTAGATGTAACCATATTATTCATTTTCACACTATTGGTGCTTACCGACATTGTCATACCCCTCCATCATCGATTAAAATCTTTTCTGAAACTTATTTCTAATAATAATTGCAATTGAATTCATTAAGAATAATAACACTAATAGTACTACGATTGTAGCAGAAGCAAGGCTTGCATACTCAGCCACAAGTGCAGCATCCACTGTCCAATAATAAATCTGCAATGGCAATACTGTAAACTTGTCAAAAATACCAAATGGGATTGGCATTAATAAAGCTGGAATTCCGAGTACAGTTAGTGGAGCCGTTTCCCCAATCGCACGTGAAAGAGCTAAAATGACACCAGTAAGGATACCTGGAAGGGATGTCGGTAAGCACAACATTCCTAATCGTCTGCCATTTCGTTGCACCCATTCCAAAAGAAGCTTCTCTTAAAAACCCAGGTACCGCACGAATGGCTTCTTGTGATGAAACAACAACAACCGGCAAAATAAGAAGTGACATCGTTAGTCCACCTGTTAAAACAATATTACCAAGGCTCATTCCTCTTAAAAACACAGTCATTCCTAATAAACCGAAAACAATGGATGGCACACTGGCAAGATTTGAAATATTCATTTGAATAAATGATGTAAATTTGCCTTTTTTGGCATACTCTTCTAAATAAATGGCAGTGCCGACACCTAATATTAATGTCAGTGGAGCTACAACCACCATTAACCAAAATGAACCTGAAATGGCCCCGAGAATCCCAGCCTTATCAGGATTAGTGGATAATTTATTTGTTAAAAATTCGAAATCAATCCAGCCAATACTTGCTGAAATCACTCGATAAAATAATACAACTAATACAACTAATCCAACAAGTGTGGATAAAAAGAAAATGGACTTTGCAATATTATTTTTAGCAATACGAGTGCCCATTTTCTTTTCTACTTGAGATGAATCCATATATTTCATAATTAATATTCCTCCCTGAATTTACGAGAGATATACTGTGCAAGTAAATTCATTATCAACGTAAATACAAATAATGTCATGGCTACAGCATATAGACTAAAGTATAGAGTAGAACCAGCTGGTGCATCTCCACCTGTTACTTCAACAATATAAGCTGTCATCGTTTGCATGGATTGGGTAACATCAAAAGTGAAATTTTTGGAGCTTCCACTTGCAATGGTTACAATCATGGTTTCACCAATCGCACGTGAAATTCCAAGTACAAATGAAGCAATAATTCCTGACATAGCAGCAGGAATAACGACTTGCCATGTAACCTCTAATTTAGTAGATCCTAAACCAAGGGCTCCTTCTCTCATGGCATTCGGTACGGCACTCATGGCATCTTCTGAGAGAGAAGCAACCATAGGAATAATCATAATTCCCATGACTAATACCAGGTGCGAGGATATTTGTCGGTTGTAAACTAGGTATAAAAGAATGTAATAATGGAGTAACAAATGTAAGGGCAAAGAATCCATATACAATTGTTGGGATACCAGCTAGTAATTCTAAAATAGGCTTTACAATTTTTCTTACTCGATCTGTTGCATACTCACTTAAATAGATAGCAGTCATTAAACCAATCGGAATCGCAACAATCATAGCAATAGCAGTTGAAAGCAACGTACCAGTAACTAATGGTAGGATTCCAAACTGCGCGTTATCTCCTAATGGTTTTAAAATTGTGCCAGTAAAAAAGTCCCCAAATGGAATTCTTTTGAAAAACTCAATCGTTTCTGCTAATAAAGTAATAACGATCCCTACAGTTGTTAAAATGGAAACGAGGGCAATAATAAGAAGTAATATAGGCATAATCTTTTCTATAATCGTGTTTGCAGAAAAAGAGCGCTTATTCTGTTGAATTAAGTCTCTAACATTTGTTCCGCTATTCGATTCTTTATTAATCGTTTTTTCCAAAATGAAAAACCCCCTTCATCATCAGCCTTATTATGTAAGGTAAAATAAAACACTTAAATCATCCAAGAAATAGCCATTTTTTTAAAATACATAAGAAGATGAGAAGTTTTTCTTCTCATCTTCTAAGCAATTATTAACCTTAGTCAATAATTATTTTAAAGCATTTAAAGCATCAATAGAAGCTTTAATTTCTTCCTCTGGTAATGGAGCAAAACCAGTTTCAGCTGCTACAGCATTTGCATTTTCCATAGTGTAAATAGCATAATCTAACACTTGTGGTTTTTCTTTAGCCATACCAACATTTAGGTAAGTGAATACTGGACGAGTGAATGCTGAGTATGCAAAGTCTTCACTTTCACCAATTGTTTTAGTAGATGGAGCAACTGGTCCATTACCAAAGTCAACACTTACAGCTTGTAACTTATCTTTATTGCTTTCATAATAACCATATCCAAAGAATGCGATCGCATTTTTATCTTTTGATACAAGATCAACTAATGTTGAGTATTCTTGTTGTAGATTAATACCTTCTACTAAATCTTTTTCTTCAAGAATTTTTTCCCAGAAGAATTCGTAAGTACCATGGTTTTCGTTAGGTCCCATTGTTTTGATTGGTTCATTAGGGAATGAAGGATCAAGGTCTGACCAGTTTTTAACGTTTCCTTCAGCTAAGAAGATTTTCTTCACTTGATCTGCAGTAAGTTCTTTAGCCCAAGTCGTTTTCTGGGTTAATAACAAATGTTAATCCATCAAGAGCAACTTTTAATTCTTGAGTTTCAATTCCTAATTTATCAGCTTCTGCTTTTTCTTCATCTTTAATCGTACGAGATGCATCATTGAAATCAGTTCCGTCTGCTTCAACTAAGAATTTTTTGAATCCAGCAGATGTACCAGAACGTCCAACTTCAACTGAAACATTTTCTTGTTCGTTCGTCATATAGTTCTCAGCCATTTTAGCCATGAAAGGATATACAGTACCAGAACCATCTACTACAACGCTACCTTCTAATGCAGCAGGTTTTTCAGTTGTTGTATCAGTTCCCTCGGCATTGTCTTTTGGTGCTTCTTTAGCTCCACCACAAGCAGCGGCAATTACCATGAAATGCTGCAAGGATTAAAAATAAACTAAATTTCTTAAATTTTTTCATTTCCTATAATTCCCCCTAATCGTTCTGTTTGTTTATCTCTTACATGTTTTACAATAAGGTTTTACTGTTAATTGCGTTTTAAATAATTGTAAAGGTTTTGTAAATTCGGTTGAATTTTGTGTAAATTTGTCGAAATTTATTAATATTATTTAAGTTGTCGCAATTAAATATTCTTCTACTATTTTTCTACTTGTGGTACTACTTTTATTTTGCTCAAAAAAAATCTACTCATTCTAGATTGAGTAGATTTTTTATAAAAGGCATGACTACTGATTAATTTGTTCTTCAATGATTTCTTCACCATTAGTTGTATCTGGTTCTACAGGTGTTCCAGCCGCACGTTGCTGTTGTAACTCAAAATACGTGTCCATTACTCTTTCACCAATTTTTAAATTAGCTCGGTTATCCGTACCACCTGTGTACGACCATGGTACTAACACAGCCATCGCAATTTCAGGATTGTCTGACGGTGCATAGCCGACTAGACTAAGATTCATGACCGGATTCATTTTATATTTTTTTAGTGGTCCATCATAGAATGACTCGGCCGTTCCAGTCTTCCCTGCAGGTGAATAAGGCTTCCCACCAAAAAAGCTATACGCTGTCCCACCTTGTTCCTGCATGACTTTTTTAAATCCAAGTTGAACGTTTTCGATCCAATTTTTTTCTAAATACAAACGATTTAACACTTTAGGTTGAATTTCTTGTACAATTGGACCAAGCTCATTATCGAGTTGTGGTTCACGAATTTCTTTGACCATATGCGGTTCCATGCGACTTCCCCCATTGGCAATGGTTGATACATATTGTGCCAGTTGCATCGTAGAATACGTATCATACTGTCCAATGGCAAGGTCCATCAAATGTCCTGGTAATGTACTTGTGCCTTTAAAACCACTCTGCTCACTTGGTAAATCAATTCCTGTTCGGACACCTAGACCAAATTGCGCAAAAGATTGGCGAATGGTATTAAAGCCTTCAATGTTTATAGGTAGTGAACCATGTGGAATATAACGTCCTTCTCCAATTTTTATGGCTGTAAGGAACATATATACGTTTGAAGAATATTTTAATGCATTCACATCATTGATCGACCCAAAGGTTTTCCAAGATTTTTTTGGTGGTGTTCCACTAATGTATAGTGGACTATCTAATAATGAAGTTCCTGGACTTATTACACCTGTTTGATAGCCTGTCAGAATGGTTGCACCTTTTACAGTAGAACCAACATTATACGTGGTCGTAAAAGTTCCAAGTGCGTCATCTTGCATTTCTGTTTTACCAGTTTCTTCATCTCTAACAATTCTCTTACCAGCTAATGATTTAATTTCTCCTGTATTCGGATCCATTAAAACAACATATGCACGGTCCAATAATCCTGTTCCTGGAAAGGTTTTGGCTGTCCAAAGCTCTTCTTCAATGATCTTTTCTACTGCACGCTGCAGATCCATATCAATGGTTAGAATAAGATCCTTTCCTCTTTGTCCCTCTGTAATGACTTCGGTACTTACGATTTCACCGGACTGATCCGTAACATTTTTCACTTTTGCTTTTTGTCCATGTAAAACATCTTCGTATTGCTTTTCCAGATAACTAGTTCCTACTCGATCATTTCTACTATAATCTCTTGATAAGTAATAATCGATTTCCTCTGCAGGAAGACCTTTATCAGAACTTGTGACACCACCAAGAACCGATCGCAATGTATCTTCGAAAGCATAGGAACGATCCCAATCTGTTGTGGTATCCACTCCCGGCAGAAGTTGCAAGTTTTCACTTACAACGGCAAATTCCTTAGGAGTTACATTTTCATTTTTCACAATTTGTGGAGTGAATTTGTAACCACTCACAAATTCTCTATATATGGCAATCACTTCAACTTCATCTTTAGAGAGCTCATTTAAATCTGATTCAGTAATTCGCTCTAAAGTTAGTTTATACACCTTATCATCATATTCTTTTGTATCTTCATACTTTTGCTGTAGTTTTTCACGTTCTTTTTCTGGTACCTTTTTTTCTGCTTCTTTTGGATTCATTGAAATCCAATAATCCTTCATATCACGCTCGGTCACTTTGTCTGTTTCTTTAACAATTAATTTAGAAAGCCTTTCAGCAACTTGAAGCATTTCCTTTTGAGTTGCACCACTATTCGTATATGTAATGGCATTTACTGGTACATTATCAACAACAATTTTACCATTTGTGTCATACATCTTACCTCTTGGCACAGGGTTATTGACGGTGATATCCTCTGTCCTTTCAATTTCTCTTTTATAATCATCGCCATAAACAATTTGCACAACTCCGAGACGTAGTATTAATACTGAAAATAGTAAAAATACAGCAAAAAAGAGCATGTTTAACCGAAAAGGAACATGGGTTTTTTTCTTTTTCTTTTTTTGGTTCAACTTAATACTCACATCCTTCATAAAACGGTTCTTTCTTTATTGTAAAAGAAAAACGAAAATAATACTATCAAAATCCTGTTGCAGATTGAGGCAAAAATTTCAATTAATGGCAAAAAAAAGAGAGGTCTACTATACCTCTCTCGTAGAAGTTTCAAAATTGATACGTCTAATAAACAAATAAATCAGCGAATGACCAGCACCTAAAATTAGAAATAAAATAGGGAGACCCTGTTTCGCGTCCATTATATTGATCATGACTAAAAATAAAAGAATAGAAAATATCCTTCCCGCATTAAGATAGATTTCTCTTACAACAATATACTCCACTCTCATTTCGGCTGCTTTCCATCCACGTCCAATCACATCATATGTAATGGAGAGATAGGGTACAAGTAATAGCGGGTAGGCAACTGCAATCACGGCTGCATAAATTAATAATCTTGTAAAGGTAACATCAAAGGCAATCAAAAAAATGGCAGCATATAGTATTAATCCTCCAAGTAAGATGGACTTTACACGTTGTTCTTTTTTAATGAGCCTTGAAACGGCAAAATAGGCCACAAATGACACGCCTGAATTAATTAGTCCAAATGTACCTAAAGCCATCTCCGTCCCAGTTGAAAGAAATACGAGAACCGAAATCATAAAGGCAAAAATTCCTTCTCGAAGTCCTTGAAAAAAATGTGCATTTGTTACCATACGCCAATTTAGATTATGTTTTCGTTCTGATAAAATTCGAACGAACCAATAACTTCCATTCGCTGGTCTCCGTTTTATAAAAAAACTTAAAAATACTGCAGCTGCAAACAGAGCTAATGAGATTCCAAAAACAATTGAATAACCGGTGAATTTTTCCAATCTTGAAATAATAAAACCTGCAGCTATTGGTCCCAACATTCCCCCTACTGAAGAAAGAATTCCAAGAAATCCGTTAAAAAAATCTCTTGTTTCTGGTTCGGTGATTTCAAAAGTTAACACATTAAAAGCGAGCCAATAAAAACCATAACCCATTCCCAAAAGAGCACCCAAAAGCAGTAAATATTTTGAAGCAGATGTACCAAAGCCTAAAACACTTAAATAAAAAAGGGCAAGAAGAATGATGCCAATCCGGAAAACGATTACCCTGTCAATCTTCTTCGCCCATCTTCCAGCAAGAATGAAAGTAAATGGTTGTGCGACCGCAACAGCCAAATTGTATAGTCCGATATCCTTTAGCTCACCTGTTTGCTTCCATAAATAAATATTCACAAATGTATTTGAGAGAGCAATACTCAAAGAATAAAGACCACCTATTAATAATAGAAGCGTTAGATCTTTTGTTAGATGTACATCTCCAATTAAATGTTTCTTAAATTTACTCATAAATTAACTCCCCTTTGTGTCTAAAGGGTAGTTTTCACAAAATGGCTTAGGTTATTCATATACTGAAAAGACAAAACGGAAAAGGCTAGTAGAACATCTACTAGCCTTTTCCATTTTATCTGATTATTTATTTTGCTGCTGCGAAACGTTTAGCTACTTCATCCCAGTTTACTAAACTAAAGAATGCATTGATGTATTCAGGACGGCGATTTTGATAGTTTAAATAATATGCGTGCTCCCATACGTCTAATCCAAGAACTGGTGTCTTACCCTCCATTAATGGTGAATCTTGGTTTGGAGTACTTGTCACTTCAAGCTCACCATTGTTCACAGCCAACCATGCCCAACCTGAGCCAAAACGAGTAGTAGCTGCTTTTGTAAATTCATCTTTAAAACTTTCAAAGCTTCCAAATTTACTGTTAATCGCATCTGCTAATTCTCCAGCAGGTTCTCCACCTGCATTTGGTGCTAAGAACTTGCCAAAATAATGAGTGGTTTGCATGTCCTCCACCATTATTACGAACTGCCGTACGAGATGCTTCAGGTACCGCATCTAGATTTGAAATAACTTCTTCAACCGATTTTGAAAGAAGCTCCTCATTTCCTTCTAAAGCATTATTTAAATTTGTTACATATGTGTTATGGTGTTTTGTGTGATGAATCGTCATTGTTTCTTTGTCAATATAAGGCTCTAAAGCATCGTATGCGTATGGTAATTGTGGTAATTCAAATCCCATTATAAATTCCTCCTATGTATGTTGTTTTGGTTTCTAGACTCATCTGACGTTTTATTACTGTGAATATGAACATGTTCTAGAACTAACTTTAGATTACCAAATAGATCTAATTCAATACAAATAATATGCTTCAATTACTCATATTCATTTTTTGTTTATCAAATCCTAAAATCTTCTTTTATAAAAATCTAATTGAATTGTCATTTTACGTCTTGATTAAGGGTATCTTAATGACCTCTTCAGGTTGGGAAATTTCGAAAATTTGTCAATAATCGTACAATCCGCAATATGTCAACGATATTTGTCATAACGAATCTTTTTAATTACCATAATACTCCAAATCACTATTGACTTGTTTTTAATATTTGATTAAATCAAAGTAGAAGAAAGAAAGGAGTGCAACTAAATGCTAAACGTTAAAGAATTAAACATATCCCTTTACAGTTTATTAATTCAATACTTTATCGATAAAGAACCTATACAAAAATTGCCCATCGGCTCCTATCTATTTCAAGAAAAGGAAAACGTAGAAAATATTTATTTATTATTAAATGGAAGTGTTTCCATTGGTCGGGTACATGTAAAGGGAAAAGAATTTATGCTTAAAATATTAAGTGGAGAAGAACTGATTATTGAATATGAACTATTCCAAAACAAACCTGTATATCATTTTTATGCAAAAACATTATCAAATTGCGAACTACTTGTGATCAAAAAATCTCAATTTGAAGAATATTTGTTGAGTGAACCCAATGTACTTGGAGCATTATCCAATTGGTTAAGTACACGATATATAAAATCCCAAATTAAATGTCAAGATTTAATTATGAATGGAAAAAAAGGTGGACTTTATTCTATTTTAATAAGGCTATGCAATAGTTATGGGATTGCAACTGAAAATGGAATCTTAATCGATTTACCGCTCACCCACCAGGAACTTGCCAATTTAACATTCGGAACAAGAGAAGTCATTCAAAGGATGCTAAAAGATCTGCGAGAAAAGGATGTTGTCTCCTATAATCAACAGCACTTTACGGTAAAAAATCTAGCCTACTTGAAGCGAGAAGTAGATTGTCAAAACTGCAATAAAGTAATATGTGGAGTTAACTAGTTTTTAATCATAATCCTGATAAGGTGCTCATGTTTTCTCCTAACAGTCTTTCCTTAACCATCATTTATGGGAAGACTGTTTACTGCTACATGCCCCTTCTTTTTCTTCCATTTTTGATCTATTGATGTGTTAACGTTGTCATAATACCCAAATAGCTTTTTTCTTTTAACAGATGCCTTGCCTTCAATTGTACAATATTATCATCCATAGGATACAATAAGATTTGAATAAAATGAAGGATGTGCACGTATGAATGTATTTAAACAATTAATCGTTAGTCTCTACTCCCCAAAAGACATTTCAACCTTTCGTCATCAAAAGATTGGTAAGACTTTTTTTTATGTCTTAATATTAACCTTCCTGTCCATTTTACCAAGTATATACCATTTTAGTACTTCTATGGTTGATGGAGTGGATACGATCAAAGAAATCGTTCAAAAGGAACTCCCTCCCTTTACGATTAAAAATGGTGAATTATTCTCTGATGAGCCCGTTCCCCTTACCATAAATAAAAATGATTTTACCTTTATTTTTGATAGCACAGGTACCATTAATCAAGCTGAAATCGATCGTGCAAATGACACTATTTTTATTCTTAAAAATGAATTGGTTTATTCAGCCTCAGGTGTTTCACAATCCATGCCTTACTCCATGTTTGGTGATATTACCATTACAAAAGATGATCTTTCATCTATGTTAACTTCTGTAGACTCTATTATACCGATCACAATTCCGATCGTCTCTTTGATCGTTTTTCTATTTTCTTCACTCATGAAGTTTATTGAAATATCTATCTTGGCTTTATTCGGACTTGCCTTAATCAATATTCTGAGTAAGAAAAGTAGCTATGGTCATTTATGGCGAATGTCTGCTTATAGCGTAACGTTGCCAACGATATTCTTTACCATTATGGATGCGCTAAAGACTATTGTTCCAAACGGATTCTTCATCCATTGGTTGGTTGCTATAATCATTCTATTACTTGCTTTAAAAGAACTACCTACCGAAAAGAAACAAATATCATAATGGACTCTACTATTAAGCAGTTAGTAATGTGAGTTATTTCTTAAAGACGTGCCTAGTGCGCGTTTTTTTTATTAACAAATAGTAATCGATTTAATTTTGATCGATGCCCAGCGCAAACAACAAGCCCTGTTAAGCAAGCGTTTTCCTTTTTTTAAAATACAAACTAGTTTTGTTCAAAAGGGAATTCGTTCTAATAGATTTTGGACTAGCATATAAATGAAAATAACTAGATTCGGGAGGGAACAAATGTGAAACGTTTATTTGGAATACTCCTTACCGTTATGGTCCTTTACGCCATTTATTATGACCTAAGCCAGGGAACTCTTCCTGTTGATACTGTTGAGAAATCAACCATCGAAAAGACAAACCCAGTACCTGGACTCCCTTATTTTGAAGCAAAAGTGGTTGCAGGTGATACTGTGCTTTCGATCCTAGAAGATCGATACCATCATTCCATTCCTGTCCCTATTTCAGATATCGCTACTGATTTTCGACAATTAAATAACGGACAATCCCCTCAAGAAATTCAACCTGGAAAAACATATAAATTCCCTATATATTAGTACACGATCAAACACTCTTCACCGTTATGGAAAAAATCTTCATTTCAACTTTCTTGTCATCCCCACAGTTCATTGCTAAAATAAATACGCATAGTAAGTTCATTTCGTAGACTAAATGTTCATTAAACCATTTTAATCAAAGGGGCGAATCACGATTGAGTGAGATCATACATCGTACAAAAACCCGACCCATTAAAGTCGGAAATTTAACAATTGGTGGAAGTAACGAATTATTTATTCAAAGTATGACAACGACGAAGACACATGATGTTGAAGCAACCGTTGCTCAAATTAATAGATTGGAAGAAGCTGGTTGTCAGCTTGTTCGAGTGGCCTGTCCAGATGAACGTGCCGCACACGCCATTTCCGAAATCAAAAAGAGAATTAACATTCCCCTTGTGGTTGATATTCATTTCGATTATAAGCTCGCTCTTATAGCCATTGAAGGCGGTGCAGATAAAATCCGCATCAATCCAGGTAATATTGGCAAGCGCGAAAAGGTTGAAGCCGTTGTCAAGGCTGCAAAAGCGAAAGGAATTCCTATACGCATTGGAGTCAATGCAGGCTCGCTGGAAAAACGCATCTTAGAAAAATATGGATATCCAACTGCTGATGGAATGGTTGAAAGTGCCCTACATCATATAAAGATCCTTGAAGATTTGGACTTTCACGATATTATTGTTTCAATGAAGGCATCCGATGTCCCACTTGCCATCGAAGCTTATGAAAAAGCGTCACAAGCATTTGATTATCCTCTTCATCTTGGTATTACTGAATCCGGCACTTTGTTTGCTGGTACAGTGAAAAGTGCAGCAGGATTAGGGGCTATTTTAAGCAAAGGGATTGGAAATACACTCCGCATTTCGTTAAGCGCTGATCCTGTAGAGGAAGTAAAAGTGGCTCGAGAATTGTTAAAAGTCTTTGGACTTTCCTCCAATGCTGCGACACTTATTTCATGTCCCACTTGCGGAAGAATCGAGATTGACTTAATTAGTATTGCAAATGAAGTGGAAGAGTATATATCTACCATAAAGGCACCCATTAAAGTGGCCGTCCTTGGCTGTGCTGTCAATGGTCCAGGTGAGGCTCGCGAGGCTGATATTGGTATTGCAGGTGCCCGAGGTGAAGGTCTGTTATTCCGCCATGGTGAAATTGTTCGAAAAGTACCAGAAGCTCAATTGGTTGAAGAACTAAAAAAGGAAATTGATCAAATTGCAGAAGAATATTTTGCTAAACAAGAAACCGAACAACAGCAAGTCTAATTATTTTCATCGTAATAAACATGATCAAAATGTAGAAAGAAGCTCGAGCAACTAAAGCTCGAGCTTCTTTCTTTACTTATTTTCCCTTTCAAACATCTTGATTAAAAAAACGGAAGAATAAATATTGATAGGATAAGCGAGATGGCTCCGATTGTCATTGCCCAACTACCTGAAGATGCCCCTCTTCTTCGTGCAATAAATCCAAGAACAATCCCTGCTATCCCAAATAAAATGGGAAGAACAAATAAAGATAATATGGAGAGAGCTAATGCCGATAGACCTATTCCTCTGCCGCCTTCTCTCTCATCATCATGTTCACGAACTTCTCTTTTATTAAAGGATAATGGTGCAGCTAATTCAGCAGAGGTTTCTTCGTGATAGCTGCCCGTTCCAAAATAATCTTCCTCAGACAACTCGTTTTCCTTACGAATATCCATATTTTTACGGTCTAGATCTGCCATAATATATGATCCCCCCGCTTTCTTATTACAGTTCGTTCAGGTAAACAACCAACCTTGAACGACTTACTCAAAAAGACATAAACCATCGAATTAAAGATCATGTTTTTCTGAGAAGCATTATTATTGTTTACTGAAAATGAAATTTCAATATGACAATGTTTAACTTGTATGGATTATGCTGCATGCATAAATATTACCTAAATTAGAATATTACAATAATAAATTCTAAAGTGAATCTTTACATTTAATTTACATAACTATTGTATAATCAAAACTATGGGTAAAAAGTATGACGAATCGGGGGTTATTTTGTTGAAAATAAGAGAAAAAAGGAAAAAAATCTCAAGAAAGAAACATGTTAACAATAAAAATAATGTATACCAAAAAGTATTGCAAAAATTTAATTTAAGTACACGATTATTTCTTTTATTTGTTTCCTTATTAGTATTATCTGTTGTGGTTGTAGGAGTCAGTTCCTATATAAAGGCAAAGGATATGAATATGGAAACCATTGAAAATAGATTAGTGAGAGAAACCGATTTAATGGGTTACATTGCGGCAAACTTGAAGTTCGTTTATGTAAGTGATGATGATTACTTTATGCAGCAACTTGATTCAAGTGTACGTACGCAAAAAGAGAAACTTAAATCTGATGGGATTACCTCCGAATTCTTCTATATTGTTGATAAAAAAGTAACACCCTTTAAAGTGAGCGAAAAATCATTACCAACGATCTCGGATCAAGCTATTAATCAAATAACGAATGAAAAAAATGGAGTGTTACACGAAAAAATAAAAGGGGAAGACTATACCGTAACCTTCCAACAAATGAAAGAAATAGGTGGAACCTTTGGTTTAATCATCCCAACAAAATCTTATATGAATCCAGTTAATCAAATGGCCTATTTTACTTTAATTGTCATCATTATTAGCATCCTAATAACAACACTTGTAACGGTTTTATTTGTGAGAACATTGACAAAACCAATTAACCAATTAAGGAATACCATGAGAGAAGTACGTGAAGGAAATCTACCTGATTCAGTAGAAATCAAAACAAGCATACCCGAAATCACATCATTACATACAAGTTATAATGCCATGATCGGTCATATGAGAGGCATGCTTAATGAGCTTAAAGATACCATTAAAGAATTAGAAAATACCGGTGGTGACCTAAAGAAATCGTCAAAGGATGCCCTTACATCTAGTCATCAATTGATCACAGCGATCAATGTAGTAAAATTGGGGGCTGAGCAAACAGCTAGCAGCTCTGAAAATAGTGTAAATAGCTTTAAAGCCATGAAACATAAGATTGAAATCATGATGAATAATATGGAAACCGTCTTTCATAGTTCGGAAAGTATGAATCATTCTGCCAACCGAGGAGAGAAAAACATAAGTGAATTAATCACTACGATTACCATATTTCAGAAAGAATTTGATCAATTAACACAAACGATCAAACAGGTTAAAGATTATTCAAAGGCGATTACAAATCTGGTTGGGTTAGTTGGAGGAATAGCTGAACAAACGAAACTATTAGCACTCAACGCTTCCATTGAAGCGGCACGTGCAGGTGAAGCAGGCAAAGGATTCGCTGTTGTAGCTCATGAAGTCCGAAATCTTGCTGAACAATCAACCCTTGCAACAAAAGAGATTTCGCAAGCTATTACGAATATGGAGCATATTACTATGACCGCATCCGAAGAATTTGAACACATGCTTTCTAAAATTAATACAAATATAGAAATGGCGAACGAATCGAAGATTACCTTTGACGAATTAATGCAGGAAATTATAGGAGTAAACGATAACCTACAAGGAATGCAAACGGAACTTGAAGATTTAAAAGGAAATTTACCACAACTTGAACAAGCTGCAGATCATTTTTCATCTATTTCTCAAGAAACATTGGCAAGCGCACAAGAAATGCTTGCTACTAGTGAAAATCAAATTCAGCAGATGGAAAGTACAGATGAGATTGGATTAAAATTAAATCATTTATCAAAATCTCTTTCTTCGATTACCATGCGTTTCAAGTTCAACACCCATAAATAGATCATTATACAAAAGCGAGCACCCCTATCAGTAGGGATGCTCGCTTTTTTTATCTACTCTGTTCACTTAAGCTGGATGTTACTTCTGAACATTCTGGACAGTATCCGTAGATTTCAAATTTATGTCCTGATATATCATATCCTTTTAAATTTTCCGTTAGTTCTTTCATTGGACATGTCTCAATTTCTTTCGTTTTCCCACATCTAAGGCAAATAAAATGATGATGATGTTGTTGATGTGCACAAGTTAAACGAAAATGCTTTTCACCTGATAGTTCTGTCATTTCAACAATTCCAAGCTTAACAAATAGCGATAAATTACGGTAAATCGTATCAAAACTTAAGCCAGGATATGGATCCTTCAATTGATCTAATACATCTTTGGCAGTAAGGTATTTATTATGATCAGCAAATAATTGCAGCATATCTTCTCTTTTTCCTGTATGTTTAAAACCTTTCTCCTTTAACAGTGTCATAGCTTGATCGACGTTCAATATTTTTCACCCCATTAAACAACTCTTTTTACCATTCTTTTTTTCCTTAAAATAGATAATATCAAAATGATCACTGAAATCATGACAATCGTTCCACCTGGAGCTAAATCAAGGTAGTAGGAAATAGATAATCCACCTAAAACAGCCGTTTCTCCAAAGATAATGGAATAAAGGATCGTTTGCTTAAATCCGTTAGAAAGGCGAATAGCAGATGCAACAGGCAAAGTCATAAGAGATGACACAAGTAATACCCCTACAATTCTCATCGATGCTGCAATGACTAATGCAACCATAATAATGAATATAAAATGAAAACCTTTAACAGGGATTCCCGAGGCTTTTGCATGTTCTTCATCAAAGGAAATTAAAAATAATTCTTTATAAAAAAGCAATATAATAGCAATAACAAAGATACTAATAATTAGGACCATCCAGAAATCCGCTCTACTAACTGCAGAAACGCTTCCAAATAAATATCCAAATAGATCCGTATTAAAACCATCGGCAAGAGAAATAAAAATCACACTCAGACCGGTTCCACTTGACAGAATAATGGGAATCGCTAACTCCTGATAATGCTTGTAAACCGTTCTTAACTTTTCAATAAACAAAGAACCTACAATCGAAAAAACCATCCCTATATAGATGGGATTTAAAGAACCAGCCGGTAAAAATTTTTTTTCAAGTAGTAGGCTTGCAGCGATTCCAGCTAATGTTACATGACTGAGGGCATCTGCAATTAAGGATAGTCTTCTAACAACAACGAAGACTCCTATAAGTGGTGCTATAATCCCAATAATTATTCCGGTTAAAAAAGCATTTTGTAAAAATTCATACTGTAAGATGGCATCAATCATTGGAAGTCCCCTCCGACTTCATGACCAGATATCGCGGCCATGTTTATGTGATAGCATTTGGAGGTCAAACCCATAGTCCTCAGGCATCCCATTCTTTTTCTTATCTTCAAATTCTTCTGTTTCTCCGTGAAAATATAAATATTTGTTTAAACAAACCACATGGGTTACTTTGTCCGTTATCGCTCCAATATCATGCGTTACTAGCAATAATGTAATCCCAAGCTTCTGATTTAAATCACCGAGCATATGATAAAAAGATCGAACATTTCCGGCATCCACACCTACGGTTGGTTCATCAAGTATCAGAAGTTCAGGCTCACTAACCAGAGCTCTCGCAATAAATACTCTCTGCTGCTGTCCACCTGAAAGCTCTCCAATATTACGTTTTTTTAAATCGAGGAGACCAACTGAATCGATTGCCTTCAATATTTGAACATGATGTTCTTTTTTCATATAGTGAAATAAGCCAATTTTTTTGGTTAAACCACTTTTCACGACTTCATACACTGTTGCTGGAAATCCTGTGTTAAAAGAATTGGCCTTTTGCGAAACAAAACCGATCTTTTCCCAATCCCTAAATTGACTAATATCCTTACCAAAAAGATGTATATCCCCTTTTTGTTTTTTTTCCAATCCGAGAATTAATTTTAATAATGTTGATTTACCAGATCCATTCGGACCCACAATACCGAGAAAAGAACCTTTTGTAATCGAAAGGTTTATTTCTTCAAGAACATTTTCTTTTTCATAGCTATAGGATAGCCCTCTTATTTCAATAATTACCTGTTTGTTATTCATTTTATCACCTAAATTTCGAAATCATTCCGATTTAGAGTATACAAGAAAAATGTTGGAATGTAAATTAAATAATATAGAGATATTCATATACATGATTCCTTTTTTTGTTTTCGTGTCACTTTTCTACCAGACTTTCATATTTTACCATAGAGGAGTGATGACATGAACATTTTTGAAAATATCATCAATCATAAAATTAGTTCAATAACTGCTGCAGAACTATTAAAATATGCCAATCAATTTCAAATTTCCATTTCCAATCAACACGCAGCCCAAATTGCTGATTATTTAAATGGAAAAAATGTCAATATTTTCAATAGTGTTGAACGTGCAAAACTTGTAAAAGAAATAGCAAAAATTGCCGGTGCTGACACTGCAAAAGAAGTCAATCGTCTTTTCCTACAATTCACAAAATAACGATAAATAGTGTCAGGTCACTTTAAATGGACAAATGTCTTTTTTCAGTGCCTGACACTAATTAATCACTTTAAACCACTATTTGTTTGCTTCTAACATGATTTCATTCTGAAGGTTTTCATTAAAGATCTTACTACGAAGCATGGCAATTTCATGCTTATATGGTGGCTTTTTATTATCTTTATCTTCACCTACATATGGTGTTTCAAGAATTTTTGGTACTTCTGTTAATTGCGGATGATGAACGATATAATTCAAGGCTTCAAAACCGATATGTCCAAAACCTATATTTTCATGACGATCTTTTCTTGCTCCTTGCACATTTTTACTGTCATTAATATGAAGAACCTTTAGCCGATCAATACCAATAATTTGGTCAAAGCTATTCAACACACCGTCAAAGTCCTCGACAATATTATAACCCGCATCATGTGTATGACAGGTATCAAAACAAATCGATAACTTATCATTATGGTGGACTCCATCTATGATCATCGCTAATTCCTCAAAGATTATCCCACATTCAGAACCTTTACCTGCCATTGTTTCCAAAGCAATTTGAACTTTTTCCTCACCTGTTAACACTTCATTTAAACCTTCGATAATTTTTTTGATTCCTACTTCTGTTCCCTCTTTAACATGTGCCCCTGGATGTAATACAATTTGACCTGCTCCAATCGCTTCTGTACGATCAATTTCAGTTCGCAAGAAATTAACCCCTAATTCAAATGTAGCAGGATTTACTGCATTTCCAATATTGATTATATAAGGAGCATGGACAATGATTTCATCAATCCCATTTTCCTCCATATGTGCTCTTCCAGCCTCAATATTCAAATCTTCTAATTTCTTTCTTCTCGTGTTTTGTGGAGCACCTGTATAAATCATAAACGTATTGGCCCCATACGAAACAGCTTCTTCACTAGCTGCTAACAACATTTTCTTTCCACTCATGGATACATGTGAACCAATTTTTAACATTGAACGAAATGCTCCTCTCTTATTTTTTCTTTTGTATTCTATTTTGGCGTTTTTTAAAGTTTTCTGTTGCTTGCTGAATTTTCTTTTTATAGCCAGGCTTTACTTTTTTAGGTTTTTGTATGAAGGTTTTAGCTTTCAAATCAATTTCGCTTACTGCTTTGTGTCTCTTTTTACGCTTATTTCGATCTCCAAGTTCGATCCATTCTTGATTTTTTACATCTACATTTTTAAATGAAATCCCCATTTTTTCAAGTTGATTCAATGCATTTTCATCGGATGCTTCATAAATAGTTAATGCAATACCAGAAGAGCCTGCTCTAGCAGTTCTTCCCACCCGATGAATATAAAAGTCAAGATCTGTCGGCAATTCATAGTTAATCACATGGCTAATGCCTTGAATGTCAATCCCACGAGCTGCGAGGTCTGTTGCAACAATATATTGAAATTCCAAATCGAGAATTTGCTTCATCATTTTTTTTCGTTCACGCGGAGATAAATCTCCATGAATTCTTCCAACTTTCAATCCCTTGGCAATTAAACCATCCGCGACTTCATCGGCCTTCTTCTTCGTATTGGTAAAGACAATGGCCAAATACGGGTTGTAATGAAGCAAGGTTTGATAGACGAGTTCAACCCTATTACGATGTCTTGCTGGTAATAAAAAATGACTAATATTCGCTGCAGTTGCTTGCGTTGGTGAAACTTGTATATACTTTGGATTTTCCATATACTTTTTCAAAAATGGTTTTAACTTTTCAGGAATCGTTGCGGAGAAAACAAGCATTTGTAGATTTTTCGGCAGTCTTCCTGCAATTTTATCTACATCTTCAAGAAATCCCATATCTAGCATAATATCTGCTTCATCTATAACAAGTGTAGAAGCTGTATGAACAAACAATGCTTGTTCAGCCACTAGATCACTAATACGTCCTGGTGTACCAACCACTATTTGAGGCTGTGTTTTTAATCGATCAATCGTTCTTTGTTTATCTGTTCCACCAATAAATAATCGCACAGATATTTCTTCACCCTCTGGTGCATGCTTAACTATTTTTAACGTTTCCTGATAAATT
Organism: uncultured Bacillaceae bacterium; assembly: GCA_963765265.1. GTDB lineage: Bacteria > Bacillota > Bacilli > Bacillales > Cytobacillaceae > Bacillus_BD. The sequence goes on from CAVXVN010000006.1 coordinate 593,738, forward strand.
TGCGTCGCCAATTCTCTTGTTGGAGCAGTAATAATAGCTTGTACTTCATGGTTTGTTGGATCAATTTTTTGCAGAATTGGTAAAACATAAGAATGTGTCTTTCCTGTTCCAGTTTGTGACTGGCCAACGGCACTTTCGCCTTTTATAACACTTGGAATAAGACGCTCTTGTATTTCAGTTGGCTCATGAAAACCTAATTCTTTCACTGCTTCTATAATAAACGGTTTTAAATTGAACCGCTCAAATTTTGTTTCAATCATCCTTCTATCTCCTTTTTGTTTAACCCTATTCTATTATTATAGCCAAATCGCTATAAAGAAAACTTCCATCTGTGTTTTTCAGGCGCATAGGAAATGTTCGTCTGTTGTCGCGAATAGAATGGGTTAATTACAGCCAATTTGCCCATTATATCATTATAATCAATTTAAAATAGATTGAACACCTTTTTATTTTATTCTATAACACATTCATTTAATCTCTCCGCATTTATTACAAACAAAAAAGGTGGAAGCGCATATTCTATTGGAGGAATCATTCGTATTTTAATTGAACTAAGAAGGGAGGGAAAAACATGATACCTCGATATCACATACCCATGCACCCAAGTATGCCACCACGACAATTCCGGCAACAACCACCTGGAAGAGCCTTAGGAAGGCCTAGGCCTATGATGAGCAGGACACCACAAATGAGGCAAGGAGGTGGAGGTGGGTTCCTCTCAAAATTACTCGGTAAAGGCAAACAAATGGGTCAAGTATCTGGCGCTACTAGATCAATAGGTGCTCAACAGGTCGCTGGGGGTGGATCAATCCTAAAGTCATTTACAAATCCTTCAGCTATAAATGGATTTTTAACAAATACACAAAAGGTTTTGAATACGGCGCAGCAAGTGGGACCGATGATTAATCAATACGGACCACTTGTAAAAAATATTCCAGTTATGTGGAAACTATACCGTGGATTAAAAAATGCACCCGATATCACCCCTAATGAAGAAACATCAAATACACATGAAGAACAAATCATTCCTACAAATCAATCAAGATCGACAGTGCGAAAAGAAGTGAATGAAGAACTTCAAGAAAGGAGAAAAACCAATAAGAAATCCCCCTCTTTATCGAAGCCAAAATTATACATCTAACAGAATGCTGATACCAGCATTCTTTTTTTGAATTTGATCGTTCACTTTGTTAATTCTTTTAACTTTTGATTCATCCCCTCTGTACAAATTCCACATGATAACGACTTTGATTTTGCCCACAAAATAAAATCGTTAAATTTGGTTTTTGTATTATTGTCCATTGTTTACTATAATGAAATAGGGAGTCTTACTGCCCGTTAAGGTGGGATGACTAGGTTTATAGTATAGCTTAGGGGGATCGGAAATGAATGTAATCAAAATTGCACCGCGTGGCTATTGCTATGGTGTTGTAGATGCTATGGTAATTGCTCGAAATGCAGCATTAGATAAAACGTTACCACGCCCGATATATATATTAGGCATGATTGTTCATAATAAACATATTACTGATGCATTTGAAGAGGAAGGTATTGTGACGTTAGACGGTCAGAATCGAAAAGAAATCCTTGAAAAAGTAGACAGTGGTACAGTCATTTTCACCGCTCACGGTGTTTCACCAGAGGTACGGGAGCTTGCTAAACAAAAAGGACTTGTCACCATTGATGCCACCTGCCCTGATGTTACCAAAACACATGATTTAATTAGGCAAAAAGAAAAAGAAGGATACACGATCATATACATTGGTAAAAGAAATCACCCTGAACCAGAAGGAGCGATTGGCGTTGCTCCAGACATCGTCCATCTTGTTGCAAATGAAGAAGATGTTGATAACTTAACCCTCGATGCAAAAAAAATACTCGTTACAAATCAAACTACGATGAGTCAGTGGGACGTTGCACATATTATGGAGAAAATAGAAAAAAAATATCCCCATGCCGAATTTGAAAAGGAAATTTGTCTTGCTACCCAAATTAGACAAGAGGCCGTTGCCGAACAAGCCGGTGATGCCGATGTATTAATTGTGGTTGGGGATCCAAGAAGCAATAATTCAAATCGTTTAGCACAAGTGTCCGAAGAAATTGCTCATACAAAAGCCTATCGCATTGCAGATCTATCTGAAATTGATCTCGATTGGATTAAGCATGCAAAAACCGTTGCAGTTACAGCTGGTGCTTCAACTCCAACGCCCATTACCAAAGAAGTTATTACCTTTTTAGAAGAATTTGATCCAGCAAATGAATCAACTTGGATAAAGGAAAATAAAGTCCCACTTTCTAAAATACTTCCAAAAGTAAAAGTGAACTAATCGTTTTTTACAAGGTAAAAGCACCTCTAGCAGTGCTTTTACCTTTTTTTATCAGACAAATTGAAATGGATCCGTTTGTTGTTCTGAAGGAAAAATCGATACATCATAACCTTTTTCTACACTTACCTTCGTTAAATAGTTAGCCACACCCTTTTTCATTATCTTCTCAACATTGTGACCTGGGTCGATCACATTTAAGCCCATCATCATGGCGTCATGAGCAACATGATAATATAAATCTCCAGTAATATAGACATCTGCACCTTTATACTTTGCCGAAGATATATACTTATTTCCATCTCCACCTAGGACGGCTACCTTTCTAACCTTCGACTGTAAATCTCCGACAACCCGAACAGTTGGAACATCCAATGCATTTTTAACAATATTCGCAAATTCACCCAAAGTCACTTCTTGTATTTCTCCGATTCTTCCTAGACCAAGGGATTCCCCTTTATTATCTAAACGATAAATATCGTAAGCCACTTCTTCATAAGGATGCGCCTTAATCATAGCTTGTACTACTTTCTTTTCTAGGTAATCAGGAAACAAGGTTTCAATTCTTTCTTCATTCACTTGCTCAAGCTTACCTTTATCACCGATATATGGATTGGCGTTTTCTTCTGGTAAAAACTGCCCTATACCAGATGATGAGAATAGACAATGACTATAATTTCCGATCGCTCCTGCACCTGCATTTCCAAGTGCCTCTTTTACTTGTTCGCATTGTTCAGTTGGTACATATACAACCAACTTCTTTAAATGAATCTCATGGGTTGGTACAAGGACTTCTGTATTTGATAATTCCAATGCTTCTGCTAATAGATCATTTACACCGCCTTTTGCAACATCCAGATTTGTATGGGCAGCATATACAGTAATATCATGTTTTAATAACTTTTCAATCATTCTTCCAGGCATTTGATCCGTCATAATATTCTTTAGAGGACGATAAATGAGTGGATGATGTGCAATAATAAGATCCACTTCTTTTTCAATAGCCTCATCCACCACCTCTTCTAGTACATCAAGAGCAATCATCACACGGTGCACAGGCTTATTTAAACGACCAATCTGTAGTCCAATCCGATCTCCTTCCATCGCATATTGTTTTGGTGAAAATTGCTCAAACAATTGAATGATTTCATGACCATTTATTTTTTTCATTTTGCCAATACCTCATCTGCTAGCTTCATTTTCTGCATAAGCTCTTGCTTTTTCTGTCTAGTTTCTTCTGTATCTGACGCTAGATCAAGTTGGTTGATAATTTTTGACCAATTATTTTTTTCTGCTAGCCATTTCTTCTGGAAGGTCAGGCTATACTGTTCAAGTAGAAAAGGGCCAAATAATAATCCTTTTTCAAGTCCATGATGATAGGGACGCTCTCCATCCCCTTTTTCGGCAACAAGGATTTCATATATTTTTCCGTCTTCTTCTAAAATCTCTTCAGCTACTAACTCCCAGCCATTTTGGATTAACCAAACACGGATTGAAATGGCACTTATATTTGGTTGTAGGATCAGTCTATGTACTTTGGATAACTTCTCTTTCCCTTGTTCGAGTATGCTTGTGATCAAGGAACCTCCCATCCCTGCAATAGTAATGCAATCCACTTCCCCTATCGAAATAACCTCTAAGCCATCCCCTTTACGAACCGAGATTTTGTCTGTTAACCCCGCTTCTTCTACTTGTCTTTTGGCTGATTGAAAGGGTCCTTCAACAACTTCGCCTGCAATAGCGAACTGTACAACCCCTTTTTGAATTACATGACATGGCAAATAAGCATGGTCTGAACCAATATCTGCTAGTCGATGCCCTGATGGTATGTATTTAGCAACAGTTTCTAAACGGTATGATAATTTTTCAGTATTCAATTCCTTCACCACTTACTATTTATTTTTAAATAATCTTATATACTCTTCGATTCCTATTCATCCGTACCTCTTTAAGTATAGAAAAAGTCCTTTACATATGCAAAGGGTAATGAAAAACTTATCGATAACTAAGCCTTTAGGCTCGAATATATGAGTAGACAATTAGGCTTATACATAAATAGAAATAGGCTGACTTTATTTGTTTTTAGTCAGCCTATTTCTATTTAGCTTAGAGATTTGTTGAATTGTATACGTTTGCCCCCTGAATACCTTTCAATACTTGTTTAAAGACCAGAAAGCCAATCGGCCATTTCACCAGCTTTATCTGCAGGAACTAAACCTTTAGGCATAGCATTCTTTCCATTTACAACAATATCCTCAATTTCCTCTTTCGATAATCGATCGCTAACACCTACTAAACCTGGACCCACTCCGCCTTGATATTGTTCACCATGGCAACCTATACAAGTTTTATTATAGATGTCCTCAGGATTTGCATCAGCTGTTTCCGTCTGCTTTTCATTACTACCATTTAATTCAGCTGCCAAATCTTTTGAATCCCCAATCCCTTTGAATGAAATAAGGAACATAACGACTACACCTACTACCATAATGATCACAAATGGAATAATTGGACTTCGATTCATAAAATATCCCCTTCCCCTATGTAGGAAAATTTAGAATTGAATAACATTTTAAACAATTCCTATTTTACTTTAAAAACAACAGAAGGAAAAGCCCTACAGTAAACTTTGTCTATTTCATGATTATGTAGCTGAAATTAAATGAACATGGAAAGGGTAATTAATAATAATCCAAGTACACCTGAAATGGTAAAATAAATCTGTTTTAATTTCCAACCGCCAACAAGCCATATAAGGCAATTAACCATTAGAATACTATACAAAATGATCGTGCTCTTGGGGAAATTGGACAATGTCCATTCAACTGAAACAAACAATAATAATAGTGCTGAAATAATTAGTGGGATATGGAATAATAAACCATTCCTTTTCAAATAAAAAGTCAAAAAAATACCTATTAATATAAATACGATAGCGAAGACCATTTGCAAAATGAGAGATAATTCAGTAAAATAAATAACAAATACAATAATTGGAATTATTAGCAGCCAAAGAAACATTTTTTTTCGATTTTTTGAACGATTATTTATTTCGTTTAACCCGATCCCTTCTGTATACAAAGCCAATAAAAAGTCACAATATTGCTCTGGAAGTAATTTGTTATTCTTCCAATATCCAATTTCTTTAATAATGATTTGTTTTCTGTTTTCGTCCATATGCTCACATCCTATACGCGTTTTCTACAAAGGATTATTGGAAACAAAAAAAATAGTTCACTTCTATTGTAAGAAGTAAACTATCTTTTTTCCAGCTTATTCTAAAAAGTCTTTTAATCTTTTGCTTCTGCTTGGATGTCTTAGTTTTCGTAATGCTTTTGCTTCAATTTGACGAATACGTTCACGCGTTACACCAAATACTTTTCCTACTTCTTCTAGTGTACGTGTTCGACCATCATCGAGTCCAAAACGAAGACGTAATACATTTTCTTCACGATCTGTTAGCGTATCAAGAACATCTTCAAGTTGTTCTTTTAATAATTCATATGCTGCATGTTCAGAAGGAGATGTTGCTTCATGGTCTTCAATGAAATCACCAAGATGAGAATCATCTTCTTCACCAATTGGTGTTTCAAGAGAAACAGGCTCTTGAGCAATTTTTAAAATTTCTCTTACCTTTTCCGGAGATAAATCCATGTCTTCACCAATTTCTTCTGGAGTTGGTTCACGACCTAAATCTTGAAGTAATTGACGTTGAACACGTATCAAGTTTGTTAATGGTTTCAACCATATGGACTGGAATTCGAATCGTTCTTGCTTGGTCAGCAATCGCACGTGTAATCGCTTGACGAATCCACCAAGTTGCATACGTACTAAATTTAAAGCCCTTTTGATAATCAAATTTTTCAACAGCTTTAATTAAACCCATATTTCCTTCTTGAATCAAATCTAAGAAAGAGCATACCACGACCAACATATCGTTTTGCAATACTGACAACTAAACGTAGATTTGCTTCAGCTAATCGTCTTTTCGCTTCTTCATCACCTTGTTCAATGCGCATATGCTAGTTTAATTTCTTCTTCAGCAGATAGTAGATCAACACGACCAATTTCTTTTAAATACATACGAACAGGGTCATTTATTTTAACACCTGGAGGAACACTTAAATCATTTAAATCAAATTCTTCTTCATTTTTCGCTAATTCCTTAGGATTAGGATCAGATTCTTCTGCTTTCCCCCACTAATTCAATTCCTTGATCACCAAGAAATTCATAAAATTCATCCATTTGATGGGAATCTAATTCAAATGTAGCTAATTTTTCTGCAATATCATCATAGGCAAGGACACCTGTCTTTTTTCCTAGTACTGTTAACTGTTCTTTTACTTGCTCTAGGGTCAATTCTGATTCAACCTCTTTTGAACGAGCTGATTTTTCAGCCATTTGTCCCCCTCCTTCCAAAAATCAAAGAATTTATTTTAAAGATTTACGAAATTGAATGAATTTCTGTTAAAAGAGATACAGCCCTACTTAAATCGTTTTGTCGATCTGCTTCTTTTAATTCAGCTTCTTTTTTTTTTATCTTTAACATTTTTTGATGTTTCAACACTTGATTAATATAATCCATTAATTCCTGATCAGTTATTTCACCATTCAATGACATCATTTCAATATCAACGATCATTCTTCTTAGCTTTTCATCATGCATATAACTAAGGAAAGAATTTAAATCAGGTGTCATGATCTTTTTCATAAAAACCATATAAATAAGTAATAATTGCCTGATGTTCATCAATGTTAAAGGTGTTTCCTTCCATTAGCTCCTGAACTTTATATGTTACATCTATACTCCTAAGCATATGAGCAATCAAATATCTTTCAGCATTATGGAATGCAGGCTTTATTCGATCTGCCCTTCGTGTTGCAACGATTGGCTTATACTCTACCTTATTGTGCACATGCTCTTTTCCAGGCGTCTTTTTTGCATACTGACGTTCCTGATCTTTCAATGCATCTAAGCGAAAGCGTGAACTCATCTGCAAGTTGACGTAAATAATAGATCCTTCTCCACCACTTTATCAAGATGGGCAATTTCTTTTAATACTTCTTCTATATAAAGAAGTCGATCTCCTTCATCTTGCATATTTTTTCCTTTACGATAATAGAGAAGTTTAAAACTCATTAAGGTCAAACTTGCACCAATAACTTCATTTCGAAATTTTTCTTCTCCATATTTCTTCACATATTCATCAGGATCCATCCCATCTGGCATCATTGCTACTCTTACTAGGCAATTTGCTTGCTGAAGCAGATTGCCCGCTCTAAATGCAGCATCAATACCAGCTGAATCAGAATCATAACAAATGGTAACAGATGGAGCGTTTTTCTTTAAAATGGAAACATGTTCATCTGTTAAAGATGTTCCCATTGTGGCAACACCATTTTCAACTCCGGAGCGATCAGCAGCTATTACATCAGCAAATCCTTCAAATAAAACAGCTTGCTGAAATTTTCTTATAGCCGGTCTTGCTCGATGAAAATTATATAATATTTTACTTTTATTAAAGATGGTTGTTTCAGGACTATTTAAGTATTTAGGCTTACTTGTCCCCTAGCGATCTTCCTGAAAATGCAATCGTTTTTCCATTTTTGTCCAAAATCGGAAACATGATCCGATCACGAAATCGATCAAAATAGGTTTCATCTTGTTCTCGCTTAATAATGAGACCAGCCTTCTCCATTAAAGTTGGATGGAAGTTTTTGCTTGTTAAAAACTTATAATCAAAATCCCATGAATCAAGTGCATACCCAATTTGAAACTTTTCAATGACTCGCAGAGGTAAATCCTCTTTTTAGCAAGTATTCCAGTGCATGCTGACCCTCTTTTGTGTTTACAAGCAAATGATGATAAAATTTACTTAATAAATTATGTGCATCAATCATTTGACTGGCATCATTGGAAATCGACTTATTAAAAGGTGCGAGGTTTTTCCCAAGCTCAATACTTACTTTATCAGCAAGTTTAAATGCAGCTTCCTGAAAAGATACACCTTCGATTTCCATCAAAAAGGAAAAAATATTCCCGCCTGCACCACAACCAAAACAATGATAAATTTGTTTATCGGAGGAAACTGAAAATGATGGTGTGTTTTCCCCATGAAAAGGACAAAGCCCAATATAATTTCGACCTTGTTTCTTTAGCTGTACATATTCACTAATAATATCAACAATATCGGATGCCTGCCTAATTTCATTAATCGTTTCTTCGGCAATTCGATCTGACATTGGAACACCTCCATTTACTTTATGAGGTATTCATATAAAAATTAATTTCACCAGATAAGATCTGTATTCATTTCTAAACCTTATTCGATCCTCATTCGTAAAAGGTTTAGGGCCCTTTCCAAATACCCCATTTCTTCTGGCTTGCAGATTTTTACCTAATATTTAAAGCCGTATGGATCAATTTTCCCTCAAAAGGAATTCCCCTTGGAGTAATGTCATATACATCTTTAGGCAACAAAGTCTAAGCTAATCCGCATGTCTTGAGTGATAACTAAATCACCAGCCTTCACATGATTCATAATATACAAAACAACCGCTTCTTTTGTCGAATCGACAAATTTCCACTTCAAATTCTTTACATCATTTTTCATGTGTGCATAAAATGCAACGAATTGTATCACAATGCCCCTATCAATAGTTATTTCGACAATATCTTCTTTGACTGGACAGGAATCAGCGTCAATATAAATAATATGATCTCCCAATGTACTAATAATTCTACATCACTCCGCATATTCCTTCTTTTTCAGGAATAACTTTTCTAATGAAAATATGTCGAATTTTTTTTCGCGGCTTACTTGACTTCTCACCCTCAATAGTTTATTCCTTGAATGGAAAGTCTAAACCTAATATGAGAAATTTTTATCACAATTTTTAATTATACTTTATAATTTTGATTTTTGCATTAGTTTTTTAAAGATATGTACCACAAATCTCAGAATTTAATTATTCATATGTAAACTACATAAAGAAAACTTCCATCAGTGGGGGTATTACAGTGTGTTAAACCGGGATAAACATTTCGAATAGAAAATAGCACATGAGAGTATGTGCTATTTTTTAAATGAATTGTAAATAATGTTTGCTGTTTCTTCTACGGCTTTATTCGTGACATCTATCACTTGGCAACCAATTCTTTCAGCGATCTTATCAAAGTAACTTATTTCTTCTTTAATTCGATCCAAATTCGCATAAATTGCATTATCACTTAATCCTAATGTTTTCAAGCGTTCCTTACGAATATCATTTAAGTTTATCTGGACTTATTCTTAACCCAAAGCATTTTTCCGGAGATATTGAAAACAATTCTTCTGGAGGATCTACCTCAGGAACAAGTGGAACATTGGCTACTTTTAATCGTCTATGTGCTAAATATTGAGAGAGAGGTGTTTTCGATGTTCTTGAAACTCCAACTAAAACAATATCTGATTTTAAAATCCCTCTTGGATCACGACCATCATCATATTTAACAGCAAATTCAATTGCTTCTACTTTTTTAAAATAATCCTCATCCAATTTATGGATTAAGCCAGGCTTATACAGTGGTGTTACTCCACACAGTGTCTGGATCTGATCTATGAGAGGACCAATAATATCGTAGGCCAAAATATTTGATTTCTCTGCAACTTCTGTCATATACTCACGAATTTCTGGTTTAACAAGAGTATAGACAATCATCCCATTATCACGCTTAGTAAGAGCAATGACTTCATCTACATTAGTCATGTCCTCTACGAACGGAAATCTTTTTATGATAATATCCCCACCATTAAATTGGCTAATTGCCGCTTTTGTGACGAGTTCAGCCGTTTCTCCGACTGAATCGGATACGACATAGATGATTGGCATTTGGCCCATCTATTTACCATTCCCTTCTGTTTCCATTCACGGAAAAAATCCATTCCTATATTAGTCCTCAGCTAAAGCTACTAAAGCTTTCGTAATATTTGTTTTAGTTACTCTGCCAATTACTTCAAAACCTTTTTCTCGTTTCTTTCACAACAGGTAACCCATCAATTTGCTTGTCAATTAATTTTTTTGCTACATCTATAAGTAAATCTTCGCGCAAACACATGGTAATATTTGGCATTCTTGTCATAATAATATTAACCGGCAAAGTTGTTAATTCCTGTTTACCAATACTTGCTCGTAGTAAATCCTTTCTTGACAATACACCTACAAGAATTAGATCTTTATCCACAACAAATAAAGTACCAACGTCCTCTAAGAACATCGTTACTATTGCATCATAAACCGAAACATTTTCATTGACAACTACTGGTATTGATTGATAATCCTTAACATATATTTTTTGTAAATTTTCAGTCAAAAGTTGCATTCCTGTTTTTCCAGTGTAAAAATATCCTACTCGAGGTCTTGCATCTAAAAAACCAGCCATTGTTAAAATGGCAAGGTCTGGTCGAAGCGTCGCTCTTGTTAAATTAAGTTGATCAGCAATATGTTCACCCGTTATCGGACCATTTCCCTTTACTATTTCTATTATATGTTCTTGCCGTTTACTAAGTTCCATTGTCCTCACCACCTAATATGCCCAGTACTCCAGGATTAATGTTATACTATTACATAATTATTATATACTATTTTCAATAAATGAAAAGTCGTTCCATAAGGCGATCAGAGTTATTCTAAGAGAAAAAGAGCCTAATTTCAGACTCTTCTTTCCTAAATGGACACAGTGGTGATTAGCAGTGAATGTTGTATAGATTATTTAACTAGGATTTCATTTACATTCGCAAATTTCCGAATGATTTCAGAAATTTTAACCATTAGATTTAAACGATTTTGTTTGACAGCTTCATTTTCTGCCATAACCATCGTATGATCAAAATATTGATTAATTTCTGGTTTCAGCGAAACAAGTAATTCAAAATAATATTCTTCTGTAACACTTTCATTTAGAAGCCCACTAACAGCTTTAAATTTATCATATAACTGTTGTTCATCTTCATTTTCAAACAATGCCTCTTGAATATCACCATTTTCTTTGGACTTACTAGCGATATTTAGGATACGACTTAATGCTTCTATATTTTCTTTAAAATCATCTGTATTTTTCTTTCCTTCAAGTACGACTGCCTTATTGACTAAAGTCGAAATAATACCAATTTCATTTCCAAGTACTGCATCAATTAGATCATATCGAATTCCTTTTTCTTGCAACAAATGTTTAATGCGCAGTTTAAAGAAAGCAATCAATTCTTGTGATAGAGTTTCAAGATTTTGCTTCACAATCCCCTCTGCTTCAAGAAGCAATAAGGACTGTTGAATAAGATCTTCAAGTTGAATTTTCCAATCTTTATGAAGAAAGGTTTGAACAACTCCTGTTGCTTGACGTCTAAGTGCATACGGATCTTGTGAACCACTCGGAATCATCCCAATTGAAAAGAAAGATGCAATGGTATCCACTTTTTCAGCAATGGAAAGCACAGCTCCCGCATTACCTTCAGGCGCTCGATCGTCAGCATTTCTAGGCATATAATGCTCATTAATGGCAACAGCAACTGCTTCCTTTTCCCCTTTTTGACGGGCATATTTCTCACCCATATGACCCTGAAGTTCAGGAAATTCATTGACCATGTTTGTAACTAAATCAAATTTACATATTTCAGCTGCTCTTTCTGCTGTTTGTTTTTCTTCATCTGTAAAATTCAATTTCTGAGTGATCATATTTGTCAAGCGGCGAACGCGATCTACTTTATTTGCTAAAGTACCAATTTCTTCATGGTAGACAATCGAATTTAGTTTTTTCAAAGCTTGTTGAATATCCATTTTTTGATCTTCAGCGTAAAAGAATGCAGCATCTGATAATCGGGCTCGTAATACTTTTTCATTCCCTTTAGCAACCTTATCTAAATGCTCACTTCCTCCATTTCGAACCGTCACAAAATAACGGATAAGCTTACCATCAGCTGATTTTACTGGAAAATAGCGTTGATGCTCTTTCATAGAAGTAATCAATACTTCTTCAGGAAGCTTTAAATATTCTTCTTCAAATTGACCATAAAGGACAGTTGGGTATTCAACAAGATTATTTACTTCTTCAAGTAAATCTTCATCCACTGGAATAACCCAGTTCTTTTCTTCTTCAAGTTCTTTAATTGTGAAAGGATATTATTTTTTCGAATTTGCGGATCTACAACCACATATTGTGCTAACATGTCCTTTTCATAATTAGCAGGCTCAGTTAATTCAATTCTGCTTACCTAAGAAAGCGATGCCCCATACTCCAATTATCTGCTTTGTACATTTGCGATCGAAAACGGAACGACCTCTTGACCAAACAAAGCAACTAGCCATTTAATTGGACGGATATAGCGAAGGTCTTGATCAGCCCAACGCATATTTTTAGGGAAGGTAAGACCCTTAATAATATCATTTAATTCAGGAAGTAGACTTTTTGTTTCCTGCCCTTCAATAAACTTTTTAACATGCACATATTCTACACCATTTATTTCTTTGAAATAAATATCATCCACACTCATCCCTTGCCCACGACTAAATCCGATAGCAGCTTTGGACCATTCACCACTTTCATCTTGCGCGATTTTCTTAGCAGGTCCTTTTGCTTCTTCATGGATATCAGCTTGTACCACATCTACATCCAATACAAGAACCGCTAAACGACGAGGTGTTGAGTATGCAAGAAGTTCCCGATAATTAATTTTCTTCTCTTCAAGCCATGCGCGAACCTTGTTAGCTAGTTGATTCATTGAATCCGTTACAAAACGAGCGGGCATTTCTTCTAAACCAATTTCAAGTAAGAGGTCTTTTTTAGTCACGGTTACTCTCCTCCTTCGTCTTTAAAATAGGAAAACCAAGTTTTTCACGTTCATCGTAGAATGTTTTTGCAATTTTACGTGCAAGATTACGACATCTTGCGAGATAACCCGTTCTTTCCGTTACAGAAATAGCTCCTTTTGCATCTAATAGATTAAAGGTATGTGAACACTTTAATACATAATCATAGGCAGGATGTACAAGACCTTCCTCCATTTGTCTATGTGCTTCTTTTTCGTAAATATTAAACAAGTTAAAAAGCATATCTTGATCAGATGTTTCAAATGTATATTTTGAATGCTCGTATTCTGGTTGTCCAAAAATATCACGAACCGTAAAACCTTCTGTCCATTCGAGATCAAAGACATTTTCTTTTTCTTGAATATAGGATGCAAGGCGTTCAATTCCATATGTAATTTCAACAGATACAGGTTTACACTCAAGTCCGCCTACTTGTTGGAAATAAGTAAACTGAGTAATTTCCATCCCATCCAACCATACTTCCCAACCAAGACCAGCACAACCTAAAGAGGGATTTTCCCAATTATCTTCAACAAAGCGAATATCATGCTCTAGAGGATTAATTCCTAAGTTTCTTTAAAGAATCAAGATAAAGTTCTTGAATATTGTCAGGAGAAGGCTTCATAATCACTTGAAATTGATGATGCTGATAAAGGCGGTTTGGATTTTCACCATACCGTCCATCTGCAGGACGACGTGATGGCTCAACATAAGCAACATTCCATGGTTCAGGACCAATTGCCCGCAAGAACGTATAAGGACTCATCGTTCCTGCTCCTTTTTCCACATCATATGCCTGCATTAAAATACAGCCTTGTTCAGACCAATGTTTTTGCAATGTTAATATCATATTTTGAATATTCATACTACACCTCCAAATTTTAAATCATAAGCCTCTTGAGCTCACCACTTACTAATTTCAATAACCAAAACTTCCATTCCAAAATGCTTTTAAAACACAAAAAAACTCTCATCTCTATGCTTTAACAGCATAGGGACGAGAGTTTTACCCGCGGTTCCACCCTATTTGCATGCCTACTGGCAGCCACTTTCAGGCCGTGTCCGATCGAACACGTAATGTTGCTCCAGAATGCCCTTCCTTAACGCTCCATACTCGGCTTTCACGATCCCGAATTCGCTCAAATAGAGGGAGTTAAGTACTCCTTTCCTTCACAGCAACAACTATTATTATTTAATAGTTGAATCATAGCCGAAACAAAATGAATTGTCAACTGCTTACAATTATTTAAGTTGATCGAGCTGTTCAATAAATTTTTTTGTTTTTAAATACAGCCCTGAATACTCGTTATAATAAGTATCAATCACTTTTTTTAGCTCTGCTTTTGTTTCCGCTTTTACAGAAATATTCCCAAGTCGATTTAAATCAAAAAAATAAAAAATCCGCAATAGCTTGATGGTTGCTGAAGAAATCTTAAGATGATAAGGGTCTTTCGTCAAGCAACGATGACATATGATTCCACCTTCTCGAATCGAAAAAGAAAACTGCCCCTCTTTATCACCACAAATCGCACATTGATTTAATATAGGATATAGACCAAGGACAGGCAACATTTTCATTTCATATATATTCTTAAGAATTTCTGGGTCATATCCTTCATTTAAATAAGTTAATGTTTGATATAAAAGTTCAAATATAAAAGGATTCGTTTTCTTTTCATCTGTACTTTTATCCGTTAATTCAACCACATAACTCGCATAGGCAGTAAGGAAAATATCTTCTTTTATCGCACGCAAAGGAGTGATGATTTCTCCTTGCTGCATGTTCCCTAGACCTCTGCCGTTTTGCAATAAAAAGAATCCATATGTAAAAGGCTGTGTGATGGCAGAAAGTCTACTTTTTGGTTTTTTTGCCCCTCTAGCCATCACGCCTATTTTTCCCCATTCACGTGTATACAAAGTAACGATTTTATTGGTTTCACCATAATCTGTTGTACGAAGGACAATCCCTTCACATTTTTGAAGCATTTTATACACCATCCCTCAGGGAGAGAGACAAACCTACATAATTGGAAAATCAAATTCTGCTAGCTCTTCGTCCTGACTTCCGGGTATTTCTAGATACTCCTTTTCTAATTCTTTAAAAAGAAGATATGTGTCAACATTACCTGTTTGCAAAAAAACCTTCCAAGTAAAATCTAACATTTGAAAACCCCCACCTTTCCAATGTTGGACTAGCTATTTTCAAATCCTTCAGTTTATCTTAGCCTGTCTTTCAAAAACAATTAGACGAAAATATTGTTAATAAAAATTATGAATAATTTAGACTGTTTTTTAGTAATGTAGTTAGGGTGATTTTTTTAATATTCATCTTCACGGAAACCATAATCACGCAGCTGAGAAGCTTTATTTCGCCAGTCCTTTTGTACTTTTACCCATACTTCTAAAAATACTTTTGACCCAAGTAAATTTTCAATATCTACTCGCGCACGCTTGCCAATTTCTTTCAACATTTTACCTTGTTTTCCAATAACAATTCCTTTTTGCGAATCTCGTTCAACAATAATGGTGGCCATTACATGGATCATATCCTTGTTGGGATCTTTCTCCATTTTTTCTAAAACAACTGCGAGCGAATGAGGAATTTCTTCCCTCGTCAACTGTAAAGCCTTCTCTCTTATTAGCTCTGTGATAATAAATCTTTCAGGATGATCTGTTACTTGGTCTGCTGGATAATATAACGGGCCTTCTGGAAGGTACTTCCGCACAACCTCCAACAATCTTTCAATATTATTGCCATCAAGTGCTGAAATTGGAATGATTTCGGCAAATTGAAATTTTTCATTATATGACTCAATCACAGTTAAAAGTTTATCCGGATGAATACGATCAATCTTATTAATGATCAAAAAGATAGGGGTTTTAACCGATTGGAACTTTTCAAGAATAAATTCCTCTCCACGTCCATATCCTTCTTCCGCATTCACCATAAATAATATAACATCTACTTCTTTTAGCGTGTTTTGAGCCACTTTCATCATAAAATCGCCTAATTTGTGCTTTGGCTTATGAATACCAGGTGTATCAATAAAGATGTATTGTGTATTATTTGTTGTTAATACTCCCTGTACTTTATTACGAGTAGTTTGAGGTTTATCACTCATAATCGCAATTTTTTGTCCGATTACTCGATTGATAAAAGTGGATTTACCTACATTTGGTCTTCCAATTATGGAAATAAATCCTGATTTAAACTCTTGATCATTCATTTCTTTATTCTTCATGTAAGTCCTCCGCTGAAAATGCTGCTGGTAGTAATTCTTCAACTGTAAATTGCTGAATCTTTCCGGAAAGGTTAGTGAGAATAATCGGCATATCTTGTGGACATAATTCGCTGATCACTTGTCGACATGCACCACATGGAGGAACAGGCCTAACTGTATCTGCTACTACAGCAAGCATCAAGAATTCCCTTTCGCCATCTGAAAGCGCTTTAAAAAGAGCAGTTCTCTCCGCACAATTGCACAAACTGTAAGCAGCATTTTCGATGTTACATCCATGATACACAAGACCATTTGATGCTAAAAGTGCTGCTCCTACTGGAAACTTTGAATATGGTGCATATGCTTTGTCCCTAGCCTTTTTCGCTTCTTCGATTAGTTCTTCCATTCCCACTTTTATCAACCTTTCATTTGGTAACTACCGCTTAATTTTATTCTACCTTATTTCTTATTAAATTTCATCGTTTGTAAGAAAATCGTAATAAAAATTTTGAATTTTCTAATAATAATCACATTTTATTAATATATACTACATTTAATCATTCGTTTATGACAATTAGATCTATTTTTATAGATGGTTCAAATCATTTTTCTAAATAAAAAATGCGATTACGAAACCATTGCACTTCGTACAACCGCACTTTTCTAAAACATTTTTGGTAAGAAGATTATGCATCCAATAACCACTGACAGTATAGCATAAAGGAGTACAGCACCTGCTGCTACATCCTTAGCCTGTTTGGCTAATGGCTGAAATTCTTTTGTAACAAGATCCACTACACGTTCAACGGCTGTATTTACAAGTTCAAGAGCCAGTACTCCACAGATTGCACAAGAAATAAACATCCATTCGATGGCCGACAAATGATAGATCCAAGCAAGTATGATCACTATAATCGTAACAACTGAATGAATCTTCATATTTCGTTCATTTCTTAGCGCATGGAATAATCCCTGAAATAGCAAAAGTAAAAGAATGTAGGAAACGTCCCTTTAGTCTACCTTTTGAGTCCGAACTCATCTAAAATATCCTTTTGTCTTCCAAACATCTTTTGCTCATCTTCTTCTATCTCATGATCATATCCAAGCAAATGAAGGAATCCATGAACCGATAAAAATCCAAGTTCTCGAATAAAAGAATGACCATAATCCTCTGCTTGTTCCTTTGCTTTAGCTAGCGAAATGATAATATCTCCTAAAATTCTTGGCATGTCTACACCAGACAAAGGGATTTCTCCTTCACCAAGCTCCTCCATAGCAAATGAAATAACATCTGTCGCCTTATCTTTATCTCTGTACTCACGATTTATTTCCTGAATCCGATCATTTGTTACAAATGTAACCGACAATTCGCTTCCATCCTCAATACTTTCCTGCTTAGCCGCAAAATGAAGGAGATTTTCAATCGTATTTAATTCTTGTTTTGTTAACTCATTGGTTTCATCATTAAAATCAATTACCAAACTCATGCATGCTTCACCTTCTGTTCTGTCATTTCTGGATATTCAATCCGCGAGTGGAAAATCCCTTTTAGCGATTCACATAGAGAATTCGTCACCTTTTCCAATTCTTTTAAGGTTAAATCGCATTCATTAAATTGGTTATCTTGAAGGCGATCAGAAATAATTTTTCGTACAAGGTCTTCGATTTGCTCAGGGGTTGGTTGACTCATCGACCTTACAGCAGCTTCTACACTATCCGCAACTCCAACAATGGCTGATTCCTTTGTTTGTGCTTTAGGACCTGGATAACGATACTCTTCCTCGGTAACATCTTCCCCACTTTGTTTTACTTTGTAGTAAAAGAATTTCAGCAAAGTCGTGCCATGATGTTGCTCAGCAATATCAACAATTTCCTTTGGTAAGCGATGCTTCTTTAATAACTCGGCTCCATCCTTTACATGAGACATTATTATATTCTTACTTGCTTCCGGTGGCAAGCGATCATGTGGATTTTCTATATTCATTTGATTTTCAATAAAAAATTTCGGTCTTATGGTTTTCCCAATATCATGATAGTAGCAACCTACTCTAGCAAGTAAACCATTTGCTCCAATCGCTTCACACGCACTTTCTGCTAAATTCGCTACCATTATACTATGATGGTACGTACCAGGAGCCTCTGTTAATATTTTCTTTAATAATGGGTGATTTGGATTTGATAGCTCAATTAAGCTCATTGAAGAGAGAATTCCAAAGCCGGCTTCAAAAAATGGTAATAAACCGATCGTCAGGACGGCAGATAATATACCAGACATTAAAGCAATAATAATCGTGACCCCTATTTCTTTAAAATCATATTGCTCATTTCTTATAAAAGCTAATGAAAAGATAACAATCACATTTACAACTGCCACAAATAGGCCACCCATAAAAATTTTTGAGCGATGGTGATTATTGCTCATGAACATAATCCCAGCAAGGCCACTGCATAAAATATAGATGCCAACCGTCATGTGGATGGAACCCGATACACCTTCATTAAAAATAATACTACCGCAAATAGCCGTAATGATGGTTACGAGTACCGCTAAATTTTCATTGATCAATATTCTAATTAACATGGCTCCCACAGCTGCTGGAAAAATGTAAACAAGATCAGCATACTCCAACACATCAATTAGACTAATAACTTTCATGATTAAAATCGAGAGTAAAAAAATCAAACTGAATTGCATTAAATGAGTATGTTTCATTTCCCTTTTTTCTTCAAGATTATAAAAATAATAATACAAGGATGCTAATAATAAAAATATAAGAAAGGCAAGTCCTACAAAAGGCTGAATAAATCTTTCATTATCAAGTACCCCTACAAGCCCTAATTGACGGTGAATATCACGACTAATAAGCTGTCCTTCTTCAACAATAATTTGTCCTTGCAGAATTTTAACAGACTCAACGTTTTCAACTGTTTGCTTTCGCATTTCCTCCGTAGCTTCTGGATCATAAAATTCATTCTGAATGACCGCATACCTTCCAAGCTGAGTGGTAGCATTTTTTAATGAGTTATCTAAGCTTGTATATTTTAATTCCTCTTCCACTCTTTTCTTTGCATTTTCAACATCATTAGCTGAAATCCTACTGCTCATAACATTATTTATAGCCGTGATGGAAAGATCGCGAGCAATGGTTAATTCATCTTTTGTTGACGATAGAAGCTCCAATAAAACAGAATCCGGGAGTTCTTTTGTTACATCATTTGTTAATTTCACTTTAAATCTTTTAATCTTTTCATCTTCTGGTACTAGTCTCTCACCCTCATCTGTGGTGGGTAATGCACTTTCCTTTTGCTCCGCTTTCCGTTCATTTTCTATTTCTTCATTTACCTCAATAGCAGAATCAAAAATAGAAGTAACTAAATCAATACGGTTTTGCGAAATCTTTTTATTTAATACATAAATATCTTGTACTTGATCTTCTGCATCCTTCTTCTTTGCTTCGGTACTTTCTTTATCCTCAATGGTTATCGGTGATCTTATCGTTTGCTCTGCTATTGAAAACAAATGGATGTTTAGTTTTTCTGGCTTCACATTGCTATACAAGGACAAGAATAGAACAACACCAATAAACAGAAACAAAACAATTCGAAAAAAAGTCAATTTTAAAAGACTTTTTATTTTTAATAAAAGTTTCTGCATTATATCATTATGCCTCCTTTATTAAATGAGTTTCATTTATGTTCCCTATCAACTTGAGAAATCCTTAAAGTTTATTGAATCGTTTTGACTGAATATGTAAAATTATAACAGTTATTAAATCCCTTTACATCTTTTTCTAAAAGGAATCACTGGCATTTCATCAAGCATTCCTTTCCTTTTTCATTGATAAGCTCTTGCCTCAAGTGAAGGATAAAAAAACGGCCGTTCGGATCATCCCCGAACGGCAATTATTATTCTTTACTTTCATATGCTTGTATGATTTTTGCCACTAGAGGATGTCGAACAACGTCGCTTTGGTCAAGATAAGCAAATTTGATTCCAGAAGTCTCTTGTAAAATTTCTTCTGCAATCTTTAAGCCTGATGTGACTCCTTTTGGAAGGTCGATTTGTGTTTTATCCCCAGTAATGACCATTTTTGAATTAAAACCTAAACGTGTTAAAAACATCTTCATTTGAGCCATTGTTGTATTTTGTGCTTCGTCTAGTATGACATAGGCATCATCAAGTGTTCTTCCTCTCATATAGGCTAAAGGAGCAATCTCAATAATCCCACGCTCCATCAACCGCTGCGTGTGCTCTGTCCCAAGAATATCATGTAATGCGTCATATAGCGGTCTCAAATAAGGATCTACTTTTTCCTTTAAATCACCTGGTAAAAATCCTAAGCTTTCTCCTGCTTCCACGGCCGGACGAGTTAAGATAATCCTCTTAACTTGGCCATTTTTCAAAGCATTTACTGCCATAACGACTGCCAAATACGTTTTTCCTGTACCAGCAGGGCCAATACCAAATACGAGATCATTTTTCTTCATACTTGAAATATAGTGACGCTGGCCGATCGTTTTAACACGAATTGATTTTCCTTTTGAATTTTTTCCAATTTCTTCTTCAAATAAATCTTTAAAATACTCAAGAGTTCCTTTTTTAGCCATTTGAATGGCATACGTCACATCTCTTTGACTAATGTTAATTCCTTTTCGAATAACGTATAGCAAAGCTTCTAATATGCTTCCAACAATCTCTACATGTTCAAGATCTCCTGATACATAAACAGTCTCGCCTCTAGTGATAATGGAAACACCTAGTTCTTGTTCGATCACTTTTAGATTTGCATCAGCATTTCCAATTAAAGCAATGGCCTCATTGGAATTTTTCAGCTGAACATTTATGGTTTTTAAATCTTCTGTCATTCCGACTCTCCTTGAATAATTGGTTGTCCTTCTCCAATATTTTCGATAATTTGGAAATGTATTGATATAGTTACTTTACCACTGTCTATTGACTGGCGCAAAACATTTTCTCCCTTGATGATCGCATCTTCTGGTAAACGACTTTTAATATCTGCTTTTGCCCTTTCTTTTGCTACTTGAAAAGCTTCCTCTTTCGAATAAATTCTAGTCTCTTCCTCTTTTTCACGATGAGTCTCACTGATGAAAGATACTGGGAGTTCCCATTTAATAAAATTAATACGCTTCTCATTAGATTCTGTTTCATATTCTTTGTATTCTATTTTTCCAAAACCCCAGATGGGAATTTTGTAATTAGCTATTTTTACATAATACTTAGACTTCTCATTTCCATTATAGACTTGAAATGTACTTTTTAACGGTAATTCCACAACCGATTTATACCATGTTTCACCCCAAATCTCACCTTTTGCTGGAACTTGTAGACTTTCTCCTTCTTTACCAATTAATCCTGAGACAAGAAGCTGCCCTTCTTGTACGATATCATTAATATTGACAACCGCTTTCCCCTCTTCAACGAACATGTCCACAATGACTGCCTTTTTTTTAGCGACAATATTTTGAGGGCTATAAATATTCAGGCTGTTTGGGCTCATTTTTTTCGACTACTTGAAGATGGTAGGTTGTCCCCTTTAACTCCACACCAACCCAAGTAATTTCTTCGATATTATCGGATAACTGTTGTTGAATCGATTCAACGTTATCGACAAATAATTGGAGTTTCCCCACCTTTATGCCCATCTTATCCAATTCTTTATAAATTTTGTACTCGGTTGCAGGATCTGCACCCTTCACATTAATACCCCAAACCATATTGGACAGCATGAGAATAACGAATATAAAAAGAACGGCACCAACCAGTAGACCGCTATTTTGAAACAATTTTTTCAGTAAAAATGGAGCACCTTCACGTTTTAAAAAATGAACTTTACACCCGCTTCCTTTGACAATCATTCTAATTTTCTTCACATCGGTTAATTTCATTTTAAACGTAAGCGATTGAACTCCTTGTCTTTTGACATTCCATATAGTTAGACCGTTTCTTGTAAATGTGTTGATGAATCGTTCGAGACCTTTCCCGGTAATCTTTACGGTAACGATCCCGGAAAAGAAAAGGATCCAGTGGTTCTTCATTCCTTTCCTCCTTCTGCTCACCTTTATCATTTGGAGGCTACTTAGAAGTGCCTCCTTAGCTTTAACTGCCCGATTACCGACGGACTTGAATAGGATTCAATGTTTCGCTGAGCAAGCCGTCTCCGCTTTTATTCTTGAAGATAAATAACTTGGTCTATTTTTCCTTCAAGGAGTATTTCCTCTGGCATAATCGCTTTGATGACGAAGGCTTTTCCTTTTATTAATAGCTGCCCTTGTTTTAAAAGCAGTCGAAGTTCTTTATCTGAAAAGGTAATTAATCCACGATGGTTTTCGATATAGATATGTATATGTCCAATCATCGTAATTCGGGGTAAATCCATCATGACATCTTGAGGAAGTTCCATATTTTTTGTTACCCATTTGCGGAGGTAGTGGCCCCATTTTTTTGCCATAAAAAAGAACCCCCCTTTCATTTCATGTTTATGAAATGAAGGGAGGTTCTAGCACTATTTTTTCATATATGGTTTTTTCGAACGGGGTGGCCCTAATATTTCTGTCCAAATAATCGCATCCACTAATTTTCGATCTGTCCACCTCAATGGCTTTTTCTTTTGGTGTTTCCTGAATCATAGATCGTAAAGGCGAATCTGATATTAAGGGTTCAATCTCCCGCTCAACAAAGGTAGGTTCATTTAACTCCTCAACCTTCTTTTCTTCATAGTATGGGTCTTCCCTTTTCTGATTTGAAGATGCTGTTGGATTGGAAAAGGAACGTGACAATTCCTTAAAAACTTCTCTTACTTCATCAAAAGAAGTTTGTGTCTGTGATGGTCTTTTATCCAAAGGTTGATTGGCCCTTCTTTGACCTTTTGGATCCCCTGAACTTTCTTTTTTCTTTCTAAATAAGGCGGAAATCACAGCAACTAAAATAATAAAAATGATAGGATTATCAAAAAAGATGTCAAAACCCATCAGAATACCTCCTTTCTAGAGGCTCACATTAGACTTAATCCTTTTTAGGCTTGTTTTCTTTAGGACCTGTCATTCTTCCAATCGAATCTCTCATATCTGTATCGGCAGTAATATTTTGTAAATTCATATAATCCATTACGCCCAAATTCCCTCCACGTAGAGCTTCCGCCATAGCTAATGGAACTGTTGCTTCAGATTCAACTACTTTTGCTCTCATCTCTTCTACACGCGCTTTCATTTCTTGCTCTTTTGCTACCGCCATTGCACGGCGCTCTTCTGCTTTCGCTTGAGCAATCCTTTTGTCAGCTTCAGCTTGTTCCATTTGTAAATGGGCCCCAATATTTTTACCGATATCTACATCCGCGATATCGATCGATAAGATTTCAAAAGCGGTACCTGAATCTAAACCTTTTGAAAGGACTGTTTGTGAAATTAAATCAGGATTTTCTAATACCTTACTATGATCGACCGATGAACCGATCGTAGAAATAACCCCTTCTCCAACACGGGCAACAATCGTTTCTTCACCTGCACCACCGACTAATCGATCAATGTTTGCTCTCACCGTAATTCTTGCTTTTGCTTTTACTTCAATCCCATTCATCGCAACACCTGCAATAAATGGCGTTTCAATAACCTTTGGATTTACACTCATTTGCACAGCTTCTAATACATCACGTCCGGCTAAATCAATGGCCGCAGCGCGTTCAAAGGTTAGTTCGATATTCGCTCTATGCGCAGCTATTAGAGCATTGACAACACGGTCAACATTCCCACCTGCTAAATAATGACTTTCAAGTTGATTAGTTGTAACCGCTATTCCTGCTTTATGTGCCTTTATTAACGGATTAATGACTCTGCTTGGAATAACTCTTCTTAGTCTCATCCCAATTAATGTAAAAATACTTACTCTCACTCCAGCAGCAAGTGCTGAAATCCAGAGCATGACAGGAACAAATGTAAATAATACAGCCAAGATAATAATTCCCAATACGACCGCAATTAATAATAATGCAGAGCCCGCAGTAATTTCCATGATAATCCCCCTCTTGTTTAATTTTCCTCTAAATCGTCGGTATCTCTTACAACAATTCTTGAACCCTCTACTTTGATAATTTTGACTAGAGCACCTTTTTTAATAAATCCGCCTTCTGAAACAACGTCCACTCTCTCATCCTCAATGATGACTGTTCCTGATGGTCGAAGATCTGTTAGAGCATACCCATTCACACCAATAAGTTCTGTGCGATTTCGGTTTGAAACATATCCTCTCTCGGTGCTTGTCGAATCTGTTAAAACTAATTTATTGAAAAATTTCATCTTTTTATCAAACACCTTTATCATAATCATACATGCTAAAATCGAAATCGTAAATGCGATAAGTAAGGAGATTCCTATATGAACAAAATTCTCGGCTGCAAGAAAAAAACTTGCTAGGAACGCACCAAACCCTATAATACCAATAATTCCTCCGGGTAATACTAACTCTAATAAAATAAATACAATCCCTACAGCAAATAAAATAAGCGAATGAATTTCAGCTAACCCTGTAACTAAATGTCCATAGAAAAATAAAAGGAATGCTGCCAATCCAATAATTCCTGGTAATCCAAAACGAGGAGTAAACAATTCAACAACGAGTCCTAAGCATCCAATTGTTATTAATATAGGAATAACAATTGGATTGGTTATAAATTCAGCAATCATAAAGGCGATCCCCTTTCAAAAAAACCCTTAGTATGATTACGATTCATAATGCAAATCGGTTTCATTTATTTTTAATCAAATAAAAAGACCGCAGTCTCCTGCAGTCTTTTATACATCTGATTGAATTTTTTATGACAGGTGTTGTTGTACAAGTTTATTTACAAGTGATCCCTCTGCTTTGCCTTTTACTTTAGGCATAATCACAGCCATCACTTTACCCATCTCCGCTTTCGATGAAGCTCCTGTTTCTGAAATAGCTTGTTTAACAATTTCACTCACTTCTTCTTCAGAAAGCTGTTTAGGCATATATAACTCTACGTACTGTAATTCAGTACGAATTTTTTCAACAAGATCTTGTCGACCTGCTTTATCAAATTCGTGGAGGGAGTCCTTGCGCTGTTTAACTTCACGTGAAAGGACTGTTAATTCTTCGTCTTCGGATAGCTCATTGCCAGTCTTAATGGCTTCGTTTTGAATCGAAGATTTGATCATTCGAATGACACTAAGCTTATCTTTTTCTTTGTTTTTCATTGCTTGCTTTATATCGGAATTCAAACGTTCGAGAAGACTCAAGAAAAAAACACCCTCTCTTAGAACTTACGTTTTCTTGCAGCTTCAGACTTCTTCTTACGTTTTACGCTAGGTTTTTCATAGAATTCGCGCTTTCTAGCTTCTTGAATAGTACCTGATTTAGAAACAGTACGTTTGAAGCGTCGAAGAGCATCTTCAAGCGATTCGTTTTTACGAACGACAGTTTTAGACATTCTCTTTCCCTCCCTCCGAGCACAACACACTTCCATCAACACATGGAATTCATGTACTTTGCAATTATAATATAACAGACAAACAAGGTCAACAGTATTTCGTCCTACCCATGCTTGTTTTTAATAATCAATGTCAATTATACATCTTTTTTTGCCTTTTAGTAGGTCTTAACTAAAAAACCAACCCACGGATCTAAAGTCTATTTCATTACTAATTCCTTCATGATTTGTACACTAGCACTCGCACCAACTCGTGTTGCATCTACTTTTAATAATGTCTGTTCAATCAATCTTGCGATATTTATTAATCAAATGCGCCTCGGTGCATTTGCGCCCAGATAATACCTTCGCTCGCTCGATAAACTTCCTTTTAAAATCGAATGTCTCCGCCGGAGGCTTTAACTTCATTCAGTCCGGGTTTGAACCTCCACTGAATTGATAAAAGCTGGCATTCATCTCACCACTTATAGAAGTGGAGACTTCTGCTGAATGAAGTTAAACAGCCTCCCCTTCAGGCAGAGATTCCTCAAGATTTCGTACAAATTTACCTTCGCAATGTGGATAACCAGCTTTTTCTATTTTTACTTGGATAATTTTCCCAATCATATCCTCTGTACCTGGGAAAACAACTTTTAAATAATTGTCTGTAAAACCTTCAAGTAAACCTTTTTCCTTATCTCCAATAAATCCTGCTTCAGGAATCACCTCAACAACTTCACCTTCAAATTGAGATGCATATTCCTTCGCTAATTGATCTGAAAGAGTAATTAAACGGTGGACACGCTCATTTTTCACTTCTTCATCAACCTGGTCTTCCATTCTAGCTGCAGGGGTACCCGTTCGTTTCGAATACGGGAATACATGAAGTTCTGAGAATTGATGATCTTTTACAAATTGATAGGTTTCCATAAATTCTTCTTCTGTTTCACCTGGAAAACCAACAATCACATCAGAAGTAATGGCTAAGCCTGGAAGTACTTCTTTAAGCTTGAATAGTCTATCAGCAAAGAACTCCATTGTATATTTTCTTCTCATTCTTTTTAGAACGGTGTTTGATCCAGATTGAATCGGAATATGAAGATGTCTCACAATCACCTTTGATTGTTTGATTACTTCAATCACTTCATCCGTAATTTGACTTGCCTCAATGGAGGAAATACGGAGTCTCTGTAACCCTTTAACTTGCGCTTCTAGATCTCTAAGAAGCATGGCAAGATTATAATCCTTCATGTCTTCACCATATCCACCAGTATGAATCCCTGTTAACACAATTTCTTTATAACCCGCATCTACGAGTTGCTGTGCTTGATGAATGACTTCTTTAGGATCTCTGGAGCGCATAAGCCCTCTAGCCCATGGAATAATACAAAAAGTACAGAAGTTATTACAACCTTCCTGAATTTTCAAAGAGGCTCTAGTTCGATCTGTAAAAGAAGGAACATCTAATTCTTCGTATACACGACTTTTCATAATATTTCCAACAGCATTGATCGGTTGACGTTCTTTTTTATATTGTTCAATATAGGAAAGCATTTTTATTCGATCTTGGGTCCCAATCACAATATCAACACCAGGTATTGCCATAATTTCAGCCGGTGAGGTTTGAGCATAACAGCCTGTTACACAAACCACTGCATCCGGATTTTTTCGAATGGCACGACGTATAACTTGACGACTTTTTTTATCACCTGTATTGGTTACAGTACAAGTATTTATGATATAAACATCTGATCTTCCTTCAAAATCGACCCGTTCATACCCTTCTTGTTTAAATATTTGCCAAATGGCTTCTGTTTCATAATGATTTACTTTACAACCTAATGTATGAAATGCAACTGTTTGCATAATATTTTCACCTCAATAATTCTAATTGATAGGACACTGCGGATAATAAGTATAGTGGCGCGGTTTCAGTTCGTAAAATTCTCGGACCTAACCCACATGCAACAAATCCATTTTCTATAAGCTTTCCAACTTCTTGTTCCGTTAAACCACCTTCAGGTCCAAACACGACAAGCAATGATCCACCTTTTTCAAGCTGTTTTAAGCTAGAAGCAAGAACTTTTTCTTCCCCTTGTCTAGCTTGTTCTTCGTAGGCAATTAATTTTACATCATATTCTTCACTTAAACGAATAAGTGATTGAACATCAACTGGATGACATACTTCAGGAACCCGGTTTCGATGAGACTGCTCTGCTGCCTCTTTTGCAATCTTGCACCAACGGCTCAACTTTTTATCTGCCTTTTTCTCATCCCACTTGACAACAGAACGAACTGCAGTAAAAGGGATAAACCTTGCAGCTCCAAGTTCAGTACCTTTTTGAATGATCCATTCAAGCTTATCCCCTTTAGGCAATCCGCTCACAATGGTTACATCGATCGGGAGCTCGACATTTCCTTCTTTCCATTGTATAACGTCAGCAATCACTTCGTCAGTGGAAATTTGTACTATAGAGCATAAAGCAGTTCTTTGATCCTCACTAACACAAATAATTTCGTCCTTTTCCTTCATCCGCATCACTCGTTCAATATGTCGGCAATCTTCACCTGTAATAAAGAAGCGATTCTCTTCTGGTGAAAATTCAGCAAAATAGCGTTGCATTCTTCTTTTGTACACCCCTCTTTTTCCCTTAAATTATTAAAAGGGTTGTGCAAAAAAACACACAAAGCCCTTTTTCTTAAAGTTATTTTCTTTTTGCAATGAAAGCTACCCAATCTTCCATACGCAATGTTTCTTCTATTTCAAACCCTGCTGATTCTATTGATTCTTTTACTTGATCTTTTTTTTGTTGAATAATGCCTGCAGCAATAAAATATCCACCTGGTTTCACAGTTTTAGCGCACGTCATCGGTAAAACGCAAAATCACTTCTGCAAGAATATTAGCCACAACTACATCCACTTCGTCACTAATTCCTTCAAGCAGATTGTTTTGAGAAACATTTACAAATGTATGCACCTTATTTAACTCTAGATTTAACTTAGCCGATTGTACAGCCACTTCATCTAAGTCTAAAGCCTTCACCTTTTCAGCGCCAAGCATGGCTGCAGCAATACTCAATACTCCTGATCCTGTTCCAACATCAATAACAGAATCTCCTTTTTTCACAGTACGTTCCAATGCTTGAATACTCATTACCGTAGTAGGATGTGTCCCAGTGCCAAAAGCCATTCCAGGATCTAATTCGATAATAAGTTCATCACTATTGACAGGTGTATATTCCTCCCAAGTGGGAACGACGGTAAAACGTTTGGAGATTTTTACTGGATGATAATACTTTTTCCAAGCGGTTGCCCATTCTTCTTCGTGGACTTCTGACACAGATACATCATTTTTACCGATATCAATATTGTAAATGATCAGATTATTGATCGCACTTTTAATTTCTTCAATCGTCTCTCCTAAAAAGCTATTAATCGGTAAATAGGCTTTAACAATGACTCCTTCTTCAGGGTAATCTTTGGGATTGAGTTGGTAGATTTCGCCGAATTGATCTTCCCGGATCTTTACTAGTTCAAATGGATCTTCAATTACGACTCCACTTGCGCCTGCTTCATGTAAAATATTTGAGATAGGCTCAATCGCTTCGTTTGTCGTATGAATACTAATTTCTGACCATTTCAATACTACCAACTCCGTTTCTTTTATTCACCCTTGAAGGCTCTTTTTACTTTATCGAAAAATCCTTCTTCTTGTTCATTATTAGGAACTGACCCACTAATTTCAGCAAATTCTTGCAGTAGTTGTTTTTGCTTTTCTGTCAGCTTTGTTGGCGTAACAACTTTTACAATAATATGTTGGTCCCCAGTTCCACGTCCTCTGACATTTGGAATCCCTTTTCCTCTTAAACGGAATTTAGTTCCTGTTTGCGTCCCTGCAGGCACTTTCAGTTTTACTTTACCATGTAGTGTTGGGACTTCAATATCATCTCCAAGTGCCGCTTGTACGAATGTGATAGGCATTTCACAATAAACATCATCCCCATCACGTTCAAAGAACTCATGTGAGCGAATATGAAACACTACATATAAGTCACCTGAAGGGCCTCCGTTCACACCTGGTTCACCTTGTCCTGTTACACGCAATTGTTGACCATCATCAATACCAGCTGGAATTTTCACAGAGATTTTATGCCGTTTTCTTACTTTACCAGCTCCACCACAAGTAGAACATTTATGTTTAATTTCTTTACCGGTACCACTACATTGTTCGCATACACGTCGGTTAACGATTTTACCAAATGGAGTGTTTTGCTCCACATTCAGTTGACCAGTTCCCTTACATTTTGAACATGTTTCAGGTTTTGTTCCTTTTTTGGCACCCGATCCATTACATGTCTCACATGTTTCTTCACGAGGAATTTCGATTTCTGTTTCTTTACCAAAAACAGCATCTTCGAATTCTAAGGTCATCGTATATTGTAAATCTGCTCCTTGCCTTGGTGCATTAGGATCACGACGTCTTCCTCCACCTCCACCACCAAAGAAAGTACTGAAAATATCTTCAAAGCCGCCAAAGCCACCATAGTCTCCTCCCCCACCAAATCCTTGGTTTGGATCGGTATGACCAAATTGGTCATAATGGGAGCGTTTCTGATCATCACTTAATACTTCATACGCTTCTTTAACTTCTTTAAATTTTTCATCCGCATCCGGCTCTTTATTAATATCTGGATGATATTTTTTTGATAGCTTTCGATACGCTTTTTTTATTTCATCCTTAGAAGCACTTTTGCTAATACCAAGTACTTCATAGTAATCCCTTTTGTCCATGATTACCACTCCCCGAGTCATTTCACATAAAGATCATTTTAACATTATTTCATTCTAACTTGCAATGATTTCTAAAATTAACAAAACAAAAGTCAAAGTCAAGTTAGACCTGACTTTGACTTTGAAAATAAAGCTTTTCTACTGTCTAGCAACAGCGCCTTGCCGCGTAACATAACGTTAGCGACATTCGCCGACCTTTTTTATTTATCGTCTTTTACTTCTTCAAATTCAGCATCTACTACATTATCATCTTTGTCATTGCTTCCATCACCTTCTGCACCACCAGCAGCTTGAGCTTGTTTTGCAGCTTCTTCATAAAGCTTAACAGATAGGTTTTGAACAATTTCTTGTAGTGCATCTTTTTTCGTACGAATTTCATCAAGATCATTTTTCTCAATAGCCGCTTTAAGTTCATCTTTTGCTTCGTTCGCTTTTTGAACTTCAGCTTCATCCACTTTTCCTTCAAGATCTTTTACCGTTTTTTCGGTAGTGAATACTAACTGATCTGCTTCGTTACGAAGTTCTACTTCTTCTTTACGTTTTTGGTCAGCTTCAGCATTAAGCTCTGCTTCTTTTACCATTTTTTCAATTTCTTCATCTGATAAACCTGTTGAAGATTTAATTGTGATCGTTTGTTCTTTGTTTGTACCAAGGTCTTTTGCACGAACATTTACAATACCGTTTTTATCAATATCGAACGATACTTCAACTTGTGGAATTCCACTTGGTGCTGGTGGAATATCACTTAATTGGAAACGACCTAATGTTTTATTGTCATTAGCCATTGGACGTTCACCTTGTAACACATGAATATCAACAGCTGTTTGATTGTCAGCAGCAGTTGAGAATACTTGTGATTTAGAAGTTGGGATCGTTGTATTTCGATCTATTAACTTTGTAAACACGCCACCCATCGTTTCAATACCAAGTGATAGTGGAGTTACGTCTAATAAAACGACATCCTTTACATCACCTGTGATAACGCCACCTTGAATCGCTGCACCCATTGCAACTACTTCATCAGGGTTTACACCTTTATGAGGCTCTTTTCCAGTTGATTTTTTAATCGCTTCTTGAACAGCAGGAATACGAGTAGATCCACCAACAAGGATAACTTTGTCAATTTCTGATGTTGATAAACCTGCATCGCTTAATGCTTGACGAACAGGTCCCATTGTACGTTCTACAAGGTGTGAAGAAATCTCTTCAAATTTTGCACGTGATAATGTTACTTCTAAATGTAATGGGCCCGCTTCACCAGCTGTGATAAACGGTAATGAGATTTGTGTGCTAGTGACACCTGATAAATCTTTTTTCGCTTTTTCAGCTGCATCTTTTAAACGTTGAACAGCCATTTTATCTTTTGAAAGGTCAATACCATTGTCTTTACGGAATTCGTCCACTAAATAATCAATGATAACTTGGTCGAAATCGTCACCACCAAGTTTATTGTCTCCCGCTGTTGCTTTTACTTCAAATACCCCATCACCAAGTTCAAGGATAGATACGTCAAATGTACCACCACCAAGGTCATAAACCAGAATCGTTTGATCTTCATCTGTTTTATCTAAACCATAGGCAAGTGCTGCTGCTGTTGGTTCGTTGATAATACGTTCTACTTCAAGACCAGCAATTTTACCAGCATCTTTTGTTGCTTGACGCTCAGCATCATTGAAATAAGCAGGTACTGTAATAACTGCCTTTGTTACAGTTTCTCCAAGATAAGCTTCTGCTGTAGCTTTTAGATTTTGAAGAATGATAGCAGAAATTTCTTGTGGACTGTACTCTTTGCCTTCTACTTCAACTTTATAACTTGTTCCCATATGACGTTTAACCGACATAATGGTATTAGGGTTCGTAACTGCTTGCCTTTTGGCAACTTCCCCAACTTGACGTTCTCCATTTTTAAATGAAACCACAGAAGGTGTTGTCCGGTTGCCTTCTGGATTTGGAATTACTTTTGCTTCCCCGCCTTCCATAACAGAAACACAAGAGTTTGTTGTTCCTAAGTCAATACCAATGATTTTACTCATAATTCTTTCCTCCCTAACAAATATGTAATTACTGATTTACTTTAACCATCGCTGGACGAATCACTCTGTCCTTCAAGATATAACCTTTTTGAAATTCTTCTACGACAATGTTCGAACCGAAATTCTCATCTTCCACTTGCATAATGGCCTGATGCAGATGTGGATCAAACTCTTTTCCAACTGCCTCAATTTGCTCTGCGCCTTCCTTTTTCAGAGTATCGATTAGGCTACGATACACCATTTCCATACCTTGTAATAAGGATTTTGCTTGGTCATTATCCGCTTCCATTTTAAGAGCTCTTTCAAAATTATCAATGGCTGGCAAGAGTTCAGTGATTAAGCCTTGTGATTTATATTTTTCAGTCGCTTCAAGATCTAATCTTGCGCGGCGACGGGAATTTTCAAAGTCTGCTTGCATACGAAGAATCCTGTTCTCTGCTTCTTCAAGCTTTGCTTCTAATTCAACCTTTTGTTGTTTGACATCCTGTAATTCAACTTCGATAGGATTTCCACTGGTTTCTACATCCATTTCAATCTGTTCTTCAGTTTCTTTTGTGATATCCTCTGTTTCATGAATCCCTTCAGATAGGACAGATGCTTCTTCTTGAATTGGATTTTTCTCTACTGACATCTTAGTCACCTCCTTAAAATGATTGCTCATATGCTGTATTTAGTTGTCTTAAAATTAATACGCCGTGGCAAGGGAATTATTAGAAGTTTTCAAAAACACATTGAAAGGGATGGAAATACATCCTCCATCCTTAACAATATTTCCACGTCTATTTCGTTTGATACAGTTTTGTTAAGACTGTTGATAAATCATTTGCCAAAAATTGCATAAGACTAATTACACGGGAATATTCCATTCTGGTCGGTCCTAAGATAGCGATTGAACCAAGTTGTTCATTGCCAATTGTATAGGATGCAGTGACAATACTACAATCATCCATTGCCGCATTATTATTTTCACGACCAATTTTCACATGGATGCCACTCGGATTTTTACGAAGAATATCATAAAAATCATCTTCCTGTTCAATTAATTTCAATAGATCACGAACTTTATCAATATCATGAAACTCTGGTTGACTCAACATATTCGTTTTACCACCAAAAAATATTTTTTCAAAATGTGTTGGTTTCAACGAATCCGCAATAGAATTTAACATGAGATCATAATGTTGAATATGTTGACGAAGTAGCACCGCAATTTCTTTGAATAGTTTATTATTTAATTGATCAAGATGTACCCCTGCCAAGCGTTCATTTAATATATTGACAAGTTTTTCAATCTCGCTTGCATCAATGGATTCAGGCAATTGAAACATTTTATTTTCTACATGTCCTGTATCCGTTACAATAATGGCTATAGCGGTTTGATCATTCAATGGGATAATTTGAATTTTACGCAATCTATTTTCTCTGACCTCAGGTCCAAGAACGATCGCTGTGTAATTCGTTAACTCTGATAAAATCTTTGCAGATCTTTGCACAATCTTCTCCATCTCAAAAATTCGCTCTGCAAAAATCGACTTAATTTTATGAATATCCCGATGATCCAATTTTTGCGGAGATATTAAATGATCCACATAATATCGATAGCCTTTTTCAGATGGAATTCTGCCAGAGGAAGTATGTGTCTTTTCAATAAATCCAAGTTCCTCTAAATCTGCCATTTCATTCCGAATAGTGGCAGAACTGAATGATATTTCAGGCTTCTTTGCCAAGCTACGAGAACCTACGGGCTGAGCAAAATGAATAAAATCATCTACAATTACTTGCAAAATCAAGTAATTGACGATCCGTTAGCATGTTCATCATCACCCCTATTAGCACTCTTCGACGATGAGTGCTAAATCTATTATTAAAATAACAAATAATAGTGCATAATGTCAACACAATTGCGCCTTTTTTCACCTATATTAGATTCTTTTATAAAAATGCTTGAAAAACTTCATTTCCTAAAAATCGTCCTCGATACGTTAAAAAAATATACCCATCTGATACTTTTATTAAGTCTTTTTCCTCAAGTTGACTGATTTCATCTTTAAATAGGACCAGTGGACTTTCTCCAAATTTTTGTGAAAAATGAGCAACGGAGACTCCTTTCGTTTTCCGTAATCCCAGAAACATCTCTTCTTCCCACATTTCTTTTTCCGTTACTACATGCTCTTCCATTAAAGGAAAATTCCCCTTTTCGATGGGGCCCATATATTTTTTTAATGGTCCAAAATTTGAGCGCCGCACTCCGTTAAGATAACTATGAGCACCTGCACCAAAACCAAAGTATGGTTCATTATTCCAATAGGTTAGATTATGAAGGCTTTCGTACCCTTTTTTTGCGAAATTACTTATTTCATATTGAGGGTAACCATGTTTTTCCATTTGTTCAATAAGCATTTCATACATGGCTGCTTCTTCGTCTTCATCTGGAACTTGCAGTTTCCCTTTATTCATTAATTGATAAAATACCGTTTTTGGCTCAATAATGAGAGAATATCCCGAAAAATGGGTCGTTTCCAATGAAAAGGAGATATCTAATGTTTGTTTAAAATCATCAATTGTCTGACCAGGTAAACTATAAATGAGGTCAAGGCTAATATTATCAAATCCAATCTTTTTCGCTGCATCTACAGAATGGAACACATCTTTTGCTTCATGTGTTCTGCCAATTTTTTTAAGAAGATCGTTGTTAAAGGTTTGAACACCAAAACTGAGTCGGTTTACACCTGATTCATACAGAATCTTTAGCTTTTCAGACGATAAGTCACCAGGATTTGCTTCAAAAGTAAATTCAACATTGTCAGTAAAGGATAGTTGGTCTCGGATGATATTACATAATTTTTCCAGCTGATGAACATTCAAAGCCGTTGGTGTACCACCGCCCACAAAAATGGATTTCAATTCATTTGAGGGTGAAAGGGATAACGTGAGTTTCATTTCTTTTTCGAGTGCATCTAAATATTCATCGACAGGCTGTCCTTTTAAAAACACTTTATTGAAATCACAATAATGACAAATATGCTCACAAAAAGGAATATGAATATAAGCAGCTTTAATCATAACTTTATACTCTCCTTGTAAAGAAAACTTCTATCAGTGAGGATTGCTCGAATCCACAGAATCTGATAATGCAACCATAATGACAGAATATTGATTAATGAATCGATCTCTGCCCGTTTAGGTGGGTATTTGAAAAAGAGGTTAAAACTGCTTCAATGAAATGAAGAACAGCTAACCTCTTTTTAAGTATAATGCTGTTAATTTTTAGTAACTACGATTATTTCTTAGGATTGCTGTCGTCCATTTTTAAAACGGCCATAAATGCCTCTTGTGGAACTTCAACGGATCCAACCGACTTCATGCGCTTTTTCCCTTCTTTTTGCTTTTCCAAAAGCTTCCGTTTCCGGGAAATATCTCCACCATAACATTTAGCTAGGACATTTTTACCGATCGATTTTATCGTTGATCTAGCCACAATTTTTTGGCCAATCGCTGCTTGAACAGGCACTTCAAATTGTTGGCGTGGGATTAACTCTTTGAGTTTTTCCACAATCAACTTTCCACGTTCATAAGCAAAATCATTATGTACGATAAAGCTTAAGTGCATCGACTTTTTCACTATTTAATAGGATATCCATTTTCACAAGTTTTGACTGTCTATAGCCAATCAATTCGTAATCAAATGAAGCATATCCCTTTGTATTCGATTTTAATTGGTCAAAGAAATCGTAAACAATCTCGGACAATGGGATCTCATAGATGATACTTACACGAGTTTCATCCATGTATTCCATCGTGATAAAATTCCCACGCTTATTTTGACAGAGTTCCATAATGGTACCAACATAGTCATTTGGTGACATCATTGTTGCTTTTACATAAGGTTCTTCCACAGAGCTAATTTTTTGCGGATCAGGCATTTCGGAAGGATTATCAACCCTTACCTTAGACCCATCTGTCATATTCACTTCATAGATTACACTTGGGGCTGTTGTAATTAAGTCAATTTTAAATTCACGTTCGATTCTTTCTTGAATAATTTCCATATGAAGCAATCCAAGGAATCCACAACGAAAGCCAAAACCAAGTGCTTGAGATGTTTCCGGTTCAAATTGAAGTGCTGAATCATTTAATTGAAGCTTTTCAAGCGCATCGCGAAGATCGTTAAAACGGGCATTATCAATTGGATACAATCCACAATAGACCATTGGATTTAATGTTCGATATCCTGGTAAAGACTCAGTTGCTCCTTTTTTCGCATTTGTTATCGTATCCCCTACTCGGGTATCTCCAACATGCTTAATCGCAGCCGCTAAATAGCCAACATCTCCTACAGTCAATTCATCGACCATTTGTGCCTTTGGTGTGTAAACACCCACCTCAGTTACTTCGAATTCTTTTCCAGTTGCCATCATTTTAATTTTATCGCCGACTTTAATGGTACCATCTACCACACGAATATAGACGACAACTCCTCGGTATGCATCGTACAGCGAATCAAAAATAAGCGCCTTTAGAGGTGCTTCTGGATCCCCGCTTGGTGCAGGCACTTTCTCAACAATCTGCTCTAATATATCTTCAATACCGATACCCGCTTTTGCAGATGCTAGAACAGCTTCGGAAGCATCTAGTCCGATCACGTCCTCAATCTCTTTTCTAACACGTTCAGGATCTGCACTTGGTAAATCGATTTTGTTAATAACTGGAACAATCTCCAAATTATTATCTAGTGCTAAATAAACATTCGCTAAGGTTTGAGCTTCAATTCCCTGCGCAGCATCTACAACAAGGACAGCCCCTTCACATGCAGCCAAACTTCGAGAAACTTCATACGTAAAATCCACATGTCCTGGGGTATCAATTAAATGGAAAATATACGTTTCTCCGTCCTTTGCCTGATATTCTAACTGGACGGAATTTAATTTAATGGTAATTCCTCTTTCTCTTTCCAAATCCATGGAATCAAGAAGTTGAGCCTTCATTTCACGTTTAGTCAATGTATTCGTTTTTTCCAAAATTCGATCTGCTAATGTCGATTTTCCATGGTCGATATGAGCGATGATGGAAAAATTCCGAATTTTTTCTTGTCTTTTTAGTCTATCTTCTCTGTTCATATCGTTCACTCCTACTAAGCTTACACATCTACACTAGTTTTGATTATATCAGTAGGATAATGAAGATTCAATAATGGACTTACATTAAATGACCTGACATCCAGGTACTTTTTCATATCATATATAGGGCTTTGATTATCTTTTGAACTATTTACCATTTGCGAGACCGGTTATGAGATCAATTATTTTTTCTGTTGTAAAGGAAACCATTTCTGCCAGTTTTTTACCTAATGAAGAAAAAAAATTATAGGACCTTATTTCTTCTATTTTTTCCTTTTTCTTCTCTAAATCATGACTAGATACATCATTACCTAGTATGGAAGCCTCTAATTCACCTTCCTTATTATCTTGAAAAGAGAATGCCCCTTCAAATTGGGCATCCTCATATCCTTTCATCTCATTAATCCCATTGTTTGCCTGTTGCATACCGAATAACACCGAGATAAACATGACTGCTGCGATCATTATGGCTTTCAGCATAAATAGCTTCATTACCAGTCACTCACTTTCAACTTTCATTTGCAGGATCTGTTACAGGTTGATTGACTTTTTCTGCCTGCCAATAATATTCACTGATCACTTCTGCCAATGCTTCAGCTGAATGATTTAATTCCTCAAATGTGTTATCAACACCACCGAATTCAACAAGAATCGCATTTTCTGATAAATCTTGATTGAATTTTCCATTCGTGCCGGCTCCTTTCTTTGTAAAAGCCCCTCTACTAAGACCCTTATATTTTTGTTCGAAGCATTTCGTGCAACTGGTTGGCAAAGGCAAGATTTTTTTCATAATTTGCATGCTCACCACCAACAATAAAGGCTAGTTTTGCATAGGACTACATCGTTGATTATTTTCGTTGTATCCTTCTTTCTCCTTGAATCACGATGTATATCAATTAAATAGGTTAGATCACGATTTGATGAAACGGCCGCTTCTACAACTGACCTTGATTCTTGATACGACTGTGCATAGGATAAACCCTTTTTCGTTAAGTTTGCTTGCATATCTGTTTTATCAACCTCAGTACCAATTCCTCTCTTTTCTAGCTCTTCTTTGAGCTTGTCCCCAATTTTCGTTACGTTTAGTTGTGAGTGGTGGGCAAGATTCGGATCGGTAACCCCTTTTAAGTACGGAAGAAAGGATTCACGATTATGGGTAAAGTACACATAGACTACTTTGCGATCACCTGTTGTAGAGGGAGGTACCTCAGTTGAGTCATTACCCGATTGCCCATCTAACCCTTCTGTATTTTGTAAAGCTGCTTCTTTTTCAGCCTGTAAAATTTCGAGTGGTGGAGCGGATTCAATTGGCATGTTTGTATAATTGGTACCTTCCCCAGCTACTAGAATCTCTGTATCAAATAATGAAAATGCAGGCAATTCCCTTCCTAATAAACTTCTAGGATCATCCAAATTCACATTCGTGGAAAGTTTAAATAAATATTGAGTCAACTCCGGTGTGGGCGCTGACTCAGGTAAACCTTGCAAAAAGTAATGATTTTCCCAACCCATTAATTGATAAAGCATGTCTCCTGTAATATTAGTGGCTGCTGAATTTACCGATGATGAAGATGGTCTATATTCTGGTTTTAAAGTCGTCAACAAACCACTTATCGAAAAAATCAATATGAGAAACAAAACAAAGCCAACACCCGCCGTCAACAAACTACTACCTTTAACACTTATCATCAACTTGTCCGTTTTTACAGATTTCATAAACCCACCTCTTCTTAGCAAGTCTACTAATTTATATGTAGTTGCTAGAAAAGATAGAACACTGAAAAGCGGAAGCACTAATTATCTTGTATAAAAACCAGTATTTCCCTGATTTACGGACTGATGGAGACTAGCATTTAATCCATTTGCCAATAAATTAGCCATGTCTTCAATAAACACATCTACTTCTTTAGGGGTGACCATTAAATTATGACCAAGTGGGGCCAACACTTCATAAATTAACTTTCGTTTTTCATCCTCTGGTAAAGTCCCTATCATTCCTAAGAAAGTTTTTCGTTGCTCTTCTTCAGGTAAATCTTCCTCGGTAAGTTTTTTTCTTTTTCCAAAGGTCATCCCTGCAGGCGCCAGTGATCGAGATGGACGATTTCCTTCACGTAGTTCTTTACCAAAATGTTTTAAAATAAAATCAATCGTGTCGCTTGTAATTGAAACAGCATCTACAACGGTTGGTACACCAATAGCAATAACTGGAATCCCCAAGGTTTCCTTGCTTAATTCCTTACGTTTATTCCCTACACCTGAACCTGGATGAATGCCAGTATCAGAAATTTGAATGGTAGAATTGACTCTTTCAATGGATCTAGAAGCTAATGCATCAATCACAATAACAAAATCTGGTTTTGTTTTTTCAACAACACCAAAAATAATATCACTTGTCTCAATTCCAGTAAGCCCCATTACACCAGGTGAAAGTGCACTAACGGAACGAAATCCTTCTTCTACATTTTCGGGTTGAAGTTGATAGAGATGTCTTGTCACTAATATATTTTCACAAACCTGTGGTCCAAGAGCATCTGGAGTCACATTCCAATTGCCTAATCCTACGACCAAACAGGATGCATCTTGACTAATATTGCTTTGCTTCAAGAAATGGGCAAATTCTTTTGCGAATACTTCCTCTACCTTTTTTTGCAATTCTGTGTCACTTTCTCTAATACCAAGTACTTCTATTGTTAAATATTTCCCTGTTTTTTTCCCAATGATTTTCTCCCCTTCACTGGTTACTTCAACATAAGAAATTTTAATATCATTCTCTTCTTTTTCCTTTATAATGACTCCTTCAATATGAGAAAGGTTTTCCTCTTCCCCTAAATTTCCATTTCTTTCATTCAGTACCATTTCTCGCGCTTCAATGGCTAAATCTGTTCGTACAGAATAGAGACTTAAATCAATTGATTTCTTCATATGGACCTCCACCTAATCATTTCATTCATTATTATTTTCTATTTTTGCCGTAACAATTGGAAATCATTCAAAATCTATAAGGAGTATTGCATTATTGGTCCAGATTTGATAAAATATCATTTGTT
This sequence comes from uncultured Bacillaceae bacterium, assembly GCA_963765265.1. Classification (GTDB taxonomy): domain Bacteria; phylum Bacillota; class Bacilli; order Bacillales; family Cytobacillaceae; genus Bacillus_BD. The sequence goes on from CAVXVN010000006.1 coordinate 634,556, forward strand.
ACTTATGATTATTGAATGTAAAGTCGAGTTCATATATCTCGATGCTTTTCTAGGAGGTGAATGGAATGCCAAATATTAAATCTGCTATCAAGCGAGTTAAAATTAACGACAAAAAAAGAGCGCAAAACATTACGGTTAAATCTGCTATGCGTACATCTGTTAAAAAAGTTGAAGCTGCAATTGTATTAAATGATGCTACTGCTGCTGCTACTACTTTTACTGATGCTTCAAGCAAATTGGACAAAGCCGCTTCTAAAGGTCTTATCCATAAAAACGCTGCTGCACGTAAAAAATCCCGTTTAATGAAAAAAATGAACTCTTTAAATGCATAATTTTTATATAAAAAGACTGTCCGCATAGGTGGACAGTCTTTTTATTATGTATTCAGTTTTAAGAAAAACATCTCAATGATCAATTCTTTATTCATTCCACCTGTTTTCATTTTATAGTCTGCCTCTGCCAATTCCTTCATAATCAATGTCAAATCTTCATCACTAAATTTTTGCGCTTGTCCGGCTGCTAGCTTCACTCTAAATGAATGCACCTTTAAATGACTTGCAATTTGCTGTTGGCCATAGCCACGCCGTGCCAATTCCTTTACCTGATAAATAAGGCGAAATTGCCCCGTGATAACTGCCAAAATTTTAATCGGTTCTTCATTTAATTTTAAGAGATCATAAAATATTCTCAAAGCCGAATCGATTTGCCGAGATACAATTTTCTCAACCAGAGTAAAAATATTTTGCTCCAACGACCTTGGTACAAGCTTCTCTACAGTCTCAACATCTATGGTTAGCCCTTTTCCAGTGTACATGGCCAGTTTATCCACTTCACTTGTAAGCATAAATAAATTTGTTCCTACCAACATAAGCATTTGTTCAACTGCCTTAGGTTCAAATACAACTCCGTTAAAATCTGCTCGAGTATGAATCCATTTTTTCAATTCTGACTCATTTAAGCTTTTTTGCTTCAAATGTAATACCGATTTTTTTTAATTCCTTTGTTACTTTCTTTCTTTCATCCAGCTTTTCATAAGGAGCTACAAAAACAACAATAGAATAGGGTGCAGGCTCTTTTAGATAAGCTTCTAGCCTTTTGAGGTTGTGCTCTACTTTTTCCTTTGTTTTCTCTGCAGTTAAAAAATAAGGGTTATGTAAGAAAATTAACTTTCTTTCACCTATAAATGGAAAAGTTTCCGCATCTTCTAGTGCTATTTCAATAGGGGTTTCCCCCAGATCAAAACTAGATAAATTAAATTCTATTTCTTCTTCATTCAATACTTGATTGATAAGAAGTTGTTTTGTTTCATGTAATCAGAAAAGATTCCTTCCCGTATAATAAATAAATAGAAGAAAATTCTTTTCGTTTAATTTGTTTCCATAATTCTAAAATCATGATCCTTCGCTCCGATCAAATCCTACTTTTTCATTCTCTTTATAATCGTAAAGAAGTAATTGCGATTTGACAAGTATACACAAGAAATTGGCACTAATTAAATTAGTGCCAATTTCTGATCTATAATGAACGCCAATCATTTATGTCCTAGGTAACATAAACGATGACGGTATCATGATGTTGTAATTATTTTGACCTGAATGTGAACATGTATGATTGACAACTGTTGTCAATTAAGGTAAACAAACTTGAACGAAAAAGTTGTAAAATCCCCAAAAAATTATCGATATTTTATAAAATAACAATTTTCAGAAAAGTGGATTTTTTCATAATAATCGATTATACTCTTACTATTAGGAGGGGATAAAGTATGAATGAATTTGAACAGGATGTTCAGTGTAAACGTAATGACGCAATAGATGGTGGTGTAGGCTTCATCGTCTCTTTCGGTTTTTTTGCTACTTTATTTATCATTGCAACGGTAATCCAATTTATTGGATCTTAAATTACATAGGTTTAAAAAAAGAATATAGACTACATAATGTGTAGTCTTTTTTTATTGGTTTAAGATATCCTATGGATTATGAACTGAAAAGGTTCCTGTCTCTTTTCGAAATGTATAAGTGATGGCTCCAAGTTGATCTGTTCTGTAAATAATGATTTCATTCTTTTGTAATCGATCAAGGACTTCCTGATGTGGATGTTGATATCTGTTATTCTCTCCTACCGATATGATGGCCCATTGCGGTGATAACCTCTCAAGAAAGTCTTCAGTTGAAGAAGATTTACTTCCATGATGTCCAACCTTTAAAACATCCACGGACAGTGTTGGATTCTTTTTCATTAACTTCGCTTCCCCTTCTGCTTCTAAATCACCTGTAAAAAGCCACTTCAGACCACCTAACTCTGTATAAATCACAATGGAACCATCATTGGAATCACCTTGACTATTTACTTCAGGTGACAATATGTAAAATCGATTCTCCCTCACTCTCCATCGATCTCCTCCATGGACATATCGAATGGTAATCCCTTCACTTTGGGCCATTCCAATCAACTTTCTTTCCAATTCATTTTTTTCCTTACGATCAGGGAGAACAAGTTCTTGAACCCTCATTTCTTGTAGAATAGCCTCCGCACTTCCAGCATGATCCGCATCTCCATGAGTTAAAATAAGCTTATCAAGCTTTGTCACCCCCTTACTTTTCAAAAATGGAACAACTGTATCTTCACCTACATCAAAAGCTTGATCCCTTTCCTGCCATGGTTGCTTCTCAAAAGTTAAACTACCACCTGTATCAATTAAATAATTCCCCTTTCCAAACGGCAAACGAATAAAGATACAATCCCCTTGCCCTACATCCAAAAAAGTAACTTCTCCATCTAACGATAAATTCGTCAGCATATATTGTCCTAAAAAGAGGAAGAAGGGAAACAAAAATAGAAAAAATTTCTTCATACCCTTCACTCCCTTTTCCCATTGTACAAAAAATAGAAAAAGCCCCCAACCATATAAAAGAAGAAATAACATGCTTGGTCTGCCTAAAACAATCGTATTCCATGGAAGAACTGCTATTTTTTCTGTTAGATTATTGGTGAAAATGATCATTTCATTTAATGGATAAAGCAAAGGGTCTATAAAAGAGCCAAGTAATAAATGAAGGACAAAAACAAATAACAAATAGGGGAGTAATATCACATTAAAAATGGGAATATACAGAAGATTTACCAGTACCGAGATGATGGAAAACTCAAAAAAGAAGTAAAGTAGAATCGGAGCGGAACAAAGCATAGACTGAAATGAAGTGGTAAGCAGAAGAGAAACGGGATGCAGTGTCACTTTGAGAATATATGGAGCCGAGAGCAGCAAAATGAGAGTAACAAGAAAAGAAAGCTGAAATCCAACATTAAAAAGGACATAAGGGTTAACAAATAAATATAAGAGAAAGGTCATTGCGATAACATCTATTGCAACAAATTGACCACCTTTCCCCCATCTCCTTCCAAGAAGTAAAAGCATTGTCATGAATACCGAACGAGTTACAGATGGCGACGCACCAGTTAATATTCCATAGATGGGCAAACAAACCAATAAAATAACTATACTCTTTTCCCTTGTCACTCCGACTCGAAGGAGTAAGTTGTATACAATGGAAACAATTATCGCAATATGTAGTCCGGAGATAGCCAGTAAATGGACAATCCCTAATTCTCGGTAGTTATCCATTGTATTTTGAGTGATGAAATCACTTGAACCAAAAAGGAGAGCAGTGGCTAATGGAATGGTTTCTTTCGGAAAGTTGGATTCTAAATAATGTATCCCATTTGCACGTACTTTTTTTAACATAATAAGAACATTAGGAGCAGGTGGTTTATCCCTGATAATCGCTAATTTATCAGGTTTTAATATCCAAAATATGTGTTTTTGTTCTAGATATCTTTTGTAATTGAAGGCATTTTCATTTGAGGATATTGACGGTTCCTCGAGTTTTCCATTCACTTTGATGATCAATCCGGGGGATAAATAGTGGTTTAACCTGTTCTTTTCCGCTTCTGACTTCATTCGATACTTCAGGAGTAAGGTCTCTTCGTTTTGCATGTCGATTGCAGTGACCGTTAACAGATCACCATCCATTTTGCCTAATTCTTCTAAAACAAGATAAAACGTTTTTTCGTTTCCTAAATAACTTGTTTTATTATGTTCAATGTCTACTTCAGCTCGAATAAAAAAGGAAAAAAACAAGAAATAAATTATTGCCACTTGCCGGAGGCTAAACTTTTTTCGAGGTATTAAAAAGAAAAGATATAGATTCAAACTAATAAAGGATACTAAAAAACCTTGAAAAGCAGCCATCACTCCTATTAGCGCTGAAATAGCATAGAAAACTCCTTTGTTTTTCAATGTTATTACTCCTAACCTTTTCATGAAATTTGAAGTAACAGTTCGTGTACAAAAACCCTACCACTTTTATTGCATTTCCTAAAGGCTGACTCATCTGGAAAAAAATCAGCCATTAGAAAAAAATATTCATTAGAGTACTAAGATTCACTTTTAGGTAGATGCACCACTTCAATATCCTTTAAAAAATATTCATTCCATTTATTCGGATAAGCATCTCGATAGACAATTCTTGTAATACCAGACTGGGCGATTGTCTTTGCACATTTTTCACATGGTTCATGGGTAATAAATGCTGTAGCCCCTCTTAATAGCCCTCTATCTGCATGTAGAACAGCATTTTCCTCCGCATGTAATGTTCGAATGCATCGACCTTGCTCATTAATTAAACAACCAACATCTTCACAATGATCATGTCCATGGACGGAACCATTGTAGCCAGTCGAAACAATGTGCTTATCTTTTACAATGACGCATCCTACATGTAACCTCGGACAAGTAGAACGTGTCCCTACTTCATATGCTATATCCAAAAAATAATGATCCCAACTTTTTCTTTGCATTTTCTTGATTCCTTTCGTCGCATTTTTAGTTTTTGGCTATGCTCAATCAATTAGGCTTTATACCAGGATGGACTCACAAAGCCTAAACGATTGCTATAAAAATTAGTTTAATAATAGTATACATGGACAAGTCTACTATTTTGAAGAGGCTTTTCCTCATACATCAACGAACGGTTATATGTTCTTTTAATTTTTCAAAGGTTTTTTCGCCAATTCCACTAATTTCCATTAGATCTTCAATTGTCTTAAACGAACCATTTGTATCTCGGTATTCAAGAATGGCCAATGCTTTTGAAGGACCGATTCCTGGTATTGTTTGTAACTCTGATTCTGTAGCTGAATTAAGATTGATCTTTCCATCAGCAGTTGTTCCTTCTGGTGGAGAACCACCCGTCGCGACACCAGCCATTGATGGATTTTGTTCCCCTATCACTGGGATATAAAGAACCATTTCGTCAACCACTTTCATGGCAAAATTTATATTGTTTTTATCAGCACTGTCTAGCAGACCACCTGCCCTTTCTATTATATCAATCACTCGCTCTCCTATCGTTGCTTCGTAAACTCCAGGGGATGTGATAGCACCTTTCACATCAACGAAGATCTTTGCTTGTAAAGGATTTGAAATAGATTCGACTTCATTTTCTTTTTCAACATTAGCTTCTTCGATCTTTTCTTCGGATTCCAACCAATTATTTTCAACACTTTTTTGCGAACTTCCTTTTTCTAATGGGAAAAAATAGTATATCCCAAGACATAGAATAATAATAACTCCAATTAAAACATACATTTTATTCGTTCTGATCCATTCAGTCATACAGAACATTCCTTTCTTATCAAGATTCAGGAGAGAATATTTTTGGGTATAAATCCCATTGGGCTTTCATAGCATTATATGAGAGTTGGTCTGTAAAGGAGGTAGGAACATTGGAAATCGGAATAATTGGAACTGGAAATATGGGGAGAATACTTACTGAAGCATTATTGGATGGAAAGGCCATTTCCCCTTCCTCCATGGTTATTACAAATAGAACGATTTCAAAAGCAATCGCGATTCAGGAAAATTACCCTTCCATTCAAATAGCAAATGAAATAAGTGAGGTTGGAAAGAAAGCAGATTTAATTTTCATTTGTGTTAAACCACATGATGTGCATGATGTTGCTGTCACACTAAAACCCTTTTTAACAAAAGGAAAATGCGTTGTCTCCATTACAAGTCCAATTAATGTTGAGCAATTAGAGTCTGTTATCCCTTGCTCAGTTGCAAGAGCTATTCCAAGTATCACAAATAGAGCCCTCTCAGGTATCTCCTTACTTACTTTTGGTCATCATTGTGACGAAAAATGGAAAACATCACTAATAAACCTTTTAAATCACATTTCGACTCCATTAGAAATTGAAGACAATATCACAAGAGTAGCTTCCGATATTGTCAGTTGTGGCCCAGCCTTTTTTAGCTATATCACCCAACGTTTCATCCAGGCTGCTGTAAACAAAACAGATATTGATGTTAATAATGCTACGATTTTAGCGAGTGAGATGTTAATTGGTCTTGGGGAATTATTGCGTAAAGGGTACTACACTTTGCCAACTTTACAAGAAAAGGTTTGTGTAAAAGGTGGTATAACAGGAGAGGGAATCGAAGTCCTTGAAAAAGAACTGGGGAATATTTTTGAACATCTTTTCCAAGCAACTCATTTAAAGTTTGAAGACGATCTAGCTGACATAAAGAAACAATATACTATTTAGATATAATTCAACATGAAATGATTTATTCCTTCTCTATTGATCCATTTAGGTGACTTTTTTTAAAAGTCACCTTTTTTAAATTCTCAGATTTTGATGATTTTATTTTTTTTGAGCTGTAAAAAAAATTCTTTCAGAACCTTCTTCAGGCCTTTTATCACCAAAATCAGCTGTAACGGCAAGAAGTTTAAAGCCACTGTTCAGTAACCACTTTTCGTATAGTTCTATAGGAAACGTTCGTTGAAAATGAAGTTCATCATAACGATGGTATTGATCGGTTCGATGGTCCAATTGAAAGAACGTTAGCTCATGTTCAACGCTATTTGGTTCTTCTCCTTCAAAGCATTGCCAAATATAACTAATTTCTTCACCATTATAAGCATAGGTGTGATCTTTAAATAAGGAGTCCATTTTATTGATGGAGTGAACATCAAACAAAAATAATCCACTTTGATTTAAATGCGTATAAACTCGATCAAACGTTTGCAGAATTTCTTTTTCAGTCTGCAAATAATTAAGGGAATCACAAAAAATGCCAATCAGGTCAAACTCACCAAACCCCTCAAGCTCGGACATATCCTGTTCCACTAAAAAAAGAGAGTGTCCCTTCCGATCGGCCTTTTCCCTAGCAACAGCTAACATATCCGAGGAAAGATCTACACCAGTGACATCATATCCTTCACCAGCCAATAGAAGCGATAATTCTCCTGTACCACAAGCAAGGTCCAGTAATTTCTTACCTTCAATCCCATATGCATCAACTTGTTTGTTAATAAATTGAACCCATTGATCATAGGGAACATCTTTCATTAACTCATCATAAACATAAGCAAACTTTCCATATGTCATTGATTAAGCTCACTTTGTATATTTTCAAGAGGAGCATCTCCCCATAATCGCTCTAGATTATAATAGCCTCTTTCATCCTTATGAAAAATATGAGCGACAACATCACCGAGATCAACTAAGAATCCATCTTGCCTCATCAAAGCCTTCAATTCGATTGATGTGAAATCCACTTTCCCCTACCTTTTCTTTCATCTCTCTAGCAATTGCTTGAACTTGTTTATCTGAATTTCCATGACAAATAATAAAATAGTCTGCCACTAAAGAAATACCTTTCATATTGAGAACAACAATATCCTCTGCCCTTTTATCATCTGCAGCTTTAACTGCTGTTAACAAGTAATTCACGTTCATTCATAGATTCAGTCCTCCTGAGTAATTAAGTCATTAAACGTATAAAATGTGAGTGGGAAAATTCTCTTGTTTTTTTTCATTAAAAAAATAATAGAATTTTGAATCGACTGAATTAATGCTTTGTTTAAATCCTTTTCAGCTATTTCCCTTACTTCGTCAACACCTGGAAATTTTCTTCCAGGCTCAATATAATCAGCTAAATAGATCACTTTTTCTAATCGTGTCATTTTGGGGCGCCCTGATGTATGGTAGCGAATCGCATCGAGAATTTCAGTATCATTGATACCAGCTTCCTTTTCGACCAGATATGCCCCAACTGGTGCATGCCAGAGCTCACTATTATATTCAAGCAACTCTTTATCCATATGCTGTTCAATAATAATCGATCTCATTTCCTCTTTATCACGAAATTTTGCATAATCATGAAAAATAGCTGCAAGTTCAGCCTTTTTCTCATCGACCCCATACTTATTAGCTAAAGAAATAGCTGTTTCCATTACGCCTACTGTATGCTGATAACGATGGTCTGTAAGCTGTTTTTTGACAATTTCAAGTGCATCTTCACGTTTCATATAGCCCATTCTCCTCAATATACTCCATTACTGTTTTTGGAACGAAATAACGGATATTTTTCCCCATTTTTACTTTTTCTCGAATCATACATGAGGAAATTTCTATATTTGGTACATCCATAAGGATGATCGGATAGGTAGATTGTTTGTCATAGTCAGGTCGGTTCACACCTACAAAGGTAACCAACTTAACAAGCTCCTCAATTTTATACCACTTTGGCAAATACTCAATCATATCAGCACCAATGATAAAATAAAAATCATCATCATACTTCTCAGTTAAAAGCTTCATGGTATCAAACGTGTAGGATCTTCCAGTTCGTTCAAGCTCGATCGTTTGAATTTTAAAAAGTGGATTATCAGCAACTGCTCTTCGTACCATTTCAAGCCTTTGAGCACTATTAACCCCAATCGTACTTTCTTTATGAGGAGGTTCTTGATTAGGCATGAACCAGATTTCATCAAAGTTTAATTGTGCTTGAACTTCACTAGCAATAATAAGATGTCCTAGATGTGGTGGATTAAAAGTTCCCCCTAGGATCCCAATTTTTTTCAATGACCAACACTCCCTTTTGATCTTCACTGAAAAGAAGAATTATCGTGGGAGGACAATCTGCTTATTTTCCTTTGATTCTTTGTAAAGCACAATGATATTTCCAATGAGTTGAACGAGTTCTGCTTTTGTACCCTTTGAAATTTCTTCTGCCACTTCATTTTTATCTTCATCACAGTTTTGCAAAATACTGACCTTTAACAGTTCCCGTACTTCTAGAGCTTCGCCAATTTGCTTAATCATATTTTCATTTACGCCACCTTTTCCCACTTGAAAGATTGGATTTAGATGGTGTGCTTTTGAACGTAATAATCTTTTTTGTTTTCCAGTTAACATGTTTTTCCTCCTAATTGCTTCAGACAAACAGACTCCATTCTATCAGTATCAGGAAAGATCCCTGTCCACATTTCAAATTGAAGTGCACCTTGATATGCAAACATTGGTAACCCATTTTGAATACGTGCTCCTTTTTGTTTTGCATCTCTCAGCAACTTCGTTTCTAATGGAGTATAAATAATATCACTTACAAACGCAGTTGGTTTCAAATAATCGACAGAAATAGGTGAAGAATCCACATTCGGGTGCATACCAATAGATGTTGTTTGAACAATAATATCATATTTAGATAATTGATTTTGGGCATCGTTTAAGCTTAACACTTCCGAATTCTTAGGATATGGACAATTCCCCACTAAAAACTCAGCTTGAGAAAGAGTTCTATTGGCAATATCAATATTTTTCAAACCAGCTTGAGCCATTGTAAAATAGATTGCTCTTGCTGCACCCCCAGCACCTATTAAAAGCATTTTACTTTCTGTAAACGAAGGTACCACCTGTTTAATCCCTTTTAAATATCCCAGTCCATCGGTATTATACCCAATAAAGCGGCCACCATCATTCACAATTGTATTGACTGCCCCTATTGCCTCTGCCAATGGATCAATTTCATCCAAAAACGGCATGATGGCTGTTTTATGCGGTACTGTAATACTTAAACCAGATAAATTAATGGCTTTAAACCCTTTCACGGCATCCTGTAAATTTTCAGGTTTCACATGAAAAGGAACGTAAGTAGCATTTAACTCATATTTCTGAAATGCATCATTATGCATCGCAGGTGACATGGAATGTGCAATCGGATCCCCAATAACACCATAAAGCTTTTTCATATTCTCAACTCTCCCAATTGATCATTACGGCTAAATGGATAAAAATGTTTCTTTATGTTGAGATTCCCAAAATGAATAAAAGTGAAATTTCTATTGTACTGTGCATTATCCAGTCATGACCGTATGAACGATATTATATTAATGATTTTCTAACAAGTGCATGGACTCCTTTTGGTACATACGCTGCTACAACAGCTCCAGGTTCATGAACAGTAATCCACCCAAGTCCAGAAAAAACAATGTCTGTTTTTCCTTCTTTTATCGTAAATTCATGTTTCACTAACTCTGGAAAGGTGTCTAAATCCTCTTTTCGAGGAGGCGTTAATATTTCCCCTATTTGACGACTATATAGTTCATCTGCTTTTTCTGTTTTAGTTCGATGTATTAACAGTTCATTTGAAAAATGACAGGAAAAGGATCTACGACCGCCTTTTATGTAATCAAATCTTCCAAGACCTCCAAAGAATAGCGTTTGTCCTTCATTTAGCTGATACACTTTAGGTTTAATTTCTTTTTTCGGTGTGATCACTTTCAAATCACGTTTATCAACAAAATGAGCCATTTGATGGTGATTGATAATTCCCGGTGTATCTACTAACACACGCCCATCTGAAAGGGGAATTTCAATGATATCCAATGTCGTCCCTGGAAAATGAGAAGTGGTAATGACATCCCCTTCCCCTGTTACCTCTTTTAAAATACGATTGATAAAGGTTGATTTCCCAACATTTGTACAACCAACAATATAGACATCCTTTCCATCTCTGTATTCTTCAATGGCTGATGCAACTTCTTTAATAAAGTTACCTTTTGCAGCACTTACTAAAAAAACATCCGCCGGCTTCAGACCAAGTTGCTTTGCCTCATATTTCATCCAGTTAATTAACTTATTCGGCTTCACGGCTTTTGGAATAAGATCCACTTTATTTCCAACCAATAAAACTTTATTATTACCGACAAAACGATGTAAACCCGGTAGCCAACTTCCATTAAAATCAAAAATATCAACGATTTTGACGATTAATGCATCACTTTTTCCGATTTCATTTAATATTCGCAAAAAGTCATCGTCTGTTAAGCTTACATCTTGAATTTCATTATAATGTTTCAAACGAAAACACCGTTGACATATAATTGGATTCTTTTTGTAAAGCGGATGCAGGAGCATAGCCTAATTCTTCTGGATTTTCTGTTTGTATATGGACTCCACATCCAATACATGAATACTGTTCACTCAAATGATTAATCCTCCCATTGTAACATGCCTTTTTTTCTAAACCAATTCAATATTTTTCTTTCGACCATTCGATTAAATTTTGTTGCAATTCCATCTGTTTGCGCTACAGGTACAACTAAAATGGTATGAAACCCACCTCGGTTTCCGCCAAAAACATCTGTTAAGAGCTGATCACCAATAACAACGGTTTCCTCTTTTTTAATATTCATTTGTTTTGCAGCCCGATGAAACGCATGCGATAATGGCTTTCTAGCTCTAAAAATAAATGGAATATCAAGTGGATCTGAAAAAGACTTTCACCCTCTTTTCATTATTATTAGAAACAATCGTCACTTTAATTTGGTTTTTTTTCATCTCCTCAAACCACTTAATAACCCTCGGAGTGGCATTCGGACGATCCCATTCGACAAGTGTATTATCAAGATCCGTTATAATTCCTTTTATCCCTTTTTCTTGTAAGTCTTTTGGATGGATATCCAAAATACTTTTTACATGTTGATTAGGCAAAAAATGCTTTAACAATTCATTTACACCTCATTATTATTGACCCATTTAGCAATCATAAAAACTTAATATGTATTTCTCAAATTATCCGATACTTTCTCAATTACAGGTAGACCTATTCAACATTACCATCATAACTAATTTTAAGAGTTTGTTCAAAATAATTCCTCACACCCGAGACTATTATCGAAAACCTTTCGACAGTGTTCAACAGATATTGATTTTGTGGATAACTTTATACACAGAATCAATATTGATTCCTCGGTCCCATTTCTATTTATTAACATATTAATCACATGTTATCCACTATTTCCTGTGGATAAGAGAACGATTGTTCTAGATGAAAAATTCTGATAAAGTGTATGTATACAAGCAATCTAAACAATACTATACAAGAATTTACATAAGAAAAAAACTTCTCCTTAAATTTTGCTGGTTCTTATTCTATTGTTAAACAAAATATCCAAAAAGTCATGAGAACGAGAATGGAGGTGAATTCTGACATGCGCAAATTGTCAGATGATCTATTAATTGAATCCTATTATAAAGCAATTCAATTAAAATTAAGTCCTGAATTTATTCGTTTAATTGAAAAAGAAATTCACCGACGTTCCCTCTCTCGCAAAATTAAAGTCACTTCTTAACTAGTTAATCCCCTTTTAAAGGGGATTTTTTCTTTTACCTTTAATGTACACGAAAAATGGCATGAATAACACGAGCTAACTTATATATCTCAGTGTTACAGGCAATAAGATTCCTATTGTTTGAAAATTTAATTTATCTGCTATTAGAAGTTTTTTTTATAGATCCTATAAATTCTCCCACTTTTACCTTACACGGAACACGAGACGAAATGGATGGTTCAAATCTCCCTTCCTCAAAGAGCAATATAACCGTCGAGCCAAATGAAAAATAACCGATTTCATTTCCTTTTTTCCAGACATCTCCTTCTTCCACCATCTCAATGGAGTTAATAAACATTGCCCCTACCTTTACAATCACCATCGAGGCATCATTCATCCAAACTTCACTCATCAACCGGTAATTTGTGGAAAGAGGTTTTTTCCCATATTTTAATCCATATTTATTAACCGGATATGATTTTGTTCCAAGTACCCACTGATCTACAACTTTACAGGTAACAGGGCTGTGAATCCAATGATAGTCACTAGGACTTAAATAAAAAATCATATACGTTCCATTTAGATATTTTTGAACTTTTTGTTCCGAACCTAACAATTCAGAGATGGAATACTGTTTTCCTTTTACAATAAATGAATGATCCAGTGAAATCCTTCCAAAATCCTCGATGGTGGCATCTACTGGACTAATGACTGAATCTGGCTCCTCATAGATCATTCGAGCACCTCTCTTTAATCTTCTGGTAAAAAACTCATGTAATGATTTATACTCAACCAGTGGCTTCTCTATTTCATCAAGACGAATATTATAAACTTTTACAAAAGAAGGTATTAGTATTCGACTTATTGTTGAATTTGTAAATTTCGCAAGGATACGAGATGTACTTTTTCTATTCGTTAATTCAATGAGCAAACGATAAATCATTTCTACCAATTTATTAGCCCTCCAAAATATCCAATTCACTTTACTATTAGTCATAAAAACTTTAAAATTAAATATTATTATATAATAGAAATTAGGAGTTATTCTCTTCCTATTTGAAAGGAGCGTGGAGAATGTTTATACTAGAGGCTTTCGATCAAACGATAAAAAAATTAAAAAACCAATCAGCCAATTTATTAACATTAGGAAACTTATCATTGGGCGGATTTGCAATCATTACTTCTATAAGAGGTGAATTAAATTTAAGTGTTCTCTTAATATTTATTGCTGCTCTTCTTGATCGTTTTGATGGAATGACCGCAAGGAAATTAAACATCGAGTCCGAATTAGGTAAACAGTTAGATTCTATGAGTGATATTATATCATTTGGTGTAGCCCCTGCCATACTTTTGTATCAAGGAATTTTATTTGAGTTTGGTGCACCTGGTGCTTTTTTTACCATTTTTTATATTGCATGTGGAGCCTTTAGACTGGCTCGGTTTAACATTTCCGATAATAATGGATATTTTACTGGATTGCCAATTACCGCAGCTGGTTGTATCGCCACATTAAGTTTTCTTACAATTCCGTATTTCTATCCACAGTTTTTTCTCTTTCTCATAATAATCCTCTCTTTATTAATGATAAGCACCTTCCGATTAAAGAAGGTATAACGAGAATAGAACAATCTTTCATAATCTACTATTTACTTTTACAGAAGAGCCCATACAAATTTGTATGGGCTTCCATGTTTATATCGACTCTCCTACATATGCTAAAAATCTTTATATTTATTTGATTTGGACAGACAAATCACCCCTTTATTTTTCATATGTATTAGTTAAGTCATTAGGCTAATTAGTGGAGGTGGCGGTATGTCTGGAATTGTTACAGCACTTGGCTACTTAGTAAAGGAAATTGTCTTTTTAGTTTCATATGTTAAAAATAATGCCTTTCCCCAACCACTATCTGCTGCTGAGGAACGTAAATATTTGAAATTGATGGCAGAGGGTGATTCGTATGCTCGTAATATGCTCATTGAACATAATTTAAGGCTCGTTGCTCATATTGTAAAAAAATTCGAAAATACTGGAGAGGATGCAGAAGATCTTATTTCAATTGGTACCATTGGATTGATAAAAGCGATTGAAAGCTACTCTGATGGAAAAGGCACCAAACTTGCGACATATGCAGCAAGGTGTATCGAAAATGAAATTCTCATGCACTTACGCGCTTTAAAGAAGACAAAAAAGGATGTTTCTCTTCATGATCCGATTGGGCAAGATAAAGAAGGGAATGAAATTTCACTAATAGATGTTTTGAAGTCTGAATCAGAAGATGTGATCAATACGATTCAACTAAATATGGAACTAGAAAAAGTAAAAGAGTATATCGATATTTTAGATGAACGTGAAAAAGAAGTGATTATCGGACGTTTCGGACTTGACCTCCAAAAAGAAAAAACACAGCGGGAAATCGCAAAAGAGTTAGGAATCTCTCGAAGCTATGTATCAAGGATCGAAAAAAGAGCTCTAATGAAAATGTTCCATGAATTTTACCGTGCTGAGAAAGAAAAGCGTAAGCGGATCGATTAGGGACGACCGGCATAAGACGGGCACTGACAGAAGGCGTACTTTGCCTTCCGAAGTGATTGGCTTATGACCCGAGTCCCTATCCGCTGTAGCTAGATCAAGAAAAGCGTAAGCGGATCGATTAGGGACGACAAAAAAAGGCATTAACTGCTTTAGTTAACGCCTTTTTCACTTAATTATTTTTTTATTAAAAATTCTTGTCCTTCTTCCATGTTGAGTAACTTCTGGTGGTAGGATTTTGAACGAATTAAGAAAAGAATGGATCCAATGAGGAAAATGGTTGTGACTGTCATCATTATGATTAAATCAGTTTGATTTTTTTCCACAGTTGGGATGATGACACCCAAATAAAGGAATGCACTTAAGGCAATCATGACTCTCGCAAATTGCTTATAATCCACCATTTTTTCATAGTATCGTTTTGCCTTTTGCATAAAATCACCTGCTTCTTCATTTAGATTTAATTTGATCCAGGGAAAACGAATCTTTTTAACTACTAAACTACTGTAACATAAATTGAATTCACATTGATAAGGTAAATATTGCAAATCAATTTATTAATAGTGAAATTAATTTTCCAACGCTTGCTTCATATCCTCCATTAAGTCTTCTATATCCTCTAAGCCAACAGAAATGCGAATGAGTCCCTCTGTAATTCCCAGCTCTTCACGTCTTTCTGCTGGGATGGAAGCATGAGTCATTTTGGCAGGAATTGAAATTAAACTTTCAACCGCTCCAAGACTTTCTGCAAGCGTGAAGTACTTGATACGTTTAAGTAGTTCCTCTGCTTTCTTTCCAGTTCCCACATCAAAAGAGACCATTGCTCCAAATCCCCGCATCTGCTCTTTGGCCACATCATGTTGTGGATGTGTTTCAAGACCTGGGTAAAACACTTTTTTTATCGCTGGATGATTTTCAAGAAAAACAATTAATTCCTTTGTATTCCTCTCATGTTCTTCCATCCTAATGCCTAATGTTTTCATACCTCTTATTAACAGCCATGAATCTTGTGGGCCCAGAATCCCACCCGTAGAATTTTGGATAAAGTGTAGATCTTCTGCCAATTGATCACTATTTACCACGACAAGCCCTGCAACGACATCACTATGACCGCCTAAGTACTTCGTAGCACTATGCAGGACTATATCGACACCTAGATCAAGGGGGTTTTGCCAATAAGGAGTGGCAAAGGTATTATCTACAATAGAAAGTAGTTTCTGTTCTTTTGCTAGATAGGCTATTTCTTTAATATTGGATATTTTTAATAAAGGATTTGTTGGGGTTTCTAAAAAAATGGCTTTTGTATTGGGGCGAATTTCATTTTTTATATTTTCTATGGCGCTTGTATCTGTAAAGGTATATTCAATCCCAAAACGATTCAATACTTTTGTGATCAGACGGAATGTACCACCATAGACATCATCTGTTAATATAATATGATCACCATGGTTTAGTAGCATAACAACTGCTGTAATGGCTGCCATTCCTGAACCAAATGCAAAACCAGCCTTCCCACCTTCCAGCTCTTTAATCAATTCCTCAAGTGCATGACGGGTTGGATTGCCAGTACGGGAATATTCATAACCCTTATGCTCACCAACGCGTTCCTGCTTATACGTGCTTACCTGGTAGATTGGAAAGGATACAGCTCCAGTATGGGGATCAGTCGAAATACCACCATGGATCAGTTTCGTCTTACGTTTCATACCTAAATACCTCCTTCATAAATTTTCTTACTTAAATAACGTTCACTTCCATCAGGAAAAATAACAATTATATTCGTACCAGGTGGTGCAATTTCAGCTTCTTCAAGAGCTGCATAAAGAGCAGCACCAGAAGAGCTTCCAACAAGAAGACCTTCTTTTCTGGCTGCTTCACTCACAAAGCGGAAAGCCTCAGCATCAGAAACGGTATAAATATGATTAATATAAGAAGAATCCATAAATACCGGAATAAATTCCATTCCAATTCCTTCTGTTTTATGCGGACCTGCTTCCCCACCATTTAATATTGATCCTTCAGGTTCAACAATAACGGTTCTAATTTCAGGTTTTTTTTCTTTTAAGTAACGTGCAGTACCCATAAAAGTACCACCCGTACCTGCTCCTGCTATAAACACATCAACATTTCCGTCCATTGCTTGCCAAATTTCAGGTCCAATACTTTTGTAATAAGTTTCAGGATTAGCTAGATTAGTAAATTGCTGGGGACAAAAAGAATCAGGAATTTCTTTCAGTAATTCTAAAGCCTTTTGGATGGCACCTTTCATTCCTTCATTTGTTGGCGTTAAAACAATCGTTGCACCTAAAGCTTTCATAAGTTCTTGTTTTTCACTACTAAATTTTTCGGGGACGCAAAGTATAATCTTTACTCCACTATGAATGGCCGCCAACGCTAACCCAATGCCGGTATTTCCTGCAGTTGGCTCAATAACAGTTCCTCCTTTTTGAAGCTTTCCACTTTTAAATGCAGCTTTTATAAGTTCAAGACCCAGGCGGTCCTTTACACTACCACCTGGATTCAAGAACTCAAGCTTTGCAAACAAACGAACACCCGCCCGAAGTGGAAATTGGCTTAATTCAACAATCGGTGTATTCCCAATTAGCTCATGAACATTATTAAAAACCTGCAAAAATCTCCTCCCCTTTGCAAAAGTTTCTAACGATTCTTTAATAAAGTCACCATTTTTATCACAAGATTAGTTGAGTGGAGTGCAGCCTTCTCTAGAAATTGATCAAATGAAATATTTGACTCCTTACCAGCAATATCTGAAAGAGAACGGATAATGACAAAAGGAATTCCAAATTGATAAGCTACCTGTGCAATGGCTGCTCCTTCCATCTCTACTGCTTTTAAGTCGGTAAATTTATCACGGATATAATCAACCCGAACTGGATCATTCATAAAGGCATCTCCTGTAGCAATTAATCCTAGAACAGTCTGAATATCACTAATTTCCTTTGCTCCTTCTTCTGCAACCTTAATCAATTCTTTATCTGCTTGAAAAGCCGCTGGTAATTGCGGCACTTGACCATATTCATAACCAAATACGGTAAGGTCAACATCATGATGACGAACTTCTGATGAAATGACGAGATCACCAACATTTAGTTTGGGATCATAGCCCCCTGCAGATCCTGTATTAATGACATAATCAGGAGAATATTTTTCAAGTAAGATAGACGTCGACATAGCTGCATTTACTTTTCCGATACCTGATCGCAAGAGCACCACATCAACCCCATCCATATAACCGGTAGTGAATTCACAGCCTGCGATCACTTCTACTGTTTTGTTTTCGATTTTATCTCTTAGTAAGGTTACTTCTTCTTCCATTGCTCCGATGATGGCTATTTTCATTATTATGAATACCTCTTTCTTATCTTTTTATTGCTTCCATAATCCAAACAAAATCATTACACTGTTCAAATTCTACATCAAATCCATTTTGATTTAAAATGGCCGTTAATACCGGTAATGTAGTATAATATTCGCTCTGCAAGTCATGAGCTAAATTATGGAATCCTTTTTGTGATGCATCCCTTATCGCTTTTTGATAGGATTTAACAGATTCATATATCGTATCTGCAAACACTATTTTACCACCACTTGGTAAGAGGTTTCTATAGGAAGCGATTGCTTCTGCTTTTTCCCCGTCTGTTAAATGGTGAAAAGCATATGAGCTCGCAATGGTTTGAACAGTTAAATTTTGCGGAAAGTGAAAAAAATGCCCTTCAATGATTTCAGCTCGACCCGCAACTTTTTCTTGTGCGATTTTCCTCATGACACCCGATGGTTCCACTCCAATAACGCTTAAACCTTTAATGATCAGCTTTACTGTTAGATTTCCTGTCCCAGGACCAAATTCCAAAACGTGACCAAAGGATCTATCAGCAACCTGCTGTAGGATCTCATCATAGTGAAGAAATACATCTCTATATTCAATGTCATGCCCAGCAACGGTTTGATCATACGAATTGGCCCATTGGTCAAAAAGCTCAACAAAATCATTTTCCATAAAAGTACACTCTCCATTATATTGATTATTTTTATCAATATACTATGAATTAACTTAAGAGTGGTTCCACCAGTTTTCTATTCCTTTCTGAGCGAACTTGACCTAGAATAAAAGCATTCAATATATAACGATGAGTCTGTTATCCCATGCAAGGCTCATGTAAAATAGAAAAGAAAGGATTGATGTCAATGAATTTTCAATTTGATTTAATACAAGATAAAGTGGAATTTTTTGAGGCAAATAATATTAAAACTCTAGAGAAAAAAATAAATGAACAGATTGAGATTAATAAAGCCATTCTTTTGACTGTTCACTCTGTTTCTCATCAAATGCATATCGATGAAAATGGAAGAACCTTCTACTCTGCAGTTGTTCATTTTAAAGCAAAGTAAAAAAATACTAATTATATCTGAAATCATGTGTATCTATAAAGGTCACTTGCGAAACCTAGATATACATCAAAAATCAAGTCTGAAATGATTATTAATATTATTTGCCATTATTAGAAAGGCTGAAATAAACAGATGATAGCAGCAATGAACCCCTTTCAAAACAATATTCATAATTTAGTGGAATTAGCTGATGTACTTGGTAATCTTTTACATTCCCCTATTACGATTGAGGATGCCAACCATAAACTTCTTTCCTATAGTACCCATCATGGAATTACAGACCCAATTAGAATTTCGACCATTATCGAACGACGCGTACCTGAAAAATTCATTAATCAACTTTGGAAGGAAGGTGTCATACCTTCTCTTTTATCAAGCAAAGAACCTGTATATTTCAAGACTATTAATGATGCGGGATTAGGAGATAGACTAGCTATTTCAATCTGGAACAATGATGAAGTGATTGGTTATATTTGGGCAATCGAAATAAATAAATCTTTTAGTAAAGAGGATTTTATATTACTAAAACAAGCAGCAGTAGCGAGCAAAAATATCTTTTTGAGAAATAAATTGAAAACAAATCAAAAAGAGGAACGTTATCAAGAGTTTTTTTGGAAATTACTTACAGGCTATTTTCATTCAAATGAAATCATTATTGAAAAGTTTCATGAAATTCAGCTTGAAACTCCTTCCATGTATTCAATTGTTATTTTTCAATATTCACAAGAAATAACCGATGACATCGAACATAAAATAAACTATTTACTTAACACATTTCAAAAACCTAAAATTTTACTTTATACAATAGAACAGAAAAAGTTAATTTGCTTAACTTCTTTAAATAAGAATGATTCATTAGAAATTCTATATAAATTTAGCAATGAATTTATTGAGAAAATGAATGAACGTTTTTCTATTACATCCATTGTTCAGGGCTTGAGTGAACTGCAGGATGACTTATTAAAAATTGAGAGTTCTTATCACGAAGCGCTAACCGTCCTATCCATTAAGAAAAGGTTTCCTACTGAAGTAAACGATTTTCATAGTTATCAAAAATTGGGTTTTTACAGATATCTCAATGTATTATTAGAAAGTAAAAAATATCATGACTATGAAAACGATTCTTTAACGAAACTCAAAGAATATGATCAAAAATATCAAAACAATCTTGTTGAAACCCTCGAAGTATATTTAAGCAAAGACTGTAATGTGAATTTTGCTGCAAAAATATTAAATATACATCCAAATACTCTTACCTACCGCATTAAAAGAATTTCTGAGATCGGAGAAATTGATTTAAAAAATATTACGCAAAAAATGACCTTATTTATAGACCTTAAATTAGAAAGGTGTTCAAAAAGTTAACGGAAAGGTAGTTAAAAAAGGAATCATGAAAATAATTTTTGGATGATCGATGTTTGAAGTGAACGTGGAATTTTTCGAGGGAATGGATATTCATTTATTAGAAAAAATAAATGAACAAATTAAAAAGCTCCTATCAAATTTTGGTAGCAGCTTTTTAAGATCTGATAATGTAAATTCCTATCACATCAAGCTAAGCGTGAACAGGATATCGCTTGATTAGTCTGCCTAATCCCACCGATGATTATTCACGTGGAGCTTGATCCAGTTTCAACAAATGAATAAAAACTATGCTGTAACTTCTTCAGAATCAACCGGTTGAGCTATTTTAAGACTAGCTTTATTTGGAATTAATATACTAACTGCTACAAGAGCAATAAGAGCAAAAATAATGTTAATTAACATTCCAGCGTTTGCCGCTGAAGCTACACTTCCAATATTCCCTACCGCTCCATATACAGAAAGAGTAATAGCTAAACCGAATGAGCCACCCAATGTACTCGTCATTTTGTAAATTCCTGTAGCCTCTCCAGCTTTAGCTTCTGGTACATTATCTACTGCTGTATCTGTAGAAGGTGTTGAATAGATTCCTAGACCAATACCATAGATAAGAAAACCAACAAATACTGCAATTGAATAGAGCATGTCAGGTAAGAAAGTAAACATCATAATGACCATTCCAACAATTACTAATATACTTGCGATCACCATTGGTTTTTTAGCACCCATTTTTTGTAGCATTTTTTCCCCAACAGGTATCATCGTTAATACACCAATCATATAACCGACGGATAAGAGCCCTGATTGAAACGCACTAAATCCTCTAGCCATTTGAACATAAGTATTTGCCACAATAAGTGCACCCGCTACGGCGTTCATCATAAAGTTTGAAGCTGCGGCAGCTGAGAAATATCTATTTTTAAAAACGGACAAATCGATAAATCCATTTGACTTACCTTTTACAATTTTGAAGAAAATAAAGAATCCTACCACTGTTATTGCCAATAAGCTTATAGTAGTTAAACTTGTCCATCCAAAGTCAGCCCCACGTGTAATTCCAATATTTAAGGCAAGCATTGTAATAATGAAAGCAACAAAACCTGCAAAGTCAAATTTCGATGATTGGCTTTGTTCAGACTTGCTTTCTTGGATATCTTTGACTAGAAATGCACCCAATAAGGAAACTGCGATGGAGAAAATAAATATTGCTCTCCACCCTACAGAAGTTGCTAATACGCCTGCAATAAATGAACTAAGTCCGGCACCGCCCCATGCTCCGTAGTTCCAATACGTAACTGCACGTTGTCTATCAGGCCCGTTAAAATTCGCTTTAATTAAAGCAAGCGTTGAAGGCAATAGACATGCTCCTGATAAACCTTGAGCAACACGCCCTGCAATTAGTAATGTTGGATTTTGTGCAAAAATAAGACCGAGACAACCAATAATATTTAAAATTAGACCAAAATACATCATTTTCTTTCTTCCCAATCGGTCCGCTAATCCCCCCATAACTACAATTGATAATCCTGCAGTTAAGGATGTTAAACTAATTACCGTATTAAGTAACCCTAGTGAAATCCCCATATCCTCTTGAACCATTGGAACAACGTTATATAGAGTTTGTGAAAACAACCAATATGTAAGAATACTAAATACAATCCCTGTTACCATTTTATTCTTGCCTTTAGACACTGTTCCCATTATAAAATCCTCCTTATACTTTTAACGATAGAAGCACATTAAAACTTTTTCGATTTAATAAATAGGCAATCAATATAGAAACTGTTTCTTTCCTTATTCTGTTTCACTCACTCTTTAAGAATCTGCATAAAAACCTCCTAATACATTTTGGTAACGCTTACAAGTCGAAAAAATTTAAATACTTAATAATTAACTTAACTTTATATTATCATAATTTTATTATTTTTGTAGAAAAATATAAAAATATTTTTTAATTTTGTTATAAACCACAAATCAAAAATGAAATTATTCTAAGATGATAATAATGTACTTATTCATAGCAATGATCAAATAATCACATTATGTCTGTTCTGCACAGTGAACTCAATGAATTTTTTGCTATACTTTTTCCATTCGAAACAAAGAATAAATTTATCAATTCTATTATACTTAAGTCAGTTACAAAACAACTTGAAATTAAAGGAGGAAATATAATTATGATTATCGGTGTACCTAAGGAAATTAAAAACAATGAAAACCGTGTTGCTTTAACACCTGCTGGAGTAGATTCTTACGTTCAGGCTGGTCATAAAGTAATAGTAGAATCCGGGGCTGGAGTTGGAAGTGCATTCCAAAATGAAGAATATGCAAGTGCTGGCGCTGAAATGATCGCTGATGCTGCAGATATTTGGGCACAAGCTGATATGATCATGAAAGTGAAAGAGCCTCTTGAAAGTGAATACAAATATTTCCGTGATGGATTGATCTTATTTACATACCTTCACTTAGCTGCTGAGCCTTCATTAACAAAAGCTCTATTGGACAAAGGCGTTATCGGTGTTGCTTATGAAACCGTTCAGGTTGGACATTCATTGCCATTACTTGCTCCTATGAGTGAAGTTGCTGGACGTATGGCAGCTCAAGTCGGCGCTCACTTCCTACAAAATACGCAAGGCGGAAAAGGAATCCTTCTTGCTGGTGTTCCCGGAGTGGAACGCGGTAAAGTAGCCATCGTTGGTGGCGGTAACGTAGGTACTAACGCTGCTAAAATGGCTATCGGACTTGGTGCAGATGTAACGATCCTTGATCTTAACGCTGATCGACTTCGTCAACTAGATGATATTTTTGGAAATTCAATTAAAACATTAATTTCCAATCCATATAATATTGCGAATGCTGTAAAAGAAGCAGACTTAGTAATCGGAGCTGTCTTAATTCCAGGTGCTAAAGCTCCTAAATTAATCACAGAAGAAATGGTTAAATCCATGAAACCAGGTTCTGTTATCGTTGACCCTGCTATCGACCAAGGCGGCTCTGTAGAAACCATTGATCATTCAACAACCCATGATGAACCTACATTCATTAAACATGACGTTGTTCACTATGCTGTTGCTAATATGCCTGGTGCTGTTGCAAGAACTGCCACAATGGCTCTTACAAATGTGACGGTTCCTTATGGTCTACAACTTGCTAATAATGGCGTTGCTAGAGCAATTGTTGAAAACCCTGCATTAAAGCTTGGTGTAAATACAGCTAATGGCGCAGTTACTTATGAAACTGTAGCAAAAGACCTTGGCTATGAATACGTACCCGTTGAAAAAGCATTAGAAAATGAATTAGCGGCTATCTAATTAGTTGCAAATGAATGTAATAAATCCCTCGAGTCTTTTACTTGAGGGATTTATTATTTACAATTAAACAAAGGCCTAAATCAAATACGCCTCGGCGTATTTGCGCCCAGATAATACCTTAGCTCGCTCGATAAACTTCCTTTTAAAATCTGTGGCATCCGCCGGAGGCTTTAACTTCATTCAGTTGGGGTTTGAACCCACGCTGAATTGATAAAAGCTGGCATTCATCTCACCACTTATAGAAGTGGAAAACTTCTGCTGAATGAAGTTAAATAATATTTTTTTACTCATCCTACTTTCACCAGTGCTGATATGAGTGTAAAATAATTTTCACACGATAAGTCAAAAACATATTTATCCATAACATTCACTAACAATGCAAATTCAAAGGTGGGAAAACAATGAATCAATTAAGTTACCGTGACACATGGGCAGAAATATCCTTAGATGCGATTAAATATAATACAAAACAATTTAAAGACTTTATTGGTGACTCTGTTCATTTAATGGCTGTTGTTAAAGCAGATGGATACGGCCATGGGTCAGTACAAGTTGCACAAGCTGCCATACAAGCTGGAGCTGACTATTTAGCGGTTGCATTATTAGAAGAAGCTCTACAACTAAGAGAAGCGGGTATTACCCATCCGATCCTTGTATTAGGTTATATACCCAATCGTTCTATTCAAGATGCAATCAAGTACGATATTGATTTAACCGTCTTTACACAGGAATCTCTTGATGAGATTATTTCCCAATCCATTCTACTTCAAAAGTCCGTTTCCATTCATATAAAAGTGGATACTGGAATGTCAAGAATAGGTGTACAATCCAAGGAAGAAGCTCTCTCAATCGCAAAAAGAACAAAAGATTCTCCTTATGTTGTTCTTAAAGGAATATTTACGCACTTTGCGAACGCAGATAGTGAGGATCCTTCTTATACGTATCTGCAATTTGAACGTTTTACTTCAGTCATAACCTATTTAAAACAACATCAAATTACGATTCCGCTCAAACATTGCTGTAATAGCGCCGCCACAATGAATTTTCCAAATATGCATTTAGATATGGTTCGTGTAGGAATCTCCCTCTATGGCCTATATCCTGATGATTCATTAAAAGGGCATTCGATAGCACTACAGCAAGCGATGAGTCTTAAAACCAAAATAGCATGGATCAAAAACGTTACAAGTGCCCAACCTATTAGTTATGGTTGTACATATGCCCCAGCTCATGATTCAGTCATTGCAACACTGCCGATTGGGTATGCCGATGGACTCTCTCGTCTTCTGTCAAATAAAGGACAATTTTTATTACATGACCAAAAGGTTCCTGTTGTTGGACGAGTATGTATGGATCAATTGATGATCGATGTCACAAATGTTCCACAATCCACATTAGGCGATGTGGTAACGATTTTTGGAATTAGTAATTCTTCCTTTCAATCTATTGATGAAATTGCTAAATTAATGGGTACGATCAATTATGAAGTGGTTTGCTTAATCGGCAAACGTGTACCAAGAGTGTACGATGAGAATCAATCATTTTGAATATAATAAGGGAGACAAAATAGATGGATATCGTCCATTTTGTCTCCCTATTTGCCTTTTATTTAGCCAATTCTTCTACTTGAGTTGGTTTCCAGCCTTTTTCATCAACCCATTCGATATAAACTCGATATTCCTGTTGTGTATCCTTTTGTTTTACAGTTCCAACCGATTTATCTGGTCCATTATTTCCCAAAAAAAGTATCGTCATATTACTTGGATCAATACCTGTCCCATAAGATATGGCTTGAACCATTTCATCCCAATCTGCACCGCTGTATTCATTAAAATGTTGACCAGTTCGAGAAGTGCCTACAGGCTCCCAAGCAGGGTTTACAATCGTTTTCTTTACTTCTGGGTCACTCCCACCCTCAGTCACAATTTCTTGGTCTTTAACGTCATCCTTCTCGCTCAGATCTCCATCCTTATCTATATCTTGATCTATATCTTGATCTATATCTTGATCTTTTTCTTTATTTTTATCTTTAGAAGTTCTAACTTTTTCCTGATTATCCGTATTAGTATCTTTTTTCTCTTGACCACTTTGACTTAAAGCACTTGCTCTTTCTGCATCTTCCTTACTTGCAGTCTTATCATCTCCGAAGAAAACATTAACTGTCACAACCACAATTAATAATAAGACAATCACAATTAAGGTATTTAAAACAATATTTGTCTTTCTCCTTTTTGCCCTCAATAGTGAACGTGTTTTTTCATTTAGGGATTTTTTATCGTTTTCCAAGCCAATTCTCCTCTCAAAAAATAGCTGTTACAATTGAACAAGATAACCACATAGACGCATGTCCAATATCTGTAACCCAAGAACTAATGTCCCCTATAAATAGTCTGAAATCTAAAAACGTCTAAACTATACCATATGATTAGACGAAATAAAAGGTTCAAAGGATTCAATGTTTATTCATTCATTGGTTATTTTCATAAATGGCGTTTACCATATCTGCAAAAAGAAGGTTAACACCACCTTCATCTGAGGGGACATCAAGATTAACTACCACAAGAGCATATTTCGGACGATTATACGGAAAATATCCAGCAAACCATTTATTATGGAGTTGCTGAGCCCCTAAATACTTTCCAGTCTCTCCAGTCCCAGACTTTCCAGCCACTTCATAAGGTAAATTTTGAAACCATTTTCCTGTTCCGTCTTCATTTATGACTACTTCCCTTAACATATTCTGAAGTTTTTTAGCTGTTGATGAGGAAATAGTCTCACCATCAAGAGGCTTTTCCTTAAAGGTTAGTAAGGACGTCCCGTTTTTATATTCGATTTCTGAGGCTATTTTTACCATTTTCTTTTTACCTCCCCTAGCAATAGTTGCCATCATATTGGCAACCGCGAGGGGCGTTGCCCGAACTTCATGCTGACCAATGCCGGTGAGTCCAACAAAATTCTGATCTTTCTTTGCATCTTCAGATAAAAAAACTCGTCCATTATCTTCATCTGGAATTTGCTTAAAATCATGATAATGATAAATATCACCTTTCCAGCCTGTTGTGCCAATAAGTGATAGCTTTTTCGCATATTCTTCGAGCAAATTCGAATCAATGTCCTTTAGTTCCTTAGCCAAATTAGCAAACGTATTATTGCAACTCCTAGCAAAGCTATCTAAAAAGTTAAGATTTCCATGCTGGTAAGTCAAATCAGGTTCACCATTGATTTTTTGACTGCAATTATATAACCTCTCTGGATCATCAAGATGATTATCAATGGCAGCTGCTGCAACAACTGTTTTAAAGATGGACCCTGTGATCTGCTGTTTAAGCATAACATTTTCTATACTGCCATTTTTTTCATTAAATGGATCTCCTCGATTGATTCTAGGACGGGAAACCATTGAAAGGACCGAATTGTCATCTAAATCAATCAATACAAGTCCACCATTATGAATGCTATGCTTATCTACCAATGTTTCAGCTATTTGCTGTAACTCTGAATCAATGGTAGTCCTAATATTAATTGGATAAAATGGATTAGCTGGCTCGACATATTTAACGTCAATACCAAATAAAGGACCTCCATTAGCATCCACGTGGTAAACGAGCTTTACTTCACCATCAGGTAATAAAAATTCATCAAAACTTTTCTCCATTCCCGTTAAACCAATATAAGTTTCATCATTAATGTTTTTTTCTGGATATCTCGATTTTAACAGTTTGTCGTTTTCACCTGTAATACCAATTAAATGTTCTGCTAAGCTATTTTGCTTCTTATACTTTTTCTCAACTGCAAACACCCCTGGAATTTGCAGTTCATTCACTTCTTTCATTTGCTGTTTTGTTAATCGTACAGGTTCTGGATTTCCAAAAGCAAATGGTTTCTTTGCTTGGCTAATAGCATTCTTGAGTGACCAGAATGGGACACCAGTGATATCAGCGACTTTCTGAAAATCCCAATCTGTATGATTTAAAAAAGGAAAAAGAACGAGCACAGGGATATTTTGAAAGATTAAAGGGTCTCCGTTACGATCAAGAAAACTTCCTCTGCCGCTATCAATGACGATTTCCTGCGATCGTTGGGTGACACTTTCCTTTAGTAAATTAATTTGATGTTTGGAAAAGTGCTCTGTTTCAAAGAGCTGCAATTGCATTAATCTTCCCAATAAAATGGCAAAGCAAACCATACAACAACAAATCATAATCATGGCTCTTTTTCTCCACATAAATAACACCTCGTCAAAAGTGTTGACGAGGTGTTATCATAATAAACCATTTATTAAAAATTATTTAATCGAAGTTATTTTAACTTTCATTTCTCCACCTGGAGTTTGAACCGTTACTTGATCCCCTATTTTGCGGCCAATTAAACTTTTGGCAATTGGTGAGTCATTCGAAATTTTCCCTTCAAATGGATCTGCCTCAGCACTTCCCACAATTGTATATGTTTCTTCATCCCCATTTGGTAGTTCAATAAAAGTAACAGAATTTCCTAAAGAAACGGTATCACCACTTAACTCCTCTGAACCAATAATCTTTGCGTTACGAATCATATTTTCAATCGTCGTAATACGACCTTCCACAAATGCTTGTTCTTCTTTTGCGGAATCATACTCTGAATTTTCTGATAGATCTCCGAAACTGCGTGCAATTTTAATTCGTTCCACAACTTCTTTACGTTTAACTGTTTTTAATTGTTCTAATTCTTGTTCGAGTTTCTCTTTTCCTGCTTGTGTCATTGGAAATACTTTTTCTGTTGCCAAAACCATTCACTCCTTCTAGTTTCACAACCCCCATTAGATTGTGTTTTATATAGTATGTAAGCGTAAACCTCTTATATGATTTTATAAAGAAGACTTCCATTAGTGGATGCTTTATTAAACACAAAATGTATAACTCCACTCTCCACAAAATAACCTGAATTATCGTCGGAATGTCCTTTTAGGTTAAATAAATATATACATGCGCGTCCTGATAAGAACGCGCACTTTTTCCCTTATCATAATCTCTTGAAATAAAAGGTAACACTTGGATAATACTCAAGCTATTCCATTTTGTCTAGTTAATATTTCATGTTACAACCTTACATCGATTCATGATTATTATGATATTGTTGCACATAATGGTCATTTGTGCAATATACACATTCCATCAAAATGATTAATCTGTTTATGATTAGAGCTCTTTACGCATCATATTATTTGGATAAACAGGTCGATCAACCTTAAATTGAACAATTTGAAGCGGATGACGAGCCGCATCCAATTCTTGACCTTTTTCGTCCCAAATTTTATCAATTATTTGAGTAAAGTTTTCAATTTCAGGTCCAAAAAATTCTACCTCTTGTCCAGGCTTAAAGAAATTACGTTGTTGCAGCGTGACAATGCTCGTTTCAGGATCATATTGAAGGACTAGTCCAGCAAAGTCAAAACTAGTCTTTTTGCTATGATTTCCAAACATCTGCTCTTTATACCCTGGAACACCTTCAAAAAAGGCAGGTGCCGTTTCACGGTTTGCGCACTTATCTAATTCTTCTATCCATTCCTTTTCAATGACAAAGTTTTCTGGATCTGAACAATAAGCGTCAATGACTTTTCGATATACTCTGATAACTGTTGAAATATAGTGAATGGACTTCATTCTTCCTTCAACCTTTAAGCTATCAATACCCATTTCACACATTTTTGGAATGGATTCGATTAACTTTAAGTCTTTGGGACTCATCGCAAACGGAGCATCCGCTTGATTAAATAGGGGCATTTCATTGTTATCATTTAATTGATAAAGGTCATAGTCCCAACGGCATGATTGACAGCAGCCTCCACGATTAGAATCCCTAGCAGTCATATGGTTACTTAATGTACAACGGCCAGAATAAGCGATACACATGGCACCATGGACAAAAATTTCAATTTCGATATCTAATTCTTCTTTCATTTTACGAATCTCTTCAGCGCTTGTTTCACGTGCAAGAACAACACGTTCAGCACCTTCTTCTTGCCAGAATTGAACCGTTTTCCAATTAGATATCGATTGTTGTGTACTAATGTGAATTTCAATTTCAGGTGCAATACGGCGACATGTTTCAATAATTAAAGGGTCTGCAACGATAATACCATGTATCCCAGTATTTTTTAAGCCCAAAATATACTCTTCTAAACCTGCAATGTTTTCATTATGAGCAATGATATTGGTCGTTACATAAACCCTTGCTCCATATTTTTTTGCGAATTCTACGCCTTCCTTCATTTCCTCAAACGTGAAGTTATCCGCATTCGAACGAAGACCATATTCCTGTCCACCGATAAATACAGCGTCAGCACCATAATGAACAGCAATTTTTAATTTTTCTAGGTTACCGGCAGGTGCTAAAAGTTCTGGTTTTTTTACAATTACACGTTTACCGTTCACTATTTGTGAAATCGATTCTTTTACTTTTGACATCATAATCCCCCTTCATGTCATACTGGATGTACAAATTCCGGTACTGTAACAGGATGTTGCGTTTTTATCCGAACTTTTCAGTTGGCTAGGAACTCGGGGGATTAAGCTGTCTCAGGTGCAAAGGTTAAAAGACAACCTTCACTCCGAGACAGCTTAATCCTATCATCCCTAGGCAAGCAGCTTACGCTTTTTTATTAATAAACTGATTCTTTGAAGAAGAAGCCCGTATCAAGTGGTCGATTTGTTGGTTGTATTTCTTCTATCTTCTCCAACAATTCGCCTTTTATATCTTCATATGCATCCGGGTCTTCTACACAAGTATCAATCGCTTGACGATATAATTTTGTCACAGCCAAGATGTATTCTGGGCTTTGTAAAATGCCATCAATTTTAAATGAATCAACACCTGCTTCGATCATATCCTGTAATTCATCAATGACACATATGTCATTTGGACTCATAATATGTGTCCCATTTTCATCTTCAAAGATCGGATATTTATTTTCTCGTTCCTTGTCATGCAAAAACATATTTCTTTCCTGTTTATGATCTTCGATTTCCATTACTTTTCCTTGATACTCAAAATAATGGCCAAGTAATGATCGTTTCGATTGGAACATATTCGTCATACCATGAACTTGAACTTCGATTTCAACTTCAGCATTTTCTTTTATCTCTAGTATGGCATCCTGATTAATTTCACGAGAAAGAACGGCTCTTTTTGCTCCTTTACGTCCCCAATAGTTAGAAGTGTACCAATTGGTAACAAGTGCTTCAGCGTTCCAATGAAGCCTCATATCTGGTGCAACCTCTCTTGCCGTCATTAATACGGACGGATCACCGAAAATGACAGCATCTGCACCAACGCTTTGTAAAAAAAGAATATAATCACCAAGTTCGTCTAATTTATCGTTATGAAACAAAGCATTCATCGCAACATATACTTTTTTACCACTTTCATGTGCCAATTGAATAGACTGCTCTACTTGACTACGTGAGAATTCACCCGCTAAACGTAACCCGTATCGTTGTTCTCCAATGACAAATGCATCTGCTCCTGCTTCAATTAAAGGTTGAATATCTTTAACAGTAACTGGTGTAACGAGTAATTCTGGTTTTTTCACAATCTTCACCTCTTCTGACTTATTGCTACCCCGTCTCCAACTGGTAGAATAATCGTATAATAATCGGGTTGGCTCATCAGCCACTCGTTAAAAACTTTAATTTTCTTTACAAGCTGATCGGTTCGTTTATGTTGTATTGCTTCTTCAGCAACTAGACCTTTAAAGAGAACATTATCTGTAATAATGATTCCTTGTTCATTTACAAATCGAGAATAAAGTTCGAAAAATTTCTTGTATTGTCCTTTGGCTGCATCAATAAACACAGCGTCATAAGGACCATAATTTCTCGCCAACTCTTCCGCTTCAAGAGCGTCACCCTTCACTAAATGAATTTGACCGTTATGGTCAAATTGTTGGAAGTAGTGCTCTGCTAAATGAGCACGTTCTTCATCTCTCTCAATTGTAACAATCTTTGTATTGGGAAGAGCATGAGCCATTCTTAATGCCGAATAACCAATTGCAGTGCCAATTTCCAAGATTTTTTTGGGTTGTTTGATACGCAGAAATTGAATCATTGCTTCCATACCGGAAATCTCCATTATGGGAATTTTATTTTCATCTGCATATAATTCCATTTCCAGAAAAAAGGCAGGTCGTTTAGCTATTAAACTTTCTATATAAATATCCACTTTATCTTTATTCAATTTGTAACCACCTCTGTCTGTACAACAAGAAAAAATAGCGTTCACAGAATAAACGTAAATAAGGAACTTCCTCATTACGATTGCAAGAATGATCTTGCATCTCTGTGTTTACGCTACCGAACATTGTTCATAAAATGTACTTGAATTATTTTATCATAAATGGTTTGAAAATACCACTTGTCTGCCTTTCCAACCATTTATTCATATTTATTACTTTATGGAAGATGTTTAACTTTTTTCTCATTATGTTCTGCAAGAGTTTTTGAGAACAGCACATCCCCCTGTGGAGTCGCTAGGAAATAGTAAAAATCTGTTTCAGCAGGAAAAAGGGCCGCTTCAATAGAAGAATTGCCTGCGTTTGCAATCGGTCCTGGTGTTAGTCCTAAATTCTTATACGTATTAAAGGGAGAATCGATCTCTAGATCTTTGTAATAAACTCGCTTTTCATGCACGCCCTTCGAATAAAGTACGGTAGGGTCTGTCTGTAAGGGCATTCCTGAATCAATCCGATTATAAAATACGCTTGCAATTTGATCTCTGTCGACTTTTTCAGTTGCTTCTTCTTCAATTAATGAGGCCATCGTCAATAATTGGTGGACAGACATGGATTGAGCCTCCATTTGGCCACGATATTCTTGTATCTCTGATTGAGTTTTATCCAGCATTACTGCAACAATTGCATCAATCGTTGGTTCTTTTTCATAAAATGGATAGGTAGCAGGAAAAAGGTAACCTTCAAGCGGAGATTTTATCTTCGAATCTAAAATTTCATTTGTTAGGATATTAGGATATTGAGTAATAAGTGATTCGATAAACGTACGATCATTTAACTTATTAAGAACTTCCTCTGCACTATAAGGTGTATTTTTAGAGATGATATCTGCAATTTCATCAAGTTGCTGTCCTTCTGGAATGGTTATTTGGAACACAGCATTCTGCATAACCTTTCCCGTTTTTAAACGATCAATAATCTGCGGGAAAGTCATGGATGGCGTCATGACATATTCACCAGCCATAAACCCTGATTCATTTTTAAATTTAACGTAGTATTTAAATACTCGAGCATTATGAATGACTCCACTATCCTCTAAGATTTGAGAAATACTAGAAATTCCAGATCCGATGGGTATTTGTACTATTTTTTCTTCTTTACTTTCTGAATCCACTGGTTGTAAAGCGGATTTCATATAAAAATATCCCCCACCCAAAATAAGACCGGCCATAATTATTACAGTTAGTACAACTCTTGAAACAACCTTGCGAACAACCTTTGCTTCATCTTGTCGCTCGTTTATTTTTTCTAAAAAAATAGCTTTCTTATCATTCTTTTTATCGTTCGACATTCTTCCCCTCCATTCAACAGGGTTTTTTTATTTCTCGAATCATTATACTATATTTCTTCGTCTCAAGTAAAAAAAGGCAAATCTTCGTAGATACTTGTCGAAATCTTTCACTCTATAACCGCTTACAAAAAAATGATCATATAAAAAAGGCTGCCCAAAAGGCAAGCCTTCTATCATTATTACTCTTCGTCTTCTTCTTGTTCATCTAAGAATGTGTTAAGCATTTCTTCAATTAAATCCCATTCTTCATCTGTTTCAACCGGCATAAGTTCGCCATCTTCATTGCTTTCATTAGGGGAGAATGAAGATGCATGAATTTCAATATCATCATCATCATTTTCATCTGCACCAATTGGATAGTAAAGAACATAGGACTTTCCAAATTCTTCCGAATCAAAAGTAAACAATACCTCACATAATTGTTCATTTCCTTCGTCGTCTACTACTGTAATATTATTTTCACCGTGATTCATCATTTTCACCTCATATTAATTTTGACTATCTAAGTATCCTTGCAGGATCATTGCTGCTGCCATTTTATCAATCACTTTTTTTCTTTTCTTCCGACTTACATCTGCTTCAAGTAGAATTCTCTCTGCAGCAACGGTTGTGAGTCTTTCATCCCAAAGGACTACAGGAATACTGAACCGTTTTTCTAACTCATCTGCGTAAATTTGGCAAGCTTCACCACGTGGACCAATTGTACCATTCATGTTCTTAGGTAAACCAACTACAATTTTATTTATTTCATATTCTCCTATTAAATCGCCCACTTGATTGAATCCAAATTCTTCTATTGCCTCATTTATTTGGATCGTCTTCAAACCTTGAGCTGTCCATCCAAAAGCATCGCTTATCGCAACGCCTACCGTTTTGGAGCCGACATCCAACCCCATTATTCTCATACATAACCCCTCACGATATTGTTGCAAACAATTTTTCTGTAAAAACTTTATGCTAACTGGTTAAACTTTGTTTTCTTTTAAATAGGATTTCATGAGCACTTCAATAATTTCATCTCGCTCCAATTTACGAATCAGATTTCGTGCATCGCGATGTCTAGGAATATATGCTGGATCACCCGAAAGTAAATAACCTACAATTTGATTAATTGGATTATACCCTTTTTCTTGTAATGCTTCATACACTTGAAGAAGAACTTCCTTTACATTATGTTCAATGGGTTCTTCCGGAAAGTTAAACCTCATTGTTTGATCAAATGAACTCATCATCCACACCTCACTTTTTGTAGAGGAAAAAAGTTACCAATAGGTAGATCTTACAGACCATGCTATTCGACCTTTATCAACCATATTCATAGTTACCTACATTTTACACTACTTTATGGCAATATCAAACGGATTTCACCCATTCTTCTACATATGCTAAAGCACTGTCAAGTTTGGCCGGATCTTTTCCGCCTGCCTGTGCCATATCTGGACGACCGCCACCGCCACCGCCGCAACGTGTTGCAACTTCTTTAATTAACTTACCTGCGTGGAAGCCTTTATCCATTAGATCTTTAGTCACCCCAGCAATTAAATTAACCTTATCATCCACTGAACTACCTAAAACAACGATTCCAGATCCGAGTTTTTGCTTTAATTCATCAGCCATATTACGGAGATTGTTCATATCTATTCCTTGAACCTTTGCAACTAAAACTGGAACACCATTGATATCTTTTACTTTTGAAACAAGGTTCCCAGCTTCAATATTACCCAATTTTGTTGCTAAAGATTCATTTTCATGATGCAATTGTTTCATTTCTGCCATTAAAGCATCAATTCTTGCAGGTACATCTTTCACATTTGTTTTTAACTTTGCAGCAGCCTCTTTTAAAAGGCCGATTTGTTCATTCATTAAGTTATAAGCTGCTTCTCCAGTCACTGCTTCAATCCGTCGTGTACCAGCTCCAATCCCACTTTCCGATACAATTTTAAACAAACCAATAACAGAAGTATTTGGTACATGACAACCACCACAAAGCTCTAAACTGAAATCGCCAACTTTTACAACACGAACGATATCGCCATATTTTTCACCAAATAATGCCATGGCTCCCATAGCTCTCGCTTCATTTATACCTTTATAATCGATTTCAACCTCAATGTTTTTCCAGATTTGTTCGTTCACCATCTCTTCCACTTTCTCAAGTTCATCAGGCTGAACTTGTCCAAAATGAGAGAAGTCAAAGCGTAAGCGATCAGGCTCTACCAGTGAACCAGCTTGGTTAACGTGTGCTCCGAGAACTTCTTTCAATGCTTTTTGTAGAAGATGTGTTGCTGTATGGTTTTTAATCACTTTTCCCCTATTGATTTCATCGACGATTGCAGTTACTTTTGTGTTCACCTCTAAAGAGCCTTCTGTAACGACTGCACGATGAAGATGCTGACCATTTGGTGCCTTTTTCACGTCTTTAATGGCAACTTTTACAGTATCAGCAAAAATGACACCTCTATCTGCAATCTGTCCTCCACTTTCAGCATAAAAAGGAGTTTGGTCAAGCATAAACTGAATTTCTTCTCCTTGAGAAGCTTCATCTACTAACTGTCCATCCTTTAATAGAACGATCACATTGGCTGGTATTTGAAGTTGATCGTAACCGACAAATGTACTTTCATTTTTAATGTCTCCTAGAACACCACTTTGTACCTGCATGGAGTCCACATCTTGACGTGCAGTACGTGCCCGTTCACGCTGTTGATCCATCTCTATTTCAAATCCATCATGATCAACGGACATGCCTTCTTCCTCAGCATATTCCTCTGTCAGTTCAATAGGGAAACCGTAAGTGTCATATAAACGGAAAACATCACTACCTTGAATTTGGCTGCTCCCTTTTTCCTTTTCTATTTTGATCACATCAAATAATATCGCTAACCCTTCATGTAGAGTTTCATGGAAACGCTCTTCTTCATTTTTAATAACCTTTTCAATAAACTCACGGTTTTCTTTTACTTCAGGATAGAAATCAACCATAATTTCTCCAACAACAGGTACTAGCTCATACATAAACGGACGATTAATTCCAATTTGTTTGGCATAGCGGACAGCCCTTCGAAGTAAACGACGTAAAACATAGCCACGCCCTTCATTAGAAGGAATCGCACCGTCTCCAATTGCAAATGCAACGGTTCTAATATGGTCTGCAATTACTTTAAACGCAACATCTGTTTCTTTTTCTACACCATATTTACTACCTGAAATTTCTTCTGTCGCACGAATAATCGGAATAAATAAATCTGTATCAAAATTGGTAGCTACATTTTGTACGACTGAAGTAATGCGCTCAAGTCCCATCCCTGTATCAATATTTTTCTTTGGAAGTGGGGTATATGTACCGTCAGGATTATGGTTAAATTCAGAAAAGACTAGGTTCCAAATTTCTAAATAACGCTCATTTTCCCCGCCAGGATACAACTCTGGATCGGTTTCATCATTTCCATATTCTGCTCCACGATCATAAAAAATCTCTGTATTTGGACCACTTGGACCTTCACCGATATCCCAAAAATTCCCTTCCAAACGAATAATTCTTTCTTCAGGAATTCCGATTTTATTCTTCCAAATATCAAATGCTTCTTCATCTTCTGGGTGAATCGTTACAGAAAGTTTTTCTTTTTCAAATCCAATCCATTTCTCGTCTGTTAAAAACTCCCATGCCCATTCAACAGCTTCCACTTTAAAATACTCACCAATTGAGAAATTTCCAAGCATTTCAAAAAATGTATGGTGTCGAGCTGTTTTACCAACATTTTCAATATCATTTGTACGAATGGACTTTTGTGCATTTGTTATACGTGGATTTTCCGGTACAACTCGACCATCAAAATATTTCTTTAACGTTGCTACACCACTATTAATCCATAGTAAGGATGGATCATCATGTGGAACAAGTGGAGCACTTGGTTCCACCGCATGACCTTTTTCCTTAAAAAAATCAAGAAACATTTGACGAATTTGTGATCCATTGAGATTTTTCACTTGTAAACCCTCCTAGATTTTCATGAATACGCAAAAAAAAGCCCTCATCCCCGGACAGGGACGAGAAGCCTTCTCGCGGTACCACCCTGATTATGAATGTACAAAATCACATTCATCTCTCAATATAACCTTAACGCGGCATACGGCAGTGATTAGCTGCACTCAGGATTAGCTTTCTGTTATCCTTCATCTAGAGCTTTTTTCAGCCATGAAAGCTCTTCTCTTTGTGACAAGTCACGACAGATGGACTATAACATACTCGTTCCTTCTTCATGTTACATATGTATTTGTTATTATATTACGCATTATAGCGATATTGATAAAACCTTGTCAACTAGAAAAGTCGTAAGGCGACTCACTAGAGGTACATGGACTAAAAACTGCATGTCCTGTGGCGAACTTAGATGTCAGCATCCCCTGTGTAATTCCCTTTAAATTTCTGTTGCATGCTTATCAAAAAAGTATTTTCTAATATGGACCAAACCAACTTTTAAGATGGCTAAAATAGGAACAGATAGAATCAAACCTAAAATCCCTCCCATTTCTCCACCTAGTAGCAGTGCTACTATAATGACGAGTGGGTGCATATGAAGACTTTTCCCTACAATGAGCGGTGATAAAATATTCCCCTCTAAAAACTGCATCACAAAAACGATACAAACAGTAATGATGATCATTTTAACAGAAAGTGCTGAAGCAATGATGACCGCAGGAATAGCACCGATCACTGGGCCAAAATAGGGAATTACATTCGTAATGCCAATAATAAGACCCAATAAAAGTGGATACTTCATATTAAAGATCCAAAAAAGTGTTGCGGATAATGAACCAATCAGAACACAAACAAAGATTTGTCCTCGAATATATCTTCCAAGTGATTTATCAACATCTCTTAAGAAATGTGCTCCACCTTGTCTCCATTTTCTTGGCGTTAAATACCATACCACTTTTTTGATTGTCGTATAGTCTTTCAACATGTAAAACGAAATAAAAGGAATAATGGCTATTGTAAAAATCGAACCGATAATCTCAAATATAATACTTATGATCTTTTCTAGCAGTAGAGCTAACTTTTGTTCAACTGCGACAATACTTTCATTTACTCTTTCTTGAATTCCATCTGGCCAAGACTCCGTTTTTTTCTGTATCATCTCAATAAAACCCATATATTGATTAGCTAGTTCTGGGACACTTTCAGATAAATCTTTTAACTGTTTGATCATTTCAGGAAGTCCCTTATAGACAGCTAGTCCAATCCCGCCAAAAAACAAAACATAAATAATACCCACCGCTAAGCCGCGATGTAATCCGCCTTCATGAATTCTTTCTACAATGGGGTGCAATAAATACGTAATAAACGCAGCAATCATAAAAGGAAGAAATACAATCATCAGCATTTTTACAAAAGGAAGCCAAATCGGTTGGAGCTTTATAAATATAAATAAAATAATAAATAAAAGCAGCAGAAAACCAAGACGATAAAACCATTTTAAACGGATATCCAATACTGGTCACATCCTCTGAAAAAGGAGACAACCAAAAGGTTATCCCCCACAAATCTTTAAAAGATTCCTTTCATTCCCTTTATTAATTTTCTTCTTTGACGGTTTGAAATGAGATTATTTTTTTGAACATAATTATACGCAACAATTCCAGCACCCACACTTAGTACGGAACTCATTATTTTATTCATAGGTCCCACCTCAATTATTTAATAGGTTGAAATCAACATCTAGTTTCCCTTAGAAAAAACTTTTAGTCCGTTCTTTCTATCACAGGTTATAAAATAAACCGACGCTCATCTTCTTCAAATAAATCATCCAAAGAGCTTAAAGAACCGTCTTCTTCCACTTGATGGGTTTTAATTAGTCCTTCAACTAAAGTAAGTTCGATAAAGCAATCCCAACAATAATATTGGTTGATACCAATTTTTCCAACATCTTTACTTTTACAATTGGGACATTTTAACATATAGACACCTCACAGTTATTTTACGTTTACTATGATGGCATCCTTCCCAATCGCAGGTGGTTGATCCGCTTTTATGACACGTTTTCCTTCCATGATATCTGAAAAGAAGCCATCCGATAATTCATACCCAATTATCGTACCCACTTCTTCCATAAAATATACGTCTTCTAAAAAACCGAGTCGTTCTCCCTCTTTTGAAATCATCATACGACCTAGTAGACGATCATTATTTTCAAACGTATATTCTGCAGGTTCTGTTAGAGGCTCTAATACATAACCATCTTCTACCATTACCCCATCAAATCCAAACGAAGTTACATTTTGAACGTCAATACAAAATGTTTTTTTAATCAAAACGCCTTTTTTTACAAGTAATCCTTTCACTAAACCGTTGCTTGATATATTTAAATCACAAACGACACCAATTTTTGTACCAGACTTTAACTCATACACAGGTAACCCTTTTAATAATGAAAATGTCCGCAAAGATTATCCCCACCTTCCGAACATTTTTATTATCACCTATTATTTTTCAATCATAAGAAGAAAGGTTTTCCAGAATAAAAAGCACCTTAGAATCTTAGGTGCTAAAAAGAAATCAATTAAAAATAGTTACTAACAAAGCTCTTTTAATCTTCTCTATTCCATAAATTGATACGGTGTTATGCCGTCCATTCCGATCATTGGGTCCACTGAAGTCATCATTTCATCATACGTCAGATTTGATTTTTTTTCATTCTCCCCCAACTTATCGTTGTCCATTTCCTCGTCACTGTTCATTTCATGATTTTCACTTATATTTTTCAGTTTATCACATAAGCTGGTTTGCCGAGTTTGCTCATCCGCGCGTTCGACACCAATTCGCAATGCCTCTTCTTCACCACAAATAATTAAAAACTGCTTACTCCTTGTAATGGCTGTATAGATCAGATTTCTCCTTAACATCCGATAATAGCTTTTTACAATAGGCAAAATGACAATGGGAAATTCACTCCCTTGTGATTTATGAATTGAACAACAATAAGCAAGCGTAATTTGATTTAAATCCTGCCTCGTATAGGTTACTTCAATTCCATCAAAGGAAACAACCACCATATCTTGTTTTTCTGTATTTTCCTTCGCATAAAATACAGATACTACTTCACCCATATCCCCATTATAAACATGATTTTCAGGTTGGTTTACCAGTTGCAGAACTTTATCACCAACCCGATACTTTTTATCACCAAAGATCAGTTCTTTACGAGATCCATCCGGGTTTCCATTTAAGATTTCCTGCAGTACCTCATTTAGACGGTCAATTCCTGCAGGTCCTTTATACATCGGTGCAAGTACTTGAATATCATGAGGGGAATAGCCTTTTTTCTTCGCATTTAGTACTACTTTTTCGATAACTTCTGTCATTTGACCAGTGTTGCATCTAATAAAAGAACGATCCTTTTGTTGGACAGAAATATTAGGTGAAAGTTTTCCTTTTTTTATTTCATGTGCTAGTTCAATAATGGATGACCCTTCAGCTTGTCGATAGATATCGGTTAACCGTACCGTTGGAATCACTTCAGATTTAAGCAAATCTTTTAATACTTGACCTGGACCCACAGATGGGAGTTGATCCTCATCCCCTACCAGGATGACTTGTATATGTTCTGGCAAAGCTTTAAATAAACGATTGGCAAGCCAAATATCTACCATCGAGGTTTCATCCACAATAAGAATTTTTCCTTCCAGAGGATTCTCTTCGTCATGGTCAAAGCCTGCACTTCCATTCCAACCTAACAAACGATGTATGGTCACAGCAGGAAGTCCCGTTGATTCCGTCATTCGTTTTGCGGCTCTTCCTGTTGGTGCAGTAAGTAAGAATGGAAAAGGTTCTTCTTTTTTATAATCCTTTGGATCTAACGAACATCCATGAAGTTCAGCAAAGAGCTCGACGATCCCTTTAATAACGGTCGTTTTTCCTGTTCCTGGACCACCTGTTAATATTAATAAGGGTGACATTAATGCGGTTTGTATCGCCTTTTTTTGTGTTGGAGCATACTGAACGCCCAGTCGTTCTTCCAGACTTCCAAGAGCCAATAAAAATTCCGATTCTGGAAATTGTTCGTCATATTCAGTTTGTTCTAGAAGCTTCTTTATACTTGTTACAAGCCCTTTTTCAGAGTAATAAAGATAAGGTAAATAGAATCGTTTATCTTCTACAATTATTTTCCCCTCTTCTTCGAGCTGCAATAATTCTTTTGTAATGTCTGAGAACTCAATGGAATCGCGTTTATTTTCTTCTAATAGCTTCTGAACCTGAAGCAGCAGATATTCTGCATGAACAAAAACATGTCCTGTTTGCGCACATTCTATTTCTAATATATAAAGACAGCCCGCTTTAATTCGATCTGGATGATTCCCGGTAATACCTAGTTGATGACCTAGATCATCAGCACGGACAAATCCAATCCCTTCGACATCTTCCACTAATTTATAGGGATTGCTTTGCATGATATCAATGGTCATTTCTTTGTATACTTGATAAATTTTCATTGATAATTGAGGTCCAAAACCATATTGATTCAATGCAATCAAAGCTTGTTCAAGACCTTGATGCTCCATCAAGGTCTCATATAAATCCTTTGCTTTGTCAGGAGGCAGCTTTGGAACGGAATCTAATAAGGATGGTTGATTTAATATCTTTGAAATTGCATTTTCGCCAAGTGTATCAACAATTTTCTCTGCTGTCTTTTTGCCGATTCCCTTAAAAAGTTCACTTGAAAGGTAACTAACGACCCCTTGTTTTGTTTGAGGAATATCTTTTCGAAAATGAGTAGCTTGAAATTGCAGTCCAAACTTTGGATGATCTTTTATTTCTCCATAAAAAATATAATTTTCATGTTCATGTACTTTTGGAAA
This sequence comes from uncultured Bacillaceae bacterium, assembly GCA_963765265.1. GTDB lineage: Bacteria > Bacillota > Bacilli > Bacillales > Cytobacillaceae > Bacillus_BD. Next base: position 677,042 of record CAVXVN010000006.1, read on the forward strand.
ATAACCGGTAATGACGGCTTCTTTGTCTTCATAATTTTCATTTGTTTCCTCGACCCTGATCCGCAAAACGGTATACAAATTCGTTTCGTTATGAAAAATAGTCACAATAGGCGTACCTTTCATATACTTTCCCTGTTCGGCAAATAGATCAAGTGAATTCTGCTTTTCCATTCAATCCACCTCCATTCCTACGAAATATGACTTCTCATTATTTGTCTATATCATTTTTACTTTGTTCAATTAAATACTTACCATGTCCTGCTAATACATGATCAGGTTGAATTTCTAATGCTTTTTCAAACATTTGTAACGCCTTATCACCATCTTCTTTATAACCATACGCGACACCTAAATTGTAGAAGGCATCTGAGTGCTGAGGATCAAGTTGTATACACTTTTCTAATTGAATAATCGCTTCATCTATATATTCCTGATTTGCAAGGCATAAGCCATATTGGAAAAGAGCTTCGCTATCTTCTTCATTTAGTTCTGTGCATCGCTGAAAATAGGGTAAAGCGAGTCTAGGTTGTTCAAGACCAAGCAGTGACATACCGAGCATGAAAAAGTTATCAGCTGAATCTAGTCCCTTTTTTAATGCAGACTCAAACATGTTTTTTGCTTGCTGAAATTGCTCATTTTCATAAAATATATTGCCTGCACTATAATAAGCAGCTGCTGCATTTTCATCCAAAGCAATAGCCTTTTGAAAAAAATCTAAAGCCCTTTTGGTATCTCCAACGGCTGTCAACACATTCCCAAAGTTTATGTATGAAACTGCGTCATTTGGCGATTCTTCAATAGCCTCCATAAATGCTTTAGCGGCTTCCTCCCATTTTCCTTCTTGCATATACCCAATACCTATTTGATTTTTATCCATATATGTCACTCACTTCATTCTGTTTTTTTGTTCCTTGTATATTCTAACTAGAAAGTATAGCATATTTGATCCCATTATTTAAGAACAGCCCAGAATCCTTAAGGAGTCTGGGCTGAATATTAACCTACATAGGTGAGGCGTTCATTATTTTTAAACACTTGATCGATGGTACCTCCACCAAGGCAAACATCACCGTCATAAAAGACGACAGCTTGTCCCGGTGTAATCGCACGGATCGGTTCATTAAAAATAACTTTTACTTTTTGATCGTCTAATACTTCGACATTTACTAGATTATCAGACTGACGATATCTAAATTTAGCACTACATTGAAACGTTGCAGGCTTTTCAATTTTTGAAACCCAGCTAATATCTGTAGCAATGATGGATGTTGAATAAAGCTTTTCATTATGAAACCCTTGCCCAACGTAAAGGACATTTTGTTCCAAATCCTTGCCCATGGAAAACCAAGGATCACCAGCTCCACCTATACCCAGACCATGACGCTGCCCTATTGTATAGTACATAAGACCATCATGCTTTCCGACTACTTCACCATCAAAGGTTTCCATATTGCCAGGTTGAGCAGGCAAATATTGACCTAGGAAGGTTTTAAAATTTCGCTCTCCAATAAAACAAATTCCCGTGCTATCCTTTTTGGTTGCAGTAGCTAACCCTGCTTCGATGGCAATTTCCCTAACTTTTGGCTTTTCAATATTGCCAATCGGAAACATAACTTTAGAAAGCTGTTCTTGTGTTAACTGATTTAAAAAATACGTTTGGTCTTTATTTTCATCAACACCACGAAGCATTTTATACTCACCATCACGGAATTCAACTCTAGCATAATGACCTGTTGCTAGATAATCAGCCCCAAGATTCATGGCATGTTCTAAGAACGCTTTAAATTTAATTTCTTTATTACACATCACATCCGGATTCGGTGTTCTTCCTGCTTTATATTCATCAAGAAAGTACGTAAACACCTTGTCCCAATATTGTTTTTCAAAATTCACAGCATAATAAGGAATCCCGATTTGATTACAAACCCGGATCACATCTTCATAATCTTCAGTTGCCGTACATACACCAAACTCATCTGTATCGTCCCAGTTTTTCATAAAAATGCCGATTACTTCATAGCCTTGTTGTTTTAAAAGAAGTGCTGCAACAGATGAATCAACCCCGCCTGACATTCCAACGACTACACGGGTATCTTTCGGATCTTTCGTCATTTTTATCCTCCTTCCTTTATACTTATTTATGATGGAATCGCTGAACGATTTTAGCTATTTCTTCCCCGGTTTTTTCTATTTGTTCAACCGTATTTGTATACCCAAAGCTGAATCGAATCGAATTCTTCAATTTATCAGACTCCTCACCGAACATGGCAACAAGAACATGTGAAGGATCAATGGTACCGGCTGTACAAGCAGATCCACTTGAAACGGCAATGCCTGCTAAATCTAAATTAACGAGCATTGCTTCAACATGAGTACCTGGAAAGCTTAAGTTTAATACATGTGGTAGGGATGTTTCAAGATTTCCGTTTATTTCAAATTCTATTTGTTTTGTCTTCAATGTTGTGATCAGCATTTCTTTCAATTGAGAATATTTTTCTCTTCTTACCTCTTTTTCAGCCTGTGCAATTTTCACAGCTTCTAAAAAGCCCGTTACCGACGGAACATTTTCAGTTCCTGCTCGTCGTTTTCTTTCCTGCTCACCACCAAATAGGCGAGGTGAAAATTTCACACCGCTTCTTGCATATAGGAAGCCCATTCCTTTTGGTCCGTTTAATTTATGGGCAGAAACACTAAGCAAGTCCACTTTCAACTCAGTTACATTAATATTTTCTATCCCATAAGCCTGAACGGCATCTGTATGGAAAATAGCTTGATGTTCATCAAGCAATTCTCCGATTTGAGCAATCGGTTGAATAGCTCCAACCTCATTATTTCCGTACATAATGGTCACAAGAATCGTATCATCTCTTAACGACTGCTTGAAATCTTCAAGAGAAATCACACCTGTTTCATCAACAGGTAAGTAGGTGACATCAAAGCCTCTTTTTTCCAATTGTTGGCACGCTCGTAAAACGGCATGATGTTCAATAGCTGTGGTAATAATATGTTTGCCTTTTTCACTATTCGCTTCGGCAACACCAAAAATGGCATAATTATCCGCTTCTGTTCCACCACTCGTAAAAATGATTTCCGTTTCCTGTGCACCAATACTTTGGGCGATCCCTATACGAGCTTCATCAACTAATTTTCTTGCATCCCGGCCATAAGAATGAATGCTTGACGGATTTCCAAAATGATCTGTCATTGTTTTTGTTATTCTTTCAATGACGCTTGGATGCATTGGGGTTGTCGCAGCATGATCCATATAGATTCGTTCCAAACACTTCACCCTCTTAAATGGTTACTTTTTTCCGTTAACATCAAATTCGCCTTGGCGTATTTGCGCCCAGATTTTATCGAGCTTGCTCGATAAACTTCCTTTTAAAATCTGTGGCATCCGCCGGAGGCTTTAACTTCAACGCCCACTGAATTGATAAAAGCTTGACATTCATCTCACCACTTATAGAAATGGGAGACTTCTGCTGAATGAAGTTAAATATAGAACATATATGGGTCGATTTCGCCTTCATCTTTATGATTAGCCAAATCTTCAATGGTCGTATTATCTAGTACATCTTTAACAGCATCTCTAATACGGATCCATAATGACCTTTTTACTGGTTCTTCCTCTTCAATTCCTTCAACTGGAGTAATAGGGCCCTCAAGAACACGTATAACATCGCCTGATGTAATGTTTCCAGGTTCGTCCGCTAATACATAACCTCCATATGCACCACGAATGCTTCTTACTAGACCCGCATTTCGTAAGGGAGCAATTAATTGTTCCAAATAATGTTCAGAAAGATCATTTGCTTGTGCAATTGATTTAAGGGATACAGGCCCTTCGCCATACTTTTTAGCTAATTCAATCATAATCGTTAATCCGTAACGACCTTTTGTTGATATTTTCATTATAGACACCTCAACTTATTTCTTTATATTGATTCGAATTTGGATTGTTCTTTTTCAAACGTTGTAGGATAAAATTTGTAAACCTCTGACATTGCGGAAGGGAAAATCCCGCAATCACACCAATCATTAAACTAATGACAATGGTTCCCCAAAACAAAGGCCCACCTAACTGCCATCCTAGGATGAGGACGAAAACTTCCATTGTACTACGGACTTTTCCAACCTTCCAGCCCGTTTTCGAAGTAATAGCAAGCATCAGGCTGTCTCTTGGGCCCGCCCCAAGTTGTGCGGAAATATAAAGACCCATTCCATAACAATTTATGAGAAGCGCAACAGCGAACATCACTACTTTACCTGTTAATGATGATGGGGTATGCAAGAACGGAATCATCAAATACATATCAATAAATAATCCAACAAGGATCATATTTAAGAAAGCCCCAAATTGGGGAATTGACTTTGAAATCATCGCTGAAACACCTAAAATAAAAAAACCTGCAATAATATTCCAGCTTCCAATCGTTAAACCAAATTTATAATAAAGTCCAACATGTAAAACATCCCACGGAGATGGTCCGAGATCTGCTAAAATAAGAAGGACAATCCCGAGAGACATAACAAGTAATCCAAATAAATAAATGATAAACCGTGGTCCTATTTGGCCTCTGCTCTTTAATCTTTGCATGATTTCTCCTTGAATAAAACACTTCATAATTGCCTAAACAAACACAATCCATAGTAAATAGATAGGCTTTTGCCATTATAACACAATTTCCTTCTTCTATACATGGATATCATATGGAAAATGTTAAAAGTAAATAATCTCGTTATTTTTTATTTTTAAATTCTTCTAATTTCTGATAGATGGCAGTTAATCGTCTTTCCTCTCCTGCCTCTAACGGATGATAATATTGAGTACCTTTTAAATTTGCTGGCAAATACTCCTGATTGACCCAGCCACCAAAGGTCCCGAGTGGATGATCGTGTGGGTATTCGTATCCTACGTGTCCAAGTTCTTTGGCCCCAGAATAATGTGCATCACGTAAATGTTTGGGTATATCGCCTACTAGTCCCGCCCGGATCCCTTCTATTGCTTCGTCTAATGCTTTATAGGCTGAATTTGATTTTGAAGATAAACACATTTCGACCACTGCCACTGCTAATGGAATACGCGCTTCCGGAAGACCTAGTCGTTCACTAGCTGTAACCGCTGCTAAAACAAGACCTCCTATATTAGGGTTTGCGAGACCAATATCCTCAAAGGCGATGACAAGCAAACGCCTGTTTACCGAAACTAAATCCCCATTCTCCAGTAGATGTGCTAAATAATAAAGCGCAGCGTTGACATCACTACCCCGAATGCTTTTTTGTAAACTCGATAACAAATTATAATAGTGAGAGCCTTTTTTATCTCCAAACACACCCACTTTTTTGATCATTTTTTCAATCGTACTACTTTCAACGATATACGTTTGATCTTCCATATCTGAAGAATATACGATTGATTCGAGCATCGTTAGTGCTTTTCTTGCATCTCCCCCTGCTCCATTAGCAATTTGGTCTATTTGTTGTTCATTTATTTTTATGGACAATTTACCAAGTCCGTTTTTCTCATCTTTTAATGCACGATCGACCAACTCTTTTAAGTCGTCAGATGCTAATCTTGTTAATTGCAAGATTTGACCGCATCTGCTCCGGATAGCTGGATTCACATCATGAAACGGATTTTCTGTCGTTGCTCCAATTAAAATGATCGTACCGTTTTCCACATGCGGGAGAAGATAATCTTGCTGTGCTTTATTAAAGCGATGGATTTCATCTAGAAAAAGAATTACTTTTGCAGTCATACGTGCTTCTTGAACGACTTCTTCCACATCCTTTTTGCCGGATGTAGTTGCGTTCAAAGCGATAAATGGGATTTTCGTCGTCCCTGCTATCGCATAGGCAAGTGATGTTTTCCCGATCCCAGGTTCCCCATATAACAACATAGAGGGGACGTAGCCGTTTTTGATCATTTTATACAAACTTGTGTTTTTTCCGATAATCTCTTTTTGTCCGACAACCTCATCCATGGATGACGGACGCATCCGATAGGCAAGTGGTTCCCCATTCAATCCGATAACCTCCAAATCAAATACACCTGGGCGTATTTTCGTTCCGATTTCACCCTTATCCATACATTATACATGACCGCGCGAGGCACTGCAAAAGAACAGATTCAGTGTATTTGTTCTTTCTGGATGGACAATTTCATATCGTGCCGTTTCTAAACAAAAACTGCGACTGTCTTTTCCATTCGCACAGATAAGGAAATAATGTCTTCTTAAAGTGCCTGACAGCAAAGAATGACAACAAAAAACGCCCTTATTAGGCGTCTTTTGCATCTCTTACTGTACTGATTTTGATGTCACTTAATAGTTGTCTAACTACGTAACTGGCCATGATAAGACCTGCTACAGATGGAACAAAAGCATTTGAGGAAGGGGGCATTTGAGCTTTACGGATTTCAGCGTCTTCTTTTCCCACTTCTTTACGAATGTCTTCACGGATTACAATTGGGCTTTCATCTGAAAACACAACTGGAATTCCCTTTTTGATTCCTTCTTTTCTTAATCTTGTACGGATCACCTTGGCGATTGGATCTGTGTGGGTTTTTGAAATATCCGCAATTTGAAAACGGGTTGGATCCATTTTATTCGCTGCACCCATACTTGAAATGATCGGTATTTTTCGTTGCAAGCATTCCTTCATCAAATGAATTTTATAGGATATCGTGTCAGAGGCATCAATGACAAAATCGAGATTATACCCAAAAATTTCTTCATATGTTTCTTCCGTATAAAATATTTTTAACGCAATGACTTCGCATTCAGGATTAATATCAGCAATTCTTTCCTTCATTAATTCGACTTTAGGTCGACCAACTGTAGATAACAACGCAATGACTTGACGATTCACATTTGTTATATCTACATCATCTTTATCAATAAGAATAAGCTTTTCTACGCCCGAACGAGCAAGTGCCTCAGCAGCAAATGAACCCACTCCACCGATGCCTAAAACAGCCACAGTACTATTCTTTAATATGTCCAAACCTTCTTTGCCAATGGCCAGTTCATTTCTAGAAAACTGATGTAACATACGATCAACTCCAATTTCCAACTTACTTACGTATTTCCTGATAATGAATATATCATACAATTCCCGTGTTCGAAATAGCAATCAGGATAGCGAATAAAATCAAAATTTGTCGAATGCTACATCAATCAAGACCTTTGATCATTCTTAAACTTGCATAAGCGCTTCCCTATTAAACAACAAAAACCCCCTGCCTATATGACAGGGGTTTATTTAAATCATATGTAAGAGAAAGAGCCCCAATTATGCCGTCGCTCATATACCTTCCTTTTGAACCCGCAAACAGCAGGTGGGTGTTCTATTTTGAGTATTGTAAGTCCTTAAAAAAGGCATTTACGCTATTCAAAAACTCCGAACTCCCAAAGGTAAAATGTTCGGTCAAAATTTCAGGTTACACTACGCACACATCAGGACTCTTTTAAAGCTTACAGTTATAATATCATTAATTGTCATACAATTCAACAATTGTTCACTCATTATGATTCAGTTATTTTTTTACATTTGTTGAAAGATGCAATTCGATCAATTGTGCCTGACTGACTTCACTAGGCGCTGCTGTTAGTAAGTCACTGGCACTAGCTGTTTTCGGAAATGCGATTGTATCACGCAAGTTTGTTCGATCCGTTAACAACATAACCAAACGGTCTAATCCTAATGCAATCCCACCATGTGGAGGCGTTCCATAATCAAATGCGTCTAGTAAAAAGCCGAATTGACTTGTTGCTTCTTCCTCTGTAAACCCTAAAGCTTTAAACATTTTATTTTGAACGTCTCTTTCATATATACGTAGTGACCCACCACCAAGTTCATAACCATTTAAAACAATGTCATAGGCTTGAGCGTGTACTTTACTAGGTTCAGAATCTAGAAGCTCAATCTCTTCTCTTACTGGCATTGTAAACGGATGGTGAGCAGCAGAGTAACGACGTGCATCTTCATCATACTCAAGCAACGGCCAGTCTGTAACCCAAAGGAAATTATATTTACTTTGATCAATTAAATCTAAATCCTTTGCAATCTTACTTCTTAAAGCACCAAGAGCATCTGCAACAATTTTCTTCTTATCAGCAACAAAAAGAATTAAATCATCTTTTTCAACTGCAAGCGCAACGTTTAGCGCGTTTAACTCTTCTTCCGTAAAGAATTTCACGATAGGCCCTTTTAATCCCTCTTCTTCTGCTTTAAGCCATGCAAGTCCTTTAGCTCCATAACGTGCAGCAAATTCTGTCAAACCATCAATGTCTTTGCGCGAATAGGTAACAGCCCCATTTTTTACGTTAATGGCTTTAACTTGACCGCCTTTTGAAACAGCACCAGCAAATACTTTAAAGCTCGAGTTTAGGAAAATTTCGGAAAGATCAACTAACTTCATATCAAATCGAGTATCTGGTTTATCCGAACCATAACTTCCCATTGCTTCATCATAGGCCATACGTGGGAATGGGACCGTAATCTCCAATCCTTTTACTTCTTTCATAATTCTTACCATCATTGTTTCAATCATGGTTTGAATTTCTTCAGCACTTAAAAAGCTTGTTTCAATATCGAGTTGAGTGAATTCTGGTTGACGATCCGCACGTAAATCCTCATCACGGAAACAGCGTGCAATTTGATAATACCGTTCAACTCCACCCACCATCAATAATTGTTTGAACAACTGTGGTGATTGTGGAAGTGCGTAAAATTCACCTGGATGCACCCGGCTTGGAACTAGATAATCACGAGCACCCTCAGGCGTACTTTTTGTTAAAATAGGTGTTTCAATATCAAGGAATCCTTCTGAATCAAGGAAGTCACGCATCACTTTTGTTACCTGATGACGCATTTTTAGTGTTTCAAACATAACGGGTCTTCTTAAATCTAAATAACGATATTTTAAACGAACATCTTCAGAAACATCCGCTTGATCTTCAATCATAAATGGCGGTGTTTTTGATTCATTAATAATGGCCATTCGATCTGCTTGTACTTCAATTGTTCCAGTTGATAAATTAGGGTTGAATGTTGATTCATCACGAGCGATGACAGTCCCTTCAATTTCAACAACATATTCACTACGAACCTTTTCAGCAACTTCTAATGCTTCTTGCGACACTTCTGGATTGAATACAATTTGCACAATTCCTGTACGGTCACGTAAATGAATAAAGATCAATCCACCAAGATCGCGTCGTCTTTGTACCCATCCTTTTAAGGTAACCTTTTCTCCAATTGCATTTTTAGGCACTTCTCCACAAAAATAAGTTCTTCCTAACATTCCATTTCCTCCTATGGTTGTATTTCTTTAAATTTGGCAACAAAGTCTTCTAAATCCATTTCCCACTGTTCACCAGTTTCCATTCGTTTTACATTAATACGATTTTGCGATAACTCATCTTCACCTAAAATGGCGACAAACTTAGCATTTAGGCGATCAGCCGCTTTCATTTGCGCTTTGATTTTTCGGTTTAAATAATCCCGTTCTGCCGAAAATCCAGCTAAACGCAGTTTGTGTAGGAGTCTTACAGTATAATCCTTGGCTTCCTCACCTAAAGAAACTAAATAACAATCAATTCCTTTATTAATTGGGAGTTCAACACCCTCCGCTTTCAATGCTGCGATAAACCGTTCAATACTAAAAGCAAAGCCGATTCCTGGCGTTTCAGGACCGCCAATTTCTTCGGTTAATCCGTTATAACGTCCACCACCGCATAATGTGGTAATCGCTCCAAACCCCTCTGCATCACTCATAATTTCAAATGCAGTATGATTATAATAATCTAATCCTCTAACAAGATTTGGATCAACTACAAATGGGATCTCCAAATCAGTTAAATATTGCTGAACCTTATTAAAATACTCTTTAGATTCTGTGTTTAAATAGTCGATAATCGACGGTGCCGTCTTCATTAATTCATGATCACGGTCTTTTTTACAATCCAGAATTCGCATTGGATTTTTTTGCAAGCGATTTTGACAATCTTGACAAAATTCACCAATTCTAGGATCAAAATGTTGAATCAGTGCATTTCGATGTGCAAGTCGGCTTTCTTTATCACCAAGACTATTAATAATTAACTTTATCTTACTTAGCCCTAAGCTTTTATAGATAGACATGGCAAGAGCAATGACTTCAGCATCAATAGCAGGATCCTTACTACCTAATGCCTCAACACCGAATTGGACAAACTGACGAAACCGCCCTGCTTGTGGACGTTCGTAACGAAACATCGGACCAGTATAAAATAATTTGATTGGTTGATTGGCATCACCATACATCTTATTTTCAACAAATGAACGAACGGTGGAAGCCGTTCCTTCTGGGCGCAATGTCATACTACGTCCGCCCCGATCTTCAAAAGTATACATTTCTTTTTGAACAACGTCAGTCGTTTCCCCTACACTCCTTGTAAAAAGTTCCGTGTGTTCAAAAATGGGAGTTCTAATTTCCTGATATTGAAATCTATCACAAAGCTCTCGAGCATTTTTTTCAATCAATTGCCATTTTTCAACTTCTCCCGGCAATATATCTTGGGTACCTCTTGGTATTTGAATCGACATGAATACCAAAACCTCCTTGTTATGAAAATAGAAAAGCTATGTATCGGACAAAATAATACTAGGATCATTTTACACTAAAAAAGCTCTCGTCCCTTGTATATTAATCTATACAAGGGACGAGAGCTTATATTCCCGTGGTGCCACCCTAATTGAAGCAATCATAACCTATCACTTCCACTTTCCAGTTAACGCCTGTTCACGTTTATCACTTACTAGAAGAATGGAATCCTCGTTCAATGTAAAGCCTCCGAAGTGTTCTTCATTTAGTCAGCATGTAGAAACACTTTCAGCCTACGGTGTTTCCTCTCTATCCAAGTGGTGTTAAATTACTTTTCTTCCTCAATGGCTACTATTCAATTTATCTCTATAATATTACGAACCTTCGCGAAAATTGTCAAGAGCAGTCGTTAATTTCGTTCTAATTGTTTTTTTAACTTTTTTGCATCCTGGCTAGTTAAACCAAATTCACGAGCTAGTTCAACCATATTGGGCATTTTGTTCTTTTTGAATATTATCGTGAAAATCAATCCCAAATAATTGATTTTCACCTGATTGGGCAGATACCCCTTTGTCTCCGTGCCTCATAGCAATTCTCCTTTACTTTTCCATCATTAGTTTTCATTTATATCTTGCCCTTTCCTGCAAAAAATCTTTCATATAATGACATCTACATATCAATTTCTTAAAAAAATACAAATAATTAATATAAAAATAAAGGAATTTCAGTAGGTAATAGAGAAGTTATTTCACAAACCGAAAAAATTCAGTTGTATCATACACAACGAATACTGGAATTTTGCATTGCTCAAATTCCAAATCAGAACAAAGAGGAGGGAACTGAATTTTGAAAAAAAAGGTTTGGATATTATTCATCTGCATAGCTTTCGCTGTTCCGTGGATGATACCAGAAACGGTGGCTGTAGCGGCTAATCAATCCATAACGGTTGTAACAGATGATTTAAATGTTAGAAGTGGTCCTAGCTTAAATAATGAGATCATTACAACATTAAATAAGGGTGATTTATATCCCGTCCTAACAACAGAAGGCGATTGGATACAAATCAACCTAAGTAGTGGTCAAAAAGGCTGGGTAGCTAATTATCTTGTTTCAGCAACTGCAGAATCAACCGCAAGTCAGATTAGCTCTGAACAACCAAAAACAAACAAGGTTTCTAAAACTGGCATTATAACTGTAAATTCATTAAATGTACGTGGTGAACCTTCATTAAATGGAAATATACTCGGTAAACTTCAAAAAGGTGAAACCGTTAAGATCATTTCTGAATCCAATGATTGGATTGAAATTACTTACAATGGGGAATCCGGTTGGATAACAAGCCAGTACATTCAGGAAAATAACTCTGAAGGAACAGTCAACACTAGTAGCAATGAAACAATCACAAGCGGGGAGCTTACTATTTTACATAATGGTACCAATATAAGGAAAAGACCAAGTACACAGTCTACCATTCTGGATCGAGCAAACCAAGGTGATACATTTGAAACGATTTCTTTTGAAAATGATTGGTATCAAATCAAACTTGAAAATGAACAAATTGGTTACATAGCTAGTTGGCTTGTGTCTACAGAAGATACTATTCGACCTGATGAAGCTCTAACCCAAATTTCAACCCAAGAACCTGGGCAATCCTTGAAAAACAAGAAAATAGTCATTGATCCCGGTCATGGTGGTAAAGACAATGGAACAACTGGATATAACGGTACATTAGAAAAAAGAATTACCCTTAAAACAGCTATTAATTTATATCATATACTTAAAGAAGCTGGAGCTGATGTAACTCTTACTCGTACACAAGATGGCTTCATCAGTTTGCCGTCCAGAACCAATACTGCAGATATTCAAAATGCAGACGCCTTTATTAGCATTCATTATGATAGTATTAAGGATCCTAGTGTTCGTGGATTATCCACCTTTTTCTATCATCCATGGCAAAAGAAACTGGCTGTAGATATCCATTCTGCTGTCATCGATCAAACAAATATGGAAGATCGTGGAGCCCGATTTGGAGACTATTATGTCATTCGTGAAAATAATAAAAATGCTGTCTTGATTGAACTTGGTTTTTTAAGTAACCCAAGTGAAGAATTACTTGTCACAACGGATCAATATCAAGATTCTGCAGCAACAGGTATTTATGAAGGCCTTGCCCGCTATTTTAGTGGGAATTAATTCCGCTTGGTGGCGACCTGCTTCCTTGTAATAAGAATGAAAAAGAGCGTGACCATAAATGGTCCGCTCTTTTTCAACTTTCTAGAATCAATGTTACGGGTCCATCATTGTTAAGCGAGACATTCATCATGGCTCCGAATTCCCCTGTCTCAACATGGACACCTTTTTGTTTCAGTTGTTCATTAAAATGCTGATAGATGCCAAGTGCATACTCCGGCTTTGCAGCAGCCATAAAATTAGGCCTGCGCCCTTTGCGACAATCTCCATATAACGTGAATTGTGATACGGATAAAATACTACCAGCTACATCAAGTAATGATCGATTCATTTTCCCATTTTCGTCTTCGAAAATGCGGAGATGAACAATTTTATCAGCTAAATAAGCAGCATCTTCTTCACGATCTTCATGAGTAACACCTACTAACAAGACAAATCCTTGCTCAATTTTTCCGATTACCTTTTCTTCTACTGTTACGCTCGCTTCTTTGCTACGTTGTACAATAATTCGCATCTTCTCTCACCTTAGTTCATAATTCTTCGAACCGAATATAAATCAGGTATTTGTTTGATTCGATCGACAATCTTTTGTAGATGACTTACATTTACGATTGAAATCGACATGGTAATGGTCACCATTTTATTTCGGTCTGTACGGCCTGATACAGCGGAAATATCTGTTTTCGTTTCATTGACAGCCTGAAGAACTTCATTTAAGACGCCTCTTCTGTCGTAGCCTGTTATTTCAATTTCAACATTATATTCTTTGCGATCATTCAGTCCAGATTCCCATTCAACCGGAATAAGCCTTTCTTTCGCATCATCTGTAATGAGGTTCGGGCAATCTTTACGATGAACAGAAACCCCTCTTCCTTTTGTGATAAAACCAACAATTTCATCACCTGGGACTGGATTACAACAACGTGATAGGCGGATAAGCAGGTTTTCGATTCCTTCCACCCGCACCCCAGACTCTCTTTTTTTCCTAGTTGGAAACGACTTTAACTCCGCCACAGCATTCGAAATATCAGAAACTTGCTCTACATCCCGTTTTTTACGCCACTTTTCTGTCAAACGATTGGCCACTTGTAAGGCGGTAATTCCGTTGTAGCCCACAGCAGCAAACATATCGTCTTCATGGACAAAATTGAATTTTCCAGCGACACGTTTTAAATTATCAGCTACTAAAATTTCCTTTACATCAAATTCCATAAGACGGATTTCTTTATCCACTAGTTCGCGGCCTTTTACAATATTCTCGTCTCTTTTTTGCTTTTTAAAGTAGGCTCTGATCTTATTTTTCGCTTGTGAAGTTTGAGCAAGTTTTAACCAGTCTTGACTAGGTCCATATGAATGCTTGGATGTTAGAATTTCCAGGATGTCTCCTGTTTTCAACTTATAATCAAGTGTCACCATCTTACCATTCACTTTTGCGCCAATGGTTTTATTACCTATTTCAGAGTGTATTCGATAGGCAAAATCAATTGGAACAGAACCAGACGGAAGCTCCACCACATCCCCTTTTGGTGTAAACACAAACACCATATCCGAAAACAGATCGATTTTTAACGATTCCATAAATTCTTCAGCATTAATTGTATCATCCTGAAATTCAAGAATTTCTCGGAACCATGTTAGCTTATCTTCAAAGGATGAACCTTCATTAATCGCTTTGCCTTCCTTATAAGCCCAATGAGCAGCAATCCCAAATTCCGCTATTCGGTGCATTTCTATGGTCCGGATTTGTACTTCTAAAGGATCCCCTTTAGGACCTATAACCGTTGTATGCAGAGATTGATACATATTGGGTTTTGGCATAGCAATATAATCTTTAAATCTCCCAGGCATCGGTTTCCAGTTTGTATGAATAATACCGAGAACAGCATAACAATCTTTAATCGAATCAACCACAACTCGAATAGCCAACAAATCATAGATTTCATTGAATTGTTTATTCTGTTGAGACATTTTACGATAAATGCTATAAATATGTTTGGGGCGGCCAGACATATCTGCTTTGATGCCAACCTCTTCCATATTTTTCCGCAATTCAATAATGACGTCATCCAAATATTCTTCACGCTCTACACGCTTTTTCTTCATTAAATTGACGATTCGATAATATTGCTGTGGGTTTAAATAGCGTAATGCCGTATCTTCAAGCTCCCACTTAATTTTCGAAATCCCTAGTCGATTGGCAAGAGGAGCGAAAATTTCTAATGTTTCATTTGAAATACGACGTTGTTTCTCTGCTGGCAAATGTTTTAATGTCCTCATATTATGAAGGCGGTCTGCCAATTTAATCATAATTACACGAATATCTTGGGCCATAGCCACAAACATTTTTCGATGATTTTCTGCTTGTTGTTCTTCATGAGATTTATATTTTATTTTACCGAGCTTTGTAACACCATCGACGAGCATGGCCACTTCTTCGCTGAAGGCTTCTTTTATATCTTGAAGAGAAGCTTCTGTATCTTCAACAACATCGTGAAGGAAACCTGACGCAACCGTAGAAGGATCCATCTCAAGGTCTGCAAGTATCCCTGCGACTTGAATGGGATGGATAATATACGGCTCACCCGATTTTCTATATTGTAAACGATGAGCATGCTTGGCAAATTCATAAGCCCTCTGAATGAATACTACATCCTCATCTTCTAAATATGCCTTTGTTCGATCGATGACTTGTTCGGCTGTCAATACTTGATCATTCGCCATAAAATCACCTTTTTATTCATTATGAATTTTTTTTGAAAAATCTATATGAAAGAAGACTTCCATCAATGAGGGGAGTTCTTTATCCATCCTTATGGTTAGTCGCTCTGGTCCTAATGAATCTTCTGATTGTATTTATTATCGAAAAAAATTACCTATATGTAAAGAAATTGTACTCTATTTTTCAATAATATTAAATAATTGTTTCAAATATAGCAAAAGAGCGCCAATGTATGCGCCCTCAACGTTTAAAATGTCATTAAAGTTAGGATATCATGACTTTTAAGCTTGCTTCGCCCATCTAAATCACTTAGTTCAATCAGGAAAGCAATTCCGGCAACAATTCCACCAAGTTCTTCAACCAATTGAATGGTAGCTAGAATCGTACCACCTGTTGCTAATAAATCATCTGTTATAAGGATTCGTTGTCCAGGTTTAATCGCATCCTTGTGAATCGTTAATACATCTTTTCCGTACTCTAAACCATAATCAACTCGAACGGTTTCACGCGGTAGCTTCCCTTCTTTACGAACTGGGGCAAAACCAACTCCAAGAGAATAGGCTACCGGACAACCGATAATAAAACCACGAGCTTCTGGACCAACGACAAGATCAATCTCTTTTTCACGTGCGTATAGGGCGATCTGATCTGTCGCATATCTATAAGCTTCCCCATTATCCATTAATGTCGTAATATCCTTAAAACTAATTCCTGGCTTGGGCCAATCTTTAACTACCGTTATATATTTTTTTAAGTCCATCTTCTGCTGCCTCCTCTTATTGTATCGTTTCTTGAAACACTTGATCAAACCAATCCTTTAATTGATGAAAAGATGAAAACAATAAATCCTTTTCAATCTCTAATTGAGCATGTTTTAGTTGATAGGTCTTAGATTCAGATAAATCATGATTTCCTGCGTTTTTATTCAATGTAATTAGTCCATTGTCCATTGTAACAAAATCGAGTTCAAAAAACACTTGTGACATAAAATCAACCGTTGCCCTTGTCCAGCCACGATGCTTTGCTAACGTATCACCATATTTTTTTAAATCAAAAGGTCCTTTTTTTGCTAATAAAGCATAATACCATTTAAAATGATCTCTTGTTGGAATGGTAGAGAAATAATCACTCTCTGCTTTATAAAAATGTGCATAGATGCTAGACACTTTTTTCCCAGAAAATAACCGTACAAGTATTTCTTTTGACGGTGGTAAATCTATTAATACCACATGGCAATGATCAAGCTGTAGCTTTTCTGCTACTTCAGGTGACGATATAAAGAGCACTTCACTATCGCCTAAAGTTTTTTGAATCTTAGCTAACCATTGTTCTTGAAAAACAATCCATTTAGTTTGTTCAACTGGAACTTCATTCGCAATTTGCATCAATTTTTTTGAACCACGAGAATCAAACAGCTGCCAAGAGGGAACCGTAAGATCCTGTAAGAATATTTGTGGTTTTTTTCGATTATTCCATTCGTTAATCGATAATTCCCCAATTACAGATACTTTAGAAACAGGTGAAATATGGTCACACACACTCCCTAGACCAAATCCTACCCCATCCAAAGATGTCCCACCATGTTCTAATATTAGTTTTAAATGATTTTGCTCTGAGCCGATTTTTCGTATACTTTCAATATTTACTTCCTTGATCAGCACTTTCGGCTTTGGATTATCCATCCCGTAAGGTGCCAGCTTATTCATTTCCTCAATGGCTTCTATATGAATATCCTGAAGACTAATTTCTGTATCGATATAGGTGATAGGGATTAAATCCTCTTCATTTAATTGCTCTTGTGCGAGTTGATTCAAACGCAGACGCAATTCATCAACATCTGTCAGGTTTAACGTCATTCCTGCCGCCATCGTATGTCCTCCGAAATGAGGCAATAGGTCACGGCAAGTAGATAAATTTTTAAAAAGATCAAAACCAGGAATACTCCTAGCTGAACCCTTAGCCATTCCTTTTTCTTGGTCAAAACTCAAAACAATCGTTGGTCGATAGAACTTTTCGACCAGTCTTGATGCTACAATCCCAATGACACCAGGATTCCAACCTTCTTTCCCAATGACTAGACAGGCTATTTTCTTTCGTAGGAAAGCTTTGTTCCACCATTCGAATGGCTTCTTCACTTATTGTGTTCACCAATTCTTTTCTGTCTTTATTCAATTGCTCAATATCCTCTGCTAGCGCTTCTGCTTCAAATGCATCCTCCGCTAACAATAAATACACGGCTGGATCAGCACTGTCTAGTCTGCCTGCTGCATTGATACGTGGTGCAAGAGAAAAGCCAACTG
Source organism: uncultured Bacillaceae bacterium (assembly GCA_963765265.1). Taxonomy (GTDB): domain Bacteria; phylum Bacillota; class Bacilli; order Bacillales; family Cytobacillaceae; genus Bacillus_BD. The sequence goes on from CAVXVN010000006.1 coordinate 694,839, forward strand.
TTTCTTCATTAATGACGGCTTGATCAACACCAGCCAGTTTTAAAAGAGCATGTAATCCAATATTTTCTGTTTCTCTTAATTTCGTTAACCCTTTTTGAGCAATTAATCTATTTTCACCTTTTAACGGTACAAGATCTGCAATGGTACCAATCGCAGCAAATGGCAATAAATGTTCAGGTACTTCCCCTAACAGCGCATGTGCTAATTTAAAGGCTACACCCACACCAGCAAGATGTGGAAACGGGTATGAATCCTCCCCAAGTTTTGGGTGAACAAGAGCAAATGCATCTGGTAACTCCGGCCCAGGTTCATGGTGATCCGTAATAATTAAATCAATGCCAAGTTCTTTAGCCACACTTGCCTCATGAAGTGCTGCAATGCCAGTATCAACTGTAATGATAAGAGCAATACCAATCTCATGGGCATAGCGAAAAGCCCCTTCATTTGGACCATAACCTTCTGTAAAACGGTTTGGGATATAAAATTGTACATTGGCACCAAGTTCTTGCAATGTTTTCATCATAACGGTTGTACTAGTAACCCCATCGGCATCGTAATCCCCGAAAATAAGAATAGCTTCTTTTGCTTCAACCGCTTTTTTGATTCTTATAACAGCTTTATCCATATCATTTAAAAGGTAAGGGTCATGAAACTCTTGTTTTTCATTAAATAAAAAAGCCCTTGCTTCTTCAGGATTATCTAATCCTCTATTAACAAGTAGCGATGCAACAAGTGGTGTAACATGGATTTCATCCACTAGTTGAGTTATTTTCTCATTATTTGATGACCGAACAATCCAACGTGTTTTTGACTGTAACATACGTTCACCTCAGTTCCTTTATTATACAAGAGTGAATAGCAGGTTTCAATGTAAGATATTTGGTAATACATTCGAATAGTGCTGGTAAAAGAGAATTCCCCAAATCAAATGCGCCTCGGCGTATTTGCGCCAGATTTTATCGAGCTTGCTCGATAAATTTCCTTGAAAATCTGTGGCATCCGCCGGAGGCTTTAACTTTATTCAGCCGGAGTTTGGACCCCTACTGAATTTCATAACGACTTGCATTCATCTTACCACTTATAGAAGTGGGAGACTTCTGCTGAATGAAGTTAAAGCTACTAGGGACTCACACTTCTTAAATACACCCCGTGCAAGGAAAAAACCGCAGATAATTCTGCGGTTTTAGCTAAGTTATACTTGAGGTTCATCCGAACGAACTCGTTTTTCTTTATACGTGTTGATAACACCTTTCTTTTTCAATTCTCTATGTTTCCATTCAACCCAAAGCGGAGTAGCAATGAATATAGAAGAATAGGTACCAACTAGTAACCCAACTGTTAATGCGATGGAGAAGGATCGAATCGATTCACTTCCAAAAATCATCATGGCCACAACAGAGATGGTAACCATCAACACAGTATTAATAGAGCGACCTAGTGTTTGTCTTAAGCTAGTATTCGCAATTTCAACAATATCTTCATACGTTTTTATTTTTCTTCTTTTTTGCATATTTTCTCTCATACGGTCAAACGTAACAATCGTATCGTTTATTGCATAACCGACAACAGTCAATAAGGCAGCAATAAAGGTCAGATCAACCTCAAAACCTGTAATACTAAAGAATGGAATAATTGTAAAGGCTGCAAATAATAGCGCAATAACCGCCGATACTGCCATTGGCAATTCAAATCGGAACGATACAAAGACAATTAGTCCAAGTGATGTGATCAACAAACCAATTAAGGCATTTTTAGCAATTTCTTTCCCTACTGTCGGTGTTACACTGCTGACATTAGGTTCTGCACCAAACTTCTCTTTTATATCCAATTTCAAATCTGCAATTTCCGATTTCGTAAGGACATCTTTGAATCGGGCTACCCCAATTTCTTTGTTATCACCTGAAATCACAATATCGTCTGAAGGGAGGTTGAACTTATCCAATTCAGCTGAAACCATCTCACTCGATAAAGGCTCATTTGCTAAAATTTCAACACGAGTTCCTTTTGTAAAATCAATCGCTAAATTTAATTTTAAGACTGATAAAACAATGATTCCAATCACAAGTATCGCAGCAGAAAAACCAAAGAATTTTTTTCTATGTTTTATAAAATCAAAGCGATCAAATTTCGTTGTTAAGTCGAGTGTATCCATATTTTCTTTTATATCATGAATAGCATTTTTCTTTACGCCAAACCAACCTGGCCTTTTATCGAAGTAACCACTATTGACAAATAGCCCTAGCAGCCATCTTGATAAATAAACATTTGTAATAAAACTTCCTAATGTCCCGATAATTAAGCTGGTAGCAAACCCTTTTACAGTGCCTGTCCCATAAAAGAATAGAACAACTGCAGCTAAAAGGAGTGTAAGATTGGCATCGGTAACAGTAGAAATCGAATTAGAATTCCCTGCTTTAAATGCTGATTTAATCGATTTCCCTACTCTAATCTCTTCTCTTATTCGTTCTGCCGTAATGATATTAGCATCAACAGCTGTACCGACACCCAAAATCAGCGCAGCAATCCCTGGTAAGGTTAGAACGACATTCATCCAATCAAAGATGAGTATAGTTAAAAATAAATAAACGGTTAAAGTAACGGTTGCAACAAATCCAGGCAAACGATAGTACAAAATCATAAATAGGAAAATGGCTGCTATACCAATGATCCCAGCAAAAATCGTTTGCTGCATAGCCTGTTCCCCGAATTGCGCACCAACTGAGGTCGAATAGATTTCATCTAACTTAACAGGTAATGCCCCTGCATTTAGAATATCAGATAAATTTTTCGCCTCTTCAAGTTGAAAACTTCCTACAATCGAAACGGTATCTTGATTAAAAACCTCGCTCACTCTTGGTGCAGAAACAAACTTAGGATTCTCTTTCAAAATTTCAGTTTGATAAGAATCTACGCCTTCTTCAAAATCAAGCCATATCACGAGAACATTGCTCGGCGCAGGCATTTTTACAATTTCTTGAGTCACTTCTTTAAATTTGGAGGCACTTTTTAATTTTAATGAAACACTTGGATTTCCATTTTCATCGAAGGTTTGTGTGGCCCCACCCTCAGCAAGATCAGCACCATCCATCAAAACACGATCATTCGCATCTCGAAATGTTAGATTTGCTTCTGTGGAAAGAATTTCTCTTGCTTGATTTTGATCTTCAACACCAGCAAGTTGCACACGAATACGATTGTTTCCTTCAATTTGAATACTTGGTTCACTTACACCCAGAACATTAATTCGCCGATCTAATGCTTCCGCAGTGCTAGCAAGAGCTTTCTCATCAATTATTTGCCCTTCTTTAGCTGGTTTTACTTCATAAAGGACCTCGAACCCACCTTGAAGATCAAGTCCGAGCTTGATGTTGTTTAACACATCTTTTGTTGTTGTCCCCATTAATCCACCCATGATCACCATAAAAATAATAAAGACAACAATTCGACTTCTTTTTACCATTATGTACAGTTCCTCCTTAAATCCATAAACGAACAGATAGGATAAGCATCTGTTTGCCCTCTAAAACAGAACTGGAGTAGAATCCAGCATCATAAAACGTGTACCAATATGCTTATTTAGCTAATCCTAGAATCCATCATTTATTATGAAACAGTTTCTTTAAGGTGTCAATTTCATAATTGTTAACGACAAAAAAAGGATACCTATAGTGTGCATCCTCCTTTTATTCAAATGAAGCACTATTTTAGTAATTTTACCCGTTCCTCTTCATTCTCAAACGTAAATTCTGCATCCTTTAAAGCTTCTACAGCCATGTAGTTAATGAGCTCACCAACTTTTAAAGAAAGAATACTTTGTACCACTTCAAATAATTTTATCTCCTTCTCCCCTTTTCGCCGCCATTTCTTTTTTAGCAAAAAGGTCCAAATGTCCTCTTGTGATACATTATCATAACCTAAAAGTAAAAATTCCTCTTGTTTGCTTATTAAGGCGGGTCTAACTTTATTATGAAATTGTTCATAGTCCTGGCTAACTTCCATAAAAGCTACCTCCTCATATATTCCAAAATTCATAGTCATGCTTTGTCCACTTACACGCATATAGATAATTGTATATGATAAAACCTTTTTTGAGAAGGTAGGGAATAGAATGTCTAAGTTTTTAAAAGGGACTATAATTTTATTAGCAGCAGGGCTTGTTACAAGAGTCCTAGGATTTATCAATCGCATTGTCATTGCCCGCTTTATTGGTGAAGAGGGTGTTGGTCTTTATATGATGGCGTTCCCAACCTTTATCCTTGTCATAACCATTACACAATTGGGTCTTCCTGTTGCGATATCTAAGAATGTTGCAGAGGCCGAAGCCATCGGGGATACAGCAAAAATCAAAAAAATACTTGTTGTTTCATTAGCCACAACGATTACTCTTTCAGCCATTTTTACACCTATTCTGCTATTAACTGCGCCGATATTGGCCGAGACACTATTTACAGATTCAAGAACCCTCCTACCTTTATTAGCCATTGCTCCAGTAGTACCCATCATTGCAATCTCATCTGTAATAAGAGGGTACTTCCAAGGTAGACAGAATATGAAACCAGCTGCTTTATCCCAATTGATTGAGCAAATTGTTCGAATTGCTCTCATCACAGTCTTAACAAAAGCCTTTCTACCCTATGGGATCGAATATGCTGCTGCTGCCGCTATGGTCGCATCGGTTATTGGAGAACTTGCCTCTTTAGTGTATTTATTAACTACCTTTAAAATGAAAAAAAAATTCAGAGTTCGAAAACAGTTCTTTACTTATGTAAAATCGGGAAAAAGCACTTTTCAAGAACTAATGAGTATTGCTATCCCAACAACTGGAAGTAGAATGATTGGTTCTCTTTCCTGGTTCTTTGAGCCCATTGTCGTATCACATAGTCTTGCTCTTGCTGGTGTCGCTGCGATTGCAGCAACAAAGCAATATGGAGCGCTGACTGGTTTTGCTCTTCCTCTATTGATGCTTCCATCTTTTGTGACCCAATCATTAGCGACTGCACTTGTACCAGCAATAAGTGAAGCACACTCAAAAAATAATATGAGTCTCATTGAATACCGGCTTCAACAAGCACTCAGGTTTTCATTTATGACAGGTGGACTTGCTGTCGTGATCTTGTACGTCCTTTCTGATCCTCTAATGGAGGTCATGTATGGCTCATCAAGTGGCGCTCAGTTTATTAAATTAATGGCACCCTTTTTTCTTTTGTATTATTACCAAGGTCCCTTACAAGCTACACTTCAAGCTCTCAACTTAGCAAAAGCGGCCTTGATTAACAGTTTAATTGGAGCGATTGTCAAAACAGCTGTCATCTTTTGCCTTGCAAGCCAACCATCCTTTGGAATAATGGGCGTTGCCATTGGACTTCTTGTCGGATTTGTCCTTGTTACCTTACTACATTTTGCAACCGTTCTTAAAACCATTTCTTTTACATTTTACGTATGGGATTATATAAAAACCTTCTTCGTGATGGGGATTTCTGGCTGGTTTGGTTATTGGCTGTTCTTCCATCTTCCATTCACTATTGCTTTAAGTATGAAAGTTTTACTTGTTACGGGGGTCATCACAATCATTTATTGTATTCTTTTATTGTTATTCGGTTTATTACAAAAGGATGAAATGATACGGATTCCTTGGATAGGCAGGGCATTATCAAAACTTGCTCTACGTTAGCACTGAAAATATCCTATTTTTGAAATGGATGAGAATATGATTTTTTCCAACAAAATTCACTCACATTACTAAATAAAAGGACAAACCAGCCTTTTGTAAATTTTACAAATAGTGATTTGTCCTTATATATAAAGACTATTCATCGATTAGATCGATGTAAAATTGTCCATTTTGAATACTGCAAAAAGCAATCTTACTGATGTCAGGGTATCCTTTTTTTTTCAATTGTTGCTTCATCCAAAGCTCTGTTTGTTTAATTCGCCTTAAATGGTCCATTTGAATTTTCCCATCTATGATAAGAGGTAAGGTTATATCGTCCTCCATTTTATCTTTTTCAAAAACGGATAGTTTTCCAGAAGGTTCAAGGATGGCAAATTCAACATCGGCAATATTATGTATATCTTTTTCACGAAGTTGCTGTAATAAATCATCAAAATTATATCGTTGCTGCCGCATCGCCTTTTCATCAATTTTACCTTGATTAATAATAATTGTTGGAGAACCATCCACAAGGTCTCTAAATTTTTTACTTTTCAATGATAATCGAGCCATCGTTATCTGAATCATCATCAATACAATAATTGAAGCGACTGAATGTAACATCACAGTCGTTGTTTCCTCAATAGCCATTACAGCCATCTCAGCAATCATAATATTGACTACTAAATCAAATACACTTAATTCGCCAATTTCTCGTTTTCCCATTAGACGAAAAATGATTAGAATCAATAAATATAAAAATATAGTCCTAACTATCATCATGGCAAGTTCACTCATCTTAAATCCCCCCTCTCCGATAGTACAAACTTATTGTGTACCACCTTAAGGAAATCATGATGGAAACATTTTCTTTTCATCATTCTAATAAAAGATAATAGAAAATTTGATTCTATTTGGAAGATCTTATGAATATGCTTGTACAAAGAGAATAGGCTGATCATTATGATTCCCAGCCTCAAGTATGGAAAGGAGATGGTGATCATCGCAGAATCCAAAAATATTGGTAGTGCTATTTTAATTGGTACGATAGCCATTTTTATTTTTGCCATTGTAAGCAGCTTATTGTTTGCATTTTTACTTAGATTTACTTCCTTACACGAATCATCCGTTCAATTTATCATAACGGCGATCTCGTTTATTTCAATCTTTATGGGTGGGTTTATTTCAGGTGGAAAAGGAAAGCAAAAAGGATGGATGCTTGGTGGTCTCACAGGACTTCTCTATTCGATTACTATTTTTTTGTTCCAATTCCTAGGTCTTGATCAATTATTTAATTTCGAGCAAATTGTTTATCATATTTGCTATATTTTAATCGCCATGATGGGTGGTATATTAGGAGTCAATCTAAGTGAAAACTCTCGAGCTTCCTAAAATAGAAAAGCAGAAGAGCCTAGCTCAATCTAAAGGCTTAGCTTGTGACCTTGAGGGGCTAGGCGCTGGTCCTAGACAACTATCTAAATTCAAAAAGTTATACTTTTTTATCCTTGGCCATAAAAAAATGGAGACAGTGTATAAGCTGCCTCCATTTTTTATGTTTTGATTATATTCTATTATTAAACAGATTCAACAACATCACGAATCGCATTTCTTTCAAATGTAAGACGACTTCCATCTCCACATTTAATAATCACTTTCACTTCATCAACAGAATCAACGATTCCATGAAGGCCACCAATCGTAACAACCTTGTCACCCTTTTTTAATTCATTCTGCATTTTTTGTACAGCTTTTTGCTTTTTTTGCTGTGGGCGAATTAACAAGAAATAAAATAGAACAAACATAAGAATAATTGGTCCTAATGTTCCCAACAAATCCATTTCTTTTCCCTCCTTTCAACATCTATTATTTAAAATTAAAAGTTTTTCGCATTTGGCTTATTAAATCCATATTGCTCAAAAAACTCTTCTTTAAAGTCCCCCAGTCGATCTTCTCTAATCGCTTGTCTGACTTGCTCCATTAATTTTACCAGAAAATGCAGGTTATGATAAGATGTTAATCGAATTCCGAATGTTTCGTCACAACGAATAAGATGACGAATATAGGCACGACTGTAATTACGGCATGTATAGCAATCACAATTTTCATCAATCGGACCGAAATCCTTTGCATATTTAGCATTTTTTACAACCAATCGACCGCTTGATGTCATCAAGGTTCCATTTCTCGCAATTCGAGTAGGCAAAACACAATCAAACATATCAATTCCTCTGATTGCACCATCAATTAACGAATCTGGTGAACCAACTCCCATTAAATAACGAGGCTTATTAGACGGTAGTAATGGGGTAGTAAATTCCAGCATCCGATTCATGATGTCTTTTGGCTCTCCAACAGAAAGCCCTCCAATTGCATAGCCAGGAAAATCAAGTGAAACAAGTTCTCGAGCACTTTGTTTTCTTAATTCTTCATATTCTCCGCCTTGAACAATGCCAAATAGACCTTGTGTCTCTGGTCTTTGATGGGCATGTAAGCACCGTTCCGCCCAGCGAGACGTTCTTTCAACAGATTTTTTCATATAATCATATTCAGCGGGAAATGGAGGGCACTCATCAAAAGCCATCATGATATCAGAACCAAGGTCATTTTGAATTTCCATCGCTTTTTCAGGTGAAAGAAAAAGTTTGTCCCCATTTAAGTGATTGCGGAAATGAACGCCTTCTTCTTCAATTTTACGAAACTTACTTAAACTAAATACTTGAAATCCACCTGAGTCGGTTAAAATAGCTCGATCCCAGTTCATAAATTTATGCAGTCCGCCAGCTTCTTTTACAATTTCATGTCCTGGACGAAGCCATAAATGATAGGTATTGCTTAATATAATCTTTGCTCCCATTTCTTTTAATTCTTCAGGCGACATCGTCTTTACTGTTGCTAATGTCCCTACAGGCATAAAAGTAGGTGTATCAAATGATCCATGTGGTGTATGCACACGACCTAAACGAGCACCCGTTTGTTTACATGTTTTGATTAATTCATAGGTTACTGCAGTCAATAAAATTCTCCTTTCAATCAGAAAAGCGCAAGCGACTCGTTAGAGGAACATCGACTAAAAACCGCCACGTCCTGTGGCAAACGTCGACGTCAGCACATCCTGTGCAAGTCAGTCGCTTACACTAAACAGTTATCAAATATTCCCTAAATAATGAGCATCGCATCGCCAAAGCTGAAAAAACGATATCGTTCATGAACGGCTGTTTCATAAGCATGCAAAACAGACTCTCTACCAGCTAAAGCACTGACTAACATAATCAAGGTTGATTTTGGAAGATGGAAGTTCGTAATCATCCCGTCAATTGCTTTGAATTCGTAACCTGGATAGATAAAAATATCGGTCCACCCACTCATCTCACTAAAGCTTCCACCGCCTGCTAGATGCAATCGTTTCAAGCGTCCGTGTAGAGGTCGTTCCAACTGAAATGATTCTTCCACCAGCACTTTTTACTTCGTTTAATAATAAAGCTGTGCTTTCAGTCATTTGATAAAATTCTGAATGCATCTCATGAGCATCAATGTCATCTACACTAACTGGCCTGAAAGTCCCTAAACCAACATGTAAGGTTATAAAGGCAATTTTTATTCCTGCATTTTTAATTTCCTTAAGAAGTTCTTCAGTAAAATGCAATCCAGCTGTTGGTGCCGCCGCAGATCCTCTTTCACGTGCATAAACAGTCTGATATCGATCTTGGTCATCCAACTGTTCTTTTATATAAGGCGGAAGCGGCATTTTCCCTAATTGATCCAATATTTCATAAAAAATTCCATCATATTGAAAATCGAGAATTCGACCACCGTGCTCTAGTTCTTCAACACAGACTGCTGTTAATAAATTCTCGCCAAAAAGAATTTTCATTCCTTTTTTTATCCGTTTTGCTGGTTTAATGAGCGTTTCCCAACGATCATTCTCCAATTGTTTCAATAATAGTACTTCTATTTTTGCCCCTGTATCTTCTTTTACGCCAAAAAGTCGAGCAGGTAAAACTTTCGTATCATTTAAAACTAGGCAATCACCAGGTTTTAAATAGTTTTGGATATGTTTAAACACATCATGCTTTAAATCACCATTTTCTTTATCTAATACCATAAGCCTGCTACTTGAACGATCCGTTAGTGGTGTTTGTGCAATTAATTCTTCTGGTAAATGAAAATCAAATAAATCTACTTTCATGATGTCTCATCCTATCTATATAACGGTTTAACGAAATTTTCCAATGAAGTAAAAAATCAAGGACAGTACAATACTTAATACAATCGAAGTCACAATAGGAAAATAAAAGGTAGTACTCCCCTTTTTTATGACAAAATCACCTGGCAGCTTTCCAATTGGAATAAATTGCATGAGAAAACCAATAATAAAAATAATGACCCCTATGATCATAAATAATTTGGCCATCCCAGTCAATTATCAGGCACCTCCAACCCTAAATGCCGATAAGCTAATTCTGTCACAAGTCTTCCTCTTGGTGTTCGCTGTAAAAAACCAATTTGGAGCAAATACGGCTCATACACATCCTCAATCGTTTGGGATTCTTCGCCGATCGTAGCGGCAATGGTTTCAAGTCCTACTGGTCCACCTCGAAATTTCTCAATCATTCCACTTAATAATTTATGGTCAATATGATCCAATCCTAAACGATCAACTTGAAGAAGTTCTAAGGCACTTTCAGCAATTTGTTCATCAATTTTCCCATTTCCACGTACTTGGGCAAAATCACGTACTCTTTTTAATAGGCGATTCGCAATTCTAGGTGTACCACGTGACCTACTCGCAATTTCCCTCGCTGCAAGTGAATCTATTTCTGTATCCAATACTTCAGCCGTTCGAATGACAATTTCCTCTAATTGTTCACTGCTATAATACTCCAACCGGCTATGAACACCAAATCGATCCCTTAATGGTGCTGATATTGAGCCTGCTCTCGTTGTTGCTCCAACAAGTGTGAAAGGGGGTAAATCAAGTCTTACAGAGCGAGCTGTAGACCCCTTTCCAATCACAATATCTAGACAAAAATCCTCCATTGCAGGATATAGAACCTCTTCTAGTGATCGTGGTAAACGATGAATTTCATCAATAAATAACACATCACCTGGTTCAAGAACAGTTAATATAGCTGCTAGGTCACCTGGTCGTTCAATCGCTGGTCCTGCCGTTGTTCGAATGTGCACACCCATTTCATTGGCAATAATCGTTGCAAGGGTCGTTTTTCCAAGTCCAGGGGGTCCATATAGAAGAACATGATCCAAGGTTTCTTGTCGAAGCTTTGCGGCTTCTATAAACACTGCTAAATTTTCTTTTACTTTTTCCTGTCCGATATATTGTTTTAAGGTTTGTGGACGAAGGCTGGTTTCAAAAGATAATTCTCCCAGTTCCACTTCACTTGAAATAATCCGATCTTCCATTCTTCATCACCCCCAACATAAATTGAAATGATTATATAAAAACAATTTTATGATAAGATGTGCAATTATCATTATTTTTGGTGCAATTACTATGATTTTGGTAAAAGTCAGACTATTTTTCATAGAAGATTTAGGATCGAAGCAGCATTTGCAATCCTTTTCTAATGTATTGGTCAGTCGTCAGCTGCTCTTTCTTTAATTCCGGTGAGATTTTTTTTACTTCTCTTTCCGAATACCCAAGAGCCAAAAGAGCAAGAACGGCTTCATCAAATTCTGCATGTTGGCTGTTTGTGTCAGCAAGCTCAGGATGAAACAAATTCGGGAAAAAGTCAGGCATAACATCAAGCAACTTTCCCTTTAAATCGAGAATCATCTGTCGGGCTGTTTTTTTACCAACACCAGGGAATTTAACAAGAAATGCCTCATCTTCATTTTCAATAGCCTGAACAACCTGCTGGGGTTCTCCCGATGCAAGAATAGCAATGGCACCCTTTGGTCCAATCCCTGATACATTTAATAGTTTAGTAAACAACATTTTCTCTTCTCTTGATTGAAAACCATACAAAGCCAGTATATCTTCTCGAACATAAGTATAAGTATAAATAATCACTTCTTGACCCGAATATTTTGAATAAGAAAAAGGGTTTGGCGCAACAATTTGGTAGCCTATACCATTATTTTCAACCACCACAAATTCTGGTCCAATAAATTGAACTGTTCCTTTAATAAATTCGTACAATTGAACTTCTCTCCCTTAAATATCTGTACATCCTTTTATCATACACCACTTAGAGGATTTAGAAAAATGTTCAAATTATTAATATTATTTGTTTCTTACATTTTTTCTATCAATCGAAAATCGATTTCAAAAGAAACATACCTAGCAAAAAAGAACTGGTTTTTCCCAGTTCTTTAATTTGCTTGCTTATCTTGTTTTGAATAGGTTTTAAATGTTTCTAAGACTTCTACATATTGATCTTTGCTTTTAATTGGAATTCCTTCTTTCAATTCCAAGCGTTTGCGACTTTCCAATTTTCCAACATCGATTTGAAAAAAAGATTGAATAATATGAGATTTATAGGGCTTTCCATTAAAAATAGTTAAGATCCCTTCATCCGTCACACCAAAATATCCATTTGCTTTTAATAAAGGAGATATATCATCCATGTCTTTACGAAATACTAACTTATCATTTTTCACGCCAATAAATTGCCATTCTTCATATTTAGCCCAGAAATTTTCCATTGTATAAATAGTCTCTGTTACGGTCTCTTCACTGATTTCTCCATCTAAATACATACACCTTAACATGACTTCTACCTGCAAAGGAAAATTTGTTTCTGCTTCAGAAAATTGATTTGCATAAGCTAATCTTTTATTTTCCCCTTGTGGGCCCACAGCTGATACGATCCCCCATACAACTACCACGACTGTTAGTATCCGAAAAAAACTTTTAGTTGGCATAGACGACCGTTCACCTCCCCGTCTCCAAATCAGAGACTCTTTTTCTTGTAACTTAACTCACTATTATATTGACCATTTTTTTCATGTTTATCCTTATTTCAATAAAAAACAAAAAAGAATATGTAGAAATTGTAGACAGTATGAATATAAGAAAAACAGACAGAAGGCGTTGCTTCTCTCTGTTTTTCTTTACAAAAATTAATTTATGTCGATTTCGAACTCTTACTTCAGATTAGCGATTATTGTTATTCATTCGAATTAAGTTATTAATATCCAAGTTAAGATCATCTTTAGGTCCACCATTACGCAAATCTTGGTCAATGGTTTTTAACCGACTAAATTGACTATCATTTGTTATTAGATGGAGTTTTTTCCCATTTAATTGGGATTGAACAGCTTGTTGAATATTTTTTTTCGTTTCTACTTCACGACTTTTATTGTTTAATCGCACGCCAACCAATACTTTATTCCCATGGATTACCGTTTTAGCTTCCTTAACATTTTCTACATTTTCAACCAGTTGTGTGATTCTTTCATTCATATTTCCATTGTTTCCATTGTAATAACTTTGACGTGTTACGTGATTTGAATTATTTAGGTGTCCATGATAATTTTGATCATTTCCACCAATTAGTGGTTCCCTTGAGTTTAGATTACCATCATACCCATTCGCAGTTGGATTGGGATACACATTAGGATTTACATCGTTTACTCTATTGTTGTTTTCATTTCTCACTCGTAAAAATCTTTGATTTGTATTGCGTTCTGTCCCCAAGGAATGATCCATAATCTCTGTCACTGGACCATCATTGTCCGCACCATCTAATAAAACAGCATTTCCACCCTTATTTTCATGGTTTTCATTTGAGTAATATCCAACCGTGAGCGGTTCATCTGTGCGTACATCTTTAGCTGTTTGATCACCATTTCCACAGCCAACAAGACCTAATACTAAAATGGGCACCAATCCAAATTTTTGATATTTCCGCAAGCTAGCACCACCCCTCCATTAATAATGAGCATTTATCTTGCCAGAACTCTTCTGACTCCATAACCGATAGAAGACAGTGGCTAAGTTATGCTCTTGATTAGGTTGTGAGAGGAGTGACCATTTCATGCTGTAATATATATCCATTTATTTATCATTACTTTAATTTGCTTTCTAATTCTTTCATAAAGGATTTCCTTTTTTCAAATTGATTTAATGTTAATTCTACAATAGGACGAACTTTTCTCTTTTGATGAAAGGTATGCTCTTTAACCAACCTGTTCCATTCACGTAAAATATCACTAGGAAATGCAAGTCCATACAAAAAAACTTTCTGATTTAGTAAAGGTTGAAATGGTTCGAATGTGTCCAATTCTGTTAATGACCAATTTAGAAAAGGAAGAATTCGATTAGCATATTGTAAATAATCTGCTATTTCAGGGCCTATACTGATCAAGTCAAAATCAATTAAAAACAAATCTCCTTTTGAGGTTCTCATAAAATTATGATGGGCTACATCTCCGTGTAATATAACCTTTGGTAATTTTTCTAATGTATCCTTTTCCTGCCTTAATCCTGATAAAGACCATTCAACCCAAGTAAAAAGTTCTGTTATGATCTCTCTTTCTAAGAAAAAAGAAATCAAGGGAAGATTCCTTTTAAATAAAGTAGACCTCTCCTCCCACTTTTCAACTAAGTGAAAGGTAGGCAAAATCGTATTGTAACTCCCTTGAAGTTTCATTGTAGTTTGATGAAATTGATTTAATAACTGAAGACCTTCACGGCAATTTTCTTTCGTATCAAATCGAAAAGGTTCGTTTGCCTTATGAACGTATTCAAGACAACCATAATATTTCTTTTGTAAGCATAATGCTTTCTTATCTGAAAAAGAATAAAAAGAATACGTATTTCGAAAACCATTCTTTTTTAACGAATTTGTAAAGGCCTCTTGAATTTTCAAGCGTTTATAAGAGGGAAATTCCTTTAATACAAACTGAAGATCCTTTGCTTTAACTTTGTATACTTGGTCTTTTATACGTGATATTTCAATGATTTGAAAAGGGAGACTCTCATTTAAATAAGAGAGGAGACGATCATGGTAACTATCGTCTCCTCGATATTTAGCCGTTATATTCACTGCCTTCTTCAAACGTTTGTTCCTGTATTTCAGGTTCAAACCCGTATCCATATGGACTCACATTCCTATATGGATTTCCAAAATTCGGTCCCATTCCTTGCATTGGTCCATAGGCTGGAAAACCATACCCCATATGAGCAGGTTGTTGCATCGGATAGCCACCTTGCATCATTTGTGATGGGTGATAGCCAGGATGAACTCCATATCCACCTAAATGATGAAATGGCTTAGGACCACCACAACCACAATCATTTTTCATTGGTGGATAGGGTTGATAACCTGGAGTAGGCATTTGCATTGCCGGGAGAGTCATGCTCGGCATTTGACCTTGCATATATGGTGCGTTTTCCCCCATTTCAGGATAATCAAATTCTTCTGTCTCCCCTTGGACTTGTGGGGCAGGATTATAAAAATTATTTTCCATTTCATTAGGCAATTGTTGCATTAAAGGAGAGGATTCTTCATACATATTTTCGTTTTCTAATTCTGGCATATAGGCTCCTTGAACTTGCGGGTATGGCATCTGATGCTCTGGCATATAGGCTCCTTGAACTTGTGGGTACGGCAGTTGCTGCTCTGGCATATAGGCTCCTTGAACTTGTGGGTACGGCAGTTGCTGCTCTGGCATATAGGCTCCTTGAACTTGTGGGTACGGCAGTTGCTGCTCTGGCATGTAGGCTCCTTGGACTTGTGGGTATGGCAGTTGCTGTTCTGGCATATAGGCTCCTTGAACTTGTGGGTACGGCATTGCTGCTCTGGCATGTAGGCTCCTTGAACTTGCGGATACGGCATTTGCTGCTCTGGCATGTAGGCTCCTTGAACTTGTGGGTACGGCAGTCTGATGCTCTGGCATGTAGGCTCCTTGAACTTGTGGGTATGGCATTGCTGCTCTGGCATGTAGGCTCCTTGAACTTGTGGGTATGGCATTTGATGCTCTGGCATGTAGGCTCCTTGAACTTGTGGATACGGCATCTGATTCTCTGGCATGTAGGCTCCTTGAACTTGTGGATACGGCATCTGATGCTCTGGCATGTAGGCTCCTTGAACTTGCGGATACGGCAGTTGCTGCTCTGGCATGTAGGCTCCTTGAACTTGCGGATACGGCATAGTCTGATGCCCTGGATAACAAGGATCTAGACACGGGTTATATCCTGGATAATGATTCGGCATAATTGGATATGGCATAGTCTGATATTGACCTCCTATAGGTTGGTGAGCTGGTGTTTTGAAAATAGGTGATTCTTCATCCACGAACGGAATTTCCTGAACTAGTTCCTCTTTTACTGGTTTTACTTCTTCTTTAATTGGTTCCACTTCTTTTACTGGTTTTACTTCTTCTTTAATTGGTTCCACTTCTTTTGTTGATTTTACTTTTTCTTTAATTGATTCCACTTCTTTTGTTGATTTTACTTTTTCTTTAATTGATTCCACTTCTTTTGTTGGTTTTACTTTTTCTTTAATTGATTCCACTTCTTTTGCTGGTTTTACTTTTTCTTTAATTGGTTCCACTTCTTTTGTTGGTTTTACTTCTTTTTTGAGTTGCATTTCTTTTACTGGTTTTACTTCTTCTTTTACCTGTTTTACTTCCTCTTTTACTTCAGGAAGAATATTTACAGGCTTTTGTGGTAGTTGAGGCATTGGTACATTTGGTAGCTGGTATATTGGGTGGTTTATTTGCTGGTACATTGGGTTGGTAGTACTTTCGCCTGTTCATGTACATTTACATTAGGCATATTCATCAAAAAATAATTATTTATATCAATTTCTGGAATGATCGGTTGTGGCATTTTCGGAATGTAAGGTTTTTTTGGTTGCATTTTTGGTGCAGGTGTAATAGGCTTTTCTTTTATTGGTTGTTCTTGTACTGGCTAATGGTTGTTCTTTTGGCATTTCAACTGGAACCTCGGCTATTGGTGCTATGGGTTGCTCTTTTAGGATTGGTTGCTCTTTCTTTGGCATTTCTTTTTTTACACCCATATTAATTGTTGAATTTGGTGCCCCCATTGGAGCTTCTTTCTTTATATTTACTCCAGCTGTGGGGACTTTTATTTTCATACCAGGCATAATCATATCTGGATTACTAAGCTGTGAATTCAACTTTTTCAACTCTTCGAAGTTCACGCCGTACTTCTTGGCTATTTTCCAAAGAGTATCCCCTTTTTGTACGATATGGATCTTCACTCTGATTTCCCCTCCTATGCATAAGTCCATACATTCTATGTTGAAGTGGGTAATGTGCTAACAACCTACATAAAAACTTATGCAACGGATGAAATAAATATGATTACAGAAAAAAGGTGTCCGTCCTCTAAAAAAGACAATTGTCTTATATTAGAGGACTGGACACCAAATATTCCTGCTGTTAAACTATCTTTGCAGCATTCTATTTAACGCTAATTTCGCTTTTTCAGCGACTGATTCTTCTACTTTTATTATATTTTGATTATTTCCTTGTTCAATCGACTCTAGGCTCCAGGCTAAATGAGGTAAATCAATTCGATTCATGGTCAGGCATGCACACATATATGGATTTAATGAAATAATATGCTTATCTGGATGCTCATTTATGATTCGATTCACTAAATTCATTTCCGTTCCAATTGCCCACGATGACCCTGGTTCCGACTTTTCAATCGCATTAATGATATAATTCGTTGAGCCGGCCATATCACTTAATGCCACTACCTCCCTAGAACATTCAGGATGAACAATAATAGTCATGTCTGGATGCTGCTCACGAACACTTTGAACATTGGCAACTGTAAAGTTTTCATGTACAGAACAATGTCCTTTCCATAAAATGACTTTTACATTTTCCAATGAGCCTTCATACTCCAATTTATTTTCAATTGGATTCCAGACAGCCATTTCATCTAATGAAACACCCAAATTGAATGCTGTATTTCGACCTAAATGTTGATCTGGCAGAAATAAAATTCTTTCCTTTTGTTCAAATGCCCACTCAACCATTTTTTCTGCATTAGAAGAAGTAACCGTTGCTCCCCCATGCTCTCCAACAAACGCTTTAATTGCGGCTGTTGAATTGATATAAGTTAACGGAAGAATCGTTTCACCAAATGTATCCATCAATATTTCCCATGCTCGTTCTGTTTGGTGAATATCCGCCATATCTGCCATTGAACAACCCGCACGCATATCTGGTAAATAAACTTTCTGATTAACTGTTGTTAATATATCAGCGGTTTCTGCCATAAAATGAACCCCACAGAACACAATATACTCTGCTTCACGGTTCTTCAGCGGATAACTGGGCAAGTACCAAAGAATCTCCCTTAGCATCCGCAAACTGAATGACCTCATCCTTTTGATAATGATGACCTGGAATAAATAATCGACTGCCTAATCTTGCTTTTACCTCTCTAACTCGATTCTCTAACTCTTCTGTAGACATTTGTTTGTATATATCTGGAATCATATTTTTATTAACTGTTTGAAAAATACTCATTTCCCCACACCCTTTTTTATAATGAGAGCCAAATGAAACACTAATAATCTATCCGATCCTAACCTTCACACTAATATCAAGAGCCTTCACTGTATGTGTTAAAAAGCCGAGTGAAATAACATCTACACCTGTATCACTGTAACTCGCTAGATTAGAAAGATTAATTCCACCCGAAGCTTCTGTTTTAATTTCACTTGGAACTAAGCCAATCCAAGCTTTGATTTCGTCTGGTGTACGATTATCAAACATAATAACATCTGCTTTAGCCTTGACTGCCTCTATTACTTGTTCCTTTGTTTCGGTTTCCACTTCAATCTTTACCATATGACCAAGTTGAGAACGAGCCATTTCTACCGCCTTTGTAATAGATCCCGCAAAGGAAATATGATTATCTTTAATCATCACTGCATCATATAGTCCAAAACGATGATTGACTCCACCACCACATTGGACGGCATATTTTTCAAGCATCCTTAAACCAGGCGTTGTTTTTCTTGTATCAGTAATTCTGGTATGTGAACTATTTAATGTTTGAACGGCTTCATTTGTTTGCGTCGCGATTCCGCTCATTCTTTGCACAAGGTTTAAAACAACGCGCTCTCCTTGTAATAAACCGGATACCCTTCCCTTTACGGTTGCAAAAGATTGCCCGATTTCAATTCTTTCACCATCTCTTACTTTTAAATTCACTTCAGCATCTGCGTCTAAAAGAGTAAATCCTGTGCGGATCACCTCTTCCCCGCAGAATATTCCATTTGACTTTGCAATAAACACGATCTCTCCCTCTTGTTTATCACCAAAGATCAACTCAGTTGAAACATCACGATCCCCAATATCTTCAAGAAAAAACTGTTCCAGTTGTAAGCGTAATTTCAATTTGTTCAATGGTATCACCCTTTATTTGTTGAATAATTTGTTTGTTTTCCCAGTTTTTATCCTCATTTGGATAATCTGTACGCAGATGTCCTCCACGACTTTCTGTCCTTTGTAAAGCTGCTTTTGTGACAAGCCAAGAACAGATCAACATAAAAACTTTATTTATATCTTCAATCGGTAAACGATCTATATCTGCGTTCACCCATTCATTAACCTCAAACTCTTCAAGATACTTTAGTTGTTTTTCAAGAGAATCTTTTGTTCGAGCAATCCCTGTACGGTCCATCATGGTTGTTTTTAATTTTTCAATATCTGGTAGTTTACTAGGGAATGAAGTGGTTTTTACTCCCTTTAAGCTTCTCATTTGTTTCCGTTGCTTAACATCTGATTGATTAATAAAGCTCGCTAAACGATTACCGAAAAAGAGTCCTTCTAATAAGGAATTACTTGCAAGTCGATTCGCACCATGTACACCCGTGCATGCCACTTCACCAATGGCATACAAACCAGGTATTGTGGTTTGCCCATTTAAATCAGTACAAATTCCACCCATTAAAAAGTGACTACCTGGTACGACCGGAAGCATTCCGGTTTTAATATCAATTCCATTTTCCTTACAAATGGATGAAACGGTTGGAAAATGAGATTCAAAATCTTTAAGAGAAGAGATATCCAAATACACGGTGTGCCCGTCTTTTAACTTGTTATAAATGGTTTGTGAAACAACATGTCTCGGAGCCAAGTCTTTATATGGATGAACGCCCTCCATAAAATAAGTGCCGTCCTCTGTTACAAGCCTTGCCCCTTCACCTCTTACCGCTTCTGAAACAAGACCAACACCTTTTCCTCCTGCTGATAAAAGGGTTGGGTGAAACTGAACAAATTCCATATCTGCTAGTTCGGCTCCAGCACGGTACGCCAGAGCAATCCCGTCCCCAGACACAGTCTCAGCACTAGAGGTAAAACTGTAAATTTGTCCTAGACCACCTGTCGCAATGACCACGTGATCAGCTAGTATCTGAACATCATTCCCGTCTTTGTCTTTGCCTTTAACTCCAAAACATCTATTTTGACTGATCATTAAATCATAAACGATCGTATTTTCCATTATGGTTACATGGTTAATTTGGTTTTTTAGAAAGTCAATAACGGTCTTCCCTGTTGAGTCTCCACCACCATGGACAATTCTTTTCTCACTATGTGCCCCTTCTAAACCGAGCTTAACATGTCCGGAATCATCACGATCAAAAGGACAGCCATCCAATAATAGTTCATTTATTAAATGTGGTGCCTCTTTCGTCATCAGGTCTACCGCTTCACTGTTATTATGGAATCGACCTGCCTCCATCGTATCAAGGTAGTGCTTGTATGGATCATCATTAGGAGACAAAGCCACTGAAATTCCGCCCTGAGCCAAATAAGAATTACTTGTAGTAATCGATGATTTTGTGATAATAATCACATTTAATTCGTGGATTTAATTTTTTTGCCAACTGTAACGATGCTATACCACTGCCAATAATGATTACATTTGCTTGCATGTTCCTTTCATCGCCCTTCCAAAGTTAACAGGTGTCTTGACACATATCTTCACATAGATTTAAACTGATGACAAGTCTTTTTTTATTTTTCCATCCGTACATAACGTTTGAAAATAAGCTCTATAACTAGTAAACTAGTACATTACTCTTTTATTCAATTAAAATCATTCATCATTTGTGACTCATAAACAACAGAAAAGTGGGTGTCAACCATTGAAATATTTCGACTATGCTGCAACTACTCCACTTGATCTTGAAGCAGCTGAGACCTATGTAAAAGCAGCGACTGAATACTATGGAAATACAGGAAGTCTTCATGATGTAGGTAGTACAGCAAAAGATATTTTAGAGAACTGCCGTCAAGAATGGGCAAACTTGCTTGATGTTTTCAAAGAAGGTATATACTTTACAAGCGGTGGTTCAGAGAGTAATCACCTTGGAATACATGCACTCCTATCCGCAAAGAAAAAAAAGGGATTCCACATTATTTCAAGCATGGCAGAGCATTCATCCATCCAAAGCACATTAAAAGCATTATCACTACAAGATTATGAAATTACTCTCTTACCCCTTAATAACAACGGACGAATCGATTTCCAAAAGCTAAAAGCTGCGACAAGAAAAGATACTGTATTAATTGCCGTTCAGCATGGGAATTCAGAGATCGGTTCGCTTCAGCCAATTGAGGAGATTGGAGAATGGTGTAAAGAACAGAATATTTTATTTCATAGCGATTGTGTCCACACAATGTGTAAAATAGATCTAACAAGGATAGCGAAAATAGTGGACAGTTTTGCTATATCCTCTCATAAATTTTATGGTCCAAAAGGAATTGGGGCTGTTTATGTTAATCCAAAACATGCCTGGAAATCCTATTATCCGGGTACCACTCATGAAAATGGTTTTCGACCTGGGACGTTAAATGTTCCAGCGATTGCTGCCATGACTGTTGCAGCGCAAAAAGGCATTTCACAGCAAAATGAATTATTCAATCATGCTAAGAAACTGCGCGATTTACTGCTCACTACAATGGATGAGGTTAAAGATTTTCTCACTATATATAGCAGTGACGAAATCCACCAATTGCCACATACTCTTGCATTACGAATAAACGGAATTGAAGGGCAATGGGTAATGCTTGAGTGCAACCGGCTTGGATTTGCTATTTCTACCGGTAGTGCCTGTCAAACAGGTCTCACCTCCCCTTCCAAAACAATGGTGGCTATGGGTGTTCCTGAAAAAATGGCAAAAGAGTTCATTCGTATCTCATTTGGGCGAGATACAACAGAACAAGACGTAATAGCGCTAGGGAATGCGCTTGTAAATATCATTCACAATAAACAACGTTAATTAGAGAGGATCATATAAAAATGATGGAAAAAAGAAAAGTATTTGGAGAGGAAAGGCGAGCACTATTAATCAGCCTTTTAAAAGAAAGTGATCGACCCTTAACTGGAAGTGAATTGGCCTCTATAACGAATGTAAGTAGACAAGCCATTGTGGGAGATATTACATTATTAAAAGCCAAGAATGAACCCATCATCGCTACAAGCCAAGGTTATATATATATTAAAAACAGTTTACAAACCACAATCTATGAGCGAACAATTGCTTGCAGCCATCCACCTGATCGGACGGAGGAAGAATTATATATTTTAGTCGACCATGGCGTTACTGTTAAAGATGTAAAAATTGAACATCCCGTATACGGAGATCTGACTGCTTCCATCCGGGTCTCTAACCGAGAAGAAGTTAAACAATTTATCACTAAAATAAAAAGGACAAAGTCCTCCTATTTGCTAGAACTTACAGATGGGATTCATCTTCATACAATTAGTGCCCAAACAGAAAAAGCATTAAATGAGGCAGAGAATGCTTTAAGAAATGCACATTTCTTGATTGAAACCAGCGAATAAGAAAGAAGCAGTTCCCTAAAAGTGTCAGACACTTTTAGGGAACTGCTTCTTTAGCTTATAACTTATCTTTGTAAATGATAGTAAGGATAGCTGCCTAAAACTTTCACATGACAATCCAGTGCTTCTAGTTCTGCAATGGCACCAGGGATCAATACGTCATCCAGTTTCGTATCAATGTCAATGATAAAGAAATAATTTCCGAGTCCTGTTTTTGTTGGTCTGGACTCTATTTTAATTAAATTTAAGTTCCTCCAAGCAAATGCGGATAACACTTGATGAAGCGCTCCAGAGCGGTCGGAGGGCAATGTAACCATGAGGGTTGTTTTATACCCTATAAAGTTTGGCTTTTCAGTGGACAAATCAAGGGGTTGTTTCGATAAAAAAATAAAGCGAGTACGGTTGTAATCAAAATCATGAATATCTGGTTTTGCAACCACAAGTCCATATTCTTTTGCAGCTAATTCATTGGCAATTGCGCCAATTGGCAAGTCTGGATGTTCCATGACAAATTGTGCTGCAGCTGCGGTTGAAGTCACGCCCTCTGCTTTCGCATCTTTTAGTGTATGATGCAAAAATTTATGACATTGAGCAATGGCATGTGTATGGCTATAGACTTTTTTTATTTCTTCCCATTGATTAAGTTGATTTGGATGTACGAGAAAATGTTGACGAATTGGAGCTGAAATTTCTCCTCTAACAGGTAAATCTACCGCATGAATCAAATAGTCCAGGGTAATGTTCACAGACCCTTCCAGTGCATTCTCAAGAGGTACAACTGCTATATCTATTTCATCATTCACAACGGCATCAATACAGTCTGGAATCGTCGAATAGGCAATGGATTCATAATCTGGAAACATTTCACGAACGGCCAAATCAGTAAATGTTGCTTTTGGACCTAAATAACCTGTTTTCACTTTTAACAATTCTCCTTACCTTATATTTTATCTATGTTAATGAATTTGTTTATCATTATTGACTTATCCAGGTGAATTGTCATCAAAAATCACTAACATTAATTATCCAAATTTATATTTTAGAAACACTTTATCACTTTACTAAATCTATGTACAACAAAAGGTTTATGGCCTCTAAAACTTATTGTTTCTATGAAATTTCGATTAAAAAAAGTGCTGATACAAGTACGTTTACTCACGCACCCGAACCGAGCACCTCTACCTTCTCAACAAATTCCAATTGTCTTAACTGTGTTAATAGCTCATCAATATCCATTTCCATTCCTGAAGTATTAAGCGAAAGAGTTACATTTGCTCTTCCTTGTAAAGGAATCGTTTGATGGATCGTAACCAAATTACAACCAGTTGAAGCAACAAGAGTTAAAAGATGTGAAAGAGTTCCTGAACGATCCTCCAAGTAAAAAAACAAGGTAATCAAACGTTCTTTAACCATCGTGTGAAAGGGAAAAACAGTATCACGATATTTATAAAATGCACTTCGACTTAAATCAACACATTGAACAGCATCCCAAACCGATTCAACTTTTCCCCTTTCAATCATTTCCTTTGCATCAAGCGTTTTTTTCATTGCCTCTGGCAGTACATCTTCTCGTACTAAATAAAACTTTTTATTTTCTGTTTTTTTTTGTTTCATTCTTCTCCCTCCAAAAAGAATAGCGCAAAGCGCCTACTTGTCCGTCCACGGCGATTGTCTAGACTAGATGTATCGCTCACGCAGAAGCCCGACTGACATTTCTAAGGGCCCTTGTATCTTCGTAGGCACTTGCACATCCTGTGCGGCAAGGCTAGATCGATTTTTAAGTTTTAAAAACCGATCTTTTTAAACTTTTATGAAGAAAACTATTCGATAAATTCAAATTCAAATTCCAATAGTTTTACAATATCCCCATCTTTTGCACCTTTTTCACGTAGTGCATCATCAATCCCCATACCACGAAGTTGACGAGCAAACCGTTTCACAGAATCGTCTCTTGAGAAGTCCGTCATCTTAAACAGTTTTTCTACTGCATCTCCACTCAACACAAAGACACCAGAAGGATCTCTTGTAATGGCAAATTCTTTCTGTTCTGCTTATGCTTGTAAAGAACATGGTGCACCTCGTCATCCTCTGTATCTGCTAGCAATGGAAATTCTGGTGTCTGTTCAATTTTATCAGTTATGGCAAATAATAATTCCCTTATTCCTATTCTGGTAACCGCCGATATTGGGAAAATAGGATAATCATCTGTTAGCTTATTTTTAAACTGGGCTAGATTTTCCTCAGCCCCTGGCATATCCATTTTATTTGCGACAATGATTTGCGGCCTTTCCATAAGCCGTAAATTATATTGTTCAAGTTCATTATTGATCGTCACGTAATCTTCATATGGATTTCGACCTTCCATTGAGGCCATGTCAATCACATGAACAATTACTCTTGTTCGCTCAATATGACGTAAAAATTGATGACCAAGACCCACTCCAGAATGGGCACCCTCAATAAGACCCGGCAAATCGGCCATTACAAAGCTTCTTCCATCTTCTGTTTCCACCATCCCTAAATTCGGAACAATGGTTGTAAAATGATATTCGGCAATTTTCGGTCTTGCTGATGAGACGACAGATAATAAGGTCGATTTTCCCACACTTGGAAATCCTACAAGTCCTACATCTGCTAACAGTTTCAATTCAAGCATGATATCTCTTTCCTGACCAGGCTCACCATGTTCTGAAAGCTCTGGAGCAGGATTGGCAGGAGTAGCGAAACGACTATTTCCTCGTCCACCTCTACCTCCTTTAGCAATAACAGCACGCTGCCCATGCTCTGTTAAGTCGGCAATCACTTCATTGGTTTTCTCATCAGATACAATTGTTCCGGGTGGAACCTTGATAATCATATCCTTTGCACCTCTACCATGCTGGTTCTTGGACATTCCATGCTCCCCACGTGGAGCTTTAAAATGACGTTGGTAGCGGAAATCCATTAGGGTTCTCAAGCCTTCTTCTACTTCAAAAATGACATCGGCTCCCTTACCGCCATCTCCACCTGCTGGTCCACCTTTTGGGACATATTTCTCACGGCGAAAAGCAACCATTCCGTTGCCACCATCTCCGCCTTTTACGTATACTTTGGTTTGATCTACAAACATATTTCTTTTCCTCCCGTCAATAATTTGGGACGGCAATCCAGTTTGAACACAATTCTTTTACTAAAAGAAATAACGCAAAGCTTTACATTGCTTACATAGGTAGCTATGAGTTTCTCCTATACGGAGTAAAAACTTCAAGTATCATCTCAATTTCTGTTATATAAAACCGCTCTACTGTTATCCCATCATTTGTGCTTTGCAAAAATTGTTCAATTAGTTCCTTTTGTTCTATTATTCCACTAAAGTCGAAAAAGAAACGACTTCCTTGCTCCATTGTCTCGATTGTTAGAATTAAATGATTATCTCCATAAAGTTGGCTGGCCTCATTCAAACATTCAAACAGCAGGCTTGTAAAATTCACAAGTACTTTATCATCTATGATGCCACATTTTAACTCATCAATGACTTGAAATTCAAATTCAAAAGAATAATTTTCCCATCTAGAGGTTAAAAGTAACGAAGAAAATTGGGGAATATTCAAATTTGAGAGTTTAGACTCATTTTGGGCTTCAACCACAATTTCGTTAATGATTTCTCGTACGCGGTCTAATTTATTTAAATCTAAGTTTCCTTTAATTAATTGCATCTTATTTAACCAGTCGTGGCGTGCATGGCGAAGCACCTCGACGGTATTCCATTCTTTTTTTATCATTTTTTCATACCTCTACACATTTATTAGTGTCAGAAGACTGCTAACTGTTAGTATATCAAAAAAGTAAGACAGAGTATGCAATTTAGTGAAAAAATTAGCATTTCGAGTGTCCATTTATTGAACCGGGACAAAACAAGACGGACACTCTCTTTTTAAAAAAGAAAACTCTAACCGAAACGGTTAGAGTTTTCCTTTTTTCTTACGCTTCTTGAGCTACAGGATACACGCTCACTTGTTTGCGGTCACGACCTACACGCTCAAATTTAACAACACCATCAACTTTTGCGAATAAAGTATCGTCTCCACCACGGCCAACGTTTACTCCTGGATAAATTTTCGTACCACGTTGACGATAAAGAATACTTCCGCCTGTTACGAATTGTCCATCTGCACGCTTAGCACCTAAACGCTTAGAAATTGAGTCACGACCGTTTCTTGTAGAACCTACTCCTTTTTTAGAAGCAAAAAACTGAAGATCTAATTTTAATAACATGAATTCCACCTCCTACTTTTTGAAGGTTATTTTTATATGTTCTCCGTATTGTTCTTCAATCGTCTGTAGGGAAATAACCATTCCTTCTAGAAGGAGTTGAATGTTATCTTGAACTGACTTTGAAATATGATCTGGAAGTCTACAGTTCAAGAAACCTTCTTCACCTTGCTCAATTTCAGGTGTAATTCCCGTTAATTCGTGAATCGCATTAATCGCTCCAAAGGATACCGCAGAAGCACCTGCACATACAATATCCGATCCATGGTTCGCAAATAGCGCATGTCCACTCATTGAAAACGATTGAATCAATCCGGTTTCGTTACGATTAATCGTAATATTAATCATCTCAATAAACCTTAAGCGTTGATTTTTTCAATAACAACTTTAGTGTATGGTTGACGATGACCTTGCTTTTTGTGGTAGTTTTTCTTTGCTTTATATTTGAAAACAATGATCTTTTTAGCTTTACCATTTTTTTCAACTTTAGCTGTAACGGTAGCACCCTCAACAACTGGGCTTCCTACTTTTACATTTTCTCCACCAACGAAAAGAACTTTATCAAAAGTAACTGTTTCGCCTGCTTCAACATTTAGTTTTTCGATGAAGATCGCTTGACCTTCTTCTACTTTAACTTGCTTACCGCCTGTTTCAATAATTGCGTACATAACTGCACCTCCTTATAATCTAAGACTCGCCAATTACAGGTGTTTTGCTGACAGCAAACTCTTAATACCTGATCTGAGCGGTTGTAGCACAGGTGCTACAAACATAACATGAAAATTTTATCATAAATTCTTCTATCCTGTCAATACAGAAAATAATTGATTGGATTTTTTTAATGCATATACCGTATGTTATAAAAAGGTTTTTCATTTTGTTGAATATCAAAATTCAACGAAAAACCAAGAATTTCTTCAAGTCTATGCTTATGAATGTCCTGCACACCGGAAAACTCTCTCTTCACTTCTTCCGTTAATTCGATTACAACCTCATCGATGTCCCTGTTACGATATTCATAAAGTTCTCTTTCCAGACGAAAGGCTACCGTTTCCGGACTAGGAATTCGCCCTGTCCCTTCACAGACTGGGCATTTATCTGTCAAAGCCTCTGAGATGGACACCTTCGTCTTTTTTCTTGTCAATTGTAAAATGCCAAGAGGTGTAAATCCAATGATTTTGGTCCGTCGATCATCTTTTTTAATTTCGTTCATGATCACATTTATGACTTTATTTCTTTCTTCATCGGTTTTCATATCAATGAAGTCAATCAAAATCATTCCACCTAGATCACGTAGGCGAAATTGTCTTGCTGCTTCTACCGCTGCAAGTATATTCGTTTTCAAAACGGTATCTGCTAGATCATTCTTTCCAGAAAACTTACCGGTGTTGACATCCATAATGGTTAAAGCCTCTACCTCATCAATCACTATATATGCACCATTTTCTAGCCAAACCACACGTTTTAATGCCTTCTCAATTTCCCCTTCCAGCTTATAAACTGAGAAAATATTTTCCTTTCCTGTATAAAGGCTAATCGGTAATGAAGGATATAGGTTTTGTAGCTTTTCCATTAAACGATGGTCATCCACAATCACTTCGACTTGGTTAACTAAGGGTTTAATTTCAGCGACCAATTCCACTAAAAAGTGATCTTGTTCATAGATCTTCATTGGCTTTTTAGCGGCCTTAGCCTTAACTTTCAACCCATGGTATTGATTGCGAAGTTCATTTAATTCAACCTGAATAGCCTGATCTGATGCATTTTCACAGGAAGTTCGGAAAATCAACCCTTCTTCATCTTGTTTTAGTTGATATCCAAAAAGGCGCCATTTTTCCCTTATTTCATGTTGATCCATTTTTTTTGAAATCGCAACATATTTCCCTTTCGGCATATAGATTAAATGGTTACCAGAAAGTTCAATAATTCCAGTTAAACGGGGGCCTTTCGTTCCTGTTGAATCCTTTTCCACTTGAACAAGCAATCTTTCACCTTGATGAACAAAGGCTGAAATACTCTTTTTTTCTTTTTGATCTTTACCTTCATTTGATAAAACAAAGGAATCAAGTTTATCACGATGAATAAACCCATTCTTCTCCTCACCGATTTCAACAAATGCTGCATTCATTCCAGGAAGTACCTTTGTCACCGTACCCACATATATATTTCCGACAGATGACGTATGTTTAGGCTGATTAACCACTAGCTTCTCTACCCTTTGATCAGCTAAAAGAGCAAATCGTTTTTCTCTAGTCAAATAGTTTACAATTAATTTCTTCAATGCCTATTTCCTCACTTTACCCAATTAAAATGAGTGAATCACCAAAAGGGATTCACTCATTTATTTCTCACTTTATTATGTCCATTTAATAGGGATAAAGCAACTCTCCAATTTTTGCAGAAAGTCTTTTTTCTGAAAAATAGGCATGTAACAACTCGTTTTCATCAAGCTGACTCGTTTCATTATCTTCTTTTTCAATGACGATTAAATGCTTTTGACCCCGCTTAAATTGTTCAAGTACAAAAAGAACGGACTCTTCTTCCTTGACGTGGATGGGCTTTAAGGATTGAAATTCCATTTTACTTCCATAATACCTTTCCAATAAAAAACGCAAAAAAACATAGCGTCTTTGTTTCCACTCATAATAAAGAGAAAAAGCAAGAAAACTAATCACGATCCATAAATTTAAATTCACTGGTTGAATGAAAAGCAAGAGCAAAGAAAATAGCATGAGACAACTTGCAGAAATAATTAACGTTTTTTTATGTGCTACCACAAAGGATTCGTGTAGTGATCGCCAAAGATACAAAAGTTTTCCACCATCAAGCGGCCAAATCGGTAGCATATTAAACACAAGGACCATCGTGTTAAATTCAATAAATTGCTTGTAAAGATCCTCGGGTAACCAGTTGATCTGATAAAAGAGTATAGCCCCCCCAATCATCCACACATGTTGTAAGGGACCCGCAAGTGTCACAATGGCTTCTTCCTTTAATGGCCTATTTCCATGCTCATCCATTTCGGCTACTCCCCCAAATGGGAGGAGTGAGATTCGTTTTATTCGCCAAGAATAAAACGAAGCGGCAAACGCATGTCCAAGTTCATGAATTAACACGATGATTAAAAACATAGTCAGTTCAAAAAAGTGTGCCGTCATAATGGCTAGAGCCATAACAAACCATAATAATGGATGGATCTGAATATAGGTTAGGACTTTAAATGAATTAATCAAATTCAATCACCTGATTTGGGTCAACAAAGTCTTCTCCCTCTTTAATAGCAAAATAGAAAGAACCATTTGTTCCATCTTCATACTCCGTTGCTTTTCCAATTGAAGCACCCTTTTCAATATACTCGTATAAAGTAACATCCATTGAACTTAAATTGCCGTACCATGCATAACTTTTATCAGCATGCTGGATCACAACCGTCTGACCAAATCCATCCTTCTGCCCGATAAAGCTGACAAGTCCCTCATTCATAGCTTCAACATTCGCACCCTTACCAATTTCAATGGTGATTCTTTGTCCATTTTCACCAAATTTCTCTAGAATCCTACCTGAAGCAGGTAAGGCATATTGCATTTGTTTCGATTCTTTTTCACTATTTGGAGTCTTATCAGGATCAGATGTCGGTAACAAGGCTAACTGTTTTCCAAATGTACTTTCATACCAGTCAGATACGGCTGCAAATTGAAAATCCTCTTGCATCGATTTCGTAACAAATTCCTTTGCAGGATCTAAAATAGGGGTTTGACTTCGAAACATAATGGCAACAATCAGCACCAGACACGCAGATGCTAGTATTTTAAAAATAAATACTTCTTTACGAAAAAGTGGATGATTGGATTCCTCAATAGGCCCCATTTCATATGATTCCATTTTTTGAAAACCATAACGCTCTTCATCTTCCGTCCAAGACAGTTGTGTACTAGTCTGCTTCGTCAATCGCTCCTGTTCTTTTTTACGTTTTTCAATTCGTTTACGGATGTCATCACTTCTCGAACGCATGATCCTCCCACCATTCCTAGTAGACGTTTATTAGTACAAGTCTATGAACAGTCCCCCAGAAATATGCCATTCCCCTCCCATCCGTGTCAGGCACCCGAAATAGACATTTTTGCACTTTTTGTGTTTTTGGAATGGATATTGAATCAAAAAGAAAATTCAAAAAACCGGAGACAATGAGTCCCGGCTTTTTTTACTTCACACCAAAAAATTTCTTTATTTTTGAGAAAACCCCTTTGTGTTCCTGTTCTAAATTTTGGAGAGGTATGGACTCACCTAAAATTCTTCTTGCTATATTTCGATAGGCAATACTTGCTTTGCTATTTGGATTTAGCACAATGGGCTCGCCACTGTTAGAGGCCTTTATCACTTCATCATCGTCAGCAACAATTCCGATTAAATCAATGGATAAGTGATTTGTCACTTCATCCACATCCAGCATATCTCCATTACGCATCATATGACTACGGATCCGATTGATCACTAACTTTGGAGGAGCGACATTTTCTTCCCTTTCAAGTAAACCGATAATCCGATCTGCATCCCTTACAGCAGATACTTCTGGAGTTGTAACAACAATGGCTCGATCTGCACCTGCAACAGCATTTTTATACCCTTGCTCAATTCCTGCAGGACAATCGATAATGATATAATCATAATCTTGCTTTAATCCATCAATCAACTTTTTCATTTGTTCAGGGTTCACAGCTGTTTTATCGCTTGTTTGTGCAGCGGGAAGAAGATAAAGAAGGTCATCAAATCGTTTATCTTTTACAAGTGCTTGATGAATTTTACATCTTTCCTCTATTACATCAACAAGATCATATATAATTCGATTTTCAAGTCCCATCACCACATCAAGATTACGAAGTCCAATGTCAGTATCCACCAAACATACCCGTTTTCCTTGAAGGGCTAAGGCTGTACCAATGTTTGCAGAAGTTGTTGTTTTACCAACTCCGCCTTTACCTGATGTGATGACTATTGCTTCTCCCATCCTAGCGTCCCCTTTCCAATCTCGTTAAATTCGGTCTAAGTTGCATTAATACTTGCAATCTATCAATCATTATTTGATTGTCTTCATCTATATAAGCACATTCCATTTCATGATTTTCATCATCCATATGTTGGTCAGGCGCCCGATTAATACAATGGCTAATGCGAATCTGTGAAGGTTTCATAACGGATGCCGCTACAATCGCCTCTTCATTTCCAAAGCAACCAGCATGAGCAATTCCCTTTAATACTCCCATTACAAACACATTGCCTCCTGCCATCACCGTTCCACCTGGATTCACATCACCAATTAATAATAAATCACCAGGTACTTGCAATATTTGACCAGAGCGAATAATTTTGGAAACAGAGGTAATTTCCTGTTCTTCCTTCATTTTTTCAAATGCTGCTTTTGTTAAGACATTTGATTGAATCGTGTCAACAACAAAATTCTTCTTTTGCATGATTAAATTTTTTAACTCTTCCATTTGTATATCTGTTAGAAAGCGATTACCCAATTGAACACTTACGGTAATTAATTTATTATCTTCTTGTACACGTGAGCTTTCCGACAATTTAAAAGAGATCTCATTCTTAAGCTCATCATAGGAACAATTATCATCGAGATGGAGAATTAAGCCATCCTTTGTTCCTTTAATTGTTACAGTTTGGAGTTTTTTCATTTCAAGATGTTCACCTCAACTAGAGAACTGTCAAATTAGGAAATTTGTACTGGAGCGATATAATTAAAAAACTCCACCACTTCAATTGTTTTTTCAAGACTAGAATGCTTCATATATATGTAAAAACCGTTTAACTACTTCGACTAAACTCGTCTAAACTCCTTTTTCACACAACAAAAAATGACATTTTTATTTAAATGGCTCAAACATCCTATTGCCTTATTCATTTCTCAATGCCTCAGCATAGAGGTCTAAATATTTTCTCAGTGGGTAGGAAACAAGAATGATAAAAATGAAATTTAAAATTAATGTCGGTACAAGTCTAATATCCACAAAACTTGCCAAGCTCATATTCGTTCGGCCAATTATAAAATTCATTTCATAAACACCTAATTCCAAAAATCCGACTCCTAATATAGCAACAAAAGATACAAGAATAATATTGGTTTGAAGAATTCTCATGATCCATGAAGTGATATAAGCAACCAAAGGAAACATGAATAAATAGATGCCGATAATTTCAGTATACACGATATCAAAAAGAATGCCGAAAATAAATCCATACATAATGCCATGCTTTGGGCTGATATAGATGGTGACAAAAATAATGGTCACCATGAGAAAATGAGGCACTAATATTCTTGAACTTTTAAAAAGTTCCGCTGGCAACAATTCAACAAATATACTTTCAAAAAGAAAGCAAAGACTAATAATGATCGGAAGAAAAGCTTTTTTCACTACTTCGCCTCCTTTTCATCACCTAGCAAATCCCTTAATTCAGGCTGAATCATACTTCGTTCAATAACCATGACATGCTCCAAATCATAGAAATTTGCCCCAGGTTTTACAAAGGCAGTTTGGGTTAGTCCAAATTCATCTGGAACCACTTCTTCAACCGTTCCAATAATAAGCCGTGATGGGAAAACGCCTCCCATTCCAGATGTTTGAACAAGCTGCCCCTTTTCAATCTTTGCTTCATATGGAATTTTCTTTAACAAAAGCATTTCTTTTTCTGCATCAAAGCCTTCAATCTGACCGTAATAAGGCTGATTGGGTTGATTGGGCTGATTTCCAACAATTTCGGCTGAAACACGATTGGTTGTATCTGTGGAGGATAACAGTTGTATAGTAGAAGTGAATTGACGACTATTTTTCACCTTTCCAATCAGTCCAGTCGAAGTAATAACAGCCATATCCCTCTCAATCCCATCGGTTGAGCCTTTATTAATGATCAGCAGCTCGTCCCAACGATCTGGATTACGACCAATTACAGTTGCTTGAATCTGTTTATAATCACTCAAAGAATCCTTTTTATCTAAGATATCACGGAACTCATTATTTTCTTCCGTTAACGTTTGTACATCCGCTTTAAGCTGTGCGAGCTCATCTAGTCTTGAACGTAACTCTTTATTTTCAACGTATGTATTTTGCAAGTCCTTCACATTTCCAAAAAAACCGGCAATATAGTTAGCCGGTCTTGATACAAGGGTTTGAACCCAGCCAGTTGTATCCTTTACAAACTGTTCTGGCCAGGTCAATTCTTTACGTTCTTTAAGCGAAAACCCTATTAAGGATACAAGAATGATCATACTAACAAGCAAAATAATCAGGCGTTTGTTCAAAAAAAACGACGGCATTTCTTACACCTCTAAACCTAGCATTAGCGTGAATCACGCGCTTTATTTTTAAATAAATGAATGTGATCAAGTGCTTTTCCTGTTCCAATTGCCACACAATCTAGTGGATTTTCAGCGATCAATACAGGCATATTCGTCTCTTCACTAATCACTTTATCAAGATTGCGTAAAAGGGCACCTCCGCCAGTTAAAACAATTCCTCGATCCATAATGTCAGCAGCTAGTTCAGGTGGAGTTTTTTCCAGCGTAACTTTCACAGCATCCACAATTGCCTCTACTGTATCACGTAGTGCAATCGAAATTTCCTTGGCTGTAATTTCAATTGTTTTTGGAAGTCCTGTTAAAAGATCACGTCCACGAATTTCCATATTATCAATACCCTCTGAATCCCCAGCAGAACCGACTTCCATCTTGATCGTTTCAGATGTGCGATCCCCAATCATTAAATTATACGTTTTACGAATATAATTGACGATAGCATCATCCATTTCATCTCCTGCGATTCGGATGGATTGACTCGTAACAATTCCACCTAGCGAAATGATGGCCACTTCAGTCGTTCCACCACCAATATCAACAACCATACTACCAGTAGGTTCCCAGACGGGTAAATTCGCTCCAATAGCAGCAGCAAATGGCTCTTCAATTGTATAGGCATCCCTCGCACCTGCTTGGCGAGTTGCATCAATCACAGCCCTTTCTTCAACGGCTGTAATACCGGAAGGAACACAAACCATTACATAAGGCTTTCCTGAAAAAATGCCTTTTGATTTCACTGCTTCTCTCATATAATATTTCATCATGACTGCTGTCGTATCATAATCAGCGATTACGCCATCCTTCATCGGACGTAATGCCACAACATTTCCCGGAGTACGGCCAATCATGTTTTTAGCATCGTTTCCAACAGCGACAATATTTCTTGTATCCGTTTGTAACGCTACGACAGAAGGTTCTCTGACAACAATTCCTTTTCCCTTAACATAAACTAGTGTATTTGCAGTACCAAGATCAATTCCGAGATCTCTTGTGCCTATTCCAAACATTATTGTATCTCCCCTTCTGAAACAAAATGCATACCTTCAAAGATAAGGCCTGATTACCCGATAAACAGATTTTTAGGACCTCAACCTGATGGAAGTTAATTTTTATTTTTATAGTATTTTTTAAAAAATTCCTAAGTTGTCCATTTTCCCTAAACTGTTACGTCGAATACTTCACAAGTCAAAGATGAAACGTAAAAAAATCACAAAATATATTATATCCTAACCTCATCTAAAATCCTAGGTCATAAATACCCTTTCTCCTTTAAACTAACAAATTTATTTTCCCCAATAATTAAATGATCAAGTAAATCAATCCCAAGAATTTTGCCACATTCATTCAGCCGCTTCGTCACTTCAATATCTTCACGACTTGGCGAGGGATCGCCGCTAGGGTGATTATGAATACAAATAATAGATGCTGCTGATCGACGCAATGCTTCTTTATATACCTCTCGTGGATGGACAATTGAGGCATTTAAACTTCCGATGAAAACGGTTTTTTTATGAAGAACTTGATTTTTTGTATTTAAATACAAGAGTGACGAAGTGTTCCTGAGAAAGAAATCTCATGTCATTCATCACATATTTAGCACCGTCTTCTGGTGAACGGATCACATAGCGGTCATCGTAGTTGAGGTTTGAAATCCTTCTGCCTAATTCAACAGCAGCTAATACTTGAATAGCTTTAGCAGATCCGATTCCTTTTATAGAGGTAATTTCATCAAGTGTTGCATCCTTTAGTAACCTTAATCCCTCAAAATGGGTTAGAAGACGATTGGAAAGTTGTAGTACAGATTCTTCTTTTGTGCCCGTACGCAACATAAGGGCAACTAATTCATGGTTTGACAAGCTCTCCGGACCATTTTGAATAAAGCGTTCCCGAGGGCGTTCATCCTTTGGAAAATCACGAATCATTAATGTATCTGTCTGCAATTTATTAACTCCTTTTCCCCGTAAATGGGAGACAGAAGAAACTTATAGAATGGGGAGACTTCTGCTAAAATAAAGTTAAACAGAGTACCCTGCCTTTTTTAATTCTCGGAACGTTCGTGAAACAGGAAGACCCACTACAGCAAAATAATCCCCTGTTATTTGTTTCACAAGAAGACTGCCGAACCCTTGTATGCCGTAGGCCCCAGCCTTATCGAACGGTTCACCTGTGTCTAGATACTGGATGATTTCTTCATCTGATAACTCCCAAAATACGACATCTGTTTTTTCAAAAAAGTTTCGTACTTCTGTCGGTGCAATAATAGACACACCTGTATAAACGGAATGCATTCTACCCGAAAGCTTTTTTAACATCTTAAAAGCTTCCTCACGGTTTTGCGGTTTTC
The DNA here is from genome assembly GCA_963765265.1 of uncultured Bacillaceae bacterium. Classification (GTDB taxonomy): domain Bacteria; phylum Bacillota; class Bacilli; order Bacillales; family Cytobacillaceae; genus Bacillus_BD. Next base: position 731,251 of record CAVXVN010000006.1, read on the forward strand.
CTAAAATCGTGTTATCAACTACGACGACGGTATCCGATCCAATAACAAAAGCATTTGGATTTTTCTCAGATACAGACATCGCTTTTCGATGGCTAAGTTCCATCACAATTTGATCTGGCTTCCAGCTAAGATCATAACTCTCATCTACATCGCTGCTTACTGTGATAAAGGATAATTGGAGATTTTCTAGAAGTTCTTTTCGGCGTGGAGATGACGAAGCTAAAATGAGGTTTTGCATATGCATTTTCTTTTTCACCTTACCTTTTGAAGTTTAGGGAGATACATTGTAATCCTATCACTAATAGTCCTGACAAACAATTCATTCTGGACATTTTATTTGAATGTTTTAAGAATCTTCCAACTATATCTGTTTTAGTCCATTAAAAATGTGCAAAGAAGAATCATCCTCTTTACACATAACTGGCACCTGAGCATCCTTTTTTCATTTCCCGGAAAATACTTTAATCGACTTCTTGTGACATTTCTCTCTCATTGCCGATGAATTGAACCGCTAACACGTTGCGATTATAGGCTCTGATAGCTCGATAAAAAGGATAATAAATGTTGTTGAATCAATGTTAATGTCTTAGGATCAGGATTTTCATCATATTTCTTTAATTGCGCAGTTGCTGCTTCAAGCTCGGAATAGAGGATGATCATTTCTTTGTTCTGAATCTTATTCTTGTCTATTTTCGTCAAATCTGCGGACTGTTGTTCAAAGGTTGCCTTCATTTCAGTAGGGATCCCATTTGAAAGGCTCGTCACAAGGGTTTGATAAATCGGTGGAGCTAGTTCTAGTAGTTTCTTCTCTTCTTCTTTAAGATTTGAAACTGTTTTTTCTTCTATAATAAATTCCTTTGTAAACGTGTCCGTACCACTTGCTTTATAAGCTTGACCCATTACTTTCGCAGCCTCAACATTCTGAGCTACTCCGATAAAAAGGGCAAATTTCCCGTCAACAGAGAATACTTCAGCTGGTATCCCTCTCTCTTTTAATGAATTTTGAATTTGTTCTGCACTTTCCTGAGAAGTATACACACCCTCCTGAACAACCGATCCTGAAAGAGAAGGGAGAGTCAGTTCTACACTTCCAGCTGCAATCGGTGTTTCCTCTTTTTGTTCCGTCCCAACTACTGGCTGTTCACCAACTGTCACTTGCTCAGGGGGCACCATTTTAAGCATCGTTAATCCAAAGGTTGTCCCTACTAATACGGCAAAAAAAATGGCAAGAAAGATGGGGGTAAACATCCCTTTTCTCGGTTGCTCTGATTTATTCACTTTATTCAAAAAGGGAGGAAGTTTCGACTTTGACTTCGACTCTTCTATCTTTTCAATAGATCCATTTTTAGATTGTTTACTCTCTGTCGCACCTTTCTTTGCTGGCAGTATCCATTCAAAAGTTTCGCCTTCTTCAATCGGCTCTTTGGCAGCAGCAGACTCCTGCTCACCACTTTCTGACAAATGCGACTCTGACTTTTCTCTTATTTTACTCTGTACAGGTGTATCATCCTGTTCTTTTGGTGGAAGATCCTTTCTGTTGATTTTTATCGTAATGGTGTTCCCTTTATTTGACTTGTCCATTTTCATTTCGACCCTCCCCATCAATTGCTGATTGCTACCATCCTATCATAAGGTCAAAAAAAAATAACAAGACATTTGTCGTCTTGTTATTGAATGCTTTCGTCAAATTTTTTAAAAGAGATTTCATAACCATTTTGCTGATTTAATGTCCATATCAAACATTCTCATAGATCGAGAACATCGGCATCATCGCAGCTAATACGATAAATCCTACAATTATACCAAGAATAGCAATCATTAAAGGTTCTAAAATAGCACTTAATCGAGTAGCCATTTGATCTACTTCTTCTTCATAAAAATCAGCAATTTTCTCTAACATCATATCTAATTGTCCCGTTTCTTCACCGATGGCAATCATATGACTAACTAGTTTTGGAAAAACCCAACTTTGAGCAAAAGGATCCGATAAACTTGAGCCTCTGCGAAGAGATTCACGTGATTGTTTTAACACTTTTGCAATCACCAGATTGTTGGCTACTTCAGCACTCATGCTTAATATTTGTAGAACGGGTACGGAACTAGCAAATTGGGATGCCATTGTTCTTGTAATTCTAGCTATTATTTGCTTTTGATTCAGCATTCCAAATACTGGAATTTTTAACTTTACTAAATCGAACATATATTGTCCTTTTGGGTGGCGCTTAATGGCAACATAGATTAAAACAAAGAGAAGGACAATCATCAGACAGATATACCATTTTTCAATTAAGAAATCTGAAATAGCGATCACAAGGTTCAGTGATAGTTATAGAAAATTTGTCCATTTCAAACAACATCATTTCAATCGCACCTTCAAGACGATAAAATTCCTGTTGCTCTGCTAATGCTACTTTATTAATTTTTTGACCATAAAAAGTTGTATTTAATAATGCAACACCTACAATTGAAACAAACAATACAATAAATAATGTCAATAATACGGTAGCACCACGTTCGTTATTTAAGGATTTTAACCGTTCCATTTTTTACACACCTACCTCAAGTGTTTTTTTATTAATAAAACGTGAACCTGGGGTAGAATAAATAATTGTATTGTATTGTAAGTTCTCCCTCTATCTTCAAGTGAAAGTTTCACTTTAATTTTTATATTATCAGAACCACTTTCATCATCAATTTTATCCACACTAAACTCAACAATATTACTCGAGAAGGACATCTGTTCCATTTTGGAAATAGACTGTTTTTGATGAATCATTATATCTAAAAAAAGTCTGAGAACCTTTTGTTAATGCCTACTCAGCTTCTGTACCATTAATAGTGGCTCCATCTCTAACTTTCGCACTCATATATTGAGTAATAAACCTCACTTCATGTTGAAGTTGATTTCTTATACTTGTGTCCTGATGTACTTTCATTGTGTTATTAACTATCATAAATACGGGAATAGAAATTATGGCCATAATAGATACTGTGACAAGCAATTCAAATAAGGGTACTCCACGTTGACTATTTATTGTATTTCCTCACTACCGTTGTCAATTCAATTGTTTTACTAGGTGCTTCAATTGTTTCAACAACTACTCTAACTTGAAAAAAGATTACCTCTTAATTCAGTATTTGTTATTGAAGAATCCAAACGTTTTCAAATTTAATTGTATAGACTGCATCACATATTCGTAACATTAACAAGGGATAAATTATCTTCTGATAGATTAATAGGTCCACAACCTGAGTCATCAGTGCATGTTCCATAAATTTATTGATTACTCAATATACTTGGATAAGAGGATACCCTTGCTTCTTCCATAACTTCTTCGGCAAAATAACCAATTTGACTTTCCTTCCCTTGAACAACCGTTCTTGAAAAAGTTCCAGTAAAAAGTGTCAAAAGCGGTATAATAATAATTCCAATAATAACTACTGCGACCAAAAGCTCTATTAATGTAATTCCTTTCTCATTCTTCATAAACGTCCACCTCTACCAAAAGCTTATATACCATTCCCATATTTGATATCCATAGGTATAAGCCATGATCGTTCCTATTAAAATAGCTGGTCCGAAGGCAATCGGTTGCCCTCGTTTTACTTTTCCAGTCATCATTAGGAAAAGCCCTACAATTGCTCCAACAAAGGACGCAAGGACGAGACTCATGACTGTTAGAGAAGGTCCTAAGGCAACACCAATGGCTGCATAGAGTTTAATATCTCCCCCACCCATGCCTCCTTTACTGACAATTGCAAGTAGTAATAGTAATAAAAAGCCGACTCCCCCACCTAGTAGGTAATACCAAAAAGGTTCTGTTCCAATAAATAGACGGGTAATCACTAATAACCCAAGCATTGGTAATGTGACATTATCAAGAATTAACTGTTCACGAATATCTGTTAAAACGGAAATCACTAATAATACCGTTAAAAGTAGTGCAGGTATAAGTTCTAGTGATAAACCAACATTCTTATAAACGAAGAAAATAGAGACTGCAGTTAGCAATTCACCAAATGGATATAAAGCGGAGATTTTTGTTTGACAATATCGACATTTTCCTTTTAAAAATAAATAACTAAAAACGGGAATCAAATCTAGTACATGTAATCTATGTTTGCATTGCGTACAATGAGAAGGTGGGAAAGCAATCGATTCTTTTTTTAATAGACGAATGGCAACGACGTTGAAAAAACTTCCTAGGATGAGTGCGTAAATAATGACTAGAATATCGATAACTACCAACAAAATTCTTCCCTTCTCAATGTGTATACTATGTATCAAAAAAGCTGTCGCCGCCAAAAATGACGCGACAGCTTTTTTAGCTTTTTTATTATGTAGTTATGTTCCTGTTATTTATGGTACTACTGGTGCTAAGCATTTAGCATCAATTCCAACACCATCTGCAGTATAAGTAATGACAGCTGTATCATCTGTACAATCATCAACCTCTTTTACTGTAGGCAAGATTCAAGATATGGACCACCCTCAGCAGTGCCATCACCTTCACCGTTAGTAAGCTTCTAGTATCAGCATAGTTCTAGTTGCAACAGGAGTAGCACCATCACTACCTCATAAATCGTTTAACTGCATCCTGTAGTATTGAAAGATTTTGTTCATTAGTACTTATATGCAGCATTAGTCTCGATTACCCATTACCATCGGAATCGCAATCGCCGCAATAATCCCCAAAATCACAATAACAACTAACAATTCAATCAACGTTAACCCCTTTTGATTCTTTAAAAACTTCATTTTTTTGTTCAAAAGTTTTTTTATCATTTGAACCATCTCCCCCTTTTTTTACTATATAAATAATTCCTATATTCCAAGAGTCATAGTCAAACTCTTAAAATCAACAAAAAACCTTTACATGTTGTATACTGTTATACGGTCTGCAAAGGGAGGTTGCACCAGTAGCTCCGTATGACTTAGGTGCCCATATACAAGTCATACCTCATCGCATCCTTTATCTTCTTTATAAGGAAAATTAAAAATACTGTTTTTACAATCATAATATAATTATTCGCGACTTTCTAACTACTTAAACAACTAGTTCGAATTTCCTTAATTTAATTCTAATTTTATTTTACCATCTAATACTAGTAGTGGAAAGTAAAATAAATTAAGAAATATTTGTTAACTTTTATCGCAATCACAATTGAACGCTACTAAAAAAGACTTGCTTTATCGATTGTTTCACGTGTGACATTTTCTAAAAAACTAAAGGATGTATTTATACCTATTACTAAATAATAATATAAACTATGTAAATATAGCAAATATCTTCCATTGATATACTAAAAAACAGCTTATCGATACAAGTATTATATCGAATAAGCTGTTTTTTAAGATAGATCATTCCGCAACAGGAACCTGTATCGTATCTTTTTCCTTTATTTCCCCATTAAGGATTTTTTCAATTTCCTCTAAATTAAATGCATCATACACCTTAATGCCATTGATGTACAAAGTAGGGACAAATTCCACGCCTAAATTCTTCGTGTAATTCCGTGTGAGCGAAATAGGATCAGGATTATTTTTTTCTAATTCCTCTATACTAATGTTTACACCATAGTCTTTCAGTAAGTGTTTGGACATAATCCTCTGTTCCCCAATTCTCATTTGGCGATTCCTTAACCATTCGAAGTTGAATATCGTATAACTGATCTGATTTATTTTTTTCCATGTAATAATCAACATGTGACAACAAAAGGGATGATTGATTCAGCAGTACAAGTGGTTGGCCTACATAATTGGCTTTGCCCGTATCAAGATATTTTTCCTGAACAACCGGTAATACTTCGCCCATCCACTTGTGACACCACGGACATGAATAATCAAAAGCTAGCACAATGCTATTCTTAGCATCTGCATTCCCTAATTTGACCTTATCTTTCACATCCAGATCATACTTCGTATATACATAATCTTCATACTTCGTATCATCAACATTTTTCTCTGTTGTTTCGTTTGAATTACTTTGACAGCCCGTTACAAATAAAAGGATTAGAAATCCAAGTAAAAGTACTTTTTTCATACATTCATTCCTTATCAACTTATTTCCCAGCTGCAATTTTTCTCAATTGTAGTATTATAACAAGGTTTCACGCAAAAAATGCTTCACCTGTGAAATAAAATAGAGCGATCCAGTCACCACTAGTATTTCATTTTCTTTTACCGACTTATACTCAGAAGTTAGAACTTGTTTCCAATCTTCATCCATTTTTTTATGCGCAGAACCGCTAAGATTAAACAAAACCTCTACAGACGTAGCACGTGGGTAATCAAAGCTGACAAAAGTAATTTCATCTGCTACTTGATCGAGCAGATGGATCATCTCATCCAGTTTTTTATCGGCAAGGGCGGTAAAAATAATCTTAATTTTTTTATCATGATAACGTTTTGCTAGTTCAGCTGTTAAAGCTGTAACTCCTTCTTCATTATGAGCCCCATCAAGAATAAGGATTGGGTTATGCGATACAAATTCAAAACGACCTGGCCAATGGGCATCTTGTAGGCCTTCGCGAATATGGTGTTCTTCAATCAAATAGGAATGCTCTTTTCCAAGCAGTATGGCAGCCATCACAGCAAGGGCAGCATTCTCCGTCTGATGTTGACCGAACATTGTAATGGTTAAGTCTTGAAGTGTATGCTCATTTGATTGCAACGTAAATGTTTCACCTGACTCAATGGAAACATGATCCACTATGTTAAATTCTTTATTTAAAAAATAGAGGGGTGCTTGCATTTCATTTGCTTTATTCACAATCACTTCTTGTGCTTCTGGCTGCTTGACGGCAGAAATGATGCTTGTATCTTGTTTGATAATCCCCGCTTTTTCAAAGGCAATTTCTTTATGAGTACTTCCTAAAAATTGCGTATGATCTAATCCAATATTCGTGATGATGGATAGTAGAGGTTGAATAACATTTGTTGAATCAAACCGACCACCAAGTCCCACTTCAAATAGAGCAAAATCAACGGGATGAACCTCAGCAAAATAATAAATCGCCATGGCAGTAATGATTTCAAATTCAGATGGACCGCCTAGCTCTGTGCCTTCAAGTTCAACTGAGAGCGGATAAATGACATTTGCTAGTTGCGTAATTTCTTCATCTGATATGGGAATTCCATTCAGACTGATTCGCTCATTGAATTGCTCAATGTAAGGTGATGTAAAAGTGCCCGTTTCATAACCTGCACTTTCAAGAATGGATCGTAAATACGTAACCGTTGAACCTTTTCCATTCGTCCCTCCGATATGAACAAATTTCACTTTCTGTTCTGGATGATCCAATTTCTCCAACATCCATTCCATTCTCATTAAGCCGGGTTTGATCCCTAATCGTAATCGAGAATGAATCCAGTGTAGTGCTTCTTCATATGTCTCAAACATAGTTGTCCCTCCAACTTGAAGGTGTCAGGCACACCAAAAAGACATTTGTCCATTTATGATGCCTGACACCGTATTTATTTTAAATCATTATACGCCTTTTAATTCGTTAAGGCGGGCTTCAACAGCTGTTCTTTTTTCTGTGTAGTCTTTTTCTTTTGCCTTTTCTTCTTCAATGACCTTTTCAGGAGCTTTTTTAACAAAGCCTTCGTTGCTTAATTTCTTTTGCACACGTTCGACTTCTTTATTTAGTTTTTCCCATTCTTTCTCTAGACGAGCAATTTCTTCTTCTAGATTAATCAGCCCTTCGAGTGGAAGAATGATTTCCGCACCTGTTACAATCGCTGTCATTGCTTTATCTGGAGTTTCTACTGTCTGTTGCTAATTGAAGTTCTTCCGGATTACAGAAGCGTTCCAAATAAGCTCTGTTTTTCTCTAAGATCGCAAGCACAGCTTGATCCTTCGCTTTCACGATCATTTTAATTTTCTTGCTCATTGGTGTATTCACTTCTGCACGACTGTTACGAACAGAACGAATGATTTCAACAAGTAACTTCATTTCCTCTGCAGCTTGTAAGTCCGTTAATACTGCATCATTTTCTGGCCATTTTGCCACTGTAATGGACTCACCTTCATGTGGAAGGTTTTGCCAGATTTCTTCCGTAATAAATGGCATGAATGGATGCAATAAACGCATCGTGTTATCTAGAACATAGGCAAGAATCGAACGAGTTGTTTTCTTTGCTGCTTCATCTTCACCATAAAGTGGAAGCTTCGCCATTTCGATATACCAGTCACAGAATTCATCCCAAATGAAGTTATAAAGAACACGACCCACTTCACCAAATTCATAGCGTTCAGATAAACGAGTAACCGTTTCAATGGTTTCATTTAAGCGCGTTAAAATCCATTTATCAGCAACTGATTTTTCTCCAGTAATATCAATTTCTTCATATTTCAAGCCGTCCATATTCATTAAAGCAAAACGAGACGCATTCCAAATTTTATTGGCAAAGTTCCAAGTAGATTCAATCTTTTCCATGCTGAATCGTAAATCTTGACCAGGTGAGCTTCCTGTTGCTAAGAAATAACGAAGGGCGTCTGCACCGTATTGATCAATGACATCCATTGGATCAACACCGTTGCCTAAGGACTTACTCATTTTGCGTCCTTCCACATCACGAATTAGACCATGAATCAGTACATCTTTAAATGGACGTTGTCCTGTAAATTCGATTCCTTGGAAAATCATCCGTGATACCCAGAAGAAAATGATATCATAGCCAGTTACAAGCGCATCTGTTGGGTAATAACGTTTGAAATCTTCAGCATCTTGATCAGGCCAGCCTAATGTGGAGAATGGCCAAAGTGCAGAACTGAACCATGTATCTAATACATCATTGTCTTGTTTCCAGTTTTCGCTATCTGCTGGTGCTTCATGACCCACATATATTTCACCTGTTTCTTTATGATACCAAGCAGGAATACGATGGCCCCACCAAAGCTGACGAGAAATACACCAGTCACGAATATTTTCCATCCAGTGCAAATACGTTTTCTCAAAGCGTTCAGGAACAAAATTTACTTTTCCTTCTGATTTTTGCAGTTCAATGGCTTCATCAGCAAGTGGCTGCATTTTCACAAACCATTGTGTTGATAGATAAGGCTCAACAACAGCACCGCTTCGTTCAGAGTGACCGACTGAGTGCATATGGTCTTCAATTTTAAACAGTACTCCTAGCTCTTGAAGATCTTTGACAATTTGCTTACGGCATTCAAAACGATCAAGACCTTTATATTTGCCAGCTTTTTCATTCATCGTACCGTCTTCATTCATCACAAGAACTCGCTCTAAATTGTGACGGTTCCCTACTTCAAAGTCATTTGGATCATGGGCAGGGGTAATTTTCACAGCACCGGAACCAAATTCCATATCAACATAATCATCCGCAACAATTGGAATTTCACGGCCGACAATTGGCAAAATAACCGTTTTTCCAATTAAATGCTTGTAGCGATCATCTTCTGGATGAACAGCAACCGCTGTATCCCCTAACATCGTTTCTGGACGAGTTGTTGCAATTTCAATGGATCCAGATCCATCTGCAAGTGGATAATTCATATGATAAAATGCCCCTTGAACATCTTTATAGATAACTTCAATATCAGAAATCGCTGTTTTCGTTGCTGGATCCCAGTTAATAATATATTCACCGCGATAAATGAGCCCTTTTTCATAAAGCTTCACAAATACTTCGTTAACCGCTTTAGAAAGACCTTCATCCATGGTGAAACGTTCACGAGTATAATCAAGTCCAAGCCCCAGTTTTGACCATTGCTCACGAATATAACCTGCATATTCTTCCTTCCATGCCCATGTTTGTTCAAGGAATTTTTCACGACCTAAATCATAACGGCTTTTTCCTTCCTCACGCAATTTTGCTTCTACTTTTGCTTGAGTGGCAATCCCAGCATGGTCCATCCCAGGTAGCCAAAGGACATCATAGCCTTGCATCCGTTTCATTCTTGTTAAAATATCTTGTAGGGTTGTATCCCATGCATGTCCTAAATGTAGCTTTCCTGTTACGTTTGGCGGTGGAATCACGATTGTATAGGGCTGTTTTTCTTGATCATTTTTGGCTTCAAAAAATTTTCCTTCTAACCACCATTGATATCTGCCTTTTTCAATTGTTTGCGGATCATATTTCGTTGGCATTGTCAGTTCTTTTTGTTCCATTACAATTTTCCTCCTGTTTCATAACAAAATAAAAAACCCCATTCATCATAAAAGGACGAATGGAGCTGCGTTCGCGGTACCACCTTTTTTCCAACAGAAAAAAAGCCTGCTGGCACTTATATAGATAACGGATGATCCGTCTTTCACTACTCGAATGAAGTTCTTTCACGAAAGAAGCTCTAGGGTGACTTTCCAATGGATTTGCTTAGAATCCCTTTCAGCTAATGGTCTTCCTCTCTAAAAGCAAAAGGTCACTGTACTCTTCCCTATCAACGCTTATTATGTATTTAATCTTTAATAATTTAAGTATACACATATACTACCTAAAAAAGGGGATTACCGTCAATAAGGTATTCCCATTTTTTATTTTATCCTTATATGAACTATTTTATTCTTGACCTTCAGGCCTGATTAGAAATATCCATTTTTTTGGTAGATGTGCAATTAACTTCGATTTTGGTGCAATTATATTAATCTAAGTCCATTGATCCTCCAATTTGGTATAATTACTTACTATTTTTATAGCTCTTTTCAAATAATGCACATCGTTATAGACACTTATCACTTATTTTGGACATACGATATGTAAAAAGGGTAACCCGAGAGGAGGATAAAGGATGAAAAGGCGTTATAATCCGTATACACTTCCGCCATGGTTAAAAACTTGTAGGGGCGTTTGCAATCAATTTATTATTCCATTTTGTGTTTTCCAAGGTATAAGAACGCTCCTACTTCCAACCACGTTCGATGTCCTATTATTAGCGATATTTATATTAATCGCTTTGGCCTTCCATTTGGAGCTGATATAATGAAAAATGCCCAGAATTTTATTGCTCATTCTGGGCATCATTTTGGGCTTCTTTTTGTAGTTTAATTTGTCTTTCCGTTTCATCAATTCTCGCGACAATAAACTCGGTGTTTTTCAACAACCAATAATCTCTTTGCAGCTTTTGAACGGCTTTTCGCTCATTTCTGTTTTTTCCTTCTTTGAAAAAATATTCAACCGTTTCAGTAACCGGACCAGGATGAGCAAAATAACTTAAGAACAAATGCATTTCATGCTCTTTAAGTGGAAAGTATTTAAAATACGTATAAATCCATTCAACTAATTCCTCAGGTCTTTTTGGAAATCCTCCTAACGATTTCGCCAAGAATGGCAATAAATCATGCAAAGGCGAACTCATATTAGACTGTTCAAAATTGATAAAATACCCATAACCATTATCATCGTATAAAAAATGTTCATTTGAAATCTTACCGTGCGTGATCACAATTCGTTCTTTTTCATGATCCTTCGCTGCTTCAAACCATTCTTTCAATCTCCTTTTTGAATAGGACAATGCATGACTGATATCATGATAATAAGAACAAAATAGTAATTCAAATGGAGACATATAGACATTTCTCTCACAAGCTACCAAATATCCTGCTAAAAACTCCTCTTCCTGTTCCAGATCTGCCAGTGTTTTTTCATAATGATTCTTACGTTCTTCTTTATTAACAGAGATTTCACGAACAGATAGAGAATGCAAACGTGCAAGTTCTCTAAATAATTGCTGGTATTGCTCTATATTCATATCCTTTTTTTCATTCTTCAGCCATGGCATGAGATAATAAAGGTTTTGATCATGTAGAACAGCATATCGACCATCAAAAGTGGGATAGATCGGAACAATCCGATTATATCCTTTCTGATAAAGAATCTGAATATGCCGGATAAAATCAATCCCTTGATGAGGATTCATTTTCTTTAAAGCAAAAACTCCTTTATTCGAGTACACTTTAAGAATATTGCCCATCGATTCAACAAAATAGGGTTCTAAGTTATAATGCTTTACAATTGGCGCAATTTTTTTCTTCAAAATAGATGTATCTTCCATCTGATCCCTCTGCCCGTTTTAGCCTTTATCTTTGGGTTTGTGCAATCGGTATATATAATACTTGCCCTTCTGAGATATCTTGGTTTAGTTCAATTTGGTTTACCTTTTGTAACTGAGAAACAGGAACCTCATAACGTTCCGATAGACTATTTAGACTGTCACCGTTTTGAACAATCACTACCGTTAATTTTGTATGAGTTTCTTCTGCCTTACGTGCAAAAAACTCAGATAAGGTAAGGCTTTGTTTATTTTTCCATTTATTACCCTTTCCTTTACCTTTTTTATTTTTCGGTGTGGATGATTCGTTTTCTTCGAGTTCATCGTTCAATTCTTCAGTCTCTTCTTTCTCAGGAATCACGTCATTCTCCGTCACTTCTTCAGTCTCATTCATGACTTCTTCAACTGGTACGGATGGTTGTTGTTGTTCTTCGTTACGTTGAGATGAAAAAATAATTTCAGGAAATGCTTTCTTTTCAGGTTCCACTTCCACCTCTATTTCAATAGGATCCAAATCTTCAACCGTATTCTCGGTCTCCAATCGATTAGCATCTGTATACGCTAGTTCATCGTTAACTTCTTCCTCAGACAAATGATCTTCTGAATTTACTTCTTCATCTTCTAAACTGCACTAATGGATCATCCCTTTTTGGATCCGAATCATTGTGTATGGGCTCAGTGACGGGTTCTTTCCTCACTTCAATTTCAAAAGGTGTAAAAAACACTGGAGGTTCGCCTTCCCTTTCTTCCATTTCGTCTATTCGTCTATTCGCATCTTCTTCAATTTCATCTATTTCATCCTGTTCATGTAATCGTTCATGTTGCTGTTCACCATATAATCCAGTAATCATAAGATCAGCAGAAAGTTTCAAACAACTTCTCTCAGGAAAAGCATAATCAAATGTTTCAACTGCTACATCAATATCAAATACATTCTCTATTCGATTTTTAGGAATGGTAATTTCAACGGGAAAATGGTGTGAAAAGAGATACACCCCTTCTCCTCTCACTTCAACAGATTGAACAAATTTAGGATTTGAAAAAGTAATCTAGTTCCTCTTCCAATTCATGATCATCTCGGTTATATTCTCCTGACAATTCCAACGATCCCTTTATGGTTACATATTGATCACTTTCTTGGATCGTAATACTAGGATCTAATGAAATCGATACTAATTCAGCCACTTCCTGTCCCGTTTGAAACCAGATCGATTCTTCCAATGAAAATCGTAAATATGATTGATTGCCGTAAGACAAAGCGACTCCTCCCTTCCATTCCATTCTTAATCACTATGTCATTTACACTTTATGAATGAGAGATATCATTTATGATTTTTTAGGATAAAAAAACAAGACCAACTCAAATTGAAAGTTAGTCTTGTTTTTACTGTAACGTATTTTAGGCCTGTAATTTTGAAAAAGCATGTTCAATGGCTTGTAATCGTTTTTTCAATATCTTCATCACTATGTTCAGTCGATAAGAAAAGTCCTTCAAATTGAGATGGTGGAAGAAATACTCCTTGTTCCGCCATTTCACGATAATAGGAAGCAAAGAAGTCTAAGTTTGATGTTTTCGCAGTCTCAAAATTAATCACCTTTTCATTTGTAAAGAAGAAACCAATCATGGAACCCGCACGATTCACTGTAATGGGAACATTTAATTTGGTTGCCGCTGCTTTTATCCCTGCTTCAAGACGATCACCTTTACGTTCAAATTCATGATAATGTTCAGGTGTTAACTGACGAAGTGTTTCATATCCAGCTGTCATGGCAAGCGGATTTCCAGATAATGTACCTGCTTGATAGATCGGACCACTTGGCGCAATTTTTTCCATAATTTCAGCTTTACCACCGTAAGCACCAACTGGAAGTCCACCTCCAATGACTTTACCTAGACAAGTAATATCCGGAGTAATATTAAAGTAGCCTTGTGCACAATTGATAGCCAACACGGAAACCTGTCATAACTTCATCAAAAATTAATAGGGATCCATGCTCAGTTGTAATGTCACGAAGTCCTTGTAAGAAATCCAGGCAGTGGTGGAACAACTCCCATATTTCCTGCAACAGGCTCAACAATTACGGCTGCAATTTCTTTCCCGAATTGTTCAAATGCATATTTAACTCCCTCTAGATCATTGTAAGGAACAGTAATCGTATTTTTCGCTACCCCTTCAGGTACACCAGGACTATCTGGAAGACCTAAAGTGGCAACTCCAGAACCCGCTTTTATTAAAAGTGAATCAGAGCTTCCATGGTAGCAACCTTCAAATTTCAAAATAATATTGCGACCGGTATATCCTCTTGCAAGTCTTAAAGCACTCATCGTTGCTTCAGTACCAGAAGATACCATACGAATCATTTCAACAGAAGGTACTCGTTCAATAACCAGATTGGCCAGTTTATTCTCCATTAGTGTTGGTGCACCAAAGCTTGTCCCCAATTCGGTCATTTTTTTTAACGATTCTACTACTTGATCGTTAGAGTGACCTAAAATAAGAGGACCCCATGATAAAACATAGTCAATGTATTCATTGCCATCAATATCGTATATTTTAGAACCTTTTCCTCTTTCCATAAAAATAGGGTCCATGTTAACCGATTTAAAAGCACGTACTGGACTATTAACGCCACCTGGCATTAATGTTTGTGCTTCTTGAAAAGCTTGTTTTGATTTTTCATAAGAGCGCATATGAATCCCTCTTTCCTTTTGTACTCAATTTCACGCACTAGAAAGTCTTCTTAGTGACCTCTTTTACTGCTTTGCACTAGTTTTGGGCACGATCAGCCCTATTCGTGACCATTTTCATTGCACTGTTTTAGGTAAATGTCGTCATTATGTCTTACTCTGCTAACCAACGAGCTGCATCTTTTGCATGATACGTGATAATTAAGTCAGCACCCGCTCGTTTCATACCTGTTAGCATTTCCATTACAACAGCCTTTTCGTCAATCCAGCCATTCGCAGCGGCCGCTTTAACCATTGAATATTCACCGCTAACATTATAAGTGACAATCGGTAAATGAAAATGATTTTTTACATCTCGAACAATATCTAAATAAGGCATACCAGGTTTGACAATAAGGAAATCTGCTCCTTCATTCACATCTGATTCCGCTTCACGTAATGCTTCCATACGGTTTGCTGGATCCATTTGATAGGCTTTTCGGTCACCAAACTGTGGTGCACTGTCTGCTGCATCACGGAATGGACCATAAAATGCTGATGCATATTTAACTGCATAGGACATAATCGGTACATTTTCAAAGCCAGCTTCATCAAGTCCTTGGCGAATCGCTGCCACAAATCCATCCATCATATTGGAAGGAGCAATAATATCCGCACCCGCACGAGCTTGGCTTACAGCTGTTTGAGCGAGGACTTTAAGTGAAGGATCATTTAACACTTGGTCTCCCTCAATAACCCCACAATGCCCGTGACTTGTATATTCACATAAACATGTATCAGCTACAACAATAATATCGGAGTAATGCTCTTTAATTAAACGAGTAGCTTCTTGCACGATGCCATGATCATGGAAAGCACCGGTTCCACATTCATCTTTTTCAGCAGGAATTCCAAATAATAAAACCGATTTAATTCCTAATGAAACCACTTCATCCATTTCTTCTGAAAGTCGATCCAATGAAAATTGATAAATGCCTGGCATGGAGGATATTTCATTTTTTATATTTTGGCCTTCAATCACAAAAATCGGGTAAATAAAATCTTCTAACCTTATGTAGTTTTCTCTCACTAAAGCACGCATATTAGCGGTTTGTCTTAATCTTCGATGACGTGTAAATGGTACATTCATTTTTACCCCTCCTATTGATTTGATTTTGTTAAAAGGTATTCTGCAATGCTCTTGATCATCTCTTCAACTGTATATTGCTTTGGAACTACATGTACAGTCAATCCCCATTTTTCTGCTCTTTTTTGAGCTACGGGTCCAATACAGGCAATCACACACGTATGGAGCTTGTCGCTAAATCCATTTTCAACAACTCCCATAAAATGGTCAACTGTTGAAGGACTTGTAAAACAAATAATATCAAGTTTATTTTCAATAAGCATCTGTTCTAAAATCGCTTTACTTTCAGCAGGAAAAACGGTTTCATAAATCGTGATTTCTTCAACGATTGCCCCAAGTTTCGTTAATATAGCAGAAATATAATCTCGAGCCAGATTCCCTTTTGGTATTAACACCTTTGTCCCTGGGTGAACCTTAGATGAAAATTCCTCTACAAATGTTTCTGCTACATATTTAGATGGTGTAAAATGAACTTTGCAGCCTTTATCGATTAAGACTTGTGCCGTTTTTTCACCAATTGCAGCTATATGAGGGCTAACAAGATCATTTCGAGTCATGTATGTAAAAAAAGTTTCCACAGTTACATTGCTTGTGAAAATAATCCAGTCGTATGTTTGGATCTTCATCCTGATTTCACTAAGCTCTGATGTTAATTCAATCGGTTTAAAATCGATTAACGGGATTTCGATCGGAAGCCCTCCGTAGTTTTCCACTACTTTTGAGAACGACCGAGCACTTGTTTTTCCCCTTGGATTTAATACCGTTTTATTTTGCAAGGAGAGAGGGACGGTCATTTGCCCTCAAGATCCTTTTTCACTTGATCAATTAAATTCTTTGCTCCATTTTCGGTGAGTTTATTTGCCACAAGTTCACCCAGTTTTTCAGGATCATTACCTGACATTTGTGTTTTATAAATCATTTTGCCATCAGGTGATGCCACAAGCCCATTTAAAACAATTTCATTTTTTTCATTCAGATGTGCATAACCTGCAATAGGTATTTGACAGCCACCTTCCATTTTATTCAAAAAGGATCTTTCAGCACGAACCGTTTGACTTGTTTCAGAATCAGAAAATTTTTGAAGCAGTTCTAACAGCTGATGATCGTTACCTCTACACTCGATGGAAAGCGCGCCTTGGCCAACTGCTGGTAGGCAAATTTCTGGCTCTAAATATTCAGTGACAATATCTTGTGCCCAACCCATGCGTGATAAACCTGCTGCAGCTAGAATGATGGCATCATAATCTTCTTTTTCTAGCTTTTCCAATCTTGTATCAATATTCCCTCTAATCCATTTAATCTCTAAATCAGGTCGCATCGCAAGTAACTGCGCACCTCTCCGTAAGCTACTTGTTCCTACAATCGCACCTGATTTTAAATCATTGAGTTTAACATGATTTTTTGAAATCAAAGCATCACGATGGTCTTCTCTTTCCGGGATACAACCAATGACAAGACCTTCAGGTAGAACCGCTGGCATATCCTTCATACTGTGAACAGCCATATCAATTTCGCAGTCCAGCATCGCTTGTTCAATCTCTTTCACAAATAGACCCTTGCCACCGACTTTTGAAAGAGTCACATCAACAATTCGGTCTCCTTTTGTTACGATTTCCTTTACTTCAAATTCAAACGAACCATCTAATTTCTTCAGTTGCTCTATGACCCAGTTGGTTTGCGTAATGGCAAGCTTGCTTCTTCTTGAACCGACAATAATTTTTCGCATAATTGCCTCCTAAATTATAACCACAAATGAAAGGTTGAAAAATTTCCTATTAGAAAAAAGTTTATTAATAAAATGAGAAACGCAGCCATATTCCACATGGCTAATGATTTCCCTGTTACCCCTTTACTAATTCGTAAATATAAATACAAACAGTACACGATGATGACAAAGACAGAACCAATGACCTTTGCATCAAACCAAACTACTTCTGGTAAGGTTATATAAGCCCACCGTGATCCGAGAATAATCCCTATCATGATTAAAGGGACACCTATGACATTTAAAACGTATGACATATGTTCTAATTTTGATAGATCGGGAATTCTCACTAATCTTTTCCCCCATTTTTTTTGCTTTAACAAATTGTATTGTAATAAATACAAGAGCGAAAAAACAAAAGACAAGGAAAAAGCACCATAGGATAGAATGGCCGCCGTAATATGAATAAAAAGCAATTCTGACACAAGTTGCTGTGCACTCACTCCTCCTGAGACAACTTGATCGGGAGCAAACGTATGCATAACCATAATCATAAAGCCAATGACATTTGTAAAAAATACAATAAAATCAACTTTTAATAAACGATTGATCACCAATGAAAAAGTGATTAACACCCACGCATAAAAATACAGACCTTCAGAAAGGGTTAAAACTGGAAAACGTCCTATATTAAGCATATAGATAAACAACATAACCGTTTGAAAAACCCATACAAACGAAAGTAACCAGAAGGCAACACGGTTTGCCCTCCGGTTATTATGAAGAAAGTCAATAAAATAGAGCAACACAGATAGTGCATACAGAACGACTGTTAGTTCTTGCAGCCGTGTCATTAAGGTTTCCATCATAGACAATATCCCCGCTTATGAATGAAAGACAGGCTTTGATGAATGAACATATACCGGTTTTAGTTCGGCCGCCTTCATTTCCTGTTGCTTTGTAACGAGTTCCTCAATATTAAAAATTTTAATAAATAAGTCCAATGCTTCATCAGAACCATTACAACCAGCCAATTCCTTCGCTTGTAAAATGGGGTCCTTTAGCATTTGATTAATAATGCTTTTCGTATGTTTATTTAACACTTTTATATCATGTTCACTCAGATTAGGAAGTTTTCTTTCTAGACTCTTCATCGTTTCAGCCTGGATCGTTAAAGCTTTTTCACGAAGGGCAGAAATAACTGGAACAACACCAAGCAAATTAAGCCATTGCTTAAATTCAACAATTTCCTCTTCAATCATTAAAGAAATTGTTTCAGCTGCTTTTTTCCGTTCTTGTAAATTAGCTTCAACAATGCCTTCTAAATCATCAATATCGTAAAGGAAAACACTTTCAAGTTCTGAAAGTTCAGGATCAAGATCACGCGGAACAGCAATATCCACCATAAACAGTGGCTTTCCTTTTCGCTTTTTCTCTATACCTTCGATCATTTGTTTTGTAATCACAAAATTGCTTAGCTCCTGTAGAACTAATTAAAATATCTGCCTCAATCAGTGCGGACTCCAATTCATTCATGGATTTAGCTTTCCCACTAAATCGATTGGCAAGCTCTTCTGCTTTTTCAAACGTGCGATTCATAACAGTCACTTTTGATGCCCCACTTCCATGAAGGTTTTGAATCGCCAACTCACCCATTTTTCCAGCACCTAATATCAGCACATGTTTATTTTCGATGCTACCAAAAATTTTCTTAGCGAGCTCAACAGCTGCATAACTAACCGAAACCGCATTGGCACCAATATCAGTTTCAGAATGGGCACGTTTCGCCATGGTAATTGCCTGTTTAAACAGCTGATTAAATACCGTACCAACGGTGTTTCTCCTCTTGAGCCAGTAAAAAACTTGTACGCACTTGTCCTAAAATTTGCGTTTCTCCTAGTACAAGTGAATCCAATCCACAGGTCACTTTGAATAAATGTTCCATAGCACCATCTTGTTCATATATAAATAAAAACGGAGTAAATTCTGCTTGCTCGATTTCAAACCATTCTGATAAAAATTCTTTTACATAATAACGACCAGTATGAAGCTGGTCGACTACTGCATAGATTTCTGTACGGTTGCAAGTCGATATGAATGACATTTTCAAGAATGCTCTTTTTATCATTTTAACACGCTCATCGCATCCCCTAATTGCGACGGATCAAATGTTAAACGTTCACGAATTTCAACAGGAGCCGTTTTATGATTGATTCCAACGACAATTATATGCATGTGATTTTTATCCCCCTAAAAATAAACATAATTCACTAATATTTATTTATATTAGCATGGCTACTTTCAAATCCCTGCAAAAAATCTGATTATATTTTGTAAAATAATTTCTGTATTTAATCTATATAGAAAACCATTTAAAATTATTGAACCTAAAACAGTTTCACTTTTAAAATATGATAATATTATTAAGGAACTAGATTTTTCTTTAAACCAAAAAATAAAGTTCTTTCTTATGTACATTAACAAATAAATGGGTATTATTCAAGAAAACGATACTGAAAGGATTGTCATTAATGAAAAACCAACGTATTTTCCCTGGGATTATTTTAATTGGCTTTGGTGTGTTCTTTTTTTGGCAACAAGCAAAAATCTCTTTATTTGCAGAATTTATCTCATGGCCAAGTTTATTAATGATTGTCGGAATTGCCTTTCTTTGCCAAGGATATGGAGGGAAAGAATATGAATCGATCTTCCCCGGTGTGATTTTAACTGGATATGGTTTGCATTTTCACATTGTAAATCGTCTTTCAATTTGGCCAAATTCATTGGGAGTCTTTATATTAATCGTCGCTCTCGGCTTTTTACTTCGGTATCAAAAATTAGGTACCAACCTTTTTTATGGGATTCTTTTTCTTGCTCTAGCTGGTCTTTTGCTTTTTTATGACAAGGTGATGAGCTGGTTTGGCTTGTTAGAAACCAATATCGCAACCTTTGCACATTTATGGCCCTTCGCCCTCATTCTCATCGGTGTTTACTTATTATTTTTCAAGAAAAAATGAGTTTCAAGTATAAAGAAAAAAGGTGAAAACAATGTTTCCACCTTTTTTCTTTATTCCATATAACTTTGAAGAACGGACCATGCTTCTTCCTTTCCTATTCCCTTTTCGGATGAAAAAAGAATGATATGGTCATTTGGATCCATTTCTAGCTTTTCCTTTGTGATTTTAATATGCTTTTGCCATTTTGCTTTTGGAATTTTATCTGCTTTTGTATTGATGATAATGCAACGCAAATGATAATGCTTCAAAAATTGATACATCATAACATCATCTGCCGTTGGAGGATGTCGTAAATCAACAATTAATAGGACCGCTTTCAATTGTTCCCTATTTGTTAAATACGTTTCAATCATCCTACCCCATGCAGCACGTTCCGATTTGGATACTTTTGCATACCCATAGCCTGGAACATCCACAAAATGGAAATTTTCATTGATTAAATAAAAATTCAAGGTTTGTGTTTTCCCTGGTTTTGAAGATGTTCGTGCCAAATTCCTTCGATTCAACATTTTATTAATAAAAGAGGATTTTCCAACATTCGATCGACCTGCTAAGGCAAATTCAGGTAATTCCTCACTTGGATATTGTTCAGGCTTAACCGCACTGATCACAATATCCGCACTTTTTATTTTCATTCCTGTCCCTCACTTTTTAATGCATGTTTCAAAACTTCATCTACGTGGGAAACAAGAACAAATTCCATCTCTTTCCTTACGCTTTCAGGTATATCATCTAAATCCTTTTCGTTTTCCTTTGGACAAATAATCTTGGTTAATCCAGCACGGTGTGCACCAAGCGTTTTTTCTTTTAATCCTCCAATAGGCAAAACACGTCCACGAAGCGTAATTTCCCCAGTCATCCCTACTTCCTTACGAATCGGCTTACCGGTTAATGCTGAGACAAGTGCAGTTGCCATCGTAATTCCAGCTGATGGACCATCCTTTGGAACAGCACCTTCAGGTACGTGAATATGAATATCATTTTTCTCATGAAAGTCTGGATCAATCCCGAAGTTCAGTTACTTTCGAACGTACATAACTGAAAGCAGCCTGTGCTGATTCCTTCATGACATCGCCTAATTTACCTGTTAAAATAAGTTTGCCTTTTCCTGGTGATAAGGACACTTCAATTTGTAAGGTATCCCCACCAACTGTTGTATAAGCTAGACCGGTTGCGACTCCAACTTGATCCTCAAGCTCTGCTTGACCGTAGTGAAAGATTGGTTTTCCTAGAAACTCTTCAACACTTTTATCCGAAACGATAACTCTTTTCTTCTCACCAGATACAATAATTTTTGCCGTTTTCCGACAAATACTTGCCAGTTGTCTTTCGAGGCTCCTGACACCTGCTTCACGTGTATAATATCGAACAATGTTTTGAATACCCTCTTCACGAATTTGCAGTTGTGCTTTTGTTAAACCATTTTCTGTTAATTTGCTTAGGAAGCAAATGATCTTTTGCTATATGAATCTTTTCTAGTTCTGTATAACCCGCAATCGAGATAATTTCCATACGATCCCGTAAAGGTCCTGGAATGGAAGCTAAATTATTAGCGGTTGCAATAAACATCACTTTTGAAAGATCATATGTTTCTTCAATGTAATGATCACTAAAATTATGATTTTGCTCAGGATCTAGTACCTCAAGCATCGCAGATGATGGATCACCACGAAAATCTCCAGACATTTTATCAATTTCATCTAATAAAAAGACTGGATTAATGGTACCCGCTTTTTTCATACCTTGAATAATCCGACCTGGCATTGCTCCAACATACGTTCTCCGATGACCGCGAATTTCAGATTCATCACGAACACCACCAAGTGAAATTCGAACAAAATTTCGCTTTAAGTGAAGTGGCTACTGATCGAACGAGGCTCGTTTTCCCCACACCTGGAGGACCTACAAGACAAAGAATAGGACCTTTCAATGAATTGGTTAACTTTTGAACAGCCAAGTATTCAAGTACACGTTCTTTAACCTTTTCGAGGCCATAATGATCTTGATTTAAGTATTCGTTCCGCTTTCACGATATCAATATCATCCTTTGTTGACTTTAGTCCATGGAAGAGCTATGAGCCATTCAATATAATTGCGGATTACAGCACTTTCAGCAGAGCTAGAAGGAACCTTTTCATATCGTTCCAATTCCTTTAATGCCGTAAGCTTGACATGGTCTGTCATACCGGATTGATCAATTTTTTCAGTTAAGTCAGCTATTTCCCCTGTCTTTCCTTCTTTATCACCAAGTTCTTTTTGAATAGCCTTCATTTGTTCACGCAAATAGTATTCCTTTTGCGTTCGTTCCATTGACTTTTTCACTCGTTGGCCGATTTTCTTTTCTAAATTTAACACTTCTTTTTCATTTTGAATAATATCAATCACAGTATTCATGCGATCCTTTACATCGACCATTTCTAAAATATCTTGTTTTTCCTTTAGTTTTAATGGTAAATGTGAAGCTATGATATCTGCCATTCTACCAGGCTCTTCAATGTCACTAACCGTTGCATACGTTTCAGCAGAGATTTTTTTAGAGATTTTTATGTATTGCTCAAAATATTCAAGCATCGTTCTCATTAATGCTTGATCTTCCGTATCAATTTCTTTACTATCTTCATATGTTTTTAAACGAACGGAAAAATAATCTGGTTCATCTATAAACTCTATGATTTCTGCCCTTTGTAACCCTTCAATCAACACACGAATCGTTCCATTAGGCAATTTCAACATTTGCTTCACTTTTGTTAAGGTTCCCATATGATACAAATCCTCTTCTACTGGTACATCAATAGATAAGTCTTTTTGGGTAGTTAAAAAAATAATATGGTTATCAACCATTGCTTTTTCAAGAGCTTGAACGGATTTATCACGACCAACATCTAAATGCAGTACCATTGTTGGATAAACAAGCAAGCCACGAAGCGGCAGCAAAGGTACGATAGTTTCTCCATTATCTGCCATTACCTTGCACCTCCATATTCATATATTTCACTTTCAGTTCTCTTTACTTTGAATCAATTTTATCTTATTTAGTTTGATGTGTCTAATTAGGCGACATGATTCTACAAAAAAAAGGAATGATCTGGTAATAAACCTTTTTCTTTTTGTCGATCGTTTGAGTCTAGAAACGTTTGACAAAATAAAGCCTCGATTTGATCACATGCACAAACCGAAGCTATTCTTTTCCTATAAATAACCAAGAGCTTCGGTTCACTAAAAGTCGCAAACCGAAGCCCTTTTACGTTCATTTTATCTCATCATTTAGAAGATGAGGAATATCGCTTCATTCAGTTAAATACTTTCCTTCTTTGTTATATCAACAGAGGCCGTTATTACATGGGCTGAAGGATATTCTTTAATGAAGGCCCATTCAAATACTTCACTCAGGTGGGAAACAGGAATGATCTCAATATCCCCTATCTCATTTAGAATTGATTGCATATTTTCTTTCGGAATAATCACCCTTTTTACCCCTGCTTTTTTAGCCGCTTTGACTTTTGGGTACACCCCTCCAATGGGCTTCACACTCCCATGAATACTTATTTCTCCTGTCATGGCTACTTGATGATCGATTGGTAATTTATATATTGCGGAGTATATACCAGTTGCCATAGCAATTCCAGCGGAAGGACCATCGATTGGAACTCCACCAGGAAAATTAATATGAATATCAAAATCATCTGCTGGAACACCCATAGTTCTTAGGACCGTGATGACATTTTCAGCGGATCCCTTCGCCATACTCTTTCGACGAATGGATTTACTTCGATCCCCAATACTTTCTTCTTCGACAATTCCAGTAATATTGATTGAACCATTGGACTTTGTCGGGATAACCGTTACTTCTATTTCTAACAACGCACCTGTATTCGGACCATGTACAGCTAGACCGTTAATAAGTCCAATCGCTGAAGCAGGATTTACTTTACGTTCCATTCTCGGACTTAACTGACTAGAGTGAACAACCCATTCAATGTCTTCATCCTTTATGTACTGCCTTTCTTCAGTGATAGCCAGTCCCGCAGATAGTTGAATCATATTAACTGCTTCCCGACCATTTCTTGCGTATGTTGCTAGAATGTCAAGCCCGGCATCACTAATGTTTAATTGAACCTTTTCAGCAGCCTTTTTCCCAATAATGGCTATTTCCTCTTGTGATAATTCTCGGAAAAATACTTCCATACAACGTGATCGAATGGCTGGTGGTATTTCACTTGGTGTTCGAGTCGTAGCTCCAATGAGGCGAAAATCAGCTGGAAGGCCATTCTTGAATATATCATGAATATGATTTGGAATTTGTGTATTTTCCTCATTATAATAAGCACTTTCTAAAAAAACTTTTCGGTCCTCAAGGACTTTTAATAGTTTATTCATTTGAATAGGGTGTAATTCACCAATTTCATCAATAAATAAAACCCCACCATGCGCATTTGTTACAGCACCTTGTTTTGGCTGTGGAATGCCTGCTTGCCCCATTGCCCCTGCTCCTTGATAGATAGGGTCATGAACAGAACCAATTAAAGGATCTGCAATACCTCTTTCATCAAATCTTGCAGTCGTTGCATCAAGTTCAACAAAAACAGAAGATTGCTTGAATGGAGATTTTGCATTCTTTTTAGCTTCTTCTAGAACAAGCCTTGCTGCTGCTGTTTTTCCCACTCCTGGAGGACCATATATTATAACATGTTGTGGATTAGGACCGCATAATGCCGCTTTTAAGGATTTAATACCATCTTCCTGTCCAACAATATCCTGAAAGCTGGATGGTCGAACTCTTTCTGATAAAGGTTCACTTAATGAAATGTCTCGCATTTTCTTGAGCTGATCCATTTCTTTCTTTGATTCACGGTCAATGGAAACCTTCTGATGTTCGCTGACCCTTTAATAAATTCCAAAAATATAATCCAATCACAATTCCAAAAAATAACTGTATTAATAAGGCTATTCCTGTCCAATTCATCGCATACCCTCCTGTAAACTTAATACTAGTTGATAAAGATTAGTATTTCCTTTTCAAGGAAGGAATAAACAAGATTTTCATGTATGCATAAATGGACAAAAGCACAAGCGTCTCGAACTATACAGGATTGTAATCTCTTCATGGGGCTATCATCGCCACGTCCTGTGGCAATGCAGGCACTTTCACATCCTGTGCGGCGAAGTTGTATGTAGTTAAAAAAACCAAGCCGAGGAGCGGCTTGGTTTATAATTTAAGCAGATGTTTTTCTCTTCACTTCTTCAATCGTTCCATCCTTTAAAATGAGTTTTGGATCTGAATTTTGTAGGACAGTTTCTTTTGTTATGATACATTTTGAAATGTCATCACGTGAAGGTAGATCATACATGACATCAAGCATAATTCCTTCAATAATTGAACGCAAACCACGTGCACCGGTTTTCCGTTCAATGGCTTTCAAAGCAATTTGACGTAAAGCATCTTCTTCAAATTCAAGTTCTACTTCATCTAATTCAAGCATTTTTTGATATTGCTTCACTAGAGCATTTTTAGGTTTTGTTAAGATTTCAATTAAGGCAGATTCATCAAGTTGAGCCAAACTTGCAATGATTGGCAAACGGCCAATAAACTCTGGAATTAAGCCGAATCTTAATAAATCTTCTGGTAATACCTTTGAAAGAAGATCCTTATCTTCCACTTCTAATTCTTTCATATCAGAACCAAATCCAATTACTTTTTGACCGAGACGACGTTTAATAATGGTTTCAATTCCATCAAAAGCTCCACCACAGATAAATAGAATATTCGTCGTGTCAATTTGAATAAATTCTTGATGAGGATGCTTTCTTCCACCTTGAGGAGGAACACTTGCTACTGTTCCTTCAAGAATTTTCAGCAACGCTTGCTGTACACCTTCACCAGATACATCCCTTGTAATCGAAGGATTTTCTGATTTACGAGCAATTTTATCAATTTCATCAATATAAATAATTCCTTTTTCTGCTTTTTCCACATCATAATCAGCTGATTGAATCAGTTTTAAAAGAATGTTTTCTACATCTTCACCTACATATCCAGCTTCAGTTAGGGAAGTAGCATCTGCAATAGCAAAAGGTACATTTAAGATTCGAGCTAATGTTTGCGCTAACAATGTCTTACCACTACCAGTTGGACCAATCATAGCGATATTACTTTTCGAAAGTTCTACTTCATCAATTTTACTATTGGAATTAATTCGTTTGTAATGATTATAAACAGCTACTGACAAAGATTTCTTTGCTTGATCTTGTCCGATTACATAATCATCGAGAATATCACGAATTTCTGCTGGCTTTGGCACATCTTTGAATTCAATTTCCTCTTCAGTACCTAATTCCTCTTCCACAATTTCAGTACACAGTTCTATACATTCATCACAAATATATACACCTGGTCCAGCAACTAATTTACGTACTTGATCTTGTGTTTTACCACAGAATGAGCACTTTAATTGTCCCTTTTCATCATTAAATTTAAACATAACCTTCACCCCTTGGATATATAATCTATTTTATCTATTACTATGCGGATCATACGCAATATAAATTACTAATAAAACTATGTATTGAATTGTAACACATTTTGTGAATATACAGGAAATAATAACACTTGTCTAAAAAGTTCTATGGCCAAGCCTTTTTATTAGCTATTCTTAATGCAAATATGATCCTATTTAAAAATATGTACTTCTTAAAGCATACCCGTAAAAGCAGAAAAGGACAACTTTCAAGTCCTGCTATTATGTAATATATATTTCCTATTTTGTTAAAATAAAACCATTATTGATGAGGAGTTGTGATTTTATCATAATATAAAACAAGGCACGATATAAATCGGGCCTTGTTTTATAAGTTTGAGGTAAGGATCTTACTGCTCGTTAAGACGGGTAAAACTAAATTAGTCTTGTTTTTCAACCGAAACACTGTTTTCAACTAAGAATTGAACAGCTTTTTTCACTTGAAGATCTGATTTTATGCCATCAAGATTACCAAGGGCAGCTTGAATATTTTCAACTGTCATATTATATGCATCTGCCATTTTTTGTAATTCTGCATTTACTTCTTCATCTGATACTTCAATATTTTCAGCTTTCACAATCGCTTCAAGTGTTAAGTTACCACGTACACGTTGCTCTGCTTCTTCTTTCATTTGACCGCGAAGTGCTTCTTCATTTTGACCAGAGAATTGGAAGTAAAGTTCAAGATTCATTCCTTGCATTTGTAGACGTTGTTCAAATTCTTGTAACATACGATCCACTTCATTATCAATCATCACTGCAGGAATTTCAACTTCAGCATTTGCAGTTGCTTTTTCTACAACTGTATTTTGAAGGTAATGTTCTTCTTCATGTTTTTTGTCATGCTCTAAACGAGATTTAATTTTTTCTTTTAATGCGTCTAATGTTTCAACTTCATCATCTACATCTTTTGCAAATTCGTCATCAAGTTCAGGAAGTGCTTTTCCTTTGATTTCATGAATCGTTACTTTAAATACAGCAGGTTTACCAGCTAATTCAGCAGCATGGTATTCTTCAGGGAATGATACTTCTACATCCTTTGATTCGCCTGTTGCAAGACCCACTAATTGCTCTTCGAAGCCTGGGATGAATTGACTTGAACCAAGTTCAAGTGAATAGTTTTCAGCTTTTCCACCTTCAAATGCTTCATCATTAACAAAGCCTTCAAAGTCCATAACGACAGTATCGCCATTTTCAGCTTTTCCATCTTCTTTAACAACAAGTTCTGCTTGTTTCTCTTGTAATGACTTGATTTCATTGTCAACATCTTCATCTGTTACAGTTGTATCAAATGTTTCTACTTCAAGTCCTTTATAGTTCGCCAAGCTTCACTTCAGGTTTTAAAGTTACTTTTGCTGTAAAAATAAAAGTTTTACCTTTTTCCATTTGTTCAACATCAATTTCAGGACGATCAACAGGTTCAATTCCTGTTTCTTCAATTGCAGTTGTATATGCTTCTGGAAGCATTAAATCAATAGCATCTTGATATAGTGATTCAACTCCAAAACGTTTTTCAAACAAAGGACGAGGCATTTTTCCTTTACGGAAACCTGGTACATTAATTTGTTTTACTACTTTTTTGAATGCAGAATCTAAGCTTGTACTTACTGTTTCTGCATCTACTTCAACTGTGAGAACCCCTTGGTTCCCTTCTAACTTTTCAAATTTTGCAGACATACTTTATTTTCCCTCCAGCAATCTATTTCATTTTTAATCATTAATAAATGACATGAATATGGTAAAAAAATCAATCATATTCTATTTATAATACGATTTTCCACATAAAGCAACCATTCCATTATATCATAGGTTTCAACGGTTTCAACAGTCAAGCCTAAATATCCTGATAAGAAATTTCTTCGATCATTCGAATAAAAGAATCCGCCTTCTTCATATCCATTTGTAACACATGATAGGAGTCCATTAATTCATCATCTGTATCTCGATTTCCATAAT
Source organism: uncultured Bacillaceae bacterium (assembly GCA_963765265.1). Taxonomy (GTDB): domain Bacteria; phylum Bacillota; class Bacilli; order Bacillales; family Cytobacillaceae; genus Bacillus_BD. The sequence goes on from CAVXVN010000006.1 coordinate 760,273, forward strand.
ATTCATTTCCTAATGAATGATAAGCTGCAGCCCAGATGGCAACATCATCCGGTTCAAGTTTAAATGGGTACAATAGAAAGAATTGTCTTTCCACTAACTTTTTAATGTGGTCATAAAGAATAGGGTCTTCATTCTCTAGTCTTTGACCAATTGCTTTAGTAATATCTTTTAATTGTGGGTTATCATTCAAACTTGTTAGTGTTTTCGGAATAACCGTGATCTTTCTTCCAAACTTTTGAATGAGAACGGGTTGATCATATAAATGGTCTCTTAATATATTTAAGATCAATGATTTAAAAAAAGCACCACCGTCGTTGGATTGAAGATAATCGATTAATTCCATCAAGTAAGGCTGAATGTTTCGCTCCTTTAGTTCTGCAGCCAACCCTATTTGAGCTCCTGAATCTTGATATTGAGCAAGATTCAGTTCTTTATGAGGCTCATTATACCTCTCATTTTCATTTTCTTGTTGTATTGATGTATCCAGCATGCGTCGACTAAAATGCAACAAACGATTAAAATTTTCAAACTGCTCTTTAGGTATCTTTTCACTAACAAACAGTTCTTCCAATACGGATACGACTTCATCATATTTATGTACTTGTACTAGAAGCATGAGGTATAGATTCATAATTTCAAAATAATCCCCGATACCTTCAAATAACATTTTTCCTACTAACTGTTTGGCTTTGTCTACCATTCCAGCATCAAAATAAGCAAGTACCAGACCCATTTGACTATCACTATTGAATGGGTCTAATAGAATAGCTTGTTCCAATAATGGAATGGCTTCATGAAATTTCTTTTGATGTAATTGTTCTAATCCCTTTTCCACTAGTCTTCTTTCAAGATTAGGAAATTGAATGACATTATCTACTTTTTTTACTTGTTTTCGATTATTCATATCGAACCGCCCCACAGAATTATTGAGGTAAGTGTAGCATAATAAAAAAAGCAAAGTAAACTTTATTTGAATTAGTTATAGTTGAAGACAGAAGGCGATGGAGGCGTAGTTGCACTTATACTGTTTTCCTAAAAATTGCCACTACGCCGAACTTCTCCAGCGTTGCAATTTTATGCCTTCTTAACAGTGAAAAAATCCACAGCTTATCTGTGGACTTCTTACCGTATTGTATTTTTACGTATGAAGAGCAATCACTTGCATTCCTAAGATATTATTTTACAAAGGATTTTTCTGTTTCTTGTTCATAACTTGCAATCTTTTCATCCAGTTGTAACGTAATTTCGATTTCATCCCAACCATTTACAAGCATATTTTTCCAATAAGCAGAAACAGGGAAAGAGGCACTAAAACCTTGACGATCGCTTAACGTTTCCTGTTCAAGATTGATTGTTAACTCATAAGGCTGATTTTTTGCAGCATTAAGTAAATACTCAACCTTTTCTTTTTCAAGTCTAATAGGTAGAACACCATTTTTTAAGCAATTTTGATAAAAAATATCAGCAAACGATGGAGCAATGATTACCTTAAAGCCGTAATCTTGTAGTGCCCACGGTGCATGTTCACGTGAAGAACCACAGCCAAAGTTTTCATTTGAAACCAAAATAGATGCACCTTGATTTTCAGGTTGGTTCAATTCAAATTCAGGATCTAACTTTCCTTCTTCAAGATAACGCCAACCGTAAAATAAAAATTGCCCAAATCCCGTTTTTTCAATACGTTTTAAAAATTGTTTTGGAATAATTTGATCTGTATCTACATTAACCCGATCAAGGGCAACTGTTTTTCCTGTAAGTGTTTTAAATCCGCTCATGCTTTTTCCCTCCCTTATCTACTAGTTTTGTTGCTGAACTTTACGTACATCAACAAATTTTCCATAAATAGCTGCATTTGCTGCCATTTCCGGGCTGACTAAATGTGTTCTTGCCCCCGTACCTTGTCTTCCTTCAAAATTACGATTGGATGTAGAAGCACAGTGTTCCCCTGCAGGTACAACATCATTATTCATACTTAAACACATGCTACAACCAGCGTCTCTCCATTCGAAACCTGCTTCAATAAATACTTTATCTAAGCCCTCTTGTTCAGCCTGTTTTTTTACTTGTTGTGAACCTGGAACGACTAATGCGCGCACACCTTGAGACACTTTTCTTCCTTTTGCAACATCTGCTGCAGCTCGTAAATCTTCAATGCGGGAATTCGTACAGGAACCAATGAAGACATGTTGAATTTCAATATCTTCAATTTTTTGACCTTCTTTTAATCCCATATATTGAAGAGCACTTTGTAATGCTTTTCGATCATTTTCAGTTTTGCACTCTTCTAAAGTAGGAATACGATCACTTACTTTAGATGTCATGGATGGGTTTGTTCCCCAACTTACCATCGGTTCAATGTCATTTCCATCAATTTCAATGACTGTATCATAGACTGCATCCTCATCAGATACTAGTTCTTTCCATACTTGAATAGCCTGTTCCATATTTTCGGGTGCGTACTTCCTGCCGTTTACATATTCGAAGGTTGTTTCATCTGGTGCAATAAGTCCTGCTTTTGCTCCACCTTCAATCGACATGTTACAGATGGTCATCCGTTCCTCCATGGACATATTGCGGATCACCTCACCACAAAATTCGATGACATGGCCCGTCCCAAAATTAATTCCATGTTTAGAAAGAACATAAAGAATCACATCTTTTGCCGCTACGCCTTCAGATAACTTTCCGTTTATTTCTAATTTTAATGTTTTCGGTTTTGACTGCCATATTGTTTGTGTGGCCAATACATGTTCAACCTCACTCGTACCAATACCAAATGCTAGGGCACCAAATGCACCGTGTGTTGATGTATGACTGTCCCCACAAACGATCGTTTTTCCAGGTTGCGTTAAGCCAAGTTCTGGACCAATTACATGAACAATTCCTTGTTCAGGGCTGTCAAGGCCTGCCAATGGCACATTAAATTCCTGACAATTCTTTTCTAGGGTTGTCATTTGATTTAAAGCGACTTTATCGTTAATAACAAAACGATTTTTAGTTGGTACATTATGATCCATTGTAGCAAATGTTTTATCAGGTCTTCTGACTGCTCTATTTTTCATTCTTAGACCTGAGAAGGCTTGTGGAGATGTCACTTCATGAACTAAATGTAAATCGATATATAATAAATCCGGCTTACCTTCTTCTTGATGTACGATGTGTTTTTCCCAAACTTTATCAATGATTGACTTTCCCACGATAGTCCCCCCTTAGTAATGAACATGAGTCTTCACTTTCTATCTACTTACTAAACTATTATTGAATGGCTGCTTTTACTTCTTTGATCATTTCAGTCGTTGTTACAAGTGTTTTTCCTTCGGCCATTAAATCGCCCGTTCTAAATCCTGCATCAAGAACTGCATTGACGGCTTTTTCAATTGTAGAAGCTTCATCTTCCAATCCAAAAGAAATACGAAGCATCATAGCAGCAGAAAGAATCGTTGCTAATGGATTTGCCTTGTTTTGACCTGCAATATCAGGTGCTGAACCATGAATGGGTTCGAACAAATAAGGTCCTTCTTCAGAAAGACTTGCGGATGGTAGCATGCCTAATGAGCCTGTTAATACGGATGCTTCATCGCTTAAGATGTCACCAAACATATTTTCAGTTACCACTACATCAAATTGTTTAGGGTTTCGGACTAATTGCATAGCACCATTATCAACAAGCATATGTTCAAGTGTAACGTCTGGGTAGTCTTTTCCAATTTCTACAGCAACCTCACGCCACATCCGACTCGATTCCAAAACATTCGCTTTATCAACCGAAGTGACTTTTTTCTTCCTTGTTTTAGCCAATTCAAAAGCTTGTCTTATCACACGCTGAATTTCTTCTTTTTCATAATAAAGAGTATCAACAACCGCTTCTTTACCATTTACTTCTCTACGTTCACTTGGCTTTCCGAAATAAATTCCGCCCGTTAACTCCCGTACCATAAGCATGTCGACACCTTCAATGATCTCATTTCGAAGTGGGGAAGAATCTGATAGACTTGGATAATAAGTTGTAGGACGTAAATTAGCATAGAGGCCTAATTCTTTTCGAATTTGTAATAGTCCTTGTTCAGGACGAAGATGTACTGGAAGAGTCTCCCACTTGGGACCTCCAACAGCGCCTAGAAGAACTGCATCGCTTTCTTTGCAAAGAGTAATGGTTTCTTCTGGTAAAGGTACTCCAGTAGAATCAATTGCTGATCCACCGATTTCTCCATATGTAAATGAAAATGTGTGGTGAAAGCGTTCACCGATCGTTTCTAAAATCTCAATCGCACCTTTAATAATTTCTTTGCCGATTCCATCTCCTGGCAGCACTGCGATTCGTTTCTCCATTGTAATCCCTCCGTTGTTTCCATAGGTATCATTTTATTGCGAAAATTCACGATATTTCAGTTGACGCTTCAGCTTCATAGACTGAAGCGCCATCATTTAACCTTATGCAAGTTCGGATTCCTTTAAGAAAAGGACCCTATTGATTGCATTTAAGTAAGCTCTAGCTGAGGCTTCTAATACATCTTGAGCGAGTCCACGTCCACTTGAATCTATTCCTGAACAATTCATTTTGACGAAGACTTGAGCAAGTGCATCTCTTCCTGCACCAACTGATTGAATACGGTAATCTAGTAAGTTTACCTTTTCATGTACACTTTTTTCTAGCGTATTATATAACGCTTCAATACTTCCTTTTCCTGTACCCACTTCTTTAATGGTTTCGTTGTTGGGGCCGGATAGTGTAACTGTTGCTGTATGTTCTTGGCTTTCGCCGCCTTGAATTTGAATATTAATTAATTCATAATACTGTTCGTCTGAAATTTTATTTTCTAACACAATCGAAACAAGGTCATCATCTGTCATTTCCTTTTTACGATCGGCAAGATCTTTAAAGACGGTAAATAAATGATCAACATTTTCATCTTCATCTACTAGACCAAGTTCAATTAAGCGATTTTTAAATGCATGTCGGCCAGAATGCTTACCAAGTACTAATGAATTAGAATTAAGACCTACTAATTCAGGAGAGATAATTTCATAGGTTGTTTTTTCTTTCAGAACTCCATCTTGATGGATGCCCGATTCATGAGCAAAAGCATTGTAACCGACAACTGCTTTATTTCCTGGGACAGCCATTCCAGTTAATTTGCTCACAATGCTGCTAGTTCTGCTAATTTCTTGAAGATTAAGTCGAGTGTCAATGTTGTAATAATCGCCTCTGATACGAAGTGCAACTGCCACTTCCTCCAAAGCTGTATTCCCAGCACGTTCACCAATTCCATTAATCGTAGCTTCTACTTGCGTAGCACCATTTTCTACCGCTGAAAGTGAGTTAGCAACCGCCATACCTAAATCATCATGGCAATGAGTTGAAAGGGTCACTTTTGCAATAGAAGGAACATTTTCTTTTAAATATTTAAAAATTTGTCCATATTCATACGGTGTAGCATAACCAACAGTGTCTGGAATATTGATTACATTTGCACCAGCTTGAATTACTTCTTCAACAATTTGAGCTAAAAATGGCAATTCGGTTCTGCTTGCATCTTCGGCAGACCATTGAACAACTGGAAATTTTGCTGCAGCATATTTAACCGCTGCCACTGCATTTTCTACCACTTGTTCTTTTGTCATATTCAGCTTATATTCACGATGAATTGGAGACGTAGCTAGGAAAACATGAAGCCGTGGTTCTACCCCATCTTTTAAGGCATCCCAAGCGATATCAATATCCGTTTGTAAACATCTTGCTAATCCTGTTACCGTACTATTTTTAATCGTTTGTGCAATTTTTTGAACAGAGGTAAAATCACCTTTTGAGGCTGCTGGAAAGCCAGCCTCAATAGTATCTACATTTAAACGTTCGAGTTGTTTCGCAATCTCAAGTTTTTCTGAAAGATTCAGATTGACACCTGGAGTTTGTTCCCCATCTCTTAACGTCATATCATAGATCTTAATTTTTTGCACTGCCCACCACTTCTTTCTTACGAGCGTCATTTACGAATGGCATCATTGCTCTTAGCTCACGGCCAACTTTTTCGATTTGATGTTCATTTTCATTTGCATCGATCGCATTGAACATTGGTCTGTTCGCTTGGTTTTCTAAAATCCAACCTTTAGCAAATGTACCGTTTTGGATATCTGTTAATACATCTTTCATTTTTGCTTTAGCTGACTCATCTACTACACGCGGTCCGCTGACAAAGTCACCCCATTTAGCAGTGTCAGAGATAGAGTAGCGCATGTTAGACATGCCTCCTTCATAAATTAAGTCTACGATTAATTTCATTTCATGTAGACATTCGAAGTAAGCAACTTCTGGTTGATAACCAGCTTCTACAAGTGTTTCAAATCCAGATTTAATAAGAGAAGTTAATCCTCCACATAGAACAGCTTGCTCACCGAAAAGGTCCGTTTCTGTTTCTTCTTTAAATGTAGTTTCAAGTCCACCTGCACGTAATGAACCGATTGCACTTGCATAAGATAAAGCTAGTTCTTTTGCAGTTCCTGAAACATCTTGATGGATAGCGAATATTGCTGGTACGCCAGCGCCTTCTGTATAAGTTCTTCTTACTAAGTGTCCTGGACCTTTAGGTGCTACTAGTAGAACATCACAGTCTGTAGGTGGTACGATTTGGCTGAAGTGAATATTGAAACCATGAGCAAACATTAAAGCTTGACCTTTTAGGTTTGGTTCGATTTCTTCTTTGTAAACTTTTGCTTGTTGCTCATCTGGTAAAAGAATCATAACTACGTCCGCTTTAGCTGTTGCTTCCCCAACTGAATATACTTCAAATCCAGCTTCAACTGCTTTATCCCAAGATTTCCCTTTACGAAGTCCGATAATACAATTTACTCCGCTTTCTCTCATATTTTGTGAATGAGCATGACCTTGCGAACCAAATCCAATTACTGCTACTGTTTTTCCATTTAAAAATTCTGCGTTTGCGTCTCCGTTATAATACATTTTAGCCATTTTAAAAACTCCCTTATTAATTAATTTTTTTTATTAATTACATATGTTAGTGCAATTATCTATTTTTCACCTATTTTGACAACTTGGTATCTCAAAAGGTGTAATACCTAATTCTTATACAATAGAAAGTTTTTGCTGATTGGATTGCATTTGCATCCCACGAGGGAAAGCAGTTGTTCCTGTTCTAGCAAGTTCTTTAATTCCATATGGTTTGATCAATTCAATAAAAGCTTCAATTTTTTCCGTTTCACCCGTAATTTGAATCACAATGCTTTCTTTGCTTACATCCACGATTGAAGCACGGAATGGTTCGATAAGTGAGTAGATTTCATTTCGAGTTGTAGGTAAAGTAGGAACTTTAATTAAAGCAAGTTCTCTTGAAACAATGGATTGATCGGTAATATCCACTACTTTTAACACATCGATCTGTTTATTCAATTGTTTTGTGATCTGTTCAATAATATTTTCGTTATCGACCAGTACAACACAAGTAATTCTTGAAACTCCTTCAAGCTCAGAAAGACCAACAGAAATACTTTCAATGTTATAATTTCTTTTTGAAAATAAGTTCGTAATGCGGTTTAACACTCCCGGCTGATTGAGAACTGTTAAACTGATGATCCTTTTTATCATGGTTTAACACCTTCCATTTCATGTAATCCTTTTCCTGCCGGAATCATCGGATACACATTTTCACCTGGCTCTACTCTAAAATCGAGTAAGACTGGCTCATTATTGTGTAATACTTCATCTAATATACTTTCAGCTTCTTCACTTGAATGAATGCAATAGCCCTTAATTCCAAATGCATCGGCTAGTTTAACAAAGTCAGGTTGTATTTGTGCTTGACTATGAGAATAACGTTTGTCATAGAAAAGCTCCTGCCATTGTCTAACCATTCCAAGTGCCATATTATTGATAATCACAATTTTCACTGGCAAATTATGCTCTCTAATAACAGCAAGCTCTTGAGGATTCATTTGGAATCCGCCATCTCCCAAAATTGCTAAAACACAGCTATCAGGTGCAGCAAGTTGAGCACCAATACTTGCAGGAAGTCCAAATCCCATTGTGCCTAATCCACCAGATGTCACCCATTTATCAGCTTGTTTAAATTGATAGTATTGGGCAGCCCACATTTGATGTTGACCAACATCTGTAACGACAATGGCTTCTCCCTTTGTTTTCTCAAATAGCATTTCGAATACTTTTTGCGGTTTTAACACATCTTTAGCATCTTGATCGTAAAAATATGGGTAATCCTTTTTCCAGTTATTGATTGTTTCATGCCATTCTTGATGAACAGGTTGTTTCCCGTCCTGTTTGATCAATTGCTTCAAAGCTTCTTTTGCATCTGCTACTACTGGTATTTTGGTCGGAATATTTTTTCCAATTTCTGCTGGATCAATATCAATATGTGCTACTGTAGCATTCGGAGCAAAATGTTTTAAATTCCCTGTTAACCGATCATCGAATCGTGCACCAATATTCAATAAGAAATCACATTCGTACATAGCCATATTTGCTGCATAGCATCCATGCATACCACCTAAACCAACAAACAAATCATGATCTGCAGGGAATCCTCCTAGACCAAGCAATGTATGAACAACAGGAATCTTTTGTTGTTCAGCATATTGTTTTAATTCTTCCATTGCTTTCGCATGCAATATTCCTGCACCAGCTAAAATAACTGGTTTTTTCGCACTACTAACAGCCTCAGATAATTTTCTGATTTGTAGATAATTAGGTTGTGTTGTAGGTTGATAACCAGGCAAATTAACTTCCACTTCTTCTACATTTCCTAATTCAATGACGGCGTTAGCAATATCTTTAGGAAAATCAATTAGGACAGGTCCTGGACGACCAGTTGTTGCTATATAAAATGCTTCTTTTATAATTCGAGGAATATCCTCAACATTGCGAATTTGATAATTATGTTTGGTAATCGGCGTTGTAATCCCTAGAATATCTGCCTCTTGAAATGCATCTGTTCCAATTACACTTGTTGCTACTTGACCTGTAAAAACAACTAATGGTAGAGAATCCATCATGGCGTCAGCAATTCCTGTGACAACATTAGTGGCTCCTGGTCCTGAAGTAACAATGACAACACCTGGCTTACCTGATATTCTTGCATAACCTTCAGCCGCATGTACCCCACCTTGTTCATGGCGAGGTAAAATATGACGAATTTTCGAATCATAAATTTTATCATATATAGGTAAGACAGCACCACCTGGGTAACCAAAGATTACTTCTACCTTTTCGTTTTCCAAAGCTCTTAATAATAAATCTGCTCCGCTAACTGAACGTTTTTTCTCATCAGCCTTTTTTCCTGCAAACGCCGTTTCCTGCAACATTCGGATTAAACCTCCTTTTTCTTACTAAAGAATAATTTGGCAATATAAAAAGCCCTTCCATCCCCAACATGCCAATTTAATTGACAAAGGGATGAAAAGGCTTTGAAAACCAGTCCACGGTACCACCCTTGTTTACGCAACGCGTACACTTATGAACAATAACTATTGTTCGTTTTAATAACGAGTGTTATACACCCGGCTTCCCTTACTTCAATTTATGCATTCAGGTCAGCACTCTGAGGTGAGTTCATCCTATACGGGATTTACCGGTTTCCAGCATTCCCGGCTCTCTGTTTAATCCTCCATACAAAACTACTTATCCTCTTCTACATTTTATGTTATTAAGTTGTACAATAAAATATGTTTTCAGATAAATCATTTTACAATGCAGTGTTCTAAAAATAGGAAAAATAATAATGATTCCATTTCCCTTTTCTTTTAGAAATTTCTAACTCATTTATTGAAATTATCTTACGCTGATTTCAAGTTTGAGTCAAGACCCTTCTTAAGAATAATTTGATAATTGAATCACGTTATTATAATTGTATTCGCTTACATTGTTGTTGTATACATGTTTAAAATAATTGATTTATTATTTTTATTTTTTTATTTCTGTCTTTTATATAAAGTCTTTTTTAGGCATTATTACTGATCCATTTGATTTTGATCATGCAGCTAAAATGTGTAAAAAAATCATTAGCTTGATTAAATTGCTTAATAAGAATAAAAAAACGCACAAAAAAATTCGCTTATACATTATTCAGCGAATTTTAAAATCATATTATGACAATGATGATGTCCCAGGAGAGATTCGAACTCCCGACCCACGCCTTAGAAGGGCGTTGCTCTATCCAGCTGAGCTACTGGGACATATTATTTTAATGACATTATTTATTATAGAGAGTCAGAAATTAAAAGTCAACACTTTATTATTGAAAAACTTCATATCAAAGGAGGAATAGGCTTTCCGCCTTTGATACGTTTCAATTAGAGATCGGAAACAGTTGGGCTAGCTCTTTTATTTCTCCTCGATCCATATCGTACACTTTCAATTGATAAGCACTTTCTAAAATGTCTAAAATCACATATGTTCTTTCTCTTCTTCCACATAGGTAGCCTAATACTGCCTGGATTTATAAATAGGGTTCCATTAACCATTTCTGCTCCCAATTGATGGGAATGACCAAAACAGGCAATATCCGCACCCACTTCTTTTGCTCGATAAGATAGCACCATTAAATTTGATTTCACCGAATGTCGATGTCCATGTGTAATAAATAGGGTTCGATCGCCAATCTTCTTTACGATTTCTTCTGGAAAACGTTCATTTATGTCACAATTGCCTCCTGACTGCAACAAAGGAATGAATCGCTCTATCATCCGCTTCTAGTTCTGAATCACCGCAATGAATAAAAAGATCTACTTCATCTTGATAATTTTCCATCAATTTTTCAAGTTCAGTTGTTAACCCATGACTATCACTGACAATAAGAACTTTCATGATTTCTACTCCTTATCAAATACGCCTTGGCGTATTTGCGCCTAGATAATATCCGAGCTCGCTCGGTAAACTTCCTTTTAAAATCTGATGGCATCCGCCGGAGGCTTTAACTTCATTCAGGTGAGATTTGAACCTCCACTGAACTGATAAAAGCTTAACATTAATCTCACCACTTATAAAAGTGGGAGACTTCTGCTGAATGAAGTTAAAAAAGTTTGGGTAATTTCACTTCTAATTTTTGTAAAGCCTTAGCTCGATGACTAATCTGAGTTTTTTCTTCTGGAGTAATCTCAGCCATGGATCGATTCATTTCAGTAATTAAAAAAATCGGGTCATAGCCAAAACCATTCGTGCCTCTTCTTTCAAATAAAATAGACCCCTCACATTCTCCACTAACCGTGATGGTACTCTTTCCTGGTAAGGCGAGCGCGAGAGCACAATAGAATCTAGCACTACGATCCTGTTCTTTCACATCGAGAAGTTCTGCCAATAGCTTATCATTATTCGCTTCATCATTTTTCCCCTCGCCTGCATAGCGAGCTGAATAAATCCCTGGTCTCCCATTTAGAGCATCTACAATTAACCCTGAGTCATCTGCAATCACCATTTGTCCAAATTGCTTACAAATCGCCTCAGCCTTTAATATCGCATTTTCCTCAAATGTCTGTCCTGTTTCTTCAATATCATTTATTTCTGGAAAATCTAATAATGTTTTCACCTTTATTCCGTGTGGTTCAAACATTCGAATAAACTCTTTTGCTTTTCCCGGATTCTTCGTAGCAATAATCACTTCTTGCATCATTTTCCCCCCTTTATTAACTGGAATAAGAGGTGGCCTATGCCACCTCTTACCCTTGTTATTATATAGTATAGCAAAAAAGAATTTTTAGAAACTACCTGTATTGACATTTTCAGGGCGCGTTACGGGTTCTGTTAGCTTCTTACCTTTTTCAGTTTCAAGTTCTGCTTTTCCATTTACAGTTATAACCACACTCTCAATCCCAGATTGTTCGGTTAAAGAAAGGACAAGGGAATCAAGTACATGTTGAGAAATAACCTTTTTATCAAAACTACCATAAATGGATTCATTAAAATTAAGCGTGACTTGACCATTCTTTACTTTTGGTTCCTCAAGCAACTTTACTTCTGGATTCATCTCATTTACTAGTTTAGATTCTATATTTGGTCCTTTTACTAGTTCCTTTATCGCAGCATCAATGTTATTTTCCATTTTATTGCTGACTCTTTTCGTCACTGGGACATAATAATATGAATTGGTTTCTCCTCCAAGGTAATAAACCGTTACGGCCTTTGTATTGGTAATATCTGCTACTTGTGAAGTATCAAGATTGATCCCATCTTTTCTCGTTAAATCTTCCCCAATTGGAGTTCCGTTTACCGGCATTTCATTTAACGGATGTCCATTCAATTGCAATTTCACTTTTTCGATTGTATCAAACTGAGTTAATGTCCATGTAATAGATTGCAGAATTTTCGATTCATCTTCTGCCTGATAATTTTTAAATTCATTCGAAAAATCAACCGTTGCTACCTTATCCTTTACATTTACACTCATTCTTGTTTCTTCAGGCAAAACGGCTTGGAAACCATTTGGTAGCAGGTCTGTAACAGGTCCATCTTTCACTAGATATTCCAAAGCTTGTGTGGCGACAGATTCTTTTTTAGGAAGTTCAAGTGTTTGCGGAACGACTAACCCATTTTTATCTACTAAATAAAGTTCTGTCTTTAATGTGCCTTCAACCGCAGATTCTTTGCCTGTCGCTTCTTTTTCAGTAGCATTTGTTTCTCCTGTTACTTCTTTTCCATCATCCGTATAAGTAACTTCTTTCGGTGGATCAACCTGATCTTTCTTTTCTCCCCCAAAGAGCCCACAACCAGACAAAGTAATAGCTGAAACAATCGTTAATATGATCGTCATTTTATATTTAGACATTACAATCCCCCCAAAGACAGTTTGTACTACATATATACGAGATAATTTCAAAATTTAGACCGTCTTTGAGGATAAATATTTAATTGAACCCTTAAATTACGTGGGAAGTATGAATATAAAAAAGGAACCTCTAGTATAAATGAGGTTCGGTTCCTAACTTAATAGTAGATACATTTAGGTTTGGTTTTTCAAGCCAATTCTTGGCAATCTTTATAAAGATTGCTCTCGAACCAGTTGTGAAAAAGAAGTGCTCTGGTTCAACTGCATATTCATTTAATAACCCTTTATGTTGAAGAATGGTACTTACTTCGCTTGCCGTCTCTTCACCCGAGCTTATTACCTTAACTCCGCTTCCCATTACATTATGAATGACATGTTCTAAAAGCGGATAGTGTGTACAACCTAAAATGAGCGTATCAAGACCTTTATTTTTTAACGGTTGCAGTGTTTCTGCAATAATTTTTTTTGCTACAGGTCCATCATATTCCCCACTTTCAACTAAAGGAACAAATTTAGGGCATGCAAGAGAAGTAACAATGGAACGTTTATTTAGCTGTGATAGAGCTTTTTCATATGCTGCACTCTTAATCGTGCCCATTGTTCCAATCACTCCAATTCGGTGATTTCTTGTTGCTTTAATGGCAGCACGAGCACCTGGATGGATAACCCCTAGAACAGGTATGGAAAGTTCTGACCTGATTTCATTCAACACAACTGCCGTTGCGGTATTACAAGCTATAACCAACATTTTGATCCCCTTTTTTAATAGAAAATCAGTCATTTGCCATGTATATGTTATTACTTCTTCTGCTGGTCTAGGGCCATATGGACAACGGGCAGTATCACCCACATATAGGATCTGTTCATTTGGGAGCTGACGCATGATTTCTTTTGCCACTGTCAAACCACCCACTCCAGAATCAATAACTCCAATTGGTTGTTTCAATAATACCGCCTCATTCTAATCGTATATCATGATGGTTCATTTTCATCTCTTGTAATCGTACGATTTCTTTATTCTTTTGGTTCACCTTATATAGGCTTTTCTTATTTTCTATCTTTTTATATGAAAATACAAGTTGAATGACAAAAAAAGACCCAATTAATCTGAACCTGCTACAGATCAAATTGGGTTTGTATATTTTATTATTGGAACACTTTCTATAGTATGTATAAGAGGCTACCCCTTAAAGTGTTGAACAACGCAAAATCACATTTATCTAGAATAATGTTTTTATATTGAATCTAGATTTTGGATTTCGAGGGTACACACTATTGCTTTTCGGATAGCCTCTCACCTATTATAACTTTAACTCTCCCATACGAAGGAGCTCAATGACAGCTTGGGAACGCCCCTTTACGCCTAATTTTTGCATGGCATTCGATATATGGTTTCGAACAGTTTTTTCGCTAATAAACAACTCTCCCGCGATCTCTTTTGTTGTTTTGTCTTGTACTAACAGTTCGAAGACTTCCCTTTCTCGTTTGGTGAGTAATGGCTTGTGAGTATATTCATTCTCCTTCAAGTATTGTAACCCTCCTTGCTTTTGCCAGCTATGAACTGCGGGATGGGTATATATTTAGTCACCATATCTTATGTGCATCCATGTGTTGAAGTGACTACATTTCACAAGGATTGAAGGTTATTTTATTAAAAAAGGCTCAAATTTTATTAAAAGGTGGATTATTTTTATAAAATAAGAAAAAAATGCATAAAAAATGGTAAAATAAATATTATTCTATAAAATTAGGTGATAAGAAATGTTAGATCAGGCCAAGGAAATACTACGTCAATATTTTGGATATTCATCCTTTCGAAGTGGGCAAGAGGACATTATTCAAAACATATTAAACAAACAAAACACGCTTGGTATCTTACCGACAGGCGGTGGAAAATCACTTTGTTTTCAAATTCCGGCTCTCCTACTCCCCGGAACCACGATTGTTATTTCCCCCCTTATCTCTCTTATGAAAGACCAGGTTGATTCACTCTCCGCAGCTGATATCCCAGCAACCTTTATCAACAGTTCTCTCACTCAAAAAGAATTGCAAGAAGAGATGCAGTATATCCGAAACGGAGCCTACAAACTTGTATATGTCGCACCGGAACGATTTGATTCTTCCTATTTTATCGATCTGCTCAACTCGATTGATATCCCCTTAATTGCTTTTGATGAAGCACACTGTATTTCACAATGGGGACATGACTTTAGACCAAGCTACCGTTCAATCGTTTCCTCTTTGCGTAAATTACAGCAAAATCCAACTATAGTGGCATTAACAGCAACGGCCACTGAAAATGTAGCTCAAGATATTTGTGGCTTATTGGATATTGATCCCGGAGACACTTTTAAAACAGGCTTTGCGAGAGAAAATTTATCTTTTCAAATCGTAAAAGGGATGAATAAGCGCGACTTTATTGTTCAGTATTTAAAACAACATCCGAGGCAGTCTGGAATTATCTATACTTCTAGTAGAAAAGAAAGTGACCAATTATATAACTTTTTAACTACACATCATTTTTCAGTAGCAAAATATCACGCAGGACTCCGTGAGGATGAGCGCAAAGCTTCCCAAGATCAATTTGTCTATGATGAAAAAGAAATCATGATTGCGACCAATGCCTTTGGGATGGGAATTGATAAATCCAATGTTCGCTTTGTTATTCATTATAATTTACCGAAGAACATCGAAGCCTATTATCAAGAAGCAGGTCGGGCAGGTCGAGACGGAGAAGAAAGCGAATGCTTTTTATTATTTTCTCAACAGGACATTCAGTTGCAAAAGTTTTTAATTGAAGAAACAAGCCTTGATTCTAAAAAACGAGAACAAGAATACCATAAGCTGAATCAAATGGTTATGTATTGTCATACAGAAAAATGCCTACAATCCTATATCATTGAGTATTTCGATCATAACAGCCAACCCACAAATTGTGGAAAATGCAGCAGTTGTAAGGACAATCGTGAAAAAATCGATATCACACGTGATGCACAGATGATCTTCTCTTGTTGCAAAAGAATGGGAGAACGATTTGGTGTCACATTGATTGCCCAAGTATTAAAAGGATCAAGCGGGAAACGGATTCGTGAATTAGGATTTCACGAGCTTTCAACCTATGGTTTGTTGCGCAATCAAAAAGAGAAGGAAATTGCTGAAACGATCAACTATTTACTATCTGAAGGATATTTGCATTTGACGGATGGAAAGTATCCAGTTGTAAAGGTTACAGCTAATGCCATTCCTGTCTTAAAAGGCCAAGAAAACATTTGGATGAAGAAAACCCTCTCTCCTGTTGCACTTACGGAGGAAAGTGAGGAGAACCAAGAATTATTTGAGATTCTTCGTGTTCTTCGTAAAGAGTTAGCTGATCATGAACATGTCCCTCCTTTTGTCATCTTTTCAGATAGTACTTTAAAAGATATGTGCCGTTATTATCCGATTGATGAGCATTCAATGTTACAAATAAAAGGGGTGGGGCAAACGAAATTCATGAAATACGGGCAGTCATTTATGGACAAGATTTCTCAATTTGTTCAAGAAAATAAAATTGAACCAGCTTCCACTCCCGTACCCGTTCATCATGAAAAGCAACCTATCCAGAAGGAACAACTTGAGCAGCCTAGTCATGTCCTTTCATATGAATGGTATACACAGGGTATGGCCATTGATGAAATTGCCCGCAAACGACAATTAACCAAAATAACGATTCAAAAACATATTTTACGCAGTGTTCGGGAAGGTCATAAGCTGAACTGGTCGGAAATTTTTGATATAGAAATTGAAAAGCGTGTACTTGAAGCCCTTCAAGAAACAGGTGGAGAAAAATTGAAACCAATTTGGGAAGCGTTAAATGGAGAAATTGATTATTTTACCATCCAAGCGGTTATGTGTAAAAATGAACTGGGATAAAACACTCTTATGATCGAATTCACAAACATACTTTTACGCTATTAAGAACCAAAACCCCTTTTCAATGAAAAGGGGTTTTTGATCTTAAAAATATTAAATTTGATCGCTACCAAAGAAGTTTTTAAAAGATTGGATGGTTGTGTCTCGATTAAGAGCGGCAATTGACGTTGTCAATGGAATTCCTTTTGGACAAGCTTGGACACAGTTTTGTGAATTTCCACAATTGGCCAATCCGCCCTCACCCATAATTTGTTCCAAACGTTCCGCCTTATTCATTTCACCTGTTGGATGTGCATTGAACAAACGAACCTGTGATAATGGGGCAGGACCGATAAAGTTTGAATGACTATTAACATTTGGACACGCTTCTAAACAAACACCACATGTCATACATTTTGAAAGTTCGTATGCCCATTGACGTTTTTGTTCTGGCATACGTGGTCCAGGTCCTAAATCATATGTGCCATCAATTGGAATCCAAGCTTTAACCTTTTTCAATGAATCGAACATACGACTTCGATCTACCTGAAGATCACGAACAACAGGGAATGTTTTCATCGGTTCTAATCGAATCGGTTGCTCTAGTTGATCGACAATAGCCGAACACGATTGGCGAGGTCGTCCATTTATCACCATTGAGCACGCACCACAAACCTCTTCAAGACAGTTCATATCCCAAATAACCGGTGTTGTTTCTTCCCCTTTTTTATTAACCGGATTTCGTCGAATTTCCATTAAAGCTGCAATTACGTTTAGATTCGGGCGATATGGAACTTCAAACTCCTCTTGATAAGGATCCGAATCAACATCATCTTGACGAGTGACAATAAATGATACAGTCTTTTGTTCAGACATCCCTATTTCCCCTCTTCTTTGCTTTTTGAGTAATCTCTTTTCCGTGGCGTAATGAGTGATGTATCCACTTCTTGATAATGGAATTCAGGCGCTGATGTGCTATCAACAAATTTAGCCATGGTTGTTTTTAAGAAATCTTCATCATTACGCTCTGGAAAGTCTGGCTTGTAGTGTGCACCACGACTTTCGTTACGATTATAAGCACCAATAGTAATCACTCGTGCCAATTGGATCATGTTCTCAAGTTGACGTGTGAACGCGGCTCCTTGGTTGCTCCATTTTGCTGTATCATTAATATTAATATTTTGATAGCGTTCGAGAAGCTCTTGAAGTTTCTCATCCGTTTTTAACAACTTATCATTGTATCGAACAACAGTCACATTATCTGTCATCCATTCTCCCAATTCCTTATGAATGACATACGCATTTTCTGTTCCATTCATGGACATAATGCCATTCCATTTTTCTTCCTCTTGTTTCACATATCTTTCATACAACGAAGATGGCAGTGCGTCTGAGCTTTTCTCTAATCCATTAATATATCGAACTGCGTTAGGTCCAGAAACCATTCCACCATAAATGGCAGACAGTAAAGAGTTAGCCCCTAAACGATTCGCTCCATGCTGTGAATAATCACATTCTCCTGCTGCAAAAAGGCCAGGGATATTGGTCATTTGATCATAATCAACCCATAGCCCACCCATTGAGTAATGAACAGCAGGGAAAATTTTCATTGGAAGTTTACGAGGATCATCCCCTGTAAATTTCTCATAGATTTCAATAATTCCACCTAGTTTAATATCTAGCTCATGTGGATCCTTATGTGAAAGATCCAAATACACCATATTTTCCCCATTGATTCCAAGTTTTTGATTCACACAAACGTCAAATATTTCACGTGTAGCGATATCACGCGGTACAAGATTTCCATATGCCGGATATTTCTCTTCTAGGAAGTACCATGGTTTTCCATCTTTGTATGTCCAAATACGTCCACCTTCACCACGAGCCGATTCACTCATTAAACGTAACTTATCATCACCTGGAATCGCGGTTGGATGAATTTGAATAAATTCTCCGTTGGCATAATAAGCACCTTGTTGATATACGATGGATGCAGCTGATCCCGTATTGATAACGGAGTTGGTAGATTTACCAAATATAATCCCTGGACCACCCGATGCTAGAATGACAGCATCCGCTGCGAAAGATTGTATTTCCATAGACTGTAAGTTTTGTGAAACAATTCCACGGCAAACGCCATCATCATCCAATACAGTTCCTAATAATTCCCATCCCTCATATTTTGTAACTAATCCAGATACCTCATAGCTTCTTACCTGCTCGTCCAATGCATAAAGCAATTGTTGACCCGTTGTAGCACCTGCAAAAGCTGTACGATGATGCTGTGTACCACCAAAGCGTCGAAAATCCAATAGACCTTCTGGAGTACGATTGAACATAACTCCCATTCGATCAAACAAATGAATGATCCCTGGTGCTGCTTCTGTCATGGCTTTGACAGGAGGCTGATTAGCTAAGAAATCTCCGCCATAGACGGTATCATCAAAATGCTCCCATGGTGAGTCACCCTCACCTTTTGTATTTACAGCTCCATTTATACCACCTTGGGCACAAACAGAGTGAGATCGTTTAACTGGAACCAGCGAAAACAAATCAACCGGTGTTCCAGATTCTGCTACTTTTATTGTTGCCATTAGACCTGCTAGGCCTCCGCCAACTATGATTACTTTCCCTTTTGCCATTTCTTGACTCACTCCTTTAGTCCATATTACAACTATGATTAATGTAATTCATAATCTAGTAAAACTACGATTACGATAATGATTAAACGAATGCCAAGATGGAACGAACGCCGATTATAGATAGAACAACAAAGATTCCCATTGTAATATAAGTAGAAATTTGTTGGGATCTTGGTGTTACTGTGATTCCCCAGCTCACACAGAATGACCATAAACCATTTGCAAAGTGGAATACTGCACAAACAATCCCTACAATATAAAACCCTAGCATAAAGGGATTTGAAACAATATTTTCCATCATCTCAAAATTAACATCTGCGCCAAAGGCAGCTGCAATTCTTGTTTCCCATACATGCCATGCTATGAAAATAAGTATAATAACTCCGGTGATACGTTGAAGCACAAACATCCAATTTCGAAATGTATTGAAATTGTTTACATTACTTTTTGCTGTAAATGCAACGTACAGTCCATAAATTGCATGATAGAGAATCGGTAAATAGATAACAAAAATTTCCAAAAATATCAGAAATGGTAAATTCCCCATAAATTCTACAGCGGAATTATACGCTTCCACTCCTTTTGTTGCAAAATGATTCACAACAAGGTGCACAGTAAGATATACTCCTACAGGAATGACACCTAGTAATGAATGCAATTTGCGATTAAAAAACTCACGATTACCAGCCATTGCTTTTTACCCCCTTAGTTTTTTAATAAATTGATTCTTTGTTTCTCTTTTTATTCTCCCAACCTTTTTGAGCAACCGCTCACTCTCGAAAAAAAGCGAATTGTTTGTTTTCTTGCAATTGTATGACAATTCCATTTTACTCTCATCCTAAATGGGCGTCAAGAAAACGGATACTTAAATTTTATATGAGAGATTGAAGAATGTATTGGCTTGATGTTCCAACAGCTAAGTGAGCTTTATAGCCTTACCAAAAGGCGTTTTTACCTTCGCTATTTTTCTTTACACCCCACTCTGGATCTTGAGGAATTTCGGCACGAAGTTCCTCTAAAGGAACGTCTAATTGTTCCTCAATTTTCTTTTCAAAAAGAGGAAGATTGGCTTCAAGTTCTGCTTTTTCAATCAACCATTGTTCTCTTTCGTCCTTTGACTTACGGCCACGTTTTTTAGGTTGAGCTTCAGGTTTTTCCTCTTTTGGAGGTGCCTGATCGCGTGCTTCAAAGTGCGTGGCATCAATCGCAACCGTATCATCTGTAAAAAAGCCTTCCGTAATCGCATGATGAAGCAGTGTTCCCTGAACCTTCTCCAAAACGTTCGATTCACAAATGATCGTGATCATTCGTGAATAAGCTGCTTCTGATGGAACCGAATCGGATACCAAAAAACCGCAGTCAAGACGGAAAATCATATCATTCTTTAAACGTTTAACTAAATCCTTTATGAACGGAATCCGTTCTGTAATTCTAGTAAATAAGGAATAAATCATGGCCGCATAGTTGAGTTCAATCGGCCTACCAAAACGTGATTTCTTCGTTACCACAGCGAAGATGTGGATCAATGTCAATAGCTGAAAAAATAGCTTCAAATCGTTGAGTAGGTTCTAAATCATATAATTCTTGTAGGTCAAACAGACTTCCTTGTCGTATTATAGTTTCTACGAATGCGCTTTTAAAAAAACTTTCACTCTAAGAAAATACTTTAGCAAATGATAACTATATAAATCCGGATTAATTTCTCGACATGGCTAGCGACCTAATGCGCTGAATCCATTATTCCTTACCCGAAAGGAAACCTTCCAGGGTCACACTAGCCTCTTGTTCATCGCTTCCATTTGCAATGAGGATCACTTCTTCTCCCTCTCTAATGGCCAGAGCCATAACTCCCATAATACTTTTACCGACTACTTTTCTTCCGTTTTTAATGATGTCGATCTCACTGCTAAATGATGATACTTTTCGTACAAATTCGGTTGCAATTCGAGCCTGAAGACCATGTTGAAGACGAATCACAATCTTTTTTTCTATCATGAACAGTCACGCTACCTTTCGCAATTTCCTTGAAGAAAATACTATAAGAGTTGCTATATATAACATACTCCTACTGTATAACCCAAATTACATAATCTAAATGAATTGTACATAATAACTCGATATATCTTTGTTCAGTCGAGAGGCCTTCACAATCGGTAATCCAGACAACCTGAATCGACTCTCAAAGGTTCACCTATGCGGATGGCGCCACCCCTGCAAGGGGGTGACAGCCGCTTAGATTTAGAAAATTCGGCATGACCATTCTTTGGTCATGTCGAATTTTCTAAATCGATTTATATAAACAAATCTGCCTTGGACATACTAATGCCACTCCTTTTTTAGACTGATGGTGTCCGCATGTCCAAGTTTTGAAAGAATAAACTGTATGTCGACTTACAACTTGGTGTGAAATAGGCTTTACTAAACAACTAAAACAGTGAATAAGTTTTCTTTTGGTTGGGATAGATTTATACAAAAACAGGTTGTTTTTCTTCTACTAATGCTAATAAACGCTTTTTAATCTCTTCTACATTTATATTTTTTTGCGAAACACCCGTTTCCATCGCTGCGCTGGCAACAGCTGCCGCTACATGTGCTGCCACTCTTCGGTTGAATGGATCTGGAATGACATAATCGGCATGAAGTTCTTCATCTGAAATCAATCCAGCAATGGCATAAACAGCTGCCAGCTTCATTTCTTCATTGATTTCTTTTGCGTGAACATCTAACGCGCCACGGAAAATTCCAGGGAACGCAAGTACGTTATTGACCTGATTCGGGAAATCAGAACGTCCTGTCCCAATGACTAGTGCCCCGGCTTCTTTTGCATCTTCTGGCATGATTTCCGGCACCGGATTTGCCATTGCAAAAATAATCGAATCATGATTCATGGAACGAATCATTTCTTTCGTGACCGCACCTGGGGCTGATACGCCGACAAATACATCAGCTCCCACCATGGCATCTGCCAAAGATCCTTGTTTTTGCTCTTTATTGGTGATCCGAGCCATTTCTTCTTTAAAAGAATTCATTCCCGCTGGGCGTCCTTCATAAATGATTCCTTTTGTATCACATAAAATGACGTCTTTTACACCCATTTTTATCAGCAATTTGACAATAGCTACACCTGCAGAACCTGCTCCGTTTGCGACAAGGCGAATCTTTTCTATCTTTTTGTTTGCTAGTTTCAGAGCATTGAGTAACCCTGCCGCTGTTACGATGGCAGTACCATGCTGATCATCATGAAAAACTGGAATATTACATAGTTTCTTTAGTCG
This sequence comes from uncultured Bacillaceae bacterium, assembly GCA_963765265.1. Lineage (GTDB taxonomy): Bacteria > Bacillota > Bacilli > Bacillales > Cytobacillaceae > Bacillus_BD. The sequence continues at coordinate 782,863 of CAVXVN010000006.1, forward strand.
ATCTTCAATTTCAAAACATTCTGGTGCCTTAATGTCTTCTAAGTTTACTCCCCCAAATGTGGGCTCTAATAATTTAACAGTCTCTACAATCTTGTCCGAATCGGTTGTATCAAGGCATAGTGGAAAAGCGTCTACATCTGCAAAGGATTTGAATAATACGGCTTTTCCTTCCATAACAGGCATTGCTGCTTTCGGTCCGATGTTTCCAAGACCGAGGACGGCGGTTCCATTTGAAATAACTGCAACCAGATTTCCCTTCATCGTGTAGTCATATACTTTTCTTTCATCTTCATAAATGTCCATACACGGTTCTGCGACACCTGGAGAATATGCGAGACTTAAATCTTCCGCATTTCGTAAAGGAACTTTTGAATGAACGCTAAGCTTTCCTTGATTTTCCTTGTGCATTTTTAATGTATCATTTCGTAAAGTGGACATTCATTTTATCTCCCTTTATTAATTATCAAATTCGCCCCGTCGAATTTGCGCCCGGATTTTTATCGAGCTCGCTCGATAAATTACCTCTAAAAAATCCGTGGCATCCGCCGGAGGCTTAACTTCATTCAGCCGGGGTTTGAGCCCCCACTTTAGAAGTGGAGGACTTCTGCTGAATGAAGTTAAAATATACATTTTTATTGTAAAACGAGATCAGATACCTGTTCCAAAGTCTCTCTTAGTGCACCATAAACTTCATTATCTAGTTTTTCAGCCAGTTCTTTATTATATGTTTTTTCATACTCTGGTACCTTTGTTATTTTACCGCCATAGAACATAACATCTTCAACAGTTTCAATCTCTACACTAACAATACGTATCTTAATTGTTCCTTCAATAATTTCAGAAACTTTACCATTTCCTTTAATAGCAAAGCAACTTCCTACTCCAATAACTCCTAAAATTACGCTAGAATCATTTTGAATATTTCTTGCACTTGAAGCATTATGTCCAATAGCGAAGTTAATACGGTCTCCTTCGGAATTAGCAACTACCCATGAAATCATAGCTAGGTCAGATTGACCAGTTTTAACATCGTTGGTTATTAAAGAAATGATTTTTTCCCCTTGTAGTAACTTAATCAATTCATTATTCAGTTTCTTTTGTTCTTTCATTCATCTCACTCCTAATAAAAGTATTAGATGTTTTGGGCTGTATCGGTACCAATATTAACTGTATTTTCCACCTTCTTCGGACGTACAACTGCCCATACGAGTCCTCCACCAACGAGAAGAACGAATGCACAAGTCTGAAAGGCGTAATGAAACCCAGACATTGGGCTTGAAGAATTTTGAATAAGTAGACCTGTCACATAGGGTCCAGCAATCCCACCTAATGAAGTAAACGCCATAAACCAACCTTGAATTTTCCCTTGATGTTTCTTGGCAACAAGCTCCATTAATATGGCCGGGCCAAGAACTAGTGTAATACAGCCAAAAGTTAAGCCGAGAGACAGTAAAGCAATTGCCATTATATTAGAGCTAGCCAGCGTTCCTAAGAAGTAGCAAGCCGCACCCGCCAACATAACAGGTCCAAGCACAAACACCCTTGCCTTAACAACATTTTGAGTTTTACGATACATACGGTCAGAAATCGTAGAAAATGTGATCTGTGATAATGTGATAAGAATCCATGGTAAGGCTACAACAAATTGTAATTGTTCTGCGCTTAATTGACGAACATTCTCCAAATAGTTAGGTAACCAATTTAGACCGATCGTAAATGACCAATATGTTGCAAACCCACATAAAGCAATGAATATGAAATTTTTTGAAAGCAAGACAGATGAAAATTTTGATTCTGGTAAATTATCTAATAGGTCAGAACTGTCTTTTATTACTGAAGATTCTTCTCTTGAATCCATTTTCTCTTTTACGATCCATAACCATACCGCAATCCAGATGATCCCAACCACTCCAGTAGCGATAAAAGCTGAACGCCATCCATAATTGATGATCAGATTCATTAAAATGGGAGCTGATATTGCGACTCCAAGTGGACCCCCAACCGATATAATCGATATTCCTATTCCTCGTTTTTCCTTAGGGAGCCATTTCGATGCTGCAGTCATAGCTAAAGAATATGAAGGGCCTTCCCCCGCCCCTAAAATGATTCTCGTAATCAATAAAAAAGCAAAGCTTGATACAAAGATCGTTGAAAATTGTACAAGAGACCAAAGAACTACCATACCCGCTATAACAATTCTCGTTCCAACCCGGTCAGCAAGTGCTCCCCCTAATATAGCTGCAAGGGAATACAATAAAAAAAATACACTACCTACAATGCCCCATTGTTCTGGAGTCAAGCCTAACTCCTCTATTATCGAAACAGATGCAAACCCAATAATAGCCTTATCTGCATTACTAATCACCGTTAATAAGAATAGTAGCGCAATGACAATCCACGCACTTTTTGTTATCTTTGTCTCTTTAGCTTCCTTTTGACCCATAAAATGGCCTCCTTTAAATAAGCATATTTTTGAAAAAACAGAAAACATTATGTCAAACCGAATTTATTTCAATACATAAATATATTATAATATTAATAATATTCTGAATTTAAATGAGATAATGGCGCAATCTATTCATAAGAATAAATTCCCTACTTTTATTGAATAGGGTAAGGAAAAAAAGAGAGTGTCCCCTCCCTTTTCCTACCAATTTCATTTATTTTGTTGCTGCTACTATTTCACTATTTTTCAATAGAAAGTTTGTTAATAGCTCGTTAAACTCTGCTGGCTTTTCCCATTGTGGCCAATGACCAGCATCTTTAATGACTGCGAATTCACTATTTGGGATCATATCCTGAAGCGGTTTTCCTTCTTCTACTGTTGAAGTCGGATCATGATCCGTCCATGCTAATAATGTCGGAACATTAATTTTACCGCACCATGACGGATCCCATGAATATTGTTCTCTTACTTCAAGATCTTGAAGACAAACAATGTTATAGACAGCTTCTTGATATTCTGGTCTTGTATAAATATTATAACGAGCTTGAATCAATTCATCAGTCACTTGGCTTTTATCATACATTAACCATTCAAGTCTCGTTTTGACATTTTCATAATTGGCTTCGACAACAGCCTTTACTGTTGATTCTTTCAGTTTTGCCATGACTTCAGGCTTGTTATTTACATTTCCTGGTGTATTTAACACCATGGCTTTCACATATTTTGGATGATAGGCTGCAAACCAAGCTGCTACCCACCCTCCTAATGATTCTCCTGAAAGATATACTTTCGACAAATCTAGTGCTTGAATCACCCCTAATAGATGATCACTATAATCATCAATTCCATAAGGTCGATTTGGTTTGTCTGTATAACCATGACCAAGCATGTCAATGCAAATAACGCGAAACTTTTCACTTAGACTTTTGATATTTCTTGCGTAAGCTTCAATATGCCCTCCTGTGCCATGAAGCAATATAAGAGGTTCTCCACTTCCAGCTTCTAATACTCTTGTTTTAATTCCGTTCGCATCTAAATAATAAAGTTTAAATTCCAAATCTGCAAAATCAGTCCAAATTGTCATTATAATCTCTCCCTATTTTTTAAAGTTTACATAATAAAATATGATTACATCCTTACTTCAAATTCAGTAGACCTATTCTGTTCATCCTTATTGAACGACCCGGCGAACTGTACAATCGCCATTCCTGTTACCCATTCTGGAATGGGTTCATAGAATGCTACATCTGATTCAAAACCTTGAAGTGCCCCCAATAAGACTAGCCAATTTCGTATTTCTTGGCCACCATTGCCGCCATTCTCCTCAATAAATTCAGAAGTCCATTTCCTTAAAGAATCGAACTCTTTATCCTTAATTAATTGTAATAACAACCGATCCCATTCTTCATTCACTGGACCCGTTTGGAGTGAAGTAACTCTCGTTTTACGAGAATCCAGATATTCTTCAAGTTGTTCTATTTCTTGACGACCATTTTTGAGAATATGAATCAGTCCTTGATCCTCTTGTTTCTCACTATCAATTTTTGGAATCGGTACCCAATGAGATAAACCACCAGAAGCTACAATCGCTACTTTTTTATCACATTCCCATGACTCAATTGACATACGTAACACTTCACCTAGTTGAAAACAACGATCCATTGTTGGTAACGGAGGTGCAGCGGTATTTACGGCTATTGGAACAACCGGTATCTTTAGTTCGGAATTTAAAAAATAAATCGACTGCGTATGACCATGGTCTACTTTCATTCTCATGGTAAAAGCAAAGTCTATGTTATTTTCTAAGCCCGTATCTAAAATATGTTTGGCCAAGTCTTGTTGAACTGGGATCTTGTATTCTGGTATCTGCCAATCCCCCCATCCTTCACATTCGCCAATTCCAATGGTAAATGAAGGCATATGGTCGTAGAAATAACTATTGAAATGATCATCAGAAATTAATACGATCACATCTGCTTCTGTATCTTCTAACCATTTCTCAATTTCCTTTGTTGTCTGAAGAAATCGTTGTCCTTTTTCTCCAGCTGCATCTTCGCTTGTCATGATTAAAGGACTGTGTGACATCGCCACACCTGCTATAATTTCAGCCATTTTCCCCGCTCCCTTTTAAAAATGATGAGATTACTATTTTTATATTTTGGACATCATGACCCCTAATTAGTGACTACTTTTCTCTCTTCTTTCCACTTTCAGGCAATATCGACTCCTTTTAGTGTTTGTTTTCATTCCGCGTCCTCTTTTAAGCCTTCATAAACCAGGTATGTTTTGGTTATCTCGAAGAAACAATTAAATTTCTCTCGTCGTGAGTTTTAGCATTTTCTTCAAGGACACGACGGTTCCAAACAATGGATATTCTCCCTTTCATAAATAGAGGAAACTTTATCATGCTTTTTAGTGAATGATCTTCCATCACAATCATTTCTGTCGGTATCGATCGCATGCCTTGTTTCAAAGTAACTAAATAGCGGCCAGGAGCAGGCAGTGTATAATAGGAATTTAAGCTGAATGAAAATCCGTCCCAGTCACATTTCACTTCGTAAGGACGTCCGAGAAAAGCAGGCAATTCTTCTACATTCCCTTTTATTAGTCTTTCCCGTATACAAGTTGAACTGATTTTCTCACCTTGGCACTCCACTTTTGCTACTTTGGTTACCTCAATAAGTCCGCCAGAATCACTTTTTAACCGATCCATATTCCCTGTACCCTTATAGCCGTATGAAAAGTCAAAGCCAGCGACTGCATGGACAACACCAAGATGAATCAAGTATTTGGCAACAAACTCTTCAGGTGAAAGAGAAGCAAATTCCTTATCGAATTCAACAAAGTAAAAAGTATCGACCCCAAGTTGTCGGAGCATCTCCTCTTTTTCAGACGGTGGCATTAAATAATGCACTCGTTTTTTTCCATTGGATATCACGGTTTTCGGATGGGGAAAGAAACTCATGACTGCTAAAGATACATTTCTTTCCTTTGCCTCTTGTAAAGCTGTTTTGATCACTTCACAATGTCCATTATGGAGTCCGTCAAAAAATCCTAAAGCCATGACATTTGATTTTGCTTTTTCCTGCCAATTACACAAATTCTCTCGGTTTACATAAATCGTTTCCATACAGTCTCCTTTCATGCCACTATCATGTGACAGGTTGTTCTTGTGTTAATGAACGATAACGTCCACTATAAAAAATAAGCGGTTCTGAATCTTCAAGTTGAACATCGGTTACTTTCCCAATAAATAGAGTATGGTCACCTTCAACATGTTCTGCCGAAACTTCACAAGCAATTTGTGCTACTGCACCAGGTATGACGGGTTTCCCATCAAGGCGATCAAACACGACTTCACGGTCTTTTATTTGTCCCGCAAAAATCATCGAAACATCCTCTTGATTAGCTGCTAAAATATTCACAGTAAACATTTTACTTTCTTTAATTTTGTTCAGAATCTTTGCCTTTGCTCCAATGGAAATGACAACTAGCTTTGGGTCAAGTGACACGGACATAAAAGCGTTTGCAGTCATGCCATGAGTTCCTTCTCCCTCCACTTCTGTCGCAATCACTGTTACACCTGTTGCAAATTTCCCCATTGCGTTACGAAATTGACGATCATCCATTTCTTGAACCTCCAACTTTTGAATTTTATTTACACATATATTTCGGAACAAAATGTAAGTTTCGTTCTCTCATTAACCCCTAGTTCCTGAATCAAAACCAAATAAATCCATTCCATAGGCAGCTACTGAATCTTCATATAGTGATGTTTTATGTGTCGCTACTGATAAAATATCTCTTATCATTAATTCAATGATCCCGCCTCTATAGAGAGCTCCACCTCCAAGTGTTAATAAGATTCTTACCGCGATATCCGTACATAGCTTCGTGATTTGTGTCCGAATCGCAAAGAATTCCGAACGATGTGTTTTCCTTCCATCCTTTTCATAGTTTTCTAGTAGAGTAATATATTTATCCATCAATGCATCTGCTGCATGAAATTGTGTTGTAATTTCAGCAATAACCCTTTGACTTCGAGGAGACTCACTTTCTCTTAATCCGTCCATTAATCGAATGCGTTTTTCGGTAGCTTTTTTAAACTCTTCAATTAATCGTTCCGCACCACCCAGTGCCATGTTTGGAAATCCAAGATAAAATGCTGGATAGAACGGGACATGATATAAAGGATAGTCTTGATCATAATCCTCCTCTGGAGGCCTTCCAGTCGCATCTGCTGTCGTTAGGCGCAAAATACGTTCCGCTGGGACATAAACGTTATCGGCAATAACTTGATTGCTTCCACTGCCTCTGAGTCCAAAAGTATCCCAGTTTTTCACAATTTGAACTTCAGATGCCTTTAACATCGGTAAGCAGACCTCAGGCTTATCACTATCAGGGAATTGGACTTCAACCCCAAGACCAATCCAATCACTATATAGACAGCCACTTGCAAAATTCCACTTTCCACTGATGCGATAACCGTCGCCGTCCTTTTCTGCTTTTCCTACTGCCGCGAACACATCACAGATGAGTCCACCTTGATTCACAATTTCATCTCTACCTTTTTCTGGAAGGTAAGCAGGCAATATATTATGTAGTGGGTAAAGATAGGTCAACCAACCCGCTGAAACATTATGGTATGAAACGGTACGTACAATTTTTGCGAACGTTTTTAAATCTACTTGAGGTCCGCCATATTTCTTAGGAAGCATGATCTTAGATATTTGTGTTTCTTTTATGAGGTTCACAACATTTTCGGAAATCGTTGCATTTTTCTCTGCTTGCTGTGCTTCTTGTTCCGCTAGTTCACCAATTCTTTTCGCACCCTCTAATAACTCTTCGATCGTTACACTTTTTTCCTTTAATGCATAGTTTTCCATATTAACACTCCTTCAATTTTATTTATTGATAGCTTGCTAATCTTATAAAAATATCGAGCCTTTTGTTTGACTCTTGTTATCGCTTACAATAACTATGTTTCAAACTTTCTTATGTTGTTTATCATCGATTAACTATAGTTTAGTAAATTTTGAATATTCGTACTAGAACAAAAAATGTTCATGTTTTTGAATTTCATGACCATTTTTTGTTCATTCTTCTAAAATTAAGTTCCTTTTTTATCTCAAAAAACATAAAGAAACTCTCCGATTGGCAAACCTATAAAGGCGAAGATAAAGGCGTAGTCACGCAAACCCTGATTGATTTTTCTAAGGGCTAAAGTCCAATGAAAAATCTTATCACGCGAAGCCTGACTGGCTTTTCTAAGAGCTAAATATCTAAGAAAAGACCTTGTTGCCCTTATTCTATCACCCGCTTTATATAATTTCTGATAGTACAAAAAAGAGACCAACCAGATAGAAGCTGGTTGGTCTCTCTCGATTTATATAAAAAAAGTTATTTCTAATCAATATCTAATTCCCCTAAAGCGATTAATGATTTGATAATCAGTAGCAATTGATGCATTTCATTGGGATCTCGAAGATTTTTCTCTAGTAAACTTTCTATCCTTTTAATCCTATGCCTTAATCCACTCATAGAAAGAGCAAGATCACTCATGGTCTGCTAAAGTTTTCCGCCATTTAATAAGTAAAAATATAAGGTTTTAAGGAGTTCAATTGCTTTTGGATCCTCCAAATCATATAATAACCCAAGCTCTTCTTTCGTAATCATTTTAATCCCACTCATTCTAGTAACTAAGGAATAAATCATGGCCGCATAGTTGAGTTCAATCGGCCTACCAAAACGTGATTTCTTCGTTACCACAGCGAAGATGTGATCAATGTCAATAGCTGAAAAAATAGCTTCAAATCGTTGGGTAGGTTCTAAATCATATAATTCTTGTAGGTCAAACAGACTTCCTTGTCGTATAATAGTCATAGGGAGTCTTCCTCCAGTCTTTGAGTTGGTGTGGTAACTTACTCATTTCGACATTTTGGGAGGTACTCCTTTTTTTTGCGTCTCAAAACCCTTGGGACTCTAGGGGGTTAATTTATGAAATTGATTCATATATTTAGAATTATACTCTATTTTTATCCAAAGAAGTATTTGCTACCTATGATGTAATATAGCAATATAGCATTTTTTTACCATTAGTTTTTTTACAATAATGTCTTAATTAAAATGGAATTTGTATATAATAGATTTATAGAAAGAGGGGAGATCATTGAGCGATACGTTATCTGAAGAATTAGCGCAGGTTCAAGATTCTGAAACGGTACCTGCGTTTGGTTATGAATTAATTAGGGAGGTGTTGATTCCTGAACTATTGGGAAGTGATACTCCTGAGATATTATATTGGGCAGGAAAAAAGCTTGCAAGAAAGTATCCACTCCAAAACCTTGCAGAGATCATAGATTTTTTTAAACGTGCAGGATGGGGAGTTCTAACCATTAAAAGTGAAACAAAAAAAGAACTTGAATTAGAATTATCCAGTAACCTTATCACCAAACGTATGAAAAACCAAGAACCTCGTTATTTCCAAATTGAAGCAGGCTTTTTAGCTGAACAAATTGAAATACAAAAACAAGTAATTGCTGAAACATTTGAACATCCAAGAAAACGAAATGGAATTATTCATTTTACAGTTAGATGGGATAAAAAAGATTCAATTATTTAATGAGAAGTACAATGCCCCTTCTGAAGTTGAACGTAGACAAAAATCGTCACATCATTATGACAAAGTGCGTGGCAAAGTCCTCTTGAAGAACTTCTGCCACATTTTATTTTCTCTACTATATGTTAATCCTTTAATTTCTCTATAAGCTCCTCCGCCACATTTTGTGGGATGCCGATTGAAATCATTTGTTCCAATGATGCTTCTTTCATTTTCTTCACAGAGCCAAATTCTTTTAACAGTAATTTCTTTCGTTTCTCACCAATCCCTGGAATTTCATCAAGCATGGAATGAAAGGCATTTTTCCCTCGTAATTGTCGATGAAAAGTGATAGCAAACCGATGAACTTCATCTTGAATCCTTTGTAATAAATAAAATTCCTGGCTATTTCTATCTAATGCTACAATCTCAAGAGGATTTCCATATAATAGCTGAGATGTCCTATGTTTCTCATCCTTAACAAGTCCAGCAATCGGTACATCAAGACCAAGTTCATTTTCCAATACATCTCTCACCGCTTCAATATGACCCTTTCCACCATCAATAATGATTAAATCTGGTAAGGGTAAATCTTCATTTAATACGCGGCTATATCTTCTGCGAACAACTTCTCGCATGGATTCATAATCATCGGGTCCTTCCACGGATTTTATCTTGTATTTCCGATATTCCTTTTTTTCTGGCTTTCCATCGATAAAGACAATCATGGCAGATACAGGATTGGTACCTTGAATATTGGAGTTGTCAAATGCTTCTATACGATGTGGGATAAAAATCCCCATTTCCTGTCCAAGACGTTCAACTGCCTTAATCGATCGTTCTTCGTCTCGTTCGATGAGCGAGAATTTTTCGGTAAGAGCGATTTTGGCATTCTTATTAGCCAGCTTAAGCAATTCTTTTTTTTGCCCTCTTTGTGGTTTCAACACTTTTACGTTTAAGAGTTCCTCTGCTATGTCCACATCTACAGTGTCCGGAACAAGTATTTCCTTTGGCTTAAAATGATTCGCCTTTGTGTAAAATTGACCTAAGTAAGTCAAAATCTCTTCTTCCGGTTCATTGTATAGGGGAAACATGGATACATCTCTTTCAATAAGCTTTCCTTGTCTGATAAAGAATACTTGAACACACATCCATCCTTTGTCAAACGCATAACCAAATACATCACGGTCCGTGAAATCTGTTGTTGTTATTTTCTGCTTTTCCATGGTTGTTTCTATATGAACAATTTGATCTCGATACTCTTTCGCTCGTTCAAAATCAAGTTCCTCCGCACATGCAGTCATTTTTTTTGTTAATTCCTTTTTAATATCACTGTATCCCCCATTTAAAAAACGGGAGATCTCTTCGACAATCGTTTGGTACTGTTCTTCCTTCACCTCATATACACATGGAGCCAGACACTGATCTAGATGATAGTAAAGGCAAACACGGTCAGGAAGCTTCGAACATTTCCGTAAAGGATATATACGGTCAAGAAGCTTTTTAGTTTCATTCGCTGAATGGACATTTGGATATGGTCCAAAATACTTCCCTTTATCTTTTTTTACCTTGCGAGTCGTAATAAGTCGTGGATGTCTCTCATTAGTCAACTTAATAAATGGATAGGTTTTATCATCCTTTAACATGACATTGTATTTTGGATCATGCTTTTTGATTAAATTCAGTTCAAGAATAAGGGCTTCTATATTTGACGATGTGACAATATATTCAAAATCCTCAATTTCATTTACGAGTCTGAATGTTTTTCCATCATGAGAACCTGTAAAATAAGAACGCACCCGATTTTTAAGGATTTTTGCTTTTCCAACATAAATAATCGTTCCTTGTCTGTCTTTCATTAAATAACAGCCGGGTTGTCCAGGTAAAAGGGTAAGTTTATTTTTGATCGTGTCGTTCATGTAGAGGTCCCTCCTTAAAGTTTCCACTTATCATTGTAGAGGTTAAAAGGACTATTGAGCAAGTAGGAGACAAGACATAAAGAAAACTCGCGATTGGCGAGCCTGCAAGGCGAAGACAGAGGTGTAGTTGCACTTATACTGTTTCCTAAAAATTGCCGCTACGTCGAACTTCTCCAGCGTTGCAATTTTATACTTAAGAGTGAAATAAAAACCCCAAGCTCTAAGCTAGGGGAATTCAGTCATTAAATTAAAATTGTTGTTCCAAACGTTCTGCTAGAGCTTCTTTTGGTTGGAATCCAACCACTTTATCCACTACTTCACCGTTTTTTAATACGATTAAAGTTGGGATACTCATAACGCCAAATTTGCTTGCTGTTTCTTGGTTTTCATCCACATCAAGTTTGACGATTTTTACTTTATCACCAATTTCAGAATCAAGATCTTCTAATACTGGAGCTATCATTTTACAAGGTCCGCACCAAGGAGCCCAGAAATCAACTAGGACTAGGCCATCGCCTGTTTCATTTGCAAATGTTGCATCAGTTGCATGTGTAATTGCCATAAAATATTGCCTCCCTTATATAACTAAAATTCTAACGAAAGTATAACACCGTTTTATTTATCATGCTACTTTTTTGCTTCATTCTTATTTTACCCTTTATGAAGCG
>CAVXVN010000007.1:0-100000 GCA_963765265.1 uncultured Bacillaceae bacterium
AAGTACTCTGTTTTCTCCGTAATTATGTGTTACTCCATTGATTGTAATATCCATACGGATCACCTAACCTTCATTATTACAAACCGAAATCTAGATAAATAAGTGTTGCATCATCGTGGGTTTTCAGCCTGCCTATGTTTCTTTTGTCTTTGTCTGCCTCCTCCAGATTTCTCAGTTCTTTAATAAGCCCCTTAGCACCTTTTTCTCTAATCCGATCAAGAAGGCTCTTTTTTGAATACCTATAACTTAAAGGCACCAGTCCATCTGTGGCAAGAAGGCATCTTTCAATCGATTCAACGGGTATTGTTTTGTATATACCCATGTCAACAGCCTCTTTGCTGTGGCTCAATATAAAATAGCCCCGGGCTCGTTCATTTTAGATCTGTTTAATATGAGAATATCAAGTTCCTCCTGAGTAAATTCCTGAAGACAATCTGGTCCTTTCTTTTTTTGTTGCCCATAATCTGTTTGACCTCACCATCAAGGTTCTCAAGTGAGGTGTCTGTAATAACAATAAACTCTCTATCTTTGTCCTCAATTGTCATGTCAACATCCCCCAACACATAGGCTTCAAGAAACTCTCCGTTTTTTGACTATGGAAATTCCTGCTGACAGTTGCTCATAGGGCTTAAGTGTTGAAAGGTCTACAAATTTTCCGTACTCCTTGTTAAAATGGTCTATTCCTTCCTCTAAAATCTCTTGAATAGAATCTGGTGTTGTTCAAGGTTCTCTTCAAGATAGTCCTTCCACAAATGAACCATCCAGTTTACATCGTTTCCAGATGGTGTGTAGTTTTTGTCTGTAAGAGCCGATGCACCATCTATTACAAATGCTCCAATCCTTGTTATTCCGTATATATCTTTCATTGCTTTTCTTTACTGTATCTGTATAAAATTCAATTTTCATTTTGCACCTCACTTATTCAACTATAGCTTGCAATTTTCTTAAGAGGATTATTCCTACTCCTGTAAGTAACAGCACCAATGTTCCATAGGCCATTGCCATCCCTACATCGAATTCAGACATCCTGTTTCCATCACTTGAAAATGGCCCTATTGGACAGAGAGGATTATATAAAAGTGCCAAAATGGTATGTTCCCCAAGGCTCCTTGTAAATACCAATGAGAATCCTGACCATATTCCTGGGGAGATAAGTGGCAAGGTAATTCTAAAAAAAGTGGTCAATCCAGAGGCTCCAAGGTTTCTAGAAGCCTCATCATATTTGTTATCTTAATATATCATAATATAAAATCGGCTTTACGAAATATTCAAAATATCATGATAGTAGACACATTTCTATCGTTTTTTTGAATGCGCTTACATATTACTGAACAAGGGGACAGGTACCTTGTCCCATCCAAAGGTGGATTAGGAATTTCCATGGTACCTTACTTTTCTATAAAAGAAGATAGAAAATACTATACTAAAAGAAGATGTCCGCAGGGAACATCCATCCATTTCAACATACCTTACTTATTATAAAGATGAAGGGCTTTCTCCATCAATGAGTTGCATGATTCGATTAATTAGAGAGCATACAAAAACTTGGTATTAATATGAGATTAGTAATATAGAGTATTTCTTTCAAAAAGGAGTACTTCTTTTTTCCCTTTCAAAGATATCGTTTATCTTTAGCTAAACAGTTATTATTACAAAGCCATCTATGGAATAATTTTACTATTTTTATAAAACATCTACTTTATCTTTGTTATTTCTTCCTCCAACTTATCATACAGGTTGGACAAAAGACGGCCATAATGACTCTTAATTTTTCCATAAATTAGTTTCGCTTCTGCTTCATCATAAAGGTGAGAGGTTTTATTGCGATCTACCATCATATCAATCCATTGTTCTCCATCTTCAATTAAGCCGTATGTAAATGCTTCTCTTATCGTTGCCCTGGGACTTTTAATTTCAGTAATCCCTGTATATTCTAAGAACATTTTTCATAAGCTTCCCAACTTAATTCAAACGTGAACTCAAATCGCTGAATGACACCATCGTAAACAATATCAGACTCTATTTGAATTTTTGTTGCTTCAGTAAGCCTAACACTCGCACGTTTGTAAACATTGCTAGAGCTTCTCGTAGAGCCTTTCCTTGTTCATATATAACTACACCTTCTTTTCTAATATTAGATATTAATTTCTCCTTGGCTAGACGATCCATAAATATTACATCAATTTTTAACGGAGTAGACATTTCATTAATATCTTGTTCTATTAAGTTTTGCTGGGTATGAGAACTTTTTTTTGTAAAAATAGCTAAATCAATATCAGAAGATCTATTGTAATCCCCTCTTGCTCTTGAGCCAAATAATAAAATTTTATCTATTTGATCATTCCTCAAACAGTAGCTTTGTAATTCACTAATAAAACGCTTTGATATTCCTGTTTCATTCCAATGAGCATATATCATGGTTTCCACCCCAATCCTTTATAACGATTTACAATAATTTTAACATAAATATCCATTTTAGTTTAAGTTCTTCTTCAACCAAATGATCCAATAACAAAAAGGCACTCTTCTTTACTCAAGAGAGCACCTAATTGTTGAAGATGGTTCTTTAATATCCCTACTTCATAATCCCTGCGTGTCTTTGTCACTTGTGTATTCTAAAAGATCTCCAGGCTGACAGTCCAAAGCCTTACAAATTGCCTCTAAAGTTGATAATCGAATCGCTTTTGCCTTACCGTTTTTCAATATAGAAAGGTTAGCCATTGTGATTCCCACCCTCTCCGAAAGTTCTGTTACGCTCATTTTCCTTTTAGCCAGCATCACATCAATATGGATTATAATCGTCATGGTTTCCTCCTCAGACCGTTAAATCATTTTCTGATTTTATATTAATCGCTTCTTGTAAAAGCCTTTGGAGAACCGCCGCAAAGACGGCAATCACCATGGAAGCAAAAATCAGGACCATTCCGACTATGATCAGACCCGGGGCATCATCTACCTCCGCCAGAATAGCGACAAATGGTAGGGCTACCACATACAAGCCACTCATTATGATGGCACAGGTTTTGATTTTCTTTAGAGCTGTTACAGAAATTTGAGAGAAAGCTTGGTTCTTGTCAATATAGCTTAAAAGGTTAAACGATTGATACAAAGCGAAGTAAAATGGGACGGCTGAAACATACATCACCATTAAAAGGCCATATACCACAAATGCCAAATCTGAACCTCTATCTGCTGCTTCATTTGCTTCATTCGCGATCTGAGGCAACAAAAATAGACACGCAGCAAGAACCGGAATGCCAATAAAAATAACAGCTACCTTTAAAAAGAGTGTTGAACTTCGTTTCATAAGAAACACCTCATTTATTTATTATTAATTTCATTTTAGCATTGGATTTATCGTTTTGCAATAAATTATTATTGTTTTTTATTATAAATTATTATCGTTATAGAAATATCTGTTTTTTAAAGTTGAATACGAACTAAAGTAAAAAGTTCGTATTGGATAAGCCCCTACAAGTGCTTTTGTACCAGCGTTTAAGTCGCTCTTTATATAGAAATTCTTATTTATTGACTATTTGAATGCGAACTATTATAATAAATATATACATAGTTCACTTAAAGGGAGATGGTTAAAAATGGAGAATTTAAAGACAAATGGAGTAAAAAAAGCAAAACAAGTGGAGCCCATCAAGAACAAACAAGAATTATTAAAGCTCGTTACCTATTTAAAAGCAACTAATCTACGAAATTACACCATTGTCGTTGTTGGAATGAACGTTTTATTACGAGCAGGAGATTTACTAGAACTAAATTGGAGTGATGTTTTAGAAGAGGACATGACTTTTAAACGCAAAATATGGATTACAGAAGAAAAAACCAATAAACAAAGGGAAATACGCTTCAATCATGATTCCATTGATGCCTTGACCCTTTACAAGGATTCTTTAAATCCATTTCACGTAAATGATTATATTTTTACATCACGCAAAGCAAACAAGAATGGTGAAAAGAAGCTCGATGTGAAAGCTCTACACAAAATTATTAAAGATACATGTAAGGAATTGAATATAAAAGGGAATTTCGGCACTCACACTTTAAGGAAAACAGGCGCCTATCACATTTATAACGATCATATAGCCGCTAATCCAGCCCTCCTAACCAGGCTGCAAAAAATATTAAATCATTCGTCCCAGGCAGCAACCTTACGTTATATTGGCATTGAAACCCAAGAAACCGATGACATTTTCGATCATTTTAAACTGTTTTAACTATCTTATAGGAGGTTAATCTAATGAATATAGTTGAATTTTGTGGTAATACAGAATTTTCAATTCTCCAATTCGTTTTTTCAACGACCGATGAAATAAAGAAAAAAATATCAGAGAGGAAGTTGTTTTACAAAGAACAAATTATCCGATACATCAGCCAAGAAATTGATCACTTTTTCAAAAGATTTACAATCAAGAAGGCTTTACTGCAAGCATACAGAAATGATGCTTTCAATACCATTATGTTTAAGCTTAAACATACCCTAAAGGAGCGTATCATTTTCCAATGTGTATAATGGACCAATAACTGAAAAAGACACAATTCCTCTTATGACAGATCAAAAGTTATTGAAGTTATCGTCCCTCTTTTCCCCTGCTCGCAACGTACATGCAACTTTCATGCATACGGTGCTCCAACTAATCCAATTCAATTTAACCATTAACACGTTTGAGTTCATAAGTGTTTCAATTCTTCCGTTACATTAAGTCGGCACCTCCCTTGGGAGCTGACTACTTCCACAGTAGTGGGGTTCTCATGTACTTAAATGGATTACAAAGATGGTAATAGGAACCCATGAAGAATTAGCCCAAGTATATTTGGAAATAATGTACAATATGATTAGGCATCAATTGTGGACTAAGCGCTTAAAAATATTTTCATTGGAAAGAAGGTAAAGTGAAATGGAAACCCCTAAAAAAATTACAGTAGAAACGACCGTTCAAGCACCTGTAGAAAAGGTATGGAAATATTGGACAGAGCCAACCCATATAACAAAATGGAACAGTCCTTCAGATGACTGGCACACACTCTATGCAGAGAATGATTTAAGAGTTGGTGGGAAATTCCTTTCAAGAATGGAAGCCAAAGATGGCAGTTTTGGTTTCGACTTTGGTGGAATTTATGATGATGTGGTATTACATGAGGTTATTGCTTATACACTAGGTGATGGAAGAAAAGCTAGAATCACTTTTCAGGGACAAGAAAACGAAACCGAAGTCATTGTAACTTTTGATGCTGAAACTGAGAATCCAATTGAGTTTCAACAACAAGGATGGCAGGCCATTCTAGACAATTTCAAAAAATATGCAGAGTAGGTTACAGGGGGACGGTTCTAGTGTCTCCGAGGCATATGGATAAGTCCGTTGACCCACCTAATAAAGGTTCGGCGCCAAGCATGTTCCTAAAAATCTTGTTTCACAAAGTGTTCCACGCAAGGTTTATAAAATACAAGAAAAGGAGAGTTATCATAATTCATGATTGACTCTCCTCTTTTTCATGTAGGTTAGAATATCATTTGTAAATATCTCCACGAGGTCCAATGTCTAATACAATAATAATCAACGTATCATTATGTATTCGATACAATAAACTGCGGGATCTAATGCGGATTCGAAAATCATCATGATTGGATCCTTCCAAAGGTTTTACATTAGGAATAGGATATAGGGACATCGGGTTCAACCTTGTCCCTTTTCGGTGATTTTGGTGACAGAAGAACCGTCCCCTTGTCTCCTATTCTGCTTCCCCGACAACTGTGAAACGTTCATTTATATGTTGTGGATTTTCAATTTCATCCACTACAGCAATCGCATAGTCTGCATAGCTGATATAGCTTTCACCTTTTGAATTAACCAAAAGATGGTCTTTTCCAGACTGATATGAACCCGTTCTTTTTCCTTCAGCATCAAACACCGCAGAAGGACTAATAAATGTCCATGTAATAGTAGAAGTTTCCTGTAATTCTTGTAAGTTACGTCCTTGTCCTGTAGCAGTCGGGATAAATATATCTGGAAAATCAGGTGTTTCCATTACCGTAACTGTTTTGTTTTCGTCTACATAAAGGCTTCCCGCTCCACCTACAATAACGGCTCTTGTATTTGTCCCTTTTAGCGCCTCAATTAAAGCATGACCAGCATCAACGTGTGCTTGCTCTTCACCAAGAGGCGCACCGAAAGCGTTAACCACTACGTCAAAGTTTTTCACATCATCTGATGTAAGGTCAAGGATCGTTTTCTCAATCACCGCAACGTTTTGATCTTGAAGTTTTGAAGCATCTCTTACAATCGCTGTTACTTCATGTCCACGACTAACTGCTTCTTTCAAAATAAGACTTCCTGCTTTACCACTTGCTCCTATAATAGCAATTTTCATTTTATGATCCCCCTATGAATATTAGATGTAACCTTCATGATTACTTGTAACAAGTATAATTACAACTCGAAGGATATGTCAACACTTTTATTAATCTTTCTATTTCGTTCGTATTTATTCATGATTATTAAGCATGATAAACTTGTAATAAAATAAATTACAGGTGTATGATTATGATACATCTCTAAATGAAAGGTGAGAAAAATGTCAATTAGTAGTCGATTTTCTGTAGGCATTCATATATTAGCTCTTATTGAGATAAATAAAAGTGGAATAAGCACTTCAGACTTTTTAGCAGGCAGTGTAAATACAAATCCTGTTGTCATCAGAAAAATTATGGGAATGCTTAAAAAGGCAGAATTGGTAAAAGTTCGACCTGGCGTTGCAGGAGCTCAACTCGCAAAGGAATCATCTGATATTACACTCTTTGACGTTTATAAGGCAGTGAATGTTGTACAGGAAAAAGAGTTATTTACTGTACATGATCATCCAAATCCTGAATGTCTTGTAGGTAGGAACATCCAGAATACCATTGAACCATTATTTACAGCAGCCCAATTGGCAATGGAGAAGGTTTTAAGAAGTCTTACTCTAGAAGATGTTGTGAAGGATATTGCTAGTAAAGAAAATATCTGTTAAAAAAAGCCGACGGGGCTTGATCCGTCGGCTTCGGGACATGGGGACAGGTTTAAGAAACTTCCTCAAACTGACTGTTGTAAAGATCTGCATAGAAGCCGCCTTTTGCTAATAGCTCCTCGTGATTACCCGTTTCAATAATGTCGCCGTCTTTCATTACGAGTATTAAATCGGCATTCCTAATGGTCGATAAACGATGGGCAATCACAAAGGATGTTTTGCCAACGGTCAATTGATCCATGGCTTGTTGAATCAATAATTCCGTACGTGTATCGACCGAGCTAGTTGCTTCGTCCAAAATCAAAAGCGAGGCATTATCAATCATCGCACGGGCAATGGTAATTAATTGCTTTTGACCTGCTGAAAGATTTGCTTTGTCATTTAACACGGTATCATATCCATGCGGTAATGTTTGAATAAAGTGGTGCAGTCCCACTGCTTTACAGGCAGTCTCCACTTCATCATCCGTAACGTTTTCCTTTGAAAAAATAATATTTTCACGAATCGTCCCTTCGAACAGCCATGTATCCTGCAGCACCATACAGAACAAATCATGAACATTTTCACGTGTTAACTGACTAATGGGTGTGCCATCAATGTAGATTTCACCACTGTTTAGTTCGTAGAATCTCATCAGTAAATTTACGAGTGTGGTTTTACCCGCTCCGGTTGGACCGACAATCGCAATTTTCTGGCCCGCCTTCGACTTTGACATTGAAGTTTTTAATAATTAATTGATCTTCATTATAGCCAAATTGGACATTTTTAAATTCCACATCGCCTTTTACATCTTGAAGCTTCACTGATTTTTCACTTTCATCTTCTAATTCTTCTTCTGCTAAAAATTCAAATACCCGTTCACTTGCAGCAGCAGTAGATTGTAAATTGGTGGCTGCTTGCGCTAATTGTGAAAGTGGCTGTGTGAACAGACGAATGTAGACCATAAAGGCAACAATGATACCGATCGTAATCATATCGTATGTCACAAGTACAGCACCCACTACACAGATGGCCACATAGCCAAAATTCCCAATAAACTGCATCACTGGCATCATCAAACCTGACATAAACTGAGATTTCCATGCGTTTTCGTAAAGTCTTTTATTACTGTCGCGAAAAACTTCCTTGGCTTCTTTTTCACCGTTATAAACCTTCACCACATTATGACCTGCATAAACTTCTTCAATATGTCCGTTGATAAGACCTAGTTCTTTTTGCTGAGCGCCAAAGTATTTTTGCGAATGCTTCATAATCAATGTCATTAATAAAAAACCAATCATTGTTGCCATAATCCCTGTTATGGCCATAATCCAATTCGTATAAAACATCATAATAATCGCTCCAATAAATGTCGCAACAGAGCTGACTAACATTCCGAGGCTGTTATTTAATGTTTGACCGATCGTATCGACGTCGTTTGTTACACGGCTTAAGACATTCCCGTAGCTCGTAGAATCGAAATATTTTAATGGAACTTTATTAATCTTCAATGAAATATCTGTGCGCATTTTCTTCGTAATACGCTGTGTGACCGTAGCCATCATAAAGCCTTGGATGTAATTAAATAAAAGGCCTGATCCATATAGAATCGCTAATACTATTCCGACCCTTCCAACAGCATTCAAATCAATTTTCGTCATCATGCCTTCTTGAATGATGTCTGTAATTTTACTTAACTGATCAGGACCAATGACATTTAAAGCTGCACCGGCAAAGGCTAGCACTAAGGCAATTAAGATCACTGGTATATAGCTGTTGCAGTAAGCCACAAGCTTTTTCATCGTTTGACCAAAATTATTCGCTTTTTCACCGGGCCTCATCCCATGTCTCCAGGTCCCGGTCCAGGTGCATGCTGAGACTTTTGATCATGGTCCCCAATGGTATATTCTTGTTTAGCCATGTGATAGTTCCTCCTTCGAAAGCTGTGAATACGCGATTTCCTGATAGGTCTTACAGCTTTCCAGTAATTCCTCATGGGTACCGTTTCCGACCACTTTTTCCCTCTTCCAGTACGATAATTCGGTCCGCATTTTTAATGGTGCCGATTCTCTGCGCCACAATTAGGGTAGTGGTATCTTTTGTGCCTTTTTTGAGTGCAGAGCGTAAGATGCGATCGGTTTTATAGTCAAGAGCTGAAAAGGAATCATCGAATATATAGATTTCCGGTTCGCGATAAATGGCACGGGCAATCGACAATCTTTGCTTTTGTCCACCTGATACGTTCCCGCCGCCTTGCGAAATATGTCCTTCATATTGTCCTTCCATTTTTTCAACAAATTCCTTACCTTGTGCAATCTCTACCGCTTTTTTAAGCCTATCCTCTGATGATTTCGTTTTTCCATTATCTCCATACGCTACGTTGGATGCTACCGTTCCGCTGAATAAAACGGCACGCTGTGGTACATAACCAATTTTGTTATGAAGAGCATCTTGCGTATAGTTTTTTACATTGACACCATCGACCAACACTTCCCCCTCGGTTGCATCATAGAACCTGGGAATTAAATTGATCACACTTGTTTTTCCGCTTCCAGTTGAACCGATGAAAGCAACCGTTTCCCCTTTTTGGGCTTTAAAAGTAACATTTTGCAGGATTGGTGCCTCTGCATCAGGATATTTAAAGCTTACATTTCGGAATTCTACTTCTCCGACTAGGCCACTTTGGCCTTCGGTTACATTTCCGTCAATAATTTTTGACTCTGTTTCTAATACTTCCATAACCCGTTTAGCAGAGACGGCGGCACGAGGCATCATAATGAAGATCATACTGACCATCATAAACGCCATGACCACTTGTACAGCGTAGGATGAGAAGACGACCATATTCGAAAACACCTCAATGCGGTTGAGAATATCGGCTGCATTAATTAAGTAAGCACCAATCCAATAGATGGCTACACTTAAACCCGACATAATAAACGTCATTCCCGGAAAAAAAAGGGCTAATAATCGATTGGCAAAAAGATTCGTGTTCGTTAAGTCATCATTGGCCTTTTCAAATTTTCCTTCTTGATATCTTTCAGAGTTATAGGCGCGAACAACACGAAGCCCGGTTAAATGTTCACGAGTGACACGGTTTAAATTATCGGTCAGACGCTGGATGCTTTGAAATTTTGGCATGACCAGAATAATGATGACGAGAAGCATGACAATCAAGGCACCGACTGCCCCGCCTGTTGCAGCCGTCCACTGCCAGCTTTTTCCTGAAATTTTGATAACGGCCCAAACAGCTAAAATGGGTGCCTTGATGATTAACTGCAGCCCCATCGCTACAATGAGTTGAATTTGGGTAATATCATTTGTGGAGCGCGTAATTAAACTGGATATTGAAAACCCATTAATTTCTTCCATTGAAAATGCTAATGTTTTATCAAATACCATTCCGCGAAGGCGCATGGACAATCCAGCTGCAACTTTTGCAGCAAAAAAACCAACGATAATGGCGGCCACCATACTCCCAATTGTACATAGCAGCATATATACCCCTGGAATCATCAGCTCTGATATCCCCGTGCCTTCTGTTTGAATCAATGTTGTAATTTCGGCCATATAATCCGGTAGCTTTAAATCAAGCCATACTTGGACCACGATGAAGACAACACTAACTAGTACGAGTAGCCATTCATTCCTTTTTAAATATTTGAAGATTTTTAACATAATTTCTCCCCTTTTAGTCGAGTCACTTGCGGCCCGTATTTTACTTTTAAAGTTGTTGACAGCCAACCTATTATGAAAAAATCCCAGCCTATCTTCTTTCGCTTTATTTATCTTATAGTGTAAGGGATTTGAGCAAAGTAGTTGGAGTTCCCTGGAACTCCATGTTCATTTTCTATTTAGGCGATGATCTTTTTCACAAGGCGAACAAATTCTATTGCTTCTTCCTCATCGAGTTTCTGAAGAGCCTTCACCATTCTTTCAATTCCATGTTTATGTTTGTCAAGCACAAGCTTTCTACCTGCTTCGGTAATCAATACATTCACCCTCCGTTTATCGGATGGATCAGTTCGACGAATAATGAATCCCTTTTTTTCAAGACCTTTTAGGGCTGTTGCCACTCGGCCGGTACTAACGGATAAACTTTCACTTAAATCTCCAGAGGTTACACTGTCACTATTAAAATGTAAATAAACAAGAATCCCAATTTCCCCGCGAGTAAATTCCTGCGGTTCCTGCATCGGTATTTTAGGGCATCTCGCCATGTATTCAAATAAATCCTCTGCTAACTTTTTATAATCTATGGAGATCACCTCTTTAATTATCTTACACTATAAGATAATAATGGATGAGTGGATGGATGTCAAGCGGTGACAGGGGGACGGTTCTTGTGTCTCCGGGACATATGGACAGGTCCGTTGACCCAAAAATACGGTGAAGCTCACTATTTCTCTTTCTACTGCAGGCGGAACTCTATAGGTTTGCTACATAAAAAAGAATGAAGACATGAACAAATAAGGCCTCACTTCACTGAGAGCTACACTTGATTGTCACCCAAGTGTAGCCCGTTTTTATGCGAGATGAGGGATAAACAGAGTGGAGCAAGTTCACCCTGCTCCCCTCCCCGTCCCAATTTGGTGACAGAAGAACCGTCCCCTTGTTTCCCGAAAAAAAATAGCCGACGGGGCTTGATCCGTCGGCTTCTAATTTGAGGGGACTATCGAGGGTGGTTATTGAATTTCTCTAATGGAGGATTTAAGAAAGAAATAAGTGATTAGACAAAAAAGGCATTTGGTGTGGGTTGCTCTTGTTGTGGTGATTGTTGGAGGGCATATTCTAATTGGTTGATGCGGCTATGTAAATGATCGACTTTTTCATTTAGTTTGCCTTGCATTCTAATTAGATTTTCAAGAAGAAGTTCTAGGCTTTGGTCATTGTTTCTTGTTGTGGTCATTGGAGGTTCTCCTTAATTTGAGATTGGTACAGGATGTTGTTCGTCCTTTTCCATATGGTGAACCTGGTCCCCGGAGCGCTTTGTTTCAAGGAAACGAACGCTTTCCGCGATCACTTCTGTTACATAAATTCGCTTCCCCTCTTGATTCTCATAGCTGCGCGTGTGAATTCTACCAGTTACCCCGACTAAAGAGCCTTTCCGGCAATATTGAACCGTATTCTCGGCCACTTTTTTCCATAACGTACATTGGACAAAATCTGCTCCTAATTCACCTTGTTGATTTCGAAATGGACGATTGACTGCAAGCGTTACACTGGTCACAGAAGTCCCTTCCGTTGTCAGTCGTAATTCTGGATCTCGTGTTAATCTCCCTACAAGGGTGACTTGATTGATCATGCTTTTCGCTCCTCTCCTAGTTACGCACCCATCATACCGCTTGAATCTGCTGAAGTAAAATCAGCAAAAAATACTTTTAAAAGGATGAAATGGATAAAAATTCATTTTTTCTCTAGAGAATATTTTCATTTTCTTCTCCTTTTTTTCAAAATAAAAACGAGTTTTTACCTCCTAGTCTTATTTTTTAAAATGAAATGTAAATCCGTTTTCCATTGTCGTTATGTTATAATTTTACAGAAGAAATCTTAAATCTTGGAATTGGAGGAGATGAATGAAAACATTCAAACTAATCTCGTTACACGTTACAGGTGATCATGGACTCATTGAGATTCATCTGGAAGATGGGCTGATCATTAACAAAGAAGATGAGAATCGCACCTGGTTATTGGAGGCTTCTGTTTCAGCTTCGTACGAAGATTATTTTCAATCCCTGCTGGAGGATGAAAAGGACCTGACATTACAGATCGTCATTTCACGTAAAGAGAACGAACCCGCATACTATTACTCCAAACTATTCCACATAAGAAAATTAGACAACGATTCACTTAGCGTGCTCTTTAAAGGCAGCCTTAACCGTTCACGTAGCAACTATGCCGAGCAAGTCTTAACCAATCTTATTGAAAAAGGATTAACCGGACAAGAGCTCTTAATACAGTTCAAAAAACATATGAAGTTAAAGACCAAAATCCCTTCGTTAAATAATGCACCTTTCTCCTTAGAGCCCTGCAAATTTAATCCTTTTCTTCAACATAAAAATGACACAAGAGGTTTATCGTACGTAAACGTTCTTGTGCATTTCTCTTTAGCAAACTCCCTTAACAAAACAGGAGTTGTCCTATTGGCCTTTATTCATTCTTATCGTCTTCATGTTCACGTCTTAGTCTTCGATAATATCGTTCTCTCGGTGTGTTTTGTGTCCACCGCCGGATTACCATCATTGTTATTATTAATATCATTGATGTTATCATCACCTATACCATTGTGTTGTTATTGGTTATCGATGTCCATTGTTAGTTGTTATCATTGTCATAGGTCATTATTGTTGTTGCCATATCAACATTTCCATTGTTATGGATGACTCCATTATTATCTTGCTGGCGGAGGAGGATTTTGATTATCCTTATTGTTACAACCTGCT
Organism: uncultured Bacillaceae bacterium; assembly: GCA_963765265.1. Classification (GTDB taxonomy): domain Bacteria; phylum Bacillota; class Bacilli; order Bacillales; family Cytobacillaceae; genus Bacillus_BD. The sequence continues at coordinate 13,440 of CAVXVN010000007.1, forward strand.
AGTAACAGAATCGATAATAGAGAGCACCCCATTAATGCCAATAACTTGTTCTTCATCGTTTATTACCCCTTTCATCCTAAAGTCATTTTGGATGACCATTCATTGGTCTTTTTTTAGGATACCCAAATAGTGTGCAAACTTGTATATTTTTTATGACAATAATTGGAAAAAAGGCATAAAAAAAGAGCCTAGCATTTAGCCAGAGCTCTCATTAATTGTTCTATATAGAATATGTATGTAGCCCTCCACACTTAAGAGGACGATTTGATCCATTATTTCGTTGCTTCGCCAAGGGCAAACATGATGTCTGTCTCACAGACTAATTCTCCATCAACGGTTGCGATTGCTTTGCCTTTTCCAAATGTTGCGCGTACACGTGTCATTTCAACCTCAAGCTTCAATTGATCACCAGGTCTTACTTGACGTTTAAAACGACAATTATCAATTCCAGCGAAAAATGCGAGTCGACCACGATTTTCATCCTTGATTAGCATCGCTACCGCTCCTACTTGTGCAAGTGCCTCAATGATTAATACGCCAGGCATAACTGGATAATCTGGGAAGTGACCATTGAAAAATTCTTCATTTGCGGTCACATTCTTAATGCCAACGGCTCTTTTTCCTTCTTCCAATTCCAAAATCTTATCCACAAGTAAAAAAGGATAACGATGCGGTATGATTTCTTTAATTTGATCGATATTTAATTCCATTTCATGACCTCCATTTTTGTTTAAAAAATTCCCCGATTGGTTTCGCTTGTTTTTTGCGGTAGAGGGGCTCGTTCTCTTTGATTACAACTCTAATGCAGTCGTAGACCCGTCCTCTTTGGTTACCACTTTAATTTTAGCGGGGGCAATCCCTTTCATTCATGCTCCACTAAATCCACCACATGTGTCCAAGTTGATTTGTAAAATACCTCGCTTACTTTTCCGCTTCCTAATACTCCGTAGCCGATGGCCGCTCCTACAGTCGTGCTCAAAAGGAAGAGTACGGTCACCATAATCACTCGCAGCCAAATAGGGATTAAGCGCAAACGAATTCGTTTCGTGGAGCTTGATTGCTTTTCTTTCTCATCATTCCCATTATTTTGCGTATGTATCGCTTCACGACTATTTTCACTTATAGCAGACATCACATTTTCCCCTTTTAGCGAATTCCGTTGATTAGGCCCATCATTTGATCGGCGAGATTAATCGAACGGGATTGAAATTGGTATGAGCGTTGAACCGTGATCAGGTCTGTCATTTCTTTCGATAAATCCACATTGGACTGTTCAAGTGCCCCTTGTTTGATGGAAATCTGGTTCCGTAACACGCCCTCTAAATTCGTCAATACATCCCCTTCGACGACATTCAATGTACCCAGATTGTCCGGCAAGCCAAGCAGGTTATCCCCTTTACTCACTAAAAATTGTGGTTTGTTCACAAGGGTCACGCCAAGATTGATGGTTTGCTTTTCTCCACCAGTCATTTCAACCACCAGGCTTCCATTTTCTGTGATACTATACCCTTTCGCTTGTCCATTTATATTAATCGGATTGTTATTTTCATCTAATATGGGATTTCCGGCACTTGTCACAAGCATCGTTTGATTGGGCGAAACCGGTGATAGATAAAACGCCCCATCACGTGTATATTGAACTTCGGAATTCCCGTCCTTTTGGACAAGAACACGATAGACTTGGGCTTCTTTTGTAAAAGCTGTATCCAGTGGGCGATTGGTTGTTTTCAAACTCCCTTGCGCCATAACCGCTTGAACTTGCCCCAATTTCGCTCCGGTTCCTTGACGAATCCCATTCGGTGTTAATCTTCCTATTTCATTTTCAGCAGATGGTTGATTATTAAATTGTTGCACAAGCAAGTCCGTAAATGTGGCTTGTTTCCGCTTATATCCTGTCGTATCTACATTGGCCATATTTGAGCTAATCACGTCCAAATTCTTTTGCAGCTGGCCCAATGTATTGGTTGCTGTAATCATGGTTCGATTCATCTTATTCCTCCTATTTCGGAGCCTTGTATTTAACCGATTTTACCCACTTCATTCACTGTTTTTTGCAAACTTGTATCATAGGCCTGCAATATTTTTTGATTGGCCTCAAATGTACGGTAGGCCGTCATCATGGCTGTCATCGTTTGAGCAGCATCCACATTGGATTGTTCGAGATAACCTTGCTGCGTTTTAAACTGTACCCCGTTCACATTATAAGCATCGACAAGCTCTCCGTTTTCTGCACGAAAAAGACCGTCGCCTTCTTTTACCATACTCATCGGATTATCGGAATAGCTTACGCCTAATCTCGCGGTTTCCCCATTACTTCCAGTCAAGTAGCCCTCTTCATTGATGGAAAATTGCTCACTGGAAAGCTGAATCCGATTGCCTTGTTGATCCAATAAATATAGGCCGCTTGCCGTGGTTAAATATCCCGTACCATCAAGGGTAAAATTACCATTTCGTGTGTAGCGTGTCTCTCCATTGTCATTTTCAACCGTAAAAAAGACCGCGCTTGGTAATCCCGTTTCTGGATCGGTTGGCAGGTTGACATCCAATAATGCCACATCCGTACTCAAATTTGTTTCCTTTATGTCACCTTGGCGAAATTTCGGCTGTGCTTCTTGCATATAGACACCCGTGTTTAAGCTGCCAATGGTTTTCGTAGTGGTGCCGATGCTGTTTTCATGTTGATCAAACCGCCCAAGCAGCATCTCTGGAAACGCACGAAGGGATGACTGATCCGCTTTAAAACCAGGTGTATGAACGTTCGCCATATTATTGGCCAACATTTCCGTTTTACGCTGCTGGGTTAGCATCCCAGAAGCCGCTGTATAAAAACCTCTTAACATACATTCACCTCATTCTTTCTAGTTGGCTTGGCCTTTGTAAGAGCTATATAGTGACAAAATTAATGTTTAATTGACATATCTATTTCTATTATAAGAAATAAAAACAAAATAAGCAGTAAGTTTTTGCAAAAATGATCATAAATAGGAACGTTTGGGGGAATGAATGCGTGGTAACTAGTCAAGGATTTTCGATCATGGGAACCCTTTTCATCTTTTTTATAGGATGGGGGGTATCCTTCCGTATAAATTGGATTAGGATCTATTTTTTTATCGTCAACTTTTCGAATTATATCGTCAACTTTTTGGATATATCATCAACTTTTTGCTTTTATATCGTCGACTTTTCGAATATATCGTCAACTTTCTGTTTTTTAGTCTAATCTCCTAAAAAAAGAGCCTGCTGCGAAGAGTTCGATCCTCTTCACTACAGGCTTTCAACTTACATGAGTCTTCTTCTTGCTATTTTATCAATATTATCAAGCATCACACCGGTACCAATGGCTACACAATCCATTGGATTTTCAGCAATTAAAATAGGTACTTTCAATTCTTCAGCAAGCAGCATATCGATTCCGTGAAGCAAGGCACCACCGCCTGTTAAAATCACACCACGGTCAATGATATCCGCAGAAAGTTCTGGTGGTGTGCGCTCTAACACGCTTTTTGCGGCCTGAACGATCACTGATACAGATTCACGAAGGGCTTGACCAATTTCTTCTGAAGTCACCGTAATCGTGCGTGGAAGCCCTGTAACCATGTCACGACCTCTGATGTCCATTTCTTCTTTTTTGGATTCCGGAAATACGGTTCCAATGTTGATTTTAATATTTTCAGATGTGCGTTCACCAATTAACAATTTATATTGCTTCTTAATATAATTAAGAATTTCAGTGTCGAACTTATCCCCAGCCATTTTGATGGAAGAAGAAGTAACGATATCTCCCATTGATAAGACCGCTACATCCGTTGTTCCTCCGCCGATATCCACGACCATATTTCCGCTTGGTTGGAAAATATCCATTCCAGCGCCAATTGCCGCAACCTTTGGTTCTTCTTCTAAATAAATTTTCTTACCGCCGCTTTTTTCAGCCGCTTCTTTAATCGCCTTTTGCTCAACGCTCGTAATATTCGTTGGACAGCAAATTAAAATACGTGGCTTTGAAAGGAAGCCCTTCACATTTAGCTTGTTGATAAAATGCTTTAGCATCGCTTCGGTCACATCAAAGTCAGCGATCACGCCGTCTTTTAATGGACGAATGGCCACAATATTTCCAGGTGTACGTCCTACCATACGACGAGCTTCTTCACCAACTGCTAATACGCGGTTTGTGTTTTTATCGATCGCCACGACTGATGGTTCATTTAATACAATTCCACGGCCTTTTACGTGAATTAATACGTTTGCCGTTCCTAAGTCAATCCCTATATCCCTTGCGAACATTCTAGGCTTTCCTCCTTGTAATTTGGCCGGTTGCTTCTATTTATTATCGTCAACATGCATGACTTTTGTCTGCCGTGTATAATTTCGATTTATGCATTTGAAACGATCGCTGTTAACGGCACCGGTATTCCTTCTTATATTCATTTGGGGATCCCTGATGCTATTTGCACGACCTCTTATGATTTATTTTGTACTACTTTCCAAAAATCATCAAAGACGCCAGACAAATGAATCTACTGTTTGTCTAAAATCAACTTCTTATCCTAATTGTTTATTCTACCATATTCAAAAGACACAAGGTACTATTCTTTTAAAAATCTTGTAGATTTTTGTAAAAAGATGTTTCTTTTTTATCAAATTTTACTTATAATCATTATATTTATTATTTTTACTACGATCAGTAATGAGATTATTCATTGGATGGTCTTCTTACATCCTCGGGCACGATCATCCTTTGATACACCAAAAAAAACCGGTTATTTCACCGGTTCTTCTTCAAACTCTTCTTTTTTGTACTTGAGCTTTGTTGCTTCTCCCCCGCGTAGATGGCGGATGGATTTATGATAATCTAAAATTTCTTTGACCTCAATCGCAAGTTCAGGGTTTAATTCAGGAAGTCTCTCAGTCAAATCCTTATGGACTGTACTTTTGGATACGCCAAACTCCTTCGCAATGACGCGAACTGTTTTCCTCGTCTCCACGATATACTTTCCAATCTTGATGGTTCTCTCTTTGATGTAATCGTGCACACTCTCGCCCTCCCTAAATTGGATGTGAGAAGCGCGAAATGAGACTCGTTTTTCAGGTTCGTGATTGATTGTATTTCTGCATGTTGCTCATTCTGCTTCATAGGACAGAAAGCAAGAGCAGCTGCCTTCTGGGCTTAGTTGAATAAACAGGTCCAGATCTATAACGACGTTTGATCCAAACGACTCCTCACCTCAAGACACATTCTCTTTTTATTAAGGTTTGTTACAGTCTATTAGCTTGGATGCGTGAATATGCACGATTTACATAAACTGCACGCCTATTTATTGAATTTTTTTTATCATAAATGAATTTCTGTATTCATTTTCGTAAAATATTATAGGATGTTTTTTGGAAAATTTCCTTGGTATATCAGGATTTCACTCCATGAACGTAGCGATGTAACAAAGCCATTTTTTCTTTTAAAATAAAAGCTCTAGGAAACCCAATCTAAGCACGTCCGACTTTTAACATAGCCCAAATAAAAAGATGTCAGTCACCCATTTAGGCTCCTGACATCTTTTTTCATAATTATGCGTCTTTGTTTTGCATATTGTTTGTTTGCTCATCTTGCTTTTGATCCGTGCCATTTTTGTCGGCTGGTTTTTTAGTAGAATCCTTTTCGTCCTTAGTTGGAGTTTTTTCCTTCGCAGGCGTCTCCTCTTCCTTGGCTGGAGTTTCTTCCTTCGCAGGAGTCTCTTCTTCCTTGGCTGGAGTTTCTTCCTTCGCAGGCGTCTCTTCCATCGTCGGAGTCTCTTTATCCTTCGTTGAATCCATTTGATTCTCTACAGGCTCTTCTTCGCTCACTCCGCTATCACCTGTTGCGTCTTCTTCAGTAGCTTCCGTTTGATCATCTGCTGCTTCTTCATCCGTTACACTCATTTCTTGCAGTGTGCTTAACGGTTTGTCTAAGTAGCTTTCTGGATTAACTGGAATGCCATCTTTACGAATTTCAAAATGAACGTGTACGCCAGCTTCTTCATTAATCAAGCTATTTCCTGCTGTTGCAAGAGCTTGTCCTTGTTTAATGCTTTCGCCCACTTTTACTTTCATGTCTTTAATGGATTGATATTGGGTCACAATTCCATTTTCGTGATCAATCTCAATGACATTTCCTAAAAGCGCATCCTCTTGAACTCTCGTTACAGTACCACTCAATGCCGCAATCACTTCAAACGCTTCACTATCTTTTACGGTAATATCAATTCCTGTATTTGGATGATATTGATTTTGATAAACAACAAGAGCCGCTTCTTGATCTTCAGCCTTTGCCTGGTCATCATAGAATTTCGTTTGAATCACTGATTTTGCACGATCCAATTCCATTAGTGGAAGGACAACGTTTTCCATTGAACGGTTTACTTCAACAGAAGGTTCGCCGAAATTATTCCCTGGAGCATCACTGGCATTTTCGTAATTAAACTCTTCTGAATCTAATTTCTCATTTGTACTACTGTTTTGGAACCAAAGAACTCCAGTTAGAATAAGGGCTGCACTTGCAATGTAAATAGCTGGATACGCCCAACGTTTTTTTAATAACTTTTTTACACCTTGAGAAGATTGATTCTTTTCTTCCTCTCTCATTTTCCATCACCTCAGCAATCAGTTTGATCAAATTGCTTCGAGAATATATACCTTTTCTAAAAGAAATTTTTTCCACTTATTTTTCGACAAAACGTTTCGAATTATTCATAATTGCAAAAAAGTTCATTTTGCCTAATTTCTCTTATCCAATCTACCTATTTGATCGTGTACAATAGAGAGATACTAGCATAAGGAGTTTCTAGCAATCATGGTAAAATGGTTATTTCGTGTTCTTCCTGTTATTTATATGATCGCAATTTGGGTGATGTCTAGCATGTCCTCGGATGCAATCGTCGAGCTCCCTGATTCAGAGTGGGATGGTTATATAAAAGAATCTCTCCATTTAGTAGAGTTTGGTCTTCTCTATCTCTTTCTCGCACTTGCTTGGTTAACAATGAGAGAGTTGAATGCAAACATCAATATGATTCTTATTGTGATCTCTTCCCTATACGGGCTTACCGATGAAATCCATCAATCCTTTGTTCCCTACCGCACAGCGACCGTGATCGACTTGGTCAAGGATTGTGTTGGCGTTCTTGTCGCTTCATGGATTCTATCCAGTGCTTACAAGGGAAAAAGATTTCCAAGGATAGGCAAACTCTTGCGGAAATTAGAAAATGGAAGAAATGAGACGGTTTAACGCCGTTCATTCTTTCCGAAAGGCTGTTTTCGAAAGGATTGTTGTTTTTCGATCAGCCTTATGATTAAAGTTTTTCATAATGAGTCTCTGGTTCGGACTCGTTTCTCATTTATTGCAGGATTCCTGTCTGAATCAGACTCCCATTCGGACTCGCCTCTCTTTTATTACAGGATTCCTGTCCGTATCAGGCTCCCATTCGGACTCAATTACCTCTGGACTTACCAACCCTGTCCAAAAAGGTTCCTAGTGAGTACAAATTAGCATAAAGAACAACAAAATTTACTAAAAGAGCTTTCCCCAAAAACAAAAGACAGTCCGACCACTAATGTGGTTAGGGACTGCCCTTTGTTATTTTTTTGCTGTAATGGTCGTTATAAAGGAGTCTGAGGCTGTTATTTCTACACCTTGGTAATAGTATTGAACGATGTCTTGATATTTTTTTCCTTCCTCTGCCATTCCGTTGGCTCCATACTGACTCATCCCGACTCCATGTCCATACCCTTGTGTGTTGATCACGATCTTGTCACCTTTACGCTCCCATGTAAAATCCGTGGACATCAAACCTAACTTTTCACGAATATCTTTTCCACTGATCTCTTTGCCGCTAATGTCTACTTTTGCGACGCGTTTCCCTGCTGTAAATTCTTTTACTTCGCCAATATTTCCAGTACCCGCTAGCTTAACACCCAGTTTGGATTCAAATTCTGCAATCGAAAGGACCTTTTGTCCGCTGAACTTTGGTGAATTTTTATCCCAAGGACTTTCCACACTTTTTAAATAAGGTAATGAATTCATCCAGATCGCCTCAGAGTTTTCTGTAAACCCATTGCTGGTTGAAAAAAAAGTAGCATCAATCGGGGTTCCCTCATAGGTAAGAATTTGTCCGCTTGTTTCTTGTACGGCTTCTTCAATCTTCTTGATTTTTCTACTGTAATCAGGTCCCCACATTTTCTTTAACTCCTCATCACTTTTGTACACTTGAAAAAATTCCGTATCCGCTACGATCGCATCTTCTGGAAGCTTTATTTTCTCGTCGCTCATCATTTGCTTCACAATATAGGTGCGGGCTGTTAAGGCTTGCGCTTTTAAAGCTTCCTTCGCAAACTCTGCTGGCATTTCGGATGCCACGACACCCGTCACATATTCTTCGAGCGGAAGCTTCTCCACAGTCTGTTTAGATGTCCGGTAGACCGCTACCTCAATCGATGATGTAGGATTCTCAGAGGTTTGGGCCCTTTACATTCTCCCCCAACTTTCCACTTGCATGTTCTTCACCAAATGGAAGGACGAGAAGGGTTGGGACCATTAGTGTGATCATAAATAGTAGGGCAGCTAGTAGAACGATGGGTTTGAAATTCTTCATATTTGCCTCCATATTGAATGAATAGTTCTAACTTAGTTTGGAACGCGCTTTTCTATTCATTCATATGGAAAAGGACAAGCCTTTATGACAAAAATTCGACCTCTTGTATATTTTTGGTATGGATGGGAAAAATGTTAGGAAGGATCTAAATAATGGGTGATTAGATTACAGTTAGAGGAATAGTTATAGAGTAGTGAACGCTTATTTTTTAGAATCCGATCAACACGGTTTGCGGGCAGATGATCACTTATCCACACCTCATGAACTTCCAGAGAATCATAAAGTGCTTTGTCTTCCCGACAACGTGGACGCCTATAAAGGCTTGCACATAAAGATCGAATTCCCGAAACAACAAAAAAACCGCATTTAGACAAACATACGGTTTTTTGCGAAGTATTTATTTATTTCATGCATTAAGATCAGAAATATACGTTTGCTCGTTTGAGGTTACGACTTCCTCTTCTTCAATTCTTTCAATATCCGCACCAAGAGCCGCTAATTTCTTATGGAAATCGACATATCCACGGTCTAGATGTTTTAATTCTGTTATGCTTGTGATTCCGTCTGCTACAAGACCAGAAACAACCAATGCTGCACCCGCACGAAGATCCGTTGCTGTTACTTCTGCACCTTGTATATTGGATGGTCCATTAATCACAACAGAACGTCCTTCAATTTTAATATCCGCATTCATACGACGGAATTCTTCTACATGCATAAAACGGTTTTCAAAAACCGTTTCTGTAATCATCGAAGTCCCTTTTGCACGAAGCAATAAAGCCATCATTTGTGATTGCATATCGGTTGGAAATCCTGGATGTGGCATCGTTTTAATGTCAACGGCTTTTAATCTTTCTGTACCGATGACCCGAACGCCATCTCCTTCTTCCAAAATGGTAATACCCATTTCTTCCATTTTTGCAATAAGCGAGGTTAAATGTTCTGGGATCGCACCTTGTACAAATACGTTACCACCTGTAATCGCAGCAGCCACCATGAAAGTTCCCGCTTCAATTCGATCTGGGATGATCGTATGATCCGCACCAAATAAAATATCGACGCCTTCAATTCGAATCGTACCCGTGCCTGCTCCTTTAACTTTTGCTCCCATTTTATTCAGGAAGTTCGCTAAATCGACAATTTCAGGTTCTTTTGCAACATTTTCGATCACCGTTGTTCCTTTTGCTAGAACAGCTGCCATCATAATGTTTTCTGTTGCACCCACGCTTGGGAAATCCAAATAAATTTTAGCTCCATGTAAGCGGCCATTTTCAGCTTCTGCTTCAATAAAGCCATTTCCTACTTTCACTTTTGCACCCATAGCTTCAAAGCCTTTTAAGTGCTGATCAATTGGGCGAGATCCTATTGCACAGCCACCTGGCAGGGCCACACGAGCACGGCCATTTCTTGCCAATAAAGATCCCATTACTAAAACGGAAGCACGCATTTTTCGTACATATTCAAAAGGTGCCTCTACGAGTAATTCTCCAGATGCATCCACGGTCACACAATTATCCTTAAACACCACATTGGCATTCAGAAAACGCAAGACTTCATTGATTGTATATACATCGGAGAGTGTAGGCACGTTCCGAATTACGCTTTTTCCATCGCTTGCTAATAGTGATGCGGCGATAACAGGTAGAACAGCGTTTTTTGCCCCCTCTACTTTAACAGAGCCGCTTAACCTTTTTCCGCCGCGGACGATGATTTTTTCCAAAATATATTCCCCTCCGCGTCCATTTTCTTTATATTAATATTCAACAGTAATGATTGGTGTGCCAACTACAATGGTAGTCTTAGCGCCCAATCCTTGTTTTCTTACTCCCAGTTGTAAATTTATCTCATCTGTCATCGTTTGAATCGTTTCTCCAAACAGCGGTGAATAGGCTGTTGTGGAAATAAAAGAATCTTCTTTTAACGATTCAATTTCTTGTGCTTGAAAAGCCTGTAGTAAGGGTGTAACATGTTCCGACACAGACTTACTCATCTTATCACCGAAGTCGCCATAGATACAAGAGAAAATTGTGGACTTTCCGTGAAAAATATCATTTATTCTGTTCCCGATGGAGCCTTCTATAAATTCTCTTGTCTCCTCATTCCACCCTTTACCAGTCATTTCATACACGATGTATGTCTGCACTTGACGATCTGTGACCGTCTGCATAATACGAATGCTTTCATTAATATCTTTTTTAGGTGTAAAATCAGCTTTCGCTACCCACTTGTCATCATCCTCAGAAATGTTCCAATCCCAATGACTGAATTGATTTCTAAGTTGATCTACTTTGCGTACTGCTTCTTGTTTGGTTTGAACGGTTTCTAGTAACTCCCTTGAATGTAAAGACCATTTATGGATGCTCACATTCTCGTGTTCTAAAATAGAAGCGATTTTAAATAAATCAAACTCGTCCTTTGCACTGACCATATTAAACAAGATCAAACCAACCATGGATAAAATAAATAATACATATGAGATCTTTTTCATGATTCATCACGTCTCCCCTTAGTACCATTGTTACCAAGAGTGAGGGGATCATACTGAAGAAGGTTCGTCACTTTCTGACATTTCGCATGTCCGTTAAAGTGCGTCATTTATGTATTCGTGATCAAAAATGCACATCTAATTGAATCTTACGGGAATTTGCTTTATTAGGGAACGGCATGAAGTCCTATATTTACACTTTTTTATTGCATCATTTGCGGTAATTCCTTAGTCCACGATAGATAGTCTAGGAAGAAGTTACTAACGATTGACCCAAGTACAATCGCTAATAATAAATAGAGTAATCTTGCTTGAAAGACTCGATTGGCACGTAAGAACTTGTCAAAATTGAGTGCTTGAAGTGCATACCAAGCTAAGGCAATGAAGGCAAGATGCGAGATAATGCTTAATAATGCTTGTTGCCCGTATCCAGGTAGAATGGTTTTCCCCTCCTTTTACAGTACAATCTTCTTATTTTAGTTTATCACCTTAGAGACAAAGTGTCCTTATTATTAGACGATTAGAATACAAAAAGGTTTCAATTATTACGTTTTTATTTCGAAATTTTACAAAATATTTTGAAAATTAGTCACTTAGTACCATCCTGCTATCGCTTTTCAACCTCTTATCCCTGTTCTGAAAGAATGTAAAATGGCCGTATAAAAAGAAGGAACGTCAAGTCGCTCCTTCTTACTCTTCTCTATATTTTATTCATCAGTCGAGAACACTCGTGATTTCAATCAAACCTACTGCAGAAAATCGCCAAATTCATAAAAATGTGTTTGTAAAAAATCAAACGCAATGTTTGGAAAAAATCCTAAAAGAATCGTTGCTCCCAAACAAATTCCGATCACGATTCCAGCCCCCACTGGAATCTTAACCTGTTCTTCACTCGCTGCTGGGCGAAAGAACATTTGAGCCATGATGCCAAAATAATACACATAGGCAATCACGGTTGTCGCGATCATCACAGACACGAGCACATAGTAAGGCTGCTCCACTACGAAGGCTCCTGTGATAATATTTAACTTTCCAATAAAGCCCGCTGTTCCGGGAATCCCCGCTAATGATAAAAGCATCACAGATAGCGCAATGCTTAAGAACGGTGCCCGCTTATAAAGACCGGCGAAATGACTTCGATCTTCAGAACCAGTCTTTTCCGTTAAAATTTGAATGATCGCAAAAGCACCCAAATTCATGAATAAGTAGGCTGTTAAATAAAACCACATGCTATCCAACATAAAGTTTGAAAAGGAAGCGAATGCGACTAAAAGATATCCCGCGTGAGCGATACTTGAGTAAGCAAAGATTCGTTTTATATTGCGTTGTTTTAATGCAATGATATTCCCAATGATCATGGTTGCTCCCGCAATAAAAGCGATATAATCTTGCATCATCACCAAAATGGAGGAGGAATTCGGACCACTTGAAGCAGCATTGGCAAATATGGAAAGAAAAATGCGAATCAAGAGTACAAAACCTGCTGTTTTCGAGACTACGCTTAAAAAGGCGGTAACAGGTGTTGGTGCACCTTGATAGACATCTGGTGCCCACATATGGAACGGAGCCGCCGTAATTTTAAACGATAAACCAACAAAGATCATCAGAAAGGCAATGACTAGTAAATAAACATATTGTGAATCGCTCATGGCTAAGAGAACATCACGCATACCGGCAATATTCGTCGTACCCGTTAAGCCATACACATAGCTCATCCCAAATAAAGTGATCGCCGTTGAAATACTTCCATTGATGACATATTTCATGGCCGATTCATTGGACTGAGTGTTTTTCTTGCGTATCCCCGCTAATAGATAAGAAGAAATGGACAACAACTCGAGCCCTACAAACAAAGTAATTAAATCTCCGCTTGAGGTCACCACCATTGCGCCTAGAAGAGCCGTTAAAAACAGATAGAAAAACTCACCCCTATATTCGCTCATCCCTTCTGTTGGTTGATAGCTGATACTAAGCAGCATCACAAGCGCTGCTCCAACAAGAAGAATCATTTTAAACGCTTTGGCAAAAGCATCTAGTCTAAACGTATCAAACAAAATTGAAGCCACCTCATGATCTACTAAGCCCATCAATGAAACAAGAGCGGCTAAAATTCCCATGAACCCCAGCCAACCGAGAATTTTCCGATCTAGGGTCTTTGGCATGAATAAATCACACAAGGTAAGAATCGTAGCGATGCCAAGGATGATGAATTCTGGCATCATGATTCCCCATTCAAATGATAACAACGTTTCAAGATCCATCCCTCATCACCCTCCAATCCTAAGCATTATGGTATCCAACGCTGACTTCAATGGCTCGCTCAGTATGGTTGGGTACACACCAATCAGCACAATCAATCCGGTTAAGACAACGGCCGGCACATATTCTACACTGTGCAAATCTCTTGCTCCGGTCCAGTCCCGTTTTGCGTTTCCATACGTGATCCCCAATACCTTCACGAGCGTATACACGGCGGTTAAGATCATGCCGAGCGCTCCGATCGCGCCCAGTATAGGCTGTTCTCTAAATAATCCAAGGAAAGCCAGAAATTCACTAATAAATCCAGACATCCCTGGTAATCCAAGTGAGGCCATTGCCCCCGCCAATAAAAACCCAGCCGTGATCGGCATCGCTTTTGCCATTCCGCCCAGACTTGGAATTTCGGTTGTTTTGGTTCTTTCGTAAAACACACCCACAAGGAAGAACAGAAGCGCTGAAATTAATCCGTGTGAGACCACTTGGAAAATCGCTCCTTGGATCCCTGCCTCATTAAAGGCACCTAAACCGATTAATACAACCCCCATATGGGAGATGGATGCATAGGCCAGGACCATTTTAAAATCAGTCTGAATCAAGGCTAGAAATGCCCCGTACAATAAATTGATCACTCCGAGTACGGCTAAAAGAAGGGCGATTTCCTGAAATTGATCTGGAAAGATCCCGATCCCAAAGCGAATCAAACCGTAGGCGCCAATTTTTAATAATAATCCTGAGTGAATCATGACAATCGATGGGGGTGCTTGAACGTGCACCCGCACCATCCAGGTATGCAAGGGAAAGATCGGCAGCTTGATCCCGAAGGCAATCAACAAAGCCGTAAGCAAGCCATATTTAAGTGGCTCCGAAATACTCGATACAAACTGGTGATTGTCCGATGTCATCATGGTTTGCAGCGCTTCAATGTTGGTCGTTCCCGTTCGCGCAAATAAGACAATGATTACCAACAACAGAATCGCCGATCCTAATCCGTTATAAATTAACAGGCTGTACGCTGCTTTCTCCTTTTCTGCATAGCCCCATTTTCCAATTAAAAAGAAGGTTGGAATGAGGGTAAGCTCAAAGAAAAGGAAGAATAAGAATAAGTTTTCAGCTGCAAATACACCGAGCATGCCGATTTCAAGGAGTAGGAATAAGATGAAATAACCCTTCCACTCTTTTTTGATCTGAATGGAGGCGATCGCAGCAAGTGTAGAAATGATGGCTGCTAACACAAGTAGCACAAGCGACAAGCCGTCCAAGCCTAATTCATATTTGATTGAAAATAAATCCCCATACTGAATCGCATTTTTGAACGAAATCCAATCTAAACTCTCATCCCACTGATGCAAATCTGCCCCTGAACGATATTGAAAAAAAGCACTTAACGAAAGAATGAGCGCTGGCAATGTCGCAACAAAGCCAACGAATTTCAGCCAATATTCCTGCGTTTTTGGGATCAACAATAAAATCACAATTCCAAGTAGAGGGGAAAATACTAGAAATGATAATAAATTCATTTAATATACCCCCCTGTTAAAGCGTAGATGACAACAAGTAGTGCTAAGCCAACAAAGGCAACAACTCCATAACTTTGAGTTTGCCCATTTTGCATTTTTGCTCCTAGTTTTGCCAGTAATCGAATGAAAACGGTGATTCCTTTTACGATCCCTTCCACAAGGAACCATTCCATAAATTGAAGGAACAAACTCCATGCTCTTGTTGCATATACAACCGTATATTCATACAGTTCATCGATATAATATTTGTTTTGCAACACACTTACGACAAGCGGCATTTTGCTTGATAGCCAATCTCGGGACAAGGACTTTTTCCCGTACATGAGCCAAGCCAGAAAAATACCAAGCAGTGAAAGGACTGTCGCCAAAATCATGATCCAACTCGGTCCCTCTACGTGACTGTCGCCAAGTGCTGGATTCCCTTCCAACAACCAATCACCCAAAAAGGTTCCAAACCAAGGGGTGTTGATATAACCTGCCACAATGGCTAAACAGCGCAAGCACCATCATCGGGACCGTCATAATCGATGGAGACTCCTGAACATCCTCTCTACTCGCTCCTTGCCTCTCCCGAAAAAACCATAAAGAATAGGCGGAACATATAGAAAGCCGTCAGAAAAGCGGTGATAACCGCTAACGTGAATAGCACAGGATGTCCGGCCTCCCAAGTCGCGATGAGAATTTCATCCTTACTGAAAAAACCAGATAGAAGGGGAACGCCACTAATCGCTAAGGTTCCAATTAAAAATAAGGGACCTGTTACACGAAGCTTTTTCCAAAGCCCTCCCATTTTCTCCAACTCTTGCGTATGGACCGCGTGAATAACGCTTCCAGCTGCCAAGAATAACAAAGCTTTAAAAAAAGCATGTGTCGTTAAATGGAAAACGCCTGCTACATAACCTGCTGAACCTAAGGCAAGCATCATGTAGCCGAGCTGGCTAATCGTTGAATAAGCCAGAACCCGTTTAATATCTTTTTGAACAAGCGCAATGCTCGCGGCAAAAATCGCCGTTACGGCGCCAACCACCGCAATCGTCATAAGTGCTGTCTCACTTGCCAAGAAAAGCGGGTATACGGTTGCCACTAAATACACACCCGCTGCCACCATGGTTGCAGCATGAATTAAAGCTGAAACCGGTGTTGGCCCCTCCATAGCGTCTGGAAGCCAGCTGTGAAGCGGGAACTGACCTGATTTCCCTACCGCACCAATAAAAATAAGGATGGCCGTTAAGGTGATGATTCCACTTGAAAGGACACCGTCATCGATCGCTTGAAAGATGGCGTCATACTCAAAGCTGCCCACTTGCCAGAATAATAGAATCATACCGACCAATAAACCGATATCACCGATTCGGGTCATAATGAACGCTTTTTTCGCTGCCTCTTTGGCCTCTTCTTTGTAAAAATAAAAACCAATTAACAAGAATGAACCCAATCCAACTAATTCCCAAAACATATAGGTTTGCAGCAAATTAGGAGAAAGTACAAGACCAAGCATAGCGAAAGTAAATAATCCTAAATAGGCGTAATAAACAGAAACACGGTCGTCACCTTTCATATAGCCTGCAGAATAAATATGTACGAGAAGGCTGACGAGCGATACAATGACTAACATTAATGCATTTAATTGATTGACTTCAAATCCCACCGTTAACTGAATGCTCCCTATTTCAAGCCAAGTCGCTTCTGCCTTATAGGTCGGTGCCGTAAATCGATCAAACAGCACCAACAAGGTATAAACAAAAGAAGCCAGGGCTAGCAAACTCGCAATATAGGAACTTGCCTCCTTCAACCGCTTACCAAAAATAAGAAGAAACAGAAACGATAATAGCGGGAAAAGCGGTATCATCCATGCGCTCTCCATCCCTATCAAATCCCCTTTTGAAAACAAAGGGACGGTTCTCTTGTTTCAAGAAACAAGAGAACCGTCCCCCTGTTTCTATTTTAACGTATTCATTTCATCGATATGTACCGTTTTACGATTACGGTACAAGGCCATGAGAATGGCTAAGCCGACGGCAGCCTCTGCAGCAGCGACAGCCATGACGAACAAGGCAAATACTTGACCATCGATGGACGCTGCAATCCCCAATTTACTAAATGCGACAAGGTTGATGTTCACCGCATTCAGCATAAGTTCCATACAGATTAAGACAATCACTGTGTTGCGTTTTGTTAAAGCCCCATATAGGCCGATACAGAAAAGGATTAATGCCAGTGCAAGATAAGCTGAAATAGGAATCATGGTTGACCAACCTCCTTTTCGTCATCCTTTTTAGCAAGTACAATGGCTCCAATTAAGGCCACTAATAGGACAACAGAGGTTAACTCAAAAGCTATGATATATTTTGAGTAAAGAGCGATCCCAATCTGCTCGGTATTATTTTGATGAAGCGTTTGGGCCATTGGTGGGAATTCAAGATTGTAAATTCCTAAATAAACGACAGCCGCGAATCCTGCGACACCGAGAAAAAGGAACCCTCTTTTCACCTTCCCTCCTTGCTTCTCTTCACTGCTCTTATCTGGATTTGTCAGCATGATGCCAAATAGCATGATAATCGTGATGGCACCAGAATAGATCAGGATTTGAACCACCGCAAGAAACTCAGCCGAAAGCAGAATATAAATCCCTGCAATGCTGATAAACGTAGCCACTAAGGCCAGTACCATATGAACAACATTCGTCAGATTTATGAGCAGAACACCGCCTGAAACCGCGATGATCGAAAGGAGCAAAAAGGCAAGAAATTCTCCTGTGATCATGCTTTATTCACCTGCCGAACATTCTCATCATTTTCATCCAACCATTCGAGATTCTTAAAAAGATCGTCACGACTATAAGCGGCCAATTCAAAGTTATTCGTCATCACAATCGCTTCCGTTGGACACACCTCTGTACACAAGTCACATAAAATGCAAATTTCAAAATTGATATCATACGTGTCAATAATTTTCCCCTTTTTCGTAGGGTCCGGATGCTTCTTTCCCGTTAAATCAATACAATCTGTCGGACAAATATTGGCACATTGATTACAAACAATACACTTCTCCGGATAAAACTTCTGAATCCCACGAAAACGATCCGGCAGCGGCAGCGGCTCATTCGGATAATCATACGTAACCTTCTCACGCGTCAAATTCTTCAGCGTATACCTAAGACCCTTCAACAACCCAATCATTCAATCACCTCTCCAGGAAACAAGGGGACGGTTCTCCTGTCTCCAAATCTTTTCATCTTGTGGAAACAGAGGGACGGTTCTTCTGTTTCCTCTGCTCGGACACCATCCCAATAAGGGGGCCTGACCCCTTTTAAAAAAGGTTCACCAATTCCTTAATAATCGCCGTTAAGAAAATATTCGCTAAGGCCACAGGCAGCAGCACTTTCCAACCAAACTCCATTAGTTGGTCAGCACGGACACGCGGGAATGTGGAGCGCATCCAAAGGAACATAAATACAACCACGCTAAACTTCAAGGCAAACCATACCGCACCTGGGATAAAGCCTAGGAAAGGCAATGGCATCCATCCGCCCAGGAATAACACCGTAATTAAAGCAGACATCGCAAACATATAGACATATTCGGTTAGCATGAAAAAGGCAAACCGGAATCCTGAATATTCCACATAATAGCCCGCAACTAACTCATTTTCCGATTCTGGAAGGTCAAATGGAATACGATTTAGCTCAGCGGTCGCTGCGATAAAGAAGACGATAAACGCTACTGGCTGAAGCACAATAAACCAAACCTTTTCCTGTGCGGCGACAATGTCGTTCAAGTTCAAGCTTCCTGTTAATAAAATAATTCCTACTACAGACATCACCAATGGAATTTCATATGAAATCATTTGTGCCGCACCCCGCATGGCACCCAGTAAGGCATATTTATTATTGGATGCCCAGCCTGCTGTCACAATTCCGATGGTGGTCAAACCAGAAATGGCAATATAGTAAAGCAACCCAACCCCAATATCCGCGAATTGAAACTTGTCTGTAAAAGGGATGACCGCAATCACCATAAAGGATGGTGCAAAGGCAATAATGGGCGCCAATTTATATAAGGGGCGATCGGCGAGTTTTGGGATGATGTCCTCTTTAATTAAAAGCTTCAATACGTCGGCTACCGTTTGTAATAGCCCCCATGAGCCCCCAACCTGATTGGGTCCTTTACGGAGTTGAATAAATCCCATTACCTTCCGTTCTGCTAAAATCACATAGGTAACAAACCCAAGTACGAAAAAAAGCATGAGCACTGCTAATAAAAAGAAGTAAGCAAAGTTCATTAGACTCGGACTAGCATACAAAAGTTCTTGCATTATCCATCTACCTCCCCAAGGACGATATCGATCGCCCCTAAAATGGCGATTAAGTTGGATATATTTTCACCTACTAATAATTTAGGGAGAATTTGCAGGTTATAGAACGATGGTCGTCTAAATTTCAGTCGATACGGTTCTTTTTTTCCGTCACTAGCAATATAGCATCCGATTTCTCCCCTTGGAGACTCAATTCGTACAAACGCTTCTCCCTTTGGTGCTTTAATAATTTTCGGCACCTTGGCTAAAATATCGCCACTAGATGGAATTTGTTCCACCGCTTGTTCGAGAATGTTTAACGATTCGACGATTTCAGCAAATCGCACTTGATAGCGTGCCCATGCATCTCCACTCTCTTGAACAGGAACATCAAATTGGAAACGGTCATAAATGGAGTACGGCTCATTTTTACGCAAATCCCACTTTACTCCTGTACAGCGAAGGTTTGCCCCGCTTAACGAGTACTGGAGGGCCTCCTCTTTTTTATAGGTTCCGACTCCCTTTACCCGACTCAAGAAAATTTCATTTCCGGTGACAAGCTGATGGTACCCTTCAAGCTGTTCACGCATATAAGGAATGAATTCTTTTACCTTTTCAATCCATCCCTCAGGAGCATCCCATTTCACGCCCCCGATACGCATATAGTTAAAGGTTAAACGGCCTCCTGAAATCTCATTTAAGAGATTAATAATCATTTCACGGTCACGAAACGCATAGAGAAACGGGCTTGTTGCCCCCAGATCCAATAGAAAGGTTCCCCACCAGACGAGGTGACTTGCTACACGGCCTAGCTCCATGGTGATGACACGTAAATATTCTGCCCTCTCAGGAATTTCTGTCCCCACCATCGTTTCCACGGCGTGGCAAAGGACATAATTATTTGTCATAGCTGCCAGGTAATCCATTCGATCCGTATAAGGAATGATCTGTGTATATTGCAGATTCTCCGCTATTTTTTCGGTCCCGCGATGTAAATAACCAATGACCGGTGTTGCTTCTCTAATGATTTCACCATCAATTTTTAACACAATTCGGAAAACTCCGTGTGTACTTGGATGTTGAGGACCAACATTTAAGAGCATTTCCTCTGTCCTTAACATAGGCTACACCTCCACATCATAGGGCTCATAATCTTTTCTGAGTGGATGTCCAATCCAGTCTTCCCCTAGCATAATTCGATGCAAGTTCGGATGCCCTTTAAATTTAATGCCCAATAAATCATAGGCTTCACACTCCGGCCAATTTGCCCCTGCCCACAAGGGTGCTAGAGACTCAATCATCGGAGCCTCTCGGTCAATCTTTACTTTAAAAGCCAGAGATTGATGCTTTTTATAAGAATATAGGTGTGTATAAACTTCCATATGCGTCTCAAAATCGGACCCATGAAGTTCTGATAAATAATCAAAAGCCAGTTGTTCGTTGTATTTCAGAAATTCAGCCACTTTGTAATAGGCTTCTTTTTTTACGACAATGGTTGGTACGTCTTTAGAAAGTGTATTAATATAATAGTCTTCGAGAACGCCCTTTCCTAGATGTTCTTCGATCACTTTTATATAGAGATCTAAAAAGTGTTGATTGGCTGATGGAACCGCGGCTTTTTCTTCTGCTTGTGAATCTTTTCGTAGCGTTGATTCAGCAGATTT
This sequence comes from uncultured Bacillaceae bacterium, assembly GCA_963765265.1. GTDB lineage: Bacteria > Bacillota > Bacilli > Bacillales > Cytobacillaceae > Bacillus_BD. The sequence goes on from CAVXVN010000007.1 coordinate 34,273, forward strand.
AGCTTTTGCAGCGGCTTTTGCCTTTGCTGCTGCGGCAGCCTTTTGTTTAGCCAGATCACTTTCTGATTCGTCTGCTGATCCTTGTTCCTGTGACTTTGCTCTTTTTTAGCTTGTGCAGCTGCCTTTGCCTTCGCCGCTGCGGCAGCCTTTTGTTTAGCCAGATCACTTTCTGATACGTCTGCTGACCTTGTTCCTGCTGTGCCTTTGCCTCTTTTTTGGCTAATGCAGCTGCCTTTGCTTTGCTGCCGCTTCTGCTTTTTGCTGAGCAAGGTCTTTTTCAGATTCATCCGCTGATTCCTGTTCTTGCTTTTCCTTCTCGAGCTTCTTAGCCAATGCGGCCGCTTTGGCCTTTGCGGCGGCTACCTTTTTTAATCGTTCCAGGTCCTTATCTCCGTCCATCGGTTACAACACCCTCTTCCCGGTTTTGGCCTCATAGCGGATCTTTTCGCGCAATTTATTTACACCGTAAATGAGCGCAGCCGGATTTGGTGGGCAACCTGGTATGTATACATCAACAGGGACAATTTGATCGACCCCTTTTACAACTGAATAGGAGTTCACATAAGGCCCACCCGCTGTTGCACAGGATCCCATGGCAATCACCCATTTAGGTTCAGGCATTTGATCGTACAATCGACGAACAATCGGTGCCATTTTTTTGGTTACGGTCCCGGAAACAATCATGACATCTGAATGTCTTGGGGATGTTCGGAAAATCGTTCCAAAGCGGTCAAAGTCATAATGAGCCCCGCCGACTCCCATCATTTCAATCGCACAACAGGCAAGTCCAAAAGTCATGGGCCATAAAGAGTTGCTTCGTGCCCACGCCTTAATTTGCTCAAGCGTTGCCATAAATACATTACGCTTTAGTTCGGCCATTTCTTCTTCAGAGATATTCTCTAATTTTAATTCCATTTCAACACCTTCTTTTTCCAAGCATATAAAAGCCCAATGACTAGCATGAGAACAAAAATAAGCATTTCAATTAACGCAAAAATTCCGAGTTTCTCATAGGCAACCGCCCAAGGATATAAAAACACCGTTTCAACATCGAAAATAACGAACATTAATGCAAAGATATAGTATCGAATCGTAAATTGTACTCGTGAATCGTTGAAAGGTTCAATCCCACTTTCATAGGTGGTATACTTTGTTTCTTGGGGCTTATTGGGCCGCAATAGTTTCCCAATAAATAACGCCACAATCGGGAGCAATACCCCTAGGCATAGAAATATAAATACAATCATGTAATTATTCTGATATAAATTGAGTAGATCCATGTAATACCTCCATTATCAGAAGATTTTATATATATTTAATTTTTAGTCGATATTATTATAGCACTGTTATTTTTTTATGTCGACAGAACATTCTGTATAATCTAAACCCTCTTTGTACTTTTACTAAATTTTGTCGGAATACCGCTCATGCTGATTCATATAAAGGAATCCCACCTTTTCGGAAAAATTAAATAAAACATTATTCATATGTATTCAAAAAGAAAGTTTTCATACCTATATGTTTGTTTTATCCCCTTGATAGGGAGAAAGAACCCTACTGATGGAAGTCTTCTTTATAGCTGAAGATAATATTCTCGATATTTGTTTTCTCCGAAAGAAGGATGCTGAAGATCCTTTAATAATCGGTAGGCTGTATTTGATGAGGTGAGGTGAAGAATAGGAAGCTGATTCGGACAGGATTGGCTAGTTTCATGCGTATTGGGTCCGAATAGATAGCTGGTTCAGACTGGTTAAGCGAATTTCATGCGTATCGTGTCCGAATAGATTGGCTGGTTCAGACTGGTTAGGCGAATTTCATGCGTGTCGGGTCCGAATAGATTGGCTGGTTCAGACTGGTTAGGCGAATTTCATGCGTGTCGGGTCCGAATAGTTGGCTGATTCAGACTGGTTAGGCGAATTTGATGCGTATCGGGTCCGAATAGTTGGCTGATTCAGACTGGTTAGGCGAATTTCATGCGTGTCGAGTCCGAATGATTGACCGGTTCAGACTGGTTAGGCCAATTTTTGCGTGTCGGGTCCGAATAGTTGGCTGATTCAGACTGGTTAGGCGAATTTGATGCGTATCGAGTCCGAATAGATTGGCTGGTTCAGACTGGTTAGACGAATTTGATGCGTGTCGAGTCCGAATGATTGGCTGGTTCAGACTGGTTAAGCGAATTTCATACAATACGTGTCCGAATAGAAGGCTGACTCAGACTGGTTAGGCTAGTTATAATTAATACGAAACAAATTCTTTCGAAAAACAGCCAAAAATAAATGAAGAGTAATGGATATTTCCCAGGAAAATAGTCCAATTTGGACGTTTATCCACAATTATCAGTGGTGTATACGTATTTTTCAAATCTCTATCCGTATTCTTACTTATTCTTCCACTTTACTTTTTTGAAAACAAAAAAAACACCTCTCTTCGTTAAGATAACAAAGAGAGGTGTTTCAAATTATAATCACTTATTTTCCTTTTGACACAGTGATTCGGTTAACTGCCCGTTGAAGCGCAAGTTCAGCACGTTTGAAATCAATGTTACCTTGTTTCTGTTCTTGAATACGTGCTTCAGCACGTTCTTTCGCTTTCAAAGCACGATTCACATCAATGTGTTCAGCTGTTTCAGCAGCTTGTGCTAAAATCGTTACTACTTCAGGACGAACTTCTAATAATCCACCGCTTACCGCTACAAGATCAGTTTTCCCACCTTTTTTTAGACGGACAATTCCAATTTGTAACGGGGCAACCATTGGAATATGGCCAGGTAATATTCCTAGTTCACCACTTTGAGCCTTTGTACTAACCATTTCCACTTCTGACTCATACACTGGGCCATCGGGAGTAACAACATTGACTTTTATCGTCTTCATTTTTTACCCTCCTGGTCCGAAATTATACTTCTACACCCATTTGTTTTGCTTTTTCTACTGACTTCTTCAATGCGACCAACAAGACGGAATGCATCTTCTGGAAGATGGTCATATTTACCTTCAAGGATTTCTTTGAATCCTTTAACTGTTTCTTTAACAGGTACATATGATCCTGTTTGACCAGTAAACTGTTCAGCCACGTGGAAGTTTTGTGATAAGAAGTTTTGAATACGACGTGCACGTGCTACAGTTAGCTTATCTTCATCAGATAATTCATCCATACCAAGCATCGCAATGATATCTTGAAGTTCTCTGTATTGTTGTAATGTTGTCTGAACTTGACGAGCAACATCATAATGCTCTTCACCAACAATTTCAGGTGATAATGCACGAGAAGTTGAAGCAAGTGGATCCACCGCTGGGTAGATACCCATTTCAGAAAGTTTACGTTCAAGGTTTGTTGTTGCATCTAAGTGAGCGAAAGTTGTTGCTGGAGCCGGATCCGTATAGTCATCGGCTGGTACATAAATCGCTTGAATCGATGTAACAGAACCTTTATTAGTAGATGTAATACGTTCTTGTAATTTACCCATTTCAGTTGCAAGTGTTGGTTGGTAACCAACGGCAGAAGGCATACGACCAAGTAAGGCAGAAACCTCAGAACCTGCTTGTGTGAAACGGAAGATGTTATCGATGAAGAAAAACACGTCTTGTCCTTGCTCATCACGGAAATATTCAGCCATTGTCAAACCAGTTAAGGCAACACGCATACGTGCACCAGGTGGCTCGTTCATTTGTCCGAATACCATCGCTGTTTTCTTAATAACGCCTGAATCTGTCATTTCATAGTAAAGGTCATTTCCTTCACGAGTACGCTCACCAACACCAGCGAATACGGAAATACCACCGTGCTCTTGAGCGATGTTGTTGATTAATTCTTGGATTAATACGGTTTTACCTACACCGGCACCACCGAATAGACCGATTTTACCACCTTTAATATATGGAGCAAGAAGGTCTACTACTTTAATACCTGTTTCAAGAATTTCTACTTCTGTAGATAATTCTTCAAATGTTGGTGCTTCTCGGTGAATTGGATCACGACGAACATCTGCTGGAATCTCTTCATCTTAAGTCAATTGCTTCACCTAATACGTTAAATACACGACCAAGAGTTACATCACCAACTGGTACAGAAATTGGTGCACCTGTATCCGTTACTTCTGTTCCACGAGTAAGACCGTCAGTTGAAGACATTGCAATTGTACGAACAGTATCATCACCTAGATGAAGGGCTACTTCAAGTGTTAACTTGATATCAACATTATCGTGCTTGACTTTCGATTTGTCAATGCGTTATAGATCTCTGGAAGTTGACCACTTTCAAACTTAACGTCAACAACCGGACCCATAACTTGAATAACGCGTCCTTTGTTCATCTTTTTCCCTCCTATCGTTCTAATCAAAGCGCACGTCAGTTTCGGCATAGCACGTCGAGCTCGAAAATTTCTTTAATCACGATCTTTATCGAGAAGCTGGCGCTTAGCTAGTCTATCATTTACTATCATATTTCTAGAAAAGAGCTAGTCTATTCTAAGGCAGCTGCTCCGCCAACAATTTCTGTAATTTCTTGTGTAATCGCTGCTTGACGTGCACGGTTGTAGCTCAAAGTCAATGAATTAATAATATCATTTGCATTATCTGTTGCATTCTTCATTGCTGTCATACGTGCAGCATGCTCACTTGCTTTACTGTCTAAAACTGCACCATAAATTAAGCTTTCTGCATATTGAGGTAGTAATACTTCTAAAATTTCTTCAGCAGATGGTTCAAATTCATAAGAAGTTATGTCACTTTCGCTGAAGATCCTATATCTGTTAATGGAAGAAGTTTTTTCTCTGTTACATCATTTTGAATCGCACTGACATAATGATTGTAGTAAATATAAAGTTCATCAAATGTTCCATCAGCAAACATGCCAACTGCTTTATTCGTAAAATCCTTTATATCTGCAAAAGATGGCTGATCAGGAAGACCAATAATGTCAAGAACAACATTCATTCCCCTTTTAACAAAAAAGTCACGACCCACACGACCAATTGCAATAATCGCAAATTCATCATTTGATTTATGACGTTCTTTGAATTGTTTGGTGCACTTGACGCAATACATTACTGTTATAATGCACCAGCTAGACCACGGTCAGCTGTAATGACAATATAGCCAGTTTTCTTTACAGGACGGGATTTTAACATTGGATGATCCGAACCCTTACTGCCAAGTGCAACAGAGGCTGTTACTTCTTGGATTTTTTCCATATAAGGAACAAATGCTTTTGCATTTACTTCGGCACGACTCTTTTTCGAAGCAGAAACCATTTGCATTGCTTTTGTAATTTGACTCGTCTTTTTGTTGAGTTAATTCTATTTTTTATATCGCGTAAAGATGCCACAGGTTTTCACCACCCTTGCTCAATCTTTAAAGTGCACTGTTTATTCTAACGATTCGTCATTTTATTCTGAAACTGGCAAAAGTCTTTTTGAATTCGTTAATTGCAGCTTGCGAAATCCTCATCAGCAGGAAGTTCTTTCGTTGTTGCAATATGATCTAAAATGTCTTTGTGATTACGATCTAACCAAGCTATAGTATTCAGCTTCAAAACGACTAATATCTTCAACTGGAATATCATCTAAGAAACCACGTGTTAATGCATAAAGAATCGCTACTTGTTTTTCAACTTTAAGTGGTTTGTTCAAATCTTGTTTTAACACTTCAACTGTACGAGCACCACGATCTAATTTTGCTTTTGTTGCTTTATCAAGGTCAGAACCAAATTGAGCAAATGATTCAAGTTCACGATAAGAAGCAAGGTCAAGACGAAGTGTACCAGCTACTTTTTTCATCGCTTTAATTTGTGCAGATCCACCAACACGTGATACAGATAGACCTGCGTTGATCGCTGGACGTACACCAGAGAAGAACAAGTCAGATTGTAAGAAGATTTGTCCATCAGTAATGGAAATAACGTTTGTTGGAATATAAGCAGAAACGTCCCCTGCTTGTGTTTCAATAAATGGAAGTGCTGTAATCGAACCAGCACCTATTGCATCACTTAATTTTGCAGCACGCTCAAGTAAACGGGAGTGTAAGTAGAATACATCCCCTGGATATGCTTCACGACCTGGAGGACGACGAAGTAATAAGGAAAGTTCACGGTATGCAGATGCTTGTTTTGATAAATCATCATATACGATTAATACGTGCTTACCGTTATACATGAATTCTTCAGCCATTGATACACCAGCATATGGAGCTAAGTATAACAATGGAGCTGGTTGTGATGCAGATGCAGTTACAACGATTGTGTAATCTAATGCACCATGTTTACGTAATGTTTCAACTGTACCACGAACTGTTGATTCTTTTTGACCAATTGCAACATAGATACAAATCATATCTTGACCTTTTTGGTTTAAGATTGTATCAATTGCAACAGATGTTTTACCTGTTTGACGGTCACCGATGATTAACTCACGTTGACCACGTCCGATTGGTACAAGAGCGTCAATCGCTTTAATACCTGTTTGTAATGGTTCATGAACGGATTTACGATCCATAACACCTGGTGCTAGACATTCAATTGGACGAGTTTTTGTTGTGTTGATTGGACCTAAACCATCAACTGGTTGTCCAAGTGGGTTAACAACACGACCAATTAGTTCTTCACCAACTGGAACTTCCATGATACGTCCTGTACGGCGAACTTCATCACCTTCACGAATGTCTGTGTATGGTCCTAAGATAACGATACCGACGTTATTTTCTTCAAGGTTTTGAGCCATACCCATAACACCATTTGAAAATTCAAGAAGTTCTCCAGCCATGACATTGTCGAGACCATGAGCACGAGCGATACCGTCACCGACTTGGATAACTGTACCTACATCACTCACTTGAATTTCAGATTGATAATTTTCAATTTGCTTTTTTATCAGCGCACTGATTTCTTCAGCTTTGATGCTCATGAATTTCACCCCTATCTACGAACTTAGCTTAATAATTGATGTTCCAAACGTTCAAGCTTGCCTTTTAGGCTGCCATCAAAAATGCGATTTCCAATTCGAACTTTGATCCCGCCGAGCAAATTAGAATCGACAATATTTTCAATACGAAGAGATTTTTTACCAACTTTTGCTGCAAATGTTGAAGAAAGTGCTTCGTACTCTGCTTCTGTTAACGCGACGAGTGGAGATACACTGTTGCTTCCGCAATTCCTCTTTCATCATTTGCTAATTGGATGAAATTCATCTGCCATTTGCAATGATATATCTTCACGATGACGATCAATGAGGATTAAAAGAGTATTTAGTACATATGGATTAACAGATGAAAAAGCATTTTTAATCAGCTGTTTTTTCTCATCTTTTGAATAGTTTTGATGATTTTAAAACTAGATTTAAATCTGTATTCTGGCTTACAACTTCTTTCACTACACGAAGCTCATCTTCCAATTGATCAAGAAGGTTGTTGTTCTTTCGCAAGTTGGAAAAGAGCTAATGCATAGCGTTTTGCTACTGCTGAATCTGTTCATCGCTCTTCTCCTACCTCTTGAATATATTCATTAATCAATTTCTCTTGATCTTGTTGCATTTAAATTCTTTTTCAATTACTTTAGAAGCAATTAATACAGATAATGAAGCAACTTGTTCTCGTATAGCGGCAACAGCTTTTTCTTTTTGCTGTTCGATTTCAACCTTAGCACTTTCCTTTAAGCGTTCTGCTTCAGTACGTGCTGCCACAATAATTTCTTCACGTTGAATATCGCCTTGTTTTTTCGCATTTTCAATTAACACTTGCGCTTCTGTACGCGCTTCTTTTAATAGAGCTACGTTGTTCTTCTAATAGCTTTTTTGCTTCAACACGACTTTCTTCAGCTGTACTAATTTCACTTGCAATATGATCTTCACGTTGTTTCATGATGCCCATTAATGGACCCCATGCAAATTTTTTCAGTAATGCCAACAAAATAATAAACATAACTAATTGGAACAAAACATCTCCACCGTTAAATCCACCATGTGCAGCAGCACCTAATACTAAACTGTTTGTTAACACCCTCGGTTCACTCCCTTCAAGAGTCTTTTACTTCTATTAAAGTAACAAATCTCTTCTATAGAAATTTGTATGATCGTCAATGAAAAAGAAAAATTAATTTAATTTCACAACTTTCACTTATTCTTTCGGATAAGGACATAAAGGAATGGCGAAGGTTCGTTTAGATATCTTCGCCATTTTTAAAGTTCATTTAACCGTGATTAACCATTCATAACGATGAACGCGATAACAACAGCGATGATTGGAATCGCCTCAACTAACGCAACCCCGATGAACATTGTTGTTTGAAGCATACCACGAGCTTCTGGTTGACGAGCAATCCCTTCAACTGTACGAGATACGATAAGACCATTACCAATACCAGCACCTAGTGCCGCTAAACCAATTGCGATTGCTGCTGCTAAAAGACCCATTTTAAATTTCCTCCTTTAATATATGAAAAATAGATGTATTTTTTGTTCATATTGCGAACAAGATATATTTAATGGTCTTGGCTCACTTTGTGTGACAGATAAACCATTGTTAACATGGTGAAAATAAATGCCTGGATAGCACCAATAAACACTGAGAATCCTTGCCAAGCAAGAGTCGGAAGTATGGCTGCTATTGTCCCAACGATTCCTGTTGCTAAGACCTCCAGCTAAAAGTCCAAGCAGGATTTCACCAGCATAAATGTTACCGTAAAGACGCAAACCTAAAGTTAAGGTGTTAGCAAATTCCTCAATAATCTTAATTGGAAACATAAACCAAAACGGTTTAAAAAACTCTTTTCCGTATGCTTTTACTCCCTTTAGCTTAACACCATAGTAATGGGATAACCCCATAACCATAACAGCTAAAGTTAGGGTAACGGCAGGATCAGCAGTTGGTGATTTCCACCAAAGTACTCCGTCATATGTTATTGAAAATGGCAATCCTAGCATATTGGATACAAAGATATACATGATAAGGGTGATTCCTAAAATATGAAATCGGCCACCATCTTTCCAATCCATGTTACTATTGATGATACCCTTAACAAAATCCATGACCCATTCCATAAAATTTTGCATGCCGGTTGGTTTCATGGCAATTCGTCGAGTAGAAACGATTGCAATAATAAACACAATCAAGACTTGCAATTGTTATCATCAGCACATTTGCTAAATTAAAATTTAATCCTAGAAACTCGTACATAGGAGCTTCATGTTCCATCAGTTTTCACCTCTCTTCCCCCGTACTATTTACGTAAATGAAATAATGCTAAAAAATTATCTATCATAATGACAATATAAGCTGTCATTAAGCCAATAACCACAGATATAAGATGGATATAATTTGAATACTCCATCGCAATTAGGACAGCAAATATCGCTGTTGCCATTCTTGTCAATAATCCAAGCGAGTGGATTTTCCCACCATTCACCATCACTTCGCCAAATTGTTTCATTTTTCTATCTAAAACCCACAAATTAAAAAGGCTTAGGCTTGTACCAAGTATGAGACCTAAAAAGATACTTTGATAGGATGTAAAACCCCAACCTAATACATAAAGGGCTAATAAATATAATATGTATTTTCTAACTCGTTTAAAAATCAATTTGTATTCTGGCATCGCTGATTATTCTCCTATGGTAGATTTGTTGGACATGATGGTGTAAATTCAATACCAAACCCAACGAACCCATTAAAAGAATAATGTAATCGTATTATTCTATAGATGCTAGCCAGTTAATAAATGGCAGGGCTAACTAATGATAAGGATATTTACATAATTTTAACACTGTATTAATAGTATTAAAAAAGCGTTTACACTCATATTCAAATAAGAATCATACGTAACATAGGCATTATTTTAACACACCATCTCATTTATTATAATCAAAAATCGTCAATTTTTTCAATAGTTAAGGCAATAAAAATAACTACGATTAATAAAGAATGAATGACCATAACAGCCTAGTGAAATTCTATTTACATAGCGTTATTCAGAAGTATACAAAATGAGCCATTTATTCATTTTTGAAAACCCTATCAGAATACTTTGTTAGGATACAATAGACGATTGTTTCTGTCAATGAGTTTATTGTGAAATATGTCTCATTGCTCTTATTTTTTTACAATTTTCGCATTTTATAAATATTTTCGTCTATTTAAAGTTCTTCATCATTCTCTTATGATTTCGATTATTTCCTATTTGCAGAAATAAATCGATCCAATCCTCTTGCCCCGCTTTTCTAGCAAAGACTTTTGCCACATATATTCCGTCTACCGGCAATCTTTCTTTCGGGATTACCTCTTGAATTTGTCCTTTTCCTACATTTCTTTTCCAATCTAAAAATTGAATAAATCGATAGGTATCTGCGTCAAAAAGGGCAATTCCAAACTCCTCTGCACCACCAGGCAGGTAAACTTCATAACGATAGGTTTTGGCATCATCACCTGCACCAAAATCAAATCCCATTACACGTGGATAATTAGGCTCCTCTAACACAAATAGATAGGGGATTTGAATCTCCTTATCATCACTTAAAACCGTCAAAAAACCATCTTGTATTTTTTTCGATAACTTTTGAGAGTGCACTGACATCGTTATTTTAACTTCCTTTTTTTCTCCTGGTTCTATTATAAACGGCATCGGCAATTTCCAGTTTATTCCCTTTATATACTTAGGATACTTAAAGGCTATTTTCTTATCCTTTGCTGATGTATTTTCAATGGTGATGGATGCCTGATGCTCGTGATGTCTGTCTGACAATTGAAATCTACCAAATGTAAGTGATGCCGGGTAGACTAAAACCTGAGCATCAATCGCTTCCCTTAATTGAATTCGACCTGCACCCTGTTCATAGGTTTTGTAAAATTCACCTGACTGGTGTTGAAGTGGCTTGGCATAATTCATCAGAGCCGCTTTCACTTTTTCTGGGCCCCAATCAGGATGAGCTTGCTTGATTAAGGCACATGCACCTGCTACATGTGGGGCAGCCATACTGGTTCCTTGCATGGACAGATATCCACCTGGAATGGTACTTGTTATAGCAACACCTGGAGCAAGTAGGTCAGGCTTTATTTCCCATGTTGATGTAACGGGTCCTCTCGAACTAAAATCAGCTAGAACATCCCTTTCTTCTATAATACTTGTCTTGACCATTCGTTCGTCCTTTTCTATTTTTCTTTTTAATTGATCCCCTTCCTTTTTTGTCACGCTCATAACTGGAATGGCGCTTGTTTCCTCAAGGTTTCCGACAAAAGATCCTTGCGTATTATTGTATATAATAACTGCCGCTGCACCTGCTTGTTTGGCATGATTCACTTTTTCTGAAAAAGTGAGTTCTCCCCTCTCAATCAAAGCAATCTTTCCCTTCACTTCTTTGAGTTGTTCTCTTCTTCCCATCCCACCATCCGCTAGTTCATACGAGTGAGCCAATTTCCATTCAACCGAACCCAAAAGCGGAGTTAGTCTTATTTGCTCATGCCCGATTTGAATATAGGGAACCTTCATCGTTGGGGTAGAGGCACCAACAGATATCGCTTTTGAAGCCGTTCCAGGGGAACCGACTGTCCACATTTCAGGACCGGAATTCCCTGATGACGTGACCGATGTAATCCCATGGTCTACTGCATTATTAATGGCCACACTTATCGGCAAATCCGGGCCATTGACATTATTGCCGAGTGATAGATTTAATATATCTACTCTATCCTCAATGGCTTGATCAATGGCCGCTACAACTTGCTCGGTTGATCCCATTCCACCTGGACCTAACGCACGATAGGCAAGGATCGTGGCCTCCGGAGCTACCCCTTTCATTCGACCATTTGCCGCAATAATCCCTGCCACATGGGTGCCGTGCAGTGTGCCCTGTCCATTGATATTATTTGTTTCCATCGGGTCGCTCGTCCCCATCGATCACATCATGACCGCCGCTGTAGCCTTTTCGTAGATCCTCATGACTGTAATCGATGCCCGTATCGATGATGCCAATCTTGACTCCTTTCCCTGTCAACCGTCTGTTTTGTGCATCAAGGATTCCTTTTACTTCCTCTCCGCCGATTATTTGCATGTTATCACTTGGCTGGTATATATGAGAGGCTTTGTATTGATTGACTATGCTCAAGCTTGCATAAGGTGTTTCCTTTGCCAGTTTTTCTAGGATGTAGGACGGTCCTTTGACTGAAAAGCCATTTAAGGCATATTTATAAATTTTCCGCAATTGTAGATCACGATATTTATTTACTAAATGATGAATTTCTTCATGGGACATTTTCTTTTCTAACGTGAGAATCGCGATTTGCTCATGTTTCGGATCAATATGCTGGAAGTGGTGGTATGTCAGTGGAAGCTGGACTGGCAAAAACGGCTTGTGTGGGAACATAAATAGGAGAAGTAATAAGTTGATTTTTTTCACTTCATTGACCTCCTTTTAGTTAGGTTTTTCTAATTTAGAGGTTTGTATGCAGTTCATGAACCAATGAAAGCAAAAAAAGCCGACTAAAAATAGTCAGCTCATTCCTATTGATATTCATCAGGACGTTGATCGGTTTGTTTAAAATAAAAACGGATCGCTTCACAAATTCGACGAGAAGCTTCTCCATCTCCATATGGATTGGCTGCTTTCGCCATTTTATTATATTCAGTAGGATTCGTGAGGAGCTCTTTTGCCATGGAATAAATGGTTTCTTCCTCTGTTCCAGCTAATTTCAATGTGCCTGCTTCGATTCCTTCTGGTCTTTCGGTTGTGTCTCGTAGGACAAGAACAGGAACCCCTAGTGATGGAGCTTCTTCTTGAACTCCGCCAGAATCGGTTAAAATTAAATATGCACGGGCAGCGAAATTATGAAAATCAATCACATCAAGCGGCTCGATTAATTGAATGCGAGAATCATGTCCAAGAATTTCATCCGCCACTTCTCGTACAGCTGGATTCATATGAACGGGATAAACGACTTGAACATCTTCATGCTCTTCAACGAGTCGTTTGATTGCACGGAACATGTTTCGCATGGGTTCCCCTAAGTTTTCACGACGATGAGCGGTTAACAAGATTAATCGATCATCACCCAGTTTCCTAAGAATCTCATGACTGTATTCTTTTTTAACGGTTGTTTTTAAGGCATCAATGGCCGTATTTCCCGTAATAAAGATTTGTTCTTTTTGTTTATTTTCCTGAATCAGATTGTTTGCAGACTTAGAGGTTGGCGAAAAATGCAAATCGGCCATTACACCTGTAAGCTGACGATTCATTTCTTCTGGATAAGGAGAATATTTATTCCATGTTCTTAGTCCTGCTTCAACATGACCGATCACAATTTGATTATAGTAAGCAGCAAGGCTGGCAACAAAGGTAGTCGTTGTATCCCCATGAACTAACACAATATCTGGCTTGACTTCTTTCATGACTTTATCCAGTCCTTCAAGTCCACGTGTTGTGACATCAATCAATGTTTGCCGTTCCTTCATAATATTTAAATCATGATCCGGAGTCACTTCAAAAATACTTAATACTTGATCAAGCATTTGTCGATGTTGAGCCGTAACGGTTACAATCGATTCAAAGTATTCAGGGTGCTTGTTCAATTCAAGCACTAGAGGAGCCATTTTGATGGCTTCAGGTCTTGTTCCAAAAATTGTCATTACCTTTATAGGCCGATTCACTTTCGTAACACCTTCTCTTCCCATATTTTCTAACTCTCCCCGCACAGGACGTGGCAATTGTTTAATCGACGTTCCTCTTGCAAGGCGTCTCTGCCGCACAGGATGTGCAAATGCCGGCGTTGCAATAAGATTTTTCTTTGGGCTTCAGCCCTTAGAAAAATCAATCAGGCGTAGCGTGACAGGACGTTGCGCCCTTAGCTGGCCGCTTTTCTATTTACTTCGTACCAAATAAACGGTCACCGGCGTCGCCAAGGCCTGGAACGATATAGCCGTGTTCATTTAATTTCTCATCAAGTGCCGCGATATAAATGTCTACATCAGGATGAGCTTCTTTTAGTGCTTCTACACCTTCTGGAGCAGCAATTAAGCACATGAACTTAATATGTTTCCCACCGCGTTTTTTTAATGAGTTGATGGCTTCAATAGCCGATCCTCCAGTTGCTAGCATTGGGTCTACGACGATGAATTCTCTATCTTCTACATCACTAGGAAACTTTACATAGTATTCAACTGGCTTCAATGTTTCTGGATCGCGATATAAACCAATATGTCCTACTTTTGCGGCTGGAATTAATTTAAGAACGCCGTCCACCATTCCAATTCCTGCACGTAGGATCGGAATAAGACCGATTTTCTTCCCTGTTAATACCTTTGATTTGGTCACACAGACAGGTGTTTCAATTTCAGTTTCCTCTAACGCCATATCACGCGTAATTTCGAAGGCCATGAGAGTAGCTACTTCGTCAACCAACTCTCTAAATTCCTTTGTTCCTGTTTCTTTTTTTCGAATGTATGTAAGCTTATGCTGAATGAGTGGATGATCAAATACAAATACTTTTGCCACTATAATCACTCCCTTTTGTTAAATAGATGTTTTACATGATGTTCTGTCTACACTTCGATTCATTTTACAGAAAAAAGACTTTAAGAGCAACTCGTATCTAAATCGGCAAACCATTCTTAATTTTCGTTCACAAACTTTACCAAAACGTCAGAAAAAAAGAGCCGAAGAGTTGGTGCCGACCATTCCAGTCAACACTGCCTCTTTAACTCCCTCTCATTCTTAATGACAAGTCAGATTAGAACTTGTCCTTTCGTACACAGCTCTTTCACCGCCGATTAATTTTGGCCGTACTTTAGCCATGGTCACATGGGCACTTCCAATTGAACTGCGTCGACGTACGAATCGGAACCGCTACATGTTTTAAGTGCATCCCAATAAACGTATCTCCTATATCGATTCCAGCATCTGCTTTGATAAATTCAACCACGACAGGATCTGACATATGTTCAAAAGCATAGGTCGCCATGGAACCGCCTGCCTTACGAACTGGCACAACCGATACAGGTTCAAGAAAATGTTTTTCAGCTGTTTCTCTTTCCACAACAAGCGCACGATTTAAATGTTCGCAGCATTGAAAAGCTAGTTCCACTCCCGTTTCAGCCTGGAACTTTTTCAATACAGAAAATAACATTTCTGCTACTTCAAGCGTACCAGAGGTTCCAATTCTCCCCCCTGCTACTTCACTGGTGCTGCAACCAATCACAAAGATTTGCCGTTCGCCTAAGTCTACTTGTTGCCCAAACTCAGTCAAAAGTTGCTCCGCTTCTTTTTTCCATTCATGATAAAGATTTTCAGTCATCTTAAGATCACCTCTCCCTTTAAAATTACTGTTGCTTCGCTTCATAATCGGTAATTTTGCCAACTCGATTTGCGTGACGGCCACCTTCAAATTCTCCTACCAGCCATGCTTTTGCGATTTCACGTGCCAACCCAGGTCCAATGACTCTCTCACCCATGGCAAGGATATTACTGTCGTTATGTTGACGGGTTACATTTGCTGTGAAGACATCATGTACAAGAGCACAACGAATTCCTTTTACTTTATTAGCCGCAATACTCATCCCAACACCTGTCCCACAAATCAATATGCCTCGATCAAATTCACCACTCGCCACCTTTTCAGCAACGGGTAAAGCATAATCAGGGTAGTCTACGGACTCGCCGCATTCACAACCAAAGTCTTGATACTCAATCCCTAATTCATTCATTAAACTTTTCATTTCCTCACGAATATTCACTCCGCCATGATCGGATGCAATTGCTACTTTCATTAAAAAATTCCTCCTGATCTTTTTCAAACATTCATTTTTTCTATCTTTATTTTGACACATTCACTTTAAAAATCAATATCGATCAACAAAAAGTATGATCTACATTTCGGTCATCCTTATAATTTGAATTTTGTAATGGTACTTTTTAAGTTTTCCGCTTGGCTTTTTAAATCTAAGGTTAAATTTCGAACACTTTCCATCATTTCTGTTTGATGACTAATCGCGATCTTAACCTGTTGAGTCCCTGCTGCTGTTTCTTCTGCGATAGCCGCTACTTCTTCCGCCTGATTGGAGAGTACTTTAATTCCCTGCATTTGACGGTTCACCAGGTTTGTAATTTCGGATGTCGAATTGGACATTTTACTCACACTTTGTGTCATTTCTTCTAATGCTGCAGTGGTTTCTGTTCCTTTATGTACTTCACTATTTGCCATTTCATCTTGTTTAGTGATTTGTTGAACAACATTTTTCACACCTTGTTGAATATTTTGAATGAGCGTGGATATTCCTTGAACCGCTTTTGCACTTTCATCTGCCAATAGACGGACTTCATCCGCTACAACAGCAAAACCTTTGCCATGTTCGCCTGCCCGCGCTGCCTCAATGGATGCATTTAAAGCCAACAAATTCGTTTGAGCGGCAATCTCTCCTACAAGTTGAATGACTTGTTCCACTTGGCTTGCATTTTCTTCAAGCTGCTTGACCGTTTGGAGCGACTGCACATTATTTCTTGCCAGTGTTTCAATACCCAATATAAGGGACCCAATCACTTGTTTTGCTTTTTCTAAATCTTGAACCATCTCCACCGATATCACTTCTGAGGATTTTGCTTTATTCTCAACTTCCTGTGCAATCTTAATGGCTTCTTCCACTGATTCTGCCGTTGCTTGTACAGATAGGGCTGAGGTCTCTGCACCTGCGGAAATTTCAATGATTGTACTTCCAATGGCATTTGCTCTGTTCTGCAACCGAACACGACTCAGAAGAAATAGACTCTACTTTTTTACTTGTCTCTTTAAAATTATCATCGATATGATGAACCATTTCTCTTAAATTGCCCAGCATTTGATTAAACGCCATTCCAAGCGAACGAATTTCGTTATCCACTTTTGCTAATTCAACATTTTCGCTAATGTTTCCCTGTGCAGCTTGTAACGCAACAACTTCCAATTGTTGAAGCGGTTTTACGATAAACCTTGCTGCAAAAAAGGCTAGAATCCCTGACCAAATAATTCCAAGTATTAATGTGACAATGGTAAAAGTGACTTCTCCCACTCCAATAAAGTCTTTCACAAACGGGAAAATTCCGTAAATAAAAAATGCACTCGTTGTATAGGTAATGATGGCTAAGATTGTTGTAAAGAAAACAAGTTGCTTTCTTATTCCCCATTTATAATGCTTTTTCTTCTGCACCTTATTTTCCTCCCGATATTCCATTATGTATTTTTTTCAAGAATTTCAGCGACTTTTTCAATCGCTTCCTGAATGTCAAAAAAAGCACTTCGGTACTCTTCAATGGATCCACCGAATGGATCCACTATATCCAAATTTCCATCCAACCTGGCAAATTCCTTTAAAGTATAGGTTTTCGATTGGGCGTTTGGAAAACGATTTATGACCGCTTCTTTGTGCCCTTTTGTCATGGTGAAAATATAAGAAGACCAAGCAACCAATGTGTCGGTTAGCATCGAAGATTGATGATTATGGGGAATCCTTTGTTCATCCAGTACCTTTTGTGCATGATCGGAGGCGACGCTTCCATTCATGGCATACACCCCTGCAGATCGAACCTCTACATCGGTCAGATTCATTTTTTTCAATAATGCTTCTGCCATCGGACTTCTGCATGTATTTCCCGTACAAACAAATAAAATATGGTTCATTGTGATAACCCCCTTCTTTTCATTATATTCCAATTTTAACTAATTCCAAGGAATATAGATTGAACAATTTGGTACTATTTTCACCCCTACTGAATTTCATAACGACTTGCATTCATCTTACCACTTATAGAAGTGGGAGACTTCTGCTGAATAAAGTTAAAAAAACACCCACACCGGGTGTTTAGAGAGGAATTAATAATTTGATACCAAATAACAGCAAAATGAATCCTCCTAAGACTTCACTGTATTTTCCCAGCCAGCTTTGAACCCTTCGTGCGATCATGAGCCCAATCCAGGAAAGGAGAGTCGCTCCTGCTCCAAAGCAAATAAGAACGACAAATGTTCTTGCTCCGTATATCCCTAAAGTTAATCCAACCGAGAAGCTATCAAGGCTCACACTAAGGGCAAACAAAAACAAACCCATTCCAACAGGCGTCATCAACCTTTCTTCTCCTTTTCCAAAGCTTGACCATATCATTTGCAGACCTAAAATGAGCATGAGAGCACCGCCAACATAAGCAGCGATCGCACCAAATTGCTCTGATAAAAACCTCCCGGTAATCATGCCAAGGAGAGGCATTACAATATGAAAAACTCCAATCGTTATGCCAATTTTGAAAATCTGTCTTAATCGGAGTTTGTACATTCCCATTCCCAAACTTAAAGAAAAGGCATCCATTCCAAGCGCAAAGGCCATAATGATGATGGTGATCAATTCTCCTATGATTGCTGGCATTCCCATCCCTCCTCGGACTAGCTCATTTTCAGCTTATGCCCGTCCAAGGGATTTTAGACGCATTCATTTTTAAAGCAACGAAATGAATATGTAGATCTTTCATTTCCACTACAAAGATTTACTTGATTACTCGTTGTCCGGCTGCTTTTAATAAACGGTTCATGATGGCATTTCCGACCCCTTCATTTGGAAACATCTCGCTATAGATGATATCCACACCCTGTTTATTAAAACTTCTTAACGCTTCGTAGATGGAACTGGCTACGGTTTCGAGGTGAGCCCTTTCTCCACATGTAAAAATAAAGTCAGCGTCGTAATAGTCTTCATTTTCCTTCGTTGTTAAAATTCCCACCTTCAGACCTTCCCGTTTCCTTTCATTCGCTAATTCTTGAATGAACCCTTTATCTCTATCCACAAGAATAAGAGGGGCATCAGGGGCATAATGTCGATATTTCATTCCGGGTGATTTCGGTGCTTCCTTTGTATCCGTTAAGGCAGGGTCTGAAGAGATTTCTCCAACAACCTCTTGCAACTGTTCTTTTGTCACTCCACCTGGGCGCAGAATGACAGGAATTTCAGATGTGCAATCAAGGACGGTTGATTCCACACCAACACCTGTCAAACCTCCGTCAACGATCCCTGCAATTCGTCCGTCTAAATCTTCCTTCACATGCAGAGCACTTGTAGGGCTTGGTCTTCCGGATCGATTTGCGCTTGGGGCTGCAATCGGCAAGCCTACTTTTTTAATGATCGCGATCGCAACCGGATGGTCTGGCATTCGAACAGCCACAGTTTGTAGGCCTGCTGTTGCTTTCCCTGAAAGAGTTCCCTTTTTATAATTAAAAATGATGGTCAATGGACCTGGCCAAAAATGATTCATTAAGGTTAAGGCCTTATCTGGGATTTCCTCTACAAACTCCTCAAGCTGACTCCCTTCGGCGATATGAATAATTAACGGATTATCACTCGGCCTTCCCTTTGCTGCAAAAATCTTTTCAACTGCTTCATCACTTTTTGCATTTCCACCCAATCCATAAACCGTTTCGGTTGGAAAAGCAACCACTTCATTTTTGCTTAACAGATCAGAGGCTTGTTCAATTTGTGGATAACTTTCTAGATTATCCACATTCTTATCCACTGTCCAATAATTAGTGTTCATTCTTTTTCACCTTCAAAAATTCAATTATTATGTTGATAAATGGCTAATTTCCTTTGAAAGTATAAAAGAATATGGTTCATAACTCAAGTGTTATCCACAAATTGTGGATAAAATCGTTCATTTTGTGCATAACTTTGTGGATATACATGGAAATTAGACAGATAATTTTAAAAATATAGAGTTATCCACAGTTAAGATGTGTAAAACATGTTCAGATTCAAATAATATCTCTGGAAGCTGTTTCTTATCCACAAATTGAAATCCCAATTGTTCGATTAAATTCACGGCACCTACTTTATTCGTTGCCAAAAAGAGATCTTCTATCTCCTTCTCTTGGGCTAAAAGTACGATTTGTGCAAATAAAAGGTGAAAATCTTGCTCCGTTGCTTGTGAACTCATGACAAGTGAACGAATTAAACCTACCTGTCCCAATGGTTCAATCCCAATCGTGGCCTGCAAATTCCCCATTTCATCTTCAATCATTAAAAAACAATCAATGGTTTTCTCTACTCCGTTCGTTCCCACCTTAGCTTGGTCTAAAAAGGATAATATCCTTGGTAAATCCTCTCTTGTTGCACGACGAATAATCATAGCCAATCTTTGCCCCCTTATTTTCCCCTTTTCCTCTATACTTATGAATTAATGGGAAAAATAGACCTGCAATGTACAATAAGCAAGGCTCTTTTCGTAAACCTTATTGTTTTTTAGCTAATTTGTATCCATTAAAAACCTTTTTAGACAGGTTTGGCGAGTTCAATTTCGTATCCTGTCCGAATAGGAGGCTCATTCAGACTGCTTAGGCGAGTTCAATCCGTATCCTGTCCGAATAATAAGCTCATTCAGACTGCTTACGCCAGTTCAATCCGTATCCTGTCCGAATAGGTAGCTCATTCAGACTGCTTAGGCGAGTTCGATCCGTGTCCGAATAAGAAGCTCATTCAGACTGCTTAGGCCAGTTCGATACGTATCCTGTCCGAATAATAAGCTCATTCAGACTGCTTAGGCCAGTTCGATCACGTATCCTGTCCGAATAAGTAAGCCCATTCAGACTGCTTAGGCCAGTTCGATACGTATCCTGTCCGAATAAGAGGCTCATTCAGACTGCTTAGGCCAGTTCGATTCGTATCCTGTCCGAATAAGTGGCTCATTCAGACTGCTTAGGCCAGTTCAGTTCGTATCCTGTCCGAATAAGTGGCTCATTCAGACTGCTTAGGCCAGTTCGATCCGTATCCTGTCCGAATAGGTAGCTCATTCAGACTGCTTAGGCCAGTTCAATTCGTATCCTGTCCGAATAGGTGGCTCATTATGAAAAACTTTATACATAAAGGCTGATGAAAAACAACAATCCTTTCGAAAACAGCCATATACAAAAAGGGAAGAACAAGGTCCTAGGGTGTCGACCTCTTCTTCCCTTTCTTGTTTTATTAGAATGTATTTCTTTTTGAGCATAGAAAATGGATGGTTTACCCAAAAATCTTATCCCAAATTTCTTGAAAAAAGAACTTTACTTCAACTGGTTCTTCATCTGATTGTGTATAGACAGGTGATGGTTCAGTTTTCTGATCGACTAGTTCTTTTTTAATCCCTTTTTTAACAGTTTCTAACGGATCCATTTGCTCTTGTTCCTCTGCCTTCTTTTCTTCTTCCTCATCAAAGCCTTCACTTACAGCCACACCATTTGAAAAGTCTAGGAAGCATAGCGGTGGAAATAAGACACACCACCAATTGGCACCCGTTCCTTCGCCAAGTGTAATCAGGACCGCTTCATATTGACCTGCAGGATAGAGAAACTGTCCGTATAACTTTGTTGGAAACTCTACTTTCCCTAGCTCCACCTGAACATCTTGCTTGGAATTTTGTTTACGAACCACTTGTTCTGCGATCCTTTGAATTTCCGGAAGCCTGGAATGAAGCACTTTTCTTGCTTCTTCTTTTGAGGTTAAATCAGAGACCCAAACCGTGATTGCTTTATTGACTTCATCTCTTACCAATCTTTTTAATGCTTGGTCACTCTTACTATCACTATTCGCTAATATACGTAAACGAATCGCATCATTCGGTATGATAAGGGCATCATTGGCAGTGACTTCATTTTTAGGAATATAAAGACTTAATAGGGTTCCAATGGATAATAATAAAATATATATGATTGCTAGATTTTTTCTTGTCATCGTTGACACCGTCCCTTCACTAACTCATTGTGGTCAAGATCCCGAAATATTAAACTCTAATAATTCAGAATTTTTAGAAACAAGAAAAGTGAAGGACGGTGCCATCCACCAGAAAAGGACACTTTTAGCTATTCTGTCCTTTTGCGGTGACCGACACCCAAATGTGGTGGTGACACCCTATTCTATTTGGGCGAAGACGATTCGGTCTTTGCCGTTGATGTCATAGACCGTTTCTATTTTTGCGGTTGGAAATGCTTCTTGCAGGAGGTTTGTAACGGCATAACTTTGTCCGGTACCTACTTCAAAGCCAACGAGTGCTTTTTCTTTTAAAACAAAAGGAAGCTCCTCTTTAAATCTTCTATAAAGATCGAGTCCATCTTGACCAGCAAAAAGAGCTTGATGTGGTTCATGATCTGTGACAACAATAGACATTTCTTCCCTATCACTTATGGGGATGTAAGGGGGATTGGAGATGACTACATCAAACTTTTGGCCTTTTTCAAGAAAAGGCTTCAGTAAATCCCCTTTTTCAAATGTAACCTCTGCCGAAAGCCGTTTCGCATTTTTTTGCGCCACACCTAGAGCATCTTCAGAAATATCACTTGCCGTTACATGTAAGTCTGGTCGTTCCAATTTTAAAGTGATCGCAATGGCTCCACTTCCTGTCCCAATATCGACCACATCAATCGCTCTATTTTCCCCAAATAGGCTTTCCATACGCCCGATGGCCCCTAACACCAATTCTTCTGTCTCAGGACGTGGGATCAACACATGTTCATTCACATGAAAGGACCTGCCATAGAATTCCTCAAAACCCATGATGTATTGAACAGGCGTACCTTCTGCATGAAGAAATACCGCTTCTTTAAAGGAGTCTGCGACAGAAGAATCCAGTTCTTCACGTAAATTGGCTAATAACGTTGAACGATCTGTATGCAAGAAAAAACGCAGCAAAAGTTCACTCGCGTTTTCATCTCGTTCCTTTTCTTTTAAAAAAGAAGAAGCCCAGTTAAGAGCTTCGTATACTTTAGCCATAGACTTAATCCTCTAAGCTTTCCAATTTACTGGATTGTTCTTCCATAATAAGCGCATCGAGTAATCTCTGAAAGCTTACCTTGCAGGATTTGATCAAGCTTTTGGATCGTTAAGCCAATACGATGGTCTGTTACGCGATTTTGCGGAAAATTATAAGTCCGGATTCGCTCTGAACGGTCACCCGTTCCAACGGCTGATTTTCGTTGTTGATCAATCTCTGCTTGTGCTTCTCGTTGAAACTTATCATACACACGGGCACGAAGGACCTTCATTGCTTTTGCTTTATTTTTTATTTGCGATTTCTCATCTTGACAAGAAACAACCGTACCCGTTGGTATGTGAGTGAGACGAACAGCTGACATCGTCGTGTTCACACTTTGTCCTCCTGGTCCGCTTGAGGCAAACGTATCTGTACGGATATCCTTTTCATGAATCTCAATTTCAACTTCCTCTGTTTCAGGGAGACAGGCAACGGTTGCTGTTGACGTATGAATCCGTCCACCAGATTCGGTTTCAGGTACACGTTGCACACGATGGGCACCATTTTCATATTTCAACTTTGAATACGCACCATGACCGGTAATCATAAAGATAATCTCTTTATAGCCACCCACACCAGATGAGCTTGCATCAATAACCTCTGTTTTCCATCCTTGAGCTTCGGCAAACTTACTATACATACGATACAAGTCAGCAGCAAAAAGAGCGGCTTCATCACCACCGGCAGCACCACGAATTTCCATAATAACGTTTTTATCGTCATTCGGATCTTTCGGAATCAATAGAATTTTTAACCTAGCCTCAATCTCTTCTACTTGATCTTCTAACTCCGATAATTCCTCTTTCACCATATCGCGCATTTCTGGGTCAATCTTTTCATTCAACATTTCCTTTGCATCTTTTAACTGTACCTGTACCACTTTATATTCACGATACGCCAAAACCGTATCTTGTATATCGGATTGCTCTTTTGAATATTCACGTAGCTTATTTAAGTCATTGACTATGGATGGATCGCTTAATAGTTCATTCAGCCTATCGTAGCGATCTTCAACAGCTTGAAGACGATCAAACATTGAAAACACCTCTTTTTCTCAATCTAATGTGATATCCCCTTCGGATTTCGCATTTTTGCCTTCTCATTATAGTATAGGCAAGATCCTCCGTCAAAACCAAACGGGGATCGACTATAAGCATTCATATTATGAAGAATTCTTTACCCCATCAATCGCACCACGATAAAAAGCAGGCAAGAATGGGTATCCGCCTGCTTTTACATTGCATTTATCAAGATTATTTAATACCGTATTTTTTGTTGAAACGGTCCACACGTCCGCCAGCATCAGCGAATTTTTGACGACCAGTATAGAATGGATGACATTCAGAACAGATCTCAACTTTAATTGTTTCTTTTACTGAACCAGTTTCGAATGTATTACCACATGCACATTTTACAGTTGCTTTTTTATAATTTGGATGAATTCCTGCTTTCATTCTTTTCACTCCTTCCGCCCTGAATCTCCGAAACAGAGTTATTATTCGAACTATGCACTTACTAAGCCCTTGATTATACTATACAATACACACTGTTCAACTAATATTATAGCAAGGTCTAATTTCTGCAAGTTGCAATCTTCAAAAATTTATTTTACGTACATACGCATTTTCCTTTATGACCGTTTTTTTTCATTTCTTCATTTAGCTTAGCGAAGAAATTCTTCGTTTGATTTGGTTTGTTTTAATTTTCGCAAGGAATTTCTCAGCAAAATCAGGTGAATCTGACATCGTTTTGCGGATTGCCCATAGCTTGTCAAGCTGATCTTTCTGGAATAAGAAGTTCTTCTTTACGCGTACCTGAACGGCGAATATCAATCGCTGGGAAAATACGGCGTTCAGCTAGATGACGATCAAGATGAAGCTCCATGTTACCTGTTCCTTTAAATTCTTCATAAATGACATCATCCATACGTGAACCTGTATCAACTAAGAGCTGTTGCTAAAATCGTTAAGCTACCACCTTCTTCAATATTACGGGCAGCACCGAAGAAACGTTTTGGTCGGTGGAAAGCAGCTGGGTCAATCCCACCTGATAATGTTCGACCACTTGGTGGAATGACTAAATTGTACGCACGAGCTAGACGTGTAATACAATCCATTAAAATAATGACATCACGTTTATGTTCAACAAGACGCATCGCACGTTCTAACACAAGTTCAGCCACTTTAATATGGTTTTCAGGCACTTCATCAAATGTTGAACTTACAACATCACCTTTAACAGAACGTTCAATATCCGTTACTTCTTCAGGTCGTTCATCGATTAACAGAACAATTAATTCTGCTTCTGGATGATTTGTTGTAACGCTGTTTGCAATTTCTTTTAATCAGCATTGTTTTACCTGCTTTTGGAGGAGCTACAATTAATCCACGTTGACCAAAACCAACTGGTGCGACTAAATCCATAATTCGTGTGGAAACATTCTATGTGGATTGTTTCCAATTTCATTTGACGGTCAGGATAAAGTGGTGTTAATGCTGGGAAATGAACGCGTTCTTTTGCAGATTCTGGATCATCACCATTTACTGCTTCTACTTGTAGCAATCCAAAATAACGTTCATTTTCTTTTGGCGGTCGTACTTTACCGGATACTTTATCTCCATTACGTAAATCAAAGCGACGAATTTGCGAAGCTGAAATATAAATATCTTCTGAACTTGGAGAATAGTTAATCGGACGTAAGAAATCCAAAACCTTCTGATTGAATAATTTCTAGTACACCTTCCATAAAAAAGAACCCTTCTTGTTCAGCTCGTGCTTTTAAGATTGCAAAAATTAATTCTTTTTTTGTTAATTTACTGTAATATGAAACTTTATATTCTCGCGCAAGCTCATATAATTCTTTTAATTTCATATTTTCTAAATTGATATTGTTAATTCCATTATGTACACCACTCTTTTAATTTTCAATCATTACTCTCTGAACGATCAGAACATTTTAGGTTAAATCGTTTAGTAGGTAAAAGGAAAGTTTACATTTGAATTTGAGACATCGTTGAATACAGTAAGAATGTCTTAATTTTGTAGAGATTAGTATTGATTTAACGATAGATCATAAAACAATTTCTATTGTACCCTTTAAGGTGAATAGATTGAATCAACTATAGTTTTTAGCTGAAAGAGAATGAAAAGTACTTTTATATAGAAAACTGCAACAGCTACATCTTACTCTGAGACTGATCTGACCAGTTCACTTTGAAGATTATTACTTCATTACTAAATTTGGTTTTTTGTCAAACTATGTCGACCTTCAATAAAGCGAACTGTACCTGATTTTGCACGCATAACAACGGAATGCGTTGTTGCAACCAATGAGCACCTTTAAATTGAACACCGCGTAATAAGTTCACCATCTGTAACACCTGTTGCTGCAAAGATTGCGTCATCACCTTTTACTAAGATCTTCCATACGTAAGAACTGTATTGACATCAATGCCCATTTTTTTACAACGTTCAAGTTCTTCTTCATTTTCAGGAAGTAATTTCCCTTGGAATTCTCCACCAAGACATTTTAATGCAACGGCAGCAAATAACGCCTTCTGGTGCACCACCTGATCCGAATCATAATATCAACACCTGTTTGGTCAAATGCTGTATTAATCGCTCCAGCTACATCACCATCTTGAATTAATTTAATACGTGCACCTGCTTCACGAATTTCATCAACAATATGTTGATGACGTGGACGATCTAAAACCGTTGCTACAACGTCTTCAATATCTTTATTTTTTGCTTTTGCAACTGCTTTAAGATTGTCAGTAACAGATGCATTAATATCAACTTTCCAACTGCTTCAGGTCCAACTGCAATTTTATCCATATACATATCAGGTGCATGTAGAAGATTACCACGATCTGCAATTGCAAGAACAGCCAGAGCATTCCATCCGCCTGTTGCTACGATATTTGTACCTTCAAGTGGATCAACTGCAATATCAACTCTGGGCCATACCCCTGTACCTAATTTTTCACCGATATAAAGCATTGGCGCTTCATCCATTTCTCCTTCGCCAATGACAACTGTCCCATGCATTGGAATTGTATCAAATACATCACGCATTGCTGTTGTTGCTGCATCATCTGCTTCGTCTTTTTTTCCGCGTCCCATCCAGCGTGCTGATGCAAGTGCTGCTGCTTCTGTTACACGGACTACTTCCATTGTTAAACTTCTTTCCATTGTTATTCTTCCTCCGATCGCTTGTTTACAATGTACTACTACTTGTAAACGAAATTATGCGTTTTTCATTTGTTCTAATCTCTTCATTTCGTCAATACTTTCACGCCAAATGTAGCCCCAAGCCATTTAATTTTTCAACAAGATGGCTATAACCTCGTTCAATATGTTCAATTCCTGTAACTTCTGTAACTCCTTCAGCCATTAAGTCCTGCAATAACAAGTGCAGCACCTGCTCGTAGATCACTTGCTTTCACTTTTGCACCTTGTAGCTGAATCGGTCCATTAATAATCGCAGAACGCCCTTCCACTTTGATATTTGCATTCATTCGTCGAAGTTCATCAATATGTTTAAAACGGGCAGTATAAATTGTATCGGTTACCATACTTGTCCCGTCTGCTCTTGTTAATAGAGAGTAAATGGTTGTTGTAAATCAGTTGGAAAACCTGGATAGACAAGTGTTTTAATATCTACTGGCTTTCATTTTTTCGCAGGTCTAACAAACATTTGATCGTCTCCTACTTCGATTTCGACACCCATTTCACGAAGTTTTGCAATTAACGATTCTAAATGATGCGGAATGACATTATCAATGACAATACCTTCTCCTGCAGCTGCAGCCATAATCATATACGTACCCGCTTCAATACGATCTGGAATAATCGTATGTTGACAGCCATGAAGTTAATCGACACCATCAATACGAATTACATCCGTACCGGCACCTTTAATATTTGCACCCATATTTGTTAGCAATGTAGCTACATCAATAATTTCTGGTTCTTTTGCTGCATTTTCAATAACAGTTCGACCTTTCGCACGAACAGCTGCTAGCATAATATTAATCGTTGCTCCTACACTGACAACATCCAAATAAATTCTTGCACCACGTAATTCATCGGCACGTAAATAAATGGCACCTTGTTCATTGGTCACACTTGCTCCAAGTGCTTCAAAACCTTTAATATGTTGATCAATTGGTCGTGGTCCAAAATAACATCCACCTGGCAACCCAATGACCGCTTTTTTAAAACGACCAAGCATTGCACCCATTAAATAATAGGAGGCACGCAGCTTTTTGACTTTTCCATTCGGCAAGGGCATGGAAATCATGGAAGAAGGATCGACCGTCATTTTATTGTCCGTGAAGTCCACTTTCCCTCCAATTTCTTCTAGTAGTCCTTTTAAAATCTGGACATCGGAAATATCAGGCAATCCTTCAATTGTAACAGGAGAATCTGCTAAAATGGTGGCAGGAATTAAGGCAACTGCACTATTTTTCGCACCACTGATCCGAACGGTCCCTTTTAACGGATAACCACCTGCTATCATTAATTTTTCCATTATGAACTCCCTTCCAAGACATTTTCTACATGAACCCTTCGCAGTAAAATAACCATATTGCTTTCATGGAAAAAATCTTACCTCGAAAATTCTAATTTTTCTGTAGCAAAGAAAGCCTACTTTTATTATTCACCGTACTGAACCTTCCAAAACTTCATCATGAATCAGATACTCGTCCATTTTTTCAGGATAGAACTCTTTATATATACCCAATGATCTTTCTTTGAGATCTCATTTTATTCCATTCCCTTATTTTACACAAAAAATAACCCTGGTGTATAGAATTGGAAAATATTTTCACTTATTATATTTCGTTTTCTAAAAAAAATTGGAAATGGTAGGGTTATTAAGGGCAATGGGGAAGGAGAATAACGCGGACGTAAGAGACGCATTCTCGTAGTACAGTTTGAAGCTGTTAATCTGTATTCCTCTTGTACAAGTCGATTTCGCTTTTTAATTGTTTAGCTACATCGACTTGCATAAGAGGTTTTAAACCAAAGTTAAATCCGTTTTTCTTGTCTAACTGCATCGGCTAGCTCCTCGAGGTCTTAAGCCATTCCGAGGATGAGTTACAAAGCCAACCTCCTCCTCAGACTGTCTTAGGCTAGTCGGAGCTGACCAAGCCGATTTTGCTTTTCTACGCTAATGTTTTCCAGTCAGCAAGAAAGGCTTCAATTCCTTTGTCTGTTAAAGGATGATTAAATAATTGCTTAATGACTTTATATGGGATTGTTGCAATATGCGCACCTCGTAAAGCGGCATCTGTTACATGCTGAGGATGTCGATCGACGCGGCAATAATTTCCGTTTCAATCCCATGGATAACGAAAATTTCAGCAATTGTTGAGATCAGGTCCAAACCATTATGACCAATATCATCTAATCTTCCAACAAATGGTGACACATATGTAGCACCTGCTCTTGCAGCCATTAACGCCTGATTCGCACTAAAAATAAGGGTTACATTCGTTTTAATTCCTTCTTTTGAAAGAACAGAAACAGCCTTCATCCCATCCGGTGTCATAGGGATCTTAACCGTAATATTTGGAGCAATTGCAGCTAATTCTTTTCCTTCTCTGATCATTGTCTCTGCATCTAGAGCAATTACTTCTGCACTAACTGAACCTGGAACAAGCTCTGTAATCTCACGAAGACGATCATGAAAAGAAATATCTTTTTCCTTTGCTACTAAAGACGGATTGGTTGTGACACCTGCGATAATTCCTAATTCAAAGGCCTCTTTAATTTCTTCCATATTTGCAGTATCGATAAAAAACTTCATACATATACCCCTCTCTTGTGAAAAAAATTTTGGATGATTATTTCCTACAACTTCAGTCTTTATGCAAATACACACGTCCATTTTAGTACGATCTAAGATACCAGCTTATGTCATGATTCATAATGCAGTGAAACCGCCCCAAAAAGGCGGTTTCAATTAAGCTTTACCTGCAGAACCGAATTCGCGGATTTTGCCAATAACCGTTTCTTTAATCACATCACGTGCAGGTCCTAAATATTTACGTGGATCATACATATTTGGATTTGCTCTAACACTTCACGAACACATTTTGCTAGAAGCAATTTGATTTTCTGTGTTCACGTTAATTTTTGCTGTTCCTAATGAAATGGATTTTGAATATCCTTCGTTGGAATTCCGTTCCACCATGAAGCACAAGCGGTACACCCGTTCCAGTTTGAAATCTCTTCCATTTCTTTAAAACCCAAGTTTGGTTCACCTTTATAAGGACCATGAACAGAACCTAGCGCAGGAGCTAAACAGTCAACGCCTGTTTGTTTTACTAGCTCTTCACATTCTTCTGGATCTGCGTAAATAACACCATCCGCTTGAACATCATCTTCTTGTCCGCCAACCGTACCAAGTTCGGCTTCAACGGAAACTCCTTTTGCATGTGCATATTCAACCACTTGTTGTTGTCAATTTAACGTTTTCTTCAAATGGATGATGGGATGCATCAATCATGACAGATGTAAATCCAGCATCAATGGCCTCTTTACATTTGTCGAAACTTGAACCATGGTCTAAGTGAATGGCAACAGGAACGGTTATTTATAATCTTCCAATAATCCTTCTAACCATTTTTACAACCGTTTTAAATCCACCCATATAGCGACCTGCACCTTCAGAAACACCAAGAATAACAGGTGATTTTTCTTCTTCAGCTGCTTGAAGAATAGCCTGTGTAAATTCCAAGGTTATTGATATTAAATTGTCCAACTGCATAGCCTTCTGTTTTAGCTTTTTTCAGCATATCAGTCATTGAAACTAAAGGCATCGTTCATCCTCCTAAAAATCGATCGTTCACAAACCTGACATTTAAGTTCTTATTATAGTTTTATACAACAGTCTAAACTATGTACTCTTACTTAAATGTCAAATCATAAATTGTCAATAAAAATTTCATTTTTATCATATCAAAACTGACAAAAAATGCTATTAATCCAGCATTTATTTTTGGTAAATTTGTCCTTACCTTTTCCTAACTCAAGGTAATGGCCACTTCGTTTTATTATACCGAGCTAGAAGTTTTCAAATGTTTTTCTACTGCTTTTCGAATATCATCTATATCAAAAGGCTTGGCAAAATGGGTAATCGCACCTAGGTCCATTGCTTCTTGAATCATATCTAATTCTCCATAAGCAGTCATTATGATTACCTTAATGTCTGGTTGTAATACTTTCATTCTTTTTAAAATTTCAATCCCATCCATACCAGGAATTTTCATATCAAGAAGAACAAGATCTGGAACATGGTCATTCAGGATCTCTAGTGCTTGAAGCCCATTTGCTGCCTGAAACGTATCATATCCTTCCTTTTGTAGAACTTCATTCAGTAAAATCCGAATACCAAATTGATCATCAACGATTAATATTTTCTCTTTCATAAAGCACCTCTTTTTCTTTATTAAATAATGAATAGGTTTGGGCAATTTGATCTGTTTTTAATATTGTACCTTATTTTTAATATTCTTAAAGTTAATTCTAGACTATTTCCAAATATTCCTTCTATTTTTTAAAATTACTTCTTTCGTTTACAATATTATATGATCATGAATTTTACCATACTATTTTGGAGGAGATCCTTTGTTAAAAATGTTTGCGACACAGTTAAACGGATTGTTTAAAAAGATTCAAGAAAACCAAATCGAGTCGATAGAGGATGGTGCCAGGCTTCTAGCCCAAGCGTCCGTTGCAGAAGGGACTATTTATGTATATGGGACAAATGAAATGGCTGCAATCTCGCATGAAGCAACTACGGGCTAGAACCACTTAACCACTGTACGATTTTGCATCCGGATGAATCATTAGAGCGCTTAGGGAATATGGACCGGGTTTTACTCGTTACTCGATATTCCTCTGATCCCCAAGCTCTCCAATTGGCCAAACAAGCTTACCGAAAGGCAAATCCCCTTTGTAGCCATTTCTACTCATATCGAAGAAAGCCATGAGACCCTCGTAGAATTAGCGGATGTCCATATTGATTTACAATTAATAAAGGGTCTGCTTCCGAATGATGTTGGAGAACGGTTCGGATATCCTTCTTCAATGGCTGCCCTCTATGTTTATTATGGCTTAAAATTTACGATTGATGAAATTTTAGCTGAGTATTAAAGATTAAACATAACATGGTGACTTGACTGTTCGTGCCTACAGTAAGTTTTCGCTGACAAGCTATAGGTCTGTTGTTCCTACATATAGACCTAATCCGTGTTCGATACGTAAAAAAAGCCTTGTTTCTCACAGTGGAAACAAGGCTTTTCATTCACAACAAATGATTATTGTTCTTTATGTTGTAAGGATGCTCCAATAAATTCACGGAATAATGGTTGTGGACGATTTGGTCGTGAAATAAATTCTGGATGGAACTGTGATGCCACAAACCATGGATGATCTTTCAATTCGATGATTTCAACTAGTCGTCCATCTGGGCTTGTACCAGAGAAAACAAATCCTGCTTCTTCCATCATTTGACGATAGTGATTATTAAATTCATAACGATGACGATGACGTTCGTAAACCACTTCATCTTTATAAGCTTCAAATGCTTTTGTTCCTTCTGATAACTTACATGGATATAACCCAAGACGAAGCGTACCGCCAAAGTCTTCAATATCCTTTTGTTCTGGAAGTAAATCAATAATTGGATGTGCAGTATCTGGATTAATTTCGGAAGAATGCGCTCCTTCTAAAGAAAGGACATTTCGTGCATATTCAATGGATGCAAGCTGCATACCTAAGCAGATCCCAAGGAATGGTCTCTTTTGTTCACGTGCATATTGAATGGCTGCAATTTTTCCTTCAATTCCACGGTCACCGAAACCACCTGGAACAAGAATTCCATCGACTTCATCTAATAGTTCAGCCACATTTTCAGCAGTTACTTCTTCAGAATTAATCCATTTAATTTCAATATCTGAATCATGAGCATAACCAGCATGCTTCAATGCTTCTACAACAGAAAGATAGGCATCTTGTAATTCAACATATTTCCCAACAAGACCAATCGTCGTCTTTTTGGAAAGATTACGTACTTTTTCTACAAGTGCTGTCCATTCTGTCATATCTGCTTCACGGCAATTTAGACCAAGGTGCTCACAAACAATTTGATCCATATCTTGCGCTTGTAGTGCTAGTGGAATGGCTAATAGATGATCTGCATCTAGACATTCGATCACGGCATCTTTGTCAATATCACAGAAAAGAGCGATTTTATCTTTCATATCTTGTGAAATCGGCATTTCCGTACGAGCCACAATAATATTTGGCTGAATACCAAGACTACGCAATTCTTTTACGCTATGTTGCGTTGGTTTTGTTTTCATTTCACCAGCTGCTTTAATATAAGGAACAAGTGTACAGTGAATATACATCACATTATTATTGCCGATATCACTTTTCACTTGACGAATCGCTTCTAAAAATGGAAGGGATTCAATATCCCCAACCGTTCCACCGATTTCAGTAATCACTACATCCGCATTCGTTTCACGGCCTGAACGGAATACACGTTCTTTAATTTCATTGGTAATATGCGGAATAACTTGAACCGTTCCTCCTAAATAATCACCACGTCGTTCTTTTTTCAAAACAGCCGAATATACTTTACCAGTTGTTACGTTACTGTATTTATTAAGGTTAATATCAATAAAACGCTCATAGTGCCCTAAGTCTAAGTCTGTTTCCGCACCATCATCCGTTACAAACACTTCACCATGTTGATAGGGACTCATTGTTCCTGGGTCTACGTTAATATATGGGTCAAATTTTTGAATCGTTACGTTCACACCACGATTTTTTAATAATCTTCCTAAAGAGGCCGCTGTAATTCCTTTTCCAAGTGAAGAAACTACGCCACCTGTTACAAAAATATATTTTGTCATAATTAAAATTCCCCCTCTATAACAGTTTGTACAAATTTACACCTATTTAAAAAACAAAGACATGTGAAGATGAAGATTATTTTAATCAAATACACCTCGGTGTATTTGCGCCCAGATTTTATCGAGCTCGCTCGATAAATTCCCTTTAAAATCTGTGGCATCCGCCGGAGGCTTTAACTTTATTCAGTCGGGGTTCACCCCGACTGAATAAAGTTGAAATAATAATCTTCATCTTCCTATGGAAAAATAAATAAAAAATAAAAGCGCCCCACTTACTTTTTATAAAGTAAGGGAGCGCAACTCATATAATTTAACCGTTCCTCTTTACGAGGAGCCCAAAAAGTATTCTACAAGTAGTATATCGAAAAGTCAAGCTGATATTCTATTCCTCTTTATCATCTTTATCATCAAGATCATCATCGTCATCTTCGATTTCTAATTCAACGACTAAGTCATCATCGTCCAGATCATCGTCATCATCGTCTAAATCATCATCAAGATCATCTAACAAATCGACATCATCTAGGTCGTCGTCATCATCGTCATCGTCGTCTAAATCATCATCTAAGATGTCAAGATCATCGAGGATTTCTTCAGGGTCATCAAATGCAAGCTCCTCTTCGACCACTTTCTTTGCTTTCTTCTTCTTTTTCGCTTTAGCTGGATTTACGATTTCTTCTACTACTTGATCGACTGGGTACCAAACTCGTAACCCCCATTGATTTTCACCAATGGCTAAAAATCGTCCATCAATATTTAACTCTGTATAAAACTGAGCAATTTTCGTTTTTACTTGTTTGTCAGTCAGACCCGCTAATTTTGAAATTTCATCTAGGATATCTTTAAAAAAAACGGCTTGTTTTTTTTCTCTAGTAATTCGTACGCTAACTCTATTAGAGACATTTCATCTATCTCTTCTTTTGAAAATTGGTGTAAACTCAAAATCCGCACGTCCTTTCTATTTAACACATTCCTCTTTCCGAAAGACCCTTGATTCATGAATGGCTATTCAATGAGTCGGAAAGTGCTACTATCTCAAAATACATATTCTTCATTATAAACAAATTGTTGGTGATTATGCTAGTTCTTGATGTGAAATTCCATCATATATTTTGCCCAACCTCTGTATTCCTCTAGCTTTTCTCCTTAGTTGAACGTTTCATTTCATCATCGGCATGTCTGTTATTTCTAGAAAATTCCTTTTTGGCATGTATAAAAAAATAAAAGGATAATAGAATAAATGCAATGGATCCAAGCTGTCGTTGATATAATTGATAGGAAACGGTCAATGACCCCGCCCAAATGATTACCTTTATAAACCGTTTCAAGATCTTCACTTCCTGAATCATTATTCATTTTTTTAACAAAACTCTGATGCCAATTTCAGCCATTCTGCCTTTTCTGCCCGTTTTCTTCATTCTCCATGTAATCGTAGCCCCCTTTAATTCCCCCTATAATGAGATCTGTTTGTAATTCAATATATTCTTCAAGCGTAAATATCTTTCTTAATTCCCAACGACGAAATGCCCACATTTGTCCTAGAACATAAATATTATGGGCGGCCAGTTTTATTTGTTTTCCAGTTAGGGACAGTTCTTTATTTTCAACACAGCCCTCCATCATTTGCTTAAAAAGATCTACCATTTCTAACTCTTTTTCCAACACATAGGGAAGAGCATCCTTTGTTAAGGATTTAACCTCCTGATACATAACAAGAACTTCGTTTTGCATTTCATCCATCAAACAAAAGAAGTTGGCAATTCCTTTTCGAAGACCTTCCAGTGTCCCTTGTTCTGTGTCAAGAACCTTTTGAAGCCGCTCTCTTACTTGATCATAAATTCGATCACAGACTAGATAGAGGACATCTTCCTTTTCACGGATATACTCGTATAATGTCCCAATACTAAAACCAGCTGCCCTGGCAATTTCCCTTGTCGTTGTTCGATGAAATCCCTTTTCGATAAACAATTTCACTGCACCATTAATCATTTGATCACGGCGCTTCTGGATGAGGCGTTCATCTTTAACCGAAGCATGCACTTCACGTTTTTTCATCATTTCCCCACCTCCTGCCTAACTCTAATTTTGTACATTCTTTTGTCTTCATTTGTGAAATAACAAGCCGTTGGATTTTCTGATTTCTTTATAAATCTGTGTCATTTTTGCATTCCTCATAAACCTCTCAAAAGGGTATTCTTTGTATAACCATCAAAAACCTGCACCGTTTCAGTTGGATAATTAAAATCTTAGTGCATGATTCAATATTGATAAAATTGAAAGCGCTTCACTTGATTTATATTTTACTATAAAGTTTCTGAAAAAAGAAATAATTTATCAATATTCACTTTCCTTCTATACATCATAGTCCAATTCCCACCCTTTTAAAATATTACACCGTAGCCGGTACAATTTACGGACAGAGTGAGTCCTTTTATACCATTACAAAGTAAAACGCAGGGATCATCGGTACAATCCCTGATACCCCCGCGTTGCACGTACCTATTTCACTCCTAAAACGATTCTAACGAATTTAATCTTAGGAAGCTACTTCCTCGTTTCCGCCAAAAATGGATTTCTCTAATAATTCTGCGACATCATAGGTTTTCACATTTTCTTCCACTTCTTTTGCTTTTGTTCCATCGGAAAGCATCGTTAAACAGTACGGACAGCCTGAACTGATAACAGAAGGCTCTACCGCTAATGCCTGCTCCGTCCGTGCTACGTTGATACGATGTCCCGTTTCTTCCTCCATCCACATTAAGCCGCCACCAGCACCACAGCACATGCCTGTTTCACGATTACGTTCCATTTCCACAAGTGTTACACCAGGGATTGATTTTAAAATTTCACTTGGTGGATCATACACATCGTTGTAACGACCTAAATAACAAGAATCATGGAAGGTAATCTTTTCATTTACCGCATACTTTGGCTCAACGTCCCTTCTTTAACAAGTTCAGCCAACAGTTCTGTATGATGATACACTTCAGCCTTTAAGCCGAAATCAGGATATTCATTTTTAAACGTATTGTAAGCATGCGGATCAATCGTAACAATTTTTTCAACACCATATTTCTCAAACTCATCGATGTTTTTGGCTGCAAGATCTTGGAATAAAAATTCATTTCCTAACCGACTTGCTGTATCACCAGAGTTTTTTTCTTTATTGCCTAGAATCGCAAACTTGACGCCAGCTTCATTTAATAATTTTGCAAATGATAAGGCAATTTTTTGGCTGCGGTTATCGAATGAACCCATTGATCCAACCCAGAAAAGATATTCAAATTTCTCACCTGCTTTTGCGACTTCCTTAACCGTTGGAACATGAACGTCTTCTCTCTCTGAACGCCAGTTTTCTTTTTCTTTACGGTTCATCCCCCATGGATTCCCTTGACGCTCGATATTTGTCATCGCACGCTGTGCATCTGGATTTACTTTTCCTTCTGTTAATACAAGATAACGACGTAGATCAATAATTTTATCTACATGTTCATTCATGACTGGACATTGATCTTCACAGTTTCGGCAGGTTGTACATGCCCAAATTTCTTCTTCTGTAATGACATCGCCAATTAAACTAGGGTTGTACGCAAGTCCCCCTTCGACCTCTCCTGCCCCTTGACCTCTGGATGCTAAAGCCAGTTGATTTCCTTTTGTATTGGCAAACGCAAAAGCCGGTACCCATGGTTGCTTGGAGGTAACCGCTGCACCATAGTTGGTAAGATGGTCTCGTAATTTTACAATTAAATCCATCGGTGACAGCATTTTTCCTGTTCCTGTTGCAGGACACATACTCGTACAGCGCCCACATTCTACACAGGCATATAAATCGATTAATTGATGCTGCGTAAAGTCTTCAATTTTTCCGACACCAAATGTTTCCTGGCTTTCATCTTCAAAATCTAATGCTGTTAACTTTCCTGGATTTTCTAATCGATTAAAATAAACATTCACCGGTCCAGCAATTAAATGAGCATGTTTGGATTGCGGGACGTAAACAAGGAAGGTAAGCAGGATAAATAAATGGACCCACCAGGCCACATAAAAGACGACAATGGCTGCATCGTTCACCCATCCATGAGAAAGCGATGGAAACAATAGAAGCGACCGGTTCTGTCCAAGTGGCTTCATGTCCATGCCAAATCATGTTCATTCCATTTCCGAGCAACACAGAACACATTAATCCACCAATAAAAATAAGAACCAGTCCGGATTTAAAGTTTCTCTTTAATCGCACAAGCTTTTCAATATAACGACGATAAAAAGCGATAAAAACGGCCACTAAAATAACGAGTGTGACGATTTCCTGAAAAAAGGTAAACCCTGGATAAAGCGGTCCAAACGGCAAATGGGCGCCCGGCTTAATGCCCTTTATCATAAAATCAATGGCCCCGAATTGAACAAGAATAAATCCATAGAAAAACATGACATGCATGATTCCACTTTTTTTATCCTTTAGCAGTTTCTTTTGCCCGAAAACATGGACCCAAATTTTGTGAAGCCTTTCTTTCACATTCTCGTTCAAACTCCACTTTTTTACCGAGTTTGATATACGTCGTTCTCGTCTTGATCAAATAGATAAATAGACTAATTGCGTAAACGGTTACAAAAAGAAAAGCAATCAAATTCACCCATAGATACCCATTCATTCCGATTCAGCCCCCTTTTTGGTCATTATCATTAGTTAAAATTGAATTTTCTGATTTAATCCTTAATCCTATTATATATTGGGCAACCAACGAATTTATCCCCATTTCACCCAAAACATAGGAATCAATTTTATCGTGCATACTATTAAAAATCTTTGTAAAGAGGCATGGGAGGCAGCTATCATTGGAAATTTTATCAACGATTATCGTCATCCTCTTATTATTTATTGGCTGGTTATTTATTGATTTTTTCATGGGTAGAAAAAGGCATTTACATCATTATAAACATCAATCCTTTCCCATTCGTGAAAGTACGATTCAACTTTTTTCTTCAGGTCCCGAGTTATTTTCCGACCTTTTTTCAGAGCTAAAAAAGGCAAAAGCCCATATTCATATTCAATTCTATATTGTAAAGGATGATGAATTTAGTCTAGAGTTCCTTACCATTTTAGAAGAAAAAGCAAGCGAAGGAATTGAAGTGCGCCTTTTGCTCGATTGGAGGGGAAGTTCAAAGGGAAAGAAGACGATTATCCGTCAGCTTGACTACACAGGTGTTAACTATGCCTTTTGTCATGTTCCTAAGCCTCCTTTTCTCTTTTATACCCTCCAAGTGCGAAATCATCGAAAGATTACGGTCATTGATGGCAAAATAGGCTATGTTGGTGGTTTTAATATTGGAAAGGAATACATC
This sequence comes from uncultured Bacillaceae bacterium, assembly GCA_963765265.1. Classification (GTDB taxonomy): domain Bacteria; phylum Bacillota; class Bacilli; order Bacillales; family Cytobacillaceae; genus Bacillus_BD. Next base: position 73,312 of record CAVXVN010000007.1, read on the forward strand.
AATTTAGATCCCATCTTGAATCCTTGGCGTGACTACCATTTGAAAATTCAAGGTGAAGGGGTTCAAGATTTACAGCAGATCTTTTTAAAGGATTGGGAAAAAACCGAATATCTTCCGTTTCAAAAGAAAAGCATTTATTTTCCACCATTAGAAAAGGGAACTTATCGCCATCAGTTCTTTGCGTCCGAAGGCTTTCATCTTGAAGATACCTTTTCTACTTTGATCCGAAATGCTGAACATTCAATCCTGATTGGTACACCTTATTTTATTCCAGGTAAAAAGGTCTTTCATGATTTACTTGCTGCGGTGCAAAGAGGGGTAAAATTAGAAATCTTAGTTCCTTCCAAAGCGGATCATCCCTTAGTAAAAGAAGCTTCATATAAATACTTGCGGAAGCTGATCCCATTAGGTGCGACCGTCTATCAGTATGAAAAGGGCTTTTATCATGCCAAAACCCTTTTAATTGATGAAACCGTTTGTGATATTGGCACTGCCAACTTTGATAAACGAAGCTTTTATTTAAATTATGAAATCAATTGCTTTATGTACGATAAACGCTTTATTGAACAAGCTCTAGAGGTTACTGAAAAAAGATCAAAACAATGCACGAATTCTAACATTAGACGATCTTAATCACATCAATCCATGGAGCTCTTGCAAGGAAATGGTCGCTGGAGCAGTGTCGTTTTTTTTGTAAGTCGATGCTTGTTTGAGGTGTTGTCGATATTTGTCGAAAAAACGATATATGACTTAAAGTTGACGATATAACCTGAAAAGTTAACGATATATGGCGCAAAGTCGATGATATATCTGAAAAGTCGACGATATATCTCATAAATGGATATAACTGAAGCATTTTTGGTTTTTTATGTAGTAAAGGAGCCCTTTTTATGAAGATTCGTTTTGGCTATGTGTCCATGTCCATGAATTTGTGGGATTCATCGCCTTCAAGTACCGTTACATTTACACGTTATAAACAATTAAGTCCTCTGAGCGGAAAGAAAAGCTTTTAGACGTTACTGCTTCCAATCTAAAGAATGCAGAAAGGATGCTCCACTACAACATTGGACATCAAATTGAACTGTACCGATTTTCAAGCGCCCTTGTTCCGCTTGCGACCCATCCGGAGGTTCGCTGGGATTTTCTCACTCCATTTCGTGATCAGTGGAGAGAACTTGGAAACCTGATCAAACAACATCGATTACGAGTTAGTTTCCATCCGAATCAATTTACTTTGTTCACTTCCCCTCGTGAGGAAGTAACAAAAAATGCAGTGATTGATATGGAATACCACTATCAAATGCTCGAAGCGATGGGAGTTGAAAAAGAAAGTCTGATTAATATTCACATCGGTGGAGCTTATGGGGATAAGGAAAGTACGCTGGAACGATTTCGAGAGAATTTGAAAAGCCTCCCCTCCGAGATCAAAGCGGTCACGACTCTTGAAAATGATGATAAAACCTATACAGCAGATGAAACCCTTAAAATGTGTCAGCTTGAAGGAATTCCACTTTTGTTTGATTATCATCACCATATGGCAAACACGGGAGAAGCCTCCTTAGAGGATCTTCTACCCGAAATTTTTAAAACATGGGAAACAAGAAAAGTGATACCGAAAATACATATCTCATCACCTAAATCGCCATCTGCTTTTCGTTCCCATTCTGATTTTGTCGATCCTGAATTTATACAGCCTTTACTTAAAAATCTTCGTTCACTGGGTCAAGATGTCGACTTTATGATTGAAGCCAAAAAGAAGGATCAAGCACTGCTGAAACTAGTCGAAGACATAAGCAAAATTCGAGGCGTCAAACGAATGAGCGGGGCTGCTATTGAATGGTAGACACGCTTTATGAAATAGCGGTGCAGGCACCGAAGATACGAAAAAAGAGGCTTCCACAATCGGAAGCCTCTCTTTTATTTACATTTTTTCTGGAGCGGATACACCAATCAAGGCTAAAGCATTTTTCAATGTAATTTGTACAGCTTTTACTAAAGCAAGACGTGCTTTCGTTTTCTCTCCATTGCTCCACATCAAGAACTTTTTCTGCATTGTAAAAGCTATGGAACGCAGAAGCTAATTCAAAAATATAGTTCGTGATACGGTGTGGCATTCTTTTTTCAGCCGCTTCTCCGACTGCCTGAGGGAATTCTCCAATTTTTTCAACACATCGATTTCTTTTTCAGATGATGAGAAGAGAAATCTTGATTGTCATCAATGGTCAAATTCTTCTCCTCAGCTTGGCGCAGAATGCTGCAAATTCGAGCATGTGCATATTGCGCATAATAATACAGGGTTTTCATTTGATTGTGAAACCGCTAAGATCAAGGTCAAAGTCCATATGTGTATCCGCACTTCTCATCGCAAAGAAGTAACGTGTCGCATCAAGGCCAACTTCTTCAACTAAATCTCTCATTGTAACAGCTTTCCCTGTCCGTTTACTCATCTTCATTTTCTCGCCATCTTTATACAAGTGGACAAGTTGAATGATTTCCACTTCAAGTGTATCAGCATTATAGCCTAGCGCTTGAATCGCTGCTTTCATACGTGGAATATAACCATGATGATCGGCACCCCAAATATTGATCAACTTTTCAAAGCCACGTTCAAATTTATCGCGGTGGTACGCAATATCTGGTGTTAAATACGTATAAGAACCATCTTGTTTAATGAGCACACGGTCTTTATCATCGCCGAAATCAGTCGAACGGAACCATGTTGCTCCGTCTTCTTCATAAATATAGCCATTATCTCTAAGTCCGCCAAGGCTTCATCAATTTTTCCGTTTTGATAAAGAGATGTTTCAGAATACCACACATCAAACGGAACACGGAAATCTTCTAAGTCCTTTTTCAATTTCGCCATTTCATATTTCATCCCATATTCACGGAAATGGTCAAAGCGTTCTTTTTCATCCATTTCAACAAATTTATCGCCAAATTCTTCCGCAAGCTTTTTTCCGATGCCGATAATATCCTCACCATGGTAGCCGTCTTCTGGCATCTGGTTTATCCATGCCAAGAGCTTGGAAATAACGTGCTTCAACGGAATTCGCAAGATTATTGATTTGATTTCCGGCATCATTAATATAGTATTCACGGGAAACATCATAGCCCGCTTTTGCTAAAATATTACAAAGTGAATCCCCGACCGCTGCACCACGGGCATGACCTAAGTGCAGGTCACCAGTTGGATTTGCTGAAACAAATTCCACTTGAACTTTTTGCCCGTTGCCAACCGTTGTTTCACCGTATTTATCCCCAGCTTCTAAAACGACTGGAATTAAGTCTGTCAAATAGCTATTATTCATATAAAAATTAATAAATCCAGGTCCTGCAATTTCAATTTTTTCAATCGATGCTTTCGTATTGTCAAAATGAGCAACCAGCTCTTCAGCAATCATTTTCGGTGCCTTTTTCGCTACTCTTGTTAACTGCATCGCCATATTTGTGGAATAATCACCATTTGCTTTATCCTTTGGCATTTCTAAAATGACATCTGGAATTTGTTCTTCTGTTGCTAAGTCTGCTTTTATAACGGCTGCTTTAATTTCTTGCTTTAGTTTACTCTTTACTTGCTCGACTATGTTCATGTTTATCCTCCTCGAAAAGAATCGTTAAATGATATGTACCTGCAAGAGAACCATCTACATCTTAAATCATACAATAGATCAATCTCACCTTTTCTCACATTTTCATCAAATTTGTGGCTGATTCGCGTTGTCGAGGTTTTCATCTCTAGTACCCCATAGGGACTGTCATAGCTGCCTGTTAAGGTTTTATTTTTTTGAAAAGGAAGTCGCATTTTAACGGCTCCATTTCGTAAAATTGACCCTTCCTGACTAGATATTTTAACAACGGTATTGAATCGCCAAATCCTCTTCCATGATTTCCTCGTAACGAAGAAAGATGGAGTTCGTCTTTTTATAGTATTGGCCAAAAGTTATGAGCTCGTACGTCTCTTTATCTTGACCATTCCGGATCACTGTTTTTACTGTTATTTTAACAGGCATTTGCTCCGCTGGATACGATGACAACGGCCATACACCCCATTTCTTTTCATATAACCTTATTAGTATAAGTTTTTTACCGATTGGTTTCAAGTTGAGAAAAGCCAGTATATCACTGTATATCGATAAGCCTCCAGCATAAAGTACTTTTTGTCGACTTCGTTTCAAGCTTGATTCGGGATGCCAGGCACGCTTTCGTTACAGTGATTTCAAGCTGTCCTTCATTCTTTCGGGCACGAATCGACTCTTGTCTTTACACGAGTTATTCACACTTCGTTCTTTTTCAGCATGAATCGCTCCCCCGGAATTAAAAACAGAGACAATGGCTGTCCCTGTTTTACGGTTTATTTTACAAATCCTAGCAGCATTTCACGAAGTAGCTTGCTGGCGGTGTTGACGGTTTGTTCAGAGTGATCATAAACTGGCGCTACTTCAACGAGGTCGGCTCCAACTACTTTCACTTCAGAACGAGCAATTTCATGAATGGAAGCTAAAAGTTCTTTTGATGTAATCCCCCCACAATCAACGGTTCCTGTCCCTGGTGCATGTGCTGGATCCAAAACATCGATGTCAATCGTTACATAAACAGGACGACCTGCTAGTTTAGGTAGTACTTCCTGAAGCGGCTTATGTACATCAAATTTAAAAATTTGCATACCGACTTCTTTTGCCCACTCAAATTCCTCTTTCAGTCCAGAACGGATGCCAAAAGAAAAAATATTCTCTGGTCCAATTAATCCAGCTGCTTTTCTAATCGGGGTTGAATGAGATAATGGTTCACCTTCATAGTCTTCTCGTAAATCTGTATGAGCGTCCATATGGATAATAGCGAGATTAGGATACTTCTTATACATGGCTTTTATAACGGGCCATGTTACTAAATGCTCTCCACCCATTCCTAATGGGAATTTATCGTCAGCGAGCACCTGATCCACGAATTCCTCAATAAGAACCAAGCTCTTTTCTGCATTTCCGAATGGAAGTGGAATATCTCCTGCATCAAAGTAGTTGATTTCATCTAATTCTCTGATCCAAGTATGGGCTGTACTCCTCAATCCCAATTGACACTTCGCGAATACGTGCTGGACCAAAACGAGACCCTGGTCGATAACTAACCGTCCAATCCATTGGCATTCCATAAATAACTACTTGGCTTTCATTATAGACTGGATGACTTTTGATAAATACATTGCCTGAATAAGCTTCATCAAAACGCATGTTTATTCCCCCTCTTGTTCGCTTGGCACCGACAATCCTTTACCCGTGACTTCTTGGATCTTTTCTGACCCTTTCAGGCACGATCTTGTCTTTTCACATAGTGCTCGGCATCTATTATTTATTTATACATTTATATTACCCTATCCTATTTAAATGCAAACACGAAAAAAGTATAGTGGAATCTAAACAAAATGAAAAGAAAAATTTACTAATATCTCCGAAAACTGTTTAAAATTTCTCTTATTTTTCCATAATGATGATATATGTTTACTTGCACAGGATGTGCTGACGTCGATGTTTCTGCGACAAGCCGCTTCCGCATTTCAGATTGTCCAGCTGCGACGCCTAGCCGCTCGAGGTCTTAAGCCAATTCGATGATGAGGCTAAACTGCAAGCCTCATCCCCGACTCGTCTTAAGCTTGCGGCCGCAGGATGCGGGTCATGCAGACGTTGCCACAGGACGTGGCGCTTTTAGTCAGCGTTCCTTAATGAGCAAGGCGTCTCCGCATTTCAGATAGGAGTGATTCTAATGGAGATTATGACTGATCAGCGATTTCGCAAAACGATAAAGTATTTTCGGGCCCTATTGATTATTAGCCTGGTCGCTGCTAGTATCGTGTTTCTTCTTTTCATTGGAATTTTCACATATGCTAAAATACTAGGTCCTCCCGCCCTCGCAGTGCCACAATCCACCCTTTATTACGGTGATGACGGTTCGGTTATAGGGGAAAGTCATAATGGACAAAAGCGATACTGGGTAAAACTTAACCAAATTAGCCCTTATTTAATTGATGCTACCCTTTCTATTGAAGATCAACACTTTCACGAACATAACGGCTTTGATTTTAAACGAATTGGTGGGGCAGTACTTGCTGATATAAAAGCAATGGCCAAAGTACAAGGAGCCAGTACGATCACCCAGCAATATGCTCGTAACTTATTTCTCGAGCATGACAAAACATGGAGTCGGAAATTGCATGAAGCCTTTTATACCATCCGTCTTGAAATGAATTATACAAAAGAGGAAATTCTTGAAGGCTATTTAAATACCATTTATTACGGCTATGGAGCATACGGCGTACAAGCTGCTAGCCAATTTTACTACGGGAAAAATGCCTCTGAACTTAACCTAGCTGAAGCCTCTATGTTAGCCGGTATTCCAAAGGGACCAGGGATCTACTCACCACTCGTATCCCTTGAAAAGGCAGAACAGCGCAGGAAGGTCATTTTAACAGCCATGAAAGAAAACGGAGTAATTAACGAGACACAAGCAGCTAATGGTGCACAGCAATCCGTCACGATCCTTGGTGAGCACCCGCACACTATCGTTGGTTAACGCTCCTTATTTTCAAGACGCCGTCAGGCAAGCTTTGAAAACAGAGTTACAACTTGACGAAAGAACATTGGCACTTGGAGGGCTAAAAGTTTATACCACCCTTGACCTTAAGCAGCAAAAAATCGCGGAAGACACCATTGCTTCACAAATGTCTGATGAATCCGATATTCAGGTTGGCTTTATCGCCATGGATCCGAGAAATGGATATGTGAAGGCCCTTGTCGGGGGACGCGATTACACAGAGAGTCCCTTTAACCGCGCCATCCAAGCAATCCGTCAACCGGGTTCAACCATCAAACCATTATTGTATTATGCAGCACTTGAACAAGGCTTCACACCCGCAACGCAAATGTTAAGCGAACTGACGACATTCCGTTTTGAAGACAATCAACCGGAATATACACCGCATAATTTTAATAATCAATATGCAAACGGTCCGATTACGATGGCACAGGCTCTTGCCCTCTCAGACAATGTATTTGCTGTTAAAACACATCTGTTTCTCGGTGAAAAAACCTTAGTGGACACGGCTAAGAGGTTTGGCATTACGACAGAAATGGCGGCTGTTCCTTCTCTTGCACTCGGAACCTCTGGTGTGCGGGTCATCGAAATGGCCAATGCCTATAGTCTATTTGCCAATGGTGGAAAAAAGGTCCACCCCGTTTTGATTAAACGAGTTGAGAACCATGAAGGAGAAGTCATTTACGAACAAAAACAAGAACCTGAAGCCATATTACGGCCGGATTTAGCTTTTGTCATGACCCATATGATGACGGGAATGTTTGATAAAAAATTAAATGGCTATGCCAGTGTAACTGGAAGTACGATCATCAACAAAATGACTCAGACCTATGCCGGAAAATCTGGCTCAACCAATGCAGATAGCTGGATGATTGGTTATTCTCCACAACTTGTTTCAGCCGTTTGGACTGGTTATGATAATGGCCAAACCCTTGAACTTACAAGTGATAAAACCTATGCTAAAAATATTTGGATTCAATTTATGGAAGAAGCGCTCGATGGAACGACAGCTAAATCATTTAAAGCCCCAAAAGGTACGCTCGGGGTCTACATCAATCCTGAAAATGGAAAGCTTGCTACAAAGGATTGTCCCGTTCGACGCTTTACTTATTTTGCAGTCGGTACGGAACCAACAGAATATTGTACAGACCATTTATTTGACGAAGGAGAAGAACCTTCCCATGATGGAAAAAAACGACCTAAAGAGAACCAACATGTTCCTTGGTTTAAAAAAGTACTTCCTTGGTCTTAGATGGATAAGTACGATTCAATTTAAAAAAGTTCACAAACTACAAACTTAAGTTTTCTCTAAATAGTTCAGATATCTGTGGGAAAAATAGTTTATATGACATAATAAATGCGTTAAATTCTGTTGTTTGTCCGAATGCAGAGCTTTTTCAGACTAGATTAACAGGTATTCCCTTGGACTTGTCCGAATCAAGAGCCTTTTCAGACTAGACTAGCTGGTATTTCCCTGGACTTGTCCGAATGCAGGGCTTTTTCAGACTAGATTAACAGGTATTTCCTTGGACTTGTCCGAATGCAGGGCTTTTTCAGACTGGATTAACAGGTATTTCCTTGGACTTGTCCGAATGCAGGGCTCATTCAGACTGGACTAACAGGTATTTCCCTGGACTTGTCCGAATGCAGGGCTTTTTCAGACTGGATTAACAGGTATTTCCTGAACTTGTCCGAATCAAGGGCTCATTCAGACTAGACTAGCAGGTATTTCCTTGGACTTGTCCGTATCAAGGGCTTTTTCAGACTAGATTAACAGGAACTTCCCCGGACCTGTCCGAATGCTGGGCTTTTTCAGACTAGACTAACAAGAAATTCCATTGGTTTGTCCTTTAGTTATGTTTCTCCACGAAAAAAACAAGCTTAGTTTTACTCATAAGCTTGTTTTTTACTGTTTCTTTTAGACAGTCAAATCATCTTTCAATTGCTGTGATGATCGTTCCCACATGCCTTCATCATGATTCATTAAGAATTCCTGAAGGACCACTTTTGATGGCTCATCCATGTGTTCAACAATGATATGACGCTTGATGGACTTATCCATCCGGTTCACATGCTCTGGCAATGATTTATATCCTCTTTTTATTTCACGATCAACCGTCATTTCGCATGCTGTCACACCGGCGTAATGTGGTCCATTTTCGTTACGATCAATGGTGACCCAAACAAGCCAAAATGGTTTTCCATTCGGGACTTCCTCTTTTGTTTTTAAAAATTTAATGCCCTTTTCAACGCTGCTTCTTGCGTGCATGGCCCCAACATCAATAAAAGCCTCGCCTGCCTCCACATCAATAAAAACAGGTGACACATTATCCAGGCTCAAAGCTCCTAATCCAAAGCCTTTATGTCCCTTCATCGGATCCACATTTTTAATAATATTAAATTCCATTTTCTTTTTCTTTTGCTCTTCTGCCATTTATGGATTCTCCCTTCATTGTCATTCTAGCGTATTTCCTTTTGAAATGTGCTGTTAAACCAGGATCATTTACCCAATTTTAAAAAAACCAACTGTAGAAAAAGTCATTGAGTCCCGTTATTAACCACGGCAAAACCGTATTGAAAATCGGTTGGATCGTATATCGATCAAGTGGCGTAATGACCAGGATTAGAAAAATCAGCATCCCATATTGTTCATATTGCGTCATTCTGGCACGCAAGTCTTTTGGTACAAGATCCTCGACGATACGATAGCCATCAAGAGGTGGCAAAGGAATCAAATTAAAAATAAATAATACCGCATTCAACTGAATAAAAATATCGAGAAATTCCGGTACAAAGGAAGGCAAACTAGCAGCTAAACCAGATGCTACCAAGGCATACCAAATGATAAAAGCAAGACTGGCCATAACTAAATTACTAAAAGGACCCGCAAAGGATACTGTAACACCAGCAAGTCTGGGATTTTTAAAGAAAAAACGGTTTACGGGCACAGGCCGTGCCCAGCCAAATCCCGCAATAAAGATTAAGATCGTCCCAATCGGATCCAAATGTTTCATTGGATTTAAGGTTAATCTTCCCTGCTTTTTAGCTGTTTCATCCCCAAATTTCCAAGCAGCAAAGGCATGAGCAAATTCATGAACGCTAAAAGCAATAATCAAGGTCAAAGCCACATACGGGATCTTTGCCAACGGATAGGCTAGAAATTGCGAAAATGATGGTTCCAACCGCACATCTCCTTTTTCTTCTCTTTTCTAAAAGTATACATGATTACCATCCTAAAGTGAAAAACGAAGCCATTTCCAGTCAAAAAAACGTTTTCTTGTACACTTGCATATTGAAACCAACTATGGAAAACTTATCTATATTAGGTGTTAAGATGAAGAAAACACATAATAAAATAGGATACATATATTGGGGGACCCACGAATGCCATATGTTACAGTGAAAATGCTTGAAGGTAGAACGGATGATCAAAAAAGAGCACTTGTTGAAAAAGTAACAGATGCTGTAGTCGAAACAACCGGTGCTTCAAAAGAAGCAGTCACAGTCTTTATTGAAGAAATGTCCAAAAATCACTATGCCACAGCTGGTAAATTATTCAGCGATCGATAATAGAAAACGTAAGTGCTTCGCCCGGCGACTTAGCGCCGGTTAGCGGAAACCGCCAATTGCACATGTCTTCGCCTGCACTTGTACAACCTGTACTTCGAAGCTAGAGCAAATATTAAAAAGGGAAAGTCACACCCCCATCATGGGTGTTTAACTTTCCCTTTTAATGTTTCAATATATTGATAAGCACCCTCGACTTCTTCGATCGTATAGCGCTGTTTGCTTTTTAAGGTAAAAATCTTTTCCTGCACTTCCTCTTTCGGTAGGTTATCAAAGAATAATACCGTGGAGACGAGTTCAAGAAATCTCGCATTCTGACCGTTCATATCTGTTAAACATTTCTTCAAATTTGGAATGTCCACATGATCATTTTCCACTAAAAATTCCGATCCATTTTCCGTTAAGGTATAACGATATTGATAATAGCCGCCTTTTTTTTCTTTCACTTCATCTAAAAATCCCATATCACAAAGTTCTTCCACCCGTAACGTTAACTCCTCCGAATACGGACCATAAAAATGAAATTGAAACTTTTCTCCGAAAGGGAAGTCTAGTTTTTTTGCAATAAAAATCATTTTTTGAAGTTTTTTTCTTCCGATGACTTCACCAGATGCAGCAATGGCCTGCATCACTTTAGCATGATCTTTTAACAAATTTGTTCATCTCCAATACCCCTTAAATCAAAGAATACGATACTCCTTGCCTACTCATTGCCTTCAATCCCCAACAAACTGCGAATTTGTTTTTTGATATTCTTTTTCGAACGATCGTCACTTATTAAATCAAATGGATAATAGAGCTTATGATCGGTTCTTCGTTTTCCTGATATCGCATCCACAATCTCAGATTCTCTCGATAATTCACGAATATCACCATTGCTCATTAATAATTGGATCGGCAAACGTTCTTCTTCCTCACCTGGGCGATAGAAATCATATGGGAGATCTGAGGAGGAATCCACCACTAGATAATATTCAGGATCGAGGCCCGCCTTTTTAAATAGCAAGGAAAGCTCTGACAGTTTTTTGTATTCCTTTGCTGGGTCAAATTCGGCATATTTAAACAAATTTCGATTCATAAATCGAGTGCAAAGATCACGAAGAATGTGATCTTCCTCGTCTTGCCATATTTGAAAATAGTACAAAATAATCGATTCATCTAATTTTAAATAATCCTCTAGCGTGACCCTCGTCTCAAACATAGAGTAGAAATGAATTGGATTGGATTTAAATGTATAATGTTGTTCGTATAGATCTTTGGCACGATGCAGTATTTTCGTTAAAATAACCTCTGCACTACGTGTAACAGGGTGAAAGTATACTTGCCAGTACATTTGATAACGACTCATAATATAGTCTTCTACCGCATGCATACCACTTTTCTTTATCACTACTTGATCTCCGTGAGGACGCATGACCCGTAAGATTCGTTCCATATCAAAATGGCCGTAGCTGACTCCGGTAAAATAAGCATCTCTTTGCAAATAATCCATGCGATCCGCATCAATTTGACTCGAAATCAAACTGACCACTATATTATTTTGATAGGTTTTTGCAATCACTTCTGCTACTTTTTTAGGAAAATCGGTTCCTACTTTTTGCAAAACGTCATTAACCTCTGTATCTCCTAAAATAATTGCTTGGCTAAAATATTCATGATCCAATTGGAATACTTTTTCAAAGGAATGGGAAAACGGTCCATGTCCTAGATCATGGAGCAGGGCAGCACAAAGGGAAAGCAAACGTTCATTATGATCCCAATCAGGACGGCCCTCAAATACATCATCCACAATTCGCCGTACAATTTCATATACGCCTAGTGAATGATTAAAGCGACTATGCTCTGCACCGTGGAAGGTCAGAAAGGTTGTTCCAAGCTGTTTAATTCTTCTTAAACGCTGAAATTCTTTTGTCCCGATAAGATCCCAAATCACTCGATCACGCACATGTATATAGCGATGTACAGGATCCTTGAAGACTTTCTCCTCCATCAGCTTTTCTTCTGAATAAACCATCTTCTCCCCTACTCCCCTTACACATTTTACTTTCACCCTATTATATCGTGTTTTATCGGCTACTCTCTACCCATATTCAAAATTCTGTTGTAGCTAGACAACATGAAAAAAACCCCCTCAAACACGTTCAAGGGCGATTTTATTTCTTTAGCTTCTTATTAATTTTCTCTTCTAACTCTGCTTCTGTAAGGCCTGCAACAGGTCGATTATTCACAAATGCAAAAGTTTTCTTTCTCCCAGGTCCACAATAAGACTGACAGCCTATTTCAATCGTTGCTTCTGGATCTATCTTTTTCAACATGGGTAATAAGGTTTTTAAATTCACTGCCTGACAATCATCACAGACCCGGAATTCATTTGCCATTTTCTTCCCCACCCTTTCTCTAAAATCTTTCCGCCTATATAAAAAAACGCAAGACGCCTGCCACGATTCTTTCTACTAAGAAAAGTACAAGCTTCGCTTTCTGATGAATAATTCAGCTATTCACAATCCATTATAACGATATAAGTTTCCTTTTCACTATGTGGTATTGTACAGCTTCTTTACTTGTATTGCAAGTTAAAAAGTGAGAGTGATCTACTCGGAATCCGACTACAAACTAGCGATCTTTTTTCACAAAATCTACTATCCTTTTAATCACCTTGTATAAGTTTTCGTGATACTGGACATCATGAAACTAACGATTTAAAAAAATATTGAAAAAATAAGGGAGCTGAAGAACATGAAAGTTCGTCAAGATGCCTGGACAGATGAAGATGATTTGTTACTTGCTGAAACAGTACTTAGACATGTGAGAGAAGGAAGTACACAATTAAATGCCTTTGAAGAAGTAGGTGATAAGCTTAATAGAACATCTGCTGCTTGTGGATTTCGTTGGAATGCTGTTGTTCGACATAATTATGAAAAAGCCCTTCAATTAGCAAAAAAACAGAGGAAACAGCGCCAAAGAATCCTTGGAAATGATCAAGGCGGGAGGAAAAAGTTATTGTATTCCCCTCCAAAGCCTAGTGTCGAGGAAATTGAAACCATTACAACCGGAGCGGATTCTACTATGCCAGAAATCAATGAGATATATAGTATGGAAATGGCTGAAGAACAACCCCTGTCTAAGTCAATTATTACCACTTCTACACCCGTGCATACGGAGGTAGTTCGTAGTTCCGGAGTGACCCTAAACACAGTCATCTCTTACTTACAAAACTTGAATAGTTCCAATCTGCAAGTTGATATTTTAAAAAGTGAGAATGAAAGATTAAAAAGAGAATTAGCTGAGGAAAGAGGAAAGAATAAAGAGCTTGAATCCAAGCTTGGACAGATGGAGCAAAATACGATTACCATTCAGGAAGATTACGAGACGTTGATGAAAATCATGAATCGAGCGCGCAAATTAACATTGTTTGAAGAAGAAGAACGCGCGGCTACTACCTTTAAAATGGATCGAAATGGAAATCTAGAAAAAGTTGCTGAATGAATGTCAATCTATTAGTTTTATGATGAGGGACTTTTTCCTTGTTGTTATACTGGATTTTGTCCCTCATCATCTCAATAATGAAGCCGTAGCACTTTCGCTATCGGCTTTTTTGTATGAAACGCATTCGTCTTTCAATTTTCTAGCACATTCCGATTTCGCTCCATAACGCGTTCATAATAGGTTTGGAACATCGGAACCTCTTCAGCTGATAGGGACCCCGTAAAAAGCCTTTCGGACTTAGACTGTAGTGCTTTTAAAAACGTAAGCATAACATCTTGGACCGTTAATTCGATCTCAAGCAGATCTGCTAACGATGACATCACATGTGGAACAATGTCTGGATATACATACTTGGTGTTCTCGCCTTTTTTACTATGCTCATAAAATTCCTTTATTGTTTCAGCTCGTTTACTGCCACTGCCATTCACACAAAGATAAATTTGCACCGCTACCCCTTTTCGGATCCTTCTTTGTGAAATACCGGCAAATTTCTTGCCTTTTATACTAAGATCATAGCTTCCAGGACAGTAAGAACCAACAATTTCTCTTGCCTCTATTTCTTGATGGTATTCAGCAAACATGCTTTTCACTAATTCCCACATCGCATCATATCCACGGTTTATATCAATCCCTTTATCTTTCTCCGGAAAAATAAGGGATAGATTGAGCACCCCTTCATCAAGTACTACTGCTAATCCACCAGAATTTCGCACAATGACATCATAGCCCTTTTCTTTCAAATACTGTATGCCTTCTCCAAGGAAAGGGCAGCTTTGTATCCTGAATCCCGAGCACAATCGTATTTTGATGCACCCAGGCTCTCGCTGTTGCTGGAACCATCCCAGCTCCAACAGAAGCACAAAGCGTATCATCCATACCAAATGATTGAAGAGCACTTGTATAAAGAGCAGACGATGATTGATCAATCACTCTCCATTGTTCTTGAACTAATAAATCATGGGTCTCTTTCATCTATTTTTTCTCCTTAAACATATATTCTTCATTATAACATGCTTACACAATAAGGACTAAAGGCTCCTTGTTACGATATCCTTCATTCCAGTTTGCCTGTCCTAACAACAAAAAAGAGTCAGCCACATAAGGACTAACTCTTTTTTTGTTCATGCGAATATTCTTATTTGCTAAGTGCTTGTGCTGCTGTAATAAGAGCTAGTTTATAAACATCTTCTTCATTACATCCACGAGAAAGGTCATTTACTGGGCGATTAAGGCCTTGCAAAATCGGGCCAACCGCTTCAAAATTTCCTAAACGTTGAGCAATTTTATAGCCGATGTTACCTGCTTCAAGGCTTGGGAAAACAAATACATTGGCATCCCCTTGAATTTCTGAATTTGGTGCTTTACTTTTTGCCACAGACGGAACAAAAGCAGCGTCAAATTGGAATTCTCCATCTAACGTTAATTCTGGCTCACGTTCTTTCGCTACTGCAACAGCTTCCGCTACTTTTTCTGTTTCAGCTGATTTTGCAGAACCCTTTGTTGAGAAACTCAACATCGCTACTCGTGGTTCAATGCCAAACATTTTAGCTGTTTTCGCACTTTCAATGGCGATCTCTGCTAAATCATTGCTATCAGGAGCAATATTGATGGCACAATCTGCAAATACGTATTTCTCATCTTCACGAACCATGATGAAAACACCAGAAGTCTTGCTCACACCCGGTATTGTTTTAATGATTTGTAAGGCAGGGCGAACTGTATCAGCAGTAGAATGTGCTGCGCCGCTCACAAGTCCATCCGCTTTATTGGTATAAACAAGCATGGTTCCAAAGTAATTTTCATCTAGAAGAATTTTGCGTGCAGCTTCTTCGGTTGCTTTTCCTTTGCGGCGCTCAACAAATGAAGCCACAAGTTCATCCATTGCAGCATAGTTTGCTGGATCGTAGATTTCAACAGCTTCTAAAGAAACATTTAATTCCTTTGCTTTTGCTTCAATTTGCTCTATATTTCCAACTAAAATAGGTGTTAACACTTGATCTTTCGCTAAACGGCCAGCTGCAGCTAACACTCTTTCATCTAAACCTTCTGGAAAAACGATTTTCATATTTTGTCCACTTAATTGTTCTTTGATTCCTGAAAATAAATCACTCATTCGTATTCCTCCTAAAATAATTTCCTTTTATAGAATACTCTACCATCAATAAAATTCAAGAGAATGCATCCTATATTTCCTTTTATTTAAGATGTTCCACTATTCTAAAATATTAAACGAATCGAGATAACGTATCATAACCTTCCCTTTATACTATTTACACCTTTTGAAAAAATATCCAAAACAATCGTAACTACTTAACAAGGTTTCATTCATGAGTATATGGTAAAACTATGTTATAGTTGGTGGTGAAAAGGATTGTAAAGACAAGGAGTGAATTAGATGAGTCAAGCAGCAAAAACGCTCGAGGGTTGGTATTGCTTACATGATTTCCGTACCATTGATTGGACAACTTGGAAAATGGTACCTGAAGATGAACGAGAATCTGCTATCCATGAGTTTCAGAGTCTTTTGAATAAATGGAATCGTACAGAAAGTGAAGAAAAAGGAAGTCATGCCCTATATACTGTGGTTGGCCAAAAAGCTGATTTTATGATGATGATCTTAAGACCCACAATGGAAGAGTTAAATGAGATTGAAACGGAATTCAATAAAACAAAACTAGCTGAGTTCACCGTTCCAGCTTATTCGTATGTTTCCGTGGTTGAATTAAGTAATTACTTGTCTTCTGACGAGGATCCTTACCAAAATCCAGCTATTGTGGCACGTTTAAACCCCATTTTACCAAAAGCAAAACACGTTTGCTTCTATCCAATGGACAAGCGCCGTCAAGGGAATGACAACTGGTATATGTTACCGATGGAAGAACGCACTCAATTAATGAGAAGCCACGGAATGATTGGTCGTCAGTACGCAGGTCTTGTTAAACAAATCATTACAGGTTCTGTAGGATTTGATGATTATGAGTGGGGAGTAACGCTCTTTTCAGACGATGTTCTCCAATTTAAAAAGCTCATTTATGAAATGCGTTTCGATGAAGTGAGTGCAAGATACGGTGACTTTGGTACTTTCTTTGTAGGAAACCTCCTTCAGAATGAAAAGCTTGCTCCATTTCTTCATGTAAATTAATAAATCTTTAAAAAAATTTCAAGCGCCCTGTCTATCGGCTCGCGCTAATTATTGAAGCTTCTGATCTCCATCAGAGGCTTTTTTTGTCGTCTCCCCTCCGGATATGTCTCACTTTGTTTTTTCATTTATTAGGCATATTCAAGCTGTTTTGACCATATCCATTTGTTAGTGAGTTTTATTCATATCATCATCTTTTTCAACTATCAAACTCGCAGATGGTTTACCAAACAACCATGTACTTACAGCCTACATCATATGTGGTCTATGCATACGCTAAAAGGGTGATAACATTTAGGAGGGGAATAGAATGAGTCAATATTATAATCAATTTGGTCAATTCAGAACGTATCCAACAAATGGGTATAGACAGCAGCAAGCTTATTACGGGGCGCAACCAGGTGCCTTTCCGCAAGGTGCAACTTTTCCACCGGTTGGTACAGGAACTTCTCCGTCAGCAGGAGCACAAGTACCCGGAATGCTACCCGTGGAACAATCCTACATTGAGAATATTCTCCGCTTAAACAAAGGAAAACTTGCTACAGTCTATGCAACATTCGAAAACAATACGGAATGGAATGCTAAAATCTTTAAAGGAATCATTGAAGCTGCTGGAAGAGACCACTTAATTCTAAGTGATCCACAAACAGGGGAAAGAATTTTACTTCCAATGGTTTATCTTGACTACGTTACATTTAATGAAGAAATTGAATATGAATATCCGTTTGGAGCAGGACCTGGTCTCACCACATCTCCTCCTCGGTATTGAGAATTAGAAAAACGCTAGCACCATGAACAAGGAACACGGACTAAAAAACTCCACGTCCTGAACGGCGAAGCTAGACCACTTTCTAGCTTTTAAAAAGTATTACAAAGGAGTCTGACATACATTCTGTCAGACTCCTTTGTATCTTCTACTTCATTTCATAAATATTTAACAGCGGCAATAATGACTAAGACCCAGGCAGCTAGAAATGCTACTCCTCCAAGTGGCGTAATAGCACCCAGTACACTTATTTGCGTGACACTTAAGACATATAAACTTCCTGAGAATAAAACAATTCCAATAAACATCAGCCATCCTGACCATGATAACAAACTAGAGGCTGGTAACTTCCCAAGCAGAACCCCAATAATTAACAATCCAACTGCATGAAGCATTTGGTAGGTAACCCCTTTTCCCCAGATCTCTATGTACTTGGGTTCCATTCTTCCCTCAAGTATATGGGCACCAAACGCTCCAAACGCAACGGATAAAAAAGCATTAATCGCTCCTAAGATAATAAATAGCTTCATTCTCTTCTCCCCATTCCTTCTCTATTCTCATGATTCCAATCCAACGGTCTTAAAAATCAAATAAAGACTCACCATTTGCACCATCTTCGGTTTTTAATCGATTTTGTAATGGAACTTGCGGGACCTGTACAACTTGTGGAACCTGAAGGGGCCCCCTGACAGGCGGTGGTGAAACCATCACTTGTTCTTGCGAGGTCGATTCATTTGTACTTCTTGAATGTGATGATTCCTCTAAAATAAGTTCACAAATGGCTTTCATGGCATATGCATGCTCACGAAGTTTCGCTTCAGAGCCCACTTTTTTTGCTTCGTTTAGTTCATCCCCAATTTTATCAAGCAACCTACTTACTGAAATGTCCATAGTAACCCCCAAATCCTATATTAATCACTGAACGAACTCTCTGCTCTTTACACATTTTATTCTACATGACCTATTCACCTAAATACAGTCTAAACGCTCCATGGAGAGATTAATGTCGAGAATTAAAACGTCCCATCCATCAAAAGACAATCGTTGACGAAAAGCAACTTGTTTCACGTGAAACATTTTGGAAAAATCGACAGAATCCTTTATTTAGAACCACGAAGCTTACTCTAATATT
Organism: uncultured Bacillaceae bacterium; assembly: GCA_963765265.1. Classification (GTDB taxonomy): domain Bacteria; phylum Bacillota; class Bacilli; order Bacillales; family Cytobacillaceae; genus Bacillus_BD. The sequence continues at coordinate 91,987 of CAVXVN010000007.1, forward strand.
TTGCACTTAATGATTCAAAAAAAGCGACCGTACATTCATGATTCTATCTGTTTATTACCGACTTTATTTCAGAAGCGGCCAGGTAAACAGCTAGATAAGAAAGAGGATGAATCTTGTTCATACACCAAGATTCACCCCCATTTTTTTGTTGCTATTTTTATGATGAATTTCATTTCTCCTATTACCCAAGGATTCGATGATATAAAGTCTTCGCTGCAATTAAATCCTTCGTCCCATGAACGAGCGCTCTTCCATCCTTAAAGATTACCATGCGTTGTTCCTTATTCTCCGTCTCAATCGAGACTAAATAAGGATTGCCCTTCACTTCATATCCAATCGCCATTAACTGCTTAGATAACTCTTCTAACTGAATATCTAGCCTTTTCGGAGGTCGCACCTGGACGGTATCTCTTCCACAAAGAACCGTTGACTTTGTGAGATTTTCTAATTCCAAAAAGGGAAAAGTTGGATCGGTCCCGCAGGATAGACAGGATTCATCTTTTGCTTTGCTCATTTTAATACTTGAATATTGATTTCGCCATAAATCAAAGCTGACAAAGGATGTTCGAACGGCTTCCCAATCTTCAACAAGAATCTTTAAGGCTTCTGCTATTTGATGGGAAACCACCATTCCAACAGCCGGAGAAATAATTCCCACTGTATCACATGTCAATCCTTGCATCGGAATTGTTTTTAATAAGCAATTTAAACAAGGCGTTTTTCCAGGAATAATCGTAAAGCTCATTCCATAGCTTCCAACACAAGCACCATAAATCCAGGGAATATCCAATTTTTGCGAGATATCATTGATCGCTAGTCGTGTTTCAAAATTATCCGTTGAATCAATGATTAAATCTTTCCCTTGAGCTAACCCTTTAAGCATCTCCGGATTTGCATCTCCTATTACTGCATGGATCTTAACATCTGAATTAATCTCTCTAAGACGTTTTTCAGCTGCTGCAGCTTTTGGAAGTTTTTGTTCAACATCCCTTTCAGTATAAAGCTGTTGACGTTGAAGATTACTTTCTTCTACATAATCCCTGTCAACAATCGTTAACTCACCCACCCCAGCTCTTGTCAGCATTTCTGCATTCCCTGAGCCAAGCGCACCGGCACCAATAATCAGTACATGCTTCGAACGAATTTTGGCTTGGCCCTCTTTTCCAATAGGAGAAAATAAGGTTTGACGGGAGTATCGTTCAGACATTATAGACACTTCCTTTTCTTTGTCCAGCAGTAGCGGCTAGGGACTCGAGGTCTTAAGCTTATGCCTTTCTAATCAACCGCCACTAACTGGTGGAATAAAGGCGATTGTGTCGCCTTCTTGAATGATTTCACTGTCCGGAGCAAATTCTTCATTTATAGCTACCATAACCGTGTCTAGTTTTTGAATATCATAGGTTTCAGAAATTTGTTGTTTGAATTCAGCAACGGTTTTCCCGTTTGCCTCCATTTCAATACTTTCTTCACCAACTGCATCACGTAAATGAGCAAAAAACAGAACTTTATTCATTAAAATCACTCTCCTCAGGTTTTCCCGTTGGATAGGCCACTTTCTCTAATTGGTCTCCTATCCATTCCTGACCATCTTCCCAATGTTCTTTCTTCCAAATGGGCACAATTTGTTTAATTCGTTCAATGGCATATCGATTTGCTTCGTAAGAATCTGCACGATGAGGAGTGGAAACGGCAATCACGACAGCAATATCCGTAATATCCAGTTTTCCGACCCTATGCGTGATCGCTACTTTGGAACCTGACCATTTTTCTTCAATTTCTTGTCCAATTTGTTCAAGCTTTTTAACAGCCATAGGTTCGTATGCCTCATATATGAGATAAAGAGTTTTCTTTCCATGGGTCAACTCTCTTACTGTTCCGATAAAGGTTGTAATCGCTCCTGCTTCACGTTGTACGACTTTGTCAATTACTGATTGAGTATTGATCGGTTCCTGCGCTATCTCAAAAAATTTCATTATATTCATACCCTCCACTTAGATTCCATCCCCACCATCTATATCTTTTAACATGTTGGAAGCTTTATGATATTCATCGGGGTTATTCATATTAAAAAAGTAAAGTTCCTCGTGATCAATTTCTAGAGATTGCAATAATTCCTTTTTTACTATTTTAACATGAATATTATGTAAGAGGTGTCTAATACGCAGTTGATTTTCTTCGAGTGATTGTGTAACAGCCTCGTTTACATCTTTTCGGTAGGCTGCAAATAAAGGATGGAGTTGGCCGGAAATCTCTGGCACAGCCGCTTGATATTCTCCCAAACAGGATAGTAAATACTGTCCTAATTCCACCGAGATAAAAGGCATGTCACAAGCAACGATCAGATTCCGTTCCGTTTGCGTTGCCGCTAAACCTGCCTCCATGCCAGCAAGCGGCCCCTTTCCCTTCCGCCTATCTTCTATCATTGGCAGGTGTAAGAAGGCATAGTCTTCAAATGTATTGGTTACAACGATGGTATCATCCACTATCTTTTCTAGCTTTTCAACCATACCTTCAATCACCGTTTTTCCATTTAATTGAAGTAAAGCCTTATTCGTACCCATTCTACTTGATTGACCACCTGCTAGAATAATAGCCGTAGTGCCCATTGCCTTCACCTCTTAGTTCTTGTCCTTAGTCTCTTTTTTTCCATATCCTTTTTCTTGGGCGATAAAGTCTAAATGGATCGTTTGTAAATCTAAACGATCCCATTACAGTAACATTAATCTTACCTTGAAGCAGAAAAAATGAAAATAGAAAGAACAAATTCGCTTCCTATTTTTGCACTGAATCGATTACATGAAATCATTCTAATTCGTGTAAATGTCCTTCTATTCGAGAAGCTAGTTCCTTTAAACTTATTACGCTAAGCTGAAAAGAATTTGTCTAGAGAACAATTATTGTTAGAATGAAAAAATTGATACGACTTATAATCATGGTGCAGGTGGTTCGTTCTCAGCATTTTTGGACACTAACGCTTTTCATCCCTCTCGATCTTTTTAGAAAGGTCTTTAATTTCGCTTTTCAGGAGCTTTTTTAGTAAGATAGAAATATCTTATTCTTTTTGATATTGGAAGAAATTTGAAGGGAGGTATAGAAAAATGGAGCCTGTGATTGTGGAAACCGTACAAAAGAAACTTGAGCTATTTGCCAATCAGAATGTATATGTTCACCTTGAAACAACAAATGGAGCGTATGCTTCACATAATGATGAGAGTTTTTTCTCTTCTGGCGCCTATATTCGTAATGCACTTGTACAATTCGAAAGAGGTAAAATTACAGGAAATGGGCCCTTTAGAGTTGGATTAAAAATGCCTATTGGCTGGATTTATGCTGAAGGTATTACCCATTTTGAAGTTGACTCTACTGGTCGATTACTATTAGCTGGACATGATTATCAAGGAAGACTTGCTGTCTGCCTTGAAATTAGTCTGACTCCGTTTGAATAAGAACGCTTTAGTGTAGCTAATTATGAAGAATGCTAGAATGACGAAAAAAATAATCATTTGAAGGGAGCTAGTCTAATGGAAATAGAAAAAGAGAGGCATATTCTCGTTGTTTTTCCTCATCCTGACGATGAAGCATTTGGTGTGTCAGGAACCATTTCTGCCCATGTTGAAAACGGAACTCCCGTTACATACGCATGTTTAACATTAGGTGAAATGGGCCGCAATCTGGGCGATCCTCCTTTTGCTACTCGTGAGTCATTACCTCTAATTCGTAAAAAGGAATTACAAAACGCTGCAAAGGCAATGGGCATACAAGACCTTAGAATGCTCGGGTATCGGGATAAAACCATTGAGTTTGAAGATGAAGAAAAGCTTATTCAAGATATTACTTCTATTATAAATGAAGTAAATCCATCGTTAATCATCAGTTTTTATCCAGGATATGCCGTCCATCCTGATCATGATGCTTGTGGAGCAGCCGTTGTCAAAGCAGTCGAACGAATGCTTAAGAACAATCGTCCGAAACTCCATTGTGTCGCCTTTGCCAATCGTTGTGAGGAGGAAATTGGCCAAGCTGATATTGTTTATGATATTACGCCATTTGCTGCACAAAAAATTGCAGCCATTCAAGCGCATGAATCACAAGCTCAACTGATGATGGCCGATTTTGGGGAAAAATATAAACAAGGTGATCCACTTGTTTTAGCTAGAATTAATAATGAGCGTTTTTGGACCTATGCATTTTAGCTTAACAAAATACTATAAGATCAACAAAAAACACGGTTTATGACAAACCGTGTTTTTTGTTGATCTATTTTGAACTTAGATAAATCTATTAAAAACTAATTCGTAAATGCTGTTTCAGCTGAGATAATTCCTGTTTAATTGGTGCAATCGTAATGGATGATAAAAACCTTACCATACTCTCAATCGCTATTTTATCATGTTGCTTCTCTACTGAAGTTTCGAGATGGTCCAAGACTTCAAAGCTTTTCATGATTTTACTATTTCGTACAGGCATAGTCTCGAGTTTTACTCTAATTGTATTTAATAAAGTGCCAACTACTTCTGTTTCGAGTTCTTTTCTTTCCATCGCGGACCCTTCTCCCTTCTAATCAAGACCAATTCATAGGACAAGTCATCTAAAGCATATATCCCATCCAAATTTCAAATGTTACCTTGATTCCCATTATACCTAAGAAGACTAAAAATAATCCATTGATAAGTCTGCTTTTATGAAATTCTTTTGAACCTTAGAGCATGGAAAGTGTATTCTGATTCTTTAATGAAATAGACATATGCTGAACTTCACAACAACGAACATGCTACTATAAATATTTACTTCCTTCCCGCACACTCAATGCTGACAGCGAATGTGTTTCAATGAATTGCTTAACCGATGTGGGATTCGATTTTGAATATTCTCTTAAGACCCACCCAATCACTTTTTGAATAAAGAATTCCTTACTTTCTGCATTTTGTTCAATATAGCGATATAAAAGTTCTTCGTTGGTTTGTTCCTTGTATTTTAACTGAAAAAGAATAGCGGATCTTCTTAACCATAGATGATCACCATATGCCCAGTCATCAATCGTTTCTTTAATGACTTCAGGATGGCTATTTGCGATCATACCTACTGGCTTAGCGGCGAGCATATCTACCGTATCCCACCATGACTTTGTTGTAATCATGCACTCAATTAGTGGTAGATTCTCTTTACTTAACTTCTTTAGTGATCTCTCTATATAATCTAGTGCAGCATACTGATACTCTCTTTCGGCTTGCTCCCAAAGCTTGATGACATACTCCGGATGGAATTCTTCTTTTAAAATTCCAGTCTGCTGATAAAACTGTTTTAAAATCTTATTTCTTTCAGGCTTTTTAATGCCTAGAAAAGGAAAAAGATCCTTCATATATTTTTTCATAGGTTCTGCTTGAAGTTCATTGCGATTATTTTCAAAATGAAATTGCAATAATTCTATCCACTGTTCCATTGCCTTCACTTTCATCTCCTATTTTCTGATGAATTTCTTACTCCACAGGAATGCTGACTTCTGCGTTCGTCACAGGTCGTGACGGTACTTAGTAGAAGATTATTGTTTCGTTCGCTCCCTTGATCCTAGATTACCTTCGAATTAGTTTCAAATCAACAAAAAAAGAGCATCCATTATGGATACTCTTCATCTTGCCTGGCGACGTCCTACTCTCACAGGGGGAGAACCCCCAACTACCATCGGCGCTGAGAAACTTAACTTCCGTGTTCGGTATGGGAACGGGTGTGACCTTCTCGCCATCGGCACCAGACTTGTGTTACATTCTTTCAAAACTAAATAGAAGGTGAAATAAGAAGTAAAATATCATTTTTGGTTAAGTCCTCGACCGATTAGTATTTGTCAGCTCCACGTGTCACCACGCTTCCACCCCAAACCTATCAACCTGATCATCTTTCAGGGGTCTTACTAGCTTGCGCTATGGGAAATCTCATCTCGAGGGGGGCTTCATGCTTAGATGCTTTCAGCACTTATCCCTTCCGCACATAGCTACCCAGCGATGCTCTTGGCAGAACAACTGGTACACCAGCGGTGCGTCCATCCCGGTCCTCTCGTACTAAGGACAGCTCCTCTCAAATTTCCTGCGCCCACGACGGATAGGGACCGAACTGTCTCACGACGTTCTGAACCCAGCTCGCGTACCGCTTTAATGGGCGAACAGCCCAACCCTTGGGACCGACTACAGCCCCAGGATGCGATGAGCCGACATCGAGGTGCCAAACCTCCCCGTCGATGTGGACTCTTGGGGGAGATAAGCCTGTTATCCCCAGGGTAGCTTTTATCCGTTGAGCGATGGCCCTTCCATGCGGAACCACCGGATCACTAAGCCCGACTTTCGTCCCTGCTCGACTTGTAGGTCTCGCAGTCAAGCTCCCTTATGCCTTTACACTCTACGAATGATTTCCAACCATTCTGAGGGAACCTTTGGGCGCCTCCGTTACTCTTTAGGAGGCGACCGCCCCAGTCAAACTGCCCACCTGACACTGTCTCCCACCCCGATCAGGGGTGCGGGTTAGAATGTCAATACAGCCAGGGTAGTATCCCACCAATGCCTCCACCGAAGCTAGCGCTCCGGTTTCCTAGGCTCCTACCTATCCTGTACAAGCTGTACCAAAATTCAATATCAGGCTACAGTAAAGCTCCATGGGGTCTTTCCGTCCTGTCGCGGGTAACCTGCATCTTCACAGGTACTATAATTTCACCGAGTCTCTCGTTGAGACAGTGCCCAGATCGTTACGCCTTTCGTGCGGGTCGGAACTTACCCGACAAGGAATTTCGCTACCTTAGGACCGTTATAGTTACGGCCGCCGTTTACTGGGGCTTCAATTCAAAGCTTCGCTTGCGCTAACCTCTCCTCTTAACCTTCCAGCACCGGGCAGGCGTCAGCCCCTATACTTCGCCTTGCGGCTTCGCAGAGACCTGTGTTTTTGCTAAACAGTCGCCTGGGCCTATTCACTGCGGCTTTTTGGGGCTATTCACCCTAAAAAGCACCCCTTCTCCCGAAGTTACGGGGTCATTTTGCCGAGTTCCTTAACGAGAGTTCTCTCGCTCACCTTAGGATTCTCTCCTCGCCTACCTGTGTCGGTTTGCGGTACGGGCACCATCTTTCTCACTAGAGGCTTTTCTAGACAGTGTGGAATCAGGAACTTCGGTACTTAATTTCCCTCGCCATCACAGCTCCGCCTATTGCCAGTGGGATTTGCCTCACTGACGGCCTAACTGCTTGGACGCGCATATCCAACAGCGCGCTTACCCTATCCTCCTGTGTCCCCCCATTGCTCAAACAAAAGTGTGGTGGTACAGGAATATCAACCTGTTATCCATCGCCTACGCTTTTCAGCCTCGGCTTAGGCCCCGACTAACCCTGAGCGGACGAGCCTTCCTCAGGAAACCTTGGGCATTCGGTGGATGGGATTCTCACCCATCTTTCGCTACTCATACCGGCATTCTCACTTCTAAGCGCTCCACCAGTCCTTACGGTCTAGCTTCAACGCCCTTAGAACGCTCTCCTACCACGGACATCCTAAGATGTCCATCCACAGCTTCGGTGATACGTTTAGCCCCGGTACATTTTCGGCGCGGAGTCACTCGACCAGTGAGCTATTACGCACTCTTTAAATGGTGGCTGCTTCTGAGCCAACATCCTGGTTGTCTAAGCAACTCCACATCCTTTTCCACTTAACGTATACTTTGGGACCTTAGCTGGTGGTCTGGGCTGTTTCCCTTTTGACTACGGATCTTATCACTCGCAGTCTGACTCCCATGGATAAATCTTTGGCATTCGGAGTTTGTCTGAATTCGGTAACCCGATGGGGGCCCCTAGTCCAAACAGTGCTCTACCTCCAAGATTCTTTCTACATGAGGCTAGCCCTAAAGCTATTTCGGAGAGAACCAGCTATCTCCAAGTTCGATTGGAATTTCTCCGCTACCCACACCTCATCCCCGCACTTTTCAACGTGCGTGGGTTCGGGCCTCCATCCAGTGTTACCTGGACTTCACCCTGGACATGGGTAGATC
>CAVXVN010000007.1:105000-215000 GCA_963765265.1 uncultured Bacillaceae bacterium
TAGACACTAATCCCTAAACAAGGCCTTAGGGCAGGAAAGTCGGGGATTCGATCCATCACACCTGTTGCCAGCAACAATCGTTCGCTTGTAAAAGTCTCCCCACTTACGCTTACTTGGAAGCCCTCATTCTCTTTGCCGATGGATTCTGCTTTCCCATTTAAAAATTGTACGCCCAATTTCTCTGCTTGCCTTCTGCCAATCTCACGAAGCCCCAGCCCACTCACTCCATCCGGATAGCCTAAAATATTATGGTAGCTTCTACACAAGGTGGATCGTCCATCACCTGAGTCGATCACAAGCACTTTATGCATATACCTTCCTAACTGAATGGAGGCTTGTAGTCCTGCAATGCCCCCGCCTATAATGATACAATCGAAATTCATGACGCTTACCTCCCTAGCTTCTGTCCTTATAGCTTGTCCAAAAGTAGGGATCTATTTCGATTAACTTAGTCGACTAACTCGTGTGTTTCAAAACACTAAAAATCGGATTTGATCAGAAGGAATTCTTCTTATTTCGCCGGCCTGATCCTAGCTATGATTTGATTAATCATTTCAGATAGCACGAGTCCAACTGCGATCGCTCCCGATATAAGGAAGGCTTTTGCCGCTAACGGTAACGCTACACTATAGTCATTTACAACAAAATGCCGCATAGCGTCATACGCAAGGCCACCTGGAACTAATGGAATAATACCCGTAACATTAAAAATGATGATAGGTGTCTTATATCTTCTAGCAAAAAGTTGACCAATCACACCAATAAGGATGGACGCCGTGCCCGATGCAGCTACGGAATCAACTCCCATTTCGACTAGATAAAAGTAAAAAATCCAACCAAGCATCCCGGAAAGTCCACATCTTAACACTATTTCTTTCGGTACATTAAATAGCAGACCAAAGCCAGCCGTGGCAATGAAACTGGTAATTAGCTGTTCAATCATCTTATAACCCCTCTTTGGATTCGTAATAGAAGATAATAAAGGAAAATAATGACTTTCTCTCAGGTGGTAAACGATAGATTTTTATTGAAGAAAAAAAACAAAGGCTATTCCAGATCCTATAGCAAGAGAGGTTAAAAAGGATTCTGCACTTTTTGAAAGAGCTGATGCAAAGTGACCGTCCATCAAATCACGCACAGCATTAGTTATTAAGACACCTGGAACAAGTGACATAACGGATCCGATAATGATTTTATCCATCGAAGTACCCCATCCCGACAGGATCGCAAAGTAGGCAATGACCCCAATGGCGAAAGATGCCATAAACTCAGAAACAAATTTCAACTTTATCATTTTATGTACGTAGATAAATACAGCGTAACCAGCACCACCAGCTATGAGAGCAGGCAAAAAGTCACCCCATACACCTTTGAACATAATCAAAAAGCAACCGCTGACTAAAGAAGCTGCAATAATTTGAAGCCATACCGGATAGGAAAGATCCGCTTTCGCAATTGCCTTCAGCTCTTTAAGAGCTTCCTCAATTGTCAGATCTCCACTCGTAATTTTCCGGGAAATATTATTCACAATCGCAACCTTTTGTAGGTCTGTCGAGCGTTCTGAAATTCGAACTAATTTTGTCGCATTTGCCTCACTTAGGGAGAAGAAAATCCCAGTCGGGGTTACATAGCTTTGAGAATCATGAATTCCAAAAGAAGAGGCAATCCTTCTCATTGTATCCTCGGCACGACGGGTTTCAGCTCCACTTTTCAGCATAATCTTACCCGCTAGTAAACATAGCTCAACAATTTTTCCATTTAGATTATTTTCTTGATTCACTTTATTCCCTCATTTTTGTTTCGTCTTGTACTAAAAAAACAATTACTCACAAAAAGACCCTAATATCGGAAAGTTTCTACTATTAATTTTTTTCTAAAATCAACATATCTTAACACATTCATGTTTACTTCTTCAATAAGTAGTATGTAAAAATTATACTAAAAAAGTCTTGTCAATAAAAGATGACAAGACTTTTGTATATAAATATGTCACAAAATCAAATGGATGCTTATTGATTATTTTTTCAAGACATCATGGTCAACGTAGCGTTCACCCTTTAATTCACTAAGGAGATTAATGGCAACACGAGCTCCATCACCAGCTGTAACAATTGTATGCACACTTACACCTGCTACTGCCCCAGCAGCCCAAATTCCTTTTTTAGTTGTTTCTCCATCTTCATTTACGGAAATAGCTGTTTTAAATCTAGGCTCTCTGTGATCTTTCGTGTCAATACCGATTGATTCAGCAAGATTCGTTAAAGCTCCGGTTGCAATAATGATATTTTCCGCTTCATAAGAAGTACCGCTTTCTGTTTCAATGACAAAACTTCCAGCCTCACCTGTAATGTTCGTAACCGTGTCTTCTTTTAATTCAGCACCAAATTTAGTTGCTTGTTTTTTACCAATAGCAACCAATTCTGGTCCTTCGATTGCTTCAACACCATAATGATTTTCAATCCAAGCTCTTGCTGTCATACTTTTATTTGAATCAAGTAAAAGAGTTTTCTTTCCTGCCTTTGCAGTAAATAAAGCTGCACTTGCACCAGCTGCACCCGCACCAATAATTGCGATTTCGTACATGTACATTCACCCTTTCAGAATAATTAATAATCATACACTTTAAACATAATTCTTTTTGAGTAAAATGTAAAATTCCACGCGTTATGAACTTATTTCCTAGAAATTAAACTAGATATTGCCAACTAATTTACGAAATATCATAATAGAATAGAATGTACTTATTAAATAATTTTATCTGAAAGGTGGGAAAATGGTGAAAACGATCCTGAAGAATTATAAAGGAACCTTACTTTTATTGCTCGCAATCCTCATTGGGGGTGTGGCCGGAATTGTATTTGGACCAAAAACCTCCATTGTTAAGCCCTTTGGAGATTTATTTCTCAACTTAATGTTTATGATTATTGTTCCATTGGTCTTTTTCAGCATCGCTTCAGCAATTGCAAATATGAATGGAATGAAGCGTCTTGGAAAAATAATGGGAAGTATCTTTCTTGTCTTTATTCTAACTGCACTCATTTCATCCGTCATTGGGCTTATCGGAACCATGATTATTAACCCACTTGAAAACACGGATACAACACTGATTGAGAAGTTAATGAGTTCTTCTAATGTCGAGCAACCTACACAGGAAGTAAGCTTTCTTGGGCAGCTTGTGAATACATTTACAGTCAGTGACTTTCAATTTTTATTTTCTAAAAGTAATATGCTTCAGCTTATTGTATTCTCACTTTTATTTGGTCTTGCAACCGCTATGGTGGGGGAACCCGCAAAGCCAGTGGCTAACCTTTTAACAGCAGGCTCTGCTGTGATGATGAAAATGGTCTCCATTATTATGTACTACGCACCCATTGGACTTGGTTGTTACTTTGCCGCCATTATTGGTGAGCTTGGGCCGCAAATATTAGCAGGATATCTTAGAGCCTTTGTTCTCTATTTATTGATTGCCATTATTTATTACTTTGTCTTTTTTACCCTTTATGCTTTTATTGCGGGAGGAAAAGACGGCATCAAAATATTTTGGAAAAATGCCATTACCCCTTCTATAACAGCGATTGCCACCTGTTCTAGTGCCGCATGCATTCCGGTTAACTTAGCTGCAGTTAAAAAAATGGGTGTTCCGAATGATATAGCAGAAACCATTATTCCACTTGGTGCCAACACTCATAAAGATGGTTCTGTTTTTGGCGGAGTTTTGAAAATTGTATTCCTTTTCAGTTTGTTTGGTAAAGATATAACTAGCCTTTCTAGTATCGCTAGTATTATCGCAGTCTCATTCCTTGTCGGAGCCGTAATGGGAGCTATTCCAGGTGGTGGAATGATTGGTGAAATGTTGATTCTGAGTGTATTTGGACTCCCACCTGAGGTTCTGCCGATCATTGCCGTTATTAGCACGATTATTGATGCACCTGCTACGCTTCTCAATTCAACGGGAAATACGGTATGCGCGATGCTCGTTACCCGCTTAGTTGAAGGAAAGAATTGGCTTAAAGAAGCAAGTAACCACCTTCCGAAATTCAACCATTAAATAAAACCACTTAACTGTGCACTCCTAGAGACCAAATGTCTTTATGGGGTGCCTGACACTGACTTTTAGCATGAACAATGTATATATAATAGAAGAATCATTTTAAAAGGGGCTGAAGAATGAATGAAGGATGATATCATTAAACGATTTACTACCTATGTAAAAGTGGATACACAATCAAATGAAGCAAATGACAACTGTCCTTCTACACCAGGACAATTGACACTCGCCAATATGTTAGTGGAAGAATTAAAAACAGTGGGCTTACAAGAAGTAACCATGGACGAAAATGGCTATGTTATGGCCACCCTTCCTTCTAATACAGAAAAGGATGTTCCAACGATCGGGTTTCTAGCACACGTTGATACAGCTACTGATTTTACCGGGAAAAATGTAAATCCTCAAATCGTTGAAAACTACGATGGACAAGAGATTTTACTTAATGAAGCATTACAAGTCGTCCTTTCTCCAAAGCAATTTCCTGAATTAGCTAACTATAAAGGCCATACTCTCATTACAACAGATGGCACCACCCTTCTCGGTGCTGATAACAAAGCAGGCGTTGCTGAAATTATGACAGCCATGGATTATTTAGTTAAACATCCAGAACTGAAGCATGGAAAGATCCGAGTAGCCTTTACACCTGATGAGGAAATTGGCAGAGGACCACATAAATTTAATGTAGCTGCATTTAACGCAGACTATGCCTACACAATCGATGGAGGACCACTTGGTGAACTTGAATACGAGAGTTTTAATGCTGCTGCGGCAAAAATCACCTTTAAAGGCACGAATGTTCACCCAGGAACAGCGAAAGGAAAAATGGTCAACTCCACAAAGATCGCCATGGAATTTAATAGAAAATTACCAGTAGAAGAGGCACCCGAGCATACAGAAGGTTATGAAGGGTTCTATCATCTACTCTCCTTCCATGGCGATGTCGAAGAGACACAACTCAGCTATATCATTCGAGATTTCGATCGTGAACAATTCGAGACACGAAAAGAAACAGTCGTTCAGCTTGTTCAAGACCTTCGTAAGGAATACGGAGAGGACAGCATCCTCCTTGATATGAAAGATCAATATTATAATATGAGAGAAAAAATCGAGCCGGTAAAACAGATTGTCGATATCGCTTATGAGGCCATGAAGAATTTGGATATTGAACCTAAGATTTCACCTATTCGCGGGGGAACGGATGGTTCTCAACTCTCTTATATGGGGCTCCCAACCCCAAATATCTTTACAGGCGGGGAAAACTTTCATGGCAGATATGAATATGTTTCCGTTGATAATATGATTAAAGCCACAAACGTCATCATTGAAATTGCACAATTAACAGTGTCAGCGTATAAAAGGTAAATACTCCTTACCTACCCATTAAGACAAGCTAAACGCGAAAAAGAGTACCTTCAAATGGAGGGTACTCTTTCCTATAAAACGACTTACTTTTCCCTATCTAGAAGAACCTTCTTGCTCTTCCCTTAAATATTTATAATAAAGTAACTTTTCGACATGTGTAAGCAAGTAATTCGCGATAATCCCGATGGCTATTCCGGATAATATGCCAATGAACGATAGAACAGGTAAGTACAGAAGGACTGTCCATGTTTGTGCAATCCAACTAGCAATCAAAAGCTGCCCCACATTATGCATAACAGCACCTGCTACACTGACACCAATCAAACTAATTCGTTTAGGTCCTAATTGTTTTACTACTAACATTCCCACAAAGCTTAGTATTGCACCTGATGTACTATACATAAAGGATGATAGATTTCCACCTAATAGCGCTGCAAGTATGAGACGTATGGCCACAACTTTACCAGCATCCCTTACCGAAAGGGTGTACAGCGCCATACAAGTAATAATATTAGCTAGCCCTATTTTCGCACCTGGTGCAAAAGCAAACGGAAAAGGAATAGCCCGTTCAAGTATGCTAATAATAACAGCTTGAGCCGCTAATAAAGCAATATAAACAAGGCGCTGGTTTTTTGTCATCCTTTATACTCCCCATCTTTTATATCTAGGAACTAATAATGGTCTCATCATCTGCATTTCCAGCAACGGTTTCAATCTCAATAATAAACTGATGTGGCAGACAAACCGCCGTTTCACCTGGTCTCGATAGAAATCCAAATTGTACACAAACCTGATCTGCACAATTAGCTCCTTTAATACGTATATGTTCATCCTTTACTTCCACTGTATTATAATCTCCATCTGAACTAAATACATCAAACACATCTGTTCCTTTATTTCCAGTAAGTGTAATCCTTCTTACTTCCTGATTATTAACAGAAATCACTGCAACATTTACGGCATTATTACTTTGAATCGCATTTGTCTTTTCAGCCTGCTGATTGCTAAAAATAGCAATTGGAAGAAAAGAAAGAAGCACAAGCACAAGAGTAATAATGATATCCCATCGTTTAATCATATTGGAAAAAGCAATCATTTCTTTTCCTCCTTGCAAGAAAAGCACAAACGCGCATGTCAAAGTTCGATAAGGAGCTTATTTAGAAAGATAATAAAGCGCGAGATAGAATCCCACGCTTCACCATCACTTCATTTATTCAAACACATCTTACTTGTCTTTATAAATGGCTTGTCTTTTACCATACCACCATTTACTTAATCTATTCTTTAAGGCAGGAATTACATAGTAATCGAATCCAAGGAATCTTCCTGAACCATTCATTAATGCTAGTGATGCTGGTAATGCCCAGAATTTATCCCAACCAAGCATAGCGGATAAAGTGAACATTGTTAGCATACCCACACTCACTAAATTGAATAACCAAGTAAATAGACCTAATAAAATCCCTATACCTAAAATTAATTCAACCCATGGAACCATTTGTTGCATTAAGACTGCTACTTCAGGAGTCGGCATCATCAATTTCATAATAGCCGCGAACCACCCTGGCATTGCATCTAAAATAGGAGGGGCAATAGCTATAGCGTCTGCTCCACCTTCAGCAGCTGCACTTGCACCAGTTGTTGCTGTTTGTAACCATTCAAACGGCATTTTAACTGATTCACTAACTAACCATGAATCGTCACCAAGACCAGAGCCTAAATCACCTGCAGCCCATTTTGTTTCTCCAAAAATTTTCGCTCCTGCTTCATCAATCCAGAACCAGCCAACCAACAAACGTAATGGGAAACTCCAAATGACATTACCATAACGAGTTGTTACATCGCGGAAAATATTTCGTTTGTCTTTTGTATGGAATAATTCATGTTTAATATATTGAACAATATAATAGCCGCTTCCAATCGTCATTAAATAATAAATATTAACCATATGTTTGACAAAATTCGCAAACCAGCCACTCAAATGCATACCACTTACATTGGCAACCCCGTATCTAGCACCAATGGAAACCATCGTACCATGATACTTACCTTCGAAAGTTGTTTTTTCTCCACCATTTAATTCAGCAATAATATTTTTCGCTGCTGTAGCACCTGTTTGTTCTGCTGCTTCAACAATTTGCGGTGTAGGATTACCAGATTCATCTTCAAAAAGGGCTAAATCTCCTACAACATAAGTGTTTTGCAATCCATCAGCTTCCATGTATTCATTCACTTTCAATCGGCCTGCACGTCCAGTTGACATGCCATAATCTTTTGTATCAGAATTGGCCTTAACACCAGCAGTCCAGATTAACGTATGCGTTGGAACTTCTTCTCCTGATTTTAACAGAATGGACTCCGCTTTTACTTCAACGATCGGAGCACTTTTCAGTAATTTAACGCCCTTTTTCACCAAATACGCTTCTGCTTTACCAGCATCTTTACGATCAAGCGTATTTAAAATAGTTGGGGCTGCTTCAATTACGTATAAAGTAAACTCTTCTTCATCCAGTTTATAATCTTTCGCTAAGCGCGTTTTCCATTCGATTAGTTCGCCTACCATTTCGATTCCAGTAAAACCTGATCCACAAATTGCAAACGTTAACATTGCACGACGCTTTGCATCATCATGAACAGTAGAAGCACGAAGAACGACATCTTCAATGTGATTACGTAATTTTACAGCATCTTCCCATGACCATAATGTAAACCCATGCTCTCCTACACCTGGTGTACCGAAGTCATTTGGTTCTCCACCCATACCTAGAATTAAATAATCATATGAAAACGAGCCATTTTCTGTTGTAACAACTTTCTTATCATGATCAACATTTGTTACATTATCTGTAACCAACTTGACTTTAGTGCGATTAAATAAAGTACGTAAATCAAATTGAATGTCACTAGGTTCTACACGATGTGTAGCCACTTCATGTAACTCCGTCATCATTGTATGATATGAGTGTCGATCAATTAATGTAATAGAAACAGATTGATCTTTTTTATACCTTTTCGCAAGTTTCTTTGCTGCATGAACCCCAGCATACCCTGCA
The DNA here is from genome assembly GCA_963765265.1 of uncultured Bacillaceae bacterium. Classification (GTDB taxonomy): domain Bacteria; phylum Bacillota; class Bacilli; order Bacillales; family Cytobacillaceae; genus Bacillus_BD. The sequence goes on from CAVXVN010000007.1 coordinate 113,464, forward strand.
CCGATAATAACGATATTCTTATCCGCCACTTACCTCAGTCCTTTCTAATTGCGATCTTTATCATGCTGTTATTGCTCGCATTACTTTGGTACTAAAATAGGATTCTCATATAAAAAATAGTTTAAATGTGAATAAATGCACAACCACATTTATATACTACCTATTTTCATTTAAACTGTCTATAGAATTCATTAATGTTTAACAAATAATTTAATGTTCACGAAATGTTAATAAACCGCTAAAAAGTTGCTTTTTGCATAGTAAAATCTATCAATATAAGGGAATCATCCTGCTAACTTTATTTATCAAGCTATTCCTACGGAAATTCCCTATAGAAAAGGTTGTAGACACAGTCAAAATAAAAATGTTAATATGATTTTGCAATCAATCATGTGAGTGCTTTCACTATTATTTTTATTGGTTTTGTTCGTTACTATGATTGATTCATTTGTTCTTTGACAGAGTTATTTTACATTCATATTTTTTAAAAAATAGGCTACAAAATTGTGAGTTTAATATAAAAAGATGATACAACTCTTTTTAAACCGAATCACTTTGTTTACACAGAATAGGATCATTTATTTTTTAACATCTTACGGATCAGTTAAAGGCTTTAGAGGCTGCTCTAAAGTCTTTTCTTTTATTACGTCATAGCAGAAGGGTCTGAGAAAAATGAAAAGAATATGGTTAGTATTTGTACTGATGTTAATCATAAGTATGGTTACTGGTTGTGGTGGCCAATCCACCACGAACCGAAAATGAAACTTTAAAAAAACCCGAATTAACTACTACGCCTTACAAGAAAACAGAGTTTTTAATGGGGACTGTTGTCACTGTGAAAATTTATGACAAAGGAAAAGAAGCCGTTCTAGAGCCAGCTTTTGAACGTATTCAAACTTTAGCAAATCAGATTACTGTGAATGAGGCAGGTTCCGAAATTGATTCTATTAATGCCAATGCAGGTATCCAACCAGTTAAAGTATCGAAAGACATATTTGAACTTATGGATGCAGGAAATGACTATAGCATGAAGTCAAATGGTTCATTTGATATTTCGATCGGGCCACTAACAGACCTTTGGAGAATTGGTTTTCCAGATGCACGAAAGCCAGCACAATCTGAAATTGATGCTGTATTGCCTTTAATTGATTACAAGCAAATTGAGTTAAATGAAAAAGAGCAAACCGTCTTTTTAAAGAAAAAAGGAATGCAATTGGATTTAGGCGCGATTGCAAAAGGATTTATTACAGATCAAGTGGCTGAGGTTCTTAAGGAAAATGATGTGACAACAGCGATCATCGACTTAGGTGGTAATATCTATGTCATGGGAAATAACCCTTCTGGAAAGGATTGGACAGTTGGAATTCAAGATCCATTTGCACCGCGCGGGGAAACCATTGGAGTCATTTCAGAATCAAATAAATCGGTCGTTACCTCTGGCATTTATGAGCGAGTCCTTGAAATAGATGGTAAAAGTTATCATCATCTTTTAGATCCAGTGAATGGATACCCTTTTAATAATGATCTTGCAGGAGTAACGATTATTTCAAGTAAATCAGTGGATGGAGATGGACTTTCCACTTCCGTTTTTTCAAAAGGAATTAAAGGTGGACTTGAGTTTATTGAACAATTTGAAGGAACTGAAGCCATCTTTATCAGTACAGACAAAAAGGTATACATTACTTCCGGTTTAAAAAATAATTTTGAATTAACAAACGATGAATTTACGATGGGAGAATAATTTCACTTCTTAAGGGGGGATCACATTATGACATTACGTACATTTTTAAAACTCGTCGAAATCCAAACAAAATTGGCGAGTTTATTTCCATTTCTGGTAGGATTACTATTTGTCATCTACCGATATGATACATTTAATCTTATAAACACATTGATTTTCTTCTGTTCCATGCTTATTTTTGACCTAACCACAACAGCCATTAATAATTACATGGACTATAAAAAGGCCACAACAGATGATTATCGAAAAAGAGAAAATATAATTGGTCAGGAAAATATTCCTTTACGATTAGTCCGCTTCACCATTATTAGTATGCTTATTATTGCCGCAGCATTAGGGGTATTGCTCGTCTTTCGAACAGATCTATTAGTCCTTTTCTTAGGTATTATTTGCTTTTTTATTGGTGTATTTTATACGTATGGTCCAATTCCCTTATCACGCTTACCACTTGGTGAGATCTTTTCTGGCTTGACTATGGGCTTTGGAATTTTATTTCTCACCGTTTATATCAATGCCTTTGACCAAGGAATTGCTGAATTAATGATTGAAGGTAGAAACTTAATTTTACATGTTGATCTTATTTTAATATCGGAAATTATCTGGGTTTCATTCCCTTGCGTTTTTACCATTGCTAACATTATGCTATCGAATAATCTGTGCGACCTTGAAGATGACATTAAAAATAATCGGTTTACATTACCCTATTATTTAGGAAAAAAACATTCAATTTGGCTCTATAATGCCCTTTACATTGCGTCCTTTATTGCAATATTAACAGCTGTTATATTTAATATCTTACCTATGGTCATGTTACTTTGTATGGTCATTATTTTACCAGTGTATAAGCATATGAACCAATTTAGCCAAAAACAAATTAAATCTGAAACCTTTGTTCTTTCCTTAAAGAATTTAATTTTAGTAAATGGATCGATTGTCGCCATGATGTTGGTATCGTTAATTGTTTAAGGAGCTTGATTACATGCTAACACCTATGATCGAAGTGGAAAAACTCACTTTTCAATATGATAAACGATTGGAATCAGAAACATTGTCAAACGTATCCTTTACCATTGAAAAAGGGGAATGGGTATCCATTGTTGGAAAGAACGGTTCTGGAAAATCGACCCTTGCTCAATTGCTAGTCGGCTTATTGGAACCGAAAAGTGGACGTATTCTGTATTGCTGGAAAAGAAATGAATGACGAATCCAAATGGGAAATAAGAAGTAAGATGGGGATGGTTTTTCAAAACCCTGATAATCAATTTATTGGCACATCGGTTCAAGATGATATTGCCTTTAGTTTGGAAAATTTGAATATGTCGCATGATGAAATGCAATCCAGAATTAGTGAAGCACTTGAAATGGTTGGATTATCACACTATCGTTTTCATGATCCCTCCCGTCTATCGGGTGGTCAGAAACAACGTGTGGCCATTGCAGGCGTGCTCGCCTTACAGCCTGATCTCTTAATTTTGGATGAGGCCTTTGTTATGCTGGATCCGAGAAGCCGACGTGAATTATTAGACTCTCTAAGACTGCTAAAACAAAGTACAGAGCTTACCATTATTTCAATTACACATGATATGAATGAGGCAGCTGTTGCAGATCGAATACTAATGATGAGAGCTGGTCACATCGTGAATAGCGGTTCTCCTCGAAAAGTCTTTAACGAGGAACTTGAATTAGCCCCCCCATTTGCAGAACAATTACGACGCGCATTAATGAAGCGCAACCGCGAAGTTCCCAAGACCTATATGACAGAAGAAGAAATGGTGCAGTGGTTATGGAAGTGATTTTTGAAAATGTATCAGCTGACTATCAATTGGCCTTTATTCGCAGTCCCTTGGTGCTGAAATCTATTGACTTAACGATTGCCTCAGGGTCTTTTTCGGCAGTCGTTGGATATACAGGTTCTGGTAAGTCCAGTTTATTAAAAGCAATGACTGGTCTGCTCCTTCCAAAGGAAGGCCAAATTAAAATCGGTGATTTAATGATAAAATCTGATCAAAAAAATAAAGAAGCACTAAAAACCATTCACAAAACGGTGGGAATGGTTTTTCAATTCCCTGAGTCACAATTATTCGCAGAAACCGTTGAAAAGGATATCTGTTTTGGTCCTTTAAACTTCGGAGTTCCTTTAGAAAAGGCAAAAGCCATTGCACGCAATGTATTGGAACAAGTGGGATTAAATCCAGACATCTTAACCAAATCACCATTTTCGTTATCTGGTGGTCAAAAAAGACGTGTAGCGATCGCGGGAATTTTAGCTATGGAGCCTGATGTACTTGTTTTAGACGAGCCCGCGGCAGGACTTGATCCAGCGGGTAAACAAGAGATTTTATCATTAATTTCCTCTTGGCACCTTGAGAGAGGGATGACTACCGTTCTAGTCACTCATGATATGGATGATGTTGTCACATATGCGGATAAGGTAATCGTTATGGATAAAGGACAAGTTGTTTTTCATGATGGCGTAGAGAACGTTTTTTCAGACCATGAACAATTGGAAAAATGGCATCTGGATGTACCCGATGCACGTCGATTTCAATTAAACTTCGAGAGAGAAACCGGAATAAAATTGCCAAAGAATTGTTTAACGCTTGATGAACTAGCTGATGCTTTAATTGAGGTAGGACTTGCATGAACAATCTAATTTTAGGACGCTACTTTCCTGGCAACTCTTGGATCCATCATCTTGACCCAAGATCGAAGCTCATTGCGTGTATCTATTTTATTATTGTCCTATTTTTGGCCAATAACTGGGAAACCTATGCATTACTCTGGTTGTTTACTCTTTTGGTGATGTATTTATCCGGTGTAAGTTTTCGCACCTATCTGATTGGTGTTCGACCATTACTTTGGTTGATCTTATTTACCGTCCTTTTACAAATCTTGTTTACATCAGGCGGAACCGTCTATTTTGAATGGGGTCCAATTACAATCACAGAATTTGGTTTAACCAATGGTGTTTTTATTTTCTGTCGTTTTGTCATGATTATTTTTGTTTCAACCGTCTTAACCTTATCAACCAAGCCGATCGATCTAACAGACGGTATAAATTATTTATTACGCCCCTTGCGCGCTTTGAAAATCCCTGTTGATGAATTTTCCTTAATGCTTTCCATCTCTTTACGTTTTGTTCCGACCTTACTGGATGAAACGCAAAAAGTCATGGACGCACAAAGAGCTAGAGGCACCGTGTTTGGCGAAGGATCTCTAGTCCAACAAATGAAAAAGCTGGTCCCCATTCTTCTTCCCTTGTTTGTGAGTTCATTAAATCGAGCAGAGGAATTAGCCAATGTCATGGAAGTACGAGGCTACCAATCAGGTAAAATGAGATCTACCTTCAGACAATTAAAATGGAAAAATCAAGACACTATTTGTTTACTATTAATGGTAGGACTGACCATTGGGTTAGCCATTCTTAGAACTCCAGGTGGATTGCATTAAGCTCTTCACATTAGCAATATTTCCGTTTCATATCTATTTTACATGGAAAGTCCATTAGCCTTCCCTTACCTATAGGTTATTCTTTTAAAAAACCAGTTTAAAGTGATAAACTGGTTTTTTGTATTGATATTTATTTGTTTAAATGATTGAGATGAGCAAAAAAGTCCATTAGGAAATGATAAAAAAGATTTTGCGTTGGGAGTAATTGGCGTTCTCTCGGAATAATGACTCCTACTGTACGATCCACGCTAGGCTTTGCAATGGGGATCATCACTGTTTTCCGTGGTAAACAATCAAATATCGTGATCTCAGGGATAATGGTAATTCCAAGACCTGCAGAAACCAACCCTTTAATGGCATCAATATCTTCTCCTTCAAAAGCGACATTCGGACGAAAATCTAGTTGCTTACATGCATCTACAATTATTTCCCGTAAAATAAATCCTTCTGGAAATAGTATAAAAGGTTCCTCTTGTAATTGGTTCAATTTCAACGTTTTCACATGTGCCATTCGGATGATTACTAGGCAGTAAGGCAACTAGATTTTCAGTAAATAAAATACTTCCCTTTACCTTTTTTTCCTTCATCGGGACTGGCCCTAGTAGCGCCATATCAATTTCCCCTTTAGCAACTAAATCAATTAAATGATAGTAGGCGCCTTGTTTTAGTTGAAACTTAACATTTGGATAACGTTCACGAAAGGCCGAAATGGCTGTTGGCATGGTGTAGGTCGCTAAACTACTCGGAAAGCCAATTCGGATGGTTCCTTGTCCTGGATCTAAATACTCATTAATCTCTCGCCTAGCATTATCGAGAACGGTCACTGCTTGTTCCACGTGCTCAAGAAAGACTTTCCCAATTCGTGTTAACTTTACATTTCGTCCTTCTCGAAGAAACAAATCAACTCCAAGTTCTGACTCTAAATTAAAGATTTGCCGACTTACGGCTGATTGAGCAACATGCAGGTGGATAGCAGCTTCTGTTACATGTTCTCTTTTAGCCACTTCTATAAAGTAGTGTATTTGCCTCAGTTCCATCATTCTCACCTCCCATTATTCATCTAATTTCGACATGATTCTTATCTATATTATATATTGTTTTTATTATTTATAAATAATAATATAATATTAAAGAGATTAGTACTTGGAAAAACTTTTTAATAAACATATGATAAGTTTTCCATATAATTTTAAGAATACTTATTATTGAAGGGAATGATTGTAATGGCATCCACAAATCAAACTACAACAAAAGGTGAACAATATATTAACGAAGTATTTGAACAGGTTAAAAAGAGAAATCCAAATGAGCCTGAATTTCATCAAGCTGTTAATGAAATCTTTGAATCACTAATTCCAGTTTTCGATAAACACCCTCATTACATGGAAGAAGGAATTTTAGAAAGAATCGTTGAACCTGAAAGAGTATTAACATTCAGTGTTCCTTGGGTTGATGATGAAGGAAAAGTACAAGTAAACCGCGGTTTCCGCGTTCAATTCAGCAGTGCGATTGGACCTTATAAAGGCGGCTTACGTTTCCATCCATCTGTAAATGCTAGTATTGTTAAATTCTTAGGCTTTGAACAAATCTTCAAAAACTCTTTAACTGGACAACCAATTGGTGGCGGTAAAGGCGGATCTGATTTCGATCCAAAAGGAAAATCAGATAGAGAAGTTATGCGCTTTACTCAAAGCTTTATGACTGAACTTTGCAAACATATTGGACCAGATACAGATGTTCCTGCAGGTGATATCGGTGTTGGCGGAAGAGAAATTGGCTATATGTTCGGTCAATACAAAAGAATTCAGCAACGCTTTCCATGCTGGTGTTTTAACTGGTAAAGCCGTTGGATATGGCGGAAGCTTAGCACGTACAGAAGCAACAGGGTATGGTACTGTTTATTTTGTTCAAGAAATGTTAAAAGATAAAGGACTTAGCTTCGAAGGGCAAACAGTCGTTGTATCTGGTTCCGGTAATGTGGCCATTTACGCGATGGAAAAAGCCATGGAATTTGGTGCAAAAGTTGTTGCTTGCAGTGATTCAAATGGTTATATTTATGATAAAAATGGAATTGACCTTGATACAGTTAAACGTATTAAAGAAGTAGAAAGAAAAAGAATTAGTGAATATGTAAATGATCATCCAGATGCTGATTATTTTGAAGGCAATCAAAATATTTGGCTCATTCCATGTGATATCGCTTTACCATGTGCCACTCAAAATGAAATTGATGAAACATCTGCAAAAATTCTTGTTACAAATGGTGTAAAAGCAATCGGTGAAGGTGCAAATATGCCTTCTACATTAGAAGCGATTAACGTATTCCTTAGACAACGGTGTTCTTTTCGGACCTGCTAAAGCGGCTAATGCAGGTGGTGTAGCTGTTTCTGCTTTAGAAATGGCTCAAAACAGCGCAAGAATATCTTGGTCATTTGAAGAAGTAGATGCAAAATTACATGAAATTATGATTAATATCTATCCGAAATAGCATGAAGGCTTCTGAAGAATACGGTCATCCAGGTAATCTTGTTGTCGGTTCTAATATCGCAGGTTTCTTAAAAGTTGCAGATGCTATGATCGCTCAAGGAATTGTTTAACTCTATTCAGCAGAAGTCTTCCACTTTTATAAGTGGTGAGATGAAAGAAAATCGTTATGAAATTCAGTGGGAGTTCAAACTCCGGCTGAATAAAGTTAAAGCCTCCGGCGGATGCCACAGATTTTCAAAGGTAATTTATCGAGCAAGCTCGATAAAATCTGGGCTCAAATACGCCAAGGCGCATTCGATTAAAATTCACTAAAAAGGAACGTCCCCTCTTCTCATAACGTTGAAGAGGGGACGTTCCTTTTTTAATTGCTATTTTAAATCGCCAGGGAGCAGCCTTACACCTTTTTAAAACAGCATAAGGCTACTTCCCTTATTTATTTATTCATACTCGATAGAAAGTCACCCAGAAGGTCATCCACATTTATTTCCTCGGTCATATCTTCTTCCTCAGCTTCTGTCTCTGCACTCTGTTGTTTCGCTACTTCCCACTTAAACTCACTTAGATCATCCTCGAAAGGATCATCAAACGTCTCATTTGTTTCGTCGTGATCTTCTACATCAAAAATCGGATCATTCTGCACAACTGGAACGGCCTCCTCTTGAAGATAAAGGGCTTCATCGATATCTAGAGAGTTACTATTTAGTGATGCTAACAAAGCAGTGGAACGAACTGGATCAATGATTAATTGATAAAGTATACCACCTAGCAATGCCTCTGAATGCTCGTGCTTCAACCAATCCCGTTGTGCCTTACTCAATTTTTTAGGAAGTGGAATAGAAATCATTTCTCGATCTCTTACATAGGAACTGTTCACACCTTCGAGAGCAAATTCGGCTATTTTGCTCGAGAAATTCCTTCTCTCTTCTTCCTTTAATCTTTGTAGTTGTTTCAAAATATGGTCTGGTGTATCAGACGGAATACGAAAGGAAATCGTTTGTCCTCTCGTCACTTCATTTGAGGAACCCTTTTTCATAGCATCACCTTATTTAGTAAATACTACTTATTTAGTATTTACTGGCATATTTACTGGCTTTTTCACTTCTCCTACTTGTTGTTTCTCCTGCTTCCGTACGAAGTCGGTAATGAGCTTGTAATAGGCGTTTGCCATCATCCAAATACTTTCCTTTTCATCTTCAAAGAAATCAATATTGAATCCATCTAAGCTGTTATTTAAGGTTTTAAGATAATCCTTTAAGACATTTGCCCCACCACCAACGAAAAAGCATATTTCTGTCTGTGAATTCTTCAACCATGCATTTCGAAGTAAACGATATTGTTTTTTAGCTAATTCAAGTAAGATATGATCGGTAATATCATGTACACTTGTCCGACTTCCCTTAACCATAATATGGTTACGGTCATGTTTCTTCGTTAAAATTTCAACAACATCTCTACGACTATCTAGTTCAACACCATGTTTTCTTCTGATTTCTTCTCTAATTGCTTCTAATGATTCTGACACACCTAGATTAAATCCTTGTGCTTTATCGTCATCTACATTTCGATTTTTAATGACAGCAATATCCGTTGATAAACCACCAATATCCTGAATAATAATACTTTTATCGATTAAATCTTTATTAATGATGTTTAATTTATTGTCCATTACGAGATTAATGTACGCTGCAAACCCTTCCGGATACACCTTTACTTCATCAAATTTAATATTAACTTTAATCCCTTGATATTTTGGTGTAATTAAGAATTCTACTTGGTGTACAGATCCCAATAATTTTGAACGATAGCCAGCATCTTTTCCTTCTTTTACTTCACGAAGAGGTAAACCTGTTCCTAGCGTATAGTTTGCATCTATAACATTTCCAGATCTACGGAATACTTTAGCATTTTCTCCTCTTACTGCATCAAGGGCAAGGGTTGTAAAGAGCATAACCAATGTTTGGTCTTCATCCGATTTGCTGCTTCCTGGGTCTAACTCAGTTGAATTATTAGCCTTCGTTGCCAATTCCCCAACTCGATAAATAGCATTATTTTCTTTTAGGGAAGGGGAGTGCACTTTAAGATGTAGTCCTTCCAATGGATCTTTAGTATCTAGTTCTTCTATTCCAATGACAGGACGGTCTTCCACGTCCCTAGCCATGATATTAGGAATATTAATCTCATATTCAACTTCTCCAAAAATAGCTTTAATAGAATCATTTCCCACATCAATAGCTGCAATTCTAGAATTACTCATTAATCATTCTTCCTCTCTTTTTCTACTATTTAGATTTTCATTATACTACTTAGTTATGTTTCTAGTGTCCATTTTTAACATTACAAGAAAATGGTATTTAATTCAATATAGATCAGCAAAAGAAATTTAAGTGTAATAAAGTATACATTTTTGTAAACATTAATCTAATGTAAACATTTTTGTAAACAATAAATACAAATTTGTTTACATGTTGATATATCATGCATGTAGTACTACTTTGTATACTTGTAAAACTTATATTGTATACAAATGTACACATTTTGTAAACATGTAAACATTTTGTTTACATGGAATTAAGCCAATAAAATGGACCTAAATAAGTGAAGCTTTTCACTTTCGTTGAAGGAACTGAACTTCAACTTTTTGCAGCATCCGAAAGAAAAATCTATTATGACTCTATTCGAAGATTTTACCGTCATCAAATTAAATGGTACTGGAACACTATCAGCTGATTCCTAATTAATGGAGTAACGTAATGGACCCTGTAAATTGATTTAAAAGAGTCAATACACATACGTAAGGTCTACACTTTGTGAATTTAAAAGATTAAATGAATTTTATCATTAAACACATAGGTGAAATATCCACTCGTAAAATAACATCTAAAAATCATTATACAAATGTAAAAGAGGAGATAATTCCAGCAGCTGAAAGAAACAGTAGACTATATATATAAAATAAGTTCAAAGGTAATGGAAGGAGGCAAAGAATATTGGATGACCTTTTTAGATTGGAAACCTAGAACCACAACTAAATAACATACCATCCATCAAAGCATTTGGTTAATATCTCCATATATTTTTTTAAGATATTAATTTATTATTCCACACTAAACATCTGCTCTTTTATTATTACCTCAGAGAGTAATCTAAACAGATCTATGAAACGATACTATCTCCAATATAAGCCGGGAAAGCTGAATTTCGATATATTTTTGTTTACAATTTTGTAAACAATACTCTATTGTATACGTTTTTTGTAAACAATATATACAAAATTGTTTACACGTTGGTATAAAGGGAGTGCATACAGTTTTGCATACTTGTACACATTTTTGTATACAAATGTACACGTTACGCAAACTTGTAAACATAGGTGTATACAGTTTGTTTATCCCACTTTTTCCCAATAAAAAAGGATGTAACCGTTTCAACCCGTTACATCCCTTTTAAAAATTATTACCTTTTCTTTTATATCCTTATAGGCGAGAATACTCTCGATTCAAATAATTTTATTCAGTAAAGGAGTTAAAGAAGATTAAGATTATTAATTCTTTCAACCGCTTCTACCAAACGATCTTCATCCATTAAGAGACCAACCCGAATATAACCCTCACCATATTCGCCGAATCCATTCCCAGCTGCAACCGCTACATCTGCTTTTTCAAGTAAATAATCAGCAAATTCTTCACTTGTAAATCCAACGGGAACTGGAAGCCAAGCAAAAAATGAACCAGCTGGAGCAACTGCATCCCATCCAATCCCACGACAAGCTGTGATAAAGGCATTTCTACGTCTCTCATAGCGTGCTACAAGTTCCTCCACACAACTCTGGTCATCCGATAAGGCCGCAATAGCTGCCTTCTGTACAGCCGGAAAAAGACTTACATATAAATGGTCTTGAATGAGGTTTATGGCTTCAATAATAGTCGAGTTTCCTACTGCAAAGCCGACACGCCACCCTGCCATATTATAGGTTTTTGATAAAGTGTACATTTCGACTCCAATATCTTTCGCACCCTCTGCTTCAAGAAAACTGATCGGTTTCTTTCCGTCAAAACCAATTGCTCCATAGGCAAAATCATGCAGGATTGTTATATTATTATCTTTCGCGAACGAAACCGTTTCTTCAAAAAAGGCCCGATCTGCAGTTGCCCCGGTTGGATTGTTTGGATAGTTAAGATACATTAACTTTGCTGCATTTCTTTGATCAGCCGGTATAGCCTTGAAATCCGGTAAAAACTTATTCTCAGCTTTAAGTGGGAAGGTCTCATACTCCACATTCGCCAGCACAACACCTGATAGATAGTCAGGGTATCCAGGATCTGGCAATAACATAAGTTCCCCTTCATTTAATAAGCACATTGGTAGTTCAACGAGACCCGTTTTCGTTCCAAACAAGATCGCTACTTCTGTCTCGGGATCAAGAGTCACCCCATATTGTTGTTTATAAAATTGAGCAGCTGCATCTTTGAAGTCCTGGAGTCCCCGAAATGGAGAATACTTGTGTGTCACAGGATCCTCAGCAGCCATTTGCAGGGCTTTAATAATATGGGGAGGTGTCGGCTGATCCGGATTCCCCTGTCCTAAATTAATAACATCTCGTCCTTCAGCAATCGCTTTGTTCACCTTTTGAACAAGTGTTGAAAAAAATTGAACCGGTAATTTTTTTAATCGATCTGAATACTCCATAAAATCCACCTTTTTAAGTAAAAATGATTGCGATTTTACCCCAAATTTTATAGTCTTTAAATAAACTTGTCTAGCGGAGCTGAAAAATATGAAAATTGCTTGTGTACAAATGAATATTAATTTTGGCGAACCAGAAACAAACTTTCATGCCGTTGAGAAGTATATCAGAGAAGCAGCAGCATTCCATGCAGATACAATTGTATTTCCAGAAATGTGGAATACTGGCTACGCACTCTCCCAACTTGACAGCCTAGCTGATGTAGATGGACAAAAAACGAAACAAATATTAACAAAGTTGGCAAAAGAATATCAAGTGAATATCATAGGTGGCTCTGTGGCAACAAAAAGAGCGGATAAATTCTTTAATACAATGTATGTGGTCAATCGAACTGGAAAGATCGTTGCGGAGTACGACAAAGCACATCTATTTAAATTAATGGATGAACATCTATTTATGAATGCGGGACAATCGACAAATACATTTGAATTAGATGACATAACCTGTGGCGGCGTAATTTGCTATGATCTGCGTTTTCCTGAATGGATTCGTACCCATGTCTTGAAGGGTGCGAAAATCCTCTTTATACCCGCCGAATGGCCTGCAAAACGAATCGACCATTGGCAACTATTATTGCAGGCACGAGCAATCGAAAACCAGTGTTTTATCGTGGCAGTTAACCGTGTTGGTTCAGATCCAGGAAACGACTTTAATGGGCATTCCATGGTCATTGCACCATGGGGAGAACTACTTATTAGCGGTCAAACGGATGAAGGTATTTATTACGCTGAGTTAGATTTACAAGAAGTTGACACTGTTCGAAAAACGATCCCTATTTTTCAAGATAGAAGAACTGATTTATATGAATAAGGTTATATCCATTTGAAAATATACTTAATCAATTGGTATTATTGGTCTAATTGTGCTTTTTGTTGTAACTATTTGTTATATTTTTAATTGACAGAATAGAGATAGCCTAGTAGTATCTTAATATAATTTAATATAAAAACTTATCCAGAGCGACCGAGGGAATAGGCCCTATGACGTCCGGCAACCCCCTTTTGGGAAGGTGCCAAATCCTGCAGAATGACTTTTATTCTGAAAGATAAGCCGAAATATAGATCGTATTTCGATGCTTCTTTCAGTGGAAAGAAGCATCTTTTTTAGTTTTAAAAGAATTAAGTAAATGATATCTTTGGCTGAAAAGGAGGTAATAGTATGATTGAAATTCGAAATCTTATAAAGACTTATAATACGAAGAGTGGGACTGTAAATGGCGTTGATCATGTATCATTATCCATCCAAAAAGGAGAAATCTATGGAATTGTTGGCTATTCTGGTGCAGGAAAAAGCTCCCTCCTTCGATGTATTAATTTATTAGAACGACCTTCTTCCGGTAGTATTACCGTTAATGGGATCAACCTTTCCTCATTAAATAGTGAGGAATTACGAATAGCTCGGCTAAAAATCGGCATGATTTTTCAACATTTTTATTTAATTAGTCAAAAAACAGTGTTTGAAAATATTGCCTTTTCCCTAAAAGCAGCAAAAATAACCCCTAGTCAAATTGAAAAACGGGTAGAGGAATTACTCAAAATGGTTGATCTTACTGATAAACGAGATGTCTATCCCTCTCAACTAAGTGGAGGTCAAAAACAGCGTGTCGGAATCGCACGAGCACTTGCCAACAATCCCACCGTGTTGTTGTGTGATGAGGCAACATCGGCATTAGATCCAACGACAACAAGATCCATTTTAAATTTATTAAGGAAAATCAATAAAGAACTGAACATCACGATTGTCCTAATCACGCATGAAATGAATGTTGTCAAAGAAATTTGCAACAGGATGGCCATCATGCAAAAAGGAAAAGTAATTGAAGAAGGTTCCGTATATGATATTTTTGCCAATCCACAAACAGAATTGGCTAAAGAGTTTATCAATAGCGTCGTATCGTTTGATTTACCACCTGCTATTTTGGAAAAATGTAGAGGGACGATCGTGAAGGTCACATTCAAAGGTGACTGTTGCTGGAGAGGGCGTAATATCGGACACGCTACAGCAATTCAATGTGAAAGGGAATTTCCTTCATGGTTCGATTGATTACATTGGGGGAGCACCACTCGGAATCTTTATCATGGAATTAAACGGACAAAAGACAGAAATCGAAAAGGCCCTTCAGTTTATTGAAAATCGGACTGCACAAGTGGAGGTGTTACGAAATGGACTTTGATTTCAATCATCTCATTGAACTGATTCCTGATATAAATGAGGCGTTTTTTCAAACGATCTATATGATTGCGATCTCTCTAATAATAGCCGTTGTGATTGGTTTACCTGTTGGAATTCTTTTATATGTTACAGACAAAGGGCTGTTTTTGGAGAATCGCTTCATCCAAAATATTTTAGGGTTTATTGTGAACATGATTCGTTCCATCCCATTTATTATTTTACTTGTGGCTTTAATTCCTCTAACGAAAGCTTTAGTTAGTACAACCATTGGACCAACTGCAGCAAGTGTATCTCTTTCTGTAGCAGCGATTCCATTTTTCGCTCGAATTGTCGAAAATGCTTTACGTGAAATTGATAAAGGAGTCATTGAGGCGGCAGTAGCTGCTGGCGCAACACCTTGGATGATTATAAAAGACGTGCTATTGCTTGAAGCAAAGTCCGGGATTATTTCAGGCGTTACCATGACACTCATTAGTTTAATTGGCTTCTCAGCGATGGCTGGAACTGTTGGTGGTGGCGGTATTGGTGACTTGGCTATTCGTTTTGGCTATTATCGCTATGACAACACCATTATGATTGCCACAGTGGTCATTTTAATTGTATTAGTTCAACTTATCCAACTTCTTGGTGATCTCTTATCCAAAGCGGTTGATAAAAGATAAGCATTAATAAAATAATTGAAAAAGAAAGAGGGAAAATTTCATGAAAAAGTGGTTCATCGGTTTTATTTTATTAATAGCAGTAGCTGTTCTAGCTGCATGCGGAGGAAACGACAACGAAAAAAGCAAGGATACGACGGGAGAAAGCACAGAATCAAAAGAAGTTAAATTTGGTGCTACAGCTGGTCCCTACAGCGACATGTTAACAAAAGCAATTAAACCAGGATTAGAAGAAAAAGGATACACAGTGGAAGTAACCGAATTCAGTGATTATATTCAACCGAACAATGCTCTAGATAATGGTGATATTGACGCTAATCTTTTCCAACATACGATTTACCTTGAAAACTTTGCTAAACAAAACAATATGGATTTAACAGCATTAATCTCTGTACCTACAGCACCAATGGGTATTTACTCAAATAAATTTAAATCATTAGATGAAGTAAAGGACGGGGCAACGATTGCGATTCCAAATGACCCAACAAATGCAGCGCGTGCTTTTAATACACTTCAAGATGAAGGGTTAATTACAATCAGCAAAGAGGCAGATCCATTAACAGTTTCTGAAAAAGATATTGTTGAAAACAAGAAAAACTTAGAATTCCAACCAATTGAAGCTGGTCAGCTTCCTCGTGCGGTTGAAAGTGCAGATTTATCTGCTGTACCTGGAAACTTTGCCTTAGCAGCTGGAATGGACCTGCTTAGTGCCTTAGCTCTTGAAAATATGCTTGATCCCTACCGCAATATTGTTGCTGTAAAAACAGAAAACAAAGATTCTCAATTCGCAAAAGATATTAAAGCTGTTATCGAATCCGATGAATTTGAAAAAATCATCGATGAGGAATTTAAAGGATTCGGAAAACCTGAGTGGATGAAATAATAATACCTATAGAAAAGAGCCGATACCCCCATCCACTTTGGATAGGGGTATCATTGTACCAACCATATAAAAGGAGGTTAGAAAATGGAAACTATTTCTGTACACGGGGCACCAAGCCAATATATTTTACAAGAAGGAATTTTAGATGAGTTGGAAGCTAAACTATTAGAACGTGGTTTACAAAAAGTCCTCATCGTCCATGGGGAAAAGTCATGGCAGGCAGCCAAAGCCTTTTGGCCAACATTAACAGAACTTAACTATGAGGAATATACATATGGCGGTGAAAATTCTTTAGCTGAAATTGACAAGATTTCTAAGCTTATTAGACAGCATTCCTTCGATGCCATCATTGGAGTAGGCGGTGGAAAAGTACTTGATCTAACAAAATCCGTTAGCCATGTGACACATAAGCCTTCGATCCTAATTCCGACACTCCCATCTAATTGTTCTCCATGGACTCCGGTCAGTGTCGTATATGATGAGGCAGGTACATTTATTCGTTTCGATGTTTACCCAGTGAGTGCTAGTCTTGTGTTCGTTGAACCACGAATATTATTACATGCCCCCCTAGAAATGTTGATTGCAGGCATCGCTGATACACTCGCTAAATGGTATGAAGCGGATGTGCAAATGGCAAACATTCAAGACAAACCCGTTCCTTTAGAAATCTCTTACTACTGCGCTAAACAGTGTAAAGATGTGCTACTTCAGTATTCAGAGGGAGCGGTACAAGCCGCTAAAACAGGCGAACTCAATGATGATTTCATAAAAGTTATTGAAACGATCATCATGCTATCTGGTATGGTTGGAGGATTCGGCGATCATTATGGAAGAGTTGCCGGTGCTCACTCCATTCATAATGGACTGACCGTACTAGAGGAAACGCATCACGCCTTACATGGTGAAAAAGTTGCTTATGGCATCCTTGTTCAGCTTGTTCTAGAGAATAAGTGGACAGAAATCAATCAACTTCTAGTCTTTTATCGTCAACTTGGGTTACCCGCTTCACTTAAAGATTTAGGTGTTAAGACCATTAACGATGAAGTCATGGTAGCCGTTGCTGAAAAGGCTACTGTACCCGAGGAATCCATTCATGTCATGCCTGGCAAGATGACATCCTCGGCCGTCAGCAAAGCCATGACTGATCTAGAAAAATATATCCATTCCGAAAACTTAATTGGGTAAAAATATACAAAAAGGCTTACCGTGGATTCCCTCGGTAAGCTTTTTTTGTATATAATGTTAAATATTTTCACTTACAGTTGATTGTTTTTTGAACACCATTTGATCGACTGCAAACATCTTGCTGCCATTCATAACGATAAATACTGTCATTGCTAATAGTGCTAAATCTAATTCATACCCAGCCATTTGTCCATTTCCTAAAAATCCAACAGCTAATTTCACTTTTAGTGTAGCACCAATCATTAATACAGCGAGAATAGCCGATACAACTCTGCTGCCCAAGCCGATAATTAATAAAATTCCACCCACTAATTCAATCGAAGCCACAGCGTAAGCTAATACCCCAGGTAAACCAATACTTGCAAACCAGCCTACCGTATTTTCAATCCCACCTTGAAATTTCGCTAAACCGTGAATAAAGAAAGTAATCCCCAATACTACTCGTAAAACTAATGCACCTATTTCAAAATTTTTCACTTTGTTTCTCCTCCTATATTTCCTTTTTTATATTTTTAATTTTATTAATTCATTATTAATGGCTTTATTTAATTATATTATTTTAGTGTTAAATCTTATCGTTCATCCCTTAACCGAATTGCCATACACTATGGCTAAGATTTCCATAACGATAACTACGGTGAAGCAATTTAGCTTGTTTCACATCATCCCCTGCTCCCATTGCATAAAATAGCGGAATAAAATGTTCTTTTCCATATGCTGGCACTGCTACTTCAGCATTTGGCGCTAATGAATAATAATCGAAAAGAGATTCTGTATCCCAATTATTCAAATGGTTTTCAAGCCACTGGTCAAAATCAACGGCCCACTGATCATTCTCCTTGCCATCTTTTCCCCAATTTACTGCTCGAAGATTATGCACAGTTCCACCACTACCAATGATCAAAATATCCTTTTCTCTTAATGCTGATAAGGATTTTCCGATTTCATACTGCTGTTGTGGCGTTAAATGTTGATTGACTGACATGGAAATGACAGGTATATCTGCATTTGGATAAAGCATTCTAAGAACAACCCAAGCACCATGATCTAAGCCACGTTTTGTATCAACTTCAAAAGGAATTCCTTGTTTGCCCAACAAATCTTTGATTTCCTCAGTTAAGTCTTTATCTCCATTTGCAGGATACTGAATACGATACAAGTCTTCAGGAAAGCCGCCAAAATCATAAATCGTCTCATACTCCTCCACAAGGCTTACCTTTTGATTAGGAGCCTCCCAATGGGCTGAGAATAGCACAACGGCTTTTGGTTTTGGCAATGTCTTTACCTAGTTGATTTACGAACTGTGTATATTCATTATTTTCAATGGCAAGTAAAGGTGCTCCATGTGCAATAAAAAGTGAAGGCATCATATTATTTTCCTCCTTTTAGTTTTTGATGTGATCAAAAATCCATTCTTTAAGATCTTGCTGGTTTTGTAAAGAAACACTGTGTCCTTCCTGGTAGGAATGGAAGGTTACATCGGCATTTTTTTGTTTAAAATACTCTTGTGCAAAAACGCCCCATTCATATGGCAAAATCTGATCCATTTCACCATGTGAGATAAATACAGAAAGTTCATCAACAGGTTTCAAGTCATAATCTTCCGTTACAATCTTAGGAAGATATCCACTTAGTGCCACAATCCCTTTGATCTTATTCCCCAAAATGAAGGCAAGTGACATGGAAAGAATCGCTCCCTGGCTAAAGCCAAGTAAATACAAGTTACTTTGGTCTAATGAATACTGTTTAGTAGCATACTCAATAAAGTTGGTTAGACTACTCACTGCTTGATCAAATACTTCCCGATGCGGTTTCCCATATCCCTCAATCGTAAAAAAGGCAAAGCCAGGAGGTTGTGAAATAGGACCTCTAATACTGAAAATATAAAAATCCTCTTCTAATCCCTGAACCAGTGGAAACATATTTTGCTCATTGCTTCCCATTCCATGTATTAAAAACAAGGCTGGATAAGTTTTATTGGGATCGACTTGTTTAGGTTTCCGAAGATCATAAATCATGGGCGTATCCATATATATCATCCCTTTAACATTATTTTCATCTATGTTGTTTTTAATATGAACATTTGTTGTTTATAAGATAACAAAATAACAAGTGGATTGTCAATGATTTTTTTGGTAATATAGAATATAAGTTTTCTATTAAGAAACATTTGAGGTGATTAAACTGGATATTGGATCAAAAATTCGCAGCATTCGTAATAGAAAAAAAATCACCATTGCACAAATGTGCGAAGGTACTGGGCTTTCAAAGGGGTTCGTTAGCAATGTAGAAAACAATCATACTTCTCCTTCGATTAGTACCTTGCAAACCATCGCAAGTTTTCTTGAAGTTCCATTACCTTATTTATTGCTTGAAAAGCAGCAACATATGCGTGTCGTCAAAAAAAATGAACGAACGCTTTCTACCCATAATAAATTGAAGGTTGAGCATATTGCCTCCAAAGATGGGCTACGTATGATGATGGTTGAATTTCCGCCTGGAGCCTCAATGGGTGAAGCAAATGCCCATGATGGAAAGGAAAGCCATTTAGTAATAGAGGGAAAAGTGCTAGCACAACAAGGAGAGGACTCTGTCATCGCAGAAGAAGGGGATTCTTTCAGTTGGAATGCCTGTGTCCCACATTTCGTAAAAAATATCGGTGATGAAAAAGCAGTCATACTCATTTCCATCTATACAGAATCTGAATTAGAAGATCTATTTTAAATCAAGGAGGAGCCCTGAAGTTGGATAAGGATAACTAATTCAACTTATCCAAACAAATCAATTCAGGTAATTCCCTAGACAGTCAAAATAAGCTTACCTTATGTCTAAAAGTGTCCCTTTTTAAAGAACACTTTAGACCTTTGGTAAGCTTTTTTATATTTAGGCAATGTTAAATAATGTTGTTGTTTTTTGATTCTCTTAGAAAATCTATTTAATTTCACATACCCAATACTTTTGACCTTGTACGTTCATCTTGCTCATTCTCTTCATGGCAACTAAATAAGCTCATTCTAACGTTCATTTGCGACTGGATCAGGTATTTTCACCTGGTTCTTTTTTAGGGAGAGCGCTTGCACATGATGGAAGGTGAATCCATATAATAGTAGGAAAGACGGTTATCTTCATTTCCATCTATCCAAAACACTCTCCGTATATCTTTTCCCTTTCTACCTGAAATAAAAAAATGAATACCGTTTGAATGGTTCATTTTCTGTCCATACTTCTATTATTACTTAAATATTAATCGTTTTTATTAATCACACGGGAAAATAACTTGAAAGGTCGTTGATCATGTTAACTTACAAAGATCTAGGTTCAGGAACACCAATTGTCCTTCTTCATGGTCTTGGCAGTACAAAGGAAGCTTGGGTATCTCAACATGAACTAGCCAATAAATATAGACTAATCATCCCTGATTTAAGAGGCCATGGAGAAACAGTCATTAATGAAAACTTTACCATTAAAAACTTTGCTCTGGATATTATTCAACTTATAGAGCACCTTAACATTCCATCTGCCTTTATATGTGGATTTTCCTTTGGAGGCATAGTAGCACAAGAATTATACAAGCAGCGTCCAGATCTTGTTAAAGGGTTAATCCTATCCAACACCACCAGCTATATCCCACCTTTTTTTGCAAGCAATATGATTAATATGTCCCAGCAAGATCTAATTGAACATATTTTGTCGACAGGGTTGTATGATGAATCCTACAAGGAAGAAGCTAGAAAGACCTTCCATATAAGAGACACCTACATGGAATCTATGAAAGCTTCCATTGGAGTCAACTATTTTTCTGTTCTTACGACGATCAAGAAACCCGTATTATTAATCGGAAGCACCCACGATAAGGTCACTCCATCTCTAAATCTTTATCTTATGAAAACATTCATAAGGAGGGCACAAATTGCTATTTTAAAGGACACTGGACATTTAAGTAATATTGAAAAAAAGGATCTTTTCAATCAACATATTAAGGATTTTATTGCAGCAATCGCGTAAAATTAAATGTTCTTTCATCAGTATGGTTCTAACAACCGGAAAGTGGCAATATGAAGGAGGTCAGCCTTAAACTTCATATTAAAAAAAGTGCCCCGAAAGTTAAACTTTCAGGAGCACTCCTACACAACAGAAGAATCATACTTGATGAATACTTCTGATCCTAATATTAATTAGAACGTTCTTCCAACCAATCACTTACAGTTGGATACGTAATTTTTGTAGCCTTTGATCCAAATGTAATGGATGTATGTCCAACAGGCAGATTTATATATTGTTTATCTTTACTTGATATAACATCCATCAATGCTTCAACTTGATGTGGTTGGGCAATAATGTCTGATGCACCCGATAAGTTAAGCACATTTGCCTTAATGTTCTTTAGATCGACTTTTTGACCGCGAACAACGAGTTCACCTTTGATCAGCTTATTTTTTTGATAGAAATCTCTAATCCATTGGCGATAGGCTTCACCAGGGAACGGGATTCCATCATTTAACCATTTTTGAAGTAATTTCCAACTTTTCAAGAAATTATCATTGTCTGCACGCTCTACCAAGACTCACATATGGTCCATAAATGTTCGACATCGGTTTAATCAGTTTATTCCCAAAATCAATCATTTCTGGTGGAATCAGACCCAAAGTATCAACAACTTTATCGATATTAAAATACTTCTCATCCAGCATCTCACCATACAGGCCCGTATTTTCAAAATCAAATGGACTTGTCATAAAAACGATATTTTTGATTGGTAGTTCAGGATGAAGCGCTGCAAAAATAGACGTCATTGTACCACCCATGCAGTATCCAAGCATTGATACTTCATCTACTTTTGATTTACGTAATACTTTTTGAACTGCACGTGGAATGTAGTCCATAATATAATCATCTAGCTTCATATTTTTATCTTCATAGCCTGGTGTACCCCAGTCAAGAAGATAAACATCAAAACCACGGTTAACCAAATATTCAACGAAACTGCTTCCTTTGGTTAAATCTAAAATATATGGTTTATTAATGAGAGCATAGACTAATAATATTGGAGTTTTAATCTTTGTTGGTTGTTCAGAAATATAACGATACAATTTTGTTTTATTCTTAGTCCAAATAACTTCTTTTGGTGTTGGAGCAACTTCTGGCTCAGTGTCAGATGTTAACACCTTCGTTGCTTTTTTTACACGAGATAGCATTTCTTGATATTCTTTCGGCAACATTTCACCAACCTGCTCTTTCCAATCGACTTTTTCTGAGATGCTAATGATCCCTCACTCCTTAGATAAATAAAATTTACTCTGTATAACGTATTCAAAGGAATACATTATGATTACACTTACATGTAAAGTCCACCGTTGATATTTAATTGTTGACCAGTAATATAAGCTCCATCTTTACATAGGTACAGGACACCACGTGCAATTTCTTCTGGTGTTCCTAAACGTTTTTGTGGAACTCTAGCAACAACACTTTCAAGAACCTTTTCTGGCATTGCAGCAACCATTTCTGTTCCAATAAATCCTGGGCAAATTACGTTTACTGTTACATTACCTTTAGCAAGTTCAAGTGCAAGTGCTTTTGTAAAACCAATCAATCCTGCTTTTGCAGCTGCATAGTTTGTTTGTCCAAAGCCACCAGCTTGTCCAATAATAGAAGAAATGTTAACGATACGTCCTGCTTCTGATTCAGTAAGATACGGTAGCGCAGGTGATGTTGTGTTGAAAACACTATTCAAGTTAACATCAATGACTTTTCTCCAATCTTCTTCACTCATTTTCTTAAACGTAGTGTCTCTTGTAATTCCAGCATTGTTAACGAGAATATCTAATTGACCGAAACGTTCAACAGTAGCTTGTACAAGTCTTGCTGCGTCTTCGCTGCTTGAAACATCAGCTTGTACAGCATATGCTTCCACGCCAAGCTCATTAATTTCTGCTACCATTTTATCTGCAGCTTCACTATTGCTGTTATAGTTGATCACGATTTTTACACCGTTTTTAGCTAACTCTAATGCGATTGATGAACCAATTCCTCTGCTTCCACCTGTTACGATTGCTACTTTATCTTTTAATTCTGTCATTTTCATCTACACTCCATTTTCTTTTTAGTTTGATAATTTAGAATACTCTTCTTCTATTATTATAAAAATAAATGATTAATTAGTTACTAGGTTGTGTTTTTGCAGCACTGCCATTTAAGCTTGCTTCTTTTGTCGTTTTTGATGCCTTTACTGTACTTCCATTCACAGTTGTTTCTTTAGATGATGCTTTTAACAAAGTAAGAATTTCATTTACTTTATTATCAAGATCTTTAATATCTTTCTTTACATTAGTCAATTCACTTTGCAGGTCAGCTTGATTTTCTCCACCAGCCTGACTTGCTTGTTTTTCCTTGAACTCTTCCAATAATTCTTCTAAATCATCTACTTTTGAATCGACATTGACGATTAATGATGAAAGAGCGGCAATGTCATTACGAGTAGGAATATTAACTGATTCTAAATAATTTTCTGTTGTTTCATCTAACACTTTTTTAAAAAGAAGATTCATCTCTAAGATTTGTCCCATTCCTTGAGAAGGAAAATCTTCTTTCACTTTTTCATCTAATAGATTGCTCGATTGATCATAATAATCTTTCCACATTTCAAACATATTAAAGTCTCTAGTCATTTTTTCTCCTCCATATTATCTTACTCACTTTTATACTATATCAATATTCCAACAAATTGAAAAGAGTAAACATTTATAATTATCTTAAAATTTACAAATAATCGTTTGACAAAATTTGCGGATAGGTGTAAATTACATATAAGGACATTAACCAAGGAGTGAAACACATTATGACAACCAATAAGAATGAGTCCGAAAAGAACTCACAACCTAAAGAAGAGAAAGTGATGACAACCATGCCGAAAAACTTAATGGTACCTGTCCTTCTATTAAGTCTTCGCAATTGGAATTTACATGGTTATAAGTTAATTCAAGAATTAACCCGATTTGGCTTCTCATCTGTTGACCAAGGAAATGTCTATCGAACACTAAGGCAATTAGAAAAGGACGATATGGTCAAGTCTGAATGGGATACGACAACGGGAGGACCCGCAAAACGAATTTATTCGATCACAGATGCCGGAGAGGCCTACTTACAGACTTGCTCGGGCGCACTGGAACAATACCAATCCATTATTAACCGCTTTTTTACTTTATATATGGATATGTTCCTACCATCAATCAAGCAACCAGATGAAACAGAAGATAAATAAAGCTTTAATAACAGTGACCCTGCAGTTTTACTGCAATCATAATAAAAAAAATTATTTGGAGGTTTTACAAATGGCACAAGCTACAGCTACTAAAAATCAAGAAGTTACAAACTTAGGTGATTCATTATTTAACACTTGGACTAATGGTTTAGACATGGTTTACAGTTCACGCAAAGAAGCAGAACAACTTTTAATTCAAACTTTCGAAAGCCAAAAAGAAACTTTAGAAAAAGTAACAGATGATTTCAGTCGTATTGAAGCAGAACAAAAGAAATTAATTGCTGAGCTTCGTGAATCTGTTAAAGAAAACATCCAAAAAGTATTTGGTGCTGCTGCAAGCAAAGCATACGAACAATGGAATGCACAATTTGATGAAGTAAGCAATCGCATTCAAGAAATCGCTGTAATCCCTTATAAAGAAAGTATTAATATCCTTAATCAATCTCAAGAACAATTACAACAAGTTGTTCAAAACAATATCGATTCTCAACAAAAAATCCGTGAAGATCTTACAACTCAAGTAAAAGCAACACAAAAAATGTTTAATGATTTTTATGAATCTAATTCAAAATTAGCTTTAGGTTTGTTTAAATAAGAACAGCAGCTTCATGCTGTTCTTTTTTTTTGACTAAGAGAATAATATAAAATAGCAAATGGAAAAATTATGATCCCTTCATAATACTTAGGCAATTGACTTCTGTTATTTTTCCATTTGCATGTTAAAAAGGTACTCTAAAAAAGAGGTGGTAATTTTGAAGTTAATGGATAAGATCGCTTTAATTACCGGTGGAGCACAAGGAATTGGGAAAGAAACAGCCAAAAGATTTCTTCAGGAAGGCGCCAAAGTCGTTATATGTGATTATGACGAATCAGCAGGCCTTGCTACATTAGAAGAATTCGGCAGAGAAAAAGTCGACTTTTATAAAGTTGACGTGTCTAATCTTGCTCAAATAGAAGCAATGGTCCAATCAACAGTAGACAAGCACGGTAGAATTGACGTACTGATTAACAATGCTGGTATTACCATTGATGGATTTTTGACAAAGATGAAAGAATCTGATTGGGAAAAGGTCATTTCTGTTAATTTATCAGGGGTTTTTAATTGCACGAAAACGGTAGCCCCCATCATGTTAAATCAAGGATCCGGTGTGATCTTGAATGCCTCTTCCGTTGTCGCTTTATACGGTAACATTGGTCAAACCAATTATGCCGCAACAAAAGCTGGAGTCATTGGACTAACCAAAAGTTGGGCAAAAGAATTTGGACCAAAGGGAATTCGGGTCAATGCCGTGGCACCTGGTTTTATTGAAACAGGCATGACTTCTGTTGTCCCAGACAAAGTCCTGGATTTTATGCGAGACAAGACCCCTCTTAAAAAGCTTGGAAAACCAGAAGATATTGCTTCAGCCTATCTATTTTTGGCCTCAGATGACGCAAGTTATGTAAACGGAGCCATTTTAAGCGTTGATGGTGGCTTAGTCATCTAAGATAACTACGAATAGGAATCTAGAATTCCATTTCATTTGAAAATACGAAAGACATACGGTTTCCTAATTCCTGCTTTCCTGAGAAATTGGACTGAACGATCGTTCAGTATCCAAAAAGCCAAGTGATTTTTCCACCTATACTACAAAGCAAGCCTACTTACTTAGAGCAATAAAACGAGACTTCTACATTTGAAGTCTCGTTTTATTGCATCCTTAATAATTTATTCTACATTCTCTACGATTGTTGCCACACCTTGACCGCCACCGATACATAAAGTAGCTAATCCATGACGAGCATTTGTTTTCTTCATTTCATGAATTAAAGAAACAAGAATTCTCGCGCCGCTAGCACCAATTGGGTGACCTAGTGCAATCGCACCACCATTTACATTTAATTTTTCTTTATTAAAATGAAGTTCACGATCTACAGCAATTGCTTGAGCTGCAAATGCTTCATTTGCTTCAATTAAATCGATTGCTTCTAATGATAATGAAGCTTTTTCAAGAGCTTTTTTTACAGCTGGGACAGGACCAATACCCATAATGCTTGGATCTACACCAGCACTTGCATTCGCTTTAATCGTTACTAAGGCCTTCACGCCTAATTCTTCAGCTTTTTTACGGCTCATCACAACAAATGCTGCAGCTCCATCATTAATTCCTGAAGCATTACCAGCTGTTACAGAACCATCCTTTTTAAATGCAGGACGTAATTTTCCTAATCCTTCTGCAGTCGTACCAAAGCGTGGGAATTCATCTTGACTGAATACAGTAACTTGTCCTTTACGACCAGGAATTTCTACAGGGATGATTTCATCAGCAAAGCGATTCGATTCGATTGCTGCTTGAGCTTTTTGTTGGCTCCATGCAGAAAACTCATCTTGTTCTTCACGTGAAATTTCATATTTTGCAGCAAGATTTTCAGCTGTATTCCCCATATGGAAGTCATTCATAGCGCACCATAATCCATCATTGATCATGGTATCAACGATTTTTTGATCTCCCATTTTAAATCCATTACGCGAATTATTTAGTACATATGCAGCACGGCTCATATTTTCCATTCCACCTGCAACAACAACATCTGCATCTCCAGCTAAGATTGCTTGTGTTGCATAAGTGAATGGCTTGTAAACCTGAACCACATACTTTATTGATTGTAATAGCGGATGCTTCTTGAGGTACACCTGCAGCAAGTGCTGCTTGTCTTGCTGGGTTTTGTCCAAGTCCTGCTTGTAATACGTTCCCCATAATAACATCATCTACTTCACTTGGGTTCACGCCAGCTTTTTCAAGAGCGGCTTTAATAACGATTGCTCCTAAATCAGTTGCCTTAACATTTTGTAACCCTCCAAGAAAACTTCCAATAGGTGTTCTAACTGCACTTACGATTACTACTTCATTTGTTGTCAATTCTATCTCCTCCAAATATTTATTTATGTATTTGTATTTCTTGCTTTGCTAACACTAGAAATAATACTATAAAAAACTCCATTTTTGTGACAAATTATTCGACAAATTCTGAATAATTTGTATCCGAATAACAAACATCCATTTTTTGTATCCCCTTTCTTCTGTTAAATTTATCGTATGATTACGATCATAATATTTAAATAGTATTCTAATATTGTGAGAAAACCCCTTAATATTAAAGGATTTTTCTCCATGTTACGACAAAACTTAAACTTAATAATCGAACGAATATTCTTGTCGAATTTCACATCAAATTTTAGCCAATTTCGGCGGAAAATGTTGAAAAGTTTTTTGATAATGGAGATCGCCTTCACTGTAATTTTCTAATTATGGAAATTTACAGTGAACTAGGTTTAAGACTCATAGTATAATAGACTTAACATAGTAATCTCTAAAATTGGCAATCTAGTTATTTACTAGCACATTCTTTTATATAAAAGGTCTACATTCGTGAGTTTGATAAATGAACATACAGATTAACCCATTTTAAAATGACAGAATCATCGAACAAAACCATAAAAATGCTGTTTATTTGAAAGGAGTCAAAGTGAAAAAATTCGGCCTTAATTCATTCTTTTTATTTATTTTCCTCATTGGAATAACGGTTGTTCTCTTACAAGTACCTTCAAAGACTGAACGTGTTTCCACATCCAATGAAAAGAACGCGATAGAAAAGCAAAAACTAACGGTAGAGGAAGTAGAAAAATTATCTGCCCAATCCCTACAGATTCTGCAAAACCTTATTTCGTCAGGTGGAGCAAGCAACGATCAAATTCAATTAAAACATTTTTTAAGTAGTTTGAATGACTATGAATATGAAAGCGATACGAAAAGTCACTTTATGAAACAATTAAAAAATTGTTTAGTCGCTATTCAGTCCTATACAACTGGAAAGGCCAACGAGAAAGCATTGGGGCTTGTTTATCCCGATTATGTATTAGCAACAGATCAATTAAGAAAAGAGATTCCATCTATTTTGTTGAGTGAGCCCTCTTCTTATCAATGGTTTTATGCAGCCGCTGCTGCCTACGAACAAGGACGAAAAAGGGATGGAGAAATAACCTTAACCTTGGTTGGAGATAACTCATTTGGTACCTATCCGGAAACACCAGAGCATTTAAAATTTGACCATGTTTTTGCAGCCAATAGCGGAGACAGTCAATATGTCTTTAAAAATAGCTTACCTTGGTTTAAGTCGGATGATTATACGATTATTAACGCAGAAAGTGCCTTCACAAACGCAACAAAAGCAGTCAATAAAATGTGGCGAATTAAAAGTGATCCTGCACATGTTGCCTTTTTACCTGCAAGTGGAATAGAGGCTGCTAATCTAGCAAACAATCATACAAAGGACTATTTTGAAGTCGGTTACCAGGATACCTTAAAGGCATTTAAAGATCAGGACATTTCTGTCTTTAATGATGGAATGCCACTTATCACGACAATTGGGGATATAGAGACCATTTTTCTCGGCTATGATTGTCGAATGAGCCAGCAGAGCCCAGAATTTTTGACTCGAATCGTTGAGGAAGTCCAGCAGTATAAGCGTCCAGATAATTTGGTCATTGTGAATATGCATTGGGGTGTTGAATATCGCGAAACCCCTGTAGAATATCAAACCAATTTTGGGAGGGCCATTCTTGATGCTGGTGCAGATATCATCATAGGAGCGCATCCACATCGTCTCGAAAGCATTGAGCTTTATAATGGGAAATACATTATCTATAGTATGGGTGATTATGCCTTTGGAGCAGATCCTACTCTTTTATCACGGATGACTGCCATGTTTCGCCTCCGCTTTGCGAAAGAAAATGACGTAGTCGTCATGAAAGGAATGTCGATTGTTCCTACCTTGGAGAATTCTGACGGTAGTACAACAGAAAATAATTATCAGCCCTTACCTGTCTTTGGAAAAGAGGCTGAAGATATTGTAAATGAACTCATTCGCATCAGTGCCCCTGTGGAAAATGGAGTAACCACTTATGATTACTTTGATCCCTTTCTTTCAAATGGAGAAGAAGTTGGAGCATAAATAAGTAAAGAGACACACAACTCATACAGTTGTGTGTCTCTTTACTTATTGTAAGTATTTTTTTAAAGCAAGCTGATTTTTAACTAATATTTGTTTTTTTCCAGTTAAAGAGATGATCCCTAAACCTTCAAACTTACTAAGTTTACGGCTAATGGTTTCACGTGTAACCCCTACGTAACTAGCAATTTCTTCTCGTGATATAGGTAAATGAATCAAAATCCCATTGTTGAGTTTTGTGCCGAATTTCTGACAGAATTCCAAAATCATATGAGCTATTCTTACTTCAGGATCCTTCGTTGCTAAATTTTGTGCTAAATCCTCCGTATGTGCTAACCGTTTTGTAACTGCTTTTAAAAGTTTCAATGATATCTCTGGATTTTCCAACAAGATAAGATCAATATCGGCTTTCTTTAATTGGCAAATTTCTGTATCTTCAATGGCAAACACACTAAAATTGTTCACTTCATCATCATTAAAAAGATTCAGTTCTCCAAAGAAATCACCACAGGCTAAAATATATAAAATTTGTTCTTTTCCATCTACGGTAAATTTCGATAATTTCACTTTGCCGCTATTCATTATGAAAAGAGTATCTGATTTTACTCCTTCTTGTATCACCATTTGCCCCTTTTGGTAGTGGATGTGATTCGTCATCCTAGCTATTTTTAACATTTCCACATCCGATAATGCAGCGAAAAGAGGGACCTTTTTAGTGCAGGGTTCCTTTTTATGATTACATATATATTCTTTCATATCATAACACCTCTTTTAAAAATAAAATCCATTATCCTTTTCATTTCAACAACCTTATGAATGAAAACGATTGATACGATGAATATAACATAGCTAAAAGACATACATTGTGCTCTAAATCACCATAGGCAACTTGATAATATCGTTTATAATTGTAGGTCCACTTACTGAACAAAAGGAAAAAAGTGCTGAAAATCTATTATTTTTCAGCACTTTCATTTCCTTATTCTTCTACTTCAGCAAATTTATCTTTTTCTTCGCCACAAACAGGGCATAACCAATCTTCAGGTACATCTTCAAAGGCTGTTCCTGGTTCAACATCTTCATCAGGATCTCCTTTAGCTGGATCATAGATATAACCACATGGTATGCAAATATATTTTTTCATGACAATTCTCCTCCACGATTATTAAGCAGTCATTTTTTGTCTTTCTTTGATTTCATTCATTAAATCAGCAATTGTCCTATTGCTTAATTCAATTCCAGCCAATGAAATCTGATTTTCAATGGCTGTTTTATAGGCGAGTGAAGCAACAACACCTTCTAGTGTGATGACACCCACCATTTTTTGATCTTTTATAAAGACCCTTGTGTATTTTCCATCTAGATCTTCTTCCACAATGCTTGTATCACATTGCTTTTCATCTACGATTCCCATTGAAAATAGCGTAAAATCAAAAGCATTAAATACAGTAGAAGGAATCGTCTTTTGATAGGTGGTTGAAAGATTCACCATATTCTTTCCAGCTACTTTTCCTTGATCCATTGCGGGCGCCCACAGACCTGCTACCTCACCATTCCATTCAGCAACATCGCCAGCAGCATAAATATGCTCTACATTTGTTTCCATCCTATCATTCACAACAATCCCTCGATTTGTAGCGATCGGTGAATGTTCTACTAGGTCAATGTTTGGAATCACTCCTATGGAGTAAAGAACACTATCACACGAGATTGTTTCATTTCCGATTCTGATGCCTTCAACTTCCTTTTCACCGATGATTTCATCGATCGAAGAATTTAAAAGAACCTCTACGCCTGCTTCTTCCATTTTTTCTTTTAAAAGTTCGGAAGTCCTTTCATCTAGTTGTCTAGGCATTAATCTGGAAGCTACTTCAACAACGGAAACCTTTTTATCCGCCCGATGAATCGACCAAGCAGTTTCTAGCCCTTGAACTCCTCCACCAATAAGGACAACATGATTTTTATCCTGTATAAACGCTTTAAAATCCTCAGCTTCATGCATTTCTCTAATGGTAAAAACGCCTTTTTTGTCCACACCATCGATGGATAATTTTCTATTTTTAGCACCTGTACAGATGAGTAGTTTGTCAAAATGAATGGTTTCACCATTTTCAGTCACAATGGACCGATCTGTCGTATTAATCTCTACAATCTTAGTATTTAAATGTGTTTCGATCTTTTGATCTCCATACCATTTTTCTTTTTTTAACAGAACCTTTTCACTTCTTAAATCCGAATATAATTCTTTCGATAATTTAATTCTGTTGTAGGGTAATGATTTTTCTGCTCCAAAGACATGTATATTGGCCTCTTTATCTTGATCACGAATGGCCTTTGCTGCGTGGACTGCTACAACACCCGATCCGATTATACAGTAGTTCTTTTCCATTTCTTCACCCACTTTTCATGTTATGCACTTTGTTTCATGTGAAACATTTATAGAATTAAATGGCACTTCTTAATAAATCGGCCACAAAGGAGGCTGAGTGTTCAATCTTCTTCATTTGTTCCCCTTTTGGTGAGAAGCGAACGCGCACAGGAAATTCCACATGGGTCATACCCGTTGTTTTGATTACATTTGATGTGCTTTGTACGTTCATATTGGTTTGATTTAGGTAGTCTTGAATGACTTCAATCGCTTCTCCGCTCCAACCATATGAGCCAAAGGCAGCACCAATTTTTCCTTCTAGATTCATTTCCTTCATGTCTTTTAGAACTTCTTCCAAATTCCCAATCATATCTGCGTATTTCGTTGAACTTCCGATAAAGACAGCATCTGCATCCTTAATACTTTCAAGGATCTCTGTTTTATCTGACTTATCCGCATTGAAAATCGTTGCTTCGATTTGATTTTCCTCGAAAATTTGTTTTAAATGATTTGCTACCTTTTTTGTACTATTTTTAATCGTTGTGTACACAATCGTTACTTTTTTATCCTGAATCGTATCAGAACTCATCGTTGCGTATCGTTCAATATACTTCCCGATATCTTCTCGTAAAATAAAGCCATGGGAAGGAGCAATCATTTTCACATCTAAACCTTCTAATGCATCAATCAAGGTTCTCACATATCTTCTATGTGGATGAATAATCGCATTATAGTAACCAACAAAATCTTCTGTAATATCAAATCCAGCCTCATCAGCAAAAATCTCATTCACCGCAACATGGGTACTGAAGATATCACAAGGGAATAAAATTTTGTCCTCCACACAGTAAGTAATCATTGTTTCTGCTGTATGAAGATAAGGGGTTTCTTTAAACAACAAAGTTTTTCCGCCAATGTCCAATGTATCTCCATCCTTCACGACTAGGAAATTTCGATCATGAAGCTTATACATTTCTTTTAGCTCATTTACAGCTAGTTCTGTACAAACAATCGTTGCATTCGGTGCTTTTCCAGCTAAAGCTGCCATTCCACCTGAGTGATCGGGTTCGGTATGATTAATGACAATATATTGGATTAGCAACGGATCGATTAATTCACTTAAATATTCTACAAATTCTCTTCCAAACTCCATATCTACTGTATCAATGACCGTTGGTTTTTCTGTTTTTAGTAAGTAAGCATTGTAGGTCGTTCCTTTTGCTAAAATCAAGCGGTGAAAAGGAACCTCACGATTATCTATTTTTCCAACCCAACTAATATTTTCTGTTAAAGCGACTGAATTCATCATCTATATAATCCTCCTAAATGGAAATGAAAGTTGTTATCAACTAAATTGATCTTACAACA
This sequence comes from uncultured Bacillaceae bacterium, assembly GCA_963765265.1. Classification (GTDB taxonomy): domain Bacteria; phylum Bacillota; class Bacilli; order Bacillales; family Cytobacillaceae; genus Bacillus_BD. The sequence goes on from CAVXVN010000007.1 coordinate 146,771, forward strand.
AGATAAAATTTCACATCAGGATTCAAATCACATTTTAAAAATTTAAATAAAAAAGAAGAAGAACCTCACCGTTGATGGATGATGTTCTTCCTCTTATTAAAAGTCAAGGCTGAGGTAGGTGTTATTTTTTAAAAAACCAATTACTTTCAGGTCTGTCACGAGGGGTTAAATTCATAATAAAGTACCCAATTATGAGGACTAAAATGACAAGCGCATAGAGTAATGTACTCAATGGATCAGAGTGTTCCACAATAATTACTCGAATCATCGCTGTGATGCCAATATAGATAAAATACCTTAAAGGAAAGTGATATTGTTCCTCGAAGTATTTAACGATCATCGCAATAAACTCAAAATATAAAAAGAAGTTCAGTATACCTTCAAGAAAAACTTTATAATCATTACTTCCAGTTTGCATCAATAGCTGAAAAAAAATAATTAGCTCCTTGATTAATAATAAAGACAAGAATGACAGCTAGTACAACAAGTGAAACGTTCAAGATTATTTGGAGAATCCTTGGTATCGAGTGTAAAAAAAGGGGAGAGTCTTTCTTTCTTTTATCCAAAAACAAAACCTCCTTATCGTTCATCCTTATTGTTTTATTGATATGTAATGGTTAGAGAAATACTTTATTACTCGATTTACATCTAGTATGTGCTTTCTTAAGTAAAGTAAAACAGACGTGGATTGACGCTTATTTGCCTTTTTTTCATTATTTTTGACTAATAAAGAAAAAGATGTCCCAAACGTATAGGTGTCTCTGGGCACCTATACGTTTGGGACATCCTCAGCTTCGCTTATAAACTATTAAAAAACAAACGGACGACGTCAGCTCCACCAATAAATGTTCCTAGTGAGCTACCTAAATTAGCCATCACCACAACGAGTAAAATACGAGATACTTTATTATTCCAAAAGCCTTTCACACTCGTCACATCATCCGCAAGATTTTCAAAGTCTCTTACGTTTGGTTTAACAATATAGGCTTGAACAATTCCTGTAAACCACCCAGCAGCGGTGATCGGGTCTAACGCGGTGATCGGTGCTGCAATAAAGGCCGTTAGAATGGTTAGAGGATGTCCAAAGGCTAGAGCAGTACCAAGCGCAGATAAGCCCCCATGCCATAGCAGCCAACTGAGTGGTTTGCTGAGCTCCAGCAGTTGGATTCGTATAAAAGGTATATGCGATCATCGCAATAATCGCGATGGGAATTGCCCAACCAATTATTTTAGGTGCCTTTGACTTTTTAGGAAGTCGGGTAATTAATGATAAATCATGATTCTTCTTTATCTCTTCCTTAATGCCAGGAATATGTGCTGCACCTAATACAGCCACTACCTTGTTTCCAGGAGCCTCTTTAATTTTTTGTGCTAAATACTGATCCCGCTCATCAATGAGAGGGGTCTTTAATTTAGGGAAATGTTCTGTGAACTCACTAAGCATCGAATTGAGCATATCTTGTGATTTCATTTTTTCTAGTTCTTCTTCAGAAATACGATCATTACTGAAAATACTAAAAATAATTTGTGTGAGCAGTTGCATTTTCCCCCATAGGCCTATATTATGCCAAATACGCGAAAAGGTTATTTGAATATTACGATCCGCTAACACTAGGTTCGCATTGATTTCCTTCGCCGATTCAATGCCTTGAATCATTTCTTGTCCAGCATTAATTCCCAATTGATTGGCCATCCTTTTTTGAAAGGATGATAAGGCAAGATTAATTAAAAGTACGGTAGCCTTTTTCTCTTTTATTACTTTAAAAATATCCATATCTCTCCACTTGTCGCCATCGGTAATTGACTGATATCTTTGCTCATCCAATTCGATACAAACAGAGTCAGGCTTTTCAAACTCAATGACTTCTTTTACTTGTTGGGCACTATGCTTCGAGACGTGGGCCGTACCAATGAGTATAATTTCCTTACCATCTAGGCTTATTCTCGTCACATTTTGATTATCTTCAGACATGGACTACCATCCTTTTTTATCACATTCACTTTTTATTCTAGCTTGGCTACTTTACCAACACTACTATTTCTACATTATATAATAATAAGCGATAATTAAGTAATTTTGAATGAACTTTCATTCTATTTGTTCTTTAAAAAGAAAATTTGCTCTTTAACTAAAAATTGAAAAGAAGCCACTAAGATTCATAAGATCTTTGTGACTTCTCTATTAGAGTAGCGATCTATTCACTTCTTTTTAGCTTCTGATACTTTTAATTGCTTCCCTTTAATCGTCGTGTTCTTCATCGCCTTCAATACAAGCGGACCTTTTCCATTTAGAATTTCGACATAAGAAACGGTATCTAAAATCGAAATGATCCCAATATCCTCCGCTGTTTACACCACTTAATTTTAGCAATGGTTCCGACAAAGTCGACTGCTCTAAGCTTTTTCTTCTTACCGCCATTAAAGTACAGCTTCATAATCTGTTTATTTAATTGGTCACTTTTAGAATTTTTTAATCTGCGGCCTAGCCTGCATTTTCGCTTCAAAGGCCGCCTTCTTAACAGAAACATCCTCTTTAGAAGGAAGAGGTGTGTTCGGAATCTTAAAACCAATATATTCTTCAATTTCACTTAAAAATCGATCTTCAAATGGAGTCACTAGTGTGATTGCCTTTCCCGTTTGACCCGCACGTCCTGTTCTTCCTGTTCGATGGACATAGCTTTCTTTCTCTAATGGAAGATCATAGTTGATCACATGTGTAATGTTCTCAATATCAATTCCTCTCGCAGCCACATCTGTAGCAACTAAATAACGGAATTCTCCTCTTCTGAAATCCTTCATCACTTCAAGTCGATCCTCTTGAATCATACCGCCATGAATTTTATCAACAGTATAATCTAAATCCGTTAATCGATCACAGACCATGTCTACTCGATCTTTTGTTCGACAAAAGATCATACAGCTATCAGGGTTTTCCATAACCGTTATATCCGTAAGGAGAGAAAATTTATCATTTTCTGCTACTTCATACAGCGAATGATCAATTTTATTTGTCGTCAGTTCAGTTGCATTAATTTCAATATCAATAGGGGTTTTCATATATTTCAGCGATAAGTTTTTCACAGCCTCTGGAAGGGTTGCCGAAAAAACACAAGTCATTCGTTCGCGTGGTAACTTTCTGATAATGACCTCTACTTGTTCAATAAATCCCATATTTAGCATTTCATCTGCTTCATCAATGACAAGATACTTAATTTGATCTAAGGCCAGAGTACCCCGTTCAATATGATCAAACACACGCCCAGGAGTCCCGACAACTACATGTGTTTTTTGCTTTAACTCTGTTTTTTGCATGGCAAATGGTTGTTTTCCAAATACGGCAGTTGCTTTAATTCGTTTAAAGCGACCTATATTTGTGATATCTTCTTTCACTTGGACAGCGAGTTCTCTCGTAGGTGTCAGTATCAGGGCCTGAGGTTTATTTTCCTCCCAATCAACCGCTTCACAAATAGGAATCCCGAAAGACGCGGTCTTACCACTTCCTGTTTGTGACTTCACAACAAGGTCGATTCTCTCTAATACAAGAGGGATCACTTTTGTCTGAACTTCTGTAGGATGTTCATATCCTAAACCACCTAATGCCTTCAATATTTCATCACTTAAATGATAATCTTTAAAACTATCTTTATTCATATCTTAGCCTCTTCTTTTTTATAATATCTTCCTTACATAATCCTTATGGAAACCTTAAAATCAGTAATCTTCCGAGAATAATTAGACCTCCTATTTTAAGGAGGTCTCCAAAAATTTATTCTTTATTTTTTATTATATCTTCAAACCAACCTGTTTTACACCTCATAGCATTAGCTCTCTCTAATTGGAAGCCAAAAATGACAACTGTTTTAGAGAAATGATTATAGTGTCAGCTCGTACGCTCACATTTTGGCATGTACTTCAAGAGTATCCTTTGCAAAAGGCGGATTTTTTTATGATGAGATTTAATAAAAAGTCAAGCCATCCTTTATATTCAACCTTCTATTGTAAATAAGTTGTTTTAATTCAAAGAACCTTACATATTTTCAAAACGATTGATCATGCTAAAATATGTAATGAAATTGATGGAGTATTTTATTGACAAAAAAAATAACTCCTTTATAATAATAAGTATCCAATTAGAATTATTTTAGCTTACTGAATTTATTCTATGTTCGCTATTATAATTCAAAAACCATACTTAGGAGGAAATAAAATTATGTCATTAATCGGAAAAGAAATACTACCATTCAAAGCACAAGCATACAAAAATGGTGAATTCATTGAAGTTACAGAAGCAGATTTAAAAGGAAAATGGAGTGTTGTTTGTCTTCTACCCAGCAGACTTTACATTCGTTTGCCCAACTGAACTTGAAGATCTGCAAAACCAATATGCAACTTTAAAAGCACTAGGAGCTGAAGTATATTCTGTTTCAACAGATACTCACTTCACACATAAAGCATGGCATGATTCTTCAGAAGCAATCGGTAAAATTACATACACAATGATTGGTGATCCTTCACACCAAATTTCCCGTAACTTTGATGTTCTAATTGAAGAAGAAGGTGTTGCTGACCGCGGTACTTTCATCATCGATCCAGACGGTGTTGTACAAGCACTTGAAATTAATGCAGGTGGAATTGGCCGTGATGCAAGCACTCTTGTTAACAAAATTAAAGCAGCTCAATATGTTCGCAACAATCCAGGTGAAGTTTGCCCAGCTAAATGGCAAGAAGGCGGAGAAACACTTAAACCAAGCCTTGATCTTGTAGGTAAAATCTAATAAGCCTCATTCTATAAGATAGTAGAAACTAACATCATGAGATCTTTTACTCATAGGACGTCTCGTTTAACTGCCTTTTACGATGTTTAGTTGAAACAATCAGATTATCAGGGCAGTAAGAATCCTCACCTAACTTCACTCTGAAATCTTAAGGTGGGCATCTTACTGCCTTTTAACTATTGGAAAAATTTAAGGAGCGTGACTAAGTATGCTCGATGCAGATATTAAAGCACAATTAGCCCAATACCTTGAACTTTTGGAAGGCGATGTGCTACTTAAAGTGAGTACCGGCTCAGATCAAGTCTCTCAAGATACCCAGGCACTCGTGAATGAATTAGCCTCTATGTCATCCCGAATTAAAGTGGAAAAAGCAGAATTACAAAGAACACCAAGCTTTAGTGTAAATCGTATCGGTGAAGATACTGGCGTTACTTTTGCAGGTATTCCACTAGGACATGAATTTACTTCATTGGTATTAGCTCTCTTGCAAGTGAGTGGAAGAGCTCCAAAAGTGGATCAGAGAATGTAATCGATCAAGTGAAAAACATTCAAGGTGAATATCATTTTGAAACATATGTTAGCTTAACTTGCCACAACTGTCCTGATGTTGTACAAGCACTAAACTTGATGAGCGTTCTTAATCCTGGAATTACACATACGATGATTGACGGTGGCGGCTTTTAAAGAGGAAGTGGAAAGCAAAAACATTATGGCTGTTCCAACGGTTTTCCTAAATGGAGAATCATTTGGTAGTGGTCGTATGACACTTGAAGAAATTCTTGCTAAAATGGGAAATGCTCCAGATGCTTCTGAACTTTCTGATAAAGAACCATTTGATGTGCTTGTTGTTGGTGGCGGTCCATGCTGGTGCAAGTGCAGCAATTTATGCAGCTCGTAAAGGCATTCGTACAGGTATTGTCGCTGAACGCTTTGGCGGTCAAATTATGGACACCTTGGGCATTGAAAACTTTATCGGTACAAAGTATACAGAAGGTCCTAAACTTGCTGCAAGTCTTGAAGAACATGTCAAAGAGTACGATATTGATGTGATGAATTTACAACGTGCAAAACGTTTAGAAAAGAAAGACCTTATTGAAATTGAACTTGAAAACGGTGCTGTTTTAAAGAGTAAAACCGTTATCCTTTCAACAGGTGCTCGTTGGCGCAATGTTGGCGTTCCTGGCGAAGCTGAGTTCAAAAACAAAGGTGTAGCCTACTGCCCACATTGTGACGGTCCATTATTTGCAGGAAAAGACGTAGCCGTTATCGGCGGCGGTAATTCTGGTATTGAAGCAGCAATTGATCTTGCAGGAATTGTAAACCATGTAACCGTTCTTGAGTTTCTGCCAGAATTAAAAGCTGATTCTGTTCTTCAAGATCGTCTTTACAGCCTACCAAATGTAACGGTCATAAAGAATGCTCAAACAAAAGAAATTACTGGTACTGATAAAGTAAATGGTATTACCTACATTGACCGTGAAACAGAAGAAGACACATCATGTTGAATTAGCAGGGTGTATTTGTTCAAATCGGTCTTGTACCAAATACCGATTGGTTAGGTGAAACAGTTGAACGTAATTCGCGGCGAAATCGTTGTAGATAACCGCGGAGCAACGAACATACCTGGCGTGTTTGCAGCAGGAGACTGTACAGATAGTCCATATAAACAAATCATTATTTCAATGGGATCAGGTGCAACTGCTTCCTTAGGTGCATTCGATTATCTTATCCGAAATTAATGTGCGAATATGAGCAGTATATAACTGGCGTTGCAGCAGTTTTACCGCAATGCTGATTTTTCATCAAATACTGTCATTTTACTCGTATGTACCGTTAATAAATGGTTCTATAGAGGTTACTTCTTCGTTATCACGCAAATTTCTTTTTTCGAAAGTCGCTTCGCTACCTGATTGGTAGTAAGGCGACTTTCTTTCTTTTCAGGGGTTTGCAAATTCTTCCATTACCTATATACAACTCTTTCACCTGAATCTCTTTGTTTCTACACAAAAAGAATTAGCTATAGGCCGATTCTTTTTCACTTAGACCAAGCGTCTGCACTGTTGAAGTTTGAATTTCTTGAAGAAGCTCTGGATTTTCCGCTAATGACAGACCATAAGAAGGAATGATTTCTTTTATTTTCGGTTCCCACTCTTCCATATGTTGCGGAAAACATTTTTCAATTACCTCAAGCATAACGTGAACAGCCGTAGATGCACCCGGAGACGCACCGAGCAATGCCGCGATCGAACCATCAGCAGCACTAACAACTTCTGTACCAAATTGAAGTGTTCCTTTACCGCCGGTCTCTGTATCTTTGATCACTTGCACACGTTGTCCTGCTACTACTAAATCCCAATCCTCTACTTTAGCGTCGGGATAAACTCTCGTAACTCTTCCATGCGTTGTTCTTTCGATAACATCACTTGTTGGATCAAATATTTTGTCAGTGACATCTCTTTTGCGCCTGCCGCCAACATCGTTAAGATATTATTCGGTTTTACCGAAGTTACTAAATCGAACATTGAACCTGTTTTTAAAAACTTTGGTGAAAAACCAGCAAATGGTCCAAAAAGTAATGATTTTTTATTGTTGATAAATCTCGTATCAAGATGCGGAACAGACATTGGAGGAGCTCCAACCTTAGCTTTACCGTATACTTTTGCATGATGCTGCGCTACAACCTCCGGATTATTACATACCATAAAGATTCCGCTTACCGGGAATCCTCCAATATGTTTCCCCTCAGGAATACCAGATTTTTGTAGTAAATGTAGGCTTCCACCCCCGCCTCCGATAAAGACGAATTTAGCAGTATGGCGTTCAACGTTCCCGTTATCGACATTACGAACTTTCAATTCCCAAGAACCATCGCTAGTACGTTTCATATGATCCACGCTATGTTTATATTTGATATCGACGTTTTTACTCTTTAAATGATCAAACAAAATGCGCGTTAAAACACCAAAATTGACATCTGTACCAGAATCGATTTTGGTTGCAGCTATAGGTTCATTTAATGCACGGTCTTGCATGATAAGTGGAATCCATTCCATCAGTTTTTCCGGATCATTGGAAAATTCCATCCCTTGGAATAAGGGATTATTTGATAGCGCATCAAAACGTTTCTTTAAAAACGTTGCATTTTGTTCCCCTTGTACCATACTCATATGAGGCAATTTCCTTATAAAGTCCTGCGGATTATGGATCAGCTTGTTGTTTACAAGATAAGACCAAAACTGCATGGAAAGCTGAAACTGTTCATTAATTTTTATTGCTTTACTAATATCTACAGATCCATCAGGCTTTTCGGCCGTGTAGTTAAGTTCGCACAATGCCGCATGCCCTGTACCCGCATTATTCCATTCGTTAGAGCTTTCCTCTCCTGCATTTTCGAGCTTCTCAAACACTGTAATTTCCCATTCCGGTACTAATTCTTTTAGAAGCGTCCCTAAAGTCGCACTCATGATTCCGGCACCAATTAAGATGACGTCTTTATTAGTTTCTCTATTACTCATTTTTACCATCCTTATATCCTGAAATTTGCAGAAATGATTTAGGCACTCCTGCTTCGGCGTCACTCCAAACCAAGGCTAGACCTAGTCACACACCTTTTCTGTTTCAATTATAACCGTATTATAAGTATTATAAGTATTTATAGCTTAATATATCTACTATTATCTGATAATTATAAGTTATTTAAAGTTATTTAATAGTTATTTAATAGTTAATTAAAAGTTATTTAAAAGCAGGTAAAAAGTTTAAAGTGGTTTTTCCCAATTTTTAAAAGCTTGTCCAGATACCTATACATTTTTTTACTTCTTGCATAAGTATATATTAACTCTTGAAGAAAGGAGGTGATTTAATAGTGCCAACAAATTGTAATCCTCAGAGCCCCGACTTCTGTACTCCTCCGGAAGGTGCGACAGACGATTCTGACTGTAGAAGCTCAGGGTGGACTAGCCATTAATCTATTAGGCATTCATGTGGATGTTTGCCCACTTTGTATTGCAGTATATACCGATGGTACAAATACAGGTACAGGTGCACTAACAGCACAGCAAACAGAGGTCGTAAATAACCTTGTTCAAGCCCTTCACGGTTTAATTCCAAGCGCTCCAAGCGTTTAAGGGAAATAAATAGAAAGGTGTCCAGAATGACATTACAAAGCCATGGATTTTTTCCATGGCTTTGTAATGTCGTTTCTCTTTTAATTTTTTAATGGAAATTTATCGAGCGAGTCTCAGGTATTATCGGGATGCAAACTCGGCGGAGCAAATTTGATTCAACAAAAAACCTCATTTACTTATGATACGGTTCATTTCGATTGATCCGGAATGCTCGATACACTTGCTCCAATAATATAAGTCGCATGAGCTGATGGGGAAAGGTCATTTTAGAAAAGGAAAGTTTTTCATCCGCTCTCTTTAATACCTCGTCACTCAATCCTAGTGATCCGCCAATAACAAAGGCTATTTTGCTTTTCCCGTACGTAGCCAGCTTATCAAGGGAGTCTGCCAATTCTTCAGAGGACTTCATTTTCCCATCAATTGCTAGTGCCATTACATAGGTATCATGAGACAATTTTGCTAGAAGTTTTTCTCCCTCCTTTTGTTTCACTTGTTCCATTTCTGCAGCACTCAACTCTTCAGGAGCCTTTTCATCTGAGTATTTCCACTATTTCAATCTTTGCATAGCTAGATAATCTTTTTAAATATTCATCTATTCCCGTTTTTAGATATTTTTCTTTTAATTTACCTACCACAATAATTGAGATATTCACATCTTACCCCCACATTATAAATAAGTTATCCACAGAAGTTATCCACATATCCACATTTATTATCCACATATTGTATAAGATCGTCTGTTCCCTACTATATCTGCCGCTAAATTTCGACATTATTCACACTTGTTGATAACTATTTTTATACCTATTTTTTCAAAAATTCTTTGTTTCTCGATATTCACTATTGTTGTAAAACGAATGAATTGACTTATCCACTTAAAATGTACATTTTATTACTATTTTATCCACAACCCATCATAACACAATAAAGAAAACTCGCCGATTGGCAAGCCTGCAAGGCGAAGACAGAGGCGTAGTTGCACTTATACTGTTTTCCTAAAAATTTCCACTACGTCGAACTTCTCCAGCGTAGCAATTTTATACTTAACAGTGAAATAAAAAGGCAGGAAAGCACTTATGCCTTCCCGCCCGTCATAAACGAGTCACACTTGATCAGCGTTCAATGTTAAAAGTTTTCATCACTTAATGTTAACGTTGCTTCTTCTAATTTACCCTCACGATAAAATTTTACTGTCATTTTATCGCCTATATTCTTTTCATTATATAAATGTTTTCGTAAAGTAATCACATCTGCAATGGTTTCTCCGTCCATTTCAACAATGACATCTAATTCCTTTAATCCTGCACGACCTGCTGGGGAATTGGCTACAACAGCTTCAATCATAACGCCTTCTGTTACATCATTCGGCATCTTTAATGTTTCCTGCTGATGATAGGCGGAGATCTCTGTTAGATTCCGAAGTTGAACCCCCATTGTTGGTCTTATCATCTCACCAAACTGCTCAAGACTCTTGATAATCGGAATGGCTGTATTAATAGGAATTGAGAGACCAATTCCTTCCACAGCTTCTTGAGCAATTTTCATGGAATTAATGCCAATCACTTGACCAGCAATATTGATGAGTGCTCCGCCACTATTTCCAGGATTAATGGCAGCATCCGTTTGGAGAACTTCGACTTGCCAATCTTCTATTCCATCTCCATTTAAATCCACTGGAATCGTTCGTTCCACTCCGGAAATAATCCCACTTGTAACAGAACCAGAGAAACCTAAACCTAAGGGATTTCCGATCGCAATAACGGGTTCACCTGACTTTAAAGTGTCTGAGTCGCCAAATTCAGCAATTGTTTTAATCGAATTTCCATCCACTTCTAGAACGGCTAAATCCATCCAAGGATCACTCCCTTTTAATGTTGCAGGGATCTTCGTACCATCTGCTAACGTTACTTCTAGCTGACTTGCCCCTTCTATTACGTGATTATTCGTCACAATAAAGGCTTTGCCATTTTCCTTTTTGTAGATGACACCAGATCCGGTTCCAGCTTCCTGACTGCCACCTTCTTGCGACCAGAAGCTAGTCGTTTGAATATTGGTAATTCCAACAACGGCATCACCCGCTTTTTCAACCGCCCTTGTGACATCTGTATTCACTTTCAGAGATACGTTTTGTGTGGTTGTTGTATTTCCCTTATTTTCCTGCACTTGGACCTGATTCGTTGGCTGCACAGAATAGGGGAGAAGTCCGTAATTAGAAAGAGTTGGTACAGCTAGAATGACAAGCAAAGCCCCAATAATGGCTCCTATTAGACTCGTTAGAAAAAAACGACCTTTTTTCTCTTTTGGTTGTCTCAATCGATTTTCATCTTCATCATAGTATCCCAAAGTTTACATTCACCCTTTCCCATTGTTCGCTACATTTATTTTACCTAACTATCCATTATAATACTCGTCTAAATGATCAAATTCTAAACAAGCGACATTTCGGGTAGCCTATCCATCTGTTTTATAAGCATTAAACAGATGTCAATGGGGTAGGGGTTTTGGGATCTGTATCATAAAGGGAGAATTGTTCACCAACGACCATTCCCTTACCTTCAAGTGTTTGTGTCACGGCCATTCTTGCTAAATCCTTCATATTGTTATCCAAACTTAAATGGGCAAGATAAATGCGCTTTGTATGATCTCCTATTACGTCACTCATGGCAAGAGCGGCATCCTCATTAGAAACATGACCAACATCACTTAATATCCTTCGTTTTGTATTCCAAGGATAGCGTCCCATTCGAAGCATACTTACATCATGATTACTTTCAAATAAATAGGCATCCGCATTGGAAATCGTTCCTTTCATACGCTCACTCACATAACCTGTATCTGTAATCAGGACAAGTTTTTTTCCTTCATGATGAAAGATATAAAACATGGGCTCCGCAGCATCATGGGACACACCAAAAGATTCAATATCCAGTGAACCAAAGCTTTTGACGGTTTCCATCCCAAATATAAATTTCTGTTCTGTTGGTATATCTCCAATCGATTTATCCATTGCCTTCCATGTTTTTTCATTTGCATAGATCGGTAATTTATATTTACGTGCAATAATGCCAACACCTTTAATATGATCGCTATGTTCATGTGTAACGAAAATTCCAGAAAGATTCTTTATATCGCGATCTATTTGTTGAAATAGAGCTTCCATTTGTTTTCCACTAAAACCGGCATCAACCAAAAAGGAATGATTCTCTGTTTCTACAAAAGTCGCATTTCCTGTACTCCCACTTGCAAGCACACTAAAATGAAATGCCATTACTCCTCACTCCACTACTTTTTTCTTTTCACTTTTTAATTCTATAATTTTACCTTCAAAGGCACTTACATACAAACTTTCCTTATCATTAATAACAAACCTCCAAGCAGGATTTAAGACCTGAGTTGTATCCATTAGTGGTACAAGGGTATAGTAACCTAGCTCTACTTTTGTGATTTTACTCTTTGGTTGTAAAACGTGGTTTTTATAAAGTGTTTCAAGTGCCTTAATTGGCTGAATTAATTTTTCCGATTTGGAAGAAAGTTTCCCAATCTCCTCAAGATAGGTTTGCTGATAGGAAATCACCTCATTGTCTTCATTCAAATAAAAAGTGAGTTTCCCATTTAAATTTTCAAAAAGAGTTTTTCCATCATACTGTTGATAATACGTAATCGAATGACCTTCCGTATCTTTTTCCCAAAAATTATACTGATCACCATATAACACATCATTTTTAAGAAAATTATTTAGTTCAATTGAATCCGAACGATTTTTCACTTTAAATGGTTCATCCAGAAAGGATTCCAAAGTATTTCCACTGATAATATTCGTCGTTTGATCAGAAAAGATCGTATTTTGAATATCTTCGGTTGTAAAAACTTTTGGCTTTGCGTTTAAATAATAATCCTCCAAATGATCATTTCGTAATGTTCCATATTCTATTTCATCGTCCTTCAAACTTTTTTCGAAAGAAGCTTCTGTTTGAGTTTGCACTTCAACCTGATTTGAATCTTGTATTTTAAAAAACTCGTATATTAAATAAATATCGAGCATCAGAAAGCAAATAATGAAGATGGTTTTTATTCTACTCCAATCCAATCTATTCCCCTCCCACACCCTCAAGGGTAAGTGGCTTCCAATCACCATCATATAAATAGTACCAACATGGTTCTAAATCAACCAATAATGATTGAGAATCCTTTTTCATCTGATAGCCAATGGTTATATCCTCGAGGAGATTAGAATTAAATGAATCCATTTGTTGAATCCTTTCAAGCACTTCATGTCCTGATTGCATGTTTGTTTGATAAGTTGTTTTCAATAAACTAGTAGAAAAATTACGGGAAAAATTACTTCGCTCATAACTGCTAATATCTGTTTTTCCCCATTCTAAACGTAATTCAGAAACATCACTATTCTCACTAAAGATTGGATATCCAGCTAAATACAAACGAAAGAGAACTGCTTTCTGAGCATTGTCTAATTCCACATAGCGATAATTATCAGTCCAACCACCATGCTCATTCACAAAATTAATACTCTTATGAAGGAGATCATTCGAGTTTATCGCTTGAGTTTCTTCCTCCGCAAGATCTACATACAAAATCATATTGGAATCATTATTTACTTTCATTAAATTAGATGCATCCTTATATTCTTCACCTCTTGCACTAACGTCTTTTTGCACACGACTTGGGTCACTAAATAATGCATCTTTTAATTTCTCTGCATTTAATGGTGTTGTTAAATACTGATAGCTCACTAATTGCGTTTCATTTTCAGGTAAGTAAATCATTTGATTAGAACCCATTTTATATTGAAAATACGGATTATATTGTTCTGCTTGTCTGAAATACTTTTCTTTAACACTTGAAATGGACGCTATTGGAACCATACTCTGGTAAATTTGCTGATCTTCATGTGAAATAAAATAAATCACACCAAATCCATTCTGTTCAACCTCCATATTAATCACAATCTGATCAAAATTAAATGAGGGAACATTTTTGTCTTTTATTAATAAAACATTTTTATATAAACTAATTGGAATGGATCCTGAATAAAGAATATTTACCACTTCATTATTTTCTACTATTTCAGAAATGTTCTCTATTTCTGCAGAAATATTTTTGAAATGATCGAAATTCCAACGGCTTAATTCAGTCATAATATTCTCCAATTCAAGATCCTCGGAAGTTCCAAAATATTTATTTTCCTTATGAAAGATGACTTGATCTGGTTTCACAATATCTTTTATATCCTTTTTTAGAACTCAAGGACACTTCTTGAACCGTATCAGCATTTTCCAATTCCTTATAGCTGGGTTGATAAGTCCATAAATTCCAAGTCACTAAAAGACTGATTCCAACAAGGATGGTTAGGATAATGGACTTTATATTTTCATATTTCAATCCCAATCATCCCCCTCGAACTTTTCATATGGAAGACTGAAGAAAAACGTTGTTCCTTTTCCTTCAACACTTCTTACCCAAATGTGACCATCATGAGCCTCAACCATTTCCCTTGCAATGGCTAATCCAAGACCTGTTCCACCTAGTTTTCTAGTTCTCGCTTTGTCTACACGATAAAAACGTCCAAATATTTTATCGATACTGCCCTTTGGAATGCCCACTCCTTGGTCTGTTACACCCACAATAATTTTATCTTCATGCTCATTTACTCTAAAGGTTACTTTTCCACCTTCAGGAGAATATTTTAAAGCATTCGATATGATATTATCAATGACTTGGGTCAGTTTATCTGGATCAATCTCAATTAGAATCGCTTTATCTGGTAACTTTCTTTCAAAAATAACATCTTGATTTTTTGTTAGTTCAAATCGATCAATAATTTGATTATAAAAAACAACAAAATCAACCCATTCTTTCGACAATCGATAATCTTTACTATCCATTTTCGATAACTGAAGGAGATCATTCACAAGTCTAATCATTCGTTCCGTTTCATTTTGTGCGACATTCAAGAAATTTGGAGCAATCTCTTTATCCATCCACGCTCCATCGGATAGAGCCTCCAAATAACTTCTCATCGTTGTAAGTGGTGTCCGCAGCTCATGTGATACATTGGCAACAAACTCACGTCGTTCCATTTCAATTTTTTCCTGTTCCGTTATATCATGTAGATACGGTAATTAATCCATTTACAAAACCAGTTTCCTTTTGAATCACAGAAAAATTCGCACGCAAAATATATGGATTCGATTTTGTACTGTAATCAAGGATGACAGAATCTTTCTCGGATATTAAATCATCAAAGGTATAATCCTCTTCAAGATCAAGAAGTGAAACAATCGATGTGGATAGAACCGTTTCACGTGAAACATTCAGCATAATCGTTGCAGGCTCATTGATTAAAATAACTCGACCTCTTCGATCTGTTGCAATAACACCATCTGTCATATAGGAGAGGACAGATGATAGTTTCTTTCTTTCACCTTCTGTTGAGCTTTGAGCTTCTTGTAGCTTTTTCGTTAAATTATTAAATGTTACCGCTAATTGACCAATCTCATCATGACCATATATTTTAACTTTTCGAGAAAAGTTTCCTCTAGCTAACGCCAAAGCCTGCTTTCTCATATCGGTAATCGGTCTTGTGATCGCACGTGCTAGAAAAATTCCAATAATGGCTGTAATGGTCAGTGCTATTACTGTACCAGTAGCAAAAATCTGATTGATTTGTTTCATTTGACCAAATACATTTTCTATTTTTGATACAAAGTAAATGGCACCAATAACCTCTTCATCATTAGATTTAACTGGACTCGCTAATACCCAAATTCTTTTCCCAGTTTCTCGATCAATCATTTCCTCATTGTCCGATTGCCCTGTAGCAATAATTCTCAGTATTCTTGTATCAGTCGATTTTTGTCCGACAATCCCTTGATTATCAGGATCTGAAGTACCAAGAATTTTTAGCGTTTCTCCATCAATTACTCTTACTTCAAAAATATCTGCTGAACGATAATCATCGTAATAATTTTTGAATGTCTTCTTCTAAAGTAGGACTCATCCTCTTGAGGCAGTCTTTCCATCGTAAGTTGTTCTTCTAAATAATAGGCAAGAATATTCACCTTATCTTGAATAGATGTTTTAAAATTGTCCTTTAAAGTTGTCTCTAATTGTCTGACAAAATAAACACCAATCACTTGCATAGCAATTAGAATAAGCAACATATAGATTAAGACAGTTTTAAGATGGATAGATCGAAAAAAACCAACCTTTCTCATTAATCATCAAGACTCCTGCTCAGGATTTCGAAGGTAGTAGCCAACTCCTCTTCGTGTGACAATCCACTCTGGATGGCTCGGATTATCTTCAATTTTTTCTCTTAGACGTCGAACCGTTACATCAACTGTGCGAACATCTCCAAAATAATCATAGCCCCAGACGGTTTGAAGTAGATGTTCCCTCGTCATAACTTGTCCAATATGATTGGATAAATAATGAAGCAGTTCAAATTCGCGATGTGTTAACTCAATCGTTGTCTCCACGTTTTGAGACAACATACGCATCCGGATGAATCGTCAAGCGAACCCACTTCAATTTCATTTCGATTTTCTTCCTCATCGACTGACAGCAACATGCTGATGACGTCTTAGATTTGCTTTTACACGTGCAATTAATTCTCTTGTACTGAAAGGCTTTGTGACATAATCATCGGCACCTAATTCAAGTCCAAGTACTTTATCGATTTCTGAGTCTTTCGCCGTTAACATAATAATCGGCATATCATATTTTTTACGAACTTCACGGCAGACTTCCATTCCATCGCGTTGTGGCAACATAATATCAAGTAAAATTAAATCAGGTTTGATTTCTTCAACCATTTCCAGCGCTTCATTTCCATCATAGGCACAAGTAACATCATAGCCCTCTTTTTTTAAATTAAATTGTAATATATCTGCAATTGGTTTTTCGTCATCAACAACTAGAATTTTCTTTTCCATGCTTTCATTCCTTTCAGTTCTCTCATATTTAATAACAGTGAATCCATTAATAGAAACCCTGAATGGATTATTTAATAAAAAATTCATACATATCCTAATTTACTTTATCATTTTATCTCTTTAAATTCATCTTTTTCATGAATAGGACTCATCCAAATTGTGGTATTATGGTAATCATTTCACAAGGATTGGTTAATTTTTTTGTTTATGAGCAGTGGATTATTTTGATGAACAACATTTAACAAAGTTTTTCAAAAGTAGAGAAGGGGGGATTGATTAATACTGTTAGCAAAACAATTTGGATATCATTTTGATCGAGTAGGAGAGGGTCGATTAGAAAAGTGAAGTTCATAGTAACAAAAAAGAAGCATGAATGCTTCATGCTCCTTTTTGTTACTATAGATGGCTCAGGACGGAATCGAACCGCCGACACATGGATTTTCAGTCCATTGCTCTACCGACTGAGCTACTGAGCCATACTTATTATTTTGTACTAAACTTTGGTAGTGATCTTTTATGCTACTGACTAAGCTACTAAACCATAATTTACTATATAAACAGTAGGTAAACCTACTAGAATAAAAATGGCGGTCCGGACGGGACTCGAACCCGCGACCTCCTGCGTGACAGGCAGGCATTCTAACCAACTGAACTACCGGACCATAATAAATGACCCCTACGGGATTCGAACCCGTGTTACCGCCGTGAAAGGGCGGTGTCTTAACCGCTTGACCAAGGGGCCAACTAAAATGGTGAGTCATGCAGGATTCGAACCTTCGACCCTCTGATTAAAAGTCAGATGCTCTACCAACTGAGCTAATGACTCATAATAATTATATTATCTTACTGAACCTTGATTATGGTCCTGTGCGTTAAAAGCCTTTGGCTTTTATTGCAAAACGTATCCCCTGCGGGACGATACATTTCTCTACCAACTGAGCTAATGACTCATATTATAATAATGGCTTGTATTGTGACGACGCTTTTTATAATATCATAGGCAATTATGAAATAGCAACTACTTTTCAATAATAAATTTATTTTATTTTTAATAACAATCATTCAAATTAAAAAAGGAAGGGAGAGAAGCAATTATTCGCTTCTCATCCTTACCTTTAATTTTGACGCCAAGGACTCCGAACTACATTTGTTTGTGTACGGTCAGGACCTACAGAGAAGATGGAAAGTGGAATCCCTGTTAATTGAGAAACACGTTCAACATAATGACGAGCATTAGCAGGAAGTTCATCAAGATGAGCTGACAACCTGTAATATCTTCTGTCCAGCCTGGAAGTTCTTCATAAACAGGTTCACATTGTCCTAGAACTTTTAAGCTAGCAGGGAACTCTTCAATTACTTCTCCATTATAGCGATAAGCCACACAAATTTTCACTGTCTCAATTCCTGTTAATACGTCAATTGAGTTAAGAGAAAGATCAGTAAGTCCACTAACACGGCGAGCATGACGTACAACCACACTGTCAAACCAGCCTACACGGCGAGGACGTCCAGTCGTTGTACCATACTCACGACCCACTTCACGAATTTGATTGTCCAATTTCATTATCTAATTCCGTAGGGAATGGACCATCACCAACACGAGTTGTATACGCTTTACATACACCTACAACATGAGTGATTTTTGATGGACCTACACCAGAACCAATGGTTACTCCTCCAGCAACTGGATTGGATGAAGTAACAAATGGATATGTACCTTGGTCAATATCCAAGCATAACACCTTGTGCACCTTCAAATAATACACGACGGCCATCATCAAGTGCATCATTTAACACAACAGAAGTATCACAAACATATTGTTTGATTTGTTGCCCATACTCATAATATTCGTTCAAGATATCTTCTATTTTAAAACCTTCTGTTTCATAAAAACGTTCAAACATACGATTTTTTTCTTTTAAGATTTTGAGTAAGCTTTTCTTCAAATACTTCACGGTCTAATAAGATCAGCAATACGAATTCCGATACGAGCTGCTTTATCCATGTAAGCAGGGCCGATTCCTTTTTTCGTTGTACCAATTTTATTTGCACCTTTACGTTCTTCCTCAACCTCATCTAAACGGATATGGTAAGGTAAGAATAACATGTGCACGATTGCTAATACGAAGATTATCCGTTGCTACACCTTTTTCATGTAGATAGGCTAATTCTTCAACAAGTGCTTTTGGATCTACAACCATTCCATTACCAATCACACAAATTTTTTCATTATAGAATATTCCTGATGGAATTAAATGAAGCTTATACGTCTCACCATTAAATTTAATGGTATGCCCTGCATTATTTCCACCTTGATAACGAGCAATGACTTCTGCATTTTCCGATAAAAAATCGGTAATTTTCCCTTTTCCTTCGTCTCCCCATTGCGTACCAACGACTACTACTGATGACATCTAAAAAAGCACCTCCATAGGTTTAAGCCATTTTTTAATCATTTAACATTTTTAAATACTAATTAAGACAGTATAACTTTTTTTAGTTATACGATTCAACAAGTTGTTTACCATTTAATCACACTTCAAACAAATAATAGTTTATCAATTAATTTTAGTAAAATCAATAAACCCGAACATTTTATTAAAAAATAGTTTAATATGTTCGTAAATATATAAATATACTACAATTAAGACTATATTTTATCACTTAAACATCATGTTAATACTTATTAACCTTTATTGAAAATGAGCATGACGTGATTTTATGGAGTGACCACTCTGTTCACATATTCCAAAGGTCATTTTCCAGGAAATATATCATTCAGAAAAAAAGACTTACAGAACTAGTTCTGTAAGTCTTTATGCACCCGGAGGCATAGATGAATCATCAAATCGCCTTTCTAAATTGACGAATTTATTATATTCTTTCACAAAGGCAAGTGAGACAGTACCTGTAGGACCATTACGTTGCTTAGCAATAATAATTTCGATAATATTCTTATTCTCAGATTCTTTATCATAATAATCATCACGGTATAAAAAGGCAACAATATCAGCATCCTGCTCAATACTTCCTGATTCACGAATATCTGACATCATTGGACGCTTATCCTGACGCTGCTCAACACCACGGGAAAGCTGGGAAAGGGCAATAACAGGCACTTGTAACTCACGAGCTAGTGCCTTTAATGAACGGGAAATTTCTGATACCTCTTGTTGACGGTTCTCTCCAGAACGACCACTTCCTAGTACCAACTGTAAATAATCAATAAGAATCATTCCAAGACCACCCTGTTCCTGCTTTAAACGGCGGCATTTTGCACGAATATCCTGAACTCTTACACCAGGTGAATCATCAATAAAAATACCCGCATTTGATAAGCTACCCATGGCCATTGTCAACTTACCCCAATCCTCATCTGTTAGAGAACCGGTACGCAGTCTTTGTGCATCAATATTTCCTTCAGCACAAAGCATACGCATAACAAGCTGCTCCGCACCCATTTCCAAACTGAAAATAGCTACCTTTTCATCTGTTTTGGTCGCTACATTTTGGGCGATATTTAAGGCAAACGCCGTTTTACCGACAGATGGACGGGCCCCAACAATAATCAAGTCATTTCGTTGGAAACCAGCAGTCATTTTATCAAGCTCAGCAAAACCTGTTGCAATTCCTGTAATATCACCAACTCGGTTATGCATAACTTCAATATTATCGTACGTACGAACTAGTACATCCTTAATCTGATGAAAGGAACCCGCACTTTTTCTTTGTGATACTTCTAATATACTTTTTTCCGCTTCACCTAATAGAGCATCTACTTCATCTTCACGAGTATAGCTATCTTGTGCGATGCTCGTTGCCGTTCTGATTAATCGACGAAGTAATGATTTTTCTTCAACAATTTTTGCATAATATTCAATATTAGCAGCTGTTGGAACAGACCCAGCTAATTCACTTAAATAGCTAATTCCGCCAACATCCTCTAATAACTTCGTTGCCGCAAGTTCTTCCGTAACAGTAACTAAGTCAATAGCTTCACCTTTATCATTCAGCTTCAACATGGCATTAAAAATGCGTTGATGAGCTCCACGATAAAAATCTTCTGGAATTAACATTTCGGATGCCAACGTAAGCGATGACGGTTCAAGAAAAATAGCTCCCAATACAGCCTGTTCTGCTTCCATATTTTGTGGAGGGAGGCGGTCCGCCATTGAATCACTCATCTATTAACCCCCTTATTAAGAAAAGAATGTTAAGCGACATCCTTGAAAGATAAGAGTGCTATACTCGTCATTAGGACGAGGTAAGGCTAAAATCTTATTTTACCTCTTTGACATGAACATTTAAAGTAGCCGTTACTTCTGTATGAAGTTTCACAGGTACCTTTGTAACTCCTAATGCACGGATCGCATCATCCAATTCAATTTTACGCTTATCAATTTTGATATTATGTTTCTTTTGCAATTCTTCTGCAATTTGTTTACTCGTGATGGAGCCAAATAATCTGCCGCCTTCACCAGATTTAGCAGTTAATTCTACTGTAATTTCATCAATCTTTGCTTTCAATTGTTTTGACTCTTCAAGCTCTTGGGCAGCTTGTTTTTCCTCTTTTTTCTTTTGAGCATTTAATGTACTTTCATTAGCAGAGTTTGCTTCAACAGCTAATCCTTGTTTCAGTAAAAAGTTATGTGCATAGCCATCTGCTACATTTTTTACTTCCCCTTTTTTACCTTTACCTTTAACGTCTTTTAAAAATATAACTTTCATTCTTTTTTTCTCCCTTCAAAATAATCATTAAGTGCTTCCTTCAACATTTCTTCCGATTCTTCAATGGAGACTCCAGATAATTGTGTGGCAGCATTTGTTAAATGCCCACCACCATGAAGTGCTTCCATAATGATTTGTACATTGATTTCACCTAGAGAACGAGCACTAATGCCAATTACATTTTCTGAACGATGGGAAAGTACAAAGGAGGCACTAACACCATCCATAGCGAGCAGCGTATCAGCTGTTTGAGCAAGCAGAACCTGATCATGGATCTCTTCATTATTGCCCTTTGCAATGGCAATTCCATCATGGTAAAACTCAACCTTTTCAATCAGTTTTGCCCTTTTTACATAAGTTTCCACATCTTCTTTTAAAAACCTTTGAACAAGAACAGTATCGGCACCATGTGCTCGTAAATAAGAGGCGGCATCAAAGGTCCTTGCCCCCGTTCTTAATGTAAAGCTCTTAGTATCCACAATAATACCTGCCAATAACGCAGTGGCCTCTAACATCTCTATTTTACCGCCCTTTGGCTGATATTCAAGAAGTTCCGTTACGAGCTCAGCAGTCGAAGAAGCATATGGCTCCATATAAACAAGCAATGGATGATTAATAAATTCCTCACCACGGCGATGGTGATCAATGACGACAACATGATCGATTTTGGATAGCAATTTTTCCTCAATCACCATGGATGGCTTATGTGTATCCACGACGACAAGTAATGTACCTTCCGTGGCTATTTCTAATGCTTGCTCAGGAGTAATAAATCGAGAAAATAAAGTCTCATTCTTTCTTATTTCATCCATTAGTCGTCTAACACCTGAATCGAATTCTTGGAAGTTCACAACAATATATCCTTCACGTTGATTCAATTGTGCCACCTTCAAGATTCCAATGGAGGCACCTATCGCGTCCATATCGGGATTCTTATGCCCCATAATGATGACTTTCTTACTTTCAAGCACTAATTCCT
The DNA here is from genome assembly GCA_963765265.1 of uncultured Bacillaceae bacterium. Classification (GTDB taxonomy): domain Bacteria; phylum Bacillota; class Bacilli; order Bacillales; family Cytobacillaceae; genus Bacillus_BD. Next base: position 169,336 of record CAVXVN010000007.1, read on the forward strand.
TCAAAGCGTGAGAAATGACTCGAGCACGAACTCTAGTCCTTTTTTCAACTGGATTGGTTTTCCCGCCAAAGAATTTCACCTTGCCGTTCGATTGTTTAATCGCAACTTGGTCGCCACCTCTTCCTAAGGCGAGATCGAGGCTAGATTGTGCAAGAGCACCCAGTTCTGGCAACGAGGAAACACCTGTACCCACACCGATACTTAATGTTAAAGACACATTTTGCTTAGCTGTTAACTCACGCACTTCGTCTAAAATAGTAAATTTTCCCTTTTCAAGATGTTGCAGGATATGTTCATTAAAGATACCAATATAACGATCCGAAGATACTCGTTTAAAAAAGACTCCATTATCCTGTGCCCACTTATTCAAAATCGATGTGACTAGATTATTTAAGTTACTTTTCGTTGAATCATCCATTCCTTGGGTAAGATCGTCATAATTATCAAGAAAAATAACCGAAATAACGGTTCGTTCATTCTCGTATAGCCTTTCAATCTCTGCTTGCTCTGTTACATCTAAAAAATAGAGGAGCTTCTCATCGCGTCTAAGAATCACGCGGAATTTCCGCTCATGCAGTGTGATAACCTCTGTCTCAACCTCTTGCTTAATTAAGGGGACAACGGATTCAGCCACATCATATAAGGATCTGCCTACTAATGTATCTTCAGAGAAACATGAAGCTAAAAATGGATTTGTCCACTCAATATAGTAATCATCATTAATAAGCATGATTCCGATGGGCATTTCCATCAATGCCTCTTCTCCGACCTTTTTCACCCGATACGAGAGCGTAGAAATGTATTTTTCAATTTCCCTTTTTTGACGACTTTCGAGTGTCAAAATAAAATAAAATGACGGAGCCGACAAGAAAAGTCCAGCCAAACTTAATAGCCAATTATAATAGGCTATTATTCCGAGAATCACCACTGTTACACCCATTAAACCAAAAATATAATAGTTAATGGATCGCTTATTTAAATATGAAGGCATGTTTTCAGCTCCTGAACAGTCGTGTTTAATTATTTGGTTACTTTATTTCTTAAATCGAGACCTAAATCCATTATACCTAATATCAAAACAATATAAAGCAGAAATGGAATCATGAACAGGGAAATTGTCATAATAATCGGAAAGGACTTAGCCCAACCTTTTAAATGACTAAAGAAATATACGAAGGAGATTCCTTGCACCATTATTAGTAGTTGCAGGATAAACACAATATTCGTTAAAGCTAAAGAGAGATAACTTTCAGCTTCAATATGAATGAACATCGAAACTGCCATAGCAATAAGAAAATATATAAGCAAACTTCTCGGCAAAGTAAGATCTTTGAAAGGTTTCCATCCATCTACATCTATGCCAAATCTTTTAATAATAGGAAAAGATACCAGATATATAAAAAAGACAGCAATAAAGGAGCCCATTACAAACAAACTAGGAATGAGAGATTGAAGCATATCAATTCCCGCATTTAATTGATTGAACAAAACATCATTGGTCTCTTGGCCAAGTGCACTTAGCATATTCTTCGATTGTTCAACAGACTGCCTGAGTAGTTCGATACTTTGTTCGATAAAATTCACTTTAAAAAACACAATAGTAATAACATATTGGACCACTAAGAGTAAGAGGTACGTGATCGAAGCAGCAATAAAGCCAGTTCCTTTGCTTCTTTTGTGGCGAATACAATCACCTATAACAAGTCCTGTTAGTCCATACGAAATTGTTAAAGGTATGGCTAAAACTGTACCAACAATAAGAGAGATAAAAATGGAGGCAACTAAAAAAACAAGGGATGACTTACGATTATTTTTTGCTCCATACATGATAAACGGCAAAGATAAAAACAAGTTCACTACAGCGCCAAGAATAGGCAAATACAGTGTCAGAAGCAGCAAGACAGCAAAGATAGCTAGTAAAATAGCTCCCTCTGTCAGCTTATGTACATTTTTCAATTTTCCCCCCCTAACGAAAGGACTCTTCAAATTATTTTAACGGCTTTTACATGTATGTTCAAGCATCACCCTTCAATGAAACCAATATGGTAGCTCAAATGGCAGTTCCTTGAATCAAATAGTGAGCTTGCAATCTCCAATAGAAAAACGATCTATTTCACTTACTTTTATCAATAATTTCCAAAACACTTCTTAGTTGATCAACAGGAATTTGGCCTGGTGCAGATGCTTCTTTTCCCGCACCGAATGTACAAGAGGAACCAAATACAGCACCTGCTAAACGGCTAATAAGGCCTGTACCTGCCATAGACATCGTAATAAACGGACGATCAGCATATTTTGTTTTCATCGTATTCGTTGCATCTAATAAAACGATTAGATCATCTACGCTCTGAGGCATGACAGCTATTTTTGGAATATCCGCACCATATTCCTGCATTTTACGAAGACGGTAAATGATTTCTTCTTTTGCTGGTGTCTTATGGAAATCATGATTACACATAATGACATAGACACCATTTTCTTTCGCTAACTTCACAGTAGCTTTAACTTCAGACTCTTCAAAGAATAATTCAACATCGACAAGATCAAACTGCTTGGATCTAATTGCTGCGTGAAGCAACTCAAAATAATACGGATCGGTAATTTCTTTGTTACCGCCTTCTTTGAAACTTCTAAAAGTGAAAAGAAGGAGGGTATCTGATAATGCATTTCTTAGTTTTGAAGCCAATTGAGACACAGCTTCTAAATTTTCAACATGTTCATAAAAATCTACTCGCCATTCAATGATATCTGGCTTCAATGATTTTACCGTTTCAGCCTCTTGAAGGATTTGCTCCTCTGTCGTCCCAACTAATGGAACAATAATCTTTGGAGTGCCTTCCCCAATTGTGACGTTTTTAATTGTAAGTGTACTCATGTAATTTCCTCCTTTTAACCAATACTTTTTCATTTAATAAGTAATGCTCTAATCCCTATATACTTCCAAATATCCGTCTTATATCCCTTATAATTATACATAAAACCATATACCATCTTCTTGAAATTATTGACATCTTTTTATAAAACAAAAAAAGACATCCAAATCAAGAAGAGATGGATGTCTTTTTACTATTTATTATTCACCAGTTACGTATGGAAGTAATGCCATCGTACGTGAACGTTTGATTGCAATTGTTAATTTGCGTTGGTATTTAGCACAAGTTCCTGTTACACGACGAGGTAAAATTTTACCACGTTCAGAAATGAATTTTTTTAGAAGGTCTAGTGTCTTTATAGTCGATATGTGTAATACCGTTTGCAGTAAAATAGCAAACTTTACGACGTTTTGCACGTCCGCCTCTGCGTCCTCCGCCACCCATTGCCATTATAGTCACTCCTTTTATATTATAGTTTTAGAACTGCTCCTTAGAATGGAAGATCATCGTCCGAGATATCAATTTGACCATCTTGAGCAAATGGATCTTCATCTAAACGAGTGAACCCTTGGTTATTCCGATTATTACTCTGTGGACGTTGTTGATTCTGATTATTGTTTCCATACGGATTATCCTGTGATCCACCACCGAAGTTTTCCTGATCGCTTCTACCTTTTCCAGAACTTCCTTTCGGTTCAAGGAATTGTACACTTTCAGCTAAAACTTCTGTGACATAAACACGTTTACCATCTTGTCCTTCATAATTACGTGTTTGAATTCGGCCATCAACGCCGGCAAGACTACCCTTTTTCAGGAAGTTTGCTACGTTTTCTGCTGGTTTACGCCAAACCACACAATTAATAAAATCTGTCTCCCGCTCACCTTGATGGTTAGTGAAATTACGGTTGACAGCTAATGAAAAAGAGGCAACTGCAACCCCATTTGGTGTATATCGTAGCTCTGGGTCCTTTGTTAAACGACCAACTAGAACAACACGATTCATCATCAGAATCAACTCCTTCCTCCAAATTTTTGTTTTTTATATAAAACAAAAAAATCGAAAATGATTTATATCAGTTTTATTTTTCATCTCTAACAACAATATGGCGAATGATGTCTTCGCTGATTTTTGCTAGACGAGTAAATTCATCAACAGCAACTGCTTCAGCATTAACATGCATTAATTGGTAGTAACCATCACGGAAATCATTGATTTCATATGCAAGACGACGTTTACTCCACTCTTTTGAGTCAACTAACTCCGCACCATTATCTGTTAAGACTCCGTTAAAACGCTCTACTAAAGCCTTTTTAGCTTCATCTTCAATATTTGGGCGGATGATGTACATAATTTCGTACTTTCTCATCACGTTCACCTCCTTTTGGTCTAAACGGCCCTTAAAGGGCAAGGAGCAATTATTCATTACTCACAAGATGAAATTATATCACAAAATTCAGGGTAGTGCAAGCGACTTATGATAACACTCGTACCTGTACATCCTTGTCCTGCAAAGCTAGACCACTTTCAAGCTTAAGTAATCTCTTGGTTCAAGTAATATAAAAAAGATCTCCTGTTGCTTTTAAACAGAAGATCTTTTTAACACTACATCTTATACATTTTATACATTAAATCGGAAATGCATAACATCTCCGTCTCTTACCACATACTCTTTTCCTTCAAGGCGAACTTTTCCAGCCTCTTTCGCTGCTACCATGTTACCGGCAGCTAATAGGTCTTCATACGCAACTGTTTCAGCACGAATAAAACCCTTTTCAAAATCAGAATGAATAACCCCTGCACATTGAGGTGCCTTCATACCATTTCGGAATGTCCATGCACGAACTTCTTGAACACCAGCAGTAAAATAAGTAGCTAGTCCTAGTAAACTATAGGCAGCTCTAATTAACTGATCAAGACCCGATTCTGCAATGCCTAGTTCAGATAGGAACATTTCCTTTTCTTCCCCTTCAAGCTCTGCAATTTCTTCCTCTATTTTGGCACAGATTACGATGACTTCTGCTTGTTCCTGTGAAGCAAATTCTTTTACCTTCTGAACATATTCATTGTCTTTAGGATTGGCCACATCGTCTTCACTCACATTAGCCACATACAAAACAGGTTTGATTGTAAGAAGATGAAGCCCCTTTGCAACCTTAAGTTCGTCTTCCGTAAATTCAACCGTTCTAGCTGGTTTTTCCGCTTCAAAAGCATCCCTTAATTTTTGCAATACTTCAAACTCAATGACTGCATCTTTATCTTTCTGTTTGGCAAGCTTCTCAACACGACCAATTCGTTTCTCAACGGATTCAAGATCGGCTAAAATCAATTCCAGATTAATCGTTTCAATATCATCAATTGGATCAACTTTACCAGAAACATGAGTAATATTGTCATCGGCAAAACAGCGAACAACCTGACAAATGGCATCTACTTCACGAATGTGAGAAAGAAATTTATTTCCCAAGCCTTCACCTTTACTTGCACCTTTAACAATGCCAGCAATATCCGTGAATTCAAACGTAGTTGGTACTGTTTTTTTCGGTTGAACCAGTTCCGTTAATTTGTTTAAACGTTCATCTGGTACTTCAACGACTCCCACATTTGGATCGATTGTACAAAATGGATAGTTAGCAGACTCCGCACCCGCTTGTGTAATTGCATTAAATAAAGTGGATTTCCCTACGTTAGGTAAACCGACTATTCCAGCTGTTAAAGCCATCCTCGTCACTCCTCATGAATAATTCTGAAAGCGCAAGCGCCTTGTTCAGCCTCGGGCATAGCACAAGACGAGCCGGCAAGATGGTGTTCTTTAACCTTCTGATGGATTGGCTTGTGACCTCGAGGGGGTAGGCGGTTGCGCTAGACAATAATTAAAACTCTAAAATAAATCGTATATTTTAACAAAAATTATTTCATTTCCTCAATATACAAACCTCAAGTAATTATAGTTATTTAATCTTAATAGTGCAAGTTGTGCTGTAAGTTGTTTCCATTATAAACAGAGAGCTATTCCTCATGCTTAACAAGAACTTTTTTCATTTTGCGCGCAAATTCTTTTCTTGGAATTAAAACACTGTGTGAACATCCCTCACATTTGATGCGAATATCCATTCCTAATCTAATAATCTTCCAGCGATTTGTCCCACATGGATGGGCCTTTTTCATTTCAACCACATCATTTAAAGCAAATTCTTTTTCTTCCACTTTAAATTCCTCCTATTCAGCTCCAACCTCTTTTTTAGATAAGCCTTCACGATCTTGCCGAGAATACATAACAAGCCTTGGAAAGGGTATTTCAATTCCGTGTTCGTCAAGACATAGCTTAATTTCTTTTCTTAGTTGCCTCGCAATAAACAGATGACGCATAGGTAATGTTTCAGCTGTTACACGAATGATCACTTCTGAAGCACCTAAATTTTGTACACCAAGCAATTCAGGTGGTTGCACAATATCTTCATATTTATCCTGCATCGATAATAGTAAATCTTGAATCAGCTGTTCCACTCGTTGTATATTCTCCTCATATGCAACACTAATATCAATAACAGCAACGCTATTGTTCAAGGAGAAATTAGTCACTTCTAAAATATTACCATTCGGTATAATGTGAAGTTCACCTGTCCAATTTTTTATTTTTGTCGTTCTTAATCCAATTTCCTCTACCGTTCCTTCGAATTGGCCAACTCGAATAATATCACCAACAGAAAATTGATCTTCAAAAATGATAAAAAATCCTGTAATAACATCTTTTACAAGACTCTGTGCTCCAAAACCAACTGCTAAACCGACAATTCCGGCACCCGCTAGAATCGCACTTACGTTTATGGTAAGTGTTGATAATATCATTAAAATAGCAATAAAATAGATAACATAAGTTAATACATTTTGCAGAAGTTTCATGAGTGTAGCTTCTCGACGTTCGGATACCCTTATCATGGCAGAATGCTGTCTAACTTTAAAAATGTTTACTATTGCGATTTTACCAATTTGTATGACGAATTTACTGATAATCATAATAAGGATTATTTTTAATAATCCGCCTCCTAAAACCTTCCAAACTTCTTCATTTGATAGATTTTTTATCATGGCTTGCATTCCTTTGTCCAAATAAGTCATATTCTCACCTAGTTTCCTCCAAAGATTTCTATTAAGGTAAATCCATTTTATCAATTATTCTTCTTAAAATGAATATTTAATCACTATTTTACCTATTGATTATTGTAAAATAATGTCGAATTTATATTCGTTTTCTCCAACTAAATATTTAATATATCAACTATGTATAGAAATAGAAAAAAGGCCGTATACTGATAGAAAAGCTGTAGCCAGACTAGACAAGAAGCGCAAGCGATCCTGTTAACTGGCACGGGAATGGCTTAAAGTAAGTATCTAAATAAAAATGTCAGAACAATCAAATTAATTTATATCCAACTATAACATAGGGGGAGAGTGTGCATTGAATTTTAAATCAAACATTTTTGATAAAAAAAAGAAAGAGACAATAAGAATACCTCACTACGAACAAGATGCTATTGATCGGATAGCTAATGAACTATTTGCATTCATACCATCTGCATTAAACAATAGACCCGTCGTATTTGTTTGTATTGGAACAGATCGCTCGACAGGAGATTCGTTAGGACCCCTAATTGGTACTTTGCTAGTAGAGAAAAACATTCATCCTTTTCATATTTATGGATCATTAGAAAACCCTATTCATGCATTAAATTTAGCCGACAAACTAAGCGAAATCAAATCCATTCACAAAAATCCATTTATTATTGGGATAGACGCTTGTTTAGGACGTTTGAAAAGTGTTGGGATTATTCAAATCGGAATGGGACCTGTAAAACCTGGATCAGGTGTTAATAAAGAATTACCGGCTGTAGGTGATATTCATATTACAGGTATTGTGAATGTAAGTGGATTTATGGAATATTTTGTTTTACAAAATACTAGATTGCATCTCATTATGGAAATGGCCAAAACCATTGCAAATGGAATTCATGATGCAAGTATTGCCTATAAACCAGGACATTCTTTTTCCGAACTACAGTGGACATTGGACCAAGATCAAGAAAAAACACTTTAAACCAAATGAGCCGCTTTCATATTTATCTTCGAGAGCGGCAAGTTCAAAATTATCAAATTCGCCCGTCGAATTTGCGTCCGGATTATATGAGCTCGCTCGATAAATTACCCGTAAAAATCGAAGACTCGCCGGAGGCTTAACTTCATTCAGCCGGGGTTTGAACCCCCACTGAATCGGAGAGCTCTTTGCATTCATCCCTTAACTTTAGAAGTGGAGAACTTCTGCTGAATGAAGTTAAAATATAACTTGTAAAAATAGAGAATGGTCACAATAACACCCGTTACAATGACGCTTGGTAAAAGATTGGCTACTCTAATTTTTGTTAGTCCCATTAAATTCAAACCAAGAGCTAAAATCATTGCACCACCTGTTGCTGTCATTTCAACAATAAATTGATCCATTAATTCAGCAGGGACGATTTGGTTGATTTGCGTGGCAAATAACGCAATAAGACCTTCATATAAAAGGACAGGTATGGCAGAAAAAATAACGCCAATTCCTAACGTTGTCGTTAAAATAAATGCTGTGAAACCATCAATAATCCCTTTTGTATAAAGAATGTCATGATTCCCACGAATGCCACTATCCAATGCGCCGAGAATAGCCATCGCACCAATAACAAAAATTAACGTGGCTGTGACAAATCCTTTTGCAATACTTCCTTCACCTTCTGAACCGACTTTTTTCTCCAACCATATTCCTAGAGAATTTAATTTATCCTCCCAACCAAAGTATTCTCCAATCATCGCACCAAAAACAATACTTAATATAACGATTAAGAAATTTTCACTTGTTAAACCCATCTGTAATCCCAGAATCGTAACCGTTAATCCAATTCCATACATAACGGTTTCTTTCGTTTTTTCTGGAATACGGTTTAGAAATTTTCCGATTAATACTCCTGCCACAATGAGTCCACTATTCACAATAGAACCTAATAAAAACATATCTTTCTTCCTTTCCCTGAAACACTAGCACGAAGATAAACTTAAAGAAAACTCCCTTTTGCAAGCAGTTTTACTTGATTATTAAATATAATTTGACTAGTATGTTCATTTTTTAGCAACTATTATCATTAACATAACCTATTATAAAAAAAAAAGAAACCATCTATATAAGGATGGTTTAGAGCTCTTGTTTCGTATCAAGCATATCTAAAATACGTTCCAAATCTTCTTTTGAAAAAAATTCAATTTCAATTTTTCCTTTATCCTTTGTTTGCTTGATTTGAACCTTCGTACCAAATCTTTCACAAAGACTGGACTCTTGTTCTTTAATAAAAATATCCTTTTCTGGTACAGGTTTCTTTGTTTCACGTGAAACATGCTCGTTTAATTCTTGAATCAATTGTTCTAGTTGGCGAACATTTAGTCCATCTTTTAAAACCTTCTCAACCACTTTCGTAATTGATTCCTTTTTACGAAGACCAAGAAGTGCACGACCATGTCCCATTGAAATCTTACCTTCTGTTATTAACTCTTGAATTTTAGCAGGGAGGGATAATAATCGAACATGGTTTGCAATATGTGGTCTACTTTTCCCTAACCTTTTCGACAGTTCCTCTTGCGTAATTTTTAATTTTCCCATCAACATTTGATAGGCAGCTGCTTCCTCAATGGGGGTTAAGTCTTCACGTTGTAAATTTTCTAATACTGCCATTTCCATCATTTGCTGTTCCGTCAATTCTCGTATCACAACAGGTACTGTATCCAGCTTTGCTTCTTTAGCTGCCCGGAAACGTCTTTCACCCACAACAATTTCATAACCTTTTATCGTTTTTCTCACAATAAGAGGTTGAAGAATACCATACTCCTCAATCGATTGCTTTAGTTCCTCGATGGCTTCTTGCTCAAATATTTTTCGGGGTTGATAAGGATTTGGCCTACACTCAGCAATGTTTATTTCCCGAATAAACTCATCTTTCTCTACTTCTACATTTGAAAAAAAGGCATTCAATCCTTTTCCGAGACCACCTTTAGCCATTTCGAACAACCTCCTTTGCCAAATCTAAATAAACTTCAGCACCACGCGACTTAGGGTCATAAATGATAATCGGTTCACCATGGCTAGGGGCTTCACTGAGACGAACGTTACGAGGAATAATGGTTTTATATACCTTGTCTTGAAAGTACTTTTTCACTTCTTCAATAACCTGAATACCAAGATTTGTCCGTGCATCGAGCATCGTCAGCAATACACCTTCAACATTTAAATCTTTATTTAAATGTTTTTGAACGAGACGAACCGTATTTAAAAGCTGACTTAATCCTTCTAATGCATAATACTCACATTGGACGGGGATAAGGACTGAATCAGAAGCGGTTAAAGCATTAAGTGTCAACAGGCCTAAAGAGGGGGGACAATCAATAATAATATAATCAAATTCATCCTTTACTTTTTCTAACGCCCTTTTTAAACGAACTTCCCTTGAAATAGTTGGAACTAATTCAATTTCCGCTCCAGCAAGTTGAATGGTAGCAGGTATGGAATAGAGATTCTCTACAAGGGTTGGCTTAATAACTTTGCTTGCTTCTAAATCATCAACTAGTACATCATAGATGCATTGGTCAACATCCGCTTTATCAATCCCAACACCACTAGTAGCATTTCCTTGAGGATCGATGTCTACCAATAGTATCTTTTTTCCTATGTAAGCTAAGCAGGCACCTAGATTAACAGAAGTTGTCGTCTTGCCGACTCCTCCTTTTTGGTTTGCTATTGAGATTACTTTGCCCACATTGTCACCTACCTTTATTTCCATTAAAAGTCATATATCTATTCATAAACTATTAAACATGTAAAATTGTAAGTATGTATTCTATTTTATCACGAATTATATAGGATAATAGTTCTTTTCTTAAAACCTTTGTTCATTAATCGCATAGAGCCATATGAAAGCGTAAAGAAAACTCGCCAATTGGCGAGCCTGCAAGGCGAAGACAGAGGCGTAGTTGCACTTATACTGTTTTCCTAAAAATTGCCGCTACGTCGAACTTCTCCAGCGTTGCAATTTTATACTTTCTTAAGAGTGAAAAAAAGAGAGAAACTAACAATGATTTGTTAAGTTTCTCTTTATGTGTATGAGCAGTTGTAGTTAAATAGGTATCATATTCAAGACATCCATGCACAGTCATATCATTTAAGTAAGAATAATAGCTTTTTTCTTTATTTCTTTTTGGGTATTTTAATGGTGAATTGATAATATTCTTCAAATTCCTCTTCTTCAGAGTCTAGGTTTATCCCATTATCTGAAACCATTGATAAGGATTGACGAATGGTATTTACAGCAATTCTCATATCCTTGCTAAATGCTTTTCTCTTTGGTTTCGGCTTTTCCCGTAATTGCTCGAGCATTTTAACAACCCGATCTTCCGTTTGTTTGACATTGAAACCTTTTAAGATAATTTCCTCTAACAGTTTCACTTGCTTTTCGGGATCTTTAAGCGGAATCAGGGAACGTGCATGACGCTCAGTTATTAATTTATTTAATAAAGCATCTTGTACTTCTTGTGGAAGCTTAAGCAATCGCAATTTATTCGCAACCGTTGATTGCCCCTTACCAAGACGTTGAGCCAGTGCCTCCTGAGTTAAATGGTGAAGTTCAAGTAACTTACCATAGGCCATAGCTTCCTCAATTGGAGAGAGCTCTTCTCTCTGGAGATTTTCAATTAAAGCAACCGAGGCTGTTTCTGTATCGTTAAAGTCTTTTACAATGGCAGGTACTACATCCCAACCAAGCTTTTTCATTGCCCGCCATCTTCGTTCACCGGCAATGATTTCAAACGTATTCTGTTCAAATTCTCGAACGACAATTGGTTGAATAATCCCATGTGTGTGAATGGTTCGAGATAATTCCTCTATTTTTTCATCATCAAATATCGTTCTTGGTTGAAAACGATTCGGGATAATATGGTCGATTGGAATTTTTTCTATTTCTTCATTTTTTACTTTTTTTTCTATTATTTCTGCAACATCGCTAGAATCTTCCAATTTGTCGTCGACATCCATTTGCTCTTCCTTTTCGCCGAGGCCAAAAAGGCGTGAAAAAGTATTCTTCATCACCCTGCACCACCTTTACGAAACTCCCTATTACTAATTCTCGAAAAAAACGACAAGTCCTGCATAACGATAAAGATTTTACAAAACCTAAAAGTCATTTTACTAAATATCATTACTTTTTACATTCAATTTACCTATTATCGTTCACACTACTATAAAGATTATGCCATATTTAATAGGAAAAAGTAACTCTACTCAATAGGGCTTTTGTTAGGTGTACCTGGTTTACGAGGATACTTCTTTGGTGTTGTTTTCGTTTTCTTGATGATAAAAATATTTCGCTCACTCTCCTCAAAAGGTAAAGAAAAAGAGTGAGTTTCTTCTAATAAACCGCCCAATAATGATATGGCTTTCTCTCCAGCATCAAGTTCTTCTTTTCCACTAGATCCTTTCATGGCAATAAAAGTACCACCCATTTTAACCAGTGGAAGACAAAGTTCGCTTAATACGGACATTCTTGCAACTGCCCTTGCTGTTACAACATCATAGGCTTCACGATGCTCTGAGTTCCTGCCCAAATGTTTCTGCTCGGTCATGGATAAAACGGACATGCTCAAGTTTTAATTGTTCTGCTAAATGCTCTAAAAAGTTAATTCTTTTATTAAGCGAATCAACGATTGTGACATGGATTTTAGGAAAGGCTATTTTAATCGGGATGCTTGGAAACCCTGCGCCCGCACCCACGTCACAAACATGTAAAGATTGATCAAAGTTAAAATAAAAACCCGCACTAACTGAGTCAAAAAAGTGTTTTAGATACACATCTTCTTTTTCAGTAATCGCTGTTAAATTCATTTTCTCATTCCACTCGACAAGTGTTTTATAATAGGTTTCATATTGTTCAAGCTGCAAGGGAGTTAGAGAAATCCCCTTCTCCGCTAGTAACTTGGTAAATTGTTCCGTATTCATCGTCAAAACCTTCCTTAGCTTATTGCTTTCTCAATTATTCATTCGACACTTTTACAATTTTTCCATGTTCTAAGTAAACAAGCAAAATAGAAATATCCGCCGGGTTGACACCAGAAATTCTTGAAGCTTGAGCAAGTGACAATGGACGTACTTTTTTAAGTTTTTGTCTGGCTTCAGTTGCAAGACTACCAATAGCATCGTAATCAATGTCTTCAGGTATTTTCTTATCTTCCATCTTTTTTAGACGTTCCACTTGTTGAAGTGATTTTTCAATATACCCCTCATACTTAATCTGAATTTCTACTTGTTCTTTCACATCTGGATCAAGCTCTACTTCATTTTTAGCTATAAGGTCTATATGTTCATAATGCATTTCCGTACGCTTCAACAGATCGGCAGCTTTTATTCCATCCTTAAGTTCACTTCCACCCAAACTTTTTATCAAATCTTGAACAGCCTGAGTTGGTTTAATCATTAGGTTCTTAAGACGTTTTTTTTCCTCTTCAATGGCCTGTCTTTTCTCTTTAAACCGTTCATAACGTTCTTCTGAAATGAGTCCGATGTCATGGCCTTTTTCAGTAAGACGAAGGTCAGCATTATCATGACGAAGAAGTAAGCGATATTCTGCTCTTGAAGTAAGGAGACGATAAGGTTCATTTGTACCCTTTGTGACAAGATCATCAATTAGCACACCAATATAGGCATCTGAGCGGCTTAGGATCAATTCTTCTTTACCTAGAGCATTTAACCCTGCATTAATTCCAGCCATTATTCCTTGGCCTGCAGCTTCTTCGTAACCTGATGTTCCATTTATTTGTCCAGCTGTATAAAGATTTTTGATCCTTTTCGTTTCTAGCGTTGGCCATAATTGTGATGGTTCAACTGCATCATATTCAATGGCATATCCAGGTCTCATCATTTGAACATTTTCTAAACCTGCCATTGAATGTAATATTTTTTGTTGAACGTCTTCAGGCATGCTTGTTGAAAGACCTTGAACATAAACTTCCTCTGTATTTCTGCCTTCAGGCTCAAGAAAGATTTGATGTCTTGGCTTATCGTTAAACCGGACAACCTTATCCTCAATGGATGGACAATAACGGGCACCTGTCCCTTTTACCATTCCAGAGAACATAGGGGCACGATGCAGGTTTTCATCAATAATCCTATGTGTGTGTTCATTTGTATAAGTAAGCCAACATGGCAACTGATCGGTTATAAATTTTGTTGTTTCGTAGGAAAAAGAACGAGGGACGTCATCACCAGGTTGGATTTCAGTTTTACTGTAATCAATGGTTTTGCTGTTCACTCGTGGCGGTGTACCTGTTTTAAATCGGACTAAATGAAAGCCAATTTCCTCTAACTGTTCTGAAAGCTTTATAGATGGCTGCTGATTATTAGGACCACTTGAATATTTTAATTCTCCAAGAATGATTTCTCCGCGTAGATAGGTTCCTGTTGTAATGACAACCGTTTTAGCGCGATAGACAGCACCTGTCTTTGTCACAACACCCTTACATTTACCATCTTCTATAATCAGTTGTTCAACCATTCCTTGAATTAATGTTATGTTTTTTTCATTTTCCAGTGTCTTTTTCATTTCAGACTGATACGAAATTTTATCCGCCTGTGCACGTAATGCACGCACAGCTGGTCCTTTTCCTGTATTCAGCATTCTCATTTGAATATGAGTTTTATCAATATTTTTACCCATTTCTCCACCAAGTGCATCAATTTCTCTAACAACGATGCCTTTTGCCGGTCCACCGATGGATGGGTTACATGGCATAAAGGCAACCATATCTAAGTTAATGGTTACCATTAATGTTGTAGCACCAAGACGTGCAGCTGCTAGACCTGCTTCACAACCTGCATGACCGGCACCAACAACAATTACATCAAAACTTCCTGCTTCGTATTGCATGTGTTACCTCCTTTATACGTTCACGCCTGCACAGGACGTGCAAGTGCCGGCGTCGCAAGTACTTGCGCCTTTACGGCGCTTTAGTCTATCTTACCCAGTACGTTGCTAGCCTTTAGCACAAGGCCTTTCGCTTTTCTACTTCCCTAAACAAAATTGGGAGAATAACTGATTGATGAGTTCATCATGGACACTATCTCCTGTGATTTCTCCAAGTAACTCCCATGATCTGGTTAGATCAATTTGAATGATATCAATAGGTATTCCTATTTCGATGCCATTACGAACTTCTTTCATTGAATTGAGGGCTTGAGTTAAAAGACCGATATGTCGACTATTTGATACATAAGTCATATCATTTGCCTCAATTGAGCCACTGAAAAATAGATCGGCTATGGCTTCCTCTAACTCTTCGATGCCTTTTTCTTCAATAAGGGAGGTGGTAATGAGCTTATGATTTTGCGCCAATTGTCGAACCCGCTCCAAATCAATTTTTTGCGGAAGGTCTGTTTTATTAACAATCACAATAACTTCCATATCCTTAACTGCATCAAATAGATTTTCATCTTCTATTGTTAATTCATCGGAATAATTCAAGATGAGCAGTAAAAGATCGGCTTCTTTTAAAACTTGGCGTGATCTTTCCACACCAATTCGTTCCACAATATCTTCTGTTTCTCGAATACCCGCTGTATCTAATAATTTCAACGGAACTCCTCGAACATTTACATATTCCTCAATAACATCCCGAGTTGTCCCTGGTATATCGGTCACAATCGCTTTATTCTCATGAACTAAACTATTTAAGAGAGAGGATTTTCCGACATTTGGACGACCGACTATCACAGTTGACAATCCTTCACGTAAAATCTTACCTTGACCCGATGTCTTTAATAGCTTTTCAATTTCCTGACTTACATAAGTAGATTTTTCCTTAAGTATTTTTAAAGTCATTTCTTCTACATCATCATATTCAGGATAATCAATATTCACTTCAATTTGAGCCAACGTTTCTAATATTTCTTGACGAAGTTTCCGAATCAGCTTAGACAATTTGCCTTCCATCTGACCCAAAGCAACATTCATCGCACGATCTGTTTTTGCCCGAATTAAATCCATCACGGCCTCAGCTTGTGACAAATCAATTCGTCCATTCATAAACGCTCGCTTTGTAAATTCTCCTGGTTCCGCTAACCGTGCCCCATTTGTGATACAAAGTTGCAACACTCGATTAACCGATACGATTCCACCATGACAATTAATCTCGACAACGTCCTCTTTTGTAAATGTTTTAGGACCTCTCATGATCGATAGCATTACTTCTTCAGCTATCTCCTTTGTCTCTGGATCCACAATATGTCCGTAATGAATCGTATGTGATGGTTCTGCACTTATTTTTTTCCTACTAATACTTTGAAATAGCTTTTCAGCAATAGGAAAAGCTTTATCCCCACTTAAGCGGACAATTGCTATCGCACCTTCTCCCATTGGAGTCGAAATAGCTGCAATGGTATCAAGTTCCAATCTTTTCACCTCATTCTATAAATAACGCAAGAGTCCTCCAAAAAACGGGAACTCCTAATAATATCATTTTATCCACAATTCCTCATGATCATTGTTTTATTTTAACTTATCCACATGTGAATAACAATAAAGCACTTAGCTCGAGGATCAAAAAGAAAAGTTCCAAGAGGAATAAACCATTTTTTGCTCACTTTTTTTGATAAAAAAAGTCTCTGATTTCAATAAATCAGAGACTTAAATACATATTTTTAATGGTTTGGTGCAATCACAATATGACGATGCGGATCCTCTCCACTTGAATACGTCTTAATTCTTTTATTTCCAATTAACGCAGAATGAATCACTTTACGCTCATAAGATGGCATTGGCTCTAATACAACTTCTTTTCCCGTTCTGACTGCCTTTTGTGCAAGACGTTCTGCTAAATGAATTAACGTTTCACTTCTTTTTTCGCGATATTGTTCGGCATCCAAAAGGACATTTATATAATGGTCAGAAGAACGGTTGATAACAAGCTGGGTCAAATATTGAAGAGAATTTAGGGTTTGTCCTCTTTTACCAATTAATAGGGCGATCCTATCTCCAGATAATGTATATTTAACTTGCTTTCCATCTTTTTCAACTTCTATTGAAATTGGCGCACCCATCTTTTCACATACATCTGATAAAAATTGTTTGGCCACATCAATAGGGTCAATTTTTATAGATACCTTTACAACTGCAGGGCGTGAACCAAAAATTCCAAAAATACCCTTTTTTCCTTCATCAATGATGGAAATCTCAGTTTGATCTTCTGTTGTTTGTAGTTGAGCTAAAGCTGATTCTACTGCTTGTTTGACAGTTTGTCCCGTAGCAGTAACCTGTTTCACTTTTTAGCTCCCCCCGCTTTTACAGACGCTGCTGCTTTTAAATCAGGGCCTTTAATGAAATAAGTCTGTATAATTGAGAAAATATTACCCACTACCCAATATAAAGCAAGAGCAGCTGGGAAATTAACAGCAAAGACAATAATCATAATTGGCATTAGCCAAAGCATCATGGCCATCTGAGGATTATTATCCATTCCAACCATTGAAATTTTTTGTTGAATAAAAGTCGTGATACCTGCAACGACTGGTAATATATAATACGGATCTGCTGCAGAGAGATCAAACCATAGGAAATTGGCATGCTCTTGTAATTGTGGTGTCCTCATAATGGCATGATAAATACCAATTAAGATGGGCATCTGTACTACAAGTGGTAAACAACCCGCAAGTGGATTAATATTGTGCTTTTGAAATAATTGCATCGTCTCTTGTTGCAACTTTTCCTGAGTTTTTTGATCTTTAGAACTATATTTCTCTTTTAATGCTTTTAATTCTGGCTGAACTACTTGCATAGCCTTTGAGCTCTTTATTTGTTTGATCATAAGAGGCAAAATAATAAGCCTTATTATAATCGTGACAATAATAATCGCTAATCCAAAATTCCCACCAGCAAATTCAGCAACTTTTACAATAAACCATGAAAGTGGGTATACAATATATTGATTCCAAAAGCCCTCACTTTCAGTTGTAATCGGTGCATTCGTTTGCGTACAGCCAGCTAAGAAAACGATAGCAAGAACTAAACCGATTATTAAAAATATTCGCTTTTTCAACCTTTTTTTCCTCCTTAAAGCGTAATGATTTTTATTTGTTTTATTACTTCTTAATAACTCGAGCAAGTCTCAATACATGCGATAGGCTCTTTTGAATTTCAAAATAGTCCATTGTTGCAGTAGGTCTTCGAGCAACAATGACGAAGTCTATATCATTATGTAATTGTCCATCCAATTCATGAAAAACTTGGCGAACATATCTTTTAATTTGATTACGAGTAACAGCGTTCCCAATTTTTTTACTAACAGATAAACCAATTCGAAAATGATTCTGATCTGGCTTTTTCAATGTATATATAACAAATTGGCGATTTGCAACCGATTTTCCTTTTTTAAAAGCGACTTGAAAATCTTTATTTTTTTTAATTCGATATTCTTTTCTCATTTTGGATACTCCTACTTTTACTTTCGTTTAAGAAAATATATCTCTTTACTCTAAATAAATTAGCAAGGATGTTCCTAAATGGTATCTGGCACTCAAAAATTCACCTTCATCAAATATCATTTACTGATTTGATACTAGGATATTGTATGGTGACTTCTAACACACTACCTTTAGGACATCCTCTTTTCATCTAATGAGAAAAAAGACCACTGACATTTCAGTGGCCTAGGCAGACAATACTTTTCTTCCTTTACGACGGCGACGGGCTAAGATATTACGTCCGTTTGAGCTGCTCATGCGACTACGGAATCCATGAACCTTGCTATGTTTACGCGTTTTAGGTTGATATGTTCTTTTCATATATGACACCTCCCTGAGGAATTGTTTCCAAACACAGTATTCTAATTATATATATCGTGTTTAAAAAGGTCAACTCTCTTTCGAAAGTATATCAGAAAAAGTTTATAATTTCATCTACAAATTTTACCTCTCATTTCATTCATGCCCTTGGACAAAATAAAAAAACTTATTGATCTAATCATTTTAAGTTCATCTTTTCATTTGCCTTAATGATAAATTCTATTCAATTGCTGCATCTCGGGATTATTCTTTCAGAACCATTGCTTTCATCAACTTGTGGATAATTTTCGACAGATTTCTTCGTTATCCACAACATGTATTGACATGTTTTGCACAAATCACTACCTGTGGATATTTTTAAGGAACAACTTAATAACATTGTGGATAAATTTTAAAATTCGTTGCATACCTTGCGTTTATTTGATATTATATTTTTGTTTTCACCTCTTAATAAGTTATCCACTAATCTATGTTATCCACAAAGTGTGGATAACCTGTGGACAAGTTGTCCACTTGCGTTAATAAAGCTTATCCACAACGCGTGGATATTGTCGAAACATTACTTTATTTCCATATAATATATTTATCCACAAAATTGGTTTTGTATATTTATAAATCTTAGGTTGTACATGTTGTATAACCTTTTGTTTTTTTTGTACGAAACGTGTAAAGGAGGGAGACTTGTTGGAAAATATTGAGGATCTTTGGAATCGTATATTAGCTAATGTCCAGGAGAAGGTCAGTAAACCTAGCTTTGATACTTGGCTGAAGTCTACTAAAGCTCATTCCCTTCAAGGCGATTCATTAGTTGTAGTAGCTCCAAATGAATTTGCACGTGATTGGCTAGAAGAACGCTATTCCCCTTTAATCTCTGGGGTTCTCTATGAAATTACAGGAGAAGAGTTTAGTGTGAAATTTATTATTCCGCAAAGTCAAAAAGAAGAAGATCATCGACTGCAAATGGCCTCTAAACCTAAAAGAGAAGAGCCACATTCAGAATTTCCACCTAGTATGTTAAATCAAAAGAATACTTTTGATACATTTGTCATTGGATCAGGAAACCGTTTTGCCCATGCAGCTTCTCTAGCTGTTGCAGAAGCACCTGCGAAAGCCTATAATCCATTATTTATTTACGGAGGAGTTGGGCTTGGCAAGACCCATCTTATGCATGCAATCGGGCATTACGTTTTAGAACATAAACCAAATGCAAAAGTGGTTTATTTATCCTCAGAAAAATTCACAAATGAATTTATTAATTCGATTCGTGATAATAAGGCGGAAGCCTTTCGCAACAAATATCGCAGTGCAGATGTCCTATTAATTGATGATATTCAATTTTTAGCTGGAAAAGAATCAACTCAAGAAGAATTTTTCCATACGTTCAATACATTGCATGAAGAAAGCAAACAAATTGTCATTTCAAGTGACCGGCCGCCTCGGGAAATTCCAACACTAGAGGATCGACTTCGTTCCAGGTTCGAGTGGGGATTAATTACAGATATTACTCCTCCAGATTTAGAAACCAGAATTGCCATTCTACGAAAAAAGGCGAAAGCAGATGGATTAGATATTCCAAATGAAGTCATGCTTTATATTGCCAATCAAATCGATACAAATATTCGAGAACTAGAAGGCGCACTTATTCGAGTTGTTGCTTATTCTTCTTTAGTTAACAAAGATATTAATGCGGATCTAGCAGCTGAGGCACTTAAAAACATTATCCCAAGTTCAAAACCGAAAATTATTACAATCCCAGAGATCCAAAGAGTTGTGGGAGAACATTACAATATCAAATTGGAAGATTTCAAGGCGAAGAAAAGAACAAAATCTGTAGCCTTTCCAAGACAAATCGCTATGTATCTATCAAGAGAACTAACAGATTTTTCACTACCTAAAATTGGTGAGGAATTTGGCGGGCGAGATCATACAACTGTCATACATGCACATGAGAAAATAGCAAAATTACTTCAAACAGACTCTCAATTACAAAGAGAATTGAAAGATATTCATGAGGAATTAAAAAGTTAACTTTTTTATCACACCTATTTCATAAAACATTGTGTATAACTGGACTTCACTTATACACAGTCTATCCACATGTGGATAGATTGTGTTCCTTTGCGTTTTTTGGGGTTATCCACATATTCACAGGCCCTACTACTTCTATTACTATTCTTTTATAAAAAAATATATATAAATATAACTACGGAGGATTAAAGATAATGAGATTTATAATCCAACGAGATCACTTAGTTCAAAGTGTCCAGGATGTAATGAAAGCCGTAACGAGTAGAACAACCATTCCTATCCTTACTGGAATCAAAATTGTTGCAACAGAAGAAGGAGTTTCTTTAACAGGAAGTGATTCGGATGTTTCAATTGAATCCTTTATCCCTAAAGAAGATGGCGAAAAAGAAATTGTGGAAATAAAACAAACAGGTGCGATCGTACTTCAAGCTAAGTTCTTTAGTGAAATCGTAAAAAAACTTCCAACGGATCATGTAGAAATTGAAGTTCAAAATCATTTACAAACCATTATTCGTTCTGGAACATCTGAGTTTAACTTAATTGGTCTTGATGCGGATGAATATCCACATTTACCAAAAATTGAAGCAGAAAATGTTTTTAGAATTCCAACAGACCTCCTAAAGGCAATGATCAGACAAACTGTTTTTGCAGTGTCCACCTCAGAAACACGCCCAATCTTGACAGGTGTAAACTGGAATGTAGAAAATGATCAATTAATCTGTATTGCAACAGATAGTCATCGATTAGCATTAAGAAAAGCAAAAATAGAAATAAACACAGATGCAAGTTATAATGTTGTGATCCCAGGAAAAAGTTTAATTGAACTAAATAAAATTTTAGCTGACAATAGTGAATCGATTGATATTGTTATTACAGAAAATCAAGTTTTATTTAAAGCGACACATCTTTTATTCTTTTCAAGGTTATTAGAAGGGAATTATCCTGATACTTCAAGATTAATTCCAAATGAAAGCAAAACAGACATTGTATTACAATCAAAGGAATTTCTACATGCAATTGACCGTGCCTCCTTATTAGCTAGAGAAGGTCGAAACAATGTTGTTAAATTTTCAGCAATTGAAGATGGATCCATTGAAATATCCTCAAATACTCCTGAAGTTGGAAAAGTAGTTGAAGAAGTAAAAAGTCAATCTATTTCAGGGGAAGAGTTAAAAATTTCATTTAGTGCCAAATACATGATGGATGCTCTAAAAGCGCTAGAGGGAACAGAAATTAAAATTAGTTTCACAGGAGCAATGAGACCTTTTATTATTCAACCAATGAATGACGAGTCGATTCTACAATTAATTTTACCTGTCAGAACTTATTAAACAGATATGCAAGAAGCATTTGTTCTTCCTAAATAGTGAAAAGCTGCCGACTTTTGGTTGGTAGCTTTTCACTATTGCTTATTAGATATTTTTATCCCGGTTTAACAGGCTATAATACCCTCACTCAGGTCAGATAAAGATATGGGTCACAGTCGTAAAACTCCACTGATGAAGTTTTCTTTATAAATTTATTACTTTTCTTTGTATAAGAGTTGATTATTTAGTAAAATAAAATATTAGAGACAATTTAGGAAAGAGTGAAACCATATGAAAACTCTTAAAATCGATACTGAGTTCATTACACTAGGTCAATTCTTGAAAGCTGCGGATGTTATTTCAACAGGTGGAATGGCTAAATGGTTTTTAAGTGAAAATGAAATTTTGATTAACGGAGAACAAGACCAAAGGCGAGGAAGAAAGCTTCGTTCAGGAGATAAAATAGAGATCCTGGGTCTCGATACATATATCCTGATTTAGGGTATCAATTTTCCTTTAAAGGGATGAAGCGAATGTTTATAAAACAGTTGCATTTGAAAAATTTTCGAAATTATGAACAGTTAGAAGTTCAGTTTGAAAATAAAGTCAATGTCATACTTGGTGAAAATGCACAAGGTAAGACCAATGTCATGGAGTCGATTTATGTTTTAGCCATGGCCAAATCCCATCGTACTACAAATGATAAAGATCTTATTCGCTGGGATACAGAATATGCTAAAATAGAAGGTAGGATTCAAAAAAATCATGGATCTCTACCAATGGAACTTATTATTTCAAAAAAAGGAAAAAAGGCAAAATATAACCATATTGAACAAAAAAAATTAAGTCAATATGTTGGGAATATGAATGTAGTCATGTTTGCACCTGAAGATCTTAATCTGGTGAAAGGTAGTCCTCAAATAAGACGTCGTTTTATTGATATGGAGATTGGGCAAATTTCTCCTGTTTATTTACATGAGATCAGGCAATTGAATAAAATCTTAAAACAACGCAATCATTATTTGAAGCAATATGCAAATAAAAAAGCAAACAGATGAAACGATGCTTGATATTTTAACAGAGCAATTTATTCAATCTGCTACTAAAATTGTGAGGAAGCGATTTGAATTCCTTCACTTGCTGCAAAATCGGGCAACACCTATTCATGAGGGGATATCTCGTGAACTTGAAAAGCTAAAAATTAGATATAAGCCATCTGTAGATGTATCAGAAGAACAAGATTTGTCGAAAATGATTAATATATATGAAAATAAGTATAATCAGGTTAAACAAAGAGAGATTGACCGTGGTGTCACATTATTTGGTCCTCAACGGGATGACCTTCTTTTTTTTGTGAATGATCGTGATGTACAAACTTTCGGTTCACAGGGACAACAAAGAACAACGGCTTTATCGATTAAACTAGCAGAAATTGAATTAATTCATGATGAAATTGGGGAATATCCTATTCTTTTATTAGATGATGTTTTATCGGAATTAGATGATTATCCGTCAGTCCCATTTGTTAAATACCATACAAGGTAAAGTTCAAACCTTTGTAACCACAACTAGTGTTGAGGGGATTGATCATCAAACATTAAAAGAAGCATCTACTTTTTTTGTGAAGGATGGGAATTTGAAAAAGATCTAAGTGAGGTGGAAGGGTGTATATTCATTTAGGAGACAAAACACTCATTAAAACAACGGATGTTAGTCGCCATAATTGATAAAGAAAGCTGTACTTCTTCAACAAATATGGATGCATTTTTTCATCAATTTAAAGAAAGCTCAGCCTCTCTAAAGAAAAAATCTTTCAAATCAATCATTGTGACAAATGATCACATTTATTTTTCACCATTAGCATCTGGAACATTAAAAAAAAGAACAAAAATGAATATCTCAAATGATTGAGATCAGAAATGAGTAAATAAATTGATTTTTTACTTAATCGATTAGCTTAATTTTCTTTAAGAAGGTTAGGTTTTTTATAGATTATCGATAATCAACGCCAAAAGAAAGTGTAGGTGAATCATGTGGACAATGAATCAAAATTCAGTTCCAGAAGAAGCTTATGGTGCCGATCAAATTCAAGTCCTTGAGGGTCTTGAAGCAGTTCGGAAACGACCAGGGATGTATATTGGTTCAACAAGTGGTAGAGGTCTCCATCATTTAGTGTGGGAAATTGTCGATAACAGTATTGACGAAGCACTTGCTGGCTATTGTTCTGAAATAAATGTGACCATCGAAAAGGATAATAGCATAACAGTAAAAGATAATGGACGCGGAATTCCAGTAGGAATCCAAGAAAAAACAGGTCGACCTGCTGTTGAAGTTATTTTGACGGTTCTTCATGCAGGCGGAAAATTCGGTGGTGGAGGCTACAAGGTATCCGGAGGGTTGCATGGTGTAGGTGCTTCTGTTGTAAATGCACTTTCCGCTTACTTAGAAGTGTATGTTCATCGTGAAGGACATATTCATTATCAAAAGTTTGAAAGAGGAGTTCCTGTTGCCGATTTAAAAGTTGTCGGAGATACAGAAGAAACAGGTACGATTACGCATTTCTCACCAGATCCAGAAATTTTTACTGAAACGATTGAATATGATTATGACACTCTCGCAACTCGCATTCGTGAATTAGCCTTTTTAAATCGGGGATTATTAATAACACTTGAGGATAAACGAGAAGAAAATAAACGAACTGAATACCATTATGAAGGCGGTATTAAATCCTATGTTGAGCATTTAAACCGAACAAAGGAAGTTCTTCATGAAGAACCTATTTATATTGAAGGAGAAAAGGACGGTATTTCTGTTGAAATTGCCATGCAATATAATGATGGCTATACAGAAAGTATCTATTCATTTGCTAATAATATTCATACCTATGAAGGCGGAACACATGAATCGGGCTTCAAAACAGCTTTAACTCGAGCGATCAATGACTATGCCAGAAAGTATGGATTTATTAAGGAAAATGAGACAAACCTTACCGGCGAAGATGTCCGAGAAGGATTAATTGCGATTATTTCTATTAAGCATCCAAATCCTCAGTTTGAAGGTCAAACGAAAACAAAACTAGGAAATTCAGAAGTTCGTACCATAACAGATTCTGTATTTGCTGATCATTTGGAGAAATTTTTACTTGAAAATCCTGATGTCGCTAAAAAAATCGTGGATAAAGGATTAATGGCGACAAGAGCAAGAATGGCTGCGAAAAAGGCCCGTGAGTTAACAAGACGAAAAAGTGCATTAGAAGTATCAAGTTTACCTGGGAAATTAGCGGATTGTTCTTCAAAAGATCCTTCCATCAGCGAAATCTATATTGTCGAAGGTGATTCTGCAGGTGGTTCTGCTAAGCAAGGACGTGACCGTCATTTCCAAGCGATTTTGCCATTACGAGGTAAAATTTTAAACGTTGAAAAGGCTCGTCTTGATCGAATTCTTTCAAACAATGAAGTAAGAGCGATGATTACGGCTGCCGGAACCGGTATAGGGGAAGACTTTGATATTTCAAAAGCAAGATATCATAAAATTGTGATCATGACAGATGCCGATGTAGACGGGGCACATATTCGGACCCTATTATTAACCTTTTTCTATCGGTATATGCGAAAAATAATTGAAGCTGGCTATATTTATATCGCTCAACCACCTTTGTACAAAGTTCAACAAGGGAAGAGAATTGAATATGCCTATAATAACCAGCAACTTGAAGCAATCAATGCAACATTAACGGCAACACCAAAGCCAAATGTGCAGCGTTACAAAGGTCTGGGAGAGATGAATCCTGATCAGCTTTGGGATACAACGATGAATCCCGAAACACGTACACTTTTGCAAGTGAACCTCAAAGATGCTATAGAAGCAGATGAAACATTTGAGATGCTTATGGGGGAAAAAGTTGAACCGCGCCGTCAATTTATTGAAGAGAATGCCCAATATGTAAAAAATCTAGATGTTTAAAAAAGAAAGGGATAGATTTTTTCTATCCCACCTTTAATGATAGATAATCTGTAGTAATGCGATGGTTATTTTTCGGGAAATAATTTCATTATAACTATTTACATAAATAAGATTTAGACCCAGAAACGATTTGAATCGTTTCTACAAAGGGAGGTTTATAAATTGTCTGACACGCCAAGATCAAACGTTCAAGAAATTAATATTAGTCAGGAAATGCGTACATCCTTTTTAGACTATGCGATGAGCGTAATCGTATCTCGTGCACTTCCAGATGTAAGAGACGGTTTAAAGCCAGTTCATCGCCGTATTTTATATTCTATGCATGATCTCGGAATGCATTCAGATAAGCCTTTTAAAAAGTCTGCCCGTATCGTTGGGGATGTAATCGGTAAATATCATCCCCATGGTGATTCAGCGGTCTATGAAACAATGGTCCGAATGGCACAGGATTTCAACTATCGCTATATGCTTGTTGATGGCCATGGTAACTTTGGTTCAATTGATGGTGATGGAGCGGCAGCGATGCGTTATACAGAAGCTCGTATGTCGAAAATCTCAATGGAATTATTAAGAGATATCAATAAAGATACAATTGATTATCAAGATAACTATGACGGAGAAGAAAAAGAGCCAGTTGTAATGCCAGCTCGATTTCCTAACTTGCTTGTGAACGGAACTTCAGGGATTGCGGTCGGTATGGCAACAAATATCCCGCCTCACCAACTCGGGGAGGTCATTGACGGAGTTCTAGCGATTAGTCATGATCCAGAAATATCGATTCAAGAACTAATGGATATTATTCCTGGTCCTGATTTTCCTACAGGGGGGTTAATTCTTGGTCGAAGCGGGATTCGAAAAGCTTATGAAACAGGACGAGGTTCGATCAAAATTCGCGCTAAAGTAAAAATTGAAGAGAAATCAAATGGGAAAGAAGTTATCATCGTTAATGAAATCCCTTATCAAGTAAATAAAGCAAGGTTGATTGAAAGAATTGCTGAACTTGTTCGAGAGAAAAAGATTGATGGAATCACCGACCTACGTGATGAATCTGACCGTGAAGGGTTACGAATTGTTATTGAGGTTCGGAAGGATGCAAATGCAAACGTGCTATTAAATAACCTGTATAAGCACACTGCTTTGCAAACAAGCTTTGGAATTAATACACTTGCGCTTGTTGATGGACAACCGAAAGTGCTTAATATAAAGCAATGTCTAGTTTATTACCTTGATCACCAAAGAGTGATCATCAGAAGAAGAACTGAATTTGAATTGCGAAAAGCAGAAGCAAGGGCGCATATTTTAGAAGGATTGCGAATTGCCCTCGATAATATAGATGCAGTCATTAGTTTAATTCGGAGCTCACAAACAACAGATATCGCACGTGAAGGGTTAATGACAACGTTTAACCTATCGGAAAAGCAAGCTCAGGCCATTCTTGATATGCGTCTTCAAAGGTTAACAGGTCTGGAACGTGAGAAAATTGAAGAAGAATATCAAAGGTCTAGTTCAGTTAATCGCCGAATTAAAGGCTATTTTGGCAGATAATGAAAAAATTCTTGAAATTATCCGTGAGGAGTTAACGGAAATTAAGGAACGATTTAATGATAAACGCCGCACAGAGATTGTGGCAGGTGGAATAGAAGATATTGAGGATGAAGATTTAATCCCACGTGAAAATATTGTTATTTCGTTAACACATAATGATTATATTAAACGGATTCCTGTTTCTACTTACCGTGCTCAAAAGAGAGGTGGACGTGGTATTCAAGGAATGGGTACGAATGATGATGACTTCGTTGAACATCTCATTACGACTTCAACCCACGATACGATTCTGTTTTTTACTAATAAAGGGAAAGTTTATCGCGCAAAAGGATATGAAATTCCAGAGTATGGTCGTACTGCAAAGGGACTCCCAATTATTAACTTGCTAGGAATTGAAAAGGATGAATGGGTCAACGCGATCATTCCAGTTGCAGAATTCGAGGATGATTGGTTCTTATTCTTTACAACCAAACAAGGAATATCAAAACGTTCTCCACTTTCTTCTTTTGCTCATATTCGAAACAATGGCTTAATTGCATTGAATTTAAGAGAAGAAGATGAACTGATATCTGTTCGTTTAACGGATGGAGATAAAGAGATCATTATTGGTACGAAAAATGGATTATTAATACGTTTCCACGAAACCGATGTACGTTCTATGGGAAGAACTGCTACTGGAGTGAAAGGGATTACCCTTCGTCCAGATGATGAAGTGGTTGATATGGAAGTGTTAAAGGAAGATTCGGATATTCTGATTGTTACACATAACGGTTATGGTAAACGAACACCAGCTGTGGAATATCGACTTCAACACAGAGGCGGTAAAGGAATTAAAACATGTAATATCACAGAGAAAAATGGTAGTCTTGTGACAATGAAGGTTGTCAATGGCGAAGAAGATATTATGGTTATCACAACAGGTGGGGTCCTTATTCGAATGGCTGTTAGCGATATTTCCACAATGGGTAGAAATACTCAAGGTGTCAAATTAATTCGCTTAGACGGTGATGATGCGGAGGAATTTGTAGCGACTGTTGCCACGGTTGAAAGAGAAGAAGAGGAATCATCCGATTTAATAGATCCTGAGGGTGAAGAAAATTCTGAGATGAATCAACAGGATGAAGCTAGAATGTCTGATGAGGATAGTCAAGTCGAGGATATTCAAAAAGAAGAAAAACAATCAGATGAAGAATAATTTATTCAGGAGCGCTGCTTATGCAGTGCTCCTTTATTTTTGATTCTGAACGAAAATTTTGTTGATAAACTTGATTTTTACTTAGTTCCAAAGGTACTTGTGGTTTTCTATTAACAAAATAAGGTAATATTCATGTATAATAATTATATCTAAATACTTTGTAGGTGAATCGTATGCGTGTGAGTACTAATGATCTTATAGCTGGGTGTATATTATCAGAAGATATTTTTGGATTGACAAGTCGTCCTATTATCGAAAAGAATACGGTCTTAACTGATGAATTAATTGAGGTATTACACTTATTTTTAATCCCAAATGTTGAAGTGGAAAAGACTCTTGTTGTTGGAACCCCGTTTCATGCAAATGAGGTATTGGGAATGGATGAACATGAAAATAAAAAAGATCCTTTATATGCTTATAGTGAGGATGATTTTATCACACTATTTCTTCAGGCTGCCCAGGAATATAAGAAAGAGTTTCTATTGTGGCAATCGGGAATACCCATTGATATTTCAAAAGTAAGGATGATACTATTACCTCTTTTAGACGTAACAATAAAAAGATCATCCGAAATATTCTCTCTCCATCATCTATCTAATAACGAGGAGTATTATGATCAGCATGCAGTAGCGGTTGGATTACTCTGCAGCTTTATTGCAAGAAAGTTAAATTATTCTAAAGGCGAAGTAGTTCAAGCTGCTCTTGCTGGTATATTAGCAGATTGTGGGATGGCAAAAGTAAGTCCTAGAATTCTTCAGAAAAAAACGGCTCTTACACCAAGAGAATATGAAGAAGTGACCAATCACCCTAAATTTAGTTATCAAATGATTCAGCATGTAAGCTTACTAAAGGAAGGTGCAAAGGTCGCTATTATCCAGCATCACGAAAGATTAGATGGAAGTGGATACCCTTTCGGTTTAACAAACAATAAGATTCATACTGTAGCTAAAATTATTGGTGTAGCGGATACTTACCATGCAATGACATCTGAACGATTGTACAGAAAAAAACAATCACCATTTAAAGTATTAGAATTAATGAGACAAGATTACTTTGGAAAATACGACTTATCGATTTTAACAGCGTTGAGTACCGGTATTTTGAATTTTACGATTGGGAGTAAGGTTAGACTCTCCAATGGACAATTGGGTGAAGTGTTTTACATAGCTGACAAATCTCCTACAAGACCATTGATTAAAATATTAGGGACAGAACAAATTATGAATTTAGAAGAAAATAGACATTTATTTATTGAGGAAATTATTTAAAATAAAACTTCTTGCATAAATTCATTCTGGCTGATATACTAATTCAAGTCAGCAAATGAAGAAGGATTTCTTCAATAAATAACTTTTAATAAGTTGTTGACATGAATATTAATAAGTAGTATTATATAAAAGTCGCTTACGAGTGACAAAGAAATTGCTCTTTGAAAACTGAACAACAAAACGTCAACGTTTTAAATTTTAAGTCTTTTATTAAAAAGACAACAATGAGCAAGTCAAACAATCTTATTGGAGAGTTTGATCCTGGCTCAGGACGAACGCTGGCGGCGTGCCTAATACATGCAAGTCGAGCGAACATTTGAGAGCTTGCTCTCTAAATGTTAGCGGCGGACGGGTGAGTAACACGTGGGCAACCTGCCTATAAGACTGGGATAACTTCGGGAAACCGGAGCTAATACCGGATAATTCACATCTACTCATGTAGATGTGCTGAAAGACGGTTTACGCTGTCACTTATAGATGGGCCCGCGGCGCATTAGCTAGTTGGTGAGGTAACGGCTCACCAAGGCCACGATGCGTAGCCGACCTGAGAGGGTGATCGGCCACACTGGGACTGAGACACGGCCCAGACTCCTACGGGAGGCAGCAGTAGGGAATCTTCCGCAATGGACGAAAGTCTGACGGAGCAACGCCGCGTGAGTGATGAAGGTTTTCGGATCGTAAAACTCTGTTGTTAGGGAAGAACAAGTACCAGAGTAACTGCTGGTACCTTGACGGTACCTAACCAGAAAGCCACGGCTAACTACGTGCCAGCAGCCGCGGTAATACGTAGGTGGCAAGCGTTGTCCGGAATTATTGGGCGTAAAGCGCGCGCAGGCGGTCCTTTAAGTCTGATGTGAAAGCCCACGGCTCAACCGTGGAGGGTCATTGGAAACTGGGGGACTTGAGTACAGAAGAGAAGAGTGGAATTCCACGTGTAGCGGTGAAATGCGTAGAGATGTGGAGGAACACCAGTGGCGAAGGCGACTCTTTGGTCTGTAACTGACGCTGAGGCGCGAAAGCGTGGGGAGCAAACAGGATTAGATACCCTGGTAGTCCACGCTGTAAACGATGAGTGCTAAGTGTTAGAGGGTTTCCGCCCTTTAGTGCTGCAGCTAACGCATTAAGCACTCCGCCTGGGGAGTACGGCCGCAAGGCTGAAACTCAAAGGAATTGACGGGGACCCGCACAAGCGGTGGAGCATGTGGTTTAATTCGAAGCAACGCGAAGAACCTTACCAGGTCTTGACATCCTCTGACACTCCTAGAGATAGGACGTTCCCCTTCGGGGGACAGAGTGACAGGTGGTGCATGGTTGTCGTCAGCTCGTGTCGTGAGATGTTGGGTTAAGTCCCGCAACGAGCGCAACCCTTGATCTTAGTTGCCAGCATTCAGTTGGGCACTCTAAGGTGACTGCCGGTGACAAACCGGAGGAAGGTGGGGATGACGTCAAATCATCATGCCCCTTATGACCTGGGCTACACACGTGCTACAATGGATGGTACAAAGGGCTGCAAAACCGCGAGGTCGAGCCAATCCCATAAAACCATTCTCAGTTCGGATTGTAGGCTGCAACTCGCCTACATGAAGCTGGAATCGCTAGTAATCGCGGATCAGCATGCCACGGTGAATACGTTCCCGGGTCTTGTACACACCGCCCGTCACACCACGAGAGTTTGTAACACCCAAAGTCGGTGGGGTAACCGCAAGGAGCCAGCCGCCTAAGGTGGGACAGATGATTGGGGTGAAGTCGTAACAAGGTAGCCGTATCGGAAGGTGCGGCTGGATCACCTCCTTTCTAAGGATATTTACGGAAAACTTTGGTTTCATACCAAAGTTAAATTAGTTGACGATTTTGTTGTTCAGTTTTGAGGGAGTAATTCTACTGAAATAGAATACAATACCTTTATGAGGGCCTATAGCTCAGCTGGTTAGAGCGCACGCCTGATAAGCGTGAGGTCGATGGTTCGAGTCCATTTAGGCCCACCATATTATCCTCATATTTGGGGCTTTAGCTCAGCTGGGAGAGCGCCTGCCTTGCACGCAGGAGGTCAGCGGTTCGATCCCGCTAAGCTCCACCAATTTTATCCATTAATTGATTGTATTTAATAAATCATTTATTTGGTGATTTTTGTTCCTTGAAAACTAGATAATGCAATGAAGAAGAAAGAAAACCGAGTAATCGCCACAATATATTTTTCTTGTTTTTTAAAAACATGGTTAAGTTAGAAAGGGCGCACGGTGAATGCCTAGGCACTAGGAGCCGATGAAGGACGGGACTAACACCGATATGCTTCGGGGAGCTGTAAGTAAGCTTTGATCCGGAGATTTCCGAATGGGGGAACCCCCTATCTTTAATAGGATAGGATCTTTACCTGAATACATAGGGTATTGAAGGCAGACCCGGGGAACTGAAACATCTAAGTACCCGGAGGAAGAGAAAGCAAATGCGATTCCCTGAGTAGCGGCGAGCGAAACGGGATTAGCCCAAACCAAGAGGCTTGCCTCTTGGGGTTGTAGGACACTCAACATGGAGTTACAAAGGAACGGGGTAAATGAATCGATCTGGAAAGGTCAGTCGTAGAAGGTAAAAACCCTGTAGTTGAAACTTCGTTCCCTCCTGAGTGGATCCTGAGTACGGCGGGACACGAGAAATCCCGTCGGAAGCAGGGAGGACCATCTCCCAAGGCTAAATACTACCTAGTGACCGAT
Organism: uncultured Bacillaceae bacterium; assembly: GCA_963765265.1. Taxonomy (GTDB): domain Bacteria; phylum Bacillota; class Bacilli; order Bacillales; family Cytobacillaceae; genus Bacillus_BD. The sequence goes on from CAVXVN010000007.1 coordinate 202,116, forward strand.
AGTGAACCAGTACCGTGAGGGAAAGGTGAAAAGCACCCCGGAAGGGGAGTGAAATAGTTCCTGAAACCGTGTGCCTACAAGTAGTCAAAGCCCGTTAATGGGTAATGGCGTGCCTTTTGTAGAATGAACCGGCGAGTTACGATTACATGCAAGGTTAAGTTGAAAAGACGGAGCCGCAGCGAAAGCGAGTCTGAATAGGGCGATTTAGTATGTGGTTGTAGACCCGAAACCAGGTGATCTACCCATGTCCAGGGTGAAGTCCAGGTAACACTGGATGGAGGCCCGAACCCACGCACGTTGAAAAGTGCGGGGATGAGGTGTGGGTAGCGGAGAAATTCCAATCGAACTTGGAGATAGCTGGTTCTCTCCGAAATAGCTTTAGGGCTAGCCTCATGTAGAAAGAATCTTGGAGGTAGAGCACTGTTTGGACTAGGGGCCCCCATCGGGTTACCGAATTCAGACAAACTCCGAATGCCAAAGATTTATCCATGGGAGTCAGACTGCGAGTGATAAGATCCGTAGTCAAAAGGGAAACAGCCCAGACCACCAGCTAAGGTCCCAAAGTATACGTTAAGTGGAAAAGGATGTGGAGTTGCTTAGACAACCAGGATGTTGGCTCAGAAGCAGCCACCATTTAAAGAGTGCGTAATAGCTCACTGGTCGAGTGACTCCGCGCCGAAAATGTACCGGGGCTAAACGTATCACCGAAGCTGTGGATGGACATCTTAGGATGTCCGTGGTAGGAGAGCGTTCTAAGGGCGTTGAAGCTAGACCGTAAGGACTGGTGGAGCGCTTAGAAGTGAGAATGCCGGTATGAGTAGCGAAAGATGGGTGAGAATCCCATCCACCGAATGCCCAAGGTTTCCTGAGGAAGGCTCGTCCGCTCAGGGTTAGTCGGGACCTAAGCCGAGGCTGAAAAGCGTAGGCGATGGATAACAGGTTGATATTCCTGTACCACCACACTTTTGTTTGAGCAATGGGGGGACACAGGAGGATAGGGTAAGCGCGCTGTTGGATATGCGCGTCCAAGCAGTTAGGCCGTCAGTGAGGCAAATCCCACTGGCAATAGGCGGAGCTGTGATGGCGAGGGAAATTAAGTACCGAAGTTCCTGATTCCACACTGTCAAGAAAAGCCTCTAGTGAGAAAGATGGTGCCCGTACCGCAAACCGACACAGGTAGGCGAGGAGAGAATCCTAAGGTGAGCGAGAGAACTCTCGTTAAGGAACTCGGCAAAATGACCCCGTAACTTCGGGAGAAGGGGTGCTTTTTAGGGTGAATAGCCCCAAAAAGCCGCAGTGAATAGGCCCAGGCGACTGTTTAGCAAAAACACAGGTCTCTGCGAAGCCGCAAGGCGAAGTATAGGGGCTGACGCCTGCCCGGTGCTGGAAGGTTAAGAGGAGAGGTTAGCGCAAGCGAAGCTTTGAATTGAAGCCCCAGTAAACGGCGGCCGTAACTATAACGGTCCTAAGGTAGCGAAATTCCTTGTCGGGTAAGTTCCGACCCGCACGAAAGGCGTAACGATCTGGGCACTGTCTCAACGAGAGACTCGGTGAAATTATAGTACCTGTGAAGATGCAGGTTACCCGCGACAGGACGGAAAGACCCCGTGGAGCTTTACTGTAGCCTGATATTGAATTTTGGTACAGCTTGTACAGGATAGGTAGGAGCCTAGGAAACCGGAGCGCTAGCTTCGGTGGAGGCATTGGTGGGATACTACCCTGGCTGTATTGACATTCTAACCCGCACCCCTTATCGGGGTGGGAGACAGTGTCAGGTGGGCAGTTTGACTGGGGCGGTCGCCTCCTAAAGAGTAACGGAGGCGCCCAAAGGTTCCCTCAGAATGGTTGGAAATCATTCGTAGAGTGTAAAGGCATAAGGGAGCTTGACTGCGAGACCTACAAGTCGAGCAGGGACGAAAGTCGGGCTTAGTGATCCGGTGGTTCCGCATGGAAGGGCCATCGCTCAACGGATAAAAGCTACCCCGGGGATAACAGGCTTATCTCCCCCAAGAGTCCACATCGACGGGGAGGTTTGGCACCTCGATGTCGGCTCATCGCATCCTGGGGCTGTAGTCGGTCCCAAGGGTTGGGCTGTTCGCCCATTAAAGCGGTACGCGAGCTGGGTTCAGAACGTCGTGAGACAGTTCGGTCCCTATCCGTCGTGGGCGCAGGAAATTTGAGAGGAGCTGTCCTTAGTACGAGAGGACCGGGATGGACGCACCGCTGGTGTACCAGTTGTTCTGCCAAGAGCATCGCTGGGTAGCTATGTGCGGAAGGGATAAGTGCTGAAAGCATCTAAGCATGAAGCCCCCCTCGAGATGAGATTTCCCATAGCGTCAAGCTAGTAAGACCCCTGAAAGATGATCAGGTTGATAGGTCAGAGGTGGAAGCGTGGTGACACGTGGAGCTGACAAATACTAATCGGTCGAGGACTTAACCAATTTAAGTCTGATTACAAGGTTATTCACTTCTTCTTCAGCATTATCTAGTTTTGAGGGAACAAACCTTCAGAATAAAATAGTTTGGTGACGATGGCGAGAAGGTCACACCCGTTCCCATACCGAACACGGAAGTTAAGCTTCTCAGCGCCGATGGTAGTTGGGGGTTCTCCCCCTGTGAGAGTAGGACGTCGCCAGGCAATCAAAAGAGTATCCATAACGGGTGCTCTTTTTTGTTGTCTTTAAATTGACTGGTCTCATAACCAAAATAAAAAGAGCATCTAAACAAGATGCTCTTTTATGCTAGTATTTCATCTTTTACCCATTAAGTATTGATAAGCTAAAAAAGGACCCTTTTTTGAAGTAATATTTAGAAACTGAACAATGAAAGGATAATCTTTATTAGGCATGGTTTTTATCAGTTCACTCCACCATTCTGTTTCATAACGGGCAATCATACTTAAATTATAAAGCAATAAATAATGAAAAATGATTTCTGGAAAGGTAAATAATTCGCCTTTTAAAAGGGGAAAACAAAAATGTCCTTCTTCTAAATTATATTTTAATGGTTTTACCCCATTCCCTTTGTTGAACCCATCAAATAGTAAACCATTAGTAGTACTTTCTTTAAAAGAAAGAGTACTTGAGGATTTCATTTCAATAAATTCAATAAAACGATTTTCTGTCATATGAAAATGATCCATCATCTGTTTTGGAAAGGAAAAGGATTGTTGTTGGTTACAAATTTCCACAAAAGTTTTTTTCCCTTCTAACTGAAGAAATAATGAATTTAATTCGGGAATATGCTGTAATAACTCATTCATGGTTGCTTTATCGCCTTCTAAGTGTTTTATGTTAAACATATTTTCTAACATACATGGAAATAAACCATTCTTTTGAAATTTTACTTCATCTTTTAAAAATTCATATTGCTGTTTTTTCCTCTTTCTGGTAGATACACCATGAGCTAGCACTGAGGTATTCTCAGGATAACAAGGATCTGTCGTTAATAGGCAAGCTTTAATTAAATGAACAAAACCATAAAATAGCAAAATAGGCTGAATTAAAAGAGGTGAATCAGCAGCTTGCTTGTAATAAATTTGTGCATGTTCCAAATAATAAATAAAGGGATAGCAGTTCTCATAACTTTTTTGTTCAGCATATTCGACTGCTAATTTTTGATAACTATTTTTTAAATAGGACTGTGTGTCAATAGCTGAGAAAAATGGTGAAAAGGAATGAAAATCTTTGTAAAAGTAAATCAATATAAAAACCCCCAAATATTCAGAAATATTAAATATAAAACACTATCCTTGACAGTATTTTATCCAATTGATAACCTACTAATAATATTTTCGTGAATAGAGGAGGTTTTTTTTAATGTGGGAAAGTAAGTTTGCAAAAGAAGGATTAACATTTGATGATGTATTATTAATTCCAGCAGAATCTGAAGTACTGCCCAGTGATGTAAGTTTAAAGGTGAATTTAACAGATAAGATCAAGCTTAACATTCCAATGATTAGTGCAGGTATGGACACCGTGACAGAAGCTGAAATGGCTGTAGCAATGGCTCGTCAAGGTGGTTTAGGTATTATCCATAAAAACATGTCTATTGAACAACAAGCTGAACAAGTTGATAAAGTAAAACGCTCAGAAAGTGGAGTAATTTCAAATCCATTTTTCCTAACACCAGAGAAGCACATATTTGATGCAGAGCATTTAATGTCAAAATATCGTATTTCAGGTGTTCCAATTGTAAATAATTTAGAAGAACGAAAACTTGTCGGAATTCTTACCAATCGGGACCTTCGTTTTATTCAAGATTATTCTATTCTTATTTCAGATGTTATGACAAAGGAAAATCTTGTGACTGCGCCTGTTGGTACGACTTTACAGGAAGCTGAAAATATTCTGCAAAAGTATAAAATTGAAAAGTTACCACTTGTTGATTCAGAAGGTGTATTAAAGGGCCTTATCACGATTAAAGATATTGAAAAAGTAATTGAATTTCCTAACTCTGCCAAGGACCAACATGGCCGATTATTAGTTGGGGCAGCTGTAGGTACTTCAAAAGATACTATGCTTCGTTTAGAGCATCTAGTGAAGGCTAGTGTGGATATCATTGTCATCGATACGGCACATGGACATTCAAAGGGTGTAATTGAAACAGTAAAGGAAATTCGTGCAGCATACCCAGAACTTGCTATTATTGCTGGGAATGTAGCAACTGCAGAAGCTACTAAGGCATTGTATGAAGCTGGCGCTGATGTGGTAAAAGTAGGTATTGGACCAGGTTCTATTTGTACAACAAGAGTTGTAGCTGGAGTTGGTGTCCCACAAATTACAGCTATTTATGATTGTGCTACAGAAGCTAGAAAGCATGGTAAAGCGATTATTGCCGATGGTGGTATTAAGTACTCTGGGGATATCGTGAAGGCCCTTGCAGCAGGAGGTCATGCTGTTATGCTAGGAAGTCTACTTGCTGGTGTTTCAGAAAGCCCTGGTGAAACTGAAATATTCCAAGGTCGTCGTTTCAAGGTGTATCGTGGAATGGGATCAGTATCTGCAATGGAAAAAGGATCAAGTGATCGTTATTTCCAAGAGGAAAATAAAAAGTTTGTTCCTGAGGGTATTGAAGGACGTTTACCATATAAAGGACCACTTTCTGATACAATCTATCAACTTGTCGGTGGTATTCGTTCTGGAATGGGATACTGTGGGGCAAAAGATTTATCATCATTACGAGAAAACAGTCAATTTATTAAAATGACTGGTGCAGGTCTAAGAGAAAGTCATCCACATGATGTTCAAATTACAAAAGAAGCTCCAAACTATTCATTGCAATAATGTTTAACAAAAAAGATAAAAGTAGGGAAGAATCCCTGCTTTTTCTTTTTCTATGGGATTAAGTGGGGAAATGGAAATAGGAAATTACTCTTTCTGTTTTTTCAGTAGGAATTATGTTAAAATAACGGAAGTGTATATTAGGTTGGAGGGCTTTAAATTGAATAAACATATTTTCCGTAAACTAATTGCTGGAGTTTTGACATCTATATTACTATTAGGTCTTTTTCCAGGAATTCATAGGGCCAGTGCAGAGGATACCTTAAACATCAATGCAGATGCTGCAATCTTAATTGATGCTGCAACAGGAAAAGTATTGTATGAAAAAAATTCTGATAAGGTACTTGGCATTGCAAGTATGACGAAAATGATGACAGAGTATCTGCTTCTTGAGGCTGTTGCCGAGGGTCGTGTGAAATGGGATCAAGAGTATGCTGTAAGTGAGTATGTATACAAAATATCACAGGACAGAGACCTTTCGAATGTTCCTTTACGTAGAGATGGAACATATACGATAAAAGAACTTTATGAGGCCATGACCATTTATTCAGCCAATGGTGCAACGGCAGCAATAGCCGAAACCATTGCTGGATCAGAATCAAATTTTGTCAAAATGATGACGGATAAAGCAAATGAACTTGGTTTAAAGGATTTTAAATTCGTTAACGCATCTGGACTAAATAATCATGATCTAAAAGGTATGCATTCAGTTGGAGGAGAAGACGAAGAAAATGTGATGTCGGCTCGAGCTACTGCAAAGCTAGCCTATCATTTAATTAATGATTATCCAGAGGTATTAAAAACAACAAGTATTCCTTCCAAAAAATTTAGAGAAGGAACGGATGATGTAACTAAAATGGATAACTGGAATTGGATGCTTCCAGAACTCGTTTTTAAATATCCAGGTGTAGATGGTTTGAAAACAGGAACAACAGATTTCGCTGGTTATTGTTTTACAGGTACTGCCTCTCGTGATGGTAACCGTTATATTACAGTCGTCATGAACGCAAAGGGTGAAGGCGGAGAAGGTACGTATAAATCAAGATTCGATGAAACGAAAAAAATGTTTGACTATGCATTTAGTAATTTTTCAACAGAAGAAATTTTACCTAAGAACTATCAAGTAAAAGGCAATGAAACTCTTCCTGTTGTTAAGGGGAAAGAAAATCAAGTAAAAATTTCTACAAAAGAAGCACTACAACTTGTTATTAAAAATGGTGAAAAAGAAAATTATAAACCAGTGCTTGTCTTAGATAAAAAATTGCTTAATAAAGATGGAAAATTAACGGCTCCTGTTAAAAAGGGTGATACAAGTTGGATATGTAACGCTTGAATCGAAAGATGGACAACCTATTCATTTTCTCGATGAAAAAAATACAGTTCAAGTCGATGTAATTGCGGATGAAAGTGTTGAAAAGGCCAATTGGTTTGTTCTAAGTATGCGTGCCATTGGTGGATTCTTCGGAGATGTATGGGGAAGTGTCTCATCTACTGTAAAGGGTTGGTTCTAAAAATATAATTGTTTAGGCTTCGTATAACGGGCTCCTACTATAAGTAGGAGCCTTTTTTGTGCGAAAGTTTTTAGATTGAGGTGGAGTTTTGTATCATCATGTTGTAAAATATAAGCATATATCGTAGTATAAAAGGCAAACGACATTCTAATAGTTTATAAAGCGATGAGAGGAACTAGTAGCAAGATTGTTGTTCTGTAGAGAACCGGTGGGTGGTGAAAATCGGTGAATGACACTTGTGAATCCATCCTTGAGCAAAGTATGGAAAGCAGAACATGCAAGTATATACTTTCGGTTCAAACCGTTATCATTTTCAAGGTGGAAGGTATATACCTTCAACTAGGGTGGCATCGCGGGTAACTCCCGTCCCTTTTTAGGGACGGGAGTTTTTTGTGTATTTTTAGCAAAAAATGTATTCTGAAGAGGAGTACACTAGAATGATTCTGATCATTTTTAAATGAAAGCTATGGTAGTTGATCTTATGTTAAACCTGATTTTTGATTCATCCATGAAATGTACATTTCAAATGCCTTTTATTGCAACGGAAAGAAGGTTGTATGGTCATGAAATGGCTGGAAAACAAGTTTGTTCAAGTCATTTCATGACCATACAGCTAAGATGAGTCAAAAATTAACAACATCAGCCTAAATGAAAAGGAAAAAATAAGGAGGGGTTTCGCATGCTAGACATCAAATATTTGCGTGCCAATTTTGAAGAAGTAAAAGGTAAGTTGCAACATCGTGGTGAGGATTTATCTGAGCTTGGACGATTTGAGGACTTAGATGTGAGACGTCGTGAACTAATTGTTCAGACAGAACAATTAAAAAGTAAGCGTAATGAGGTAACTCAACAAGTTGCTACATTAAAACGTGAAAAGAAAAATGCAGATCAACTTATTACGGAAATGCGTGAAGTTGGCGATGAAATTAAGGAATTAGACGAGCAACTTAAATCTGTTGAGGAAACACTTAATCAAATTCTATTAGGTATTCCAAATATTCCTCATGAAAGTGTTCCAGTTGGTGAGACAGAGGAAGATAATATTCCAATTAGACACTGGGGAGAACAACCACAGTTTCAATTTGAGGCTAAACCTCATTGGGATCTTGCTGATGATCTGGAAATTTTGGATTTTGAACGTGCAGGTAAAGTAACCGGCAGCCGATTTGTATTTTATAAAGGATTAGGGGCAAGGCTTGAACGAGCATTATATAATTTTATGCTTGATTTGCATACGGAAGAACACGGATATTTAGAAGTATTGCCTCCTTATATGGTTAATCGAGCAAGTATGACTGGAACAGGTCAATTGCCAAAGTTTGAGGAAGATGCATTTTTAATTGAAAATGAGGATTACTTTTTAATTCCAACTGCTGAAGTACCCGTTACGAATATGCATCGTGATGAAATCTTAAATGGAGAAGACTTGCCAATTAGTTATGCAGCATTTAGTGCTTGTTTCCGTTCTGAAGCTGGTTCTGCTGGTAGGGATACAAGAGGGTTAATCAGACAACATCAATTTAATAAAGTAGAGCTTGTTAAATTTGCTAAGCCTGAAGAATCTTATGAGCAGTTAGAAATTTTAACAGGACATGCAGAAAAGGTTCTTCAGTTACTAAAATTACCATACCGAGTGATGAGTATGTGTACAGGTGACCTTGGATTTACAGCAGCGAAAAAATACGATATTGAAGTTTGGATGCCAAGTTACGATACGTACCGGGAGATTTCTTCTTGTAGCAACTTTGAAGCATTCCAGGCGCGCCGGGCAGGTATTCGTTTCCGCAGGGATCCAAAGAGTAAACCAGAACATGTCCACACATTAAATGGATCTGGCTTGGCAATTGGAAGAACAGTTGCAGCCATCTTGGAAAATTACCAACAAGAGGATGGCACCGTGTTAATTCCTGAAGTTCTTCGCACATATATGGGAAATCGCGAAGTTATTGTGAAAAGATAAAAAATTTCTGAGGTTAATTTCTAAGAACGAAGCTTTAGAAGACGTCGAGTTTATTACGCTCAAAGAAGTCTGTAGCTGGACAAGAATAGTCAGGCAAGGCCCTTACGGCAGTTGATCCTCTATTAGCTTTCTTGATTTTCTCTTGTGGATAGGGTCTTGTGTTAGAATAACAAAATTCCAGATTGGGTTATATCTGGAATTTTGTTGACTTCATTTTAATACATGATATATTAGTACTTGTCAAACGGAGGAATACCCAAGTTTGGCTGAAGGGATCGGTCTTGAAAACCGACAGGCGGGTCATTCCGCGCGGGGGTTCGAATCCCTCTTCCTCCTCCATTTTAAAATTAATCGTTATACATTATAAAGTCGTTACTCTTTGAGTAACGACTTTTTTTACGTAAATAGATATATATATGGGTTAGTCAGAAGGTGCTTTAGCTCGAGCCAATAGAAGACGTCTAAAGCACTTATCCTCTCTTTACCGCGCTATTTTTACAACATTAAAGTTTTCTGTAATTAACAGCCAGTTTTGTGGAAAGGAAAGTCCAAGTTTCCAATAACTCATTCCTCTGAGTCCAAGTTCTTTAATTAAGTTGAACTTTGCTTGTATCGAACGTGCATCTTCAAACCAGACTTCATGCTGTTTTCCATTTGTATCTGTGTATCTAAAGAAAGGTGCTTGAGCGCGAGTGTCATATTGAATTTGTACATGATTTGCAGCAGCTAGAGCAATAGCTTGTTGAGGACTGACCGCTTTAGCAATGGTTCCTTGGACAAAAGGTAGGGTCCAATCGTATCCATATAAATTTTGCCCCATCATTATTTTGGAGGCAGGCATCTCGCTAATGGCATATTCAAGTACATTTCTCACCGGACCAATAGGCGATACCGCCATGGCAGGACCACCACTATAGCCCCATTCATATGTCATAATGACGACAAAATCAACAATTTGTCCATGTGCTTTGTAATCATGTGCTTCATACCATTGACCTTGCTGAGTGGCACTTGTTTTTGGCGCTAGTGCAGTGGATAGGAGCCATCCCTCTCTTTTAAAGCGGGTCTTGGCTTTTCGTAAAAATTGATTATATGCCTCTCTGTCTGCAGGGCGTAAATGTTCAAAATCAAAATGGATATCTCGAAAGTTATACTTTTTGGCGGTTGTAACGATATTATTGAGAAAACGATCTTGAATGGTGATATCATTTAACAAAATTCTTCCTAATTCATCACTAAATTGATCATTTTCCTGATTTGTAATGACCATCATCAAAACATTGTTATTCGCTTTGGCGATGGCTGGAAAATTATTTAATAAAGGTTCTTTTAATGAACCATCTCTAAGGGCTTGGAAGCTAAAAGGTGCTAAATATGTTAAGTATGGGGCAGCATCGCGTGCGCTACTCTCTAACACAGGGGCAACAGACGTCCCTCTTGGTTCTACATAGGCATTAAATTCAGCTCTTGTTTTTGGACGCTGTGGAATATAAAGTCTGAAACCTATTTGAAGAGGTTGATTGACGGGAATTCGATTAACTGCTGCTAGTTGTTGATAAGAAACTTGAAATCTTCTTGAAATAGACCAAAGAGTATCACCCGCTTGCACCAAGTAAAAACTTCCTATAATCGGAATAACTAAAGCCTGACCTATTACAAGATTATTAGGATTAGGAAGTTCGTTTGCTTCTGCAATATCTTCAGCAGTGGTTCCGAAGGATCTTGCTATTCTAGATAGTGTATCATTTTGCCTTACAACATAAATTTGCATGATTATCTATAACCTCCTACTAAATCCTATATTTTTTACATTCCTATTAAATCAATAAATGATAAGGTCACTTTTAAGAGGAACAAGGGTAAGCACTATTATCAATTTATGATGGAAATGAACAATCATGTTATAATTTTAAAAAATGAAACTGGTTATGTTTTGAATATGTGAAAGTTTCAGCATAATAATGGTATATAAGGAAAGGTATGGACATAGATGCCTGATAATCATTTAGATGAATTTTATATGATGGAAGCAATCAAAGAGGCAAAGAAGGCTGAAAAGCTAACGGAAGTTCCAATCGGAGCGGTCATTGTCTTAAATGGGGAGATTATTGCAAGAGCTCATAATTTACGAGAAACGAATCAAAGTGCCGTTTCGCATGCGGAATTGCTTGCCATTGAACAAGCGTGTAAAGTGGTTGGTTCATGGAGACTAGAGCAGGCTACGCTTTATGTCACTTTGGAACCGTGTGCGATGTGTTCAGGTGCGATTATATTAGCGCGAATTCAAAGAGTCGTTTTTGGAGCGAGTGATCCAAAAGGTGGGTGTGCAGGTACATTCATGAACCTTCTTCAGGATGAACGTTTTAATCATCAAAGTGAGGTCGTCTCTGGAGTATTGGAACATCCTTGTGGACGATTATTAAGTGATTTTTTCCAAGGCGTTCGAAAAAGAAAGAAAGAGGAAAAGCGAAAAAGACAACAGCTATTGTTAGAGGTGAATACAGAAATTGACAAAGGATAAGCATTGCTTTTTAATTAGAAAATTAGTATACTTAATCATGCGTCGAAGAATGACGCCTAACTAAATGGTATCAATTTTGCCGTGCTAGGTGGGGAGGTAGCGGTGCCCTGTACTCGCAATCCGCTCTAGCGAGACTGAACTCCTTTTCTGAGGCTGATCTCCTGTAGGGTCTGCCTTAAGTAAGTGGTGTTGACGCCCGGGTCCTGCGCAATGGGAATCCATGAACTATGTCAGGTCCGGAAGGAAGCAGCATTAAGTGGAATCTCCCATGTGCCGTAGGGTTGCCTGGGCCGAGCTAACTGCTTAAGTAACGCTTATGGGACTCAGTCGACGAAAGGTGCACGGCAGTTTAATTATACTTATAAATGAAACCTATCCTTTTTAAGGGTAGGTTTTTTATGTGAAGGTATCCTCTAAAGACCGTTTTGTATTTTCTGCAATATATTTTCCATTCATTTTGTAAAATAGAAAATATATACGTTATAATGATGGAAGAATAAATAATGAAGGGGGGCGGAAAAGTGAGTTATCAAGCATTATATCGTGTATGGCGTCCACAAAATTTTATTGACGTTGTAGGCCAAGAACACGTGACGAAAACATTACAGAACGCCCTGCTTCAAGATAAAATCTCTCATGCCTATTTATTTTCTGGGCCAAGAGGTACTGGGAAAACAAGTGCGGCAAAAATCTTAGCAAAAGCAGTTAATTGTGAAAGATCACCGGTAGCTGAACCATGCAATGAATGTTCAGCATGCCTAGGGATAACAGATGGTTCAATACCTGATGTGATCGAGATAGATGCAGCATCCAATAATGGAGTAGAGGAAATTCGTGATATTCGAGATAAAGTTAAATATGCACCAAGTTCAGTAAGGTATAAGGTCTATATTATAGATGAGGTCCATATGTTATCTATTGGTGCTTTTAATGCACTCTTAAAGACGCTTGAAGAGCCACCAAAACATGTAATCTTTATTTTAGCTACTACTGAACCCCATAAAATTCCACTTACGATTATCTCGAGATGCCAACGTTTTGATTTTAAACGAATTACAGCTAAGGCTATTGTGAATAGGATGAAGCTTATAGCTAGTGAAACAGGAGTAGAATATGATGAAGAAGCTCTTCAGGTTATTGCAAGAGCAGCAGAAGGTGGAATGCGTGATGCACTAAGTCTTCTTGACCAAGCCATTTCATTTGGAAATGAAAAGGTAACTGCCTTGGATGCACTCACAGTGACCGGAGCGGTTTCACAAGTATTTTTACTCAATCTTGCAAAGGCTATAAAGGATCATGATGTAGTAAGTGGTTTGGAGTCATTAGAAGAATTACTTTCCCAAGGGAAGGACCCGACTAGGTTTATTGAGGATTTAATCTTTTTTTACCGAGATATGTTGCTGTATAAAGCGGCTCCAAATTTAGATGAATCTTTAGAACGTGTGATGCTTGATGAGGACTTCCAGTCACTTGCGACAAGCATAAGTCCAGATGAAATCTATCAGCTAATCCATTTGTTAAGTAAAACCCAACAGGAAATGCGATGGACAAATCATCCTAAGATTTTCCTTGAAGTAGCGGTAGTAAAGTTATGTCAGCTTGAACGTTCTT
>CAVXVN010000007.1:220000-357581 GCA_963765265.1 uncultured Bacillaceae bacterium
CAACATGGAGTTACAAAGGAACGGGGTAAATGAATCGACCTGGAAAGGTCCGTCATAGAAGGTAAAAACCCTGTAGTTGAAACTTCGTTCCCTCCTGAGTGGATCCTGAGTACGGCGGGACACGAGAAATCCCGTCGGAAGCAGGGAGGACCATCTCCCAAGGCTAAATACTACCTAGTGACCGATAGTGAACCAGTACCGTGAGGGAAAGGTGAAAAGCACCCCGGAAGGGGAGTGAAATAGTTCCTGAAACCGTGTGCCTACAAGTAGTCAAAGCCCGTTAATGGGTAATGGCGTGCCTTTTGTAGAATGAACCGGCGAGTTACGATTACATGCAAGGTTAAGTTGAAAAGACGGAGCCGCAGCGAAAGCGAGTCTGAATAGGGCGATTTTAGTATGTGGTTGTAGACCCGAAACCAGGTGATCTACCCATGTCCAGGGTGAAGTCCAGGTAACACTGGATGGAGGCCCGAACCCACGCACGTTGAAAAGTGCGGGGATGAGGTGTGGGTAGCGGAGAAATTCCAATCGAACTTGGAGATAGCTGGTTCTCTCCGAAATAGCTTTAGGGCTAGCCTCATGTAGAAAGAATCTTGGAGGTAGAGCACTGTTTGGACTAGGGGCCCCCATCGGGTTACCGAATTCAGACAAACTCCGAATGCCAAAGATTTATCCATGGGAGTCAGACTGCGAGTGATAAGATCCGTAGTCAAAAGGGAAACAGCCCAGACCACCAGCTAAGGTCCCAAAGTATACGTTAAGTGGAAAAGGATGTGGAGTTGCTTAGACAACCAGGATGTTGGCTCAGAAGCAGCCACCATTTAAAGAGTGCGTAATAGCTCACTGGTCGAGTGACTCCGCGCCGAAAATGTACCGGGGCTAAACGTATCACCGAAGCTGTGGATGGACATCTTAGGATGTCCGTGGTAGGAGAGCGTTCTAAGGGCGTTGAAGCTAGACCGTAAGGACTGGTGGAGCGCTTAGAAGTGAGAATGCCGGTATGAGTAGCGAAAGATGGGTGAGAATCCCATCCACCGAATGCCTAAGGTTTCCTGAGGAAGGCTCGTCCGCTCAGGGTTAGTCGGGACCTAAGCCGAGGCTGAAAAGCGTAGGCGATGGACAACAGGTTGATATTCCTGTACCACCACACTTTTGTTTGAGCAATGGGGGGACACAGGAGGATAGGGTAAGCGCGCTGTTGGATATGCGCGTCCAAGCAGTTAGGCCGTCAGTGAGGCAAATCCCACTGGCAATAGGCGGAGCTGTGATGGCGAGGGAAATTAAGTACCGAAGTTCCTGATTCCACACTGTCAAGAAAAGCCTCTAGTGAGAAAGATGGTGCCCGTACCGCAAACCGACACAGGTAGGCGAGGAGAGAATCCTAAGGTGAGCGAGAGAACTCTCGTTAAGGAACTCGGCAAAATGACCCCGTAACTTCGGGAGAAGGGGTGCTTTTTAGGGTGAATAGCCCCAAAAAGCCGCAGTGAATAGGCCCAGGCGACTGTTTAGCAAAAACACAGGTCTCTGCGAAGCCGCAAGGCGAAGTATAGGGGCTGACGCCTGCCCGGTGCTGGAAGGTTAAGAGGAGAGGTTAGCGCAAGCGAAGCTTTGAATTGAAGCCCCAGTAAACGGCGGCCGTAACTATAACGGTCCTAAGGTAGCGAAATTCCTTGTCGGGTAAGTTCCGACCCGCACGAAAGGCGTAACGATCTGGGCACTGTCTCAACGAGAGACTCGGTGAAATTATAGTACCTGTGAAGATGCAGGTTACCCGCGACAGGACGGAAAGACCCCATGGAGCTTTACTGTAGCCTGATATTGAATTTTGGTACAGCTTGTACAGGATAGGTAGGAGCCTAGGAAGCCGGAGCGCTAGCTTCGGTGGAGGCATCGGTGGGATACTACCCTGGCTGTATTGACATTCTAACCCGCACCCCTTATCGGGGTGGGAGACAGTGTCAGGTGGGCAGTTTGACTGGGGCGGTCGCCTCCTAAAGAGTAACGGAGGCGCCCAAAGGTTCCCTCAGAATGGTTGGAAATCATTCGTAGAGTGTAAAGGCATAAGGGAGCTTGACTGCGAGACCTACAAGTCGAGCAGGGACGAAAGTCGGGCTTAGTGATCCGGTGGTTCCGCATGGAAGGGCCATCGCTCAACGGATAAAAGCTACCCTGGGGATAACAGGCTTATCTCCCCCAAGAGTCCACATCGACGGGGAGGTTTGGCACCTCGATGTCGGCTCATCGCATCCTGGGGCTGTAGTCGGTCCCAAGGGTTGGGCTGTTCGCCCATTAAAGCGGTACGCGAGCTGGGTTCAGAACGTCGTGAGACAGTTCGGTCCCTATCCGTCGTGGGCGCAGGAAATTTGAGAGGAGCTGTCCTTAGTACGAGAGGACCGGGATGGACGCACCGCTGGTGTACCAGTTGTTCTGCCAAGAGCATCGCTGGGTAGCTATGTGCGGAAGGGATAAGTGCTGAAAGCATCTAAGCATGAAGCCCCCCTCGAGATGAGATTTCCCATAGCGCAAGCTAGTAAGACCCCTGAAAGATGATCAGGTTGATAGGTCTGGGGTGGAAGCGTGGTGACACGTGGAGCTGACAAATACTAATCGGTCGAGGACTTAACCAATTTAAGTCTGATTATAAGGTTATTCACTTCTTCTTCAGCATTATCTAGTTTTGAGGGAATAATTTTTCTTAAACCCTTGAAAAAAATAAAAGACAGTATAATAATATTTGTCTTGAATAATAGTTTGGTGACGATAGCGAGAAGGTCACACCCGTTCCCATACCGAACACGGAAGTTAAGCTTCTCAGCGCCGATGGTAGTTGGGGGTTCTCCCCCTGTGAGAGTAGGACGTCGCCAAGCAATAAAAAGAGTACCCATAACGGGTGCTCTTTTTTTGTTGTCTATTCATCAACTGATTGGGAGATTTGCCCGTAATAAGTCACTTTATGAAGATCCTTCATTCATGTTAAACATGTTAAAATGAAAACAAAAAAGAGCATCTAACTAAAGGTAGGTGCTCTTTTTTGTTTAAGAAAAAATCTCGGGTGTTGTAATCTTTTTTAATTTTTGTAAGTAATACTTATATTTAGGGTCACTTGTCTCAGTAATAATTAAATCTTCTTCACAATCCATGCAAATAAAAGATTTATACAGATGGATGCCTTTGACTTTGCCCTCTTCGCAAATAACACAAATTTCTTCTGGTTTTCTAGATAATAAATCCAATTACTCCACCTCCATACATCTAGCCTTCCCTTTTATCAATAATTGTATACAATATTTAAATAATTCTTACTCAGAGATTACTTGTTTAATATTGTATGTTGACATTTCCAATTGTTTGTATGTCTTACTTAATTCTTTTGAGCGCTATAGTAAGGATTTACGTTTTCTCTTTAGCTGAGGTTAGCTGTTTGATACAATAGTAAGGAAAGTGTGATGAGCACTTAATAAAGGGTGGCTTTATCATAACTATATCTAAAGTGATTCTTAGGAGAGTATGGTGAAAAATGTGTCAATCTGAAACTCCCTTATTTGATCAACTTGTTTTACATAATAAAAAAGATCCTATTTCCCTGCATGTACCTGGGCATAAATATGGAAAACTGTTTTTTGATGAGAAACAATCCTATTTTCATGAAATTCTAAAATTAGATGTGACCGAATTATCTGGTCTAGATGACCTTCATTCACCAGAAGGTGTTATACGTGATGCTGAGGACCTTTTATCGCAATTGTATAACACCCAAAGGAGCTATTTCTTAGTCAACGGATCAACGGTCGGGAATTTAGCAATGATCATGGCAACCTTAAATGAAAATGATGTGGTGCTTGTACAACGAAATTGCCATAAATCTGTGTTAAATGCGATTCAGTTAACACATGCAAAAGCTGTATTTTTAGATCCCAAATTTCATCATAATTGGGGAGTTGCGGGAGGAGTCTCAGAGCAACTTGTGAATGAAGCATTGGATCTTTATCCTAATGTAAAAGCGATGATTTTTACCTATCCGAACTACTATGGTATGGTGAATGAACTGGAAGAGATTATTGAACTTGCACATGTCAGACAAATTCCAGTTCTTGTTGATGAAGCACATGGTGCACACTTCATCAGCGGCGGGAGCTTTCCAAAGTCAGCAATACAATTAGGAGCTGACATTGTTGTTCAATCCGCCCATAAAACGTTACCTGCCATGACAATGGGGTCTTACCTTCATTTTAATAGCAAACTGATCCCGATCCAATCTGTTGAAAATTACCTTCGTATTCTACAATCAAGTAGTCCATCCTATCCAATTATGGCATCACTTGATTTAGCAAGAAGTTATTTAGGAACGTATTCATCAGGAGATCATTCATTTCTTTTCGAAAGGATTCATATATTTAAAAGGAAATTAAATGAATTGAAGGGTATTAAAGTTTTAGATTATGATGGTGAAGGCGATTTATTAAAGGTTACTTTGCAAACACGCAATGCCCTTAATGGATTTCAAATGCAAGATGCGTTTGAGAAGGAAGGAATTTTTACTGAATTAGCCGATCCCTCTAATGTCTTACTTGTATTACCTTTATTAAAAAAAGATATGGAGTTTCCTTTTGAACGTGTGATAGAGGGAATGGAACATGCACTTAAAGGTGTAAAATGTGAAAATAAAAGGATGAAGGAAGTTCTTTATAAGCCCGGGATTTCTACTTCAGCTTTGACTGAGGATGAGATGAATCGGTATATGACTCGTAAAGTGTTCCTCAAAGACTCGATTGGGGAAATTGCTGCGGAAAAGATCATTGCCTATCCACCAGGTATTCCCCTCCTATTTCCAGGAGAACGTATTCAATCTTCCACTATTGATCAGATTGAAAATTTAGTACAAATGGGTGCAAGATTCCAGGGAAGTAAAGAGATTTATGATGAACAAATTTATATATATACAAATGCAAGGTAGCAAAGAGGAGTTAGTTTAATGGAAAAAGGAATATTTATAACAATTGAAGGTCCTGAAGGTGCTGGAAAAACAACGATAATAGAAATGCTATTAGAAAAACTAGAATCAGAAGGGTATCCCATTATGAAAACTAGGGAGCCAGGTGGGATCGAAATTTCCGAACAAATTCGAAGTGTCATTTTAAATAAAAATAATACAGCGATGGATGGGAGAACAGAAGCGCTTCTTTACGCCGCTGCTCGTAGACAACATCTCGTAGAAAAGGTACTTCCTGCTATTGAACAAGGGTTTATTGTGTTGTGTGACCGATTTATCGATAGCTCACTAGCCTATCAAGGGTTTGCTAGAGGAATTGGAATGGATGAAGTGTACTCTATTAATACATTTGCTATTGACAATAGAATGCCTGATGCAACTCTTTACTTTGATATTGACCCGGAAATAGGTATGAAGCGGATCAATGATCATAAAGGGAGAGAAGTAAATCGACTCGATCTGGAGAATCTTGAATTCCATCGTAAGGTTCGTGAAGGATACCAACTATTAAGTAGAAAGTATTCAAATCGTATTATTGAAATCGATGCTTCTCAACCCCTACAGAAGGTGTATGAAATAGCAGAAAGCAAAATTAGGTCCATTATCCAAGATTTGAAATAGAATTTTAATTAGCATCAAAAATGATGTTAGGTGAATATTCTTTAAATAAATTTAGGTAAGTGAGTGATAGAGTTGTCAAAATCGTGGGAAGAGCTTGAGAAAATTCAACCGGTTGCCTTGAAGATGATTAAAAATAGTATAAAGAAAAGTAGACTTGCCCACGCTTATTTATTTGAAGGAATGAGAGGGACGGGGAAGAAAGAGACGGGTATATTAGTAGCCAAGAGCCTATTTTGTCAGGCGCAGGTAGATGGTTATATTCCTTGCGAAGAGTGTAATAACTGTATAAGAATTAATCATGGAAACCACCCTGATATTCATATTGTAGAGCCTGATGGGCTTTCTATTAAAAAACAACAAATCCAACTGCTTCAGGAGGAGTTTTCAAAAACAGGTGTGGAATCCAATCAGAAGATATATATGATTATTCATGCTGACCGAATGACAGTAAATGCCGCTAATAGTTTGCTCAAATTTTTAGAAGAACCACATCAACAAACATTTGCCATTTTGATCACAGAGCAAATGCAAAAAATGTTACCAACGATTCTTTCTCGTTGTCAAACTCTTTCATTTAGACCGTTATCAAATGATTATTTGATACATAAACTTGTAGAATTAGGTGTAAAAAAAGATCATGCTCCTATTATTGCACAACTTACCAATAATTTAGATGAAGCACTTGCATTAAACGAGGATGATTGGTTTGCACAAGCACAAAGGATAGTGGTAAAATTATATGAAGTGCTTAAGAAAAATCCTCTTGAAACAATGGTTGCATCTTCAAGAAGAATGGTTCTTGCATTTTAAAGATAAAGAGCAAGTTGATCGTGGATTAGATCTATTACTTCTTATTTTTAAGGATTTATTATATATACAGATTGGCAAGCAGGGACAGGTTGTTTTTGTAAGTGAAATATTACGTTTAGAACAATATGCCTTGCAAACCACAGGACGGCGCTTAGCAGATCAAATGACAGCAATATTGGATGCAAAAAGAAAGCTTCAGGCCAATATGAATCCACAGTTATTAATGGAGCAGCTGGTGCTTAGATTGCAGGAGGGATCATTAGTTGTATGATGTAGTAGGCGTACGCTTTAAAAAAGCGGGTAAAATATATTATTTTGATCCTGGTGATCTCTCAATTCAAAAAAGCAACTTTGTCATTGTTGAAACTGTAAGAGGGGTTGAGTATGGCCAAGTAGTGATTGACCCGAAACAGGTAGACGAGAATGATGTTGTTCTTCCTTTAAAAAAGGTGCTTCGAATTGCGGATCAAAAGGATCGCATGATTGTTGAAGAAAATAGATTGGCTGCGAAAGAAGCCTACGATGTTTGCGATGAAAAGGTATACTATTCATCAATTAGATATGAAACTGGTTGATGTCGAATATACATTTGATCGAAATAAAATCATTTTTTATTTTACTGCTGATGGAAGAGTAGATTTCCGTGAGCTTGTGAAAGATTTAGCGGCTATTTTTCGGACAAGAATTGAACTCAGGCAAATTGGTGTTCGAGATGAGGCGAAAATGTTAGGTGGGATTGGTCCTTGTGGAAGAATGCTTTGTTGTTCGACCTTTTTAGGTGATTTTGAGCCTGTTTCTATTAAAATGGCAAAGGATCAGAACTTATCCTTAAATCCAACAAAAATATCTGGTTTATGTGGACGCCTAATGTGTTGTTTAAAATATGAAAATGATGAATATGAAACATCAAAAGAACTATTACCTGATATTGGTCAGTGGATTGACACTCCTCTGGGTTCAGGTAAGGTAGTGGGTCTAAATATACTTGAACGATTGCTTCAAGTGGAATATACCAAAGCAAGAACGTGTGTTAGAATTTACACTGGATGAAATTTTAAAAGAAGACGCTGTTTCGGTACAATCCACAGACTAATGAGGTGGAATCAGTGGATAAAAAGGAAATCTTTGATTCAGTCAGTAATATGGAAAAGCAAATTGGACAGCTTGTACCAACAGCTTGGTGAGTTAAAGCAGCACTTGGCAGAAATTCTTGAGGAAAATAACTCTTTAAAGCTGGAAAATGAACATTTAAGACGACGTCTTGAAGAAATTACAGAAAATGAAGAGTCAAAAAAGGATCATAATCAAGATAGAAAAAAGTTTAATTCAGGCCATTTGGGAATGGTTGATATCGGTGAAGGGTATGATAACCTCGCTCGTTTATATCAGGAGGGTTTCCATATTTGCAATCTGCAATTTGGTAGTCCTCGAATAGAAGGCGATTGTATCTTTTGTTTATCCTTTCTAAATAAAAAATAATGAACAGCCTTCCTATATTTAGGGAAGGCTATTTTTAAGATTGTCTAGTTGCAGTGGCTAGGGACTCTGGATTATAAGCCACTTCGCACATTTCACATTTCATGAAAAGAGGGTTCATTTTGGTTGAATTGATAGGGGATGAACGACTAGATTATTTGTTAGCGGAAAAAATGAAAATCATTCAAAGTCCTTCTGTATTTTCATTTTCCCTTGATGCTGTTCTTTTAGCCAAATTTGTTTATGTTCCGATTCAAAAAGGAAATCTACTTGATCTATGTAGTGGCAATGGAGTTATTCCTTTGTTCTTAGTTCAAGGACAAAAGGAGCCATTATTGGAGTAGAGATTCAGGAACGTTTGTATGATATGGCCATTCGTAGTATTGAATTTAATCGGTCTGAGCGAACGTATACATATGGTTCATGGTGATATAAAGGATATGCCCAACCAACTAGGTCATGGTAAATTTGATGTGGTTACGTGTAATCCTCCATACTTTACAACACCATCTAAGGGGGAAATCAATGAAAATGAACATTTAGCCATTGCTCGCCATGAAATCTTGTGCACGTTGGAGGATGCAGTAAAAGCCTCTAGTCAGCTTGTTAGACAAGGTGGAAAGGTAGCCTTTGTTCATCGTTCAGGGCGTCTAATTGATATCATTTCCTTAATGAGAAGCTATGGACTTGAACCGAAAAGAGTTCAGTTTGTGTATCCAAAGTCAGGTAAGGAAGCAAATACCTTACTAATTGAAGCCATTAAGGGAGGAAAACCAGATTTGAAAATTTTGCCTCCGCTTATCGTTTATCAAGACGATAACGAGTATACACCTGAGATGAAGGTGATTTTATATGGAGAATAAAGAACATTATTTTTATGTGTTATCTTGTAAAGATGGCAGTCTTTATGCTGGATATACAAATAATTTGGAGAGAAGAGTAAGGCTTCATAATGAGGGAAAGGGAGCTAAGTATACACGAGGAAGAGGACCTGTTAAGCTTATTTTCTCAAAAACCTATCCAACTAAAAGTGAAGCGCTCAAGGCGGAATATGCATTTAAACAGTTAGAACGTAAAGAGAAACTACAATATTTAATAAAAGAGGGTACATATGTGGCAACAGAAAAGCTTTGATCAAGAACATTTAAAAGGAATACTATATCTTGTTCCAACGCCGATCGGCAATTTAGAGGATATGAGCTTTCGTGCAATAAGGATATTAAAAGAAGCCGATTATATTGCTGCTGAAGATACACGTAATTCAAAGAAACTTTGCCATTATTTTGAGATTGATACGCCTTTAATGAGTTATCATGAGCATAATAAAGAATCAAGCGGTTGGAAAATCATTCAGTTATTGAAGGAAGGGGCAAAAATTGCTTTGATTAGTGATGCTGGTTTACCGACCATCTCTGATCCAGGCTCTGAATTAGTTGCTGAGGCTATTGAAGAACAGCTAACGGTTGTACCTCTTCCAGGAGCGAATGCTGCTCTTACAGCCCTTAATTGCATCAGGTCTTCCAACTAAAACACTTTTACTTCTTTGGATTTCTTGATCGGCAAAAAAAGGAGAAGCGAAAACAATTAGAGGAATTAAAGAATATCCCAACAACCACTATTCTTTATGAAGCGCCACATCGTTTAAAAGAAACGCTCCAATTAATACATGAAGTAATGGGAAATAGAAAAATAGCCTTATGTCGAGAACTGACGAAGAAATTTGAAGAATTTATTAGAGGAACAGCTTCAGAGTTAATGGAATGGGCTAAAGAAGATGTAATTCGTGGAGAATTTTGTTTAATTATTGAAGGTGGTTCACTCGTGCCAATTCAAGAAAGCACAGCTTGGTGGGAGGATCTCTCTGTTGAAGAGCATGTAAAGCATTATATTTCAGTAAAAGGAATTTCAACTAAAGAGGCCATAAAGCAGACGGCTAAAGATCGGAATATGATGAAGAGGGATGTTTATCATATCTTTCATGTCGAAGAAGATAAATAAGCCCATAAAAAAAGCTTCTCTTTTATCGAGAAGTTTTTTTATGGGCTTATAAATTGCAACACTGGAGAAGTTCGACGTAAGCAATACGCCTCTGTCTTCGCCTTGCAGGCTCGCCAATCGGCGAGTTTTCTTTATTATTTAACAAGATTAAAATTTTCTTGAATTTCTTTGATAAGTTGTTCGGCACCTTCACGACTTAAGAATCAATTTACCACCAGCTAATTGTAAATTGTCATCAGATACTTCACCAGTTACTTGGCATGTCATGTTTGGTTTATATTTTTTAAGAATGATGCGTTCTTCGTCAACATAAATTTCAAGTGCATCTTTTTCTGCAATGCCAAGAGTACGTCTTAATTCTATAGGAATCACTACACGACCTAATTCATCAACTTTACGAACGATACCTGTAGATTTCATTCAATATTCTCCTCCAAATTTTCAATTTATCTATCAATCTATTATTTATTGTATTCGTTAAAATTCGACAAAAAAATTATCTGTTATCATAATAACAAATTTTCCAATAAACGTCAATTATTTTAGTTGTATTATATATAGGGAATTTTATCCAGTTCTTAATTATGATTATATCAGGGATATAGTTGTTTTATAAAAATTTACTCTTTCATTTTTTTAAAAAAATATTATTTAAACATAGTTAATATTATTTTCTACAAAAGTAATGATCGACATATTTCGACAATTAATATATATATGATTCTAATAGTATAGAAATATACTTGCTGACTTGCACAGGATATGCTGATGTCTATGTTCATCATAGGGCATGGTGGTCATAGTCGATGCTCCTCTTATAGCCACCTTCGCATTTCGTTCGTCCATTTATTTGATCTTTTATGTATATTTTGTTGCTAATTAAGGTAATATTGACGTGGTAGATAGATATGAATAGAATTTATATGAGTCAAAATATATGTTTAGAAATATACTTATCTTGATGGGACTTGCACAGGGTGTGCTGACATCGATGGTTGCCACAGGACATGGCATTTTTTTAGTCGAGGCTCCTTCTATAAAGGTGCTTGCGCTTTTTATCGTATAAATTCTTAATTGTTATGAAAAACATTTTGCGGGTTCATTTTTAAGAGCTATAATGATATATGATATACAAGAAGATGCTGAATAAAGGAGGAATAAATATATGGGAGAAAAAAAGAAGACTTTTTATTTGACTACTCCTATTTATTATCCAAGTGGAAATTTACATATAGGTCATGCATATACAACGGTTGCTGGAGATGCAATGGCACGATATAAACGTCTACGTGGTTATGATGTTATGTATTTAACAGGTACGGATGAACATGGTCAAAAAATACAGCAAAAGGCAGAAGAAAAAGGGGTAACACCACAAGCAATATGTGGATGAAATTGTTTCAGGAATTCAAGAACTTTGGAAAAAGTTGGATATTTCCTATGATGATTTTATTCGTACAACACAAGAACGTCATACAAAAGTAGTCGCTCAAATATTTGAACAGATTATTGAAACAAGGTGATATTTATTTAGATGAATATGAAGGATGGTATTGTACTCCATGTGAATCTTATTTTACAGAACTCCAATTAACAGAAGATGGAAATTGTCCTGATTGTGGTAGACCTGTTGAAAAAGTAAAAGAAGAATCCTACTTTTTTAAAATAAGTAAGTATGCAGATCGTTTGCTGCAATTTTATGAAGAAAATCCTGAATTTATTCAACCAGAATCACGAAAAAATGAAATGATTAATAACTTCATTAAACCAGGACTAGAAGATTTAGCTGTTTCTCGAACAACCTTTGACTGGGGAATTAAAATCCCAAGCAATCCAAAGCATGTCATTTATGTTTGGATTGATGCTTTATCCAATTATATTACAGCTCTAGGCTATGGATCAGAAGATGATTCAAAGTATGCAAATTATTGGCCAGCAGATGTTCATCTAGTTGGAAAGGAAATTGTTCGTTTCCATACGATTTATTGGCCAATTATGTTAATGGCATTAGATCTTCCATTACCGAAAAAAGTATTTGCACATGGTTGGTTGTTAATGAAAGATGGAAAAATGTCTAAATCAAAAGGAAATGTTGTTGATCCTGTTACCTTAATTGATCGCTATGGTCTTGATGCTTTACGTTATTATCTATTAAGAGAAGTGCCATTTGGATCCGATGGTGTATTTACTCCAGAAGGATTTGTTGAACGAATTAATTTTGATTTAGCCAATGATTTAGGTAATTTACTAAATCGTACAGTTGCGATGATTAATAAATATTTTGATGGAAAAATTCCAGTGTATGAAGGTTCAACAGGTGAATTTGAACAATCTTTACTTGAAGTGAATAAAGCGACAGTCAATAAATATGAAGAGGCCATGGAAAAGATGGAGTTTTCAGTTGCTTTAACGTACGATTTGGCAATTAGTAAGCCGTACGAATAAGTATATTGATGAAACACAACCATGGCAATTGGCAAAAGAAGAAGAGAATCGACAAAAGTTAGCGGATGTAATGGTTCATTTAGCTGAATCACTTCGAAGAATAGCTGTTATGCTTCAGCCATTTTTAACTCAAGCACCAAAGGCTATTTTTGCTCAACTTGGAATTGACAAAGTGGAACTTAACCACATGGGATAGCTTGGAGCCAATTTGGCGTAATTGCAGAAGGAACAACGGTTTTAAAAGGAGATCCAATTTTCCCTCGTCTTGATATGGAGGAAGAAGTGAACTTTATTAAAGAGAAAATGCAAGGAACAGCACCTCAAGCACAAGCTAAGAAAGAAGAAAAAGTAGAATCGATACCAGAAGTCAGATGAAATTACCATTGATGATTTTATGAAAGTTGATTTACGAGTAGCAGAAGTAATGAAAGCTGAACCTGTGAAAAAAGCAGATAAATTGTTAAAACTTCAATTAAATCTTGGCTATGAAACACGTCAAGTTGTTTCAGGGATTGCTCAATACTATAAACCTGAGGATTTAGTTGGTCAAAGAGTCATTTGTGTGACAAATTTAAAACCAGTGAAATTAAGAGGGGAATTGTCCCAAGGAATGATTTTAGCAGGAAGCCAGGATGGGAAACTAGCACTAGCAACTGTACCAGAATCATTGCCACTCGGATCAAAGGTAAAATAGTATTGTACAAAAATGTTTCACGTGTAACAACGTGAGACATTTTTGTATATGGGAAACATATAAACAAGACATTATTTAATGAAAAACATTCCCGAATAATGGATTTATACTCGTTTCTTCTATTGTATAGATACAAGAATGAAAGAAACGTAACAGAAAAATAATATTTGTCATAAAAGGAGAATTTTCATGCTATTTGATACACATGTCCATTTAAATGCGGAACAATTTGAAGATGATTTATCAGAAGTAATTGAGCGGGCGATCGAAGCAGGAGTGGAAAGAATGGTTGTTGTTGGTTTTGATCGTCCTACAATTGAAAAGGCTATGGAGCTTAGTAGAAACTTATGACTTTATCTATGCGAGTGTGGGGTGGCATCCTGTTGATGCTATTGATATGACAGACGAAGATTTAAAATGGATAGAAGAATTATCTGCACACCCAAAGGTGGTAGCTCTTGGAGAGATGGGATTGGATTATCATTGGGATAAATCACCAAAGGACATACAACATGATGTATTTAGGAAGCAAATTCGTTTAGCTAAAAAAGTGAAGCTGCCAATTATTATTCATAATCGTGATGCAACGGCAGATATTTTGACCATTTTAAAAGAAGAAGGGGCAGAAGAAGTTGGCGGCATTATGCATTGCTTCAGTGGTAGTGTGGAGGTAGCAAGGGAATGTATGGACATGAACTTTTATATTTCACTCGGTGGTCCTGTCACATTTAAAAATGCGAAAAAGCCTAAAGAAGTGGCACAGGAAATTCCATTAGATAAGCTTTTAATTGAAACGGATTGTCCATATTTAACTCCTCATCCATATAGAGGAAAAAGAAATGAACCTGCATATGTAAAACTTGTAGCAGAACAAATTGCTGAACTAAAGGGCATCTCGTTAGCTGAAGTTGGTAAGGCAACGACTGAAAATGCAAAAAAATTATTCGGCATAAACTGATAAATAATCCTGTCGAAATTAGGCAAGGCTTGTCCCATTTTCTTCATATTTTCGACAAGTTCTCATTGGCCTCCTTATGCTCAAACTGTAACGTTGTCAACGACTTTATCACTGTCTTTTTAATCAAAACAATTTCATAAATAGGAAATTCGTTTCGAAAATGGTAGGGGTTGACAGTTTACAAGATTGTTTTATATAATCACTGCTAGAGAAAAGGAGGCGTTTTTCATCGGGATTAAAAACATGAAAAACCTGTTTTCCAAGTCTTTAAGCAACAAAAAGTGGGCTATTATTATAACTAGTTTCATAGCTTTTATTGCTTTAATAGGATTCATAACGTTTGAAACAACAAAGAACACAGTGGCTTTAACCATCGATGGTCAAGAAAGGACCGTTAAGACACATGCATCAACCGTTCGAGAATTATTTGAAGAACAAGATATATTGTTACAAAAAGAAGACTATGTATCGCCCACTGAAGACTCAAAGGTAACCAACAATTTAAAGATTGTATGGAAACCAGCAAAACAGGTACAATTATCAAAAGAAAATGAGAAGGAATCCATTTGGACTACTTCTAAAACAGTAAAGGATTTCTTAAAAGAACAAAGTATTATTTTGAATGAGCATGACGAAGTACAACCTAGTCTAAATACTGCTTTGAAAAAGGGAATGGATATTACCGTAAAAAGAGCAGTTCCTCTTACACTTCTTGATGGAGGGGTAAAGAAGGAAACATGGTCAACTTCGACTACCGTCGCTGACTTTTTAACACAACAAGGGGTTTCATTAACAGAATTAGACCGTGTTGAACCAGCATTAGAAGACAAAGTCATGGAGAATGGCACCATTAATGTCATTCGAGTAGAAAAAGTCACCGATGTAGTGGAAGAACCAATTAGCTATGCTGTTGTCACTAATAAAGATGAGAACCTAGACAACAGGAACAGAAAAAGTGATCACAGAGGGTCAAGAAGGACTTATTTCAAAGGAATATGAGGTCACTTTGGAAAATGGAAAAGAGGTTTCTCGAGTTGTATTGAATGAAAAAATATTAAAAGATAAGCAAGATAAAGTAGTATCTGTTGGAACAAAAGCTAGAGCCCATACAAGTTGCTTCTCGTGGATCTGAAAATGGGAAAGAAATCTATGTCACATCTACTGCTTATACAGCAAGCTGTAACGGTTGTTCCGGAACAACTGCTACGGGAGTTAATCTCCATGCAAATCCAAATGCAAAGGTTATTGCTGTTGACCCAAGAGTGATTCCACTAGGATCAAAGGTCTATGTTGATGGATATGGCTATGCTATAGCTTCAGATACAGGTGGAGCCATTAAAGGAAATAAAATTGACGTGTTTTTCCCTTCTAAGTCAGATGCTTATCGATGGGGACGAAAGACGGTAAAAATTAAAATACTAGATTAATTTACCATGTAGGGGAATTTAATTCCTCTGCATTTTTTCTTTTTTCCTTCTTTGCGTTATAATAAAGACAAATTTGATCACATTGATATTATATATATATTATAGATGTTTTGGTTACAAAAATGTTTCATTTTTTTGTATTTTTATTTTAATTTTTTTGGAGGCAATATGAAAATAAAAGAAATTATTGTAGTTGAGGGTAAGGATGATACAACAGCTATCAGGCAGGCTGTGAATGCAGATACAATTGAAACAAATGGGTCGGCGATTAATGCTGAAACGATTGAAAAAATTAAACTTGCACAAATCAACAAGAGGTGTCATTATTTTAACAGATCCAGATTTTCCTGGGCAAAAAATTCGTAATACGATTTCAGAACAAGTACCAGGATGCAAGCATGCTTTTATTCCAAAGGAAGAGGCCATACATAAGCATGGAAAAGGAGTAGGAGTTGAACATGCCTCTCCAGATTCCATTCGAAGGGCTTTAAAGGACGCTCAATTAATGCAGGAAAGTACCATGGAGGAGATCACCTATGAGGATTTACTTGCATCTGGCTTAATGGGCGGAGAGGGCGCAAAGGTAAGGCGAGAAAAATTGGGCAAATTATTAAAAATTGGTTATACAAACGGAAAACAACTTCATAAAAGGTTGATGGTTTTTGAGATAAGCAAGGAAGCATTTGCGGATGCGGTGAAAGTGATTCGTGAGGAGGAAAGAAATGCATAAAGATATTGCTACACCGGTGCGAACAAAAGAAATATTACAGAAATATGGCTTCTCATTCAAAAAGAGTTTGGGGCAGAACTTTTTAATTGATACAAATATTTTAAGAAATATTGTGGATTATGCGGAAATAACAGATGAATCAGGTGCGATTGAAATTGGTCCTGGTATTGGTGCTTTGACAGAGCAACTGGCCAAAAGGAGTAAAAAAGTTGTAGCCTTTGAAATAGATCAGCGGCTCATTCCCATTTTGGAGGATACATTATCTCCTTATGACAATACAACGATTATCCATCAAGATATACTAAAAGCAAATGTTCATGAAGTGATGCAGAAAGAATTCCAGGGCATTGATGATGTAATGGTAGTGGCGAATCTGCCATACTATGTTACAACGCCAATTATTATGAAGCTATTAGAAGAGCGGTTACCCATACGTGGAATTGTGGTCATGCTACAAAAGGAAGTTGCGGATCGAATAGCAGCCAAGCCCAGCACAAAGAGCTATGGTTCTCTTTCGATTGCCATTCAATATTATACTGAACCTGAGACCGTTATGATCGTGCCTAAAACGGTTTTTATCCCACAGCCCAATGTAGATTCAGCTGTTATACGTCTAACAAGAAGAGAGAAACCACTTGTACCTGTTATAAGTGAGGATTTCTTTTTTACCGTCACAAGAGGGAGCTTTGCGCAAAGGAGAAAGACTCTATTAAATAATTTAACAAGCCAGTTGCCAGCAGGTAAAGAGAAGAAGGACTTGATCCTCTCAGCACTATCACAAGTAGGAATAGATCCTGGGAGAAGAGGGGAATCCTTGTCGATTGAAGAATTTGCTGTACTCAGTGATGCACTTTATCCTCATTTTCATTAACACCCATAATAGGGTGTTTTTTTTTTGGACTTTTCAAACAAAAACTAAGCCACCCGATTTCATATGTCCAGTTCAGTGGCTAGGACTCGGGACTAAGCCAATCACTCGGAAGGCAAAGAACGCCTTCTGTCAGTCTTGTCTTACGCCGGTCGCCCCTGGGCAAGCCACTTCCACATTTCAATATTCACAGATGATTGGGTTGATGCATATTTTATGAAAAGTAGATTCAATCTGCATGCGGACAAAAATGGAGTGACGTGAAGCCAATGAACATTAAAAAAATGGATATAGTTGGCAGGTATTCGTATCATTGTGATATTTTATTTAGAGTAGTGGATATAAAGGTAGTTGGAGATAAAAAAATTGCAATCTTGTATGGTGAGGATTATCGGCTAGTTGCAGATGCTCCCTATGAAGATTTAGTTAAGATCGATCAGACCGAACATGCTAAAAAGTCACAACAATTTCGATCATTAGAGCAACAATCTCTTTTGCTTTTTCAACAAGATATAGACTTGCAAAATGAGAAGCATGAATACCAGATTACAGGAGGGTATGAGAAATCGATTAATTATTTTCAAATACCTGGAAAAGTACTCCATTTGGATGGGGATCCCATTTATTTGCAAAAATGCTTAGGTCTTTATGAAAAGATTGGAATTCCGGTGAGGGGTGTCCATTGTAACGAAAAGGAAATGCAGTACCAAATTGGTCAGCTTATTGATGATTATCGTCCAGATATTTTAGTCATAACAGGTCATGATGCTTATTCAAAAGCAAAGGGAGAAATGACAGACATCAATGCTTATAGGCACTCAAAGCATTTCGTACAAACCGTACGAGAGGCAAGGAGAAAAATCCCTCATCTCGATCAACTCGTTATTTTTGCGGGAGCCTGTCAATCTCACTTTGAATCGTTAATACATGCAGGAGCAAACTTTGCGAGCTCTCCTTCTCGAGTAAATATTCATGCACTGGATCCTGTTTATATTGTGGCAAGAATAAGCTTTACACCGTTTATGGAAAGAATCAATGTATGGGATGTACTTCGAAATACATTAACTGGAGAAAAAGGGCTTGGAGGAATTGAAACTAGGGGAATTTTAAGAACCGGAATGCCCTTCAATGGCAATGGACAACAAAATGAATAAGTGATCCATACAAGCAGATGTCGTATTTAGCAATAGGTTAGATGAAATAATGATGTCGATTTTTGACTCATCCTGCTTTTCAACTTAGTTGAAAGACTTGTGAAATTTGATGGGTCAAAAATCAACATGATCAACAAAGCTCAATAACAAAGCTCTTTGTAAAAGTTAATAAGCTAAGCTGTTGAAAAATACATAATAATATGTAAACAGGGAAGGATAAAGTTGTAGAAAAAAAGGTGAAATTGTAGACTAAAATATATTGACAATCATTTTTAAACACTGTTATAATTTATAATTTTATTTGACTTTTTTCTGCTCGTGTTGTATACTTATACATAGTGAGGTGGACCGAATATGGCAAAAACTTTAACGGATATTAAAAAAGCTCTTGATTCAAATTTAGGAAAAAGACTTTTGCTCAAGGCTAACGGTGGAAGAAGAAAAACGATTGAGCGTTCGGGAGTTTTAGCAGAAACGTATCCTTCTGTATTTGTAATTGAACTAGATCAGGAGCAAAATGCGTTTGAACGTGTTTCATATAGCTATGCAGATGTTTTAACAGAAACAGTAGAAATCACTTTTTATGAAGATACATCAGGACAAGTTGCTTTAAGTTAATATTAAACTGACATACAGACATAGAATAAGCCGATAGAAGGAAAAAGTTTCCCCTTCTATCGGCTTATTTTCGTTTTGTATAGAGTGGTGGATGTAGTTCGTGCCGCAGTTTTTCATCGATTACAATTCTTCAAGAATTAGGCACAAATATACTTCTTAATTATCCTCCATACTAATAAAGCCGGGGTGATGAAAGGAGCTGTTAAGATTGGGCAGAAGAAGAGGGATTATGTCAGAAGGATTAAAAGAAGAACTTGCCAAAGAACTTGGATTTTATGATGTCGTCCAAAAAGAGGGTTGGGGCGGCATTAAGGCACGGGATGCAGGTAATATGGTGAAAAGGGCTATTGAAATAGCAGAACAGAATCTTTTAAAACAATAGACATTAAACTCTTTCAGGTGCCATAAAGTTAAAGCCTCAGGTGAGCCTTTCGATTTTCAAGGAAATTTATGAGTAAACCAGGAAATCTGGGTGCAAATACGCCAAGGCACAGTTGATCTAAAAATGGATTCATCCCGGTCAGTCGGAGTTCACACTCCGACTGTTTATTTATATAAAACTTTGTTAGAATAGTAAAAAAGTTTTCCTTCAAAAGAATATGTAGAAAGGAACGTCTTACATACTCTATTTTGTGGTAAAATAGGACAAAAAATGGAGTCGTTGAATTTTGTTAAAGTAGGTGGAGTTTTTGAAGCTTTTAGTAAAAGCACCGGCAAAAATAAATTTATCATTAGATGTATTACATAAGCGGCCGGACGGTTATCATGAGGTGGAGATGATAATGACGACCATTGATCTGGCAGATCGTTTGGAATTGACTTTATTAGACCGTGATGAAATACAAATCATTTCCCATAATCGTTTTGTACCTGATGACCAAAGAAATTTGGCTTATCAAGCCGGACTATTACTAAAGGAACGATTTTCAATCAAAAAGGGAGTAGCGATTACGATCGAAAAAAATATTCCTGTAGCAGCCGGACTTGCAGGTGGAAGCAGTGATGCTGCAGCTGCTCTGAAGGGTTTAAATAAGCTCTGGAAGTTAGGATTAACGATTGATGAATTAGCGGAATTAGGTGCGGAAATTGGATCGGATGTTTCTTTTTGTGTATATGGTGGGACTGCATTGGCAACGGGGCGTGGAGAAATCATTTCGAAACTTCCATCTCCACCGACCTGTTGGGTAGTTCTTGCTAAACCACATATTGGAGTTTCGACAGCGGATGTATATCGTCGTTTAGATTTATCTAAAATTCAACATCCCAATACGAAAAAAATGATTGAAGCGATTGAAAGGGATGACTTTAATGGGGTTTGTTCTCAGATTGGAAATGTCCTTGAGGATGTTACCTTAAAACTTTATCCTGAAGTGGCGCTAATAAAAGATCAGATGAAACGTTTTGGTGCAGATGCTGTTTTAATGAGCGGAAGTGGGCCGACTGTTTTTGGTCTTGTTCAACATGATTCGAGAATGCAAAGAGTGTATAATGGTCTAAGGGGTTTTTGTCATCAAGTATATGCTGTAAGGATGCTTGGTGAACGCCATACTCTTGATTAAATCCGTATATTGGTGGTATATTAACAATAAATTATTCGGATTTAAAGGGAGTGTTAGTGGATGAAATTTCGTCGCAGTGAACGTTTAATAGATATGACGGATTTTTTATTAAAACATCCTCGGCAATTAGTTCCTCTTACTGTATTTGCAGAACGATTTAGCTCCGCAAAGTCTTCTATAAGTGAAGATTTAGCGATTATTAAAGAAGTATTTGAAGTAAGAGGAATTGGAACATTGAAAACGGTACCAGGAGCTGCGGGCGGAGTGAAATTCCAAGTACAAGTTGATGTGGAGGAATCCCGTTTATTTATAAAGGAACTCTGTGAACAGATGACGGATCCTAATCGATTATTGCCAGGTGGATATTTATACATGACAGATATATTGGGAGACCCTACTGTCGTTCAAAAAGTAGGGCGAATGATTGCTTCGACGTATATTAATACGCCTGTTGATGTCGTCATGACAGTGGCAACAAAAGGGATTCCGCTAGCGTACGCAGTGGCTAATTATTTAAATGTTCCCGTTGTGATTGTTAGAAGAGACAGCATGGTCACGGAAGGACCAACGGTTAGCATTAATTATGTATCTGGATCAACAAAACGGATTCAGACAATGGTATTATCCAAGAGAAGTCTAGCAGAAGGATCAAAGGTATTGATCATAGATGATTTTATGAAAGCTGGAGGTACTGTAAATGGCATGATCAGCATGCTTGAGGAGTTTCGTGCCCATGTTGCTGGGATTGCTGTTCTTGTAGAAGCCGAAAGAGCTGACGAACGTTTAGTAGATGATTATCTTTCCTTGATTAAGTTGTCAGATGTTGATTTGAAGCAAAGACAAATTAGTATGAGTGAAGGTAATTTCTTTTCTAAAAATTAATACATAGAAAATGGAGGACTTTTAAATGGAAATTATTAATACTACAGAAGCACCTGCAGCCATTGGACCTTATTCACAAGGAATCACTGTAAACAATCTTTTTTATAGTTCTGGTCAAATCCCTTTGACTGCAGAAGGTGAATTGATTCAAGGTGATGTTAAAGAACAAACACATCAAGTATTTAAAAATCTTCAAGCTCTTTTGAAAGAAGCGGGATCATCATTAGAATCTGTTGTAAAGACTACTGTTTTTATTAAAGATATGAATGATTTTGCTGCAGTGAATGAAGTATATGGTGGATACTTTCCAACACATAAACCAGCACGTTCATGTGTAGAAGTTGCACGTCTTCCAAAAGATGTTTTAGTTGAAATTGAAGTCATTGCACTCGTTAAATAAAATGAAATTATAGATGTAACTGCGCTCGTTAACTAAAACGAGCGCTTTTTTATGAGGTTTTTCTTAAATCATACGTTTATGTCAAAAATTTTTAAAAATTTAATAATTTAAAGAAGGAGTTAGAAGAAATCTGTTGAATCTATTAAATAGTTATTATAAATAATGCAAAGGTGGTGAACAAAATGGAAGTAACTGACGTAAGATTACGCCGTGTAAATACGGATGGACGCATGAGGGCCATCGCATCTATTACGTTGGATAATGAGTTTGTTGTTCATGATATCCGCGTCATTGATGGGAACAATGGCTTGTTTGTAGCGATGCCTAGTAAACGTACTCCAGATGGTGAATTTCGCGATATTGCCCACCCAATTAATTCCGGTACACGCGGTAAGATTCAAGAAGCTGTATTAGCAGAATATCACCGTTTAGGTGAAGTAGAAGTAGAGTTTGAAGAAGCTGGGGCTTCTTAAAAATAAGAGATTTAAACACCAAGAGCCTGCCTCATAAGTAAGGCTCTTTTTTTATGGTTCTTGGGTCTCTCATATAAATCTCCTTGAATCTTTCCACCATTAATTACTTGAATTCCACTCGCTAACATCTATTTATTAATAAAGTTTTCGTTCTTTCTGTATCTGTCCCTTGAAATGAAAGGGTATTTAAGATATATTTTTAATGGATAAAAAGGTTATTGGAGGGCCTGTTCATGCTTACTCGTTATGCAGTGATATTAGCCGCAGGCCAAGGGACAAGAATGAAATCAAAGCTTTATAAAGTCTTGCATCCTGTTTGTGGCAAACCTATGGTTCAACATGTTGTTGATCAAATTTCGAAACTTAATATAGAACAAATGGTTACAGTAACAGGTCATGGAGCGGAAGAAGTCAAGGCTCAACTTGGCACTCAAAGTGAGTATGTCTTGCAGGAAGAACAACTTGGAACAGCACATGCAGTTATCCAAACAAAGGAATTGCTCGGTGGAAAGCAGGGAACAACCCTTGTTATTTGTGGGGATACCCCGCTTATTAAAGCGGAAACAATGGAGGCTCTTTTTCAATCCCACACAGAAAAAAAAGCAAAGGTTACCGTCTTAACTGCTCAGGCTAGTGATCCTACAGGGTATGGTCGAATCGTCAGAAATGAATCAGGCTTTGTTGAAAAGATCGTTGAGCACAAAGATGCATCAGATGAAGAACGAATGATTACAGAAATCAATACAGGAACGTATTGTTTTGATAATCAGGCGCTATTTGATGCATTAGATCTTGTCAATAACGATAATATTCAAGGTGAGTATTATTTGCCAGATGTGCTTGAAATTCTAAAGAATAAAGGCGAAATTGTATCAGCCTTTAAAACGATTGACTTTGCGGAAACTCTTGGAGTTAATGACCGAGTCGCTCTTGCTGAAGCAGAACAGACCATGAAACAAAGGATTAATAAACAGCATATGAAAAATGGTGTTACAATTATTGACCCGGCAACAACCTATATTGGTGCTGATGTTGAGATTGGTGCAGATACCGTTATCTTACCTGGAACCATGATTTTGGGGAAAACCGTTATTGGCTCTGATTGTCAAATTGGTCCAAATAGTGAAATTAAAGATTGCCAAATTGGTAATGCTACCGTTATTCGACAATCGGTATCAGAGGATAGTCAAATTGGGGCGCATGTGAAAATTGGTCCATTTGCACATATTCGTCCAAAATCAGCTATTCATGATGATGTGAAAATTGGTAACTTTGTTGAAATCAAGAAAGCCGTATTTGGCAAAGGAAGCAAAGCTTCACACTTAAGTTATATTGGAGATGCTGAAGTGGGTAGCGATGTCAATATAGGCTGTGGTTCCATCACTGTCAACTACGATGGAAAAAATAAATTCTTGACGAAAATAGAGGATGGCGTATTTATTGGATGTAAT
Organism: uncultured Bacillaceae bacterium; assembly: GCA_963765265.1. Classification (GTDB taxonomy): domain Bacteria; phylum Bacillota; class Bacilli; order Bacillales; family Cytobacillaceae; genus Bacillus_BD. The sequence goes on from CAVXVN010000007.1 coordinate 243,555, forward strand.
TCCAATTTGGTTGCACCTGTAACGATCGGAGAAGGGGCTTATGTTGCAGCAGGTTCAACCATTACAGAGGATGTTCCTGGAGATGCATTAGCTCTTGGACGTGCCCGTCAAGTAAATAAAGAGAATTACGTACAAAAACTTAATATTAAATAAGTAATCGGAGGTCAACATGTCTAATCAATATTTAGATCCAAACTTAAAAGTATTTTCTTTAAACTCGAACCGTGGATTAGCAGAAGAAATTGCAAGCGTAATTGGAGTAGAGTTAGGAAAATGTACTGTAACTCGCTTTAGCGATGGAGAAATTCAAATAAACATTGAAGAAAGTATTCGTGGCTGTGATGTATTTATTATCCAATCTACCAATACACCCATTAATGAACATATAATGGAACTTTTAATCATGATTGATGCTCTAAAACGTGCTTCAGCAAAATCAATTTGTGTGGTCATGCCTTATTATGGTTATGCACGTCAGGATCGAAAAGCACGCTCACGTGAACCGATTACTGCTAAATTAGTCGCTAATTTACTTGAAACTGCTGGTGCAACACGAATGATTACATTAGACTTGCATGCACCACAAATTCAAGGATTCTTTGATATTCCAATTGACCATTTAATGGGTGTTCCAATTTTATCGGAATACTTTATGAACAGAGAGTTTAATGGTGATATTGTTGTTGTTTCTCCTGACCACGGTGGTGTGACAAGAGCAAGAAAAATGGCAGATCGATTGAAAGCTCCAATTGCCATTATCGATAAACGTCGTCCTAGACCCAATGTAGCCGAAGTCATGAATATTATTGGAAATGTGGAAGGAAAAGTTTGTATCTTAATTGATGATATTATCGATACAGCAGGAACCATTACTTTAGCAGCTAGTGCATTAATAGAAAGTGGTGCTACTGAAGTGTATGCTTGTTGTACGCATCCAGTATTATCAGGACCTGCGATTGAAAGAATAGAAAATTCAAACATTAAAGAGCTTATTATTACAAATTCCATTGCATTGCCAGAAGAGAAACAAATAAATAAAATTAAAAGCCTATCTGTTGCAGCATTGCTCGGAGAAGCAATCGTTCGTGTACATGAAGAACAATCTGTCAGCATACTATTTGATTAATGAATAGAAACATAAGGCTTGCTCTGTAGCAAGCCTTATGTATATATCGTAAGATTTAATACAGATCGGATTAAGTTTGTTTCCTTTGTTTGCAATATTTAAACTATTTATTCTTTAGATCCTTTATGGATCGGACGTTGTTTCAAGAGTTCCTTTAGCTAATTGTAAACTTGGTATTTTTACTTTTCTTGTTGCTGATTTACTTAATAGGTTTAGACCTTCCTTTTTTAGGGCATTTTCTTATAGAGAACTTTAAATAAAAAGATGGAAGGGGTTCAATCAATGAGTACAGTTTTACAAGCGAAGGAAAGAAAAGGAATACGTCGTTCAGATTTAACAAATCTGCGTAATGAGGGAAATGTACCTGCTGTTGTATATGGTGCTAATTTAGGGAGTATGCCTATTTATCTGAATGAAATGGAACTACTTAAAACGATTAAAGTTGTAGGAAGAAACGGTGTTATTGCATTAGATGTTGAGGGTAGTAAACAAAATGTGATCTTAACTGATTTTCAAAAGGATCCACTGAAAAATGGATTTGTACATGTTGATTTTCTTGCTGTGGATATGTCCAAGGAATTAACGACAGAGGTAAGAATTGTATTAATAGGGGAATCTGCTGGAGTGAAAGATGGTGGCGTTCTGCAACAATCTTTGCATGAAGTGTCAATTTCGGCTACACCTGCAAATATCCCTCAGACGATCGATATTGATGTGACCAATCTGCAAGTCGCTGAGACGATTACGATTGCGGATATAAAAGGAAATAGCCACTTCAGCATTAATCATGAAGAGGATGAAGTAGTTGCATCTATTCTTACCTCCTCGTCAGGAAGAGGAAATTAGTACAGGTGAAAAACAAGAAGAAGGTATTCCTGAGAATCTTGAAGGTAGAGAGACAAAGGGCGACTGAGGAAAGTTAAGTTCGTTCTTTTTAATGATCAGAGGGGACTAAGGGAATTTAGTTACTATGAATACCACCTCCTCTCTGATAAACTTCTTGTTAGTTGGGTTTGCAATTTGTCTATATAATAAATAATAGTGGACATATATTATAGGGAATGGGTAATAGAAATAAGGGTGGAAGTATGAAACTAATAGTTGGTTTAGGAAATCCTGGGAAACAATATGATCAAACAAGGCATAATATTGGTTTTACAGTCATTGATGAATTAGCAAAGCGATTTCATATTGCTCTTGATCAAGCGAAATTTAAAGGGTTATATGGCAGTACCATTATAAATGGGGAAAAGATTTTTTTATTAAAGCCATTAACCTATATGAATCTCTCAGGGGAGTCAATTGGTCCCTTTATGGATTACTTTCAAATCGATCTAGAAGATTTGCTTGTGATTTATGATGATTTAGATTTGCCAGTCGGGAAAATACGTTTACGCCAGAAGGGAAGCGCTGGTGGACATAATGGAATTAAGTCTGCGATTTCTCATTTAGGAACGCAGCAGTTTAATCGTATCCGTGTAGGGATCAATAGACCCTCAAATGGAATGGCCATCACTGATTATGTTCTTGGCCGCTTTTCAAATGACGAACAAGAAATGATCAAAAAAGCTGTAGACCAAAGTTCGGATGCTTGTGAAGAATGGATAAAGACACCCTTTTTACAAGTAATGAATATTTATAATCAATAGAATGAATTTGACAGTCATGGGACATAATAATATTATAAAATGTTATTAGGGAGGGAATAGCATGGCTATTCATTACCATTGTCGCCATTGTGGAGTTAAATTAGGAACACTTGACCATAATTCTATTGAGTCAGAAAGACTCGGTTTTCATAAATTAAATGATGAGGAAAGACATGATATGATATCTTATAATTATAATGGAGATCTTCAAATCAAATCAATTTGTGAGGATTGTCAGGAATCACTTGAAAGAAATCCTGAGTATTATCAAAATGACTTTTTAATTCATTAAAAGCTTTGGAAATGATCCAAAGCATTTTTCTATTTCAATTTGTAACGATAAATAGAGAAGATTCATTGATAAATGAAATGAATATTGGAGGGAGGGACTGCAATGTTAGGATTGAAGAATCTTTTTAATGAACAAGATGACGTGCAGGGCATTATAGCTGGGGTAGACGAGGGCCTTCGAGAGCAACTGGTTACTGGACTATCGGGTTCAGCTAGAACTTTGTTTTTAGCCTCCGTCTATGAAAAAACAAAAAAGCCTATGCTGATTGTGACGCATAATCTATTACAGGCCCAGAAGTTGTTTGATGATCTTGTCCGTGTGATTGGAGAGGAGGAGGTTTTCCTCTACCCAGTAAATGAACTGATCGGTGCAGAAATTAGTGTTGCAAGTCCTGAGTTAAAAGCACAGCGAATTGATGTATTAAATCGATTAAGTAATCAACCCAATGGAATCACGGTTGTTCCTATTGCAGGGATAAGGAAAATGGTTACTCCCCCTACTGTTTGGAAACGATACCAGCATACGTTAAAGGTCGGCAAGGAGATCAACATTAATGATCAGCTTATTCAGCTAGTTGAAATGGGTTATGTACGTACAGAGATGATTACTACCCCTGGTGAGTTTAGTGTAAGGGGAGGTATTATTGATATTTTTCCTTTAACAGAAGAGAATCCTTATAGAGTTGAGTTATTTGATACAGAAATAGATTCTATTCGTACCTTTTCACTAGATGATCAGCGTTCTATTGAGAAATGTAAGGAAATTACGCTTGGACCAGCAACGGAAATTCCTCTACAAAAAGATCAATTTGATCAATTGATTGAAAAATTAGAAATTGGATTACAAGATAGTTTGAAAAAAATAAAGGATGAACAATGTAAAAACTCTGCTCGTACAGAATATTAGTTCTGAATTAGAACAACTTAGAAACCACCAAAAGCCTGAACAGGCATTTAAATATTTGTCTATTGCTTTTGATCAGGCTAGTAGTTTAATAGATTACTTTCCTAAAAATACCATTCTCTTTATTGACGAAATTAGTCGCGTTCAGGAGATGAATGATTCACTTGCTAAAGAAGAAGCGGAATGGTACACAAGCTTATTAAGTGAAGGGAATATGATTCACGGGATTAAACTTGCTCACTCATTGCCAGAGTTAATTACTCGTTTAAAATTGCCTGTTGTTTATTTATCGTTGTTTTTAAGGCATGTACCCAATACAAACCCGCAGAATATTATCAATATTACATGTAAACAAATGCAGGATTTTCATGGCCAGATGAATGTGTTAAAAGGGGAAATTGAAAGGTGGAGGAAAAGTCATTACTCCATTGTTTTTTTAGGTTCTGATGAAGAACGAGTTAAAAAATTGGAACGTGTACTCTTAGATTACGATATTGAAGCAACGATTACGAGTGGACAACATTTACAAAATGGAAGAGTGCAAATTGTAAATGGAGACTTACTTTCGGGTTTTGAATTATCTGGGCAAAAGGTAGCTGTTGTGACTGAGGAAGAGATTTTTACTAAAAGGACGAAAAGGTCACCACGTCGTCAAAAGCTTTCGAATGCAGAGAGGATAAAAAGTTACTCTGAATTAAAAGTAGGAGATCATGTTGTTCATGTCAACCATGGGATTGGGAAATATCTTGGAATTGAGACCTTAGTTATTAATGGGGTCCATAAAGATTATCTTCATATTCGTTATCATGGCACAGATAAATTATATGTCCCTGTAGAGCAAATCAATTTAGTCCAAAAATATGTTGGTTCAGAAGGTAAAGAACCCAAAATTTATAAATTAGGCGGATCGGATTGGAAGAAAGTACGGAAAAAGGTCCAATCGTCTGTAGAGGATATTGCTGAAGATTTAATTAAACTGTATGCAGAGCGAGAAGCAGCAGTAGGGTATGCTTTTAATCCAGACGGAGACATGCAACGTGAATTTGAAGCAACCTTCCGATTTCAAGAGACAGAGGATCAGCTTCGCTCCATTCAAGAAATTAAAAAGGATATGGAGAAGGAACGCCCAATGGATCGCCTCCTATGCGGTGATGTTGGATATGGAAAAACAGAAGTAGCAATCCGAGCAGCATTTAAAGCGATTGCAGATGGTAAACAAGTGGCGATATTAGTACCAACAACGATTCTAGCGCAGCAGCATTATCAGACTATGTTGGAACGCTTTCAAGACTATCCCGTTAAAATGGGCTTATTAAGCCGTTTTCGCACAAGAAAGCAACAAACAGACACGATGAAGGGAATCAAAAATGGTACGATTGATCTTGTTATTGGTACGCATAGGCTCTTATCAAAAGATATTACCTATCATGATTTGGGGTTATTAATTATTGATGAAGAGCAGCGTTTTGGCGTTACCCATAAAGAAAAAATTAAAAAGTTAAAGACAAATGTTGATGTTCTTACTCTGACAGCCACACCGATTCCGCGGACTCTTCATATGTCGATGCTTGGTGTTCGAGATTTATCTGTCATTGAAACACCACCAGAGAATCGATTTCCAGTACAAACATATGTAATGGAGTATAATGGAGGACTGATTAGAGAATCCATTGAACGTGAACTTGCAAGGGATGGACAGGTATATTTTCTATATAATAGAGTAGAAGATATTGAACGAAAAGCAGAGGAAATTTCGATGCTTGTACCGGATGCAAGAATAGCAGTTGCTCATGGGAAAATGGGGGAAAATGAGTTAGAGTCTGTGATGCTAGGCTTCCTAGAAGGTGAGTTTGATGTTCTTGTCAGTACAACGATCATTGAAACTGGGGTAGATATTCCCAATGTAAATACACTGATTGTAAATGATGCAGATAAAATGGGTCTTTCTCAGCTTTATCAGCTTCGTGGGCGTGTAGGAAGGTCTAATCGGGTAGCCTACGCCTATTTTACTTATCGAAAAGACAAGGTTCTGACTGAAGTAGCTGAAAGGCGACTGCAAGCCATAAAGGAATTTACTGAGCTAGGATCTGGTTTTAAAATTGCCATGCGTGATTTATCCATTCGAGGAGCAGGAAATTTGCTAGGGGCACAACAACATGGATTTATTGACTCTGTTGGTTTTGATTTGTATTCACAAATGTTGAAAGAGGCAATTGAAGAAAGAAAAAGAGATCCTGAAGAACCAAAACGTATTCCACTTGAAATTGATTTGGATATTGATGCATACATTCCGGATTCTTATTTATCTGATGGCCAGCAAAAAATTGAAATGTATAAACGTTTCCGCGGAGTAAATGACCTTGAGGATATTAAAGAGCTGCAGGAAGAAATGGTCGATCGTTTTGGTGAATACCCTGATGAAGTATCCTCCTTATTCCAAATTGCCCAGATTAAAGTGTTCGCACTCTTAGTCGGGGTTGAAAGCATTAAACAGGTAAAAGATGAGGTAACCATCCTTTTATCTGAAGATACAACGAATCGTATAGATGGTCAGGAAGTATTCAAATTAACGAATCAGTACGGACGAATGGTTGGTCTTGGGATGGAAGGAAAACGATTAAAAATTGTTCTGCATGTAAAAAAGGTAGAATTGACAACATGGATCCTTGCTATATATGAAATATTTAAAGGGCTTCATGAGAAAGAAGAAAATAGTGCGACGTCCGTTTCATCTTGATGAATGCTATTCATTTGGCAATATTAACCATATATGGAAAAAATAACATTATGAAGAAAAAGTACTAGTATATGTATAGAACTTTCCATATGAAAGATACTAAGTTCAAATATGGCGAAGGTACATATTGAGGACTATGAATCATTGCCACATGAAACAAATCATCAGATGAAAGTGAGGCAACATTGGATGAAAGCAACTGGAATTGTTCGTCGAATCGATGATTTAGGCCGTGTCGTTATTCCAAAGGAAATTCGCAGGACATTACGTATTCGTGAAGGTGATCCTTTGGAAATATTTGTGGATCGTGATGGAGAAGTGATTTTAAAGAAATATTCCCCAATTAGTGAATTGGGCGATTTTGCAAAGGAATATGCAGAAGCTTTATTCGATAGCTTAGGAAATCCGATTCTTATATGTGATCGAGATACTTATATTACGATTGCAGGGGGATCCAAAAAGGACTTTTTAAATAAGAGTATTAGCAGCCTTATTGAGAAAACCATGGAAGGCCGAACTTCTATACTTACCAATCAAAAAGGAGAAATATCGTTTGTCGAAGGCCTGGAAGAGGAAGTTTCCTCCTATACCATTGGTCCTATCATCGCTAACGGGGATCCTATTGGTGCTGTAATTATTTACTCTAAAGAAGGTACATTAGGAGAAGTGGAACATAAAGCAGTTGAAACAGCAGCAGGCTTTCTAGCAAGACAAATGGAATCGTAAAATGAGATGCGTAAGCGACTTGCCTACTTGAGGAACGCAGACTAAAACGACCACGTCCGTATCTCTTCACCGGCACTTTTATGGCCTGTACTACAAAGCTAGACAACTAACTAACATCAAAAAGCATACTATTTTAAGCTTACCCAGAGGCAGCCAATCGCTGTCTCTTTTCATGTCCACAACGAATGTTTGAGGGTGCGGATGGGAAAATATGCTATAATACTTTCGAAATTACTATTTTGAAGGAGAGAAGCAATGAAGGTTCACAACCAAGAAAAGAATATATTAAAAGGGACGCTTATATTAACGTTTGCTGCTCTCCTAATCAAAATTCTAAGTGCGTTTTACCGGATTCCCTTTCAAAATATTGTGGGGGATATCGGTTTTTATATATACCAGCAAGTATATCCTTTTTACGGAATAGCAGTTGCCTTGTCTACATATGGTTTTCCTGTAGTCATTTCTAAATTATATACAGAGGAAATGGCGAAAGAAGAGCAAAGGAATGTGAAGCAATTGCTTCTCGTATCCGCGGTTTTCTTATCAGCTTTTGGTTTTCTCTGTTTTGCCTTGCTTTATGGAGGAGCGGGATGGTTAGCCAATTATATGAAAGACCCACAGCTTACCGTCCTGTTTAAAATGGTGTCGGTAGTATTTTTAATCATGCCAGTTCTTTCTCTTTTAAGGGGGTATTTCCAAGGGACCGGAGATATGGTCCCTACTGCGGTTTCACAAGTTGGAGAACAGTTTATTCGCGTAGCGACGATTTTGATTTCTGCAGTCATTCTTGTCCATAATCATTTCTCTCTTTATATGGTTGGCAGTGGGGCTATATTCGGGTCTGTAACAGGTGGAATCATTTCTGCTCTTATATTAGGGTTCTTTTGGCTAAAAATACGCAGGATCGGAACCTCTTCAAGGTTCGATTCATTTTCGGCAAAGCGGAAAAATAATAAAGGCGTTTATTCTTCAAGGCTTTCCGATATGTGTGAGCAGCATGCTACTCATTTTTATTCAATTGGCAGATTCATTAAACCTATACTCACTACTAGTGGATTCGGGTATTGGGAGTGAAATAGCGAAAGAGTTAAAAGGGGTCTATGATCGAGGTCAACCTCTTATTCAACTTGGAACAGTTGTGGCAACATCCATGTCTTTATCGTTAGTGCCCCTTATCACAAAAGAAAAAATAAAAAGGGATGCCATTGCTTTAATGGAAAAAATTCAGCTGGCTCTCAAAACTAGTATACTTGTTGGTGTTGGGGCGACAATGGGATTATGGAATATTATTAAGCCAACGAATAGAATGCTATTTGAAAACACAGATGGATCGTATGTATTGGCAGTTCTCAGTACATTAATTCTTTTCGCCTCTCTTATCATGACTGTAACAGCTATATTACAAGGTTTAGGACATACTCTTTTTCCTGCTATGACCATTCTTGGGTGTTTTGTGTTGAAATATGGTTTAAATATGATCCTCGTTCCTAAGCTAGGGACCATGGGGGCTGCTGTGGCATCTTGTTTTTCCTTTTTAGTTATTTTAGTTATTCTAATTTTAAAGCTAAGGGCGATTATGGGAGAGTTGATGATCGATAAACGCTTTTATATCATGATTGGACTAGCAGCTTTCATTATGATGGTGGTATTAAAAAGTTTTTTATTTTTAACAAGCTTTATCTACGACATGGGTTATTCAATAAGGCTTATGGCTAGTATTCAAGCATTAGGTGCTGTCCTAGCAGGCGGATTCACCTATCTGGTCTTCGTTTTAAGGGCGAATCTTTTTAAAGAAGAGGAGTTGTCATTATTGCCGTTTGGGAGTAAGTTGATGGCTTTCTTGCCAAAAGGAAATAGGAGATGAGTATATGAAGAAAATTATAGTGGTAGGACTTGGAGCAGGAGATTTGGATCAGCTTCCGTTAGGTGTTTATAAGCTGCTCAAAAGTGGTATACCTGTTTATTTGCGGACAAAAGAGCATCCGGTTGTTGCTGAATTAGTAAAGGAAGGGTTTCAATATCAATCATTTGATTCAGTTTATGAAAAGCATGAACAGTTTGAGGCTGTCTATGAAGAAATATGTGAGACATTGCTTTTAAATAAAGAGCATGATGAACTGATCTATGCGGTTCCAGGTCATCCGCTTGTAGCAGAAAGGACTGTACAGCTTCTTTTGGAGAGAGGTGAAAAGTCTGGCGTTATCATTGAAGTAAGTGGAGGTCAAAGCTTTTTAGATGATATGTTTAGTGCGTTACATATGGATCCGATAGAGGGATTTCAACTGTTAGATGCAACAGACTTACGCTTAGAGGAGATCCAGCTTCGCCAGCATATGATTATTGGACAGGTGTACGATTCTTTTGTAGCATCAAATGTCAAACTAATCTTTATGGAGAAATTACCATTTGATTACGAGGTTACCATTGTGACTGCGGCAGGAAGTAAAGATGAGCGTATTCGGAAGATTCCTTTGGTTGAACTTGACCGTGCAGCGGAATTAAATAATTTAACATCTGTTTATATCCCACCTGTAAAGGATGAAGTTATTTTATATAAGGATTTTAGTAAGCTGAGGGCAATCATTGCAGAGTTGAGGGGCCCAAATGGCTGTCCGTGGGACTTAAAACAAACACATGAGTCATTAAAGAAATACTTAATTGAAGAGACATATGAAGTGATCGAAGCGATCCAGGAACAGGATTATGATCATCTTATTGAGGAATTGGGAGATGTTTTACTTCAAGTCCTTCTTCATGCACAAATTGGGGAAGATGATGGCTATTTTTCTATAGATGATGTGATTGAGGGATTGTCTTCAAAAATGGTTCGCCGTCACCCACATGTATTTGGAGACACAACGGCAGAAACCGCTGAGGATGTTGTTCGAAATTGGCAGGAAATTAAGCAGGAGGAAAAGGGAACGCGCAACACATCTTTATTAGATGAAGTAGCTATGTCGCTTCCTAACATCATTCGTGCCTTTGAATTGCAGAAAAAAGCAGCTAAGGTTGGATTTGATTGGCCTGATGTGAGCGGAGCCTGGGAAAAGGTGAAAGAGGAAATGGGAGAATTTGAAGAGGAGATTTCGAAAGATCTTTCTAGCGAAAGTTCTGTAAAAGAATTTGGTGATATTTTATTTGCCCTTGTTAATGTGGCACGTTTCTATGATATTAATCCGGATGAAGCATTGTTTAGGACAAATCAAAAGTTTATTCACCGTTTTCATTATATTGAGGAAAAGGTAAGAGCAAGCGGTAAATTATTTAAAGATTTTAAGCTAGATGAATTAGATGCTTTTTGGAACGAAGCGAAGAAGTTAGAAAACTAAAGGAGTGTAACTATGCGTTTAGATAAATTTTTAAAGGTATCAAGATTAATTAAACGGAGAACATTGGCAAAGGAGGTTTCAGATCAAGGAAGGATTTCTATTAATGGTATTCAGGCAAAGGCAAGTACGAATGTAAAGGTTGGAGATGAGTTAACCATCCGGTTTGGACAAAGGGTCGTAACCGTTAAAATTGAAAAGCTTCAGGAAACAACAAAAAAAGAAGCCGCTGCTGAAATGTATTCAACTATAAAGGATGAGAGAATTCCCGCAGATCAGTAAGAGTTGAATGGTGTCAGTCTGACTAGGCGTCCCCCATTTCTTTCTAGTTCTAATTCTCACATTTCTTCATAAACATTTACAAAAGGTTGTACAACTGTGAATGTGAGGGATGAAGAATGAGTCAATATTATGAATCTAATTCTCCAAAAGGTACGGTTCAAGAGCATGATGTAATCATGAAAGGGAGACGTCTCTTGGATATAACTGGTGTTAAACAAGTGGAAAGCTTTGATAACGAGGAATTTTTACTAGAAACCGTCATGGGGTTTTTGGCCATTAAAGGTGAAAATCTACAAATGAAAAATCTTGATGTTGACAAGGGAATCGTTTCAATCAAAGGAAAAATATTTGACTTGGTTTATATTGATGAACATAATGGGGAAAAAGCTAAAGGATTCTTTAGCAAGTTGTTTCGATGACACTCAGTACTCAATTTATGACCATGCTGGCGATGATCGGCATGGGAATCTTTTTTGGGGCAGGTCTGGATACGTATAATCGTTTTTTGAAAAGAAGGAAAAGAAAAAGCTGGCTCGTTTTCATTAATGATGTATTATTTTGGATTCTTCAAAGTCTTTTTATTTTTTTTGTTTTATTTCGTGTAAACCAGGGAGAACTGAGATTCTATATCTTTATCGCTCTTTTATGTGGCTTTGCTAGCTATCAAAGCGTATTTAAAGAGATCTACTTAAGATGGCTTGAGATGCTGATTTTCTTTGTACTTTCACTATTTCGTTTTTTTGTAAAGATTGTTCATCTATTAATATACAAGCCTATTTATTTTGTCATCACTACAATTTTTGAATTGATTCTTATGATCGGTAAAGGTCTGCTTGTTCTCTTTAAGTGGATAATAAAGGCTATATGGTTCGTCATAAAGGTATTATTTATGCCAATTAAGTGGATATTATTACTAATTTGGAAACTTTCTCCGAAAACTATTAAAAAATTAGTCGAGAAGATATATAATAAATTGGCAGGAAAATATAAGATAATAAAGAATATTATAATTCATTGGATTTCAAAATGGAAAAGGGATAAAGAATAAGGAGGATCACAAAGTTGAGTGCCCAGCCTAAGCACAACATTACGAAACTACAAACAAACTATGCTCTTGAGAAAGAAGAGAGCCAAATAAGTATAGCAAGACGTAAAAAAGGTTTATATAGACGATTAACTGTTTTTTTCGTTTTTGCCGTTGCTATTGCATACTTAATGATCTCGACAATCATTTCGCAAAACTTTGCTTTAGCGAATAAAACGGATGAAAAGGAGCAACTAAAAAAGGAACTTGTCACGTTGGAAAAGGATGAGGTTCTTTTGAAGGAAGAAATTGTTAAACTAAACGACGATGAATATATTGCAAAGTTGGCTCGAAAAGAGTATTTTTTATCTAATGATAATGAAATTATTTTTACGCTTCCTGAAACGGAAAATCAGGAAATGGTAAAGGCATCTAATTAAAGGTCTTATTGCACTCTTTTTTCTTATTCGGTATAATATATAGTAGGTATGATTTTGCATATTTTTAAGGAGGAAGTTTCTTTTTATGGCAATCGAAGTAGGCAGCAAGTTGCAAGGAAAGGTAACGGGGATCACTAATTTTGGGGCGTTTGTGGAGCTTCCGGAAGGTCAAACAGGGCTTGTTCACATTAGTGAAGTTGCAGATAATTATGTAAAGGATATTAATGACCATTTAAAAGTCGGCGATGTAGTCGAAGTAAAGGTTATTAATGAGAAAGATGGTAAAATCGGTCTATCCATTAAGAAGGCAATTGATCGACCAGAGAGACCAGAGAGACCAAGTAGACCGGAAAGACCCGTGAGAAGTGATAGAGGCGGAGATCGTGGTGGAGATTCAAGAGGCGGTTATTCTCAACGTCCACGACAAGGTCAAGGGAGATCTAATGATAAACACTTCGCTCCTAAAGAAAATTTTGAATCTAAAATGGCGCGCTTCTTAAAGGACAGTGAAGATCGACTATCTTCCCTTAAGCGTAACACTGAATCCAAACGTGGGGGAAGAGGCGCTAAACGAGGCTAACTTGCTGCTGATTTATTTATACACATGCAGGGGCTATCGTTATAATCCCTATGCTAAAGACAAATCCAATGAATGGGTTTGTCTCTTTTTTTTATTGATTCTCTTAAATAAAAAAAGACTCCAATGGATATTGGAGTCTTTTTTATTCTGCATTTCATATTGTCCAGCTTCGGCTCTTAGGGACTTGTCTTATGCCTGTCGCCCCTGAACAGTTGCCTTCGCATTTTAGTATAGCGGCGGAGGGGTTCGAACCCACGACCTCACGGGTATGAACCGTACGCTCTAGCCAGCTGAGCTACGCCGCTGTATAGTCCTTTCAGACACATTTTTAATTTTACAAAGTAACGAAAGAGTTGTCAAGATAAATAATGAAAAGACTCTTTAGTAGAAATAAAAGAATGAATTCTGGTCGTGTTCTAATTTATTAGATTTTAATTGTCATTTATTTATGTAAAGAAAAAGATTGAAATATTAATCAGAAAAATAAGATACTTTCAGAAATTAAGCTGAAAAGAGTCGAACAAAAAAAGTAGACTCCCCTGATATTGTGACAAACTTCTAATAATAGCGCTTATATAATGGTTCAAAGAATACATAAAGAGGAGTGTAGCCTATGGCAAAAATGGAGCAGAGTTTCATGGAACCTGTGAGAAAAACAAATTTGGGTAAAGTAAAGTGGAAAATAGAAAGCCCTTTTATATATTTGCAGACAAAAATAGAAACACTCTTACTAAAGAAGGGATATCTTTTATTCATAATCGGTTTTTTACTCGGACGAGCATTAATATTGGCAACTTTAACACCGTTTAGTTTGCCTTTTTTTGCTACCGTTTATTTGATTAGACGTGACAAGGCGCCATTGACGTTAATCGGGATCATCGCAGGAGCTGCGACTCTATCAATCATGGATGCTATATCAACATTTGCGCTCACGGTATTTTTTATCGTGATCTATCGTATTACGAAAAAGTGGCTGCAAAATGAAGTCAAACTTCTTCCATTTCACGTATTTACGATCTTATTAATTGGAAGCCTTGTTGAGGGCTACCTTCTTTCTGGACAATTTACTTTATATGAATTAATGATGGCAGGTGTAGAGTCCAGTTTAGGTTTTATATTAACTCTTATATTTCTCCAGAGTCTTCCTCTACTTTCTATATCAAAGCGCAGACAGTCTTTAAAAACAGAAGAAATTGTTTGTTTGATTATTTTACTTGCTTCTGTGATGACGGGAACGATTGGTTGGTCCATTTATGACTTGTCCATTGAACATATCTTGTCTAGATACCTTGTCTTATTATTTGCCTTTGTAGGTGGGGCCACAGTAGGTTCAACGGTAGGTGTTGTAACTGGGCTTATCTTTAGTTTAGCTAGTGTTACGAGTTTCTTTCATATGAGTCTATTAGCCTTTTCCGGTTTACTTTGTGGTCTCTTAAAAGAAGGGAAAAAAATTGGCGTTGCAATTGGTTTATTTATTGCGACATTATTAGTCGGCATGTATGGAGAGGGAAGTGAAAATCTAGTTAAAACCGTTTCGGAGACAGCTGTGGCTGTTTGCTTATTCTTACTTACTCCAAAAGCCTTTACCTCTAAATTGGCAAAATATATTCCAGGGACAAACGAGTACACACAAGAGCAACAACAATATATGAGGAAGATGAGAGACGTTACAGCTCAGAGGGTCGCTCAATTTTCAAATGTCTTTCAAGCCCTGTCCAATAGCTTTTCAAGTCAGGACGAGAAGCTAGATAGCGATGAGACAAACCAAGAATTGGATTATTTTTTAAGTAATGTAACGGAAAAAACATGTCAACTATGCCACCGGAAGGAGCAGTGTTGGACAAAGAACTTTACTACAACCTATGATTATATGAGAGAAATTATGACTGAAATGGAACATAAAGATGGGGGAGTCTCGCAAAAGTTATATAAAGAGTGGAGTATACATTGTATCAAACCCAAAAAGGTTATGGAGGCCATGCAGCAAGAATTAACTTATTATAAGGTAAATCAGAAGTTGAAAAGACAAGTTAAGGAATCGAGAAGACTCGTAGCAGACCAACTTTTAGGAGTATCAGAAGTGATGGATGATTTTGCAAAAGAAATTCAGAGAGAAAGGGAGAATCATCATAAGCAAGAGGAATTGATCCTTGAAGCCATGCAAGCATTTGGCATTCAAATTGAACAAGTTGAAATTTATAGTCTGGAACAAGGAAATGTTGATATAGATATGACAATTCCTGATTGTCAGGGGCATGGGGAATGTGAAAAGCTTATTGCACCAATGCTTTCCGATATATTAGATGATACAATTTTAGTTAACTCGGAGGAATGTTCGGCCTATCCAAATGGTTTTTGCCATGTTACTTTTCGCTCTGCTAAGGCATTTGCGGTAGAGACTGGGGTAGCGCATGCTGCAAAAGATGGCGGTTTAGTCTCAGGGGATAGCTATTCAACGATAGAACTAGGTGGAGGGAAATATGCTATTGCAATTAGTGATGGTATGGGGAATGGAGAACGCGCCCATGTGGAAAGTAAAGAGACCCTTGAATTATTGCAGAAAATATTGCAATCGGGCATTGAAGAGAAAGTAGCGATCAAATCGGTCAATTCAGTACTATCATTGAGAACTACAGATGAAATTTTTTCAACATTAGATTTAGCCATGATCGATCTGCAAAATGCCAAAACAAGATTTCTGAAAATTGGATCAACCCCTAGTTTTATCAAAAGAGGGACAAAGGTATTAAAAGTACAAGCAAGTAACTTACCAATGGGAATTATTCAAGAGTTTGAAGTGGATGTTGTCAGTGAACAGTTAAAAGCGGGCGATCTTCTCATTATGATGAGCGATGGTGTATTTGAAGGGCCAAAGCATGTGGAAAACTATGATTTATGGATGAAAAGGAAAATAAGCGAATTAAAAACAGATGAACCTCAGGCGGTTGCAGATTTAATAATGGAAGAGGTTATACGTTCTAGATCGGGTTATATCGAGGATGATATGACTGTTGTGGTTTCAAAAATCAAGCACAATACACCGAAATGGGCATCGATTCCCGTTCCTAAATATAAACAAGAAGCAAATTAATGTATAAATCCCCTCCTTATCGTCGAAAATGGTAACATTTCAAATTTGGAGGGGAACATGATGAAGACAGGAACATTGAAGCAAATCTTACTCATTACGGATGGATGCTCAAACCAAGGTGACGATCCAATTGCCATGGCCGCACTTGCTAAGGAGCACGGGGTTACAGTGAATGTCATTGGTGTTATGGACCAAGATGTTATTGATGACCAAGGCTTAAAAGAGATTGAGGGCATTTCCCTAGCGGGTGGTGGGGTAAGTCAAGTTGTGTATGCTCATAAACTCTCACAAACAGTACAAATGGTAACAAGAAAGGCCATGACGCAAACGCTCCAAGGGGTTGTGAATAAAGAGTTACAGCAAATATTAGGAAAATCTCATACAGTTGAAGATCTACCTCCTGAAAAGAGAGGAGAAGTGATGGAGGTAGTTGATGAGCTTGGTGAAACAGTTGAACTTGATGTTCTCATTCTTGTCGATACAAGTGCAAGTATGAAGCAAAAATTACCAATGGTAAAAGAGTCACTGTTAGACTTATCTCTAAGCTTAAATGCGCGAGCGGGTGAAAATCGCTTTTCAGTGTTTGTATTTCCCGGGAAAAAGAACGATGTAGAAAAGCTACTGGATTGGTCACCACGACTTGAATCATTGACGGAGATTTTTTCAAAGTTAACTACTGGAGGGATTACTCCAACTGGTCCGGCAATCAGTGAAGCTTTGAGTTACTTTAGAAAAAAACGTTCATTAAGGAGTCTGCTTTCTCGTGATGATGAATCATTCTATGAAGAATCAGTTTAACTTCAAACCAGGGACTGTTATTGAAGGAAAATGGCATAAAAATGTTTATACTATTATTAAGGAATTAGGCTATGGGGCAAATGGGTATGTATACCTTGCAAAGTGGCGCAATCAAGATGTTGCCATAAAGTTGAGCGGTAGTGGAACATCTATTACATCAGAGGTAAATGTACTCAGATCATTTGCAAAGGTCCAGGGATCAGTCCTCGGGCCTTCTTTACTTGATGTAGATGATTGGGAGCGTAAGAGTGGAATTGTATTTTTCTATTGTATGGAATATATTAAGGGTCCGGATTTTATGACCTTTATTGAACAAAAGGGACCCACATGGCTCCCGGTTTTAACATTACAATTACTTACCGATTTAGACCGGTTGCACCAAAATGGTTGGATCTTTGGTGATTTAAAACCAGAAAACTTAATTGTAACTGGTCCACCTGCAAAAATTCGTTGTATTGATGTAGGTGGGACAACCATGAAAGGAAGAGCAATTAAAGAGTTTACCGAATTTTACGATAGGGGATATTGGGGGCATGGGTTCAAGAAAGGCCGATCCAGCTTATGATTTATTTTCACTTGCCATGATTATGACAAATACCGCTTATCCAAAACGATTTAATAAAACAACAGGTGGGTTAGCGGAGTTGATTGATAAAGTGAAGCAGAGTCCATCCCTACAAAAAGTGGAAGTAGTGATTGTTCATGCTCTACAAGGAGATTATCAAAGTGCTAGTCAAATGAGGTATGATTTATTACAGGTTATGAGTAAGGATCAAAGTGATATGCGCCATGTTTCTAGACAGACAAGGTCAATGAACTCGAAGGTTCGCGCGCAAGTTAACCAACGAAAAGGGAAAAAGAGAGGATGGACAGAGACCGCTCTACTTGTTACCTTCGTCCTATTATTTTATGTTTTATATATCTATAGTCACTTAATTTAAGACAAAGGAAAAATCATGATACACCTCATTCTAAAAGGGACTGTTGATGTAATAGATAAGGTTAACCTTACTTTTGTTGTTTGAAAAATGGTATGCTATACAAATAGCTTTAGTCTGGAATCGTCAAGATAAAAATCAAAAGGACTTAAGGAACGATAGAATAGAAAGTAGGGCAGATCTCGTAATGATAGAGGAAAAGGTGAAAAGTTTTTTAAAACTAAAAAATTTTTCTTTAAAAGGGAAAAGATTACTCGTTGGTGTTTCGGGCGGTCCAGATTCATTAGCCCTTTTAAATTTTCTTTGGGAGGAGCAGCAACTGCATCGGGACTTTTATATGATTGTTGCTCATGTGGATCATATGTTTCGAGGGGTTGAATCCTTCAATGAGGCGAAATTTGTTGAAAGTTTTTGTGCAGGCAAAGACATTCCATTTCGAATGAAGAGGATAAATGTCCCAGAGTACATAAAGAAAACAGGTAAAAGTTCAGAAGTAGCAGGAAGAGAATGCCGTTATCAATTCCTTGCAGAAGTCATGAATGAGTGTCAACTTACTCATTTAACTTTAGGTCACCATGGAGATGATCAAATTGAAACGATGTTAATGCGGTTAACTCGTGGAAGTTCAGGGACAGCGAGAGCTGGTATTCCTTTTATGAGACCCTTTCAAAAAGGATTTATATTTAGACCCTTTCTATGTTTAAGTAGAAACGATATAGAACAATATTGTGTGGCGCGTCAATTAGACCCTCGTCATGACCCCAGCAACGAAGAAGATGACTATCTGCGAAATAGATTCCGTAAATATGTAGTACCTTTTTTAAAAAGAGAAAATACACATGTTCATGAACATTTCCAGAGATTTAGTGAAGAACTGCAGATGGATGAAACATTCCTACAGGAATTGGCGCTGCAACAGATGAGTAAAGTATGGAAAGAGAAAAAACAAGATAAGATTACCATTGATATAGTTTTGTTCCAAGCAATACCAATTTCTTTACAAAGGCGAGGGATTCAACTAATATTAAATTATCTTTACAAAAATAGACCAGCTTCTTTATCAGCCATACATATTGATCATATTTTTTCACTCTTTAAGAGTGAAAATCCATCTGGAAAATTAGATTTGCCACTTGGATTAAAAGTTGTGCGATCGTATCAGGAATGTCATTTTCAATTTTATACGGGAAATAAAGAAGCTTTTCGATTTCGAAATGAAGGAACCTGGTGAATATGCACTTCCTAATGGTGATTCGATCATTCTTGAAAACATGAATGAACGGCTAGAAACAAACACAAATGATGCCATTCAACTAAATAGGTGTGATATATTGCCTCCTATTATTGTTCGAACAAGAGAACATGGTGATCGAATGAGTCTCAAAGGAATGCAAGGCACTAAAAAGATTAAGGACATCTTTATTGATCAGAAAATACCAGTGGATGAACGAAATCACTGGCCTGTTATTACGGATAGTCATAATCGTATTCTTTGGTTACCAGGTTTAAAAAAATGTCAGGATTCGAAAGTTGATCATGGCAATCATGATTATATTCTCTTGTCATTTAGGAAGAAGCATTAAAATCAGTTCGTATTAAATAGGTTGGATAAATGATGAATATATAGCAAAAACTTTGAAAAACATATGTATCGCATTATTCAATCATAAATAGATCATTTATGTATCGATCATCTAGGAGGCACAAAAATGAAAAACGATATTGAAAGAGTATTAATATCGGAAGAAGAAATACAGAAGAAGGTTAAAGAATTAGGGAGTCAATTGACGGAAGAATACAAGGATCGTTTTCCATTGGCTATTGGTGTTCTAAAGGGAGCTACTTTATTTATGGCAGATCTCTTAAAACGAATCGATACCCATCTTGAAATGGACTTTATGGACGTTTCAAGCTATGGAAAGTCAACGGTTTCATCCGGTGAGGTAAAAATTATAAAGGATTTAAATGCTTCTGTAGAAGGCCGTGATATTCTTATAATTGAAGATATCATTGATAGTGGGTTAACGTTAAGTTATTTAGTGGAGCTTTTCCATTACCGTAAAGCGAAGTCAGTAAAAATTGTTACGTTACTGGATAAACCAACTGGACGTAAAGCAGATATTCAGGCAGATTATGTTGGTTTTATTGTCCCAGATGCATTTGTGGTTGGATATGGTTTGGACTATGCAGAGAAATATCGTAATCTACCTTACATTGGTATATTAAAACCAAGGGTGTATAGCAGCAATCAAGAATAGGTTCAAATTATAGTTATGCTTTATACAGCAACATGTCTTTACCAATTTTAAAAAGTGTAAATTCTTGTACTAGTATGATTTTCTATGGTACTATACACTATAGTTTCGTGACCGTGGGAGGAGGTAAAGGATGAATCGGATTTTCCGTAATACCATCTTTTATTTATTGATCTTTTTAGTAATTATTGGAGTTGTTAGTTTTTTTAATGGCGGTAGCCAGCCAACAGATAATCTATCTTATGATACGTTTATCTCAAACCTTGAAAAAGGTGAGGTAACAAACCTAACAATGCAACCAGAGCGTGGTGTTCTTGAAGTACGGGGACAACTTAAAGGATATGCTGATGATAAGTATTTCATCACCTATATTCCAAACAGTGATAGTGAAATTAACCGTATTCAAGAATTAGCAGGGAACGTAACGCGTGATGTTTTACCTGCTAAAGAAACAAGTGGATGGGTAACATTCTTTACTTCTATTATTCCGTTTATCATTATCTTTATTTTATTCTTCTTCCTTATGAATCAAGCGCAAGGCGGAGGAAGCCGAGTAATGAATTTCGGAAAAAGCAAAGCTAAACTTTACAATGAAGATAAGAAAAAAGTTCGTTTTAGAGATGTAGCAGGTGCTGATGAAGAGAAACAAGAACTTGTCGAAGTAGTTGAATTTTTGAAAGATCCTAGAAAATATGCTGAACTTGGGGCTAGAATTCCAAAAGGTGTTCTTCTTGTTGGACCTCCAGGTACAGGTAAAACGTTGCTTGCTCGTGCAACAGCAGGGGAAGCTGGAGTGCCTTTCTTCTCCATTAGTGGATCTGATTTCGTTGAAATGTTTGTTGGGGTAGGAGCTTCGCGTGTACGTGATTTATTTGAAACTGCAAAGAAAAATGCTCCTTGTATTATCTTTATTGATGAAATTGATGCAGTAGGACGTCAACGTGGTGCAGGTCTCGGTGGTGGACACGATGAACGTGAACAGACACTGAATCAGTTACTTGTTGAAATGGATGGATTTGGTGGAAATGAAGGAATCATCATGATTGCGGCGACAAACCGTGCAGATATTTTGGATCCAGCTCTTCTTCGTCCAGGTCGTTTTGACCGTCAAATCAGGGTGGATCGTCCAGATGTAGTAGGCCGTGAAGCTGTATTAAAGGTTCATGCACGTAATAAGCCATTTGAAGAACATGTTAATTTAAAAGCGATTGCACAACGAACACCAGGCTTCTCGGGTGCAGACTTGGAAAATCTCTTAAATGAAGCAGCACTTGTAGCGGCTCGTCGAGATAAAAAGAAAATCGATATGACTGATATTGATGAAGCAACAGACCGAGTTATTGCAGGACCTGCTAAAAAGAGCCGAGTTATTTCTGAAAAGGAAAGAAATATTGTGGCCTTCCATGAAGCAGGCCATACGGTTATTGGTTTAATACTTGATGAAGCAGAAATTGTTCAAAAAGTAACCATTGTTCCTCGTGGTCAAGCTGGTGGATATGCCGTCATGCTTCCTAAAGAAGATCGTTACTTCATGACTAAGCCAGAACTCCTTGATAAAATTGTAGGTCTTCTTGGTGGACGTGTCTCTGAAGAAATTGTTTTCGGTGAAGTGAGTACCGGTGCAAGTAATGACTTCCAACGTGCGACAGGTATTGCTCGCCGAATGGTAACGGAGTTTGGAATGAGTGATAAACTTGGACCACTACAATTTGGTCAGCAACAAGGTAGTCAAGTATTCTTAGGCAGAGACTTCAATAATGATCAAAACTATTCAGATGCGATTGCCTATGAGATTGATTTAGAGATCCAACGTATTGTTAAAGAGTGTTACGAAAAGGCAAGAAGAGTTCTTACCGAAAATCGTGATAAGCTTGACATCATTGCGAAAACTTTACTTAAAGTGGAAACATTAGATGCAGAACAAATTAAACATCTAGTTGACCATGGAACGCTTCCTGAAAGAAAGATTGCTTCAACAACGATTGATGCTTCTACTAAGGATGTAAAAGTGAACATCATGAAAAAGGATGAGGATCCGATCGAGGGTACAAATCCAATTGCTGAGAAACATTCTAGCAATGACGAGATCGCAAATACTCCTAAAGACAATTCTGACAATCGTTTATAATACTTTCATTACGTTTAAAAAGGGTGCTCATTAAAAAAGAGCGCCCTTTTTTTTATCTAAGCAGTGAGTATATTTTGATTAAACATTGACTACTTTGTTATGTGTAGGGTATGAGTTCTTCTCATTATACGGTTGAATCGCATTTGTGTTATGATATTTGCAGTGAAAAAGACTCTTTAAAGAAAAAGTGGTGAAGGATAATGATTTTTGTATTTGACGTTGGAAATACAAATACGGTTTTAGGAGTATATGATGGTGAAGAATTAACACACCATTGGAGGATTGAAACGAATCGGAATAAAACAAATGATGAATATGGGATGCTGATCAAATCACTATTTGATTTTGCGAATTTGGACTTATCCGATATAAGTGGCATTATTATTTCTTCAGTTGTACCTCCGATCATGTTTGCTTTGGAAAAGATGTGTATAAGATATTTTAATTTAAAACCATTAGTCGTCGGTCCTGGGATAAAAACAGGATTGGATATAAAATATGATAATCCGAAAGAGGTCGGGGCTGATCGAATTGTTAATGCTGTTGCAGCGATTCATAAATATGGGAGTCCATTGATTATTGTTGATTTCGGAACAGCTACAACTTATTGTTACATAACCGAAGATAAACAATATTTAGGAGGAGCGATTGCTCCGGGAATTGGAATTTCAACAGAAGCGCTTTATACAAGAGCGGCTAAACTTCCTAGAATAGAGATCGTTCGCCCAGAAGGCGTAGTAGGGAGAAATACAGTATCTGCTATGCAATCGGGAATTCTGTATGGGTATGTCGGTCAGGTAGAAGGGATTGTCAACAGAATGAAAAATGAAAGTAAACAAACCCCAACTGTTATTGCAACGGGAGGACTTGCTAGCCTCATAGCTCAAGAATCATCGGTTATCGATATTGTGGACCCCTTTTTAACATTAAAGGGCTTGCAGCTCATTTATAAACGAAATATGGAGAATATAAATCATAATTAACAAATTGAAATAGGAAGGAGAAATAGTATGGAAGATTATTTAGTAAAAGCACTTGCCTTCAATGGACAAGTACGTGCATATGCTGTTCGCAGTACAAAACTTGTGGGTGAGGCACAAAGACGCCATTATACATGGCCAACAGCCTCCGCTGCCTTAGGGAGAGCAATGACTGCAACTGTTATGATGGGGGCTATGTTAACTGGAGATGATAAATTGACAGTTAAAATTGAAGGAGACGGACCTCTTGGGCATATTTTGGTTGATGGTAATGCAAAAGGGGAAGTTAGAGGGTATGTATTAAATCCTCAAACTCATTTTGATTTAAATGAGCATGGGAAGTTGGATGTTCGAAGAGCAGTTGGTACAACGGGAACATTAACTGTAGTAAAGGATATTGGCATGCGTGACTTTTTTACAGGACAAGTTCCGATTGTTTCAGGAGAATTAGGTGAAGACTTTACCTATTATTTTTCTACATCTGAACAAGTCCCTTCTTCGGTTGGTGTTGGGGTGCTTGTTAATCCGGATAATTCCATTCTCGCTGCAGGAGGCTTCATTATTCAGTTAATGCCAGGAACAGATGATGAAACGATTACAAAAATAGAAAATCACCTAAAAGCAATGCCGCCTATTTCAAAACAAATTGAGAAGGGCTTGACTCCGGAAGAATTATTAGAGGAAATTTTAGGCGATGAGCCCATTCAATTTCTTGAAACGATGCCTGTATCTTTTACATGTACATGTTCAAAGGAACGGTTTGGGGATGCCATTCTCAGCCTAGGTGCAGATGAAATACAAGATATGATTGAAACAGATGGACAAGCTGAAGTTCATTGTCATTTCTGCAATGAAAAATTTATTTTTACAAAAGAGGAATTAGAAGAATTAAAAAAAGACGCTAAGAAATAATATTTTCAAAGTCTGCTAATAAAAGTTACTTTTTTCCTATTTAAATGATTGACAATTTGCAAAAGTATTGTTAAATTTATTTTAAACCAATAAAAATACTCGGAATAGGGAAGGGTGCTTAAAATTATGGCAAAAATTGCAAATTCAATCGTAGAGTTAATCGGTCAAACCCCAGTAGTTAAACTGAATCATATCGTTGATGAAAACAGTGCAGATGTATATTTGAAACTAGAATATATGAATCCAGGAAGTAGTGTAAAGGATCGTATTGCTCTTGCGATGGTAGAAGCAGCTGAGAAAAGTGGACAATTAAAAGCAGGCGATACTATTATCGAACCTACAAGTGGAAATACTGGAATTGGCTTAGCGTGGGTAGCAGCAGCAAAAGGTTACAAAGCAATTCTTGTTATGCCTGAAACAATGAGTTTAGAGCGTCGTAATCTTCTTCGTGCATATGGTGCACAGCTTGTATTAACTCCAGGACCTGAAGGAATGAAGGGTGCTATCGGTAAAGCGGAAGAACTTGCAAATAAACACGGCTATTTTATGCCACAACAATTTGAAAATGGTGCAAACCCTGAAATCCATAGACAAACAACAGGGAAAGAACTTGTTGAACAATTTGGGGATCAATTAGATGCGTTTATTTCTGGAATCGGTACAGGTGGAACGATTACAGGTGCTGGCGAAGTGCTTAAAGAAACATTTAAAGATATTAAAATTTATGCAGTAGAACCTGCTGACTCACCGGTTCTTTCTGGTGGAAAGCCTGGTCCCCATAAGATTCAAGGGATTGGAGCAGGATTTGTTCCAGGTGTATTAAACACTGAAATCTATGATGAGATCATTAAAGTATCAAATGAACAGTCATTCGAAACTGCTCGTCGTGTGGGAAGTGAAGAAGGAATCTTAGCTGGTATTTCTGCAGGAGCTGCTGTTTATGCAGCATTAAAAGTTGCCAAAGAACTTGGTAAAGGGAAAAAAGTAGTAGCTATTATTCCGGATAATGGTGAAAGATACTTAAGTACTGCGTTATACCAATTTGATGGTGAATAATTGGAAATAGAAAGAGGCTAACTCTAAGTTAGCCTCTTTTTGCACTGTTAAGAGAGTATAAAATTGCAACGCTGGAGAAGTTCGGGCGTAGGCGGCAATTTTTAGGAAAACAGTATAAGTGCAACTACGCCTCTGTCTTCGCCTTGCAGGCTCGCCAATCGGCGAGTTTTCTTTATTGGATATTGCTAATAATATTGAGTAAAGCATTTTTAGGCAAATTTTCCTTTTTCAATCATTTATTATATCATTGATGAATGTGAAAGGATTATCAGTGAAAGAAAGAAAAATGATTATTACATAACTTTAATGAGGTGTTTATAATGTCAGATAAGACGATACAATGTGGGTCTTATACGCTTGATTATGGAAAAAAAACATTAATTATGGGGGTTTTGAATGTAACGCCTGATTCTTTCTCCGATGGCGGGTAAGTATAATACGATTGATAATGCTGTTAGGCGTGCAACAGAAATGGTTGAACAAGGAGTTGATATTATTGATATTGGCGGAGAATCAACTCGACCAGGGTACACACCTATTTCAGTTGAAGAAGAGCTTAGTCGATTAATTCCTGTAATTGAAGCGATTACAAAGTCTGTTCCTGTTCCATTATCGATTGATACGTTTAAAGCAGAAACAGCTAAGGAAACGATTAAAGCGGGTGCTCATATTATCAATGATATATGGGGTGCAAAGGCAGATCCTAATATGGGTAAAGTTGCTGCTGAATTAAAAGTCCCTATTATTCTGCAACACAATCGTGATAATAATCAGTATCAATCCTTTTTTCGCGATTGCTTAAATGATATTTACGAGAGTATTTCCATTGTAAAGAAGGCTGGAGTTAAGGATGAACAGATTATTTTGGACCCGGGAATTGGATTTGCAAAAGACTTATCTAAAGACCTTGAAATGATGCGAAATCTTGATACATTTGTTGCTCTTGGTTATCCAGTTTTATTAGGACCATCACGTAAAAGGATGATTGGGGGAGTGCTTGATCTCCCGGTTAATGAACGGTTGGAAGGGACAGGTGCAGCCGTTTGTTTTGGGATCCAAAAGGGATGTCAGATTTTTCGCGTTCATGATGTAAAGGAAATAAGTCGAATGGCTAAAATGATGGATGCGATGATGGGGAAGGTTGATTATGTTGGATAAAATTTATGTAAATAAGATGGAGTTCTATGGTTATCATGGTGTTTTTCCGGAGGAGAACACTCTAGGTCAACGATTTAGGGTTGATTTAATCGTTGAAACA
The DNA here is from genome assembly GCA_963765265.1 of uncultured Bacillaceae bacterium. Taxonomy (GTDB): domain Bacteria; phylum Bacillota; class Bacilli; order Bacillales; family Cytobacillaceae; genus Bacillus_BD. Next base: position 270,056 of record CAVXVN010000007.1, read on the forward strand.
GACTTGAAACAAGCTGGTTTGACAGATAAACTCGAGGAATCGATTAGTTATGTAGATCTTTATCAGGTTTGTAAAAGGATCGTGGAAGGGACACCTTTTAAACTAATTGAAGCGGTTGCTGAACAAATCGCCAATCAAACATTAGAGCAATTTGATAAAGTGAACTCTGTAACGGTAAAAGTAGTTAAACCAGATCCACCAATTCCAGGCCACTTCCAATCTGTAGCAGTGGAAATTATAAGGAGACGGAAATAAGATGAATCATACAGCTTTTCTTTCCTTAGGATCCAATATGGGGAATCGAATTGAATTTTTAGAAGAGGCTTTAAAAAAATTAGAAGACAATTATCCAATAAAGGTGGTAAATGTTTCATCTATTTATGAAACAGTTCCAGTAGGGTATGAGGATCAAGACTTGTTTTTAAATATGGTAGCACAAATAAATACGGACCTATCACCTATTGAATTATTGGATGCTTGTCAGAAAATAGAAATAGAACTTGGGAGAAAAAGGGAAATCAGATGGGGACCCAGAACAATAGATCTTGACATTCTATTGTATAATGATGAAAATATGAAAATGGAGAGGCTTGTTATACCACATCCCCGTATGCATGAAAGGTCATTTGTGACTATTCCACTATTGGAAATCTGTCCCAATATCATATTACCAGCATTGGGTATGCCACTTAGTGAAATAGCTGGGCAGTTAACGGATAGAGAAGGAGTTCGGATATGGAAGCAGAAAAATGGGGAAGACGTATTCGCGCTTTTCGCAAATTAAAGGGCTTTACACAGGAAGGATTTGCAAAAAAACTAGGTATATCTGTTTCCGCATTAGGAGAAATCGAAAGAGGAAATCGAATGCCGACAGATGATTTAATTGAACAAATCGCGATTGTGCTTAATATAAGTAAAAATGAATTAGATCCATTTGAATAGAATGATTCTTTTTAGAACAAAGGGGAGAGTATTAGTATGTTAAAGATTGGTGATATCACAATGAAAAATCCAGTTGTTTTAGCACCAATGGCTGGAGTATGTAATTCTGCTTTTCGCTTAACAGTAAAGGAATTTGGTGCAGGCCTTGTATGCGCTGAGATGGTAAGTGATAAAGGGATTGTAAATAAAAACGAAAAGACATTGAATATGTTATACATGGATGAACGTGAAAAACCGCTTAGCTTGCAAATTTTTGGTGGAGAAAAAGAATCTCTTGTACAAGCTGCTAAATTTGTTGATGAAAATACGAATGCAGATATTATTGATATCAATATGGGTTGCCCTGTCCCGAAAATTACAAAAGTGGATGCAGGTGCTAAGTGGCTTCTTGACCCGAATAAAATTTATGAAATGGTATCGGCAGTTGTGGATGCTGTTGACAAACCGGTGACTGTAAAAATGCGTATGGGTTGGGATCAGGATCATATATATGCAGTCCAAAATGCACAAGCTGTTGAACGTGCAGGAGGGAAGGCTGTTGCACTACATGGTCGTACTCGTGTACAAATGTATGAGGGTAAATCAAATTGGGATATTATTCGAGAAGTTAAGCAGTCAGTGAATATTCCTGTTATTGGTAATGGAGATGTACAGACTCCTCAAGATGCAAAACGTATGCTCGAAGAAACAGGGTGTGATGGAGTTATGATTGGTCGCGCAGCACTTGGAAACCCGTGGATGATTTATCGAACAGTTAAGTATTTGGAATCAGGTGAGCTAATGGGTGAACCATCTGTTCGTGAAAAAATGGACGTTTGTATCCTTCACTTAGACCGATTAATTGACTTAAAGAATGAACATATAGCTGTAAAAGAAATGCGTAAACATGCAGCTTGGTATTTAAAGGGGATCCGAGGCAATGCTCAAGCTCGTAATGAAGTCAATGAGTGTGAAACAAGAATAGATCTTGTTAACCTATTAAATGGTTTAGTGAGAAATAATGAAGAAATCGAAAACCAAGTTCAAGTAGGTTAATCACTTTTTTACAATCGTTTTGTTATTGGAATAATGGAGCTGTCAACCATCTAATTGGCAGCTCCATTATTCTATCCTTTTGATTGACTTTTTAGATATCATTTTTATCATAGATACCGTTTGTGTAAAATGTTATTATACTTGTATGCGAAAAATGAAATGAATTAGGTAGTATACATACAGTGATTTAAAATTAGGAGATGAAAAAAATGAGTCATGAAGAATCAAATGACCAATTTCAAGTGAGAAAAGAAAAATTAGACTTATTACGTTCAAAAGGTCTTGATCCATTTGGTAAGCGCTTTGAACGTTCTCATTTGGTTACGGATATTGTTGAAAAGTACGGAGAATTCGAAAACGAAGACCTTGAAGGTAAAGACATAGCTGTTACGATTGCTGGTCGTATCATGACAAAACGTGGAAAGGGAAAAGCCGGTTTTGCTCATATTCAGGATCTAAGTGGCCAAATTCAAATCTATGTGCGCCAAGATGCAGTTGGACCAGAGCAATATGAGGTATTTAACATTGCTGATTTAGGAGATATTGTTGGAATTACTGGTCATGTATTTAGAACAAAAGTCGGTGAATTATCTGTTAAAGCAGAGAAGTTTGAGTTGCTTTCAAAAGCATTACGTCCTCTACCTGATAAATTTCATGGACTAAAAGATGTCGAACAACGTTATCGTCAACGTTATTTAGATTTAATTATGAATGATGAAAGTAAGCAAACCTTTATAACAAGAAGTAAAATTATCCGTTCTATGCGTAACTATCTAGATAGTCATGGATATTTAGAAGTAGAAACTCCAATGTTACACTCAATTCCTGGTGGTGCCGCAGCACGTCCATTTATTACTCATCACAATGCTTTGGATATGGAACTATATATGCGGATAGCGATTGAACTCCATTTGAAACGATTAATTGTAGGTGGACTTGAAAAAGTTTATGAAATTGGACGAGTTTTCCGTAATGAAGGAGTTTCTACTCGCCATAATCCTGAATTTACGATGATCGAGCTTTATGAAGCATATGCAGATTACAAGGATATTATGGCATTAACTGAAAATCTAGTTGCTCATATTGCCCAAGAAGTTTTAGGAACGACAAAGATTCAATACGGAGAATATGAAGTGGATTTAACACCACAATGGAAGAGACTTCATATGGTTGATGCGATTAAAGAATATACGGGTGCAGATTTCTGGAAAGAGATGAGCATTGAGGAAGCAAGAGCATTAGCAAAAGAACACGGAATTGAAATTAAGGAACATATGGACTTTGGTCATATTGTTAATGAGTTTTTTGAACAAAGTGTTGAAGAAAAGTTAATTCAACCTACTTTTATATATGGTCATCCAGTTGAAATTTCTCCACTTGCCAAGAAAAATGCAGAGGATCCTCGTTTTACGGATCGTTTTGAGTTGTTTATTGTTGCTCGTGAGCATGCAAATGCCTTTACGGAATTAAATGACCCAATCGATCAGCGTGAACGATTTGAAGCTCAATTAAAAGAACGTGAGCATGGAAATGATGAAGCACATTTGATGGATGATGATTTCATCGAAGCGTTAGAATATGGTTTACCACCTACTGGTGGTCTTGGAATTGGTATTGATCGACTAGTCATGCTGTTAACGAATTCACCTTCTATTCGTGATGTATTGTTATTCCCGTTAATGCGTCAGCGTTAATTTGTTCATTTCGGACCATTTTCCTTTTAAAAGCCTTTAACTAGGTTATTAATTGGGAAATGGTTTTATTTATTAGAAAAGCTTGTGTTGAGATTGCACTAATTACATGAAACGATTAGAGAATACGAGTTTCTTATAGAAGTTTCGTGATCGTAAAGCTAAGAAGATTCAAATGAAAATAATATTAATTACAAAAACATAAAAAAACAAAAAAATATGTTGCGTTTCATTTCATAGGGTGGTATTATAATTTCTGTTGCTGAAAAAACAAATCAGCACAAATGAAAGATTCGAAAAAAAGATATTGACTTTTAAAATCGAATCAGTTAGAATAATAAAGTCGTCAAGAAGAGACCGATGAAATTGTTCTTTGAAAACTAAACAAACAAAAACGTCAACGTTTTAAATTTTAGTCTTTTTTTAAAAAGACAACAATTGAGCAAGTCAAACAATCTTATTGGAGAGTTTGATCCTGGCTCAGGACGAACGCTGGCGGCGTGCCTAATACATGCAAGTCGAGCGAATTTATGAGAGCTTGCTCTCATAAAGTTAGCGGCGGACGGGTGAGTAACACGTGGGCAACCTGCCTGTAAGACTGGGATAACTTCGGGAAACCGGAGCTAATACCGGATAATTCACATCTTCTCATGTAGATATGCTGAAAGACGGTTTACGCTGTCACTTATAGATGGGCCCGCGGCGCATTAGCTAGTTGGTGAGGTAACGGCTCACCAAGGCCACGATGCGTAGCCGACCTGAGAGGGTGATCGGCCACACTGGGACTGAGACACGGCCCAGACTCCTACGGGAGGCAGCAGTAGGGAATCTTCCGCAATGGACGAAAGTCTGACGGAGCAACGCCGCGTGAGTGATGAAGGTTTTCGGATCGTAAAACTCTGTTGTTAGGGAAGAACAAGTACCGGAGTAACTGCTGGTACCTTGACGGTACCTAACCAGAAAGCCACGGCTAACTACGTGCCAGCAGCCGCGGTAATACGTAGGTGGCAAGCGTTGTCCGGAATTATTGGGCGTAAAGCGCGCGCAGGCGGTCCTTTAAGTCTGATGTGAAAGCCCACGGCTCAACCGTGGAGGGTCATTGGAAACTGGGGGACTTGAGTACAGAAGAGAAGAGTGGAATTCCACGTGTAGCGGTGAAATGCGTAGAGATGTGGAGGAACACCAGTGGCGAAGGCGACTCTCTGGTCTGTAACTGACGCTGAGGCGCGAAAGCGTGGGGAGCAAACAGGATTAGATACCCTGGTAGTCCACGCCGTAAACGATGAGTGCTAAGTGTTAGAGGGTTTCCGCCCTTTAGTGCTGCAGCTAACGCATTAAGCACTCCGCCTGGGGAGTACGGCCGCAAGGCTGAAACTCAAAGGAATTGACGGGGACCCGCACAAGCGGTGGAGCATGTGGTTTAATTCGAAGCAACGCGAAGAACCTTACCAGGTCTTGACATCCTCTGACACTCCTAGAGATAGGACGTTCCCCTTCGGGGGACAGAGTGACAGGTGGTGCATGGTTGTCGTCAGCTCGTGTCGTGAGATGTTGGGTTAAGTCCCGCAACGAGCGCAACCCTTGATCTTAGTTGCCAGCATTCAGTTGGGCACTCTAAGGTGACTGCCGGTGACAAACCGGAGGAAGGTGGGGATGACGTCAAATCATCATGCCCCTTATGACCTGGGCTACACACGTGCTACAATGGATGGTACAAAGGGCTGCAAAACCGCGAGGTCGAGCCAATCCCATAAAACCATTCTCAGTTCGGATTGTAGGCTGCAACTCGCCTACATGAAGCCGGAATCGCTAGTAATCGTGGATCAGCATGCCACGGTGAATACGTTCCCGGGTCTTGTACACACCGCCCGTCACACCACGAGAGTTTGTAACACCCGAAGTCGGTGGGGTAACCGTAAGGAGCCAGCCGCCTAAGGTGGGACAGATGATTGGGGTGAAGTCGTAACAAGGTAGCCGTATCGGAAGGTGCGGCTGGATCACCTCCTTTCTAAGGATATTTACGGAAAACTTTGGTTTATACCAAAGTTAAATAAGTTGACGATTTTTGTTTGTTTAGTTTTGAGGGAGTAATTCCTCAAGAATACTTTGTTCCTTGAAAACTAGATAATGCAATGAAGAAGAAAGAAAACCGAGTAATCGCCACAATATATTTTTCTTGTTATTTTAAAAACATGGTTAAGTTAGAAAGGGCGCACGGTGAATGCCTTGGCACTAGGAGCCGATGAAGGACGGGACTAACACCGATATGCTTCGGGGAGCTGTAAGTAAGCTTTGATCCGGAGATTTCCGAATGGGGGAACCCACTGTCCGTAATGGGATAGTATCTTTACCTGAATACATAGGGTATTGAAGGCAGACCCGGGGAACTGAAACATCTAAGTACCCGGAGGAAGAGAAAGCAAATGCGATTCCCTGAGTAGCGGCGAGCGAAACGGGATTAGCCCAAACCAAGAGGCTTGCCTCTTGGGGTTGTAGGACACTCAACATGGAGTTACAAAGGAACGGGGTAAATGAAGCGATCTGGAAAGGTCCGTCATAGAAGGTAAAAACCCTGTAGTTGAAACTTCGTTCCCTCCTGAGTGGATCCTGAGTACGGCGGGACACGAGAAATCCCGTCGGAAGCAGGGAGGACCATCTCCCAAGGCTAAATACTACCTAGTGACCGATAGTGAACCAGTACCGTGAGGGAAAGGTGAAAAGCACCCCGGAAGGGGAGTGAAATAGTTCCTGAAACCGTGTGCCTACAAGTAGTCAAAGCCCGTTAATGGGTAATGGCGTGCCTTTTGTAGAATGAACCGGCGAGTTACGATTACATGCAAGGTTAAGTTGAAAAGACGGAGCCGCAGCGAAAGCGAGTCTGAATAGGGCGATTGAGTATGTGGTCGTAGACCCGAAACCAGGTGATCTACCCATGTCCAGGGTGAAGTCCAGGTAACACTGAATGGAGGCCCGAACCCACGCACGTTGAAAAGTGCGGGGATGAGGTGTGGGTAGCGGAGAAATTCCAATCGAACTTGGAGATAGCTGGTTCTCTCCGAAATAGCTTTAGGGCTAGCCTCATGTAGAAAGAGTCTTGGAGGTAGAGCACTGTTTGGACTAGGGGCCCCCATCGGGTTACCGAATTCAGACAAACTCCGAATGCCAAAGACTTATCCATGGGAGTCAGACTGCGAGTGATAAGATCCGTAGTCAAAAGGGAAACAGCCCAGACCACCAGCTAAGGTCCCAAAGTATACGTTAAGTGGAAAAGGATGTGGAGTTGCTTAGACAACCAGGATGTTGGCTCAGAAGCAGCCACCATTTAAAGAGTGCGTAATAGCTCACTGGTCGAGTGACTCTGCGCCGAAAATGTACCGGGGCTAAACGTATCACCGAAGCTGTGGATGGACATCTTAGGATGTCCGTGGTAGGAGAGCGTTCTAAGGGCGTTGAAGCTAGACCGTAAGGACTGGTGGAGCGCTTAGAAGTGAGAATGCCGGTATGAGTAGCGAAAGATGGGTGAGAATCCCATCCACCGAATGCCTAAGGTTTCCTGAGGAAGGCTCGTCCGCTCAGGGTTAGTCGGGACCTAAGCCGAGGCTGAAAAGCGTAGGCGATGGACAACAGGTTGATATTCCTGTACCACCACACTTTCGTTTGAGCAATGGGGGGACGCAGGAGGATAGGGTAAGCGCGCTGTTGGATATGCGCGTCCAAGCAGTTAGGCCGTAAGTGAGGCAAATCCCACTGGCAATAGGCGGAGCTGTGATGGCGAGGGAAATTAAGTACCGAAGTTCCTGATTCCACACTGCCAAGAAAAGCCTCTAGCGAGAAAGATGGTGCCCGTACCGCAAACCGACACAGGTAGGCGAGGAGAGAATCCTAAGGTGAGCGAGAGAACTCTCGTTAAGGAACTCGGCAAAATGACCCCGTAACTTCGGGAGAAGGGGTGCTTTTTAGGGTGAATAGCCCCGAAGAGCCGCAGTGAATAGGCCCAGGCGACTGTTTAGCAAAAACACAGGTCTCTGCGAAGCCGCAAGGCGAAGTATAGGGGCTGACGCCTGCCCGGTGCTGGAAGGTTAAGAGGAGAGGTTAGCGCAAGCGAAGCTTTGAATTGAAGCCCCAGTAAACGGCGGCCGTAACTATAACGGTCCTAAGGTAGCGAAATTCCTTGTCGGGTAAGTTCCGACCCGCACGAAAGGCGTAACGATCTGGGCACTGTCTCAACGAGAGACTCGGTGAAATTATAGTACCTGTGAAGATGCAGGTTACCCGCGACAGGACGGAAAGACCCCGTGGAGCTTTACTGTAGCCTGATATTGAATTTTGGTACAGCTTGTACAGGATAGGTAGGAGCCTAAGAAGCCGGAGCGCTAGCTTCGGTGGAGGCGTCGGTGGGATACTACCCTGGCTGTATTGACATTCTAACCCGCACCCCTTATCGGGGTGGGAGACAGTGTCAGGTGGGCAGTTTGACTGGGGCGGTCGCCTCCTAAAGAGTAACGGAGGCGCCCAAAGGTTCCCTCAGAATGGTTGGAAATCATTCGTAGAGTGTAAAGGCACAAGGGAGCTTGACTGCGAGACCTACAAGTCGAGCAGGGACGAAAGTCGGGCTTAGTGATCCGGTGGTTCCGCATGGAAGGGCCATCGCTCAACGGATAAAAGCTACCCCGGGGATAACAGGCTTATCTCCCCCAAGAGTCCACATCGACGGGGAGGTTTGGCACCTCGATGTCGGCTCATCGCATCCTGGGGCTGTAGTCGGTCCCAAGGGTTGGGCTGTTCGCCCATTAAAGCGGTACGCGAGCTGGGTTCAGAACGTCGTGAGACAGTTCGGTCCCTATCCGTCGTGGGCGCAGGAAATTTGAGAGGAGCTGTCCTTAGTACGAGAGGACCGGGATGGACGCACCGCTGGTGTACCAGTTGTTCTGCCAAGAGCATCGCTGGGTAGCTATGTGCGGACGGGATAAGTGCTGAAAGCATCTAAGCATGAAGCCCCCCTCGAGATGAGATTTCCCATAGCGCAAGCTAGTAAGACCCCTGAAAGATGATCAGGTTGATAGGTCTGAGGTGGAAGCGTGGTGACATGTGGAGCTGACAAATACTAATCGGTCGAGGACTTAACCAAAATAAGTCTGATTACAATGTTATTCTAATTCTTCTTCAGCATTATCTAGTTTTGAGGGAACAAACCTTCAGAATAAAATAGTCTGGTGACGATAGCGAAGAGGTCACACCCGTTCCCATACCGAACACGGAAGTTAAGCTTTCAGCGCCGATGGTAGTTGGGGGTTCTCCCCCTGTGAGAGTAGGACGTTGCCAGGCGATATAACGGAGGATTAGCTCAGCTGGGAGAGCATCTGCCTTACAAGCAGAGGGTCGGCGGTTCGATCCCGTCATCCTCCACCATTATATTGCCGGCCTAGCTCAATTGGTAGAGCAACTGACTTGTAATCAGTAGGTTGGGGGTTCAAGTCCTCTGGCCGGCACCATATTGTTTTATTCGGCCTAGCTATTGGTAGAGCATCTGACATAATCAAAGGTTTTAAGACAATTGAAATTTAATTTTTACGAGTTATTAGCTCAGTTGGTAGAGCATCTGACTTTTAATCAGAGGGTCGCAGGTTCGAATCCTGCATAACTCACCATTTGCGGGTGTGGCGGAATTGGCAGACGCACTAGACTTAGGATCTAGCGCCGCAAGGCGTGGGGGTTCGACTCCCTTCACCCGCACCATTCTTTTATTTTCAAAAAATTAATCCATATAATTATGCGGAAGTAGTTCAGTGGTAGAACATCACCTTGCCAAGGTGGGGGTCGCGGGTTCGAATCCCGTCTTCCGCTCCAAAGTAGTGCCGGGGTGGCGGAACTGGCAGACGCACAGGACTTAAAATCCTGCGGTAGGTGACTACCGTACCGGTTCGATTCCGGTTCTCGGCACCATTTATTTGAATAAATGCGCCCGTAGCTCAATTGGATAGAGCATCTGACTACGAATCAGAAGGTTGTAGGTTCGACTCCTGTCGGGCGCACCATTTAAACGGGAAGTAGCTCAGCTTGGTAGAGCACTTGGTTTGGGACCAAGGGGTCGCAGGTTCGAATCCTGTCTTCCCGACCATTAATCTAATAAATTGGGGCCTTAGCTCAGCTGGGAGAGCGCCTGCCTTGCACGCAGGAGGTCAGCGGTTCGATCCCGCTAAGCTCCACCAATTAAATATTGACACAGTATTTTAAATGTGTTATTATTGAAAAGTTGCTATTGAAGCAAACGCAATAAATTGCTCTTTGAAAACTAAACAAACAAAAACGTCAACGTTTTAAATTTTAGCCTTTTTTAAAAAGGCAACAATGAGCAAGTCAAACAATCTTATTGGAGAGTTTGATCCTGGCTCAGGACGAACGCTGGCGGCGTGCCTAATACATGCAAGTCGAGCGAATTTATGAGAGCTTGCTCTCGTAAATTAGCGGCGGACGGGTGAGTAACACGTGGGCAACCTGCCTGTAAGACTGGGATAACTTCGGGAAACCGGAGCTAATACCGGATAATTCACTTCTACTCATGTAGAAGTGCTGAAAGACGGTTTACGCTGTCACTTATAGATGGGCCCGCGGCGCATTAGCTAGTTGGTGAGGTAACGGCTCACCAAGGCGACGATGCGTAGCCGACCTGAGAGGGTGATCGGCCACACTGGGACTGAGACACGGCCCAGACTCCTACGGGAGGCAGCAGTAGGGAATCTTCCGCAATGGACGAAAGTCTGACGGAGCAACGCCGCGTGAGTGATGAAGGTTTTCGGATCGTAAAACTCTGTTGTTAGGGAAGAACAAGTACCGGAGTAACTGCTGGTACCTTGACGGTACCTAACCAGAAAGCCACGGCTAACTACGTGCCAGCAGCCGCGGTAATACGTAGGTGGCAAGCGTTGTCCGGAATTATTGGGCGTAAAGCGCGCGCAGGCGGTCCTTTAAGTCTGATGTGAAAGCCCACGGCTCAACCGTGGAGGGTCATTGGAAACTGGGGGACTTGAGTACAGAAGAGGAGAGTGGAATTCCACGTGTAGCGGTGAAATGCGTAGAGATGTGGAGGAACACCAGTGGCGAAGGCGACTTTCTGGTCTGTAACTGACGCTGAGGCGCGAAAGCGTGGGGAGCAAACAGGATTAGATACCCTGGTAGTCCACGCCGTAAACGATGAGTGCTAAGTGTTAGAGGGTTTCCGCCCTTTAGTGCTGCAGCTAACGCATTAAGCACTCCGCCTGGGGAGTACGGCCGCAAGGCTGAAACTCAAAGGAATTGACGGGGACCCGCACAAGCGGTGGAGCATGTGGTTTAATTCGAAGCAACGCGAAGAACCTTACCAGGTCTTGACATCCTCTGACACTCCTAGAGATAGGACGTTCCCCTTCGGGGGACAGAGTGACAGGTGGTGCATGGTTGTCGTCAGCTCGTGTCGTGAGATGTTGGGTTAAGTCCCGCAACGAGCGCAACCCTTGATCTTAGTTGCCAGCATTCAGTTGGGCACTCTAAGGTGACTGCCGGTGACAAACCGGAGGAAGGTGGGGATGACGTCAAATCATCATGCCCCTTATGACCTGGGCTACACACGTGCTACAATGGATGGTACAAAGGGCTGCAAAACCGCGAGGTCGAGCCAATCCCATAAAACCATTCTCAGTTCGGATTGTAGGCTGCAACTCGCCTACATGAAGCTGGAATCGCTAGTAATCGCGGATCAGCATGCCACGGTGAATACGTTCCCGGGCCTTGTACACACCGCCCGTCACACCACGAGAGTTTGTAACACCCGAAGTCGGTGGGGTAACCTTAAGGAGCCAGCCGCCTAAGGTGGGACAGATGATTGGGGTGAAGTCGTAACAAGGTAGCCGTATCGGAAGGTGCGGCTGGATCACCTCCTTTCTAAGGATATTTACGGAAAACTTTGGTTTATACCAAAGTCTAAATAAGTTGACGATTTTGTGTTTGTTTAGTTTTGAGGGAGTAATTCTCTCAAGAATACTTTGTTCCTTGAAAACTAGATAATGCAAGAATAGAAAAGTAAGTTCTTTATATTCTTCAACTCAGTTAAGAACACGAAGTAAAGAATCGAACCGGAACAATATATTGTTTCAATGTGATTATTATTATGAACATGGTTAAGTTAGAAAGGGCGCACGGTGAATGCCTTGGCACTAGGAGCCGATGAAGGACGGGACTAACACCGATATGCTTCGGGGAGCTGTAAGTAAGCTTTGATCCGGAGATTTCCGAATGGGGGAACCCACTATCTGTAATGGGATAGTATCTTTACCTGAATACATAGGGTATTGAAGGCAGACCCGGGGAACTGAAACATCTAAGTACCCGGAGGAAGAGAAAGCAAATGCGATTCCCTGAGTAGCGGCGAGCGAAACGGGATTAGCCCAAACCAAGAGGCTTGCCTCTTGGGGTTGTAGGACACTCAACATGGAGTTACAAAGGAACGGGGTAAATGAAGCGATCTGGAAAGGTCCGTCATAGAAGGTAAAAACCCTGTAGTTGAAACTTCGTTCCCTCCTGAGTGGATCCTGAGTACGGCGGGACACGAGAAATCCCGTCGGAAGCAGGGAGGACCATCTCCCAAGGCTAAATACTACCTAGTGACCGATAGTGAACCAGTACCGTGAGGGAAAGGTGAAAAGCACCCCGGAAGGGGAGTGAAATAGATCCTGAAACCGTGTGCCTACAAGTAGTCAGAGCCCGTTAATGGGTGATGGCGTGCCTTTTGTAGAATGAACCGGCGAGTTACGATTACATGCAAGGTTAAGTTGAAAAGACGGAGCCGCAGCGAAAGCGAGTCTGAATAGGGCGATTTAGTATGTGGTTGTAGACCCGAAACCAGGTGATCTACCCATGTCCAGGGTGAAGTTCAGGTAACACTGAATGGAGGCCCGAACCCACGCACGTTGAAAAGTGCGGGGATGAGGTGTGGGTAGCGGAGAAATTCCAATCGAACTTGGAGATAGCTGGTTCTCTCCGAAATAGCTTTAGGGCTAGCCTCATGTAGAAAGAGTCTTGGAGGTAGAGCACTGTTTGGACTAGGGGCCCCCATCGGGTTACCGAATTCAGACAAACTCCGAATGCCAAAGATTTATCCATGGGAGTCAGACTGCGAGTGATAAGATCCGTAGTCAAAAGGGAAACAGCCCAGACCACCAGCTAAGGTCCCAAAGTATACGTTAAGTGGAAAAGGATGTGGAGTTGCTTAGACAACCAGGATGTTGGCTCAGAAGCAGCCACCATTTAAAGAGTGCGTAATAGCTCACTGGTCGAGTGACTCTGCGCCGAAAATGTACCGGGGCTAAACGTATCACCGAAGCTGTGGATGGACATCTTACGATGTCCGTGGTAGGAGAGCGTTCTAAGGGCGTTGAAGCTAGACCGTAAGGACTGGTGGAGCGCTTAGAAGTGAGAATGCCGGTATGAGTAGCGAAAGATGGGTGAGAATCCCATCCACCGAATGCCTAAGGTTTCCTGAGGAAGGCTCGTCCGCTCAGGGTTAGTCGGGACCTAAGCCGAGGCCGAAAAGCGTAGGCGATGGACAACAGGTTGATATTCCTGTACCACCACACTATCGTTTGAGCAATGGGGGGACACAGGAGGATAGGGTAAGCGCGCTGTTGGATATGCGCGTCCAAGCAGTTAGGCCGTAAGTGAGGCAAATCCCACTGGCAATAGGCTGAGCTGTGATGGCGAGGGAAATTAAGTACCGAAGTTCCTGATTCCACACTGCCAAGAAAAGCCTCTAGCGAGAAAGATGGTGCCCGTACCGCAAACCGACACAGGTAGGCGAGGAGAGAATCCTAAGGTGAGCGAGAGAACTCTCGTTAAGGAACTCGGCAAAATGACCCCGTAACTTCGGGAGAAGGGGTGCTTTTTAGGGTGAATAGCCCCGAAGAGCCGCAGTGAATAGGCCCAGGCGACTGTTTAGCAAAAACACAGGTCTCTGCGAAGCCGCAAGGCGAAGTATAGGGGCTGACGCCTGCCCGGTGCTGGAAGGTTAAGAGGAGAGGTTAGCGCAAGCGAAGCTTTGAATTGAAGCCCCAGTAAACGGCGGCCGTAACTATAACGGTCCTAAGGTAGCGAAATTCCTTGTCGGGTAAGTTCCGACCCGCACGAAAGGCGTAACGATCTGGGCACTGTCTCAACGAGAGACTCGGTGAAATTATAGTACCTGTGAAGATGCAGGTTACCCGCGACAGGACGGAAAGACCCCGTGGAGCTTTACTGTAGCCTGATATTGAATTTTGGTACAGCTTGTACAGGATAGGTAGGAGCCTAAGAAGCCGGAGCGCTAGCTTCGGTGGAGGCGTTGGTGGGATACTACCCTGGCTGTATTGACATTCTAACCCGCACCCCTTATCGGGGTGGGAGACAGTGTCAGGTGGGCAGTTTGACTGGGGCGGTCGCCTCCTAAAGAGTAACGGAGGCGCCCAAAGGTTCCCTCAGAATGGTTGGAAATCATTCGTAGAGTGTAAAGGCATAAGGGAGCTTGACTGCGAGACCTACAAGTCGAGCAGGGACGAAAGTCGGGCTTAGTGATCCGGTGGTTCCGCATGGAAGGGCCATCGCTCAACGGATAAAAGCTACCCCGGGGATAACAGGCTTATCTCCCCCAAGAGTCCACATCGACGGGGAGGTTTGGCACCTCGATGTCGGCTCATCGCATCCTGGGGCTGTAGTCGGTCCCAAGGGTTGGGCTGTTCGCCCATTAAAGCGGTACGCGAGCTGGGTTCAGAACGTCGTGAGACAGTTCGGTCCCTATCCGTCGTGGGCGCAGGAAATTTGAGAGGAGCTGTCCTTAGTACGAGAGGACCGGGATGGACGCACCGCTGGTGTACCAGTTGTTCTGCCAAGAGCATCGCTGGGTAGCTATGTGCGGAAGGGATAAGTGCTGAAAGCATCTAAGCATGAAGCCCCCCTCAAGATGAGATTTCCCATAGCGCAAGCTAGTAAGACCCCTGAAAGATGATCAGGTTGATAGGTCAGAGGTGGAAGCGTGGTGACACGTGGAGCTGACAAATACTAATCGGTCGAGGACTTAACCAAAATGAAATGCGTATTACAACGTTATTCTAATTCTTCTTCAGCATTATCTAGTTTTGAGGGAACAAACCTTCAGAATAAAATAGTTTGGTGACGATAGCGAGAAGGTCACACCCGTTCCCATACCGAACACGGAAGTTAAGCTTCTCAGCGCCGATGGTAGTTGGGGGTTCTCCCCCTGTGAGAGTAGGACGTCGCCAAGCAAACAAAAGAGTACCCATAACGGGTGCTCTTTTTTTTGTTATATAAATATAAATGAAATGGTGATTAAATACGATGTGCGTTTGAGAAAGAGTTAAAATGGGAAAATTAATAAAGTCGCTTCATTTGCAAGAGACTATATAGATCATGTATAATTAAAGTCAAATATAGTCAAAGTCAGATAGAAGGAGGAGGGCTTTGTGAAAAATATTTCGGATATTATTGAAAACTACTTAAAGCAAATAATGAAAATGAACGAAAGCGAAGTAGTAGAGATCAAGCGCAATGAAATAGCCGATAAATTCCAATGCGTACCCTCACAAATAAATTATGTTATCAATACACGTTTTACAATTGAAAAAGGATACGTAATTGAAAGTAAGCGTGGTGGAGGTGGATATATTCGTATAATAAAAGTTCATTCATACGACCATGCCCATTTAATCGATCAATTGCTTTTACTTATTGAAAATAGAATACCCCAAAATAATGCAGAAGATGTTATTTTTCGCTTAGTTGAGGAAGAAGTGATTACGAATCGAGAGGCACGAATCATGATGAGTGTCATTGATCGGTCTGTCTTATATATCGACCTTCCCCATCGTGATGAATTACGAGCAAGAATGTTGAAAGCTATGCTTCAAACGTTAAAATATAAATAAATGAGTAAGTAGCTTAAGAGGTGATAACATGGTATGTCAAGAATGTAATCAACGGCCAGCAACACTGCATTTTACTAAAATAGTGAATGGTGAAAAAGAAGAATTTCATCTTTGTGAAAAATGCGCTAAAGAGAAAGGCGATATGTATTTGATTAATAATACGTCTGGTTTTTCTCTTAATAATTTATTAGCAGGCTTATTTAATATAGAACCCAATTTTCAAGCAATCGCAACAAGATCCATTTGAAAAACAGGAAATATTACAATGCGAAAACTGCTCCATGACGTTTAACCAGTTCATCAAAGTCGGTAGGTTTGGATGTTCTCATTGTTATACAGCATTTAAAGAACAGTTAAAACCGATTTATAGAAGATTGCACAGCGGAAACGGCCATCATAATGGGAAAATACCCAGTCGAATAGGTGGCACGATGCATATTAAGAAAAATATTGATGCCTTAAAAATTCAATTAACAGAACTGATTACAAAAGAAGAGTTTGAAAAGGCTGCAGTAGTCAGAGATGAAATTCGCTTACTTGATCAAAGGTTAAGCGAAAGTAGTGGAGGAGGGGAATAATTTGTCACTAGAACACTTTTTAAACCAAGCATTAAGTTCTTGGATGAATGTCAAAGGTCCTGACTCCGATATTGTACTTAGTTCAAGGATTCGTTTAGCGCGAAATATGGATCAATATAAGTATCCATATGCTTTTTCAAATGAAGAAGCCAGTGAAGTGATTCAAACCATTAAAAATAGAGTAGCAGATGCCCCCTTGTTGAAAATGGGTGAAATGGATTTACTTATTATGGACAGTATAAAGCCTCTTCAAAAAAGAGTCTTAGTTGAAAAGCATTTAATTAGCCCTAATTTAGCTGAGGCTTCCAAGCATGGCGCATGTTTGCTATCGGAAAATGAAGAAGTTAGTATAATGATAAATGAGGAGGATCACATTCGGATCCAATGTCTTTTCCCTGGACTACAATTGCAAGAAGCCTTATTTACGGCCAATGAAGTGGATGATTGGATCGAGGAACGTGTTGACTATGCTTTTGATGAAACGGTAGGTTATTTAACGAGTTGTCCTACCAATGTAGGAACTGGACTAAGGGCTTCAGTTATGATGCATCTCCCAGGACTGGTTCTTACCCAACAAATTAATCGAATTATTCCAGCAATTAATCAATTAGGTCTAGTTGTTAGAGGAATTTACGGTGAAGGTAGCGAAGCTTTAGGTAACATCTTTCAAGTATCTAATCAGATTACATTAGGGAAATCTGAAGAGGATATTGTAAAAGATTTAAATAGTGTTGTTAGTCAAATTGTTTCACAAGAAAGATCGGTACGTGAATCATTAGCTAAGACTTCAAACATACAATTAGAAGATAGGGTCTATCGTTCTCTCGGAGTATTATCAAATAGCCGAATCATTGAAACAAAAGAAGCGGCAAAATGTTTATCCGATGTAGGACTTGGTATAGATATGGGATATATTAAAAATATTTCCCGAAATATTTTAAATGAATTAATGATATTAATCCAGCCTGGATTTTTACAACAATATGCCGGAGGTCCTTTAAGGCAAAATGAACGGGATATTCGCCGGGCTACATTAATAAGAGAAAGACTAAATATGGAAAAACAAGAGTAGGGAGGAAGTGGATATGATGTTTGGACGATTTACAGAAAGAGCTCAAAAGGTGCTAGCTTTAGCCCAGGAAGAAGCCATACGTTTAGGTCACAATAATATTGGTACAGAGCATATTTTATTGGGCCTTGTACGTGAAGGTGAAGGAATTGCAGCAAAAGCATTATATGGATTAGGACTTAGCTCAGAGAAAATTCAAAAGGAAGTTGAAGAATTAATTGGCAGGGGAACAGATGCCAATGGGTCCATTCATTATACACCTCGCGCAAAAAAAGTAATGGAGCTTTCGATGGATGAAGCACGTAAATTAGGTCACTCATATGTAGGAACAGAGCATATATTACTTGGACTTATTCGTGAAGGCGAAGGAGTAGCAGCAAGAGTTTTAAACAATCTTGGAGTTAGTTTAAATAAAGCTCGTCAGCAAGTTTTACAGTTACTTGGTAGCAATGAATCTGGTAATCATCAAGGGGGTTCAGCTGCAAGTGCCAACACCCCTACTCTTGACAGTCTTGCTCGTGATTTAACGGTAATTGCCAGAGAAGGTAGTTTAGATCCTGTTATAGGCCGTAGTAAGGAAATTCAACGTGTTATTGAAGTGTTAAGCCGCCGTACAAAAAATAACCCAGTCTTAATTGGTGAACCTGGTGTTGGTAAGACAGCTATTGCTGAAGGTCTTGCACAACAAATTGTTAATAATGAAGTACCGGAAATACTTCGTAATAAACGTGTTATGACCCTTGATATGGGAACGGTTGTTGCGGGGACGAAATACCGTGGCGAATTTGAAGATCGTTTGAAAAAAGTAATGGATGAAATCCGCCAAGCTGGAAATATCATATTATTTATTGATGAACTTCATACACTTATTGGAGCAGGTGGAGCAGAAGGGGCAATAGATGCCTCTAATATTTTAAAACCATCGCTTGCACGTGGGGAACTTCAATGTATAGGTGCTACTACGTTGGATGAATACCGTAAATATATTGAAAAAGATGCTGCTTTAGAAAGACGTTTCCAACCGATCATGGTTGATGAACCAACTGCTGATGAATCCGTACAGATATTAAAAGGGTTACGTGATCGTTATGAAGCACATCATAGAGTTTCTATTACAGATGAAGCGATCGAAGCGGCTGTTAAATTATCTGATCGTTACATCTCAGATCGTTTTCTCCCTGATAAAGCCATTGACCTAATGGATGAAGCAGGATCAAAGGTTCGACTTCGTTCTTATACCACTCCACCAAATTTGAAGGAACTTGAAGTGAGACTTGAGGGAGTGAGAAAAGAGAAAGATGCGGCTGTTCAAAGTCAAGAGTTCGAAAAGGCTGCATCATTAAGAGATTCAGAACAACGACTTCGTGAAGAATTAGAAGACACAAAGAAAACATGGAAAGAAAAGCAAGGACAGGAAAATAGTGAAGTGACTGTTGAAGATATTGCCAGTGTTGTATCCAGCTGGACAGGTATCCCTGTCACGAAGCTTGCACAAACAGAAACGCAAAAACTATTGAATTTAGAAGAAATTCTTCACTCGCGTGTCATTGGACAGGATGAGGCTGTAAAGGCCATTTCAAAAGCGGTTCGTCGTGCACATGCTGGTTTGAAAGATCCAAAACGTCCAATCGGATCATTTGTTTTCCTTGGACCGACTGGAGTTGGAAAAACAGAACTAGCTCGTGCTCTTGCTGAAGTTATGTTCGGTGATGAAGATTCAATGATTCGGATTGATATGTCCGAATACATGGAAAAACATTCGACTTCACGACTTGTTGGATCTCCTCCAGGATATGTAGGATATGAAGAAGGCGGACAGTTAACAGAAAAAGTGAGAAGAAAGCCTTATTCCGTTATCCTGTTAGATGAAATTGAAAAGGCCCATCCAGATGTTTTTAATATTCTTCTTCAAGTATTAGAGGATGGAAGGTTAACAGATTCAAAAGGAAGAACTGTTGATTTCCGAAATACAATCGTGATTATGACATCAAATGTAGGGGCATCGGCTCTAAAAAGAAATAAATATGTGGGCTTTAATATTCAAGATGGTGAGCAAGATTACAAAGATATGAAAGGAAAAGTAATGGAAGAGCTGAAAAAGGCCTTCCGTCCTGAATTCCTTAACCGTATTGATGAAATTATTGTGTTCCATTCATTAGAGAAAAAGCATCTGAAGGAAATTGTTTCTCTTATGGCTGATGAGTTAACAAAACGTTTAAAAGAACAAGACATTTCTCTTGGATTTACAGAAGCTGCAATGGATAAAATTGCTGTTGAAGGCTATGATCCGGAATACGGAGCAAGACCACTTCGTAGAGCGCTGCAAAAACATATTGAGGATCGTTTATCTGAAGAACTATTGAGAGGAACTGTCCTATCTGGTCAAAATGTAATGATTGATGTTGTAGATGGTGAATTTGTTGTCCATACAACGGAATCAGAACCAGAGTCTCAATTACAAAGTTAACAAAAATAAACAAAAGGAGGTACACGAAAAGATCCGTGTACCTCTTTTTGAATTAGGCTAGGTTAGTGTATTTTATGGATAAATCTAATTTCTTTTAAGCATAGAGTGAATCGATTGAAAAATCTCCAGCTAAGATAAGTCAAAAAATCACCAAGAATACTTAATAAAACTTTGAAGTAAGTTATGATTTGAAGTTATCCTATACTATACTTTAAAATGACTTTAATGAAGGAAACATGAGGAAGTGAAGAATGGCAAATGGCTAAAAAAAAGACAAAGTTTATGTGTCAAGAATGTGGATATGAGTCTCCGAAATGGATGGGAAAATGTCCAGGATGTGGTTCGTGGAATAAAATGGTGGAGGAAGTTGAAAAGGTAACGACAAGAAGAGGTGCTTTTGCACATTCAGAAGAGACAACTGTTGCAGCAAAGCCAACAGCGATTACTGCTGTTGAGGTTACGAATGAGGCACGTATTTATACAGACTCCAAAGAGTTTAATCGCGTTTTAGGTGGAGGTATTGTACGAGGGTCTCTCGTTCTTATAGGAGGCGATCCAGGCATTGGAAAATCGACTCTTTTATTACAAGTTTCCTCTCAATTAGCGAATAAAAATCACTCTGTTTTGTATATTTCAGGAGAAGAATCCTTAAGGCAGACAAAGCTACGAGCAGAACGTTTAGGAGTAATGTCAGACCAACTGCTTGTGTATGCTGAAACGAATTTAGAAGATATCAGCTTGACGATTGAGAGTATTAAACCGGATTTTGTTATCATCGACTCCATCCAGACTGTTTTTCATCCCGAAATCACTTCTGCTCCCGGAAGCGTATCACAAGTTCGAGAATGTACATCTGAGCTTATGAGAATCGGAAAGACAAAAGGGATTGCTATTTTTATCGTTGGGCATGTAACGAAGGAAGGTTCGATTGCAGGTCCTCGTTTGTTAGAGCATATGGTAGATACTGTTTTATATTTTGAAGGTGAACGTCATCATACGTATCGTATTCTAAGAGCTGTTAAAAATCGTTTTGGATCGACGAATGAGATGGGTATTTTCGAAATGAAGGAGTCTGGGTTAGAAGAAGTTGAAAATCCATCAGAAATATTTCTTGAAGAACGATCACGAGGGGCATCTGGTTCAACCGTTGTTGCATCAATGGAAGGGACACGTCCAGTTTTGGTTGAAATTCAAGCATTAATTTCACCAACAAGTTTCGGAAATCCACGTCGAATGGCGACAGGAATTGATCATAATCGAGTGCCTCTTTTAATGGCTGTTTTAGAAAAGAGAGTAGGGCTATTGCTGCAAAATCAAGATGCTTATATCAAAGTAGCTGGAGGAGTAAAATTAGACGAGCCAGCAATTGATCTGGCAATTGCGGTAAGTATTGCTTCAAGTTTTCGTGATAAGCCAACGAGACCTACTGATTGCATCATTGGAGAAGTAGGCTTAACGGGTGAAGTAAGAAGAGTTTCTAGAATTGAACAACGAGTACAAGAAGCAGCAAAGCTTGGATTTGAAAGAGTGATCCTACCAGCTAATAATCTTAGTGGATGGAAATGCTCAGAGAGAATACAATTAATCGGAGTCTCATCGGTAAGTGAGGCTTTAAAAGCAGTGTTTGGAGAGTAAAATGATTTAACAATAAAAAATTGGGGAAATAAAACGATAAGAACTATTTTCCTATTTTTATACCAGAACATTTGTTTGAATATAAGAAAAATGTATTGTTTGGATATTAAATGAAAAAAGACAATTGAACTAGGATAAGTATTGTGATAAAATAATTAGTTTATTATTTGACAAATAATGTCTTTAAGTGCTAACCTTAAAAGAAATATAAGCATTATAGAGATTAAAATCCAGAGAATTATTTCCTTTATTTAGTCTTTTTTTAATGATCTTTTATAAAAAAAGGAAAATATCCCCCATAATATGTTTCGATTTTTGTAAATTGTTTATAATGATTAAAAGGAGGTGAAGGAATGTTAAGACGTATTGTTCAAGTGTGTTTCCTCATTACTGGTGGAACATTAGGGCTTTTCTTAATCCCGGACTTATTTAATTTAGCTAATATAGACATTCCTCTGATTAATAATCCATATGTATCGGTTATTTTAGGCTTAATCATTTTTTACTTTATTACTTTTTGGGCTATTGATCATGTGGTTAATTTTATCAAATGGATTGAGGAATCCTTAGTAAAAGCGCCTATTACAGATCTTATATTTGGTAGTGTTGGACTGGTTTTTGGACTTATTATTGCCTTTTTAATAGGATATGCTCTTACCGCAATTGAAGTTCCAATTTTAAACACCATTGCCCCCATTTTACTTACGCTATTATTTGGTTATTTAGGTTTTCAAGTAGGTTTTAAAAAACGCGATGAATTATCAGGATTACTCACGAATAAAAAGAAGAAAACAGGGGATGAAGAACCTGAAAAGGCCAATAAAAATGTTTTGAAGATTCTCGATACGAGTGTTATCATCGATGGTAGGATTGCCGATATATGCCAAACGGGATTTTTAGAAGGCACCATTGTGATTCCTCAATTTGTGCTTGCTGAATTACAACATATAGCAGACTCTTCCGATGCCTTAAAACGAAATAGAGGCCGTAGAGGATTGGATATTTTAAATCGTATTCAAAAGGAACTTGCGATTAAAGTAGAGATTTATGAAGGGGACTTCGAAGAAATTCAAGAAGTTGACAGTAAGCTCGTTAAATTAGCTAAGGTCACAAATGGGATCGTTGTTACGAATGATTTTAATCTAAATAAAGTGTGTGAATTACAACAGGTATCTGTATTAAATATTAATGATTTAGCCAATGCAGTTAAGCCGGTAGTACTACCAGGGGAAGAAATGAACGTACATGTAATAAAAGATGGTAAAGAATATAATCAAGGGGTTGCTTACTTAGATGACGGTACGATGATTGTAGTTGAAGAAGGTCGTAACTACATAGGCAAGCATCTTGATGTACTTGTAACAAGTGTTCTCCAAACATCTGCGGGAAGAATGATTTTTGCAAAACCGAAATTACTTGAAAAAGCATTGTAGGCTGAATCAAAGGAGTGCGGGCTATGACGTATCAAGTCATTATCCCTGCAGCGGGACAGGGAAAACGAATGGGAGCGGGCAAAAATAAACTACTTCTCGAGCTCGACGGGATACCAGTGTTTATTTATACTCTAATGGTATTTGAGGATGATGAGTTGTGTTCTGGAGTCATTCTTGCAATCAATGAGCAAGAAGAACAGGAAATCAAAAATCTTTTAAATCATTATGGAATAAAGAAAGTCATTGGATTGGTACCAGGCGGTAAGGAAAGACAAGATAGCGTTTATAACGGAGTGAAATCACTAGCTGGCGATGGAATTGTATTAGTACATGATGCAGCACGTCCTTTTATTGATTCCAAACAGATTCACGAACTAGTTTCAGCAGCTGAACAAAATGGCGCATCCATACTAGCTGTACCTGTAAAAGATACAGTGAAAAAGGCAAAGGATAAGAAAGTTGTTGAAACGGTTGAGCGTTCTAGCTTGTGGGCAATACAAACCCCACAAGCTTTTCGTATGTCTCTTTTACGTATGGCACATGAAACAGCGTCGAAAGAGAATTATTTAGGTACGGACGATTCAAGTCTTGTAGAGCGGTTGGGGAAAGATGTTATAATCGTAGAAGGAAATTATGACAATATAAAATTAACGACACCGGAAGATTTATTTTTTGCCAAAACGATTATTCATAAACGAAGAAGAATATCGAAATAAAGGAGATAGACTAGATGTTTCGTATAGGACAAGGGTATGATGTGCATCAATTAGTAGAAAATAGACCGCTTATTATTGGCGGAATCACCATTCCTTTTGATAAGGGGTTGTTAGGTCACTCTGATGCAGATGTATTATTACATGCAGTTGCAGATGCTTGTTTAGGTGCAATTGGAGAAGGGGATATTGGAAAACATTTTCCGGATACAGATCAGGCATTTAAGGACGCGGACTCAGGGAAGTTGCTTCAACATGTTTGGAATCTTGTGAAAGAGCGGGGATACGAGCTAGTCAATGCTGACTGTACAATCATTGCTCAACAACCGAAAATGGCACCATTTGTACCCGCAATGAAAGAAAATATTGCGAGTTTATTGGAGACTGGGCTAGAAAATATTAATGTTAAAGCAACAACCACAGAAAAACTCGGATTTGTTGGACGCGAAGAGGGAATCGCTTCACAGGTAGTAGTTTTATTGAAAAAGGTAAGCCAATAGATCTTGATTGTGAATCATGATTGAAGGTTTATTTAGTGGGTGAGAGATCGTTTTAAATGAACAAGATCAATCAATGAAGCGGAGGATAACGGAATTATGACAAACGAAATTCGTGTAAGGTATGCACCAAGCCCAACGGGACATTTACATATTGGTAATGCACGTACTGCATTATTTAACTACCTATATGCTCGAAATAAAGGTGGAAAGTTTATTATCCGAATTGAAGATACGGATCAAAAACGTAATATTGAGGGTGGAGAAGAAAGTCAGCTTAAATATTTAAAATGGCTTGGAATGGATTGGGATGAAGGGGTCGATGTTGGTGGAGAGTATGGTCCGTATCGTCAATCAGAACGAAATGATATTTATCAAAAATACTATAATGAACTTCTTGAAAAAGGGCTCGCCTATAAATGCTATTGTACAGAGGAAGAATTAGAAAAAGAACGTGAAGAACAGATGGCCAAAAATGAAACCCCACAATATTCAGGTAAGTGCCGTCATTTAACGGCTGAAGAACAACAACAATTAGAAGCAGAAGGTAGACAACCAAGCATTCGATTTAAAGTGCCTCAAGGAAAGATCTACTCATTTGATGATATGGTAAAAGGACAAGTTTCGTTTGAAAGCGACGGAATTGGTGATCATGTTATTGTTAAAAAGGATGGAATACCGACTTATAACTTTGCTGTTACAATCGATGATCATTTAATGGAAATATCACATGTATTACGTGGGGACGATCATATTTCCAATACACCTAAACAATTAATGATTTATGAAGCGCTTGGATGGACACCTCCTATATTTGGACATATGACATTAATTGTTAATGAAAGTCGTAAAAAGTTGAGTAAACGTGATGAATCGATTATTCAATTTATTGAGCAATATGAAGAGCTTGGCTATATTCCAGAAGCCTTATTTAACTTTATTGCTCTTCTAGGTTGGTCTCCTGAAGGGGAAGAAGAAATCTTTACTAAGGAAGAATTTATTAATATTTTTGATCCTAATCGTTTATCCAAGTCGCCTGCTTTGTTTGATAAACAAAAGCTTGCTTGGATGAACAATCAATATATGAAACAAATTGAACTTGACCGTGTTGTGGAATTTGCTTTACCACATTTGATTAAATCAGGATGTGTAAAGGAAACGAGAACGGAAGAAGAAAATGCATGGGTTCGTGAGCTGATTGCACTTAATCAGGAGAGAATGAGTTATGGAGCAGAAATTGTTGAGTTATCTGAACTCTTTTTTAATGAAGAGGTTCGTGTGGATGAAGAGGCAAAAGAAATCCTAGCAGAAGAACAGGTTCCTGAAGTGCTTTCTGCCTTTTTAACTGAAATTGAAAACTTAGAGCCTTTTACTGCTGAGGAAATTAAAAAAGCAGTAAAAGCTGTACAAAAATCAACTGGTCACAAAGGAAAGAAACTATTTATGCCATTGCGGGTAGCGACAACAGGCCAAATGCATGGTCCTGATTTGATGAAAACAATCGAACTTTTAGGAAAAGAAAAAGTAAAAACACGTGTATTAAACATAATTTGATTAACATATTGATGAAAATGTAATATAGTAAAAGTAACTGAAAATATCAAAAGTGTTGATGAGAAAGAGTAAAAAAATGATGCTTTAAAGGTGTATAAATGAAAGTTGAAAATCTTAAGATCTGTCTTTTTTCCGTGTAGTAGTCAAAACGAAACAAGGAAATCCAGTTCTCAAGCCATTTTCGCGATCATACTACACTTTATTAGAGAGAACCATCCGTGGCTGAAAGTGGTTTAAGCCTCTCATTTTTTGAATGCATCTCAGAGTCTTATGTCGAATGACTAGTAGATATAGGCGGAATCCCCTCCGTTAAAAGGGTAGAGTGGAGGTCTCCTAAGGAGGCTTAAACAGAGTGGAACCGCGCAATATTTGCGTCTCTGTCAATAATGACAGGGGCGTTTTTTAATTTTTTTTGGGGGTGGGAAAGGCAATGTTTAGAAATCTTAAAGAGGACATAAAAGTAATTTTTGAACAGGATCCTGCAGCTAGGAGTTATTTTGAAGTAATTCTGACTTATTCAGGACTACATGCTATTTGGTCCCACCGTCTTGCTCATACTTTGCATAAAAGAAAATTTTATTTCCTTGCCCGAGTGGTATCACAAGTAAGTCGTTTTTTTACTGGAATTGAAATTCATCCAGGGGCCATCATTGGAAAACGACTTTTTATTGATCACGGTATGGGAGTAGTTATAGGGGAAACGTGTGAGATTGGCGACAATGTGACGATTTATCAGGGAGTTACATTAGGCGGTACAGGAAAAGAAAAAGGAAAGCGTCACCCAACCGTTAAAGATAATGCCTTAATTGCAACAGGGGCAAAGGTGCTTGGTTCCATTACAATTGGGGAGAATGCTAAAATAGGTGCAGGGTCTGTTGTTCTTCGCGATGTCCCATCTAATTCAACAGTGGTAGGTATTCCAGGAAGAATAGCAGTGCAAAATGGAGTTAAGGTGAATAAAGACTTTAATCATGCTAATATGCCCGATCCAGTAGCGGATCGACTAAAAGAATTGCAAGATGAAATCAATAAATTGAAAGTAGAATTAGATAATCATAAGCAGGAAAGGAGTAAAGACCATCATGACTATTCAAATTTATAATACACTCACAAGGAAAAAGGAGGAATTTATCCCTCTTGAAGAAGGAAAAGTAAAAATGTATGTGTGCGGACCAACTGTTTATAACTATATTCACATTGGTAACGCACGTCCAGCAATTGTGTTTGATACAGTTAGAAGATATTTGGAATTTCGTGGCTATGATGTTCGCTACATCTCTAATTTTACGGATGTGGATGACAAATTGATTCGAGTAGCAAATGAGGTTGGTGAGGATGTTCCAACTATTGCTAATCGGTTTATTGAGGCTTATTTTGAGGATGTTACCGCATTAGGATGCAAAAAAGCCGATGTTCATCCACGTGTAACAGAAAATATGGATAACATCATTGACTTTATTCGTATTTTAATTGAAAAAGGATTTGCGTATGAATCAGAGGGAGATGTGTACTTCCATACACGTCGGTTTGAAAGTTATGGAAAACTATCACAGCAATCAATTGATGAGTTACGTGTTGGTGCCCGTATTGCTGTTGGAGAAAAGAAGCAGGATGCTCTTGATTTCGCTCTTTGGAAAAATGCGAAAGAAGGAGAAATTTATTGGGAAAGTCCATGGGGAAAAGGAAGACCTGGTTGGCATATTGAGTGTTCAGCGATGGCAAAGAAATACTTGGGTGAAACAATTGATATTCATGCAGGCGGTCAGGATTTAGCCTTTCCACATCATGAAAATGAAATTGCTCAATCAGAGGCGTTAACCGGAAAACCATTTGCACGATATTGGATGCATAATGGCTATATCAATATTGATAATGAAAAAATGTCAAAGTCACTTGGGAACTTTGTTCTTGTTCATGACATTATCAAAATTCATGACCCTCAAGTATTAAGATTTTTTATGTTATCTGTGCATTACCGCCATCCGATTAATTACACGAATGAACTGTTAGAAAATACTCGCGCAGGTCTAGATCGAATTAAAATCTCTTATCAAAACTTAAAACATCGCAAGGAAGCAAGTGCAAACTTATCGGATTCAAGCAACGAATGGTTGGAGAAAATAAACAATTTGCGTGAGGCTTTTATTCAAGCAATGGATGATGATTTTAATACAGCTAATGGAATTTCTGTACTGTTCGAATTATCTGGTCTTGCTAATCATTATTTACTTGAAAAGAACACAGACTCAAATGTAATTGATCATTTCTTACAACAATTTGAAGAAATCTTTCATGTGCTAGGACTTGAACTTGGTCTAGAAGAAGATCTTCTTGATGAAGAGATTGAGGCATTAATTGAAAAAAGAAATCAAGCACGTAAAGATCGTGATTTTCAATTGGCAGATCAAATTCGCGATCAATTAAAAGAGATGAAAATTATTTTAGAAGACACCGCACAAGGCATACGTTGGAAAAGGGGCTAACACGAATGCTTCATTATGAGCAAAAAATAAATGAAAAGCAACTGAATAGTCTAGCACTTGCTTACATGGGTGATGCAGTACTTGAAACTTATGTGAGGTATCATTTAATTCAAAAAGGTCAAGTAAGGCCAAATCAACTTCATAGAGAAGCGACTCGTTACGTTTCTGCCAAAGCACAATCGAGTGTACTTCACAGAATGATGGAAGAAGGTTATTTTTCTGATGAAGAGATGGCTATTATTAGAAGGGGGCGGAATGCAAAGTCTGGTTCCGTTCCGAAAAATACAGATGTTCAAACCTACCACTATAGTACGGCATTTGAAGCATTAATTGGTTCTTTATATTTAGCTGGAAATAGGGAGAGGTTGGAGGAAATTATCCTATATGATTTCCAAATTGTTGAAGAAATGAAAGGAGGAAGAATACATGAGTGAAGATTATATAATGGGTAAAAACCCTATAATTGAAGCGTTAAAGGCAGAACGTGATATTAATAAGATTTTAATTGCGGAAGGCTCCCTGCGTGGACAAATGCTAGCAGATTACTCAGATGGCAAAGGAAGCCCATGTATTCGTACAATTTGTACCAAAGAAAAAACTTGATGGAATGATAGAAGGAAATCATCAAGGTGTAATTGCGCAGGTTGCTGCCTATCAATATGCAGAGCTGGATGATTTATTTGCCCTTGCAGCAAAAAAGAACGAAGACCCTTTCTTTTTGTTATTAGATGAAATTGAAGATCCTCATAATTTAGGCTCTATTATGAGAACGGCTGACGCAGCAGGTGCACATGGTATTATTATTCCAAAAAGACGTGCGGTAGGTTTAACAGCTACGGTTGCAAAGTTATCTACAGGTGCTATTGAGCATATTCCAGTTGTTCGGGTAACCAATATGTCTAGAACGATTGATGAGCTTAAGGAAAAAGGTGTTTGGATTGCGGGAACAGATGCAAAAGGAAAAGAGGACTACCGACAATTTGATGGAAGCTTGCCACTTGGACTTGTGATTGGGAGTGAAGGAAAAGGCATGGGCAGGCTCATTCGAGATAAATGTGATTTTCTCGTTCAGTTACCAATGGCAGGGCATGTTACTTCTTTAAATGCTTCTGTTGCAGCAGCTCTCCTTATGTATGAGGTTTATCGAAAACGTCATCCGCTTGAGGGTTGAAAATGGATATCCTATTAGTAGATGGCTACAACATTATTGGTGCATGGCCAGAGTTGCGTGAGATGAGAAATAACGATCTTGCTGCTGCAAGAGATCGATTAGTTGAAAAGATGGCAGAATACCAAGGATACAGAGGATATAAGGTAATTATTGTATTTGATGCTTATGAAGTACAAGGATTAGAAAAGAAATATAAAAATAACCAAGTTGAAGTCATTTTTACAAAGGAAAATGAAACAGCGGATGAACGAATTGAAAAACTAGCTATAGCTTTAAGCAATAGAACAACCCAAATTCATGTAGCAACATCAGATTATACCGAGCAATGGGCCATTTTTGGACAAGGGGCACTAAGAAAATCAGCAAGAGAGCTTCTTAATGAAATGAATATCATTGAAAAGGGTATTGAAAAAAGTGTAACGAAAATTAAAGGAAATAAACCCATGACAAAAATTCATTTAAGTGATGAAATGACAGAAATATTTGAAAAGTGGCGCAGAGGAGAGTAATATTGGTTGACGCTGGAAAAAAATGTGCTGTATAATTATGATAATCATGCTTTTGCGGTCGGGGGGATCATAATGAATTCTTACTTCGGGACAACGCCTAACAAGAAAACGATTGGATTTATGGATCTAGCAGATGAACATATTATTGAATTGGTACACAAAGGTGAAAGTGAAGCGCTCGATTTTCTAATTCATAAGTATCGGAATTTCGTTCGAGCAAAAGCGCGTTCGTATTTCTTAATCGGAGCCGATCGGGAGGATATCATTCAAGAAGGTATGATTGGATTATTTAAAGCGATTCGTGATTTTAAAGGGGACAAGCTATCTTCTTTCAAGGCATTTGCGGAGCTTTGTATTACAAGACAAATTATTACAGCAATAAAAACAGCAACAAGACAAAAACATATTCCTTTAAATTCTTATGTGTCATTGGACAAGCCTATTTATGACGAAGAATCCGATCGTACCTTGATGGATGTAATATCTGGTGCAAAGGTGTCGGACCCTGAAGAATTGATTATCAACCAAGAAGAGTTTGATCAAATTGAGGTAAAGATGGCGGAATTACTTAGCGATCTTGAACGGAAAGTACTGGCTCTTTACTTAGATGGACAGTCTTATCAAGAAATTTCCGAGGAACTTAATCGCCATGTTAAATCCATCGATAACGCTCTGCAGCGTGTAAAAAGGAAATTGGAAAGATATTTAGAAATTCGAGAGTTTTCTATATAATGGCAATTGCTCATTGTGAGCTTGTTGACATGTCCTATTGACCGTGATACATTTTTATAGGTATAAAAGACTCTTTAGTAGGTGTGGAAATGAGAAAAAAGGTTATTCTTGCATGTTCAGAGTGTGGTTCGCGGAATTACACAACGATGAGCAAAAAGGAATCGGAACGTCTTGAGTTGAAAAAATATTGTGAACAATGCCAGGCTCATACAATTCACCGAGAAACCAAATAGCTATTTTTCATAGATTAATAAAGATATACTTCAGGTTTGGAGGTTACGAAATGCAAAACATCGTGAATTTTTTCCGTGAAGTTGGACGGGAAATGCGAAAAGTGAGCTGGCCAAAACGTAAAGCTTTGACAAATTACACGATTACTGTTCTTGCTACTGTAGCATTCTTTGCGGTCTTTTTCGCAGTCATTGATTTAGGGATTTCAGAATTGATTCGATTAATTGTTGAATAACTACAGGTAACTCATGGTATAATGGGAATAACAAAGAACAATCGCAAAGCCCGGCAACGGGTTTTTTGATTTGTTAAAGAGAAATTGTTGTAGCTTCTGATTGCTAAAAGTGAAATTAGTACCGTTACAGCGTAAAAGACTAGAAATTTTCGACTTTAAAAGAATTTTATAATTGTAGGGAGGGAAGGACGAACAGTCCCCTTTAATGGAAAAAAATTGGTATGTTGTCCATACGTACTCAGGCTACGAAAATAAAGTGAAAGCAAATTTAGAAAAACGCGTAGAATCGATGGCGATGCAAGACAAAATTTTTCGTGTAATTGTACCTGAGGAAGAAGAAACCGATATTAAAAACGGAAAGAAAAAAGTAGTTAAGAGAAAAGTGTTTCCTGGTTATGTATTAGTGGAAATTTTAATGACAGATGATTCATGGTATGTGGTTCGTAATACACCGGGTGTAACTGGTTTTGTTGGATCTTCAGGAGCAGGCTCAAAACCAACGCCGTTATTACCGGAAGAAATTAATAACATTCTTAAACATATGGGTGTAGATGAAAGACGAATCGATATTGATTTTGAAATTGGCGAAACAGTCAAGGTAAAAGAAGGTCCATTTGCTAACTTCACTGGTTCAATTGAAGAAATTGATAAAGATAAAGCAAAAATAAAAGTTCTTGTAAATATGTTTGGGCGAGACACCCCGGTAGAACTGGATTATACACAAATTGAAAAAATATAACATGAAGAACTTGAAATCTAAACGAAAAAGTGTTAATACTTTCAAAGGTCAGTATGTCTCAGGAAAAGAGACTAGACAAAAGTAAAATCTTTATTGAAAAATAGAGACGATAGATGAGTGGGAGGGTTAACCCCTATTACCACATCACGGACTTAAGGAGGTGTGTCTCGTGGCTAAAAAAGTAATTAAAGTTGTTAAATTACAAATTCCTGCTGCTAAAGCAAATCCAGCACCACCAGTTGGACCTGCTCTTGGTCAAGCCGGTGTTAATATCATGGGATTTTGTAAAGAGTTTAATGCTCGTACAGCTGAACAAGCTGGATTAATCATTCCGGTTGAAATTACGGTATTTGAAGACCGTTCATTTACATTTATTACGAAAACTCCACCTGCTGCTGTTTTACTTAAAAAGGCAGCTGGAATCGAATCTGGTTCAGGTGAACCAAATCGTAATAAAGTAGCAACAGTTAAGCGTGATAAAGTACGCGAGATTGCTGAAACTAAAATGCCTGATCTAAACGCAGCTAGTGTTGAAGCAGCTATGCGTATGGTTGAAGGTACTGCACGTAGCATGGGTATTGTTATTGAAGACTAATCCATGCAGTAAATGATTGGTTAACAGAAGGTTGCGAGGGTGATATTGGTCAAACTCGCAACCTTTATATCTGTTTAACTTCATCGCCCGATCATTGGTCATCAGGCGATTCGCTTTATACGTGGGAGGTTATTCCGCTAAAACCACAATCAAGGAGGAAATAAAAATGGCTAAAAGAGGTAAGAAGTATTTAGAAGCTGTTAAACTTGTAGATCGTTCAAAAGCTTATCCAATTAATGAAGCAGTAGAACTTGTAAAGAAAACAAGTTTTACTAAATTTGATGCATCTGTTGAAGCAGCATTTCGCCTAGGTGTTGATCCTAAGAAAGCTGATCAACAAATTCGTGGAGCAGTAGTGCTTCCAAATGGTACAGGTAAAACACAAAGAGTACTTGTTTTTGCAAAAGGTGAAAAAGTGAAAGAAGCAGAAGCTGCTGGAGCAGATTATGTTGGGGATTCTGAATACATCAACAAAATCAGCCAAGGTTGGTTTGAATTTGATGTGATCGTTGCAACTCCAGATATGATGGGTGAAGTTGGTAAACTTGGTCGTACATTAGGACCAAAAGGTTTAATGCCAAACCCTAAAACAGGAACTGTAACTTTTGATGTAACAAAAGCAGTGAATGAAATCAAAGCTGGTAAAGTAGAATACCGCGTTGATAAAGCTGGTAATATTCATGTTCCGATCGGTAAAGCATCTTTCGAAGAAAGCAAACTTGTTGAAAACTTCAAGACTATTTTTGAAACATTGCAAAAAGTAAAACCTGCTGCTTCAAAAGGGACTTACATGAAGAATGTTGCAATCACTTCAACAATGGGTCCAAGTGTAAAAGTAGATCCTTCTTCTGTGGGTAAATAATAAATAATGTTGACAACATAGATTCAGTTGGTTATAATATAATCTGTGTTGTAAAAAATAAAATTACATTTGTACCTTAGACAGCCGGTGCGTTAAGCTTAATTTCCTGCCGAGGTCATACGATAGATAGTTAAACACCCGTTAAGAAAACGGCTATTGTATACTGCCTCCATGTCTAATTTGATGTGGAGGCATTTTATTGACCGGTATGAATGCATAAATTCTTACAGGAGGTGTAAAAATGACAAGCATTATTGAACAAAAGAAACAAATTGTAGTCGAAATAGCTGATAAGTTGAAAGCTAGTAAATCAACAATTGTTGTTGATTATCGCGGATTGACTGTTGCTGAGTTAACTGAACTTCGTAAACAACTTCGTGAAGCAGGAATCGAATTTAAAGTTTACAAAAACTCAATGACTCGTCGTGCAGCAGATTCTGTTGAACTATCTGCTTTAAATGAATACTTAACAGGTCCTAATGCGATTGCATTCAGTAATGAAGATGTTGTTGCCCCTGCGAAAATTATTAATGACTTCGCTAAAAAACACGAAGCATTAGAAATTAAAGCAGGTGTCATCGAAGGAAACATAGCTACTGTTGAAGAAGTTAAAGCACTTGCAGAACTTCCATCACGCGAAGGTTTACTTTCTATGTTACTCAGCGTACTTCAAGCACCAATCCGCAATTTCGCTCTTGCTACAAAAGCAGTTGCAGATCAAAAAGAAGAACAAGGCGCGTAAGCTAATTTGTGCTTTGTAAATGAATAAAACCCAAAAAACAAGGAGGAAAATCAATCATGACTCAAGAACAAATCATTGAAGCAGTCAAAAATATGACTGTTTTAGAATTAAACGACTTAGTAAAAGCAATTGAAGAAGAATTTGGTGTAACTGCTGCAGCTCCTGTAGCTGCTGTAGGTGGCGGTGCAGCTGCTGTTGAAGAAAAAACTGAGTTTGATGTTATTCTTACATCTGCTGGAGATCAAAAAATTAAAGTTATTAAAGCGGTACGTGAAATCACAGGTCTTGGACTTAAAGAAGCAAAAGAAGTTGTTGATAACACTCCAAAAGCAGTTAAAGAAGGAGCTTCTAAAGAAGAAGCAGAAGAAATTAAAGCTAAGCTTGAAGAAGTTGGAGCTGGCGTTGAAGTTAAGTAATCCATCCAAGCTCGCTGTTTAAGCGAGCTTTTTTTTCACCCTTTGTGTAAAAAGTATAAATTGATTGAAGTGAAATTCCATCTGAAGTGTTTTTCAAGATGAAAGTACCTATGTATTTTAAGTTCAATTTGTATTCCTCATAAATTTATTGAACATGATTTCTCCTACGGAGGTGATTGCATGTCCGAACATTATTATTCCCGAACACAAAAGGTAAAAAGTGATCCTCTATTTTGGGATTATCAATTGAGAAATTTCCAAATTCGATTTAAAACAGATAACGGTGTTTTTTCAAAAAAAGAAGTAGATTTCGGGTCAAGGTTACTTATTGAAAGTTTTCAAATGCCAGAAATTAGCGGTGATATACTTGATGTTGGTTGCGGCTATGGACCAATTGGGCTAACCGTTGCGAAAACGTGGCCAAATAGAACCGTACATATGATTGATGTTAATTTACGTGCTTTGCAACTAACAATAGATAATAGTGAACTGAATGGAATAAAAAATGTTAATGTTTATGAAAGTGATCGCTTAGATGCTGTGAATGAACATAAGTTTGCTGCAATTCTTACAAATCCTCCTATTCGAGCAGGGAAAAAGGTTGTTCATGACATCTATGAACAAAGCTATAAGAATCTTTTACCGAATGGAGAATTGTGGATTGTTATTCAAAAGAAACAAGGTGCATCTTCTTCTATTGAAAAACTCTCCGAAATGTTTGAGGATGTAGAAATTGTTGAAAAGAAAAAAGGATATTTTATAATAAAAGCAATAAAAAAACATTTATGATGAATGAACGAAATAGTAAATAAATTGTAAATATATATATTGACCGAGATGTATCATTGTGATAGCATTGTATAATGCCAATAGATTATCTTGTCTTTCTACCTAAATTTATCATAAGTTGTATAAATTTAGGTGTAATGGAAAAGATAACAAAATAATAGTCGTAATGTGAGAATGTGGTTTTTAAGTTAAAAAACCCTTTTTCTTTTTGTCTTATAAGAAATAATATAATAATGCTTGATTTGAGGGGTGAATCAGTTGACAGGTCAACTAGTTCAGTATGGACGGCACCGCCAACGAAGAAGTTTTTCACGGATCAGTGAGGTTTTAGAATTACCAAATCTTATTGAAATCCAAACATCTTCCTATCAATGGTTTCTAGACGAAGGTCTACGTGAAATGTTTCAGGATATTTCACCGATTGAAGATTTTACTGGCAATCTATCGCTTGATTTTATTGATTACAGTCTTGGAGAACCAAAGTATTCTGTTCCAGAATCAAAAGAACGGGATGTTACATATTCAGCACCATTGCGTGTGAAAGTACGTCTTGTAAACAAAGAAACAGGCGAAGTCAAAGACCAAGATGTCTTTATGGGTGACTTCCCGCTTATGACAGAAACAGGTACATTTGTTATAAATGGTGCAGAGCGTGTCATTGTCTCTCAACTCGTGCGTTCACCAAGTGTCTACTTCAGCGGTAAGTTAGATAAAAACGGAAAACGTGGCTATTCAGCTACTGTTATACCGAACCGTGGAGCATGGCTCGAATATGAAACTGACGCTAAGGATGTTGTGTATGTGAGAATTGATCGTACTCGGAAACTGCCCGTTACGGTTCTTTTGCGTGCACTTGGTTTTGGATCAGAGCAAGAGATTATTGATTTGATCGGAGACAATGAATATCTTCGTAATACGTTGGAAAAAGACAATACGGAGAGTTCGGAAAAGGCTCTACTTGAAATCTATGAACGTTTACGCCCTGGTGAACCACCAACCGTTGATAACGCTAAAAGTTTATTAGTTTCAAGATTCTTTGATCCAAAACGCTACGATTTAGCAAACGTTGGACGCTATAAAATTAATAAAAAGCTTCATATTAAAAATAGATTATTTGGTCAGCGTTTGGCTGAGACGTTAGTGGATCCAGAAACAGGTGAAATTATTGCCGAAAAAGGAACTGTTCTTGACCGTCGTAATTTAGATCGTATCATTCCGAACTTAGAAAAGGATATCGGTTTTAAAACATTATCTCCATTCGGAGGTGTAGTTGAAGAAGATGTTGTTCTTCAATCGATAAAAATTTACGCTCCACATGATGATGGCGAAAAAATAATTAACGTTACAAGCAATGCCTATATTGATGAAACAGTGAAAAATATTACACCAGCTGATATTATTTCATCCATCAGTTATTTCTTTAACCTTTTGCATAATGTCGGGGATACGGATGACATTGATCATTTAGGAAACAGAAGAATTCGTTCTGTAGGCGAATTGTTACAAAATCAATTTAGAATTGGATTATCTAGAATGGAACGTGTTGTTCGTGAAAGAATGTCTATTCAGGATACAAACACGATTACACCACAACAGCTAATCAATATTCGTCCGGTTATTGCTTCGATTAAAGAGTTCTTTGGTAGCTCTCAGTTATCTCAATTTATGGATCAAACCAACCCACTTGGGGAATTGACTCATAAGAGACGTTTATCTGCATTGGGACCAGGTGGATTGACACGTGAACGTGCAGGGATGGAAGTCCGTGACGTCCATTATTCCCACTATGGTCGTATGTGTCCGATTGAAACGCCGGAAGGTCCGAATATTGGACTTATTAACTCTTTATCCTCTTATGCAAAGATCAACCGTTTTGGATTTATTGAAACACCATATCGTAGAGTAGATCCTGAGACTGGTAAAGTGACGAGTCAAATAGATTATTTAACTGCTGATGAAGAAGATAATTATGTAGTGGCTCAGGCAAATTCACGTCTTGATGACGACGGTTCTTTTGTAGATGAAGACATTGTTGCGCGTTTCCGTGGTGAAAATACTGTAGTCAACAGAGATCGAATTGACTATATGGATGTATCACCAAAGCAAGTTGTGTCACCAGCAACTGCATGTATTCCTTTCCTTGAAAACGATGACTCAAACCGCGCATTAATGGGAGCGAACATGCAACGTCAAGCTGTACCTCTAATGCAGCCAGAAGCACCAAGAGTCGGAACTGGTATGGAATATGTATCAGGGAAAGACTCAGGAGCCGCTGTCATTTGTAAGTATGAAGGCATCGTAGAACATGTTGAAGCAAGAGAAGTTCTTGTTCGTAGAGTTGAAGTTGTTGATGGTCAAGAAGTAAAGGGTAATCTTGATAAGTATCCTCTATTGAAATTTGTACGTTCTAATCAGAGTACTTGTTATAATCAACGACCAATCGTTGCAGTAGGAGACCGGGTAACAAAAGGTGAAGTCCTTGCTGATGGTCCTTCAATGGAACTGGGAGAATTGGCGTTAGGTCGTAACGTTCTTGTTGGGTTTATGACATGGGATGGTTATAACTATGAGGATGCTATCATCATGAGTGAGCGTCTGGTGAAAGATGATGTATATACATCTCTTCATATTGATGAATACGAATCAGAGTCTCGTGATACAAAGCTTGGACCTGAAGAGATCACTCGTGATATTCCTAATGTGGGTGAAGATGCTCTTCGTAATTTGGATGAACGTGGAATTATTCGTACAGGTGCAGAAGTAAAAGATGGTGATCTTCTAGTTGGTAAAGTAACACCAAAGGGAGTTACAGAATTAACTGCCGAAGAACGTTTATTACATGCCATTTTTGGTGAAAAGGCTCGTGAAGTCCGTGATACTTCGCTACGTGTTCCGCACGGTGGTGGCGGTATTGTATTGGATGTTAAAGTCTTTAATCGTGAAGATGGGGACGAACTTCCACCAGGAGTCAACCAACTTGTACGTGTTTATATTATTCAAAAACGTAAAATTTCCGCTGGAGATAAAATGGCGGGACGTCATGGTAATAAAGGGGTAATCTCACGGATTATGCCGGAAGAAGATATGCCGTACTTACCAGATGGTACGCCAATTGATATCATGTTAAACCCACTAGGGGTTCCTTCACGGATGAACATTGGGCAAGTACTTGAGCTTCATTTAGGAATGGCGGCAAGATACTTAGATATACATGTTGCCTCACCAGTATTTGATGGTGCTACAGAAGAAGATGTTTGGGAAACGATTGAAGAAGCAGGAATGGCACATGATGCTAAGACTGTTTTATATGATGGAAGAACGGGTGAACCATTCGATAATCGTGTTTCTGTAGGAATTATGTATATGATTAAATTGGCTCACATGGTCGATGATAAACTTCATGCCCGTTCAACAGGTCCTTATTCTCTTGTTACACAACAACCTCTTGGGGGAAAAGCTCAATTTGGTGGTCAGCGGTTCGGTGAAATGGAAGTTTGGGCACTTGAAGCTTATGGTGCAGCATACACATTACAAGAGATTCTTACTGTTAAGTCCGATGATGTTGTGGGTCGTGTAAAAACTTACGAAGCCATCGTAAAAGGTGAAAACGTACCAGAACCTGGTGTTCCAGAATCATTTAAAGTATTGATAAAGGAACTTCAAAGTTTAGGTTTGGATGTTAAAATGCTCTCAGGTGATGAGGAAGAGATCGAACTGCGTGATCGGGAAGATGACGAAGAGATTCACCAAGCAGAATCCTTAATTGTCCCACCTGATACGAAAAATGCTGAATCTGAAAAAGTAGGCTTAAACGAGTAAGACAAGTTGTTACAAAAATGATAAATGATATACAGTATGGTCCCCTCTAACATGGAGATTTAATGCTATTTTGTTTATTTCAAAATACTGCTAAGTAAATGTTAGAGGGGCTTTATTGAATTATATATATAACGATGAACTTATTTATTTTGTTGGAAAGCGCAATAAGCAAAAATATCAGAAGTGTAGCAATCAGGGTATAGACCTGATAAGAAAAGGGAGGTAGGCCCCTTGCTTGATGTAAATAATTTTGAGTATATGAAAATAGGTCTAGCATCACCAGACAAAATCCGTTCATGGTCTTTCGGTGAAGTGAAAAAGCCAGAAACGATAAACTATCGTACGTTAAAACCGGAAAAAGACGGCTTATTTTGCGAACGTATTTTCGGACCGCAAAAAGACTGGGAATGTCATTGTGGTAAATATAAACGCGTTCGTTATAAGGGTGTAGTTTGTGATCGTTGTGGAGTTGAAGTTACACGTGCAAAGGTTCGCCGGGAACGTATGGGGCATATCGAATTAGCAGCTCCTGTTTCTCACATTTGGTATTTTAAAGGAATTCCAAGTCGGATGGGACTTAGTACTTGATATGTCTCCTCGTGCACTTGAAGAGATCATTTATTTTGCGTCATATGTTGTAACAGACCCAGGTGATTCAACACTTGAAAAGAAACAGCTTTTATCTGAAAAGGAATATAGAGCATACCGTGAAAAATACGGTAATAAATTCCAAGCATCTATGGGTGCAGAAGCTATAAAAAAATTATTGCTTGATATTGATTTAATTAAAGAAGCTGAATTACTGAAAGAAGAACTTAAAACAGCACAGGGACAACGCCGTACGCGTGCTATTAAACGACTTGAAGTCGTTGAAGCATTCCGTGGGTCTGGTAACGAACCTTCTTGGATGATTCTTGATGTTCTTCCTGTTATACCACCAGAGCTTCGTCCAATGGTACAACTCGATGGTGGACGTTTTGCAACATCTGATTTAAATGATTTATATCGTCGTGTTATTAACCGTAATAATCGTTTAAAAAGATTATTAGACCTTGGAGCACCAAGCATTATTGTTCAAAATGAAAAGAGAATGTTGCAAGAAGCTGTTGATGCATTGATCGATAATGGTCGTCGTGGACGTCCGGTAACAGGTCCTGGTAATAGACCGCTTAAGTCTCTATCGCATATGTTAAAAGGGAAACAAGGTCGATTCCGTCAAAACTTTTAGGTAAACGTGTTGATTACTCAGGTCGTTCCGTAATTGTTGTAGGACCAAACCTAAAAATGTATCAATGTGGTCTTCCGAAAAAAATGGCATTAGAACTATTTAAACCATTTGTTATGAAGGAACTGGTTGAAAAGGGACTAGCTCACAATATTAAATCAGCTAAACGGAAAATCGAAAGAGTTTCTCCTGAAATATGGGATGTTTTAGAAGAAGTGATTAAGGAACATCCAGTTTTACTTAACCGTGCCCCTACTTTACATAGATTAGGAATTCAAGCTTTT
The DNA here is from genome assembly GCA_963765265.1 of uncultured Bacillaceae bacterium. Taxonomy (GTDB): domain Bacteria; phylum Bacillota; class Bacilli; order Bacillales; family Cytobacillaceae; genus Bacillus_BD. The sequence continues at coordinate 310,447 of CAVXVN010000007.1, forward strand.
GAACCTACTCTTGTAGAAGGTAAGGCAATTCGTCTTCATCCACTCGTATGTACGGCTTATAATGCGGACTTTGACGGTGACCAAATGGCTGTTCACGTACCGCTTTCTTCAGAAGCACAAGCAGAAGCACGTTTATTAATGCTTGCGGCGCAAAATATTTTGAATCCGAAAGATGGAAAGCCAGTTGTTACACCATCTCAGGATATGGTACTTGGTAATTACTATTTAACTCTTGAGAAAGCTAATATGGTCGGAGAAGGTATGATCTTTAACGATATCAATGAAGCGCTTATAGCTTATCAAAATGGATATGCACATTTGCATACTCGAGTGGCTGTAAAGGCTAGCTCTCTTAATAATCAAACCTTTACAGAAGAACAAAATGGTAAATTATTAATTACTACGATTGGTAAAATGATGTTTAATGAAATTTTGCCTGAGTCGTTCCCGTATATAAACGAACCAACGAAGAAAAATCTTGAAGAAAAAACACCTGAGGAATACTTTATTGAACCAGGCACTGACGTTAAGGCAGCTATTAAAAATATGCCGATTGTTGATCCATTTAAGAAGAAAATACTTGGAAACATTATTGCTGAAGTATTTAAACGTTTCAAAATCACTGAAACATCTAAAATGCTTGATCGAATGAAAGATCTTGGATTTAAGTATTCTACAAAAGCAGGTATTACAGTTGGTGTTGCGGATATCGTAGTATTAGCTGAGAAAAAAGAAATTATCGATGAAGCCCACACTAAAGTAGATAATGTATTAAAGCAGTTTAGACGTGGTTTAATAACGGAAGAAGAACGTTATGATCGTGTTATCTCAATTTGGAGTGCTGCGAAAGATACCATTCAGTCCAAATTGATGGATTCATTGGCAAACACTAACCCAATCTTTATGATGAGTGATTCCGGTGCCCGTGGTAATGCATCAAACTTTACTCAGCTTGCTGGTATGCGTGGATTAATGGCCAACCCGGCTGGTCGTATCATCGAATTACCGATTATTTCAAGTTTCCGTGAAGGTTTAACTGTTCTTGAGTACTTCATTTCAACACATGGAGCTCGTAAAGGACTAGCGGATACTGCATTAAAAACAGCCGATTCTGGTTACTTAACAAGACGTCTAGTTGACGTGGCACAAGATGTCATTGTCCGTGATGATGATTGTGGAACAGATCGAGGCCTACTAATTAGTGCATTAATGGATGGAACAGAAGTAATTGAATCTTTAGAAGAACGTTTAATTGGCCGCTATGCAAGAAAAGCGATTAAACATCCTGAGACGAAAGCAGTAATTGTACCAGAAAATGGTTTAATTACGGAAGATTTAGCAGTGGAGATTGTGTCATCAAATATCGAAGAAGTATGGATTCGTTCAGCTTTCACATGTAATACTCGTCATGGAGTTTGTAAGAAGTGTTACGGACGTAACTTGCAACAGGTCAAGAAGTTGAAGTTGGAGAAGCAGTTGGTATTATTGCTGCACAATCCATTGGGGAACCAGGTACACAGTTAACAATGCGTACTTTCCATACAGGTGGAGTTGCGGGAGATGATATTACTCAAGGTTTACCTCGTATTCAGGAAATATTTGAAGCACGTAATCCTAAAGGACAGGCGGTTATTTCTGAAATTGATGGTGTCGTTGTAGCCATCAATGAGGGTAAAGATCGTCAAAATGAGATTGTTGTTCAAGGTGAATTAGAAACAAGAACTTACACTGCTCCTTATACTGCACGATTAAAGGTAGCTGTAAATGATCCAATTGAACGTGGTCATGAGTTAACAGAAGGTTCTATTGATCCAAAAGAATTAGTTAAAGTTAAAGATGTAACAGCAGTTCAAGAATACATGTTGAAGGAAGTTCAAAAAGTTTACCGTATGCAGGGTGTTGAAATTGGTGATAAACACGTCGAAGTAATGGTTCGTCAGATGCTTCGTAAAGTTCGTGTAATTGATGCAGGAGAAACAGATGTACTTCCAGGTACATTGCTTGATATTCACCAATTCACAGATGCCAATGAAAAAGCATTACTTAGTGGTAAATTACCTGCAACAGGACGTCCTGTATTACTTGGTATTACAAAAGCTTCCTTGGAAACAGATTCCTTCTTATCAGCAGCTTCGTTCCAAGAAACAACAAGAGTTCTTACGGATGCTGCTATTAAAGGAAAACGTGATGAATTACTTGGCTTGAAGGAAAATGTTATTATCGGTAAACTGATTCCTGCAGGAACAGGAATGGCACGATACCGTAAAGCAGAACCAATCGTAAATGAAGAAGCAATAAATGATTCTGTAACAGTAGAATAAGTGAATGTTGATACAACACTCTCAAAACGGGAGTGTTGTATCTCATTGCAAAGTTACTTGAGCTGTGAAGATTAATTTAATTTATAAAAGATAAAGAGTTGACAACATAATTACCGAAGATGGTAATATAGCAAAGGTGCTCCTATTGATCTGATACTTTGGAGGATATAATATGTCTTATGAAAAAGTATTCAGACAAAAGTATATGTATAGGAACAAAGCAACCTGCAAGACCTATGGTACACAATGGAATATGATTATTAGTTACGATTAATGCCAATCCTAGGTTAACATTAATTTTATAACTATGCATAAAAAATCGGATATTCTTTGCAACGTATGTTGATCAATGAAACTTGTAAAACATGTGGAATAATATCAGGTCTAGTAGTAATTGCTATTAATATTTAAAGCTGTTTTTGCAGATGTGTTCTGCAAGAACTTTGTTTTTGCTTAAAAATGAACCACCTGGATGTGTGGGCTTAACAAAAAATGAAGGGAGGAAACATAAAATGCCAACTATTAACCAATTAGTTCGTAAACCTCGTAAATCAGCCGAGGAAAAATCAAAATCACCTGCTCTAAATAAAGGTTATAACAGCTTTAAAAAATCACAAACAAATGTAACTTCACCACAAAAACGTGGAGTATGTACTCGTGTTGGTACAATGACTCCAAAGAAACCGAACTCAGCGTTACGTAAATATGCTCGTGTTCGTTTAACTAACGGAATTGAGGTAACTGCATACATTCCTGGTATTGGACACAATCTTCAAGAACATAGTGTTGTGCTAATCCGTGGAGGTCGTGTAAAGGATTTACCAGGGGTACGTTATCACATCGTTCGTGGAGCGCTTGATACTGCTGGTGTTAACAACCGTATGCAAAGTCGTTCTAAATACGGTACTAAAAGACCAAAAGCAGCTAAGAAATAATAATCATAAAATAGAATTCTTTCCTGAAAGGAGGAAATAATATGCCACGTAAAGGTCCTGTAGCAAAAAGAGATGTATTACCAGATCCAATTTACAATTCAAAGCTTGTTACTCGTCTAATCAACAAAATGATGGTTGATGGTAAAAGAGGTAAATCACAAGCAATTCTATATGCAGCATTTAAAACAATTCGCGAACGTTCTGGTAAAGAACCAATGGAAGTATTTGATCAAGCGCTTAAAAACATCATGCCAGTACTTGAAGTTAAAGCACGCCGTGTAGGTGGTGCTAACTACCAAGTACCAATTGAGGTGCGTCCAGATCGTCGTACAACTCTTGGTCTTCGTTGGTTAGTTAACTATTCACGTCTTCGTGGAGAAAAAACGATGGAAGAACGTTTAGCTAACGAAATTCATAGATGCAGCAAACAACACTGGTGCATCTGTTAAGAAACGTGAAGATACACACAAAATGGCTGAAGCAAACAAAGCTTTGCTCATTATCGTTGGTAGGATTGGCTTTCTATTAAAAAATATTCTTAAACTAGGAAGGAGAAAGACCAAATGGCAAGAGAGTTCTCCTTAGAAAATACTCGTAATATCGGTATCATGGCACATATTGATGCTGGTAAAACAACAACAACTGAGCGTATTCTTTATTACACTGGTAAAATTCATAAAATCGGTGAAACACATGAAGGTGCAGCTCAAATGGACTGGATGGAACAAGAACAAGAACGTGGTATCACAATTACTTCTGCTGCAACAACTGCAGCAATGGAAAGGTCACCGTGTTAACATCATCGATACACCAGGACACGTAGACTTCACAGTTGAAGTTGAACGTTCTCTACGTGTACTTGATGGTGCTGTAGCTGTTCTTGATGCTCAATCTGGTGTTGAACCACAAACTGAAACAGTTTGGCGCCAAGCAACTACTTATGGTGTACCACGTATTGTATTTGTTAACAAAATGGATAAAATTGGTGCAGATTTCCTTTATTCTGTTAGGAACAATTCATGATCGTCTTCAAGCAAATGCAGTATCCAATTCAACTTCCAATTGGTGCTGAAGATCAATTTCAATGGTATCATTGACCTTGTTGAAATGAATGCTACTATGTACAACAATGACTTAGGTACAGATATGGAAGTGGGTGAAATTCCTGAAGAATATAAAGCACAAGCTGAAGAATATCGTGAAAAGCTAGTTGAAGCAGTAGCTGAATTAGATGAAGACTTAATGGAAAAATACCTTGGTGGTGAAGAAATCACTAAAGAAGAGCTTAAAGCGGCAATTCGTAAAGGTACTGTTAATGTTGAATTCTATCCAGTTATTTGTGGATCTGCATTTCAAAAACAAAGGTGTTCAAAAAATGCTTGATGCAGTTATTGACTACCTTCCATCACCACTTGATGTTCCAGCTATTAAAGGTACTCTTCCAGACACTGATGAAGAAGTAGAACGTCATTCAAGTGATGAAGAGCCATTCTCTGCACTTAGCATTTAAAGTTATGACAGATCCTTATGTTGGTAAATTAACATTCTTCCGTGTGTACTCTGGTACATTGAATGCCGGATCATATGTAAAGAACTCAACAAAAGGAAAACGTGAACGTGTTGGACGTATTCTTCAAATGCATGCAAACAGTCGTGAAGAAATCACTGAGGTATATGCTGGTGATATCGCTGCTGCTGTTGGATTAAAAGATACAACTACAGGTGATACACTTTGTGATGAAAAAAATCTTGTTATTCTTGAATCAATGGAATTCCCTGAGCCTGTTATCCAATTTCTGTTGAGCCAAAATCAAAAGCTGACCAAGATAAAATGACAACAGCTTTACAAAAGCTTCAAGAAGAAGATCCAACTTTCAGAGCTCATACTGATGAAGAAACTGGACAAATTATCATTGCTGGTATGGGTGAACTTCACTTGGATATTCTTGTTGATCGTATGAGACGTGAATTCAAGGTTGAAGCAAATGTTGGTGCACCACAAGTTGCTTACCGTGAAACATTCCGTGCACCAGCAAGAGTTGAAGGTAAATTTGCTCGTCAATCTGGTGGACGTGGACAATACGGACACGTTTGGATTGAATTCGCACCAAACGAAGAAGGAAAAGGCTTTGAATTTGTAAATGGTATCGTTGGTGGTGTAGTTCCTCGTGAATATGTTCCAGCTGTTCAAGCAGGTCTTGAAGATGCTCTACAAAGAGGTGTTTTAGCTGGATATCCACTTAGTGGATGTTAAGGCAAAACTTTTTGATGGATCTTACCATGATGTCGATTCAAGTGAAATGGCATTTAAAATTGCTGCTTCTCTGGCATTAAAAAATGCAGCTTCTAAATGTAATCCTGTCATTCTTGAACCAGTTATGAAGGTTGAAGTAATTATTCCTGAAGAATATATGGGTGACATTATGGGGCAAGTCACAGCACGTCGTGGTCGTGTAGAAGGTATGGAAGCACGCGGTAATGCTCAAATCGTTAAAGCAATGGTTCCACTTTCAGAAATGTTTGGTTATGCAACATCTTTACGTTCAAGTACACAAGGTCGTGGAGTATTCTCTATGCACTTTGATCACTATGAAGAAGTTCCAAAATCAATTTCTGAAGAAATCATTAAAAAAAATAAAGGTGAATAATTGATTTTCACCTTTATAATCAAGTATAACTACCTATGTAAGCTTGAAAGCTGTGGGAAAGGGGCCCCTTTCTTGCAGTTATAAATATACTTAACTTTTTAAAATTAAAGGAGGATTTTCCCTAATGGCAAAAGCTAAATTCGATCGTTCAAAGCCACACGTTAATATTGGTACAATTGGTCACGTTGACCATGGTAAAACAACTTTAACTGCTGCTATCACAACTGTACTTGCAAAAGCAGGTGGCGGTGAAGCAAAAGGTTATGACTCAAATTGATAATGCACCAGAAGAAAGAGAACGTGGTATTACAATCACTACTTCTCACGTTGAGTATGAAACTGCAAGCTCGTCACTATGCACACGTTGACTGCCCAGGACATGCTGACTATGTTAAAAACATGATTACTGGTGCTGCACAAATGGATGGTGGTATCTTAGTTGTTTCTGCTGCTGATGGTCCAATGCCACAAACTCGTGAACACATTCTTCTTTCTCGTCAAGTAGGTGTTCCTTTCCTTGTTGTATTCATGAACAAATGTGACATGGTTGATGATGAAGAACTTCTTGAATTAGTTGAAATGGAAATTCGTGATCTTCTTTCTGAATATGATTTCCCTGGCGATGACATTCCTGTTATCAAAGGTTCTGCTCTTAAAGCTCTTGAAGGCGAAGCCAGAGTGGGAAGAAAAAATTCTTGAACTTATGGCTGCTGTTGATGAGTATATTCCAACCCCAACTCGTGACACTGACAAACCATTCATGATGCCTGTTGAGGATGTATTCTCAATCACTGGTCGTGGAACAGTTGCTACAGGACGTGTTGAACGTGGACAAGTTAAAGTTGGTGATGTTGTTGAAATCATTGGTTTCACTGAAGAGCCAAAACCAACTACTGTAACAGGTGTTGAAATGTTCCGTAAGCTTCTTGATTATGCTGAAGCTGGAGATAATATCGGTGCACTTCTTCGTGGGGTTGCTCGTGAAGATATCGAACGTGGACAAGTACTTGCTAAACCAGGTACAATCAAACCACACACAAAGTTTAAAGCTGAAGTTTATGTTTTATCAAAAGAAGAAGGTGGACGTCATACTCCATTCTTCACAAACTACCGTCCTCAGTTCTACTTCCGTACAACTGATGTAACTGGTATTTGTCATCTTCCAGAAGGCGTTGAAATGGTTATGCCTGGTGATAACATCGAAATGACTATTGAACTTATCGCTCCAATCGCTATCGAAGAAGGAACTAAGTTCTCAATTCGTGAAGGTGGACGTACAGTAGGCGCTGGAGCTGTTGCTACAATTACTGAATAATATTATTAATCTAAAACAGATGGGTGACGACCCATCTGTTTTTTTGTGTCTAATAATGTGTTATAACCTAAAGGATCGTATAGACTCATACCGAGATACTTGAAGAAAATCAATGAATAATGGAAAATGAATCAAGTCGCAATCGAAAACTTTCATTAAGTCATTTAAATCAACATCGTACAATTATTTGGTAGTTTTAATAATAAACATTTCCATTTCAATAAAAAGTTGAATTATAACTTGAATTTTGATTAAGCAGCCCTTATAATAGAAAAAGTGTGTGAAACATAAATGTTTGTTTGGCAAAAATATAGGTTGCAATTGCGTTATGTTTTATGTATAATAGACAATGTTGGTCTTTGACTGCGATGATGCGAAAGGTTGCTGACACACCCGGCCGCTTTGCCATGGCGAGTGTGTGGGAAATTTTCACGGAGAATGTCTATTTTAAAAATAGGCGAAAAGGAGGGAAAATAATGGCAAAACAAAAAATTCGTATTCGTTTAAAAGCATATGATCACAGAATTCTTGATCAATCTGCTGAGAAGATTGTTGAAACTGCAAAACGTTCTGGTGCAACTGTATCTGGTCCGATTCCATTGCCAACTGAGAAAACTATTTATACGATTCTACGTGCGGTTCATAAGTACAAAGATTCTCGTGAGCAATTCGAGATGCGTACACACAAACGTTTAATCGATATCGTCAATCCAACACCACAAACAGTTGATTCATTAATGCGTTTAGATTTACCATCTGGTGTTGATATTGAAATTAAACTTTAATCAAATATAATAAATGAAAAAATATAGGAGGTGTGACTGATATGACCAAAGGAATCTTAGGAAGAAAGATTGGTATGACTCAAGTATTCATGGAAAATGGTGAACTAATTCCGGTTACTGTTATTGAAGCTAGCAATAACGTAGTTCTTCAAAAGAAATCAGTTGAAACAGATGGCTATGAAGCAATTCAAATTGGTTTTGAAGACAAACGTGAAAAGCTTTCAAACAAACCTGAAAAAGGACATGTTTCAAAAGCAAATACTGCTCCTAAGCGCTTCATTCGCGAATTTCGCGGAGTTGACTTAGATGGATATGAAGTTGGTCAAGAAGTCAAAGTAAGTATTTTCGCAGAAGGCGAAATAGTCGATGTAACAGGTATTTCAAAGGGTAAAGGTTTCCAAGGTTCAATTAAACGTCACGGACAATCTCGCGGACCAATGGCTCACGGTTCACGTTACCATCGTCGTCCAGGTTCAATGGGACCAGTAGCTCCAAACCGTGTATTCAAAGGTAAATTATTACCAGGACGTATGGGTGGAGAACAAATTACTGTTCAAAACCTTGAAATTGTTAAAGTTGATGTTGAACGAAACTTATTACTTATTAAAGGTAATGTTCCTGGATCAAAAAAAGCTCTTTTAAAAATTAAAAGTGCGGTTAAAGCATAATTAATTAATTCAGAAAGGAGGAAATAAGAATGCCGAAAGTTGCATTATTTAACCAAAAAGGATCAAAAGTAGGTGATATTGAACTTAATGATTCTATTTTTGGTATTGAGCCTAACAATCATGTTTTATTTGAAGCAGTTGTTATGCAAAGAGCATCCCTTACGTCAAGGAACACACAAAACTAAAATACGTTCTGAAGTAGCTGGTGGTGGACGTAAACCATGGAAACAAAAAGGAACTGGTCGTGCTCGTCAAGGTTCTATCCGTTCACCACAATGGCGTGGCGGTGGAACTGTATTTGGTCCTACACCTCGTAGCTATAGCTACAAATTACCTAAAAAGGTTCGTCGTTTAGCGATTAAATCTGCGTTATCTTCTAAAGTATTAGATGAAAACATTCTTGTTTTAGAAAGCCTTGTATTTGATGCTCCAAAAACAAAAGATTTTAAAGGTGTATTAAAAGCACTTTCAGTTGAATCTAAAGCATTGATCGTTACTGCTGATCTTGATGAAAACGTAGCATTATCTGCTCGTAATATTCCAGGTGTAACAGTCGTAACTGCTGATGGAATCAATGTTCTTGATGTTTTAAATCACGATAAATTAATCCTGACAAAAGCTGCTGTTGAAAAAGTAGAGGAGGTGCTTGCATAATGGATGCACGCGATATCATTAAGCGCCCCGTTATTACTGAACGTTCTACTGACTTAATGGCTGAAAAAAAATATACTTTTGAAGTTGATGTAAGAGCAAACAAAACTCAAGTTAAAGATGCTGTTGAAGAAATTTTCAGTGTTAAAGTTGAGAAAGTTAACATCATGAACTACAAAGGTAAATTTAAACGTATGGGTAAATTTGGCGGTTATACAAACAAACGTCGTAAAGCAATTGTTAAATTAACAGCTGACAGCAAAGAAATTGAAATTTTTGAAGCGTAATATCATAAGAAGAGGAGGGAAACAAAATGGCGATTAAAAAATACAAACCTACCTCCAATGGTCGTCGCGGCATGACAGTATCTGATTTCGCTGAAATCACTACAGACAAACCAGAAAAATCTTTACTTGCTCCTGTAAAAAGAAAAGGCGGTCGTAACAACCAAGGTAAGTTAACTGTTCGTCATCAAGGTGGCGGTCATAAACGTCAATATCGTATTATTGATTTTAAACGTAATAAAGATGGCATTCCAGGACGCGTTGCTACGATCGAGTACGATCCAAACCGTTCTGCAAACATTGCATTAATTAATTATGTTGATGGAGAAAAACGTTATATCCTTGCTCCTAAAAACCTTAAAGTAGGTTTGGAAATAATGTCTGGTCCAGAAGCAGATATTAAAGTAGGTAACGCACTTCCATTAGTAAATATTCCTAGTGGGTACAGTTATTCATAATATCGAATTAAAACCAGGTAAAGGTGGACAATTAGTTCGTTCTGCAGGAACTTCTGCACAAGTACTTGGTAAAGAAGGAAAATATGTTCTTGTTCGTTTAAACTCAGGTGAAGTTCGTATGATTTTAGCTACTTGCCGTGCAACAATCGGTCAAGTAGGTAATGAACAACATGAACTTATCAATATTGGTAAAGCAGGTCGTTCTCGTTGGTTAGGTAAACGCCCAACTGTTCGTGGATCTGTAATGAACCCGAATGATCACCCACACGGTGGTGGTGAAGGTCGTTCTCCAATCGGACGTAAATCACCAATGTCACCATGGGGTAAACCAACTCTTGGTTACAAAACTCGTAAAAAGAAAAACAAATCAGATAAATTTATCGTTCGTCGTCGTAAAAAATAACGGGATTGCACTACGGTTCAAGAGATTGAGCCGTAGAACAATCACGAAGGGAGGTTCAATTATGGGTCGTAGCTTAAAAAAAGGACCTTTTGTTGATGATCATTTAATGACAAAAATTGAAAAGTTAAATGAAACTGAAGGCAAACAAGTTGTAAAAACTTGGTCTCGTCGTTCTACAATCTTCCCGCAATTCATCGGACACACAATTGCTGTTTATGATGGTCGTAAACATGTACCTGTATATGTCACTGAAGACATGGTAGGACACAAACTTGGGGAATTCGCTCCAACTCGTGCGTACAAAGGTCATGGTAATGACGATAAGAAAACAAGACGTTAATGAGAGGAGGGCATTCATATGCAAGCTAAAGCTGTCTTAAGAACAGTTCGTATTGCTCCTCGTAAAGTTCGTTTAGTCGTAGATTTAATTCGAGGAAAGCAAGTCGGTGAAGCAGTGGCAATTCTTAAACTTACTCCAAAAGCCGCTTCTCCAGTCGTAGAAAAATTATTAAACTCTGCTATGGCAAATGCAGAACATAACTATGAAATGGATATAAACAATCTAGTTGTTTCACAAGCATTTGTTGACGAAGGACCAACAATGAAACGTTTCCGTCCTCGTGCACAGGGTCGTGCAAGTCAGATTAATAAACGTACTAGCCATATTACAATCGTTTTATCAGAAAAGAAGGAGGGATAATCTAGTGGGTCAAAAAGTAAATCCAATCGGTTTGCGTATCGGGATCATCAGTGATTGGGAATCTAAATGGTACGCAGGTAAAGACTATGCTGACTTATTACATGAAGACCTTAAGAGTTCGTGAATATATTGCGAAACGTCTAAAAGATGCTTCTGTTTCAAAAGTTGAAATCGAACGTGCTGCTAACCGTGTAAATGTTACTATTCACACTGCTAAGCCAGGTATGGTTATCGGTAAAGGCGGAACAGAAGTTGAAGCATTCGTAAAGCGTTAAATCACTTAACTGGCAAAACGTGTACACATTAACATTCTTGAAATTAAAAGAGCTGATCTTGATGCGAAATTAGTTGCGGAAAACATTGCTCGTCAATTAGAAAACCGTGTTTCTTTCCGTCGTGCTCAAAAACAAGTTATTCAACGTGCAATGCGCGCTGGTGCAAAAGGTATCAAAACAATGGTATCAGGTCGTTTAGGCGGTGCAGATATCGCTCGTTCTGAACATATAGCGAAGGAACAGTTCCACTTCATACTCTTCGTGCTGATATCGACTATGCTACAGCAGAAGCAGATACTACTTACGGTAAATTAGGCGTAAAAGTATGGATCTATCGTGGAGAAGTCCTTCCTACTAAGAAGAAATCTGAGGAAGGAGGCAAATAATATGTTATTGCCAAAACGCGTAAAATATCGTCGTGAACACCGTGGAAAAATGCGCGGTCAATCAAAAGGTGGTACTGAAGTAGCTTTCGGCGAATTTGGACTTCAAGCAACTGAAGCTTCATGGATTACAAACCGTCAAATTGAAGCAGCTCGTATTGCAATGACACGTTATATGAAACGTGGTGGTAAAGTTTGGATTAAAATTTTCCCACACAAACCTTTTACTGCTAAACCTCTTGAAGTACGTATGGGTTCCGGTAAAGGTGCTCCTGAAGGATGGGTAGCAGTAGTAAAACCAGGGAAAATTATGTTTGAAATTGCAGGTGTTTCTGAAGAAGTAGCTCGTGAAGCATTTACGTCTTGCAATGCACAAACTTCCAATTAAATGTAAGTTTGTAAAACGAGAAGAAATTGGTGGTGAATCAAATGAAAGCTAATGAAATTCGTGACCTAACCACTGCTGAAATTGAACAAAAAGTTAAATCTCTAAAAGAAGAGCTTTTCAACCTACGCTTTCAATTGGCGACTGGACAACTTGAAAATACAGCTCGTATTCGTGAAGTGCGCAAAGCGATTGCTCGCATGAAAACTGTGATTCGTGAAAGAGAGATCGGCGTTAACAATCGATAAAACGAGAGGAGGTTCATAAATGAGTGAACGCAACCAACGCAAAGTTGTACACTGGACGTGTTGTTTCTGACAAAATGGATAAAACTATTACTGTTGTTGTTGAAACATACAAAAAACATTCTCTGTACGGAAAACGCGTAAAGTACTCTAAAAAGTTTAAAGCTCATGATGAGCAAAACGAAGCAAAAATTGGCGATATCGTTCGTATTATGGAAACTCGTCCGCTTTCTGCGACAAAACGTTTCCGTTTAATAGAAGTAGTAGAAAAAGCAGTTATTATCTAATCGATCGGAATATGTTTAATCCCGAAGGGAGGTTACACAAATGATTCAACAAGAAACACGTTTAAAAGTTGCTGATAATTCAGGTGCACGTGAAGTTCTAACTATTAAAGTTCTTGGTGGTTCTGGCCGTAAATTTGCTAATATTGGTGATGTCATCGTATGTACAGTAAAACAAGCAACACCAGGTGGCGTTGTTAAAAAAGGTGATGTTGTTAAAGCTGTTATTGTTCGTACGAAAGTTCGGTGTTCGTCGTAATGATGGTTCTTACATTCAATTCGATGAAAATGCATGTGTAATTATCCGTGATGATAAGAGTCCTCGTGGAACTCGTATTTTCGGACCAGTTGCTCGTGAATTACGTGACAACAATTTTATGAAAATTGTATCTTTAGCTCCAGAAGTATTATAATTAAAAATTAAATGCCTTTAAGGAGGTGCGAACAGATGCATGTAAAAAAAGGTGACAAAGTTATGGTCATCTCTGGTAAAGATAAAGGCAAAACAGGTGTAATTCTTGCTGCATTCCCTAAAAAAGACCGTGTTCTTGTTGAAGGTGTGAACATTGTGAAGAAACACTCTAAGCCATCTCAAATGAATCCACAAGGTGGAATCATTAGCCAGGAGGCACCTATTCATGTGTCAAACGTTATGCCGCTTGATCCGAAAACTGGTGAACCAACTCGTGTAGGGTTAAAAGTGGTTGACGGTAAAAAAGTACGCGTAGCAAAAAAATCCGGTGAAGTTCTAGATAAATAGTCAAAAGTAGAAGGGAGGTACAATGGATGAACCGCCTAAAAGAAAAATTTGTTAATGAAATTACTCCTGCTCTTGTGAGCAAGTTTAACTATAAATCAGTTATGCAAGTACCTAAAGTTGAAAAAATCGTTATTAACATGGGTGTTGGTGATGCAGTTTCAAACTCGAAAGCACTTGATGTTGCTGTTGAAGAACTATCATTACTTTCAGGTCAAAAACCTGTTATAACTCGTGCGAAGAAATCAATCGCTGGTTTCCGTCTTCGTGAAGGAATGCCAATCGGAGCGAAAGTTACTCTTCGTGGAGAACGCATGTATGAATTCCTTGATAAATTAGTTTCTGTATCTCTTCCACGTGTACGTGACTTCCGTGGAATCTCTAAGAAATCATTTGATGGACGTGGGAACTACACACTTGGTGTAAAAGAACAATTAATTTTCCCTGAAATTGATTACGATAAAGTAAATAAAGTACGTGGTATGGATATCGTTATTGTAACAACTGCAAACACTGATGAAGAAGCTCGTGAGCTTTTAACTCAATTTGGAATGCCATTCCAAAAGTAATCTCTAAAAAGGGAGGCGAAAATGTGGCTAAAAAGTCAATGATTGCGAAACAAAAACGCACACCAAAATTTAAAGTACAAGAATATACACGTTGCGAACGTTGTGGCCGTCCACATTCTGTATATCGTAAATTTAAGCTTTGCCGTATTTGTTTCCGTGAATTAGCATACAAAGGACAAATTCCTGGTGTTAAAAAAGCTAGCTGGTAGAACTCAATTTTGGGAAGGAGGTAATAATCAATGGTCATGACAGATCCAATTGCAGATTTGCTTACTCGCATTCGTAATGCAAATATGGTGCGTCACGAAAAATTAGAAGTTCCTGCTTCTAATATCAAAAAAGAAATCGCTGAAATTTTAAAGCGTGAAGGTTTCGTTCGTGATGTTGAATATATCGAAGATAACAAACAAGGTATTATCCGTATCTTCTTGAAGTACGGTTCTAGCAATGAACGTGTTATTACAGGTCTTAAACGTATTAGTAAACCAGGTCTTCGCGTATATGCGAAAGCTACTGAGGTACCTCGCGTACTTAAACGGTCTTGGAATCGCATTAGTTTCTACTTCTCAAGGAGTTGTTACAGATAAAGAAGCTCGCGCAAAACAAGTTGGTGGAGAAGTATTAGCATACGTTTGGTAATAAATTTTTTAATGAATGGAGGTGCAATTAATGTCTCGTATAGGTAAAAAACCAATTGAAATTCCAGCTGGTGTGACGATTACTAATAACAATAACACTGTGACTGTTAAAGGTCCTAAAGGTGAACTAACTCGTTCATTTAATCCTGATATCGAAATTAAAGTGGAAGAGAATATTATTACTGTATCTCGTCCATCTGACGCGAAAGAACATCGCGCATTGCACGGTACAACTCGTGCGTTGCTTTCTAACATGGTTGAAGGTGTATCAAAAGGATTTGAAAAATCTCTTGAATTAATCGGTGTCGGTTACCGTGCACAAAAACAAGGTAAGAAACTTATTCTAAACGTTGGCTACTCTCACCCTGTTGAAATGGAACCTGAAGAAGGTATTGAAGTTGAAGTACCAGCAAATACGAAAATAATCGTAAAAGGTACTGATAAAGAACGTGTTGGTGCTTTAGCTGCCAATATTCGTGACGTTCGTCCTCCAGAGCCATATAAAGGTAAAGGAATCCGTTATGAAGGCGAATTTGTACGTCGTAAAGAAGGTAAAACAGGTAAGTAATGCCGCATAAGTAAACGAAAGGAGTGACCTAAATGATTACGAAGGCTGATAAAAATGCAGTTCGTCGGAAAAGACATGCTCGTGTGCGTACTAGACTTTCTGGAACTGAAGCTCGTCCTCGTTTAAATGTTTTCCGTTCCAACAAACATATTTATGCGCAATTAATTGACGATGTGAACGGAGTTACTTTAGCAAGTGCTTCAACTTTAGATAAAGAAATTAATCTTGATTCTTCAAGCAATCTTGATGCTGCAGTTAAGATTGGTGAACTAGTAGCAAAACGTGCTGTAGAAAAAGGTGTTAAAACAGTAATTTTTGACCGTGGAGGATACCTTTATCATGGACGTATTAAAGCGTTAGCTGATGCTGCACGGGAGAACGGTTTAGAATTTTAAAAGATAAAGGAGGGACATATAAAGATGCGTCGTATTGATCCAAATAAGCTTGAACTAGAAGAACGCGTAGTTACAATTAATCGTGTAGCGAAAGTTGTTAAAGGTGGACGTCGTTTCCGCTTTACTGCATCTAGTAGTAGTTGGCGATAAAAACGGTCATGTTGGCTTCGGTACTGGTAAAGCACAAGAAGTTCCTGATGCTATTCGTAAAGCAATTGAAGATGCAAAGAAAAACTTAGTTGAAGTACCAATGGTTGGAACTACAATTCCTCACCAAGTAATCGGGCATTTTGGTGCTGGTGAAATTCTTCTTAAACCTGCTTCTGAAGGTACAGGAGTTATTGCTGGTGGTCCAGTTCGTGCGGTTCTTGAGTTAGCTGGTGTAGCTGATATTCTTTCTAAATCTTTAGGAACAAACACACCAATTAACATGGTACGTGCAACAATCGATGGTTTAAAACAATTAAAAAGTGCTGAAGACGTAGCAAAATTACGTGGTAAATCAGTAGAAGAACTGTTAGGATAAGGGGGGAAATCAAATGGCTAATAAATTACAAGTTACCCTCACTCGCAGTGTCATTGGTCGCCCAGAAGACCAACGCGAAACAGTTAAGGCTCTAGGTTTACGTAAATTAAATCAAACAGTTGAGCATCAAGATAATCCTGCTATTCGTGGTATGATTAACAAAGTAGCTCACCTAGTATCAGTTAAAGAAAACTAAGATCTTTCTTCTTAAAAATAAGGAGGTGCCAATATGAAATTACATGAATTAAAACCTGCAGAAGGTTCTCGTCAAGAACGCAAACGTAAAGGTCGCGGTATCGGATCTGGTAACGGTAAAACTGCTGGTAGAGGTACATAAAGGACAAAACTCTCGTTCAGGTGGCGGTGTTCGTCTTGGATTTGAAGGTGGTCAAACAGCCTTTATTCCGTCGTTTACCAAAACGTGGTTTTACCAATATCAATCGTAAAGAATTCGCTATCGTAAACCTTGATACTCTTAATCGTTTTGAAGAGGGTACTGAAGTGACTCCTGAACTTTTAATTGAAGTCGGAATCGTTAGCAATGAAAAATCAGGTATTAAAATCCTTGCAAAAGGGAACATTGAGAAAAAACTTACTGTAAAAGCTCATAAATTCTCCACTGCTGCAAAGGAAGCAATTGAAGCTGCCGGCGGTAACACAGAGGTGATTTAATGTTTGAGATGATCTCGAATTTTTTGCGCGTGGGTGAAATAAGACGTAAAATTTTATTCACCCTTCTCATGTTAATTGTATTTCGCATCGGTACATTTATTCCTGTACCGAATGTGAATGCAGAAATACTTGCTGCCCAAGATCAGTTAAGTGTATTTGGTGTTTTAAATACATTTGGCGGTGGAGCTCTCAATAACTTTTCCATTCTTGCTATGGGGATCATGCCGTATATTACGGCATCGATTATCATTCAACTATTACAGATGGATGTTGTACCCAAGTTTACAGAGTGGTCAAAACAAGGGGAAGTTGGGCGTCGTAAATTAGCTCAATTTACTCGTTACTTTACAATTGTGCTTGGTTTTATCCAAGCATTCGGAATGTCATATGGATTTAATAATATGGCTGGTGGATTGTTAATCGAAAATCCTGGTATTAGTACCTATTTAATAATTGCAATTGTTTTAACTGCTGGAACTGCATTTCTAATGTGGCTTGGTGAACAAATTACATCTAAGGGTGTTGGAAATGGTATTTCCATCATCATCTTTGCTGGTATTGTTGCTGGGATTCCGACAATGGTTAATCAAGTTATATGCACAACAATTTGCAAAATGCTGGAGATCAAATATTCATTCGAATTATTACGGTATTGCTAATTGTTATTGCATTATTGCTATTATTGTAGGTGTTATATTCTTTCAAGAAGCATTAAGGAAAATTCCGATTCAATATGCTAAGCGTGTTGTGGCTGGACGTAATCCTGTTGGAGGTCAATCCACACACTTACCGTTAAAAGTGAATGCAGCTGGAGTTATTCCTGTTATCTTTGCGGTTTCATTTATTGTAACTCCAAGAACGATTGCATCATTTTTTCAACAAAATGATGTAACGCTATGGATCCAAAAGATATTTGATTATACACATCCAATCGGAATGGTTATTTATGCTGTTTTGATTATTGCTTTTACTTATTTTTATGCCTTTATTCAGGTTAATCCTGAAAAAGTAGCTGAAAATCTGAAGAAGCAAGGTGGTTATATACCTGGTATTCGACCTGGTAATAACACAGAAGAATATTTAACGCGTACCTTATATCGTTTAACTTTTGTTGGGGCCATTTTCTTAACAGTGATTGCAATCCTACCAGTAGTCTTCAGTAAAGTTGCCGGTCTTCCGCAATCAGTACAAATTGGTGGTACCAGCTTACTTATTGTTATAGGGGTTGCTCTTGAAACAATGAAACAGTTGGAAGCTCAATTAGTTAAACGTCATTATAAAGGCTTTATAAAATAACTGGTTTTTTTGGGGATGTTCATATCCCTAAAACCAAGTGTTGATTGAGGGGGAATTCGTGTGAATTTAGTATTAATGGGGCTTCCTGGCGCTGGAAAAGGTACACAAGCTGAGCAAATCGTAGATAAATATGAGATTCCTCATATCTCTACAGGAGATATGTTCCGTGCAGCGATTAAAGAGGGAACTGATTTAGGATTGCAAGCAAAATCCTTTATGGATAAAGGTGAACTTGTTCCAGATGAAGTGACGATTGGAATTGTTCGTGAACGATTAAGTAAAGATGACTGTGAAAAAGGCTTCTTACTTGATGGATTTCCAAGAACAGTCCCACAAGCTGAGGCATTAGAAACTATTCTTTCTGACTTGAACAGAGAAATAGATTTTGTTATAAACATTGATGTAAAAAAAGAATTACTTATGGAACGCTTAACAGGCAGACGTATTTGTAAATCTTGTGGTTCAACCTATCATCTTGTTTTTAATCCTCCAGCGACTGAGGGTGTTTGTGATCGTTGTAATGGTGAATTGTACCAACGTGCAGATGATAATGAAGAGACGGTTCAAAACCGTTTTGAAGTTAATCTAAAGCAAACAAAGCCATTACTTGATTTTTATGAAACAAAAGGATATTTACGCAATATCAATGGTCAACAGGATATACGGAAAGTTTTTGCTGATCTTGATGAGTTACTTGGGAGCTTACATTAATGATCCTTTGTAAAACTCAGGAAAAAGGTGAACGTTTATCGAACATCTCCCATGCAATTCAAACGAACGTATACAAAAATCAAACTGCTTTTCCATTGTGCGCAAGTATGTAGGATTCGTAATGTGGTAAAACTTACTTAAGAATCCTTAATGTTCGTCTACTGGTACTGCGCTTTTTGTTGTGAAGCACTTGAAGTAAGATACAAAGTTGAAATAAGAAGGGAGCACGTTCGATGGCGAAAGACGATGTAATTGAAATAGAAGGTACGGTCATTGAAACTTTGCCAAATGCAATGTTTAAGGTAGAATTAGAAAATGGTCACTCAGTATTGGCTCACGTATCGGGTAAAATTAGAATGCATTTTATCCGCATCTTACCTGGAGATAAAGTTACAGTAGAATTATCTCCTTATGATTTAACTCGCGGAAGAATTACTTATCGCTTTAAATAATCTAATTGCACTCCGTACTATCAAGGAGGTTATGGTAATGAAAGTCAGACCATCGGTAAAGCCGATCTGCGAAAAATGTAAAGTTATCCGTAGACGCGGAAAAGTTATGGTTATTTGTGAAAACCCAAAACATAAACAAAAACAAGGTTAATTAGAAGGAGGTGCGCAATTTTTATGGCACGTATTGCTGGTGTAGATATTCCACGTGAAAAACGTATTGTTATCTCATTAACTTACATCTATGGTATTGGTAAGAAAACTGCTCAAAAGGTTTTAGCTGATGCAGGTGTTTCTGAAGATACTCGAGTTCGTGATTTAACTGAAGATGAACTTAATAAAATTCGTGAAATTATTGATAAGTTGAAAATTGAAGGTGACCTTCGTCGTGAAATTTCCCTTAACATTAAACGTTTAATGGAAATTGGTTGTTATCGCGGTTTACGTCATCGTCGTGGTCTACCTGTTCGTGGACAAAATACTAAAAATAATGCACGTACACGCAAAGGTCCTCGTAAGACTGTAGCGAACAAGAAGAAATAATCAGTAAAGGAGGTACTTTTAAATGGCACGTAAAACTAACACACGCAAACGTCGTGTGAAAAAGAATATTGAATCTGGAGTTGCACATATCCGTTCAACTTTTAATAATACGATTGTTACAATCACTGACGTTCATGGGAATGCTCTTTCATGGTCAAGTGCAGGTTCACTAGGCTTTAAAGGTTCTCGTAAATCGACTCCATTCGCAGCACAAATGGCAGCTGAAACAGCAGCTAAAACTTCAATGGAACATGGGATGAAAACTTTGGAAGTTACAGTTAAAGGACCTGGTGCAGGACGTGAAGCTGCGATTCGTGCTCTACAAGCTGCAGGGTTAGAAGTAACAGCTATTAGAGACGTAACTCCAGTTCCTCATAACGGTTGTCGTCCACCAAAACGTCGTCGTGTATAATTTTTCTGTATAGATTTTGTAACCTTGTCTATAATGGGTTATGATACAGGTTTTTATTGTCATACAGATTATTCCAGTTGTTGTAAACAAATGGCAATGTATACTGGGGAAATTTCGGTTAAAATGAGCCGAGGTTTCGACGTTTTGAAGGAGGGTATATTTTGATGATCGAAATAGAAAAGCCAAAAATCGAAACGGTTGAGATCAGCGATGATGCCAAATACGGAAAATTCATCGTGGAACCACTTGAGCGTGGATATGGTACTACTTTGGGTAACTCCTTACGTCGTATTTTATTATCTTCACTCCCTGGTGCTGCTGTCACTGCTATTCAAATTGATGGTGTTCTTCATGAATTTTCAACAATTGAAGGTGTAGTGGAAGATGTTACATCTATCATTTTAAACATCAAAAAACTAGCACTCAAAATCTACTCTGATGATGAAAAGACTCTTGAAATTGATGTACAAGGTGAGGGAATTGTGAAAGCTGCTGATATCACACATGATAGTGATATTGAGATTCTAAATCCAGATCTTCATATTGCAACACTTGGTTCAAATGGCCATTTACGTATGAGATTGACTGCACGTCGTGGACGTGGATATACTCCTGCAGATCAAAACAAACGAGAAGACCAACCAATTGGTGTAATTCCAATTGACTCGATTTATACTCCAATTTCACGTATTTCCTATCAAGTAGAAAATACTCGTGTAGGTCAATTGTCTAACTTTGATAAGTTAACATTTGATGTTTGGACTGATGGAAGCACTGGTCCGCAAGATGCAATTGCGCTTGGGGCAAAAATTTTAACTGAGCATTTGAATATTTTCGTTGGTTTAACTGATGAAGCTCAAAATGCTGAAATTATGGTTGAAAAAGAAGAAGATCAAAAAGAAAAAGTTCTTGAAATGACAATTGAAGAATTGGATCTTTCTGTTCGTTCATACAACTGTTTGAAGCGTGCTGGAATCAATACTGTTCAGGAATTAGCTAATAAAACTGAAGAAGATATGATGAAGGTTCGTAATTTAGGCCGAAAATCTCTTGAAGAGGTAAAACACAAACTTGAAGAGCTTGGGTTAGGCTTACGAAAAGATGATTGACTAGTTAACAATGTTTAACTAGGCATTTTATTGAGGATAGCCTTCACTTCTTAAGACAAGACTTCAACAAAGGAGGGAAACTTTCATGGGATACAGAAAGTTAGGACGTACTAGTTCACAACGTAAAGCAATGCTACGTGATTTAACTACAGATTTAATCATTAACGAACGCATTCAAACAACAGAAACTCGCGCAAAAGAACTTCGTTCGGTTGTTGAAAAAATGATTACTCTTGGTAAACGTGGTGATTTGCATGCACGTCGTCAAGCTGCTTCTTATATTCGTAATGAAGTAGCAAACGCTGAAACAAACCAAGATGCTGTTCAAAAGTTATTCAGTGATATTGCACCACGTTATGAAGAGCGCCAAGGCGGTTATACTCGTATCATGAAACTTGGACCTCGTCGTGGAGACGGCGCACCAATGGTTATTATTGAACTAGTATAATAGGGATAAAAACAACAAGGGCATTGGACAGTTTTAGTTTGAACTTGTTCTTTGCCCTTTTTAAGAATCAACCCCTGAGACTATGTTCTCACTAAGGCAAAAAAGAGCGTTATGATGAGCATGTTCCCTCATGTTACTAAGTGGGTGGTGACTATTAGCTTATGTTTTCGGTCTTTCATGTGTAGTTTCTATTTTGCACTGTTATGACATGTCTCGTCTAGCTCATGCATCTCTTCACATTTCAACGGTTATAATCCGTGTGGAGAGATGCAGGCTTTTTTGTGCTAATTTGTTGAAAACAATGAGCAATGATTTGGGAGGCAGTCCACTATTAAAAGTTAGCAGAAATGAACACAAACCATATTCAAAATGCTTGTGTTTTCATGCTTACTGAATAATTGTGTACTTCGGCTACTCCGGTTGCTTCACAAGATCAAAGCTCGCCAAAAGGCGAGTATTTTTTTTACCTTGAAGATGGTCTTTGTTCTTTTTTCACTGGAATTCATTAGGGTGAGTTTAGTATAGTGGTGGAGGAATGGAAGCTGCGTTTAAAAAGTAGCATTTGAGGTTTGAAAGGTTTGAATTAGAAGTGGAATCAGATCTTTCGCTTTTTATGTATTAGACATAAATGTCCAACCCTGATAGTAGAGTTTTAGAGGAGGTCTCTAATGGAATACCCGATTGTTCAAATTGAAAATATATCCTATCAATATGAAGGGCAATCATCCTATGCTCTTGAAAATGTTTCATTGGATATTTTTGAAGGGGAGTGGCTAGCGATTGTGGGTCACAATGGATCTGGAAAATCGACATTAGCTAAGCTCTTAAATGGACTTCAATTTCCACAAAAAGGAAATATCAATGTCCGTGGAATTTCCTTAAGCGAGGAAACGGTTTGGGAGATTCGAAAGCAAGTCGGAATGGTATTTCAGAATCCTGATAACCAATTTGTAGGTGCAACTGTTCAAGATGATGTTGCTTTTGCTTTGGAAAATAACGGGATTCCGAGGGAAGTTATGGTTGACCGTGTTAAAAATTCACTTAAAAATGTTCAAATGGATACTTTTCTCAATCAAGAACCACATAATCTTTCTGGCGGTCAGAAGCAAAGGGTTGCGATTGCTGGCGTAATTGCTCTTCGTCCTTCTGTTATTATTTTAGATGAAGCAACTTCTATGCTTGATCCAAAGGGCCGTGAAGAGGTATTGGATCTCGTTTTTGATCTTAAAAATAAATATAATATGACGGTCATCTCGATTACACATGATTTAGAAGAAGCCGCAAGGGCAGATCGAATTGTGGTCATGAATAAAGGTAAGCTTTATAGGGAAGGCACTCCTGAAGCCATTTTTCAAATGGATGAGGAGTTGATTGAGCTTGGTTTAGATATACCATTTCCAGTAAAGTTGAGTAAGTTATTAAAGGAAATGGGTTTAGATATCACTAAACCATATCTAACAGAAGAAGAGTTGGTGGCAGATTTATGGACATCTCACTGCAAAAAGTAGAGTATCGTTATCAAGCAAATACCCCTTTTGAAAGGCTTGCATTAAAAAATGTCTCAATTGATATTCCTGAAGGTACCTATTTAGCTATAATTGGTCATACGGGCTCAGGGAAATCTACTGTTTTGCAACATTTAAATGCTCTTTTAAAGCCTACCTCAGGAAAAGTAATTATTGGTGAGACAGAGATTATTGCTGGTCAAAAGCAAAAGAATTTAAAAAAGGTAAGGAAAAAAGTGGGGATTGTTTTTCAATTTCCAGAACAGCAATTATTTGAAGAAACGGTTGAAAAGGATATCTGTTTTGGACCGATCAATTTTGGTGAAAGTGAAGAAGCAGCAAAAAGAAAAGCAAAAGAAGTGATTCAACAAGTAGGGTTATCGGAAGACTTTCTTCAAAGATCACCTTTTGATCTATCTGGAGGCCAAATGAGGCGAGTTGCCATTGCGGGAGTATTAGCAATGGGGCCAGAAGTAATTGTTTTGGACGAGCCTACAGCTGGGCTTGACCCTCGTGGTCGGAAAGAAATTATGAACATGTTTTATGACCTTCATAAAAACAATAAGGTATCCACGATTCTTGTTACCCATAGTATGGAGGATGCCGCCCGTTATGCAGATCAAATTATTATCATGCATAAAGGTGAAGTTTACAAAAAAGGAACCCCAGAGGAAATTTTTGCTTCTCCAGAAGGTTTAATGGAACTCGGTTTAGATGTTCCAGAGGTCATACGTTTTCAGAGGAATTTTGAAAAAACGTTCAATAGAAAGTTAAGCAAGATTTGCCTCACAATGGAACAGTTAGCTGAAGCTATTGCTGATTGCTTGAAAAGAGGTGTGCCAAGATGATGGATAAAGTTATTTTTGGTCGCTATGTTCCAGTGGAATCGTTACTTCACCGTATGGATCCAAGGTCCAAGTTGCTCATCATTTTTATCTTTGTTTGCGTTGTTTTTATTGCAAATAATAGTTTAACCTATGGCATTTTACTCGCATATACCATTCTAATGATTACATTCTCAAAGGTGCGTATTCGTTTTATCCTATCGGGTCTCATTCCGGTCTTATGGCTTGTACTATTTACCTTGCTCCTTCATTTATTTTTTACAAAAGAAGGAGATCTCATTGTGGATTGGGGCTGGTTTAAAATTTATGAAGAGGGGATTAGACAGGGAATCTTTATTTCTATGCGTTTTTTCTTACTTGTATTGGTTACATCGTTATTAACACTAACTACGACACCAATTGAAATAACGGATGGAATTGAGTATTTGCTTGCGCCTCTAAAAAAGGTAAATTTTCCAGTCCATGAACTGGCTTTAATGATGTCAATCTCTTTACGTTTTATCCCAACCCTTATGCAGGAAACGGATAAAATAATGAAGGCTCAAATTGCCCGGGGTGTTGAGTTTACTAGCGGACCATTTAAGGAACGGCTAAAAGCGATTATTCCACTTCTCATTCCTTTATTTATTAGTTCGTTTAAAAGAGCAGAGGAATTAGCTGTAGCCATGGAATCAAGAGGCTATCGCGGTGGCGAGGGGAGAACAAAGTATCGTCAATTAAAATGGACGATTGTGGATACGAGTATGATTTTGCTTTTAATGGTTGTAACTGCCTTATTAGTTATTTTTAGAACGTAGCGGGGGCCACTAACATGCAACGATATAAATGTACAATCAGTTACGATGGCACGTTGTTTTCAGGTTATCAAGTACAGCCAAATAAACGAACTGTTCAATTAGAAGTGGAAGGGGCCTTAAAAAAGCTTCATAAAGGAAATGAGGTTAAGATTACGGCCTCCGGGCGAACGGATGCAGGAGTTCATGCTAAAGGACAGGTCATTCATTATGATTCTCCTTTAGTTATTACAGATGAGAAATGGGTCAAAGCCCTGCAAGCCCTTTTGCCAGATGATATTGTTGTGATCAAAGTAGAAAAGGTAGATCTGACCTTTCATGCTCGTTACCATCCAAAAGGAAAAGAATATCGATATTTCATTCGCAGATCTACAGTAAAAGATCCCTTTACACGTCATTATCAATTTCAATATGGTTATCCACTTGATGTAGACAAAATGAGAGAAGGGGCTCTATATTTATTGGGCACACATGACTTTACCAGCTTTTGTTCTGCAAAGACGGAGGTTGTTGATCGTGTTCGCACTATTACTAAAATTGAACTGATTGAAGATGGTGACGAGTTGATGTTTCGTTTTGTCGGAGACGGTTTTCTTTATAATATGGTTAGAATTCTTGTTGGTACCTTATTAGAGGTTGGACGAGGGCTAAGAAGTCCAGATGATATTCCTCAGATGATTGAACAAAAGGAACGACAGTATGCTGGTAAAACAGCACCTGCTCATGGCTTATATTTATGGGAAGTATTTTACTGATGGAAAGACGCTTTTGTGCTTCTTACATAGGTTGTGAGACGTCGGCATTTTCACAGGATGTGGCGGGTTTTAATCGAAGATCTTAAACGAGCCGCTTCTACTTTTTATATAACAACTAAACCTGGCGTAACATT
Organism: uncultured Bacillaceae bacterium; assembly: GCA_963765265.1. Lineage (GTDB taxonomy): Bacteria > Bacillota > Bacilli > Bacillales > Cytobacillaceae > Bacillus_BD. Next base: position 336,313 of record CAVXVN010000007.1, read on the forward strand.
TTCTTGACATTGCAAGTTCAAGGGATTATTATTATATGGTATGATTTTTAATCCCACGGTAAGCCCCGGAACTTATTGTGATTAAATACGAGATATGAATGTTTTTTAAAAAATTAAAATTAGTTATTATTTTTAGGAGGGAAACATATGCGTACAACGTTTATGGCAAACGCACAAAATATCGAGCGTAAATGGTACGTGGTTGATGCTGAAGGCAAAACATTAGGTCGTCTTGCTACTGAAGTCGCAGCTATCTTACGCGGTAAACATAAACCAACATTTACCCCACATGTTGACACTGGTGATCATGTAATCATTTTAAATGCTTCAAAAATTACTTTAACTGGTAAAAAATTAACAGATAAAATTTATTACCGTCACAGTATGCACCCAGGTGGTTTAAAATCAAGAACTGCTCTTGAAATGCGCACAAACTACTCTGAAAGAATGCTTGAGCTTGCTATTAAAGGTATGCTTCCAAAGAATTCTCTTGGACGTCAAATGTTTAGAAAATTACACGTTTACGCTGGTAGCGAACATACGCACCAAGCTCAACAACCTGAAGTTTACGAACTTCGTGGATAATTTATAAGGGAGGTTATTATCTTGGCACAAGTTCAATATATTGCCACTGGCCGTCGTAAAAGCTCGACTGCACGTGTTCGTTTAGTTCCAGGCGAAGGTAAAGTTATTATCAATGGTCGTGATATGTCAGAATATATTCCATTCGCTGCTTTACGTGAGGTTGTTAATCAACCTTTAGTAGCTACTGAAACTATAGGTAGCTATGATATTCTTGTAAATGTTAACGGAGGTGGATATACTGGTCAAGCAGGAGCAATCCGTCACGGTATCGCTCGTGCATTGCTACATGTTGATCCAGAATTCCGTCCAACATTAAAACGTGCAGGATTACTTACTCGTGATCCACGTATGAAAGAACGTAAAAAATACGGACTTAAAGGCGCTCGTCGTGCACCTCAGTTCTCAAAACGTTAATATTATACGTTTCAAGGCTCTCAAACCATTTGGTTTGGGGGTCTTTTTTGTTTAACCTTTTTCATAAATATGGCTTTATGGTTTAAGATGCTCATGATCCATTCCGTTCTATTCTATTGCATTCTATTTTAAATAATGAATATCAAAACATTATTACCCTTTTGAATAAAAAATTGGCAGTCAAAAGAGCAGCATACGGTGAATGACTCCTTTAAGGTAGTTAAAGACTATTTTAAAGGGGTGAATTAAGAAGTGAATGTAATTACAACCTTTGCTGAGAAAAAAAGAGCTAAGCAACTCAAATATGAAAAATCCGTCCTTCGCGATATATCTGTTAAAGTTCTAAAAGAGAGGGTCCGGCAATACTTTGGTTCCTCACGAATCACACAAAGTCTAATTATGAATAGTGGAATTGAAGAGGCTTGTTACGATGTTGGGATTGAAGCCTTTTTATTAGGTGCCAATATGAGCCGTTTTGCATTTCATGGTGAAGAGGTCGAAGTGGTAAAAATGCGCTGCCATCAGGAAGAGAAGCATTTGATTGATACCTTATATAATTTCTTGTTGTACTGGGGAAGTGGTGAAGAAGGGGTGGTAAATGAATCCCTTTGCTATCATTGTGAGCAATACGTAAATAGTTGGTGGTTAGATGGCTTCCATAAGGGTGAAAGAAGAATTAAGTTAAAACTCCATTAATAGAATTCCTTTATGTTCTAACAATCCCTCTTGTCCCATATATTGTATTGGATGTAAGGACGTGCTGGAGGGATTGATGTAGACAAATGAAAAAAAAGTGGAAAGTTAGTTTATTTGCGTTTGGGCTCCTCGTCCTATTTTTAATATTGCAGTATGATTTTTCGGAAGATAATACATGGAAGTCGTGGAATCTCCCGTTATCGGGAAGGGTTATTCTGGTTGATCCTGGCCATGGTGGACCTGATGGGGGTGCAGGGGATTCAAATGCATTAGAGAAAGATATCGCATTAAATGTCTCACTAAAATTAAAAGAATACCTTCAGGAACAAGGGGCATTAGTGATTATGACTCGGGAAGAGGATATTGATTTAGCTGATGAAGATACAAAAGGGTATAGTCGAAGAAAAGTTGAGGATTTAAAGAAACGTCTTAAAATGATCAACGAACCTGAAATCGATTTTTTTGTAAGTATTCATCTTAATTCCATTCCTTCCCCAAGGTGGAGCGGTGCTCAAACATTTTTTGTTCCCTACTATCGTGAAAATGAAAGAGCTGCAAGGTTTATTCAAGATGAATTGAAAATTAATCTTGAGAATACAAAGCGTGAGGCCAAATCGATTAACCGTGTTTATATTTTAGAAAATGCCAAAAAACCTGGTGTATTGGTTGAAGTGGGTTTCTTATCCAACCCGAGTGAAAGAGAAAATTTAAAAAAGAACCGTTATCAAGATAAGCTCGCTGCTTCAATTTATTATGGAATCCTTCGGTATTATTCGAATGAAAAGGAGATTATTATTCCAGAGTATCGGCGTCCATAGGGCGCCTTTTTATGTAGGCGTAAAAATAGTTATTCTTATTTCCTGTGGTATACTGATAATTAGAAATTCTTAAAAAGGAAGGTGCAAATCATGTTCACAGCAGAAAAAGCCAAAGAACTCTTAAGTTCAATAAAAGAACCCTTCTTACATATATCATTAGCTGAATTAGATGCTATTGAAGAGATTAACGTGAAAGAAGAAAAGAACCATGTGAGTGTTAAGATTGCAATCGCTAAAACAGGAACAGCTGAACAACTTCAACTACAGACTCAAATCGTGAATGTATTAAAAGAAGCAGGAGCAGAAACGGTAGGGATTCGTTTCAGTGAAATACCTGCAGAAATATTAGAAAAGTACCGGAATGATGCACCTAAAAGTAAAGGATTATTAGATAGTGATACTACATTCATCGCCATTGCAAGTGGAAAAGGTGGAGTTGGAAAATCTACAATGTCCGTTAACTTAGCTGTTTCACTAGCGCGATTAGGAAAAAAGGTGGGTCTCATTGATGCGGATATTTATGGTTTTAGTGTTCCGGACATGATGGGGATTACCGATCGTCCGGTTGTCAAAGAAAACAAGCTAATTCCAGTTGAACGATTTGGAGTTAAAGTCATTTCAATGGGCTTTTTTGTGGAGGATAACTCACCGATTATTTGGCGAGGCCCGATGCTAGGGAAAGTACTAAACCAATTCTTTAACGATGTGCAATGGGGCGATTTAGATTATTTACTACTCGATTTGCCACCAGGTACAGGAGATGTTGCATTAGATCTCCATACGATGTTACCAACTTGTAAGGAGATTATTGTGACAACTCCACATCCAACGGCTGCTTTTGTTGCCGCACGTGCTGGGGTAATGGCTTTAAAAACAGAGCATGAAATATTAGGTGTTGTGGAAAATATGTCGTACTTTGAAAGTAAACTTACCGGAGAAAAGGAATATGTGTTTGGTCAAGGCGGCGGTGAGAAGCTAGCTGAAGAATTGAATACAAAGGTTTTGGGTCAATTACCATTAGCGCAACCTGATTGGAATGAGGAAGATTTTGCACCTTCTGTATATCAGGAGGATCATCGTTTAGGAAAAATTTATAGAGAAATTGCAGAGAAAGTCATTGATGCTTTAGGGAAATAATACTCATGCAGTCCAGTGCTTATAAAAAAGAGCTCTCCTAAAAAGGAAGAGCTCTTTCTATATGAAGCAGTTTTATAGAGTTATTCTTTCTTTTTTCCTCCACTTGACTGCTCTTCGGCAGCTTTTAACAGAAGTTCTTGTATTTTTGTTTGATATAAAGGGCTTTCCAAAGTTTCAGTGACAACTTGCTTTACATGATCCCGATATTCATTACTTTTTAATAAATTTGTCACTTCTTTTCCTAGTTCCGGATCCTTTAATATTTCAATCATTTTCCCACGATACTCAGGGTCGTTCATTAAATTTTTTAAAAGTTGTTCATTTTCTTTTTGCATCGTCTTTGCTATCGACTCTGCAAATTTTGGATCCTCAAAGGTCTTTTTCCAAAACTCTATTCCCTTTTCACTTGTTAATGTTTTTTCAACCGTTTCTGTAACAACTGCATGGTCCATAACGAGTTTCTCTTTTAACTTTTCATCAGATAAGACTTCCTGGAGGGCCTTTTTGCCATCATCTGTTTTTAAAATATCAACAACCATTTTCTTTGTTTCCTCATAATCTAACTTGCCACCGGTACTAGCTTGATCTTGAGCACAACTTGTAGTAAAAAAGATGGCTAGTATAAGGAAGAGAAAAAGAAAAATTCTTTTCATTGTCATGAGCTCCTTTCAGAGTATGTCCTACTATTAGAATGAAGAAATAGGCTTAATATTATTCCTTGAAAACAATCTCTAGATTTTTCAATAATTGGTTGATACAATATTATAAATTGAATTTTTACAATGGAGGAAAAATTGTGACAAGTCGGAATGTGGTTAAGTTATTCCTTTCTACACTGTTAATTGGGGGGGTCGCAACAGGCATAACAGGTTTTATTGTTCGCTGGAATGAGTTTGCATCCTATTTTATTGATTTTAATATGGTCAAAATAGTATCTACATTTGTATGGCTATTTGGTATAGGTCTCATTTTTAGTCTTGTTAGCCAAATGGGTTTTTTTGCTTATTTGACGATCCATCGCTTTGGGTTAGGTATTTTTAAATCGGTTAATCTGTGGAATGGTGTTCAGATTGTACTCATTTTATTTACGTTATTTGATTTTGTATATTTTCGGTATAAGGTATTTGGACAAGAGGGTGAGGGGATGCTTTTTTATTTTGTCCCTGCCATATTCATACTTATTGTAGGAACGCTTGTTGCATATTTTAAAACAAAGCAAACAAACCAAGGTGCATTTATTCCGGCTATCTTTTTTATGACTGTTGTAACCATTATAGAGTGGGTTCCTGCTTTGAGACCAAATGACCCAAACTGGATTTATCTAATGCTCATTACTTTATTAATATGCAATACTTATCAACTGCTTATACTTCATTCATTAAATGAAAGGTCGAATAAAGAAAGAAAGTCAAAAATGGAAAAGCCGGCCTAATGAAGGCCGGCTTTTTAATGGATTTCAGATGTATTTGTTTTTGCGTTAGCAATCATTTCTGATATACTGACTAATTTAAGATTTTTCTTTTTTAATTGATCTAAGATTAATGGAATGGCCTTTTCTGTTTGTTTAGCGGAATCAGAAGCGTGAAGTAGGATAATATCTCCTTTTGTTGCCTTTGTTACATTATCAACGATGATCTTTACCCCTGGATTTGTCCAATCCTTTGAATCAATACTCCAATGAACAACAGTATAACCATATTGCTGAGCAATTTTTAAAGTGGTCTGATCAAAATGTCCAGTAGGAGCTCTTAACAGCTGAATGTTCGTTATGTTAAGCTTTTTAAAGGCTGTTTGAGCTTTTGCGATATCTTGTTTCACTTTTTCTTCCTCAAGCTCTGTATAGTCCTTGTATTCATAGCCAAGCATGCCAATTTCGTACCCCTCTTTTGCTATTCGATTAACAAGGTCTGGATGGCGCTCTGCCCAAGAAGCGGATAAGAAAAAAGTGGCTGATTTCACATTGTGTTTTTTTAAGGTATCCAGAATTGGTTCTGCTTTTTCATCTCCCCATCCAATATTAAAGGTCAATGCAATATCTTTTTCTCCTTTGTAAACTGCTTTTGGACCATCCTTTGACGAAAAAACAGGAACTTGAACGATATTTCCTAGAAACAGAAACCATGCAGTAAATAATGAAGTTACACCGATCAGTAATAATTGTTTAATCGTTTTTCCGTTAAATACATAAAAAAAGTTCATTTGATCACCTCGTCCAATGCACTACTCTTTCAATCATATGATGAGAAAAGTAGAAAATGACTAATTAATTTTCATAAAATAGGAGCTTGCAGAAATACTAAATAGATGGACTAATGAAAAATATATAGAAAGAGAATTTAATTAAGAAAAAAGTGAAAAACAACGTTGACAATTAAAATAAAACTTGTTATATTAATAAACGTCGCTGATGAGTAAGCAGTTAAGTGTGAAAAAATACTTGTTGACGAAGAAGAGAAAAAATGTTAGATTAATATGGTCGCTTTTGAAGCGGACAAGCTAATTGCTCTTTGAAAACTAAACAAACAAAAACGTCAACGTTTTAAATTTTAGTCTTTTTTAAAAAGACAACAATTGAGCAAGTCAAACAATCTTATTGGAGAGTTTGATCCTGGCTCAGGACGAACGCTGGCGGCGTGCCTAATACATGCAAGTCGAGCGAATATTTGAGAGCTTGCTCTCAAATATTAGCGGCGGACGGGTGAGTAACACGTGGGCAACCTGCCTATAAGACTGGGATAACTTCGGGAAACCGGAGCTAATACCGGATAATTCACATCTACTCATGTAGATGTGCTGAAAGACGGTTTACGCTGTCACTTATAGATGGGCCCGCGGCGCATTAGCTAGTTGGTGAGGTAACGGCTCACCAAGGCCACGATGCGTAGCCGACCTGAGAGGGTGATCGGCCACACTGGGACTGAGACACGGCCCAGACTCCTACGGGAGGCAGCAGTAGGGAATCTTCCGCAATGGACGAAAGTCTGACGGAGCAACGCCGCGTGAGTGATGAAGGTTTTCGGATCGTAAAACTCTGTTGTTAGGGAAGAACAAGTACCAGAGTAACTGCTGGTACCTTGACGGTACCTAACCAGAAAGCCACGGCTAACTACGTGCCAGCAGCCGCGGTAATACGTAGGTGGCAAGCGTTGTCCGGAATTATTGGGCGTAAAGCGCGCGCAGGCGGTCCTTTAAGTCTGATGTGAAAGCCCACGGCTCAACCGTGGAGGGTCATTGGAAACTGGGGGACTTGAGTACAGAAGAGAAGAGTGGAATTCCACGTGTAGCGGTGAAATGCGTAGAGATGTGGAGGAACACCAGTGGCGAAGGCGACTCTTTGGTCTGTAACTGACGCTGAGGCGCGAAAGCGTGGGGAGCAAACAGGATTAGATACCCTGGTAGTCCACGCTGTAAACGATGAGTGCTAAGTGTTAGAGGGTTTCCGCCCTTTAGTGCTGCAGCTAACGCATTAAGCACTCCGCCTGGGGAGTACGGCCGCAAGGCTGAAACTCAAAGGAATTGACGGGGACCCGCACAAGCGGTGGAGCATGTGGTTTAATTCGAAGCAACGCGAAGAACCTTACCAGGTCTTGACATCCTCTGACACTCCTAGAGATAGGACGTTCCCCTTCGGGGGACAGAGTGACAGGTGGTGCATGGTTGTCGTCAGCTCGTGTCGTGAGATGTTGGGTTAAGTCCCGCAACGAGCGCAACCCTTGATCTTAGTTGCCAGCATTCAGTTGGGCACTCTAAGGTGACTGCCGGTGACAAACCGGAGGAAGGTGGGGATGACGTCAAATCATCATGCCCCTTATGACCTGGGCTACACACGTGCTACAATGGATGGTACAAAGGGCTGCAAAACCGCGAGGTCGAGCCAATCCCATAAAACCATTCTCAGTTCGGATTGTAGGCTGCAACTCGCCTACATGAAGCTGGAATCGCTAGTAATCGTGGATCAGCATGCCACGGTGAATACGTTCCCGGGTCTTGTACACACCGCCCGTCACACCACGAAAGTTTGTAACACCCAAAGTCGGTGGGGTAACCTTTATGGAGCCAGCCGCCTAAGGTGGGACAGATGATTGGGGTGAAGTCGTAACAAGGTAGCCGTATCGGAAGGTGCGGCTGGATCACCTCCTTTCTAAGGATATTTACGGAAAACTTTGGTTTATACCAAAGTTAAATAAGTTGACGATTTTTGTTTGTTTAGTTTTGAGGGAGTAATTCCTCAAGAATACTTTGTTCCTTGAAAACTAGATAATGCAATGAAGAAGAAAGAAAACCGAGTAATCGCCACAATATATTTTTCTTGTTTTTTTAAAACATGGTTAAGTTAGAAAGGGCGCACGGTGAATGCCTAGGCACTAGGAGCCGATGAAGGACGGGACTAACACCGATATGCTTCGGGGAGCTGTAAGTAAGCTTTGATCCGGAGATTTCCGAATGGGGGAACCCCCTATCTTTAATAGGATAGGATCTTTACCTGAATACATAGGGTATTGAAGGCAGACCCGGGGAACTGAAACATCTAAGTACCCGGAGGAAGAGAAAGCAAATGCGATTCCCTGAGTAGCGGCGAGCGAAACGGGATTAGCCCAAACCAAGAGGCTTGCCTCTTGGGGTTGTAGGACACTCAACATGGAGTTACAAAGGAACGGGGTAAATGAATCGACCTGGAAAGGTCAGTCGTAGAAGGTAAAAACCCTGTAGTTGAAACTTCGTTCCCTCCTGAGTGGATCCTGAGTACGGCGGGACACGAGAAATCCCGTCGGAAGCAGGGAGGACCATCTCCCAAGGCTAAATACTACCTAGTGACCGATAGTGAACCAGTACCGTGAGGGAAAGGTGAAAAGCACCCCGGAAGGGGAGTGAAATAGTTCCTGAAACCGTGTGCCTACAAGTAGTCAAAGCCCGTTAATGGGTAATGGCGTGCCTTTTGTAGAATGAACCGGCGAGTTACGATTACATGCAAGGTTAAGTTGAAAAGACGGAGCCGCAGCGAAAGCGAGTCTGAATAGGGCGATTTAGTATGTGGTTGTAGACCCGAAACCAGGTGATCTACCCATGTCCAGGGTGAAGTCCAGGTAACACTGGATGGAGGCCCGAACCCACGCACGTTGAAAAGTGCGGGGATGAGGTGTGGGTAGCGGAGAAATTCCAATCGAACTTGGAGATAGCTGGTTCTCTCCGAAATAGCTTTAGGGCTAGCCTCATGTAGAAAGAATCTTGGAGGTAGAGCACTGTTTGGACTAGGGGCCCCCATCGGGTTACCGAATTCAGACAAACTCCGAATGCCAAAGATTTATCCATGGGAGTCAGACTGCGAGTGATAAGATCCGTAGTCAAAAGGGAAACAGCCCAGACCACCAGCTAAGGTCCCAAAGTATACGTTAAGTGGAAAAGGATGTGGAGTTGCTTAGACAACCAGGATGTTGGCTCAGAAGCAGCCACCATTTAAAGAGTGCGTAATAGCTCACTGGTCGAGTGACTCCGCGCCGAAAATGTACCGGGGCTAAACGTATCACCGAAGCTGTGGATGGACATCTTAGGATGTCCGTGGTAGGAGAGCGTTCTAAGGGCGTTGAAGCTAGACCGTAAGGACTGGTGGAGCGCTTAGAAGTGAGAATGCCGGTATGAGTAGCGAAAGATGGGTGAGAATCCCATCCACCGAATGCCCAAGGTTTCCTGAGGAAGGCTCGTCCGCTCAGGGTTAGTCGGGGCCTAAGCCGAGGCTGAAAAGCGTAGGCGATGGATAACAGGTTGATATTCCTGTACCACCACACTTTTGTTTGAGCAATGGGGGGACACAGGAGGATAGGGTAAGCGCGCTGTTGGATATGCGCGTCCAAGCAGTTAGGCCGTCAGTGAGGCAAATCCCACTGGCAATAGGCGGAGCTGTGATGGCGAGGGAAATTAAGTACCGAAGTTCCTGATTCCACACTGTCTAGAAAAGCCTCTAGTGAGAAAGATGGTGCCCGTACCGCAAACCGACACAGGTAGGCGAGGAGAGAATCCTAAGGTGAGCGAGAGAACTCTCGTTAAGGAACTCGGCAAAATGACCCCGTAACTTCGGGAGAAGGGGTGCTTTTTAGGGTGAATAGCCCCAAAAAGCCGCAGTGAATAGGCCCAGGCGACTGTTTAGCAAAAACACAGGTCTCTGCGAAGCCGCAAGGCGAAGTATAGGGGCTGACGCCTGCCCGGTGCTGGAAGGTTAAGAGGAGAGGTTAGCGCAAGCGAAGCTTTGAATTGAAGCCCCAGTAAACGGCGGCCGTAACTATAACGGTCCTAAGGTAGCGAAATTCCTTGTCGGGTAAGTTCCGACCCGCACGAAAGGCGTAACGATCTGGGCACTGTCTCAACGAGAGACTCGGTGAAATTATAGTACCTGTGAAGATGCAGGTTACCCGCGACAGGACGGAAAGACCCCATGGAGCTTTACTGTAGCCTGATATTGAATTTTGGTACAGCTTGTACAGGATAGGTAGGAGCCTAGGAAGCCGGAGCGCTAGCTTCGGTGGAGGCATTGGTGGGATACTACCCTGGCTGTATTGACATTCTAACCCGCACCCCTTATCGGGGTGGGAGACAGTGTCAGGTGGGCAGTTTGACTGGGGCGGTCGCCTCCTAAAGAGTAACGGAGGCGCCCAAAGGTTCCCTCAGAATGGTTGGAAATCATTCGTAGAGTGTAAAGGCATAAGGGAGCTTGACTGCGAGACCTACAAGTCGAGCAGGGACGAAAGTCGGGCTTAGTGATCCGGTGGTTCCGCATGGAAGGGCCATCGCTCAACGGATAAAAGCTACCCTGGGGATAACAGGCTTATCTCCCCCAAGAGTCCACATCGACGGGGAGGTTTGGCACCTCGATGTCGGCTCATCGCATCCTGGGGCTGTAGTCGGTCCCAAGGGTTGGGCTGTTCGCCCATTAAAGCGGTACGCGAGCTGGGTTCAGAACGTCGTGAGACAGTTCGGTCCCTATCCGTCGTGGGCGCAGGAAATTTGAGAGGAGCTGTCCTTAGTACGAGAGGACCGGGATGGACGCACCGCTGGTGTACCAGTTGTTCTGCCAAGAGCATCGCTGGGTAGCTATGTGCGGAAGGGATAAGTGCTGAAAGCATCTAAGCATGAAGCCCCCCTCGAGATGAGATTTCCCATAGCGCAAGCTAGTAAGACCCCTGAAAGATGATCAGGTTGATAGGTTTGGGGTGGAAGCGTGGTGACACGTGGAGCTGACAAATACTAATCGGTCGAGGACTTAACCAAAATGAAATGCGGAGGCGACTGCACAGCTTTGACAGACGGTGGAGAGCCGGTCATGCAAATCCTGGTTTTGGATTTGTGGGAACGGATCGAAGCGGCCGAAAAGCTAGGAGCCGAAGCTGGACAATTTAAGTCTGATTATAAGGTTATTCACTACTTCTTCAGCATTATCTAGTTTTGAGGGAATAATTTTTCTTAAAAAAACCCTTGAAAAAAAATAAAAAGACAGTATAATAATATTTGTCTTGAATAATAGTTTGGTGACGATAGCGAGAAGGTCACACCCGTTCCCATACCGAACACGGAAGTTAAGCTTCTCAGCGCCGATGGTAGTTGGGGGTTCTCCCCCTGTGAGAGTAGGACGTCGCCAAGCTGTAATTCCTAAATTGACTTCTAATTATTCCGAAGTAGCTCAGTGGTAGAGCAATCGGCTGTTAACCGATCGGTCGTAGGTTCGAGTCCTACCTTCGGAGCCATGTTATCATAATCCTATTTCATATAGTGATATGAGCTAGTGCTTCCATAGCTCAGTAGGTAGAGCACTTCCATGGTAAGGAAGAGGTCGTCGGTTCGAATCCGATTGGGAGCTTATAATCGGTATAATATTTATATGGCCCGTTGGTCAAGCGGTTAAGACACCGCCCTTTCACGGCGGTATCATGGGTTCGATTCCCATACGGGTCACCATTTAGGAGGATTAGCTCAGCTGGGAGAGCATCTGCCTTACAAGCAGAGGGTCGGCGGTTCGATCCCGTCATCCTCCACCATTATTTTTGCCGGCCTAGCTCAATTGGTAGAGCAACTGACTTGTAATCAGTAGGTTGGGGGTTCAAGTCCTCTGGCCGGCACCACTCATATGGAGGGGTAGCGAAGTGGTTAAACGCGACGGACTGTAAATCCGTTCCCTAGGGTTCGGCGGTTCGAACCCGCCCCCCTCCACCATCTTGTATTTTCATTTTATGTAAATTCAACTGATATTGGGCTATAGCCAAGCGGTAAGGCAACGGATTTTGATTCCGTCATTCGAAGGTTCGAGTCCTTCTAGCCCAGCCATTTTTTCATAATGTATTTGTTTAAAAAAGATTTACGATACGTTGAGCCATTCGCTCAACTTTTTTTTGATTTTTATTAAATGGTCGAATATTTGAAGGCTATAATAGTTTATAATAAAACCTTAGGTGTATCATTCCTAAGGTCTTTTTGATTTTTACTAAATTCCCTAATTATCCTATTTGATGCAATAAATGACTTAGGCGATATTCCAATCGGTAGATCAGAAGTTGTTATCGATCCCAAATTATATTAAGAAATGTAGAACTCGTCTCTGAAAAGAGTGAGCGGTATCCGTTGCAGTTGCATTAATGGGTTCATTATTTTTGGAAAAACTATTATAATAAGGTAAAAAGCGGAAACTAATATCGATAGTTACCGCTTTTTTTAAAGCTCTGTCAAAAATAATCAGAGATTGTATTGTAATATTGTAATGGTTTCAACATCAATCTATTAAAACAAGCAATAAAATATATGTAGAGATAAATGAAACCTTTTCCGGTATCGGTACGTAATATCGAATAGACGCATAGAGCGAGGTAATGGGATGGAAGTGCTTATTAAAAAAAGGATTAAACAGGTTATTAAAGGGGACCAAAATGCGTTTGGGGAAATAGTAGAAATTTATAAGGATAAAGTTTTTCAATTAGCCTTTCGCATGCTTGGAAATAGACATGAGGCAGAAGATATTGCTCAAGAGGCTTTTATAAGAGCTTATATTAACATTGAAAGTTTCAATATTAACCTGAAGTTTTCAACTTGGTTATACCGAATAGCGACGAACCTTTGTATTGACAGGATTCGAAAAAAGAAACCAGATTATTTTTTGGATGCTGAAGTAGCAGGGACAGAAGGATTAACTATGTATTCTCAAATCCCTTCTAAAATGCCTTTACCAGAAGACGATGTAGAAAGCTTAGAACTTCAGGATTTGATACAACGAGAAATCTCGAAGCTTCCAGAAAAATACCGTTCAGTTATTGTATTAAAATATATAGAGGAATTGTCACTAAATGAAATAAGCTCCATTCTAGAGATGCCATTAGGGACGGTAAAAACAAGAATACACCGTGGACGGGAAGCTTTGCGAAAACAATTAAGACATATGTGATAGAGGTGTGAACTATGAAATGTCCAATAGAAATGGTTGTTTATATGCATGAGTATTTAGATGACGAGATCTCAGCAGAACATGAAAGAGAACTGAGAGATCATGTTCAAAGTTGTTTAGATTGCAAAACGCATTTTCATCAATTAAAAAAGACGATTGCACTCGTGCAAAGTACGTCACATATACAAGCTCCAAAAGATTTTACAGTCAATATTATGGCAAACCTACCAAAGGAAAAGCGAAAAGTAGGAATGCAAAGATGGTTTATGAACCATCCGCTATTAACAGCTGCTTCATTGTTCCTTGTATTAATGGTAGGCAGTATAGCTTCAACTTGGAGTCAGGATCAACAATTTTCTGTTTCCAAGCAGCCAAATATAATCGTACAAAATGACACAGTAATTATTCCAGAAGGTGAAGTAGTAAATGGGGATGTTACGGTTAGAAATGGAAAATTGATCATCGAAGGTGAAGTAAACGGAAATGTGACCGTGATAAACGGGGAAAAATATATGGCATCTGCTGGAAAAGTAACTGGGGATATTGAAGAAGTAAACGAAATATTTGAGTGGGTCTGGTTTCGCGTTAAAGAAACAGGCAAAGATGTATTTTATGTATTTAATGCTCAAAATGAAGATGGTAAAAATTAATATGAGTAAAGTTCAGTCTCGAGATATGAATGATGTGCTAAAGGGAGATCAAGGATATCGGAAATCTCTGTTTCAACAGAGGTTTTTTGTGATTGGTGTTGTTAAATAATGCGGTTGATTTTACGATCATATATTTACCTTTACGTGTAGCTATCTGTTGTGTGGAATGTCCATTTCATACAAATGAGTTAGAAATTGGTTTTTAGGTTTTTTATGATATAATAGTATCGCTACATAAGAGATGTAAATCAAATTTTGAATCTTCTATTACTTAGTCACATGATGTACGTTCAAGGATTAAATACAAACATTATGTACCAAAGCTAATTCTACAAGATGGAGGAAGGACAATGATGTTTGCAGATATCACCTTAATGAAATACTTAGCTAATACCGTTGACATTCTCCTCGTTTGGTACGTCATATATAAAATCATTATGATTATAAGGGGAACAAAGGCGGTTCAATTATTAAAAGGTATCTTTGTTATTCTATTTGTACGTATTATTAGTGAATTCTTTCATTTTCAGACTTTGTTCGCAATAACAGAACAAGTTATATTATGGGGTTTTCTCGCTATTATTATTATTTTCCAACCAGAACTGCGAAGGGCGCTTGAACAAATTGGGCGGGGGAAGTTTTTCTCGAGAAGTGGTTTGCGGGAGGAAGATAACCAAGAAAGAACGGTTGAAGCTATTATAAAAGCTGTAGATTATATGGCAAAACGGAGAATCGGGGCACTTATTTCTGTTGAACGAGAAACGGGAATGGGGGATTACATTGAAACAGGAATTGAGATGTATTCAAAAATATCGTCTGAACTGTTGATCAATATCTTTATTCCGAATACACCACTCCATGATGGAGCAGTTATTTTACAAAAAGAACAAGTGGCTGCTGCTGCATGCTATTTACCTTTATCTGAAAGCCCATTTATTTCAAAGGAGTTAGGAACTAGACATCGTGCAGCATTAGGAATTAGCGAAGTAACAGATAGTCTTACGGTTATTGTTTCAGAGGAAACGGGTGGTATTTCCTTAACCAAAAACGGTGAACTATATAGAGATCTAACCAAGGAAGAGTTTAGAGAACTCCTTACAAATGGTTTATTAGGTCCTAAAACTGAAAAACAAGCTTCCTCAACTCGTTGGAACTGGAGGGGGAAGAGACATGGATAAAATGTTTGATAAGCTTACTGATAGTCGTTGGTTTATGAAATTGGTAGCGTTAGTGTTGGCTTTACTATTATTTGGATCTGTATACGATGGTAGTACCACGAATAATGTAAATGTCCCTGGTGAAGAGGATACGGCTACCATTTCTGATGTTTCTGTGAAGAGTTATTATGATACAGAGAATCTCATTGTAATAGGTGTACCAGAAACAGTTGATGTAACACTAAAGGGTCCAACTCCTAATTTACAAGCAGCCAAAACACAAAAGGACTTTGAAGTTTATGCGGATCTATCAAAAGCAAAAGTAGGCAAACAGAGGATAAAGTTACAAATCAAAGATTTATCAGATAAACTAACAGCTACTATCGATCCTGAATATGTTGAAGTAGACATACAGGAAAAGGTGACAAAAGAATATTCAGTAGATGTTGAGTTTGATGTTAAGATGGTGGATGAAGGTTATATTGCTAGTACGCCAATGGTGGAACCAAACAAAGTGAGAATTTCAGGCGGAAAAGATATAATGGATCAAATTAGTTATGTAAGGGCAATTGTTGAGGTAGATGATTTTATTACCGAAACAGTGGAAAAACCAGCTTTTATTACGGTTTTAGATGCTAATTTAAATAAGTTGAATGTAACGGTTGAACAGGAATCAGTCAGGGTCACCATTCCGATAAAAAAGGCGAATAAAACAGTCCCAATTGAAATAGTGAAGAAAGGTACTTCTCCTACAGACGTTACCATTGACTCAATCACATTAGACAAAAATGAAGCAACTATTTCTGGCAGTGAGGATAACCTAAATAAGACAGAGAATGTGAAAGTGGAAGTGGACATAAGTACAATCAAGGAAAGTTCAGAATTGACTCTACCTGTTATTATTTCGGATGGAATCAATGACGTGGACCCGAAAACGGTAAAAGCAACAGTAAAAGTGAAAGCAACAAGTGAAGCGACGGGGACAACAGAAAATAAAGTAACTAAAATATTTTCGAATCTCCCAATAAATTTTAATGGATTATCTGAGACGTTCAATGCAGTTTTTCAGGATCCAACCAGTGGAGAAACCAATTTAACTGTAGAGGGAACAAATGAGGACCTCGAAAATCTCGAAGCATCTGATTTTCAGTTATCTGTTGAAGTAGCTACCCTACAAGCAGGGGAGCACAAAGTAAAATTAAATGTAGTTGGGCCTGAAAATGTAAGTTGGACATCTGATATCGAGACTGTAAGTATTGTGCTAACAGCAATAGAGTCTACATAAAATAAGTAATTTTAATAGTTGTATGATATGGAAATTTACTAGTATAAATATTCGATAAAGATGGAGATCGGAAATTGAAAAGAGATCTCTCTCTATTATCAAAATAGGAATAATCCTAGAAGGAGCGATTCAAATAATGGCAAAATATTTTGGTACTGATGGGGTTCGAGGAGTGGCAAATAGTGAGTTGACGCCTGAACTAGCTTTTAAACTGGGACGATTTGGTGGTTATATATTAACAAAAGGTACAGATCGACCAAAGGTATTAATTGGGCGTGATACACGCATTTCTGGCCATATGCTAGAAGGTGCACTTGTTGCCGGGTTACTCTCCGTTGGAGCAGAGGTAATGCGTTTAGGAGTAATCTCAACCCCAGGTGTATCCTATTTAACAAAAGCAATGGGTGCACAAGCAGGAGTTATGATTTCTGCATCCCATAATCCTGTTGCGGATAATGGTATTAAATTTTTTGGACCAGATGGATTTAAATTATCTGATGATCAAGAATTAGAGATTGAACAGTTGATGGATACGGAAATAGATCAACTTCCAAGACCAGTTGGAGCAGATCTTGGACAAGTAACTGATTACTTTGAAGGTGGACATAAGTATCTGCAATATTTAAAACAAACCGTGGATGAAGATTTCTCGGATATACATATTGCGTTAGACTGTGCACATGGAGCAACATCAGCCCTTGCTACTTATTTGTTTGCTGACCTAGATGCCGATCTATCCACAATGGGGGCATCTCCAAATGGATTGAATATTAATGATGGAGTTGGTTCTACGCACCCAGAAAGCTTATCTAAGTTTTTAAAAGAAAAAGGGGCAGATGTGGGTCTTGCCTTTGATGGCGATGGTGACCGTTTAATCGCGATTGATGAAAATGGTGAAACTGTAGATGGTGACCAAATTATGTATATATGTGCAAAATATATGAATGAACATGGTCGTTTAAAGCATGGAACCGTTGTTTCAACTGTAATGAGTAATCTTGGCTTTTATAAGGCATTGAAGGCTCATGGGATAGGAAGTATACCAACAGCGGTTGGGGATCGATATGTTGTCGAGGAAATGAAGAAAAATGGCTATAATTTAGGCGGCGAGCAATCAGGTCATATTATTTTTCTTGATTACAACACAACAGGTGATGGTCTATTAACGGGAGTACAGCTTGTTAACATTATGAAAATGACAAAAAAATCATTATCTGAACTTGCTGGGGAAATGAAGAAATTTCCACAAAAGCTTGTTAATATACGTGTAACGGATAAGCATCATGTGACGGATAATGAAAAAGTTGGCGCTGTGATTGCTGAAGTTGAAAAGGAAATGAATGGCGATGGCCGTATATTAGTAAGACCTTCAGGAACAGAGCCACTTGTACGTGTGATGGCTGAAGCATCAACCTTGGAACTTTGCGAGTCTTATGTGAATCGTATTGCAGCAGTCGTTCAAACTGAAATGGGATTAAAAGAAGAATAACGAACATCATTAGGGATGCATAAGGGAACTTTATCGTTCCTTTATGCATATTTTATTGTAAGATACCCTAAAGTAATTAAATGTTATAATTTGTAAATTATTGACTGGGGTTTCAATGTGTTGTATGATATTCTTATTTCTGTACTAAGTGTGCAGAAAATTTTTGTCTTACATGAATAAAAGGATTTTAACCAGATTTTTTAAAAGCGCCTGAACTATACCATGTGCGAATGAGTATAGTTGACGAGGAGGAGGTTTATCGAAATTTCGGCGGATGCCTCCCGGTTGAAAAGCACAACCGAAAAACACTTCTTTAAATCTTTAGGGCAACCTAATGGACAAAGGGAAGGGTATGCTGATAAATCAGAGAGACCTAATTGGTTTCAAATTAAAAGAGATAAAGGGGACAAGGATGTCGAATAATTTCATTGCAACAATGCCTTTCAAATTTTAAAAACGATCGGTCGTAAAGTATTTGAGAGCCATAATAGTTTTGAATTATTATTCTAGGCTACTTGTCCTCTTTAATAGGGGGAAGAAGAAGTATGTGTGGAATTGTAGGTTATATCGGACATCAAGATTCTAAAGAAGTTTTATTAAAAGGATTAGAAAAACTGGAATACAGAGGCTATGATTCAGCAGGGATTGCGGTAATGAATGAAAATGGAGTACAAGTGTTTAAAGAAAAAGGGCGTATTGCTGATTTACGAAATATCGTGGATTATGATCTTCTTGCCAATACAGGTATAGGTCATACTCGTTGGGCGACACATGGCAAACCAAGCCAATCGAATGCGCACCCACATAAAAGTACTTCAGGACGTTTTACGCTTGTCCATAATGGCGTAATTGAAAATTATGAAATTCTAAAATCCGAGTATCTAATGGATATTCCATTAGTAAGTGATACAGATACAGAAGTGATTGTACAACTTATTGAGTTATTCGTGAACAAAGGGCTTGCGGTTGAAGAGGCATTTTGCCAAACGCTTAAATTGCTTAAAGGTTCTTATGCCATTGCTATGTTAGATGAACAGAATACAAATGTCATTTATGTGGCTAAAAATAAAAGTCCACTTCTAGTCGGTGTAGGAGAAGATTTCAATGTAGTTGCCAGTGATGCAATGGCAATGTTACAAGTTACAGATCAATTTGTAGAAATCATGGACAAAGAAATTGTTCTTGTTACAAGGGGAAATGTAACAATTAAAACCCTTGAAGGGGAAGTCATTCAACGTAATCCTTACACAGCAGAACTTGATGAAAGTGATATTGAAAAGGGAACATACCCTCATTTCATGCTTAAAGAAATTGATGAACAACCACTCGTGATTCGTAAAATTATTCAAAAGTACCAAAATGAAAAACACGAATTGACGATTGATGAAGAAGTTGTGCAAGCTGTCAAAGAAGCAGACCGTATTTATATTATAGCAGCGGGTACGTCATATCATGCGGGGTTAGTTGGGAAGCAGTATATTGAAAGACTTGCAGCTATTCCGGTGGAAGTTCATATTTCAAGTGAATTTGGCTATAATTTACCGTTGTTATCAGCGAATCCATTGTTTATTTTTATCTCACAAAGTGGTGAAACGGCTGACAGTCGTGCAGTGCTTGTTAAAATTAAAGAGCTTGGTCACAAGGCTTTAACCATCACAAATGTTCCTGGTTCTACGTTATCAAGAGAAGCGGATTACACATTATTGCTTCATGCGGGTCCAGAAATTGCTGTAGCTTCTACAAAAGCTTATACTGCACAATTAGCCGTATTAGCAATTTTTGCCGAAGTAACGGCTCGTAGTAAGGGGTTGGATTTGGATTTCAGCCTTGTGAAAGAGCTTGGGATTGCTGCAAATGCTATTGGGATTCTATGTGATTCTAAAGAAGAATTGGAACAAATGGCCCAAGAATATTTAGCAACTACTCGAAATGCTTTCTTTATCGGACGTGGAATCGATTATTATGTATGTCTTGAAGGTGCACTGAAGCTGAAGGAAATTTCCTATATCCAGGCTGAAGGTTTTGCAGGGGGAGAATTAAAGCATGGTACGATTGCCTTGATTGAAGAGGGTACACCAATCATTGCCTTAGCCACACAAGAAAGTGTTAATTTAAGTATACGCGGTAACGTTAAAGAAGTCGTTGCTCGTGGCGCTAATCCATGTATCATTTCGATGAAGGGTCTTGAAATGAAAGGGGATCGTTTCGTTATCCCAGAAGTACATGAATTGTTAACACCACTAGTATCGGTTATTCCATTACAACTGTTTTCATATTATGCAGCTTTACACCGCAACTGTGACGTTGATAAGCCAAGAAATTTGGCTAAATCAGTTACAGTTGAGTAAGGGAATTGAATTATTTGAAACTTGTTGTTCTTTGTGTACACACCTAAAAAACATTGTCCTTAAATAAAAAAGCGTATCCTTAAATAAAAAAGTCTGGTCAAGACTGAAGGGAAATCGGGTGAAAGCCTGATGTTCTTTCGGTCTTTTTTCATGAAGAAAGCAGGAGAAAAAGCGGTCCAAACTTTTTTCTCTTCCAAAAGGTGGAGAGAAGGCGTGTGGATAGGTAGGAGGGAGAAAATGGACAATGTAGTTTATGTGTCAACCATAATGATAATTCAAATGATGAATTTTGTGGAAACGATAGAGGAAAACAGACTGATGTATGACGAAAATTATTGAAATAGATAAGATAGAAGGAACAGTCGATTATTTGGTTAGCGGTTGTTCAAACAGTCAGGACCACTTCCTTATTCGTGTAGGAGTAAACGAGGTTCAAGAAAAAGGTGAAGCATGACTTATACAATAATTTTATTCATTCTTGCAGGAGTTGCTGAAATTGGCGGAGGGTATTTAGTTTGGCTATGGTTACGTGAAGGAAAACCATACTGGTATGGGATTCTTGGAGGCATTATTTTAGCTTTATACGGAATCATTCCAACCCTTCAGAAATTCCCTGCATTCGGTAGGGTGTATGCGGCCTATGGTGGAGTGTTTATTATTCTTTCAATCTTGTGGGGATGGGGAGTCGATAAGAAAACACCTGATACTTACGATTGGATTGGAGCAGTTATCTGTTTAGTTGGGGTTTCAATCATACTTTGGGGCCCAAGGCATTAGATAATTGAATAGTGAAGGGAGGCGGAGACGTAACTTACCCTGCTCTGGAAGAGATTAAGGTCCTCCTTCACTAAAATAATCGGATAGCGGGCTTTTCAAGCGTTCTAATTGGTCAATGTGCGTTAGCATTAATCTTGAAACTCGTAAAAAGGATAGAAGTGAATGATAAAAATAGATTGCCTTCTATGAAATTAGGTGATACTATAAAACTCTTGCTCCTTAAAAAGGGTATTAGGAAATACAGGCTTTAGTTCTATCTAATAAATTTTGAATAATAAGGGTGCTTTACGAAAGAAGCATATAAAAAGAAAGAACAGAAAAGAAGTTGACTTCTAAGAAATAAGATGTTATATTAATTTATGTCGCTAAGACAACTGAGGTTTTGAAGTGAAACAATGATTTTTTTCTTGAAAATAAAAAGAAAAAAGAAGTTGACTTCCAAGAAGTGAAATGTTATAGTAATTAAGCTGTCGTTTCGATAATGACAACTGATTG
>CAVXVN010000008.1:0-479900 GCA_963765265.1 uncultured Bacillaceae bacterium
GCGGCCTTTCCATTTCTGCCTCAATGGGGTTCAGAGATAATAATGAAGCATCTTGGACGGAAGTATTAGATATTCTTGAATATATGAGTGATGCGACGGAAATCCCAATAAGTTTTAGATGGGGATACAGGATATGGAAACTTTAATAATGCCAGGAGGCTTGTTAAGAAACTCGAACAAATAAATATAGCGGGAGTTTGTATTGAGGATAAAATTTTTCCGAAAACGAACTCGTTTATTAATGGAGAAGCACAGCCTCTAGCTTCAATTGAGGAGTTTTCAGGAAAAATAAAGGCAATGAAAGATACTCAGTTGGATAAAGATTTTATGGTTGTTGCTAGAGTAGAGGCATTTATTGCCGGATGGGGTCTTAAGGAAGCATTAAAGCGGGCGGAGGCATATCGGAAAGCAGGAGCAGATGCTATTTTAATGCATAGTAAAAAATCTTCAATTGAAGAAATAGAAATGTTTATGAAGGAGTGGAGTGGAAGGCATCCCGTTGTCATTGTTCCTACGAAATATTATAACACTCCAAAGGATCAATTTAGAAAATTGAGAGTAAATGCTGTTATTTGGGCAAATCACAACTTAAGAGCAGCGATCGAAGCGATGCAAAACATATCAAAACAAATTCTGAAAGAGGGAACCCTTATTAATGTAGAAAATCAAATTGTTAGTGTTGAAGAAATTTTCCGGCTTCAAAATGCTGAGGAGCTTCAAAGAGCAGAAAAAAAATATTTGCCTAGAACAACGAAAAAAGAACAAATTGGAGGGAAAGGTGATTGAATGCTAGAAACAAAAACATTTGGAAATCACCTTAAAGCACTTGGTTTTGAATTTTACACTGGTGTGCCATGCTCATTTTTAAAAAACCTCATTAATTATTCAATCAATGAATGTAATTATATAGCTGCAGCGAATGAGGGTGATGCGGTCGCTATAGCTGCGGGAGCTTATTTGGGAGGGAGAAAACCAGTTGTTTTAATGCAAAACTCAGGATTAACAAATGCTATTTCTCCGTTAACGTCCTTAACCTATCCCTTTAAAATCCCAGTCCTTGGATTCGTTAGCCTGCGGGGAGAACCAGGATTGCATGATGAACCCCAGCATGAGCTCATGGGTGAAATTACAGAAAAAATGTTGGATTTAATGCAAATAAAATGGGGATTTTTATCTCCAATAGACCATGTAGCAAGAAAACAAGTTCAAAAAGCAGCCGATATCATTGAGAGAAAAGAAACCTTTTTCTTTGTAGTTAAAAAAGGAACATTCACAAGTGAAAAATTAAATAATGACTTATGGGAGAAAAGTGAAAATAAGAAAAAAACAAGGAAAACAGCTATTGATGAAATGCCAAGCCGCTATGAAACTTTAAGAACAATCAATCAATTTAAAGATGAGAATACCATCCAGTTAGCAACAACCGGTAAAACGGTCGAGAACTATATGAAATTGAAGATGCAGTCAACAATTTTTATATGGTCGGTTCCATGGGGTGTGTTAGTTCCCTTGGACTTGGATTAGCCTATACTCGTAAAGATAAAGACGTGATTATCATTGATGGAGATGGTTCCATGCTGATGAGGATGGGGAGTTTAGCGACAAATGGTTACTATCAGCCTAAAAATATGCTTCACATATTGCTGGATAATCTGTCACATGATTCAACCGGAGGGCAGCGTACCGTTTCCAATGATGTTAACTTTGTTGAGATTACTGCTGCATGTGGTTATGAGAACTCATACTATGTTCACAGTTTAGAAGAGCTCCAAGCGAAAATAGTAGAATGGAAGAAAACAAAAGGGCTTACTTTTTTATATTTAAAAATTTTTCCAGGGTCCAAAGAAAATCTTGGACGCCCCAAGATAACCCCATATGAAGTGAAAACTCGGCTCCAACTATTTATCGATTAAAACAAAATGAGGAGCTACGTTATCGAAAAAATTAAAGCGGAACATATTATTAAATCCAGGCCCTGCTACGACAACCGATACTGTTAAATATGCACAAGTAGTTCCTGACATTTGTCCCCGTGAAAAAGAGTTCTGCCAAGTTATGAAGTACGTGTCCTCAGAACTTACAAGGCTTGTAGCCGATACCGAGGATTATACAACTGTATTATTCGGCGGAATTGGAACCGCCGCGGTAGATTCTATCTTAAGTTCTGTTGCGAATGATGGAGTTATCATCATTATTAACAACGGTGTATATGGGGAACGGATGTGTGAAATTGCAGAAGCGTATCGACTTGATTGGGCTGAATTTCAAAGTCCCTATGATTGTGCAGTTGATTTAAAAGAGCTTCAAGAATTTATTCTAAATTTCCCTCGAAAAGTTTCGTATTTAGCGGTCGTTCATAATGAAACAACAACCGGATTATTGAATGATATTGAAAGAATCGGTGGAATTTCGCAGAGAGAAAAATATTCAAATGATTGTGGATGCGATGAGTTCATTTGCTGCCATTCCTATCCAAATGAAAAAAATGAACATTAGCTATCTTGCTGCCAGCTCAAATAAAAATCTCCAAGGAATGGCTGGGATCTCATTTGTTATTGCTAAGAAAATTGAATTACAGAAACAAAAGGAGATACAGCCTGCCAATTACTATTTAAACCTATACGTACAATATCAATACTTTATCAAGACAGGACAAATGCGTTTTACCCCTCCCGTCCAGACAATCTATGCTCTAAAACAAGCATTGATAGAATTGAAAGAGGAAGGAATAGACGAAAGGTATAAACGATATAGCGAGTTATGGGAAATCTTAGTGGCAGGCTTTTCAAGGTTAGGTTTAAAACATCTTATCTCAAAAGAGAACCATTCAAAACTAATCACTGCTATTATTGAGCCTGATTGTACTGCATATGACTTCAACCACATGCATGATTATTTTTACAAAAATGGGATTACCATCTATCCTGGAAAGCTTAACAGCTTAAAATCCTTTAGAATAGCTAACATTGGTGACCTTACTTCAGATAATATGGAGTTGTTTTTAAGATTATTAGAGAAATACCTGCAAAAAATAGGTTACTGCTCTAAGAAAGGTATGATCGAGAATGAAAAAAAAATATAATAAATGGGTACAATATTTAACTTTTAAAAAAAATAAACAGGTTGCACAACATATCCCCAAAACGAAAAAGTTTTTATTAGCAGAGGACCTATGGAACCTTGTTGAAAAGTACCATACAGTGATTATAAAACCCAGAAAAGGTAGCAGGGGGAAAAATATATTTAAAATCAATGCATTAGAATCAGATAAATTCGAGATTCATTATTTAAATAGTAAACGGAAATTTATCGGCAAGGATAGTGCCTATATCTATTTACAAAAAACTAAATCGCCCGGACCTTATATTGTTCAAAGGTATATTCCTCTTGCCAATATCAACGGTCACCCTTTTGATATTCGGGTAGTTGTCCAAAAACAAAAAAACGCGAATGGGTGGGTTGTAACAGGTAAAGTTGCAAAATTAGCTGGAAAAGGCTTCTTTGTGACCAACAATTCGTTAAGCGGGGGGTCAGTATTACCTGTTACCGAAGCTATTGAAGCCTCCAATATTCATAAATCATATAAAGATAGTAAAGAGCTCGTATCAGAATTAGAGCGAATTGTCTTAATTGCTGTAAAAACATTAGAGAAACGTTTTCATTGGCGTCATATATATGGTTTTGATATGGGGATAGATAGTGACGGGCATATTTGGATTATTGAGGCAAACTCAAAACCAATACTTTCTCACTTTCGTAAACTCCCAGATAAAACGATGTACCATACAATAAAGGAATTAAAAATATTCAATGAAGTTAAAAAATTAAAAATGGATCTAAGTCGATATCTTGGACACAAATAAGTTAACTCATGCTTTTTTCTTTCTTTAACTTTTCAATTGCAATAGGATAAGCTGAATTCTTATCGACTGTCATTATAAGAACTAAGTGATGTAAGAGACCGCAAAGCTTCTTTAGGAATACTTCGCAGCCTTTTTGTCTCTTGTTTTCCCTATAAAAAAATCAATGGTGTTTCCTTTCGGATCAACAGCACGAGACAGGTACATCTATTGACCTCTTATTTTGATATATGTTCCATCAGCTCTCCAGGTATCATTTGTTTACTGATATGACGATGGATGTGCTTGTCCAATTAAGAGCGATATTGATGAGCTCAACCCATGATCAGTGTTATTCTAACTTATCAAGTCGGGTCTTACTATTTTTTATTATTGTAAAAATTCTTCAACATTCTATCCGGTTAGTTGAACAATAAAAATTGCCTAAAGGTATCAATCAAACCCCTAGGCTCATTATCAACTTTTTAGATCAACAAACACGACTTCAATAGTATTACTATTTGGTCCGTTTAATACCTTTTATCCATAAGTATAAACTTATTTTTATTCAGCATGCTATCACATCTCGAAATTTTACTAATTTTCATTAAACTAATAAATAATTTGTCACGAAGTATTGGTCACATCGTGGTCATTCACTACTAAATACTATCGAAAACTAGAATTCACTTAAACATTAAAAATCTCCTTAAACCCTTGATATAAAGGGATTTCTGGACACAATAGAAAACTATAGGAAATTTCACTTTCCACGTTGGCAGCGTTGTGGTCAGTGGTTCGAACCCCCTATTCTCCATATTCGGAAACCCTTGTGTAGCTCTTACAGTGTGGAACTTGCCCTGAGGAAACTAATTCATAAGCTTGACGTCGACCAACTCCTAAAATTTCTCTAATGTCATCGACGTTTAACACATCTGGATACTGATCTAAACTATTCATTACAGCACTCCTTTAAAACCTGAAACATTAGGTCAGGGTTATCATGATTTAGATTTAGTCTTTGCTCAAAAAAACGGAAACCCAATCCAACCATCTGAAATGGCAAGAGACTTTCGTAAGCTAGTTGAAAGCACTGATTTACCCTATATCAGGTTTCACGATTTAAGACATACCCATGCAACGTTACTGTTACAACAAGGGGTACACCCTAAAATTGTTTCTGAACGTTTGGGCCATTCAACAATCGGTATTACAATGGACACTTATACACATGTATTACCAAACATGCAAAAAGAAGCTGCTCAACAATTTGAGCAACTCATTAAATAGCATATGTAATTTCAAAAAAATAATGATGTGACCAAACTGTGACCAAAGACAATACTTTTGCTTTTTTGCGACCACAAATCTTCCTTTTTAACTTCATCAAAAAACCTCTAAAACCCCTATATATCAAGGATTGGCGGGACCGTCTGGGAATCGAACCCAGCTGACCTGGCACGCAGCGTCACAAACGGTTTTGAAGACCGCGTGAGGACACCAGTACCCCATTCGACCCTAAAAATAAAGACATGTATTAGTACACTAGAAAAAAGAGTGTAAACCAATGTCGAAATAAGGCCATTATTAATACACTGAAAAGGTTCTAATTGATTTTTCGTAGTATCAATTAATCTTTGATTCTTCCTTTACTTGTCTGAAAATAGAAAAAATTATATACTATTAGTTAATAGATTAATATTGTAGGTGAAGAGAATGCTTGAAGGCTGGTTTCTGTGGTTTATTCTTTTTTGGGTTATCATTTTGTTGGGTTCCTTTGCCATCGGTGGATTTTTTATGTTTCGGAAGTTTTTAAAAAAGATGCCCAAAGTAGACGGGATGTCCGATATGGATTGGGAAGAATATTATGTCAACCATACCATTAATCTATGGTCCCAAAATGAGAAAGAATTGTTAGCGGATTTGGTAGAACCTGTCCCTGAACTCTTCCGTGATGTCGCCAAGCATAAGATTGCTGGGAAAATTGGCGAACTTGCTCTAAAAGAAAATGTTGTCATGATTGATCAAGATTTAGTCATTAGGGGTTATATTATGGCTACACCTAAACGAGATCATAAATTTTTGCGTAAGAAATTAACAGATAAACAAATCGAACTCACACCATACGAACATTTATTTTAACCAAGGACTTGAATAAAATGAAATGACAAAAAATGCATCGATCTTAAAAATCGATGCATTTTTTACGATTATTTGCTTTCATTTTATAAATTAATCAAACGGTCGAGTTTTATCGGACTAGTCCTTTTAATTCCAAATACACCTTCTGATAATTTCGGTACATTGCAATCCGCCATGGAACAATCATACTAAATGCAAGCAAGAAAAACATGCCACTCAACTCTCCATAATCAAAAGATGCACTTAAGATAAGCTTAGCCACAATCCGAACAACCAGTAAGCCAAGCAAAATAAATACAAATGCACGTGATCGTTTTAAATAGATGTCTTGATCTTTAATTTCAAATTGAGATGTTTTAATAAGAAGAATTGAAAACAACATTCCAACGACAACTGATTCTAATATTTCAAGAGGGGTTAAGCGAAATTCTGGAAAGATATACATGAGTGCACCAGTACTCATAAAAAAAGGTGGTAATAATATTTTTTTAGCAGACGCCGGTTTTTGAGCTGCCTTCATCCTAATAAACATGGCGAATATAGCCATACAAACGGCACCTATCGAAGTCACAATCACGATATCCATACATTTCATTCCTTTTAATTCTAATATGATCACTAGCCTACTATCGCAAAATACAAGAAGGAAGAAATAATTCAGACAGTAAAGAATGTTTCCCTTCCATCATGATAAGTCACTCAAATGATAAACCTAAAGGACAAAATTATTAGGATAATACACGATTAATCGCATCGATTACGCGACCTTCATCAAAAGGCTTCACGATGAAATCCTTAGCTCCCGCCTCTATTGCTTCGACTACCATTTTTTGTTGACCCATAGCAGAGCACATAATTACTTTAGCATTCGGAAATTCCTTTTTGATCTCCTTAACCGCATCGATTCCGTTCATTTCTGGCATCGTAATATCCATTGTCACTAAGTCTGGTTTTAATTCACGATACAGTCGAATCGCATCTTTTCCATTTTCACCTTGTCCTACAACCTCATGTTCACCTTTCATGAGTATATTTGATAAAGTCATTCTCATAAATTTCGCATCATCTACGATTACTATTTTTGCCAAAATCTATTCCTCCTAAAAAACACCATCATCTATATGAAAACATAAACAACTAAATTAATGTCCATTCACCATTTCTATTATAATATAATGCCATATCTTATGAATGATATTTTAGCCATATTTACAATTTTTACAATTAGATGCATGATTACATTCATTTCTTTCTCTATTTACTTATCGTCAAAAACCAGTAAAGCCGCCAAAAAGAGCCGTTAAAAGAGAGATAATAGCGGTCATCCAATCAAAAAATAGGAATATCCCCATAATAATCATGATATATCCACCGATTTTCATTATTTTCACATTGTGTTTACGGATCCAATTCATTCTTCCAATGAAAAAGGATAGAAGTAAAAATGGAATGGCAAATCCTAATGAATAAGCAAGCATATAAACAATTCCCGATTCAGGATTAGACCCTGCAAGCAATATAACAGACATTAGGATTGGGCCCGTACAAGGAGTCCATCCTGCCGCAAATGACATCCCGATTAAGATTGAACCAATAAAACCAGAAGGTCTATTTTTAAACTCAAACCTATGATCTTTCATCATAAATGTAGGATTAATAAAACCTATAATAATAAATCCAAAAAACACGATAAATATGGCTCCTATTTGACGAATTAAATCCTGATATTCTATAAAAAAGGAACCGATAAAAGATGTACCAAATCCAATCGCAACAAAAATAATGGAAAAGCCAATTAGGAAAAAAATGGTATGCATTAAACTTCTTCGTTGCAGCATTCCATTATCACTTTTTATCTCACCTACTGACATTCCTGTAATATAGGAAAGAAACGCTGGGTAAAGCGGAAGACAACATGGTGATATGAAACTCAAAAAACCTGCCCCCATAGCAATAAATAAATTTAAATCAGTCATACACCCGTCCCCTATTCCTCTATACTTTAACCATTTTATCAAAGCTTACCAATAAAAGATAATACTTGCTATTCGACTATTTCGCATTTTAAACAAAATATTCTAAAAATTACATTTACTTATCATTCTTTTATTCAAAAAGAAAGCACTCAAAAATGAGTGCTGTTCTATTATTTACCCTGTTGCTTATTCATCGCGTTCAACATTTGATTGATTTTCTTCTGACTTGGTTTCATACCCATTTGCATCATCATCATTTTTAACATTTGTTCATTAATTGGTGGATTTTTCTTTAAATAGCTCATCATATATTTTCGAGCAATGAAAAATCCTAGTGCTACACCGGCTAACAAGCACAATGCACCTACTAGAATGTAAATACCCATAAAAACTTCCTCCTTCTGGTTGTCTACCATACAGTGTACTAAACCAAAATATATTATACAATAAACGGCTGGTGATTTCTCTATTTATTCGTAAACATATTTTGTTTCTTTAATTGGTTTTAACCATCTGCAACGGTAATTTTCAAAATCAATGGCTAAGAATGAAGATTCTATTTTCCGCAAAACTTCAAAAAAGATTGTTTCTGCTTCATAATCCCCACTCGATTTGATTTCTATATAACGTTCATGCATTTCTAATTTCGCAAAGCTTCTTGAACCGATTTCTATGTAATATGTACCGTTATGATCATGCAAGGTCTTGTTTCTTTGTAAAATTTGAACAATAACTTGTTGTATTTTCAATGATTGAATCGGTCTTGTAATGAAATGTATTTGTTCATTAAGAATCCTTTTATTTTGACCGACAGCTTCTTTGTATTCTTGAAATAGCTGAAAAAACATTCGTTCTCTACCGAAGTAATGGGAGGCAAACTCATTTACAATCAAATAGAGTTGATAATTTCTCACTTGTAACCCTCCAATGAAGCAGCTTTTACTCTTATTATATCGAATAAGAGAGTTTAAGATTGTCCGTTCCTGTCAAAAATAAAGCCTAGTTTTGTCGAATATGGAATTTTCCTTATTAGTTAAAAGATGAATGCCCTTGTGAATTAGATCATTTAGATGTATTTTTTCTGCACATCCAATCATTTCGTTCTATAATAGAAAAGATCCATTCAGGATAAAACAGCCTGTTTATTCACCAGGTTATAAGGGAGAGAACACTTTTGCTACAACAACTCAATCTGCGACTGAATAAAATGATGCCACTTATAACACCCATTAGTATCGTTTTAGGAATTATTTTTTCTGCCTATTTAAAGGACCTTTCGTTCTTAGTCCCTTGGCTTTTTGCCTGTATGACTTTTGAGGGAAGTTTAGGGATGAATCTTAAATCCTTAAAAGATGCTCTTGCACACCCATTTCCTGTTTTTATTACCTTAGGAATCCTACATATACTGATGCCACTTTGGGCTTGGGCTGTTGGACATGTTGCTTTTAGTGGCGATTCCTACATCATTACCGGTCTTGTTCTAGGTATGGTGATTCCAACTGGTGTTACGAGTTTTATTTGGGTATCCATTTATAAAGGGAATTCAGCGCTAACACTTGCGATTATATTAATTGACTCCTTATTGTCTCCCTTCATCGTCCCTTACAGTTTGTCCCTTTTTGTTGGTCAAAAAGTGGAAATGGATACTTCTGGTATGATGAGCGGTTTACTTTTTATGATTGTTATCCCCTCTATTGCTGGTATGATTTTAAATGAACTGACAAAAGGAAAAATAAAAGACGTTTGGAAACCTAGGTTAGCTCCCATTTCAAAAGTATTCCTTAGTTTGGTCGTCATGTTAAATGGGGCTGTAATTGCTCCTTATTTCAAACATATAGAACTAAAACTCATTTTTACTATTTTAGTAGTCCTATTTATTTCGATATTCGGATATGTATTTTCATTCACCATTGCTAAGTTGTTGAAGTTCGACCGGGAAATGGTGGTTACCTT
This sequence comes from uncultured Bacillaceae bacterium, assembly GCA_963765265.1. Classification (GTDB taxonomy): domain Bacteria; phylum Bacillota; class Bacilli; order Bacillales; family Cytobacillaceae; genus Bacillus_BD. The sequence continues at coordinate 9,911 of CAVXVN010000008.1, forward strand.
AACCTATTCAAGTGGCATGAGAAATATTAGTGCAGGCTCTGTTATTGCTATATCCTATTTTCCTTCCTCCGTTGTAGTCGTTGTGGTAGTAGGAATGCTTTTCCAGCAAACCATTGCTTCTGTATTTGGAACATTTCTTGATAAGCACTACAACCAACAAGTGGAAGAAACCCATAGAATCACTGGGTAAAAGCGTAACATTCTATTAAAAATTAAACCGGGATTATGTCAACCAACATAATCCCGATTTAAAGTTAAAATTAGATCGTTGCTTTCCCCTCCAAAATGTCATCGATCACATCACTTACAATGATGGTATGTAAATGGTGATTCTTCGTGTACTCCGATGATCCACTGCCTCCAAGATAAAACTTTATTTTCTTGTTTTCTGATGCGAATTGATCAAGATCCCTTAACATATTCGGATCTTTTTCAAAAGGAATGGTCGTTGATGCTGAGAGCAGAACAAGATCAGGCTTTAGTTTTCCTACTAACGATTCAATAGAGCCTGGTGCCGGAGAAGACCCGATCAAAATCGTTCTCCATCCTCGCATCAAGAAATGTAATAAAAGAATATGCATTGGAATTTCATGCTGCTCAAAGGGTAAACAAGCACCGACTACAAATGGTGCATCTTCCCTCGTTCGAAAGTTTCGTCGAATTTGCACTAAAAAGTCTCGAACGACAAGACTTGAGACCGACTCCTGATATTCATTCCATTCTCGTTTTTCCCATTTGTTTCCTACTTCCTTTAAAAAAGGAACAACGACTTCTGTTAAAAATTTTGATAATCCGAAGTGATAATATGCTTTTTGTAAAATATAATATAATTCGAATTCCTCACAATTCGATCCTTTTTCGAGAAGTTGTAGCACATAATCATTCAATCCACTATTCGGTTGAATCCATTCCGGTATCCTTTCAATGGGATTTTCAGTATTCTTATATTCTTTTACTAAAACCACAGCTTGTTTAATAGAGTACCCTTGTTCCGAAAGTTCCTTCACTTTCATCAAGGTATTCACATCTTTTTCATTGTAAATTCTATAACCATTTTCTAATCTTTCAGGATGAACAAGATCATATCTCTCTTCCCATTTACGAATTACTTGTTTCGAAAGTCCTGTCATAGCAGCAACTTGTTGTATATAAAACTGACCATGTAAGGGAACTTGATTCATGATTTTCTTCCTTTCAACATTTCATTGATTGCTGCGAATACTTCTTCATATACATCAAGTATAGCGAAACCATCATTTTTGTACAACGTTTCCTAATAAACATTATACGAAAAGGAGAAACAATGAACAAACACACTATTTTATTGTCAAAAGTTTTTTAAAAATTAATATACAAACATTTGACGTAACTTATTCCATATGACATTATTAAACCATTGAACAATATTGAATTCAAAAAAAGGATGTGAAAGAATGTTCCTAGCTTGGAATGAAATTAAAAAGTATAAATTGCGATTTATATTAATTACAGGTGTTTTAATGCTCGTTGCTTATTTAGTATTCTTTTTATCTGGCCTTGCAACTGGACTCGCTAATCTTAATCGAGAATCAGTTGATAAATGGAATGCAAATGGAATTATCTTAACAGAGGATTCCGACAAAAGTATCTATCAATCATCCATGACACTTGATGTCCTTGATGATGTTACGGCTGATGACATGGCTGTAATCGGTCAAATCAATGCGATTGCCAATAATGGTGATAACAAGAAAAATATTTCTTTATTTGGAATTAATAAAGAGGAATTCATCATGCCAACCGTAACGGAAGGAAAACCATTTTCAAATGAAAATGAAGTCATTGCAAATGATTCGTTGAAGGATGACGGGTTTAAATTAGGTGATGAAATAAGTTTGTCGTCTTCAGAAGTAAAACTAACTATTGTTGGCTTTACAGATAACTCAAAGTTTAATGCAGCACCTGTTCTCTACGCAGACTTAACTACTTTTCATCATGTTAAATATGGCGATGCTGCTGATCTAAATAAGGATCAAATTAACGGTGTTGTCCTTAAAACAAATGATTTATCTAAAGTAAATCTAGATTCAGATTTAGAAGTGATCGAGATTGAGGAGTTTATAAGTAATTTACCTGGTTACACAGAACAAAAATTGACCTTAAACTTTATGATCTATTTCTTATTTATCATATCTGCTGTTATTGTTTCTATATTCCTATACGTATTAACCGTACAAAAAATCAGTATGTTTGGTGTGATGAAAGCACAAGGAATTTCGAACCTCTATTTATCTCAATCTGTCATCGCGCAAACTTTTATTCTATCAGCCATTGGGATTATTATAGGTTTTATATTGACCGTCATTACGGGTTCCTTTTTACCTAGCGCTGTTCCTGTAGCCTTTGATTATGGAACCATGATGATTTACGGGGCAATATTAATCCTTGTAGCCATACTGGGAGCCGTATTCTCTGTATCGACCATTGTAAAAGTAGATCCTTTAAAAGCGATTGGAGGTTAAATAATGGCTATCTTAGAGTTAAATCAAGTAAGGAAATCTTTTGGTGAAGGTCATAAACGAGTTGACGCTTTAAAAGAAACTAATTTTTCTGCAGAAAAGGGAGAACTCATTGCTGTAATCGGACCTTCTGGTTCAGGGAAAAGTACTTTTTTAACCATTTCAGGCGGTTTACAGTCCCCTTCTAGTGGGAATATTATGATTAATAATCAAAACCTTTCAGCATTAAATGAAAAAAAACGATCAAGGATTCGACTTAAAGAAATTGGCTTTATTCTTCAAGCCTCTAATTTAATTCCTTTTTTAACAGTCGATAAACAAATGAAACTATTAGACAAAGTAAAGAAAGAGAATATGTCAAAGAGTGAATTAGCCCAGTTGTGTATGGACTTGGGTATTGATGAACTTCGCGGTAAATACCCGGCAGATCTATCTGGTGGAGAACGTCAGCGGGTAGCGATCGCAAAAGCTTTGTATAGTAACCCTTCGATCATATTAGCCGATGAACCAACGGCCTCTCTTGATTCTGATCGTGCCTATGAAGTTATGGAACTATTAAAATATGAAACAAAGAATAAGAATACCACTACGATTGTTGTCACACATGATACACGTCTTATTCATTATTGTGACAATGTATATCATATGACAGATGGTGTCCTTACATTAGAAACAGAGAGTTCCCACAGAGACATAAATGAAATGTCTCGATCATAAAATCAATATAAAAAAGGAAATCTGCTTTTATGAGGCAGATTTCCTTTTTTATTGTTTGATTCTCAAAACGAATTTAAGAAATGGATCGACATATTCTTATTTTAGTTTTGCAGTAGTGCTTTTACATGAGCCACAACATTTTCAACTGTAAAGCCATATTCTGCAAGGACTTTATTAGCTGGTGCAGAAGCTCCAAACTGATCAATTGCAAGTACTTCCCCTTCATCACCTGCATAACGGTGCCATCCAAGAGATGAACCCATTTCGATCGCAAGACGTTTCTTCACAGTTTTCGGAATCACGCTTTCTTTATACTCTTTCGATTGTGCTTCAAAACGATCCCATGATGGCATGCTAACAACAGATGCATGGATCCCTTCGCCTTCTAATACTTTTTGGGCTTCAACAGCAAGACTAACTTCTGATCCAGTAGCAAGTAACAAGACATCCGCATTTTCTTGATTGGAAGGAGAAACCACATAGGCACCTTTTGAAACTCCGTCATAAGCTTCATCAACTGTACCTTTTAGAGTTGGTAAGTCTTGTCTTGTTAAAATAAGTGCAGTTGGTTTATCCGTTGATTCAATGGCAAGTTTCCAAGCAGCAGCCGTTTCATTTCCATCAGCTGGACGTATGATAGACAGATTCGGCATTGCCCGTAATGCAGCTAACTGTTCAATCGGTTCATGAGTCGGTCCATCTTCCCCTACTGCGATACTATCATGTGTAAATACATAAGTTACCGGTAGATTCATTAATGCTGCCAAACGGATAGCAGGACGTAAATAATCAGAGAATACAAAGAATGTACCTCCAAACACCTTCACACCACCATGTAGAGCCATTCCATTTAACGCAGCACCCATAGCGAATTCACGTACACCAAACCAGATATTACGGCCATCGTATGAACCTGGTAAAAAGTCTGAAGTACCTTTAATTAATGTTTTATTTGAACCAGCAAGGTCAGCAGATCCACCAAATAAAGTAGGTAGATTTTTAGCAATGGCATTCAGTGCTTCACCAGATGAAGCACGGCTTGCAAGACTTTTCCCTTCTTCATACACTGGAAGATCTTTACTCCAGCCTTCAGGTAATTCATTGCGAATCGCACTTTCGAATTGTTTACCTAATTCAGGAAACTCATTCTTATATTGAGTGAAAAGTTCTGTCCATTCTTTTTCTTTATTTTGCCCATTTTCAACAATTAGCTTATTAAAATGGTCATAAACTTCCGCTGGAACATGAAAGTCTTCTTCAAATGTCCAGTTGTAAGCTTCTTTTGTTAATTTGATTTCTTCTGCACCAAGTGGCGCACCATGTGAAGCTGATTTACCCGCTTTATTTGGTGAACCATAGCCAATGACTGTGCGAACTTCAATCAAAGTAGGTCTTAATGAATCTTGTTTTGATTCTTCAATTGCTTTAGAAATTTCGTTTAAATCATTTCCATCTTCTACTCGTAAATACTGCCATCCATATGCTTTAAAGCGATTTTCAACACTTTCAGAAAACGATTGATTTAAATCGCCATCAAGAGAAATATCGTTTGAATCATAAAGAACCACTAATCTTCCAAGTTTTAAATGACCAGCTAATGAAGCAGCTTCTGCTGAAACACCTTCCATTAAGTCGCCATCACCACAAAGACTATATGTATAATGATCCACAATTGGATAATTGTCTTTATTGTAAACCTCAGCTAAATGACGTTCTGCCATTGCCATCCCTACACCCATGGCAATACCTTGTCCAAGTGGACCAGTTGTTGCCTCAACACCCGCTGTATGGCGATATTCAGGATGTCCAGGTGTTTTACTTCCCCATTGGCGGAACTCTTTAAGGTCATCTAAACTAAGATCATAACCTGAAAGATGAAGAAGGCTATATAGCAATGCAGAACCATGTCCAGCAGATAACACAAAACGATCACGGTTAAACCAATTTGGATTTTTTGGATTGTGATTCATATAACGGCTCCATAAAGTATACGCCATCGGAGCTGCACCCATAGGCATACCTGGGTGACCCGAATTTGCTTTTTCAATCGCATCAATCGATAAAGTACGAATTGATGCGATTGCTAATGAATCGATTTGATTAAACATAAAATAAACATCCTTTCCTTTTCATATCGAATCATCCTACGTCCAATATCTCATAGAATAATCCACTACTCATTTTATATTATAATCGAGTAAGTTCTAGAAACAACAAATTCCGCAAAAAAACTCATAAAAACATCGCAATACGTAACCTGTTTAATTGATTCATTTCGTCTTTTTTCTATTCTTTCAAATAAGAAAATAGAGCAAAACTTTGATGTGGTTAATGGAATTCGACACATTTACAAAATTTTGCTCCATATTTTAATTAATGTAAACGACTGCTACTATTTCGTTGCAATTGTTTTAGTTTTTCAGGTGTTACATCATTTCCTTTTGGATCAACTATACTAACAGATTTTAATGTATTTAACATAGAATCGCGGAAAGTCTGTAAATACTCTCCCCTAAGTTTTGATTGTTCTTTTGCTTCTTGCTCTGTCAACTTTGTTTTCTTTGCTTTATTTGCTAATTCATTTATTCGAGCTAACTTTTCTTTTGATAGCATTATGTCCTCCTTTTTTGTAGATGTTCTTATCATTTATATCTCATAGGATACAATACATCTTACAAAAAACAAGCATGTTTCTCAACTAATTTGTATCTTTGACTAAATTCTCTTCATATTCTTTATATCTACGGTGCACAGTTGCCTTTGAAATGGAATATCCAAATCCCCTTAAGGTGGCTGCAATTTCTGAAAATGTAAGACCATTTTGTCGAAGTCGGATCAGTTCATCGATTGGCGCTGTAATACGTTCTCGGCCAGCATTTTTCCCTTGATTCTTTAAATTACGTTGAGGCTTATAGCCATTATGCACGGCCCTTTGCATTCCACGTTTAATTTTTATATTATGTAGCTTTCTCTGATATTCCTCAACCATCCCCACGATTTGTAATACCATAGAATCAGATTCGGAAAGTTGTAATTCTCCATTATTTGAAATGCTATAAAGTTTTACCCCTTCCTTCATGATGCAATGAAGGAGGGCTATTTTTGCATTTCCTCTCCCTAATCTTGTTTCATCTTGAATCAATAAAACTGAAATATGCTTATCTCTTATTAAATCCAACACTTCTAATATTCCATCACGATCTAATTCATAACCACTCTCTTGCTCTTTAATGACCTTTTCAACTTCAAAATGATTCTCCTTCGCTAAAGCAAGTAATTCTTCCTCTTGCCTTTGAAGCGATGTTTCTTGAGCTTCTTTATTTGTGCTTACCCTGCAATAAACAATAGCTTTCATTTGTTTCACCTATCATTTCTATTACTTACTAGCTAAATTTTGGACCTCAATTGTCTCATTTGTATTCATTTTAATAGGAATAATTAAATCTTCTCCTGCAAAAATATAGTCACCTGAAATTCCGTTGTGTGTTTCAACCCACTCCACAAATTGCCCTTCTGAAAGTCCATGTTCGTCTTCATACTTTTCAGAAATGGTCCATAGGGATTCGCCTTCCGTAACAGTAATGGTCAAATACGAATCTTGTGTTACCGATAAATTTATTTTAACAAATAATAAGGCTATCAAACTAAAAATCACTAGAATAATAGTATATGAGTAATTTCTCCACAACTTTTTCACTTTCAGCACCTCATTTAGGAATATATGTTCGTTTTTTGTATTTTTATTATAATACGAACATTTGTTTTATGTCAATAATTATTCGAACTTATGTTTGTGATAATATTTTCTTCATGTTATAATATTGGTATAAGAAAAGGGTTAAGGGGTGAATAAAATTGACAAAACTATCCAAACGACAACAAGATATTCTTGAATTCATTAAAAAAGAAGTAAAATCCAAAGGTTATCCACCTTCTGTAAGAGAAATCGGAGAAGCTGTTGGTTTAGCATCAAGCTCGACGGTTCATGGTCATTTATCAAGACTTGAAAGCAAGGGTCTAATTAGAAGAGATCCAACTAAACCAAGAGCCATTGAAGTATTATCAGTAGACCCAGATACACATATTCCTAAAAGTAAAGTAATCAATGTACCAATTGTTGGAAAAGTTACGGCTGGACAACCCATTACAGCCATTGAGAATGTAGAGGAATTCTTTCCATTGCCTGAACGGCTTGCACCATCCGATGAACAACTATTCATGCTAGAGATTATGGGTGAAAGTATGATCGAAGCTGGAATACTAGACGGAGATCTTGTCATTGTTCGTCAACAAACTACAGCAAACAACGGTGATATTGTAGTTGCCATGACAGACGAGAACGAAGCTACAGTGAAACGGTTCTTTAAAGAGAAGGATTACTTCCGTTTACAACCAGAAAATTCAACAATGGATCCTATTATTCTCCAAAATGTTAGTATATTAGGTAAAGTAATTGGTGTTTATAGACATATTCATTAATAACGGTTCGATAACTACCTTATTTATATCCTTCCGCAACAACAAAAAGACGAAAGACAAATCAAATAATGATTACGTCTTTCGTCTTTTATGTGATGGCTTTCCTTCATTTAAACCAGCCTTTTTCTTTCGAACGTGTAATTGCTTCAATTCGATTCTTCACTTCAAGTTTATCTAAAATAGTAGATATATAGTTTCGAACCGTTCCTGATTTAATAGAAAGTTCATCTGCTATTTCATTGGTATTCTTCCCGTGTGCAACTAATTCTAAAACTTCCTTTTCTCGTTCAGTAAGTGGATTTTCTTCGCTATAAAAATCATCCATAAGTTCTGGGGCATACACTCTTTTCCCAGTCATAACACTACGAATGGTTTTAGCTAATTCCTCACTTGGACTGTCTTTGAGTAAATATCCACTAACTCCTGCTTTGATTGCACGTTGAAAGTAACCTGCACGCGCAAAAGTAGTTAAGATAATAAACTTACACCCTTGATCTTTTAATTCTTCTGCAGCATCAAGTCCACTTTTTATGGGCATTTCAATATCCATTACACAGATATCTGGTTGTAATTTGTGAACAAGAGCAATAGCCTCTTCTCCATTTCGCGACTTTCCTACAACCTCCATATCTTCCTCAAGATTGAGGAGAGAGCCTAAAGCTCCTAACATCATTTGTTGATCTTCTGCAATCACAATTCTTATCATAAGGTTTCCTCCTCTTCTTGTTTTACAAAATTAGGTACTCGAATGGTGACAGTCGTCCCATTTTTCGAAACCATTTCAAGAGTTCCATTTACAAACTCCAATCGTTCTTTCATTCCGATCAACCCATTGCCTTCATCAAAATACTTCTGGGAATCGATGCCCTTTCCATTATCAGAAACCGCAATGACAATTTCAGTAACTGTCTGATGAATTGAAATCCGACATTTTGTTGCTTTACTATGCTTGACGACATTATTTACAGATTCTTTCAAGCACATACTCAGAATGTTTTCAACAAACACAGGAACATTTGTTAAAGCTATTTCCTGCTCTTTTACAAATTTTATTTCTGCCGCTTTCAAAATTTGTTCAACTTGTATCATTTCCTCGTTTAAGCGAATACCACGCATATCTGATACCATTAACCGCACTTCTTTTAAAGCTGTTCTTGCCGTTTGTTGAATATCCTTCAGTTCTACTCGAGCCTGTTTAGGATCTTTCGCAATAATTTTTCCTGCTAAATCACTTTTCAATCCAATAAGTGAGAGCTTTTGACCTAATGTATCATGAAGATCACGAGCAATCCGCTGCCGCTCCTCTTGAACCATTAAATCAGAAATCCGCTTATTAGCAAATTCCAGTTGTGCCTCAAGTTTCTCACGTTTTTTTCGATTATAAATATTAAATGGTAGAAGAATGATACTAATCCATATGATAATAACAAAAGGCAATTGTTTTAGAAACAATTCATTTTGTACAACAAAATTGAAATTAATTGCGATCGAGGCGCCTACTAACTGAATAATATAAAAGGTTATAAAAGCAGGCCATTTCTTCAGATTACCAATTAAATAGGCAAGAAAAAATGAAAAATAGACATAATCTAAGTAGATGGTCATAATGATTGAAATGATAATCAAAAAGGATGTCCATACGTATTTCACCCATCCATTTGAAATAAACGAAATTCGATATAGGATAAAAAAGAAAATGGATAATATAATGCCGGTTACAATTTCAATTGTTGATGACCATTGAAAAATAAAATAGAAAGGTAAAATGGCAAACAATGCCCACATATAAGGCGAAACACCTGTACTACTTTGAAATAATTGTATTCTTTTCATCATAATCAAACCTCTTCTATTAAACTGGATTTTTACTTAATACCATCATATCAAAAGAAAAGAAGGAAGTCGTTAAACTTCCTTTCACTCAAGTGCTTTTTGAGCAATCCTTTGTCTTGCAGTACTGTTTTTAATCGCATGGAAACGAACAAATTGTTTACTTTCTTCATCCCATAAACGATATTTTATTGCCCGTAGACTCTTACCAATTGTTACGGTTGGAACAGATTTTAATGGCAGATGATGATTATGGATTTCTTCAAGATGGTAATTCGGAACTCTTGGACTTAAGTGATGAACATGGTGGTAGCCTATATTACCAGTAATCCATTGAAGCCATTTGGGTAACTGATAGAAAGAACTACCTTCTATGGCTGCTTTCACAAAATCCCATTCTTCTTCGTTTTCAAAATAAGAATCTTCAAAATGATGTTGAACATAAAACAGCCAAATTCCAAGAAAACCCGCAATAAAAAGCATCGGACCTTGTATCAATAAAAAGTCTTGCCAACCAATGATCCCACACATCAATCCATATAAAAAAACAATGGAAAGATTGATTAAATAGGTATTCATCCTTTCTTTTTTTCGAGCGCCTTTTCGATTGAATCGATTTGTAATCAAAAACAAGTAAATAGGACCAAAACCAAACATAACAAGTGGATTACGATAGATACGATAGCCTAGTCGCTGCCAAAAAGAGGCCATCTCATATTCTTTTACGGTCATAACCCAAATGTCTCCAACCCCTCTTTTATTTAAATTACCACTTGTTGCATGATGGACATTGTGACTATGACGCCATTGACGAAAAGGAAACAACGTGATGATTCCTGAAATCGTTCCGAGCACTTCGTTTGCGTTTTTGTTGTTAAAAAAGGATTGATGACAGCAGTCATGAAAGATAATAAATATTCTTATCACAAAGCCAGCAGCTATCACAGTCAATCCAAAAGTTAAGAAATAGGAAACTGATAAGCTTTGATAAGCAAGATACCATAGGAGAAAAAAAGGAACAAATGTATTTGTGATTTGCCACAAGCTTCCTTTCATATTCGATTTCTCGTATGGAAGGATTGTTTTTCTAAGTTCCTTCTGCCTTTCTTTTGTCATACTTTTGAGTCACTCCTTATTGTTTTCATTTCTTCTTCAACGTACGATTTCCAATAGTTAAGTCTAATTATATGTAATGAAATAGAGCATTGAAGTCATAATTGTCACCTTAAGAAAAAATAGTCCTATTTATTCTCACTTATCAAATAGTTTGTTCAAAGTAAGTTAAATTATGTTTATAAAAACTCTGTTAAGAAAACAAATCATCATAATCACTTTCTCTATTAAAAAATGATATAAAAAAACCTTGCCGCAATGCGACAAGGTTTCATTTAATTAATACATTTTCATATATTGTTCGCGTTCCCAAGGATGAACTTGTGTACGGAACATATCCCATTCAATTTCTTTTGCTTCAAGGAAGTGTTCGAAAATATGACCTCCAAGAGCAGAAATGATAATTTCATTTCTTTTTAAATGACCGATTGCTTGAGCTAATGTTGCAGGAAGATCATTAATTCCTTCTGCTATACGCTCTTCTTTATCCATTGCATAGATATTACGGTCAACTGGATCTGGAGGAGTTAATTTATTCTTCACTCCGTCAAGACCTGCTTTTAATAAAACAGCCAAAGCTAAATATGGATTTGCTGCAGGGTCAACGCTGCGGACTTCTACACGTGTGCTTAAACCACGTGAAGCTGGAATACGGATTAATGGCGAACGATTACTTGTTGACCAAGCTACATAACATGGTGCTTCATAACCAGGGACTAAACGTTTATATGAATTGACTGTTGGATTTGTGATGGCAGTAAAAGCTTCAGCATGTTTTACAATTCCCGCAATAAATTGGCGAGCTGTTTCACTTAATTGCAAGTCAGCTTTTGGATCAAAAAATGCATTTTCCGCGTTTTTAAATAGCGACAAGTTACAGTGCATCCCAGATCCGTTTACTCCAAACAATGGTTTTGGCATAAAGGTTGCATGTAAACCATGCTTACGAGCAATCGTTTTGACCACTAATTTAAATGTTTGGATATAGTCACATGCTGTAATAGCATCTGCATATTTAAAGTCAATTTCGTGTTGTCCTGGAGCTACTTCATGGTGTGATGCTTCAATTTCAAAGCCCATCTCTTCAAGTTCAAGGACAATATCCCGACGGCAGTTTTCACCAAGATCGGTTGGTGCTAAGTCGAAGTAGCCACCACTATCATTTAATTCTAGAGTTGGTTCCCCTTTTTCATCTAGCTTAAACAGGAAGAATTCAGGCTCAGGTCCTAAGTTAAAATCTGTGAATCCTAGGTCTTCCATTTCCTTCAATACACGTTTTAAGTTATTACGTGGATCCCCAGAAAATGGCGTGCCATCTGGATTATAAATATCACAAATTAGACGTGCGACCATTCCTTTTTCAGATGTCCATGGGAACACAACAAAAGTGTCTAAGTCAGGATATAAATACATATCTGATTCTTCAATACGGACAAATCCTTCAATGGAAGAGCCATCAAACATCATTTTATTATCAAGTGCCTTTTCAAGCTGGCTTATTGGAAGTTCTACATTTTTTATAATTCCTAAAATATCCGTAAATTGCATACGAATATATTTCACATTTTGTTCCTGACACATTGTTTTAATATCTTCTTTTGAATACTTTGGCATAATAATTCCCCCCTAAATATCCTTCATAATTTAGTGAAAAAAGCGATGCATATCACCTTGGCGTAATGGTGTTCGATTAAATCGACCAGCATTCGTTAACTCTTTTCTTAGAAGCTTTCTAATCTCCTCGTTGCTCAGATCCTGCTTTTGCTTAATGACTTGTTTTTGAATTTCATGTTCAAGTTTTTGCTCTTCTTTGACGGAAAAAATTTGCTTGATTCCCGCCATATTAATGCCCTGATCAATCAAATCTTTGATTTCTAACAAGGTATCAATATCATTCAAAGAAAAGAGACGACGATTTCCATCAGTTCTTGCTGGAGAAATGAGATTATGCTCTTCATAGTAACGAATTTGTCGAGCCGTTAGTTCAGTTAATTGCATCACTGTCCCAATTTGAAAAAGTGGCATTGAGCGACGAATTTGACTTCCTGTCATTTGTAATCTTCTCCATTTCCTTTACTTTACTTTTACTTCTTGATCTAATTATATTCAGTGTAAGGTAAACTGTCAATACAATGTTATGTTTTATAACATAAAATATTAATCTATAAAAAAAAGACTTCCCAACAGAAAAAGTCTCAGTTACATCCATCCTATCTAGTATCAAAAAATGAAAAATGATACTAGATAGGATGGCACTGTGTTTAAGACATTTTCAATGGAAAGCCCTATGTTTCGATTAATACATGCTCATATATTGTTCACGTTCCCAAGGATGAACTTGTGTGCGGAACATATCCCACTCGATTTCTTTCGCTTCAATAAAGTGTTCAATGATGTGATCTCCGAGAGCTGAAATGATCACTTCATCTTTTTTTAATTCTTCAATTGCTTCTGCTAATGATGCTGGCAAATCAGCAATTCCTTCTGCAAGACGTTCTTCTCTATCCATTGCATAAATGTTACGGTCAAGTGGTGCTGGAGGCGTCATTTTGTTTTTAATGCCCTCAAGACCTGCTTTTAACAGAACAGCTAATGCTAAATACGGATTTGCCGCAGGATCTACGCTACGTACTTCAACACGTGTACTTAAACCACGAGAGGATGGAATTCGCACTAAAGGTGAGCGATTGCTTGTTGACCACGCTACATAACAAGGTGCTTCGTGTCCAGGTACTAACCGTTTATAGGAATTCACAGTTGGATTCGTGATCGCTGTAAATGCAGTCGCATGTTTAACAATACCTGCAATAAATTGGCGAGCTGTATCGCTTAACTGAAGATCTGCTTTTTCATCATAGAATACGTTTTGACCATTATTAAATAATGACAAGTTACAATGCATACCAGACCCAGCTAAACCGAAAAGAGGCTTTGGCATAAAGGTTGCATGTAAACCATGTTTTCGTGCAACCGTTTTTACAACTAACTTAAATGTTTGAATATCATCACAAGAAGAAATAGCATCTGCATATTTGAAATCAATTTCATGTTGTCCTGGAGCATTTTCATGATGTGAAGCTTCAATATCAAAGCCCATTTCCTCAAGTTCCAGTACAATATCGCGACGGCAGTTTTCCCCAAGATCCATTGGAGCCAAATCAAAGTAACCGCCGCTATCATTCAATTCTAAAGTGGGTTGCCCTTTTTCATCTAATTTAAATAAGAAAAATTCCGGTTCAGGCCCAAGATTGAATTCCGTAAACCCTAGTTGCTCCATTTCTTTTAATACCCGTTTCAAATTATTACGTGGGTCTCCTGCAAATGGTGTTCCATCTGGATTATAAATGTCACAGATAAGTCGTGCAACCATACCTTTTTCTGCAGTCCATGGAAATACAACAAATGTATCTAAATCAGGATATAAATACATATCGGATTCTTCAATACGAACAAACCCTTCAATAGAAGAACCATCAAACATCATTTTATTATCCATCGCTTTTTCAAGTTGACTAACCGGAATTTCAACATTTTTAATTGTACCTAAAATATCGGTAAACTGAAGTCGGATATATTTTACGTTTTGTTCCTCGCATATCCGCCTAATATCTTCTTTTGTGTGTTTTGCCATTTTGTATTCCTCCAAATTCTCTTATGTAATTGCCTTAACCAGTATATATGAAAGTTATTTTATTATGACTAATCACTTTAAGCAATAGTATATTTAAAAAATAAATTTATATTATAGTTGAATTAATCCCTTTTCTAATAATGAATTCAGCGCAATACAAATCGCCAATTTAACATGCGAATACGTTAAACCACCTTGCACATAGACGACATATGGAGGTCTAGTTGGTCCATCTGCGGTTAATTCAATGCTAGCACCTTGGATAAATGTTCCTGCTGCCATAATGACATCATCTTCGTAACCAGGCATATAAGCAGGATAGGGTGTTACATGTGAATTTATAGGTGATGCAAATTGAATGGCTTGGCAAAATGCAACCATTTTATCGCGATCATCAAATTGCACCGCTTGGATTAAATCCGTCCGTTTACTATCCCATTTTGGATTTGAATTCATCCCAAGACGTTCAAGCAATGCCGCTGTAAATACCGCTCCTTTTAACGATTGTCCCACAACATGTGGTGCAAGGAAAAATCCTTGATACATATCTTGCAGATTATACAAAGAAGCTCCTGCTTCTGCTCCAATTCCCGGTACTGTCAAACGATAAGAACAAGCCTCCACCCATTTTTGTTTCCCTACAATATAACCACCCGTCTTAGCTAAGCCCCCTCCTGGATTCTTTATAAGTGAACCGGCAATTAAATCCGCTCCTACATGACAGGGTTCCAGGTCTTCCGTGAATTCTCCATAGCAATTATCGACAAATACAACTACGTCCGTTTTGATTTCTTTAACAAATCGAATGATTTCTTCAATCTGATCAATGGTAAAAGAAGGTCGAGCTGCATAGCCTTTCGATCGTTGAATAGCGACCACTTTTGTATTCGACTTCAGCGCTTTTGCAACTGCCTGGAAATCAAACTTTCCATCTTCTGTAATGTCAACACTGTTATATGTTATCCCATATTCCTTTAACGAACCCGTTCCTTGTCCCCGTATACCAATAATCTCCTCTAGGGTATCATATGGTTTTCCAGTTATGTATAAAAGTTCATCTCCTGGTCTTAATACACCATATAACGCAGTAGCAATGGCATGAGTACCGGAAATCATTTGTATTCTTACAAGTCCTGCTTCGCCACCAAATACTTCCGCATAGATCTTATCTAGTGTATCTCTCCCGTAATCATCATATCCATATCCTGTGGAAGGAATAAAATGCGAGTCACTTACTTTATGATTCTGATAACTTTTTAAGACACGAAATTGATTACGATCAATACGCTCCTCGATCTTTTCATGGATCGGTTTTATCATCTGCTCCACTTCTTCGACAAGTGGTTTTAATTCATTTCCATATTTTAATGATTGAAACATTCTTTTCCCCTTAACCTTTCGCTGTATATTTTTGTAACTGCCCGTATATCGGATGATCTGCTAATGTGTATCCTTTACAGACATACAACTGCTTTTCTTCATGAAAAGCCAACTCCCTCAAAATCGTTTCATTCTTCAATTGCGAAAGCAACTTTCCTTCCGTTGATGGCACGTCCACATGATAGTCCTTCATCACTCCAATTACTTTCGTTTCCATTAATTGTTTCAATTGCTCACGGTCATTGTCCACTAATGTACTAATCTGAATGGAATCATTTTTCGTTGACGGCACAAAATCCGGATGTTGAATATCCTTTTTATTATACACAGTTAATTGCTGTATATGGGAAGTTTCTAATTCTTCAAGTAATTGATTGACGGTTTGCTCATGTTGGAAATAATCTGGGTTGGACGTGTCCACCACATGCAACAAAAGGTCAGCCTCCTTCACTTCTTCAAGCGTTGAACGAAATGCTGCAATTAAACTGGTTGGTAGATCTTGGATAAAGCCAACCGTATCGGTAATTAACACAGTAAATCCGCTTGGTAAAATACATTTCTTTGTCATTGGATCAAGTGTCGCGAATAATTGATTTTCTTCATAAGAGGTTGCTTCTGTTAAGCGATTAAATAAGGTTGATTTCCCAGCATTTGTATACCCGACAATGGCCACTTGGAACACATGATTTTTCTTCCTTCTTTCACGATAACGTTCACGATGCTGCACCACAACAGAAAGCTGAGATTTGATATCATGAATTCGATCCCGAATATGACGTCGATCTGCCTCTAACTTCGTTTCCCCCGGTCCTCTCGTTCCGATCCCCGCACCCAATCTCGATAATTGTGTACCTTGACCACTAAGTCTTGGAAGTAAATATTGTAGTTGAGCCAATTCAACCTGCAGTTTACCTTCTTTTGATCTCGCTCTTTGGGCAAAAATATCAAGGATCAATTGCGTCCGGTCTAAGATCCGCGCATCCACTTCTCTTGCAATATTTCTCACCTGGCTTGGTGATAATTCATCATTAAAAATAACTAACTTGGCTTCCATTTCATCCACAAGAGTTTTTAGCTCTTCCACTTTCCCTTTACCAATATACGTGGCTGGCGATACACGTTCTCTTTTTTGAGTTAAGGTTGTTAAAACCTCTCCATTCGCTGTTTTCGTTAGAGATGCTAATTCATCCATTGAATAATGAAACGGTAAATCCCCTTCTTTTGTTTGACAGCCAACAAGGATTGCTTTTTCTCTCTCCACTTTTTGCTCCAAAAAAAAACCTCCTTCATCCATTTTTCTCATCATATCAAACAAAGGAAAGGAACTCTAATTTTCTTATAATCATTCTGAATCATGTCGATATATTTCCTATCCTATGATAAAAATAATGAAGTATGAGTCCCTGTTTCCTAGTAATAAACAAAAAAATAATGAAAAGGTGATCATTCAGATGAAAAAACTAAGCCCACATATTTATCTTGAACAATGTCAATCAGCTTTAGACTATTATGCGCAAATTTTTGGAGGGGAAATTAAAAACACTCAACTTGCCGATGGAATCGAAATGTTTAAAGGACATGAAGGAAAATTAATTCATGCAGAACTCCATATCAATGATGCCTGCATCCTCTATTTTGCAGATGTATTTGGACACGTCGAAAAAGGAAATCATATTTGGCTTTCGTTAGATCTGGAATCAGAGGAAGAGTTAAAAACCATTTATGAGGCCCTCTCTCAGGATGGCCAGATTAAGATGGAACTTCAAGACACATTTTGGGGAACAAAGTATGCTGTGGTCACGGACAAATTCGGCCTAATATGGGAACTTAATTTTTCAAAATAAATCATGTTAACCAGCGAAGAAAATGAAGCCTTCTTCTCTTTTCATTTTTAATGAATGCGCAAAAGTAACCCCTTACATTTCTTCTTCAAATGAATACCAAAATATGTTATTCTTATCATAGGATAATAGTCTTAGTGAATAATTAATATTCATGAGAAGAGCAAACCAGTTGAAAAATTGGGACGCAAAACCACGGGTCTAAAGGAGTCTTCCTATGATCGCCGGGCTGCCACATTCTATCATATATGTAAAAAACAGATCCCTATTCTAAAACACGAATAGATAGGCACCTGACTTTTTCAAATGATAATGGCACTCCATTTCAACTCATTGAATGAATACAGTAGGTGTCTCTTATTATTTCAAGTTTGGGGGTCGGAAAATGAATCAGCTAGCATACTAACAATGAAACCGTAACTACATTTGATTCCTGTATTTGGGAAGCCAATTTGTCAAATCACTCCGTTTGTTTTTTAACATCTTCTTCTGAAAAGATTTTTGGAATCTCCCAAGAACAATTTGTAAAAAACCCCTCTATTTGGCACGAGTTGGTCCATCCAGATGATTTGCAAAATGTAAAAAACAGTCAACAAGAACTATACAGTGGTTCACCGATTAAGCATGAATATCGAATTATTCGTCCAGACGGCGAAATTCGTTGGTTAATGAATCAAACCTTTCCAAAAACGGACGATCAAGGGCAAATAACCAATCTATTTGGAATTACATTTGATATTACAGATACCAAAAATTATGAATCACAGTTAAAAACAAGAAACAAAGAATTAAGAGATATTACATCTGCCCTGCATTTAACAGCAGATGTGACAATCACTGATACGGAAGGAATTATCACTTACGCAAACGATAAATTTTGTGAGATCTCGCAATATAGTAGAGAAGAATTGATTGGGCAAAATCACCGCTTGATTAAATCTGGCTATCAGAGTGCAGAAGTATATCAAGAACTTTGGGATACGATCACACAAGGACAAGTATGGCAGAAAGAAATAAAAAACAAGGCAAAGGATGGTACGTATTTTTGGTCGGATAGTACGATTGTCCCCTTCTTAGATGAAGAAGGTGTTCCATACCAATATATTGCCATTCGAAAAGATATTACGGCTAAAAAAGAGAATGAAGAAGTCATAAGAAAATTAGCATTTGAAGATATTTTGACCCACTTACCTAATAAAAGAAGTCTTGATCATCAATTAAACCAACTTTGTCAAAATAGAGAAGAAAAATTTGCTATTTTAATCATTGGACTTGATGATTTTAAATCCATTAATGATCACAATGGGTTTAAAGCAGGAAATAAAGTTTTAATTGAGGTTTCCCAGAGATTAAAAAGAATAATGAAAGACAATAGAAGGATTTATTTCTCATTTAGGCGGAGATGAATTTGCTATCCTCCTGAAAGATTTCGATCACATAGATCACACAACCCATTTAGCTGAACAGATTCTCGAAGTGATCAGTAGACCGATGGAAATAAATGATACTCTTTTATATGTTACAACCAGTATCGGTATCAGCCTTTTTCCAAATGATGGTGATGAAGCTGGATCTATACTGGAAAGAGCCGATATTGCCTTGAATAAAGTGAAGTCATCTGGAAAAAATAAGTATCAATATTTTACGAATTTAATAGATGTAGAGTCATTCAAGCATTTCAGCCTTCGCAATGATCTAAAAAAAGCAATTGCGGAAGAAGAATTTTTTATCCAGTATCAACCAAAAGTCGAATTAAGCACAAATCAAGTGATTGGTGCAGAGGCCTTGGTTCGTTGGGAACATCCTAAGTGGGGAACCGTTCCTCCATTTGAGTTTATCTCGATCGCAGAAGATACTGGCTTGATTCTCAAGCTCGGGGAATGGATTCTTAATCAGGTTTGCATGCAAATGCACGAGTGGAATCAAAAAGGACTAAGGAAAATTCCTATTGCTGTTAATTTTTCTCCACTCCAATTTTTAGACCCATCTATCAGCGACATGATTCTTAACATATTAAATAAGTCTGATGTAGATCCAAGTTATTTAGAAATCGAAATCACTGAGAATTTCATTTTAGAAAATTATGATGAAGTCATCAAAAAAATGACCCTTTTGAGAAATAGCGGAATCTCATTTTCGATTGATGATTTTGGAACAGGCTACTCATCATTAAAAACATTAAAAGAATTGCATTTTGATTTATTAAAAATTGACCGATCTTTTATTAAAGATCTTCATTACAGTGAAGAAAGCCTTCAAATTACAAAAGCAATGATTCAATTGGCTCATACATTGGAAATGAAAGTAGTAGCTGAAGGTGTAGATGATAGCAGGCAAGTGGCCATACTAAAAGAACAGAACTGCGATTATATTCAAGGGTATTCCTTTAGTAAACCGGTTCACGCAAAGGATTTTGTAAAGTTTTTACAAAACGGCAAATGCGTACCTGAAAATGATCATAAAAAAACGATCCAAGCAAATATTAATCGAAGAAAATACTTCCGAATTCTATTTAAATATCCTCTACTTGGCACCATGACCGTTCAAGTATTTAATAATAAACCTGTTCAAATCGGAAGCAGTTCCATCCTAATTGAAGATTTAGGAGCTGGAGGGCTAAGTTATCAATCCAATATAAAATTCCCGCTAAATAAAGGGTTGATATTAGGAATAAAGACAACCATTCTCGATCATACTCTATCGTTTATTGGGCGAAATGTTTGGTGTAAAGAAATCGATAATCATTTGTACCAATATGGTTTTGAATTTGATATGGAGGAATCTGAACGAACCCATATTCTCCCCTTATTAAATCAATTACAAGTTAAATATCGAAAAGAGATCTTACTTCCTAATTGTAGTTTTATTAAAATAACAAACACAGCTCAATTCTTTCAAACGGATCAGAATTCAATGATAAATAGAAGTCATTAATCGCCCCTTTTCAGCTTGCTTGAATTTTCACTTGAATGTTTTTTCATTTAATCTCAACCAGTCATTGTGATTGGTTGAGATCATTTTTGATTAAAGCTATTTTTTTACTCCATTTCATTCAACAATTTCATAAAATTCTCTTCTGAAAGTACTTGTATGCCATTTCTTTTTAGTAGAGCTGCAGTTACTCCAGTTCCCTTTCTCTTATTTCCATTAAATTCACCACTATAGATCATAGAACTACCACATGATGGGCTCCTTTCTTTTAAAATAACCATTGTTGCATTCAAATCCAGAGCTATTTTTAGTGTTTCATTTGCCCCTTTCATAAACTGTTCCGTTACATCTATTCCGTTATTTGTGATCACTTTTGCATGTCCATCTAATACATCTTCCCCCTCTCCTCCAACGATTTCAGCAGGCTCCCTTGGAATCGAGAGACCTCCAAGGACTTCTGGACAAATCGGTATAGCCTTTTTTTCATCGAACCATTTTTTTATTTTTTCATTCAAATTATGTGAGCCGTTATATTTGACGTCAAAACCAGCTAAACAAGCACTAACTAAAATCATCGCTTTCACCTCTCATTATTCAAAATGAATTGTTCAAAAAGATTACAATTGTGTTTAAACCTAATTCATCGTTTAATAAAAAATGATTAATTATATGTAACGAAAATAAATTAAAAAAATGAGACATATCTTATATTTTAGCTTGTTTTTTACGTTTTCTTATTCCTATAATAGTAAGCAGCATGGTTCAAACATAAAACTACAATATTTGACAAGGAGATTTGAACATGAAACTTACATACACTGGAAAAACAAAAGATGTTTATGCTTTAGAAGACGGTAATTATTTACTTCAATTTAAAGACGATGTAACTGGAGAAAATGGCGTATTTGATCCTGGTGCAAACACCGTTGGCCTAACACTAGAAGGTGCAGGACGAGCAGGATTAAAATTAACCAAATTCTTTTTTGAAAGATTACAGGAAAAAGGGATCCCTACTCACTATATTGATGCAAATATCGAAAAGGCAACCATGACAGTGAAACCGGCTGAAGTATTTGGTAAAGGTCTTGAAGTCATTTGTCGTTATCGTGCAGTAGGTAGCTTTTTACGTAGATATGGTTTATATGCAGAAGAAGGACAAACATTGGATGCTTTTGTTGAAGTTACATTAAAAGACGATGGACGTCAGGATCCACCTATCAGCGAAGATGCTCTAGATATGCTCGGTATTCTTACAAAAGAAGAATATAAAGTATTAAAGAATCTTACTCAACAAATTGGAAATGTGGTAAAAGAAGAGCTTGCTAAGAAAGACATTGAGCTTTACGACATTAAATTTGAATTTGGACGAGTAGGAACTGACAAACAAATTGTTCTCATCGACGAAATTTCTGGTGGGAATATGCGTGCATATAAAAATGGTGAATATATCGAACCATTAGAATTAGAAAAAATGTTCTTAATGGATTAAATCATTTCCACAAAGCACAGATAACGTCTACTATAGCCGCCATCTGTGCTTTTCTTGAAATAGTCCTTGATGTCATCCACTCATATTTGATAGCCATGCTTTAAATCCCCTTTTTATCATGTATTTTCAATATCATGTTTCCAAAGGATTTAGCAAACGGCAATACAAGTAAAGAACAAATGACATTAAAAAGAACACTTGTATGGGCAAGTTGTAGATCAGGTGATTGAGCAAGTGTTTTTCCAACATTGGCAAGCCATCCAATAAATGGATAAAAAGCAATTACCCCTATAACGTTAAGCCAAATATGAGCATAAGCAGTTAACTTTGCTTCTCGACCTCCCCCGATGGATGCTAAGAATACATCCACGCATGTCCCTATATTGGAGCCGAGTATGATCGCAACACCCGTTTCTATTTCCATGGCACCATTTGTTAGAAAACCCATAATGATTCCTGTAGTTGCCGTACTTGATTGAATAATCCCGGTTAATATCGTCCCTGCTAGTATACTCAATAAATAACTATCATTTAAGGAGAGTAATAAGGGAGACATGAAAGCAAATTCCCCTAATGGACGAGCTAAATATTCAAATCCTCCCATTGCTGTAAACACAAAGGAGACCCCGAGTAAAATCAAGCCAATACTCTGTATGTTCTTTTTCCTCACTAGAAGGCAAACGATGGATAAAATCATTAATGGTATTAGAAAACCTTGAATATCAAATGTGATCAGTTCAGTTGTAATGGTTGTACCAATATTTGTTCCTAAGATAATCCCGATCGATTGTGTAAATGAAAGCATTCCAGCTGAAATCAATCCAAGTGTAATCACCATTACCGCTGAACTACTTTGTAAAATACATGTTATGAGAATTCCAACGAGCAACCCTTTCCAAGGGGTATCTGTATAATGGGTTAACCTCGTTTTGAATGATTCTCTGGAAATAGTAGCTAAACCTAACCTTAACAGCGTCATTCCAAAAATAAACAAGCCAATTAGTAAAATAAATATAACCAAAATCAAAGAATTCACCCCCATACTAATCATATGGAGACTACGCATTAGACATGCCTATAGACTATTTCATAACTTATAAAAAATGATTGCACATAACAAGCTTCAAGAAAAATCTATTATTATGTTCTTACTTATGATGCATACCATAATTTTCTAATTATGATAGAATAGAATTGAAATCTAAGAACAAAATCTCTTTCATCTACCCGATTTCACCAATATATGGATACCAAAAAATAAAGTGGGAAAAATAATATCAATACAGTAAAAGTGTATGATTATTAGGAGGATTGTTTAAGGTGGATTTATATAACAATATGGCATTTGAAATGAAAAGTAGTTTCATTCCAAATATCACGAATTCTGAAACATTAAAAATTATTGAAGTAAAAAACGGAAGTGTTGTCATTCAAATGGACAATTCTGATTGTAGAGGGGTATTCCCTGTTGATCACTTTCAATATTGGATCAAAAAAAGTTCACTAATCCTAATTAATGAACACGAAGAGAAAACTTCTTGATTCTAAAGAAAACTCGCCGATTGGCGAGCCCCCAAGGCGAAGACAGAGGCGTAGTTGCACTTATACTGTTTTCCTAAAAATTGCTACCTACGCCCGAACTTCTCCAGCGCTGCAATTTTATGCTTTCTTAAGAGTGTAAAAAAGAGACAATTCCCAACTTAAACCTTGAGGAGTTGTCTCTTTTTTTACTTATTGCTCTAAAAAGGCCATAACTTGTCCGGCGAATTCTTTCGTTTTTTCAATTTGTACCCAGTGACCACATTGAGGGAACACAACAAGTTGTGCATTTGGAAGAGCTTGAACTAATTTAAAACTAGTTTCTTCCATTGGAATAACTTGATCATCTCTTCCGTGAATGACTAATGTTGGAAACTGAATTTGTTGCAATTGATCAATGGTTAAGGCCATTGCACTAACATGTCTTTGTCTTGGCTCAGGAAACATTGCTGAAAACGATTCGTGGAATCCTTCTTGAATACTAGATTTATAACGCATTTCCACTAAGTCCCCATTTTCAGCCATACTTTGATCATATGCAAAAATCTTAATAAGAGCTTTCATATTTTCTGCACTTGGAGTGTATCCCCAAACCTTATCTAATCCATCTGCAATAGGATGATCCGTTCCCATACTACCCATCATGATGAGCTTATTGATAAGATCTGGACGACGCTTAGCCACATGCAGTGCAATCGCTCCACCGAAAGAATTACCAATAATCGATACTTTTTTCTTAATGACCGTATCAATAAAGTTAATCATATGGTCTGCCCAAACATCAA
The DNA here is from genome assembly GCA_963765265.1 of uncultured Bacillaceae bacterium. Lineage (GTDB taxonomy): Bacteria > Bacillota > Bacilli > Bacillales > Cytobacillaceae > Bacillus_BD. The sequence continues at coordinate 34,144 of CAVXVN010000008.1, forward strand.
TGGAATATTGAATCCCTTCAGGACGATCCGTATAACCAAAACCTACAATATCTGGTGCATATAAATGATATTTTTCAGAAAGAATCGGAAAAACTAAGCGCCAGTTTGCCCATGCTGAAACCCCTGGGCCTGATCCATGAATAAGTAAAAGTGGTTCCCCTTGACCATCTTCATGATAATGCGTTTGAATTCCGCTTACGTCAGCATATTTCCCTTGTTCAACCATTTCAACATCTCCTCATTCTATTTTTAAATAATATTGTAGACACCTATATTATAAACAATAAATTCTATCTTTTCCAACTAAAGCGGTTACAATTAATTTAATTTTTATACTATTTATTCTATTATTAAAATAGTAATCATCATAAATCATATGGATATAAAGAGAAAATTTCCGCATTATATAAAAACGGAAATTTTTTCTCTAACATTTTATTAATTTTTTCTTATTTTTAACTCATTTTAAAAAATAAAGTCTACTATTTTTCAATTGAAATCTAACAGTACTTTTCAAAAACAGCTAATCCTGCTTGAGCACATAGGACATCTTCTTCAGAAGTACCACCTGAAACCCCAATCCCTCCAACAATGATCCCACCTACTGTAAGCGGAATTCCCCCACCAAAGACAACAAGCTTATTTGTATGAACAATTCCAGTCAAAAGGGCAGGTTCATCTTTTATCATTGGATACCACTCATGTGTTGGTTTCCCAAAAGCTGCTGCTGTGTAAGCTTTATTCTGAGCAATCTCAGAACTAAGCAAGGCTGCTTCATCCATTCGAATAAACGCTTTCAGATTTGCTCCTTCATCCACAACAGCTGCATTTATTTTAATCCCTAATTCTTCCGCTTTATTTGTAACCGCTTCAAGAATTTTCAATGTCAAGGACTGTGTTATCGCATATTTTTGATAAAGCATATTGGAACTCATCGTTATTTCACCTCTTCCAAACTAACTTTTTGTAATTGTTTTTCGTAATCTTCTATTGTAATCAAATCAAGATCACTTTTTGGCGTCATACAGCATGCTAGAGCAAAACGATTCTCTAATTCTTCATCAGATAGTGCATCTTGTGAGCGAACTAATTCTTGATCATATTCTCCGCTAAGCACCTTTACCTTACACATACCACAACCGCCACGTTGGCACCCGGTTGGGAATGGAATAAAAAGGTCACGTGCTGCTCTTAATGGCGTTACGTTTGGTGCACAATCGTATTCAAAATTTTGGTTCCTTGCTTTAAGTGTCACTTTATACATAATTAGCCTCCTTCATACTTTATGTATCATTACGTACAAATATCATTTTCAATCTAAATCATGTTAGCGCTTTCGCAAATGATTCAGATAGTTCTCTACGGTGATAGAAAATACCTTGACCAATTTTTGATGCATCCCAAGTAATCGTTGGCATATCTGCAAAAGACATGTATCCATTTGCAAACGCTTCGTTACGATTTCCAGATGGATCAAAGAAGTAAATGGTTTGCACCTCTTGAAATCCCATGACGAGTTGGTGTTACATCAAATGGTACTTCATACATGGATAATAAATCCGCTGCTTTAAATACATCGTGAAGAGAATCAACAAAGAATGCTGCATGGTGAAGCTTTGCATCAGGGCCATTAACAAAAGCGATGTCATGTGCCTTATTTGTTGTAGCTAAGAAGCTTCCTACTAATTCTTCTTCACCTTCAGTAACCACTTTCTCGCTTTGTGCAAAGTTAAGTACCTCAACAAAAAATCTTGTTACCGTTTTCAAATCATCCCCGTTAGTAAAAGTGATCAAGACGATGTGGAGCAATTCCTTTTAATCCTAATGGCCATGGATGTGGGTTACGTGTTCCTACAGCAGTTCCTAGTAAATCAATTTCATTGTATAGTTCACAATGATGGCCAGTTGGTAGGATGAAGTGAACTGCTTCACCTTCTCCTAATCTTGTACCCTTTGAAATTCTTGTTGTTGTACAACCGAATTCTTCTACTTTCTTTTCGTAATAGGCTAAATCATCTAAAGTTTCCACTTTAAAAGCCATATGAGCTAACCCAGCCGTATTTGATTTTGTTAGAATGACACTATGATGATCAAATTCATCCCATGCTTTTAAATATACACTGTTCCCCATACGTCCTGTTTCTTCTAAACCAATAATATTTGTATAGTAATCTACTGATTTTTCTAAGTCTAATACCTTTAATTCTACACGACCAATGCGCAATACTCTTGCCATGTTGTTCCCCCCAGTCCATTATTTGAGCTAAAGATCCATCACAAATGTGAGGATATAGCTTTATAGTAAACGTTTACAAAATTTCCTTTTACAAAGTAAAAACAAAGAAGGATATAACCTACAGTTTTCACTATCAATATAGTAATTATATATTTAAATATATTAAAATATATCATCTAATTTCTCTATGTGAAACTATTCATTTTTTTTTTAAAAATATAGTATTGATTTTCGTAACCATTTTTAATTGAAAACTACGTTAGCTCATAAAGAAAAAGTTTGTTTATGTTATTTAACAATCATAACTGGGCATTGAACGCGTTTGGCTACTTTATGACTTACACTACCAAGTACCATTTCTTGGAGTGAATTTAAGCCCCTACTTCCGATCACTACTAAATCGAAATCCTGATCATTCGCATACTTAACAAGGGTGGGTCCTGGCTCCCCATGCAGGATTGTGCTGTTACTATTTACACCTGCTGCTTTGATCTTCTCAACTGTTAATTGCATCCGTTGTTCACGTTCAAATTGAATGGCATCGGCATCCATGTGATGCAATGCTTCCTGTTTTGACGTATTAAGATCAATAACATAAACAACTTCAATAATTGAATCAACTTTGCACTTTGCCATTTCAATTGCCCGATCACAAGCACGTAGTGAGTTATTAGAACCATCAGAAGCTAATAAGATTTTATTAAACATCGTTCAAACCTCCCTTTTTATGAGTACACATACTAAACCTCTACTTTGATCACAAATGGAAACGCTTACTACTCTAGTATATATGATTAAGTACCTTTTCGCATCTTATATACATTATATAGAAATAATTATCTTATGTAGATTGTTTTGTAGAATCTTGAAAAGCTCATGCGAAACAGCACAGTGATCGAATCAATGTGCTGTCCTTTTTCTTCATAATGTAAAATCTCTTATTAAAGGCGCAATAAAATCAGTATTTCTCATGTGTTAACCTCCATACAATTGTGAAGGAAATATTCACAAAGTATTCTCGAGTCTAATCGAACAGATACATATGGCGGTTGTACCAAACGTGATCCTTCCATCGGTATTCCTAGCCATAGAAATTGTTGGTCAATGAGAACAAACGGAAATGGAAATGCTTCATTCACGATATGATCAGGTTTCAAAAATTGAAAGGTTTGTTTCGATATCAAGGTCAATTCAACACCTTTGTTTCTTTCATTTAATGATTGTAGCCATTCATTTGAAAGTTCATGATCATTTGGCATTGATAAAACAATGGAACTTCTTGCAGCATGAAGATCATTCATTACTCTATCCAGTTTTTTGGCATGCATCCACTGTAATCTAGGATGTTGATTTCTGATCCATGAACCAATCTCCCATGGATTTACAGCTTGATCAAAATTCAATTGATGATCAACAAATTTTCGTAATGTTTTGGATGGATAAACATGTTTTTTAATAAATGAACCATTACTGATATGAATGAACTTCCCCTTCGTTCTTGTAATGGCAACATTGATGAGTCGCTCACTTTCTTTTCCAATTAACAGCATACCCGCACGATTTTGGGGATAGCTATCGACCGTATCAAAAACCATCACATCTCGCTCACTTCCTTGAAATCGATGAATGGTTGCCGAGACAATATCTGCCTGTTGAAGCTCATTTTTATATAGATCTGCCAATAATTTTTCCATTAATAGCGCCTGCGCTCGATATGGTGTGATATATCCAATCGATCGATTCCCATCAAGATAAGCCTCATGGATTAATTGAAAAGACAGAAAGAGTTGCCACAAATTAATTCGGGAATTGGACATACGTTCTGTGATGCAATAGGTACCTGTGTCACTTGTATCAAGAAAGATACTCGCACGACTTGGAAATGGATTTTTGTCTACAATCTTCTTGCGTGCTGCTGCGACACCTTTATGATCACCCACTAGTGCTTGATAAATATATTTATTCGTAAAAGAAGAAATATCCGGGTGCATCCTTCGTTGTTCTCTTAATAGAAAAAGATGGGGATGTAACTTTCCTACCTTAATCGATTCTGTCACACCTGCCTTATGGAAAATATCTTCTTTTAACCATTCATCAACTAATTTATGACGTGCCATTGCAATCGGTGGGAGTTGCTTGAAATCTCCACATACAATCATTCTTTTTCCCAATGAAGCGGCAAATGCCACTTGAGGAACGTACGCCATACTCGCCTCATCAAGTATACATAAATCAAACTCTTTTTCGTAAACATTTGGATCACTTGCCGCTTTGGCTAAGGTTGTCCCAATAATGTCGGCATCTTTTAAAAACTGAACTTCTTTTTGGTGGATTTTCTCTAAGATTGAAGCTAATTTCGTTTCAATTTGTAATAAATGATCTGAATCACGATGGCTGAATGTTGACGCTAAATCTTTTTTCAATAAACGGCGTTCTTCCATCAGGCTTTCTTTCTGCTCAGCGAGAGCTGGTTGACTCACTTTTAATAATTGATTGATATGAAGCGATCCGAATTGAGAAATAGCTTCGCTTTGCTGTGAGCCATATCGTAGAATGTCTCCTTCTCGATTTTTTCCTTTCTTTTCAACAAAAGAGGAAATTTCCATCATCAATACATCAACCGCCTGATTGCTCTGGGCAAGAATCAACACTTTTTTCCCCTGAAAGTATTTATTGGCTGCCACTCTAGCCAAGGTGTAGGTCTTCCCTGTCCCGGGTGGCCCCCATACATAGGTGATTGGATTATATTTCGACCGAAGGATTAATTCGTGAACATTTGATTTGATGATCTCTGTCGGATGATTTGTTGGCATCGATGGATCCATTAAATTTTTGATTCTTAAACGTTTCCGTTTGCTTTTCTTCATTTCTTCTAAACGTTGAATCAATTGATCCAGTAATTCCCATGGATCATGCCAAATAATCAGTTCAGAAAGAAGGTCACCGATCGATTGATCTAATTTCACAATGATGCTTTGTCCCTCAGAAGATAAGATTCTCCCTTCTACTTTCGTTTGCCCCCATTCAATCCGTACATTTGAGCCCACTGGAATTTTTACCATTTGAACCGTTTCAAAATAATACGTATATGCCCCCTTTTGATTGAGTAACCGGCCATTTTTTACTAGATATTTATTGCTTCCATATTTTTTTAAATGAAGAATTTCCAACTGCAGAGCTTTTTGCCACATTTTTATATAAACCAATGATGATGTCATGTTCATCTTCCTTTATGTAATCATAAGATCTGTTCTCCGAGAACAAAGTATGACCTATCTCCAGCGAACACTCAAATGATTAGTAACTAAGCCTGCTCAATCCATTTAAGATTGAGCAGGCTTAGTATAACAAGAACAAAGCTAATAATCTATTTTTCAATAATTTGGTATTTTCCAAAAAAATAAAAAGGTCCATTTATGGCGTCAGGAACCCGATTTGGGTTTGATTTGTTTTAGGACTTCTTTCTGCTTCTTTCCTTCTCCATAATTCGTGACTTCAAAATAATCTTCGTTTTCATAGTTGTTCATGTCTATATCAAGATCATGAAAAATTCGATGGAGCATGACTACATTTTGCTTATCTTTTTCTTTTTCGATAATAAAAGTTGCGAGGGAACGGATACGGTCAAAATCCTTTACCAACGACTCTTTTTCCTTAATGACATCCAGTGAATTTAATAATAATTGCGAAAATTTTTGATGTTCTTCCCAATTTAACGAATCAATTCTCCCCCAACCCGCTGTTTGATTATAGAAGTGATGTGCTTGCCCAATCAATTCTGACTCATTTACATAAGGTTCAGAAGGAATTTCTACTTGCTTTTCTATTTTTTCTGCCTGACTCATACGTTTCCTGTGAATTTTGACCTATATTCCCAACCATTCCCCATGTCAATCCAGCAATCATTAAAAATAAGCCAAATGTAAGTAGGCGCCAATTCTTTTTCAAAAATAAGATCATGATCACATCCTTCAAATTGCAGTCTCTAGTCTTTTAATCTATCAGTCTATGTCCACTTCTATTATACCAAAAGTACTAAAGATACAAAAAAACGATGCTCAGTTTTAAATGAACATCGTGTGAATTTTTAAAGATCCCTCTGATCATGGGTTAATGCAAGGTAATGAATCTAATCTAAGGGTTGCAATCAATATTTAGTTTTTCATTGATTCTTCAAATTCAATAATTTTTGTTTTAATTCATTTTCCATAGATATTAATTCTTGTTCAGCCTGATGTCGTTTCGTGCGACCTTCCGATTGAATACGAAGAGTCTCTTCCAAAGTCGAGACCAGGTTTTCCTGTGTTTTCTTTAATGTTTCAATATCCACGATGCCCCGTTCATTTTCTTTTGCTGTTTCAATTGTATTGGTTTTTAACATCTCAGCATTTTTTAATAGAAGATCATTCGTTGTTTTAGAAACTTGTTTTTGAGCTTCCACTGCACTGCGTTGACGAATAAGGGTTAAAGCAATGGCAATTTGATTTTTCCAAAGTGGGATCGCTGTCATGATCGATGATTGAATTTTTTCTACCAATGCCTGATTCGTATTCTGAATCAATCTAATTTGTGGGGCACTCTGTGTAGTAATCTGACGGCTAAGCTTTAAATCATACATCCGTTTATCCAGACGATCAGCAAATTGCATCATATCATTCACATCTTGAAAATCCATCTGATCTTGACTTATTTCCGCTTTTCTTTTCAACTCGGGTATTGTTTTTGTTTCTAATTCTTCTATTTTTACTTCACCAGCTGCAATATAAATATTTAAGGCTAGAAAATACTCTTTATTTTTTTCATACAGCTGTTCCAGCATCATATTATCTGTCATTAACGCTTTTTTACAATGGTCAAGTTTGACCGTAATGCGATCGATTTGCGCCCCTGTTTTCTGGTACTTTGACAATACTTCATTCACTGAACTCGAAATTTTACCAAATAACTTTGCAAAAATATTCCGTTTCCCTGGTTGAAGCTCATCCGGATTCACTTGTTCAAGTTTTGACATTAATTCACTTAATATATCGCCAATTTCCCCTACATCCTTATTTTGAACATGATCCAGCATGGAATGCGAAAAATTTAATAGTTTCGATTGCGCTTGTGTTCCATAAAGGATAATGGTCTGTGGATTTTTAGGATCAATTTGCTGTGCTAATCCAATGGCTTTCTGCTTACTTTCCTCTGGTAAGGAATCAATCAGTCTTCTTGGTTTTTCTTCCACTTTCTGCAGGACTTGAGGCGGGGTTCGTGATCTCCAATTCACCAAATGGATTCCCCAATAATTCGTCTAATTCAGACGTTGACTTTCGCTCCGTCATGTTCATCGTCTCCTATTATTGTTTTCAAAAGGGTGTTTACTAATCGATTTCTTTGCTACATCTAGTTCAAATTGCAAATCGTCAATATCATCCTCAATCACGGTATACAAATCTCTTTCTAATGAATCCGCTAATTGGTTCATTGTTAAACGAGTCTCTTGTAAAGATTGAGTAAGTTCTGGCGTTTTGGCAGGTTGTGAATTTAGAAAAGCATATTTTTCTGTTAATTCAACAATGGAATCGAGATTTGTATAATAAAAATGTTCCGCTTGATAAAAACGTTTCGGTTCTCTTTTTGTAATTCCATAAATTTTATTGACGATACGAACCAATTCAACATTTTGTCTCATACTGGCTAAATTGCGCGTGCGCCACATTGCTTTTTGCAAACGATTAATCTTGAGCTTAGCTTCTTTTAAGTTTTTCTTAATGTAGTTATATTCTTTTCTCGATAGCCCATTATTTCGTAAAAAACGATAGCTAAAAAACCACTTCAGGACGAAAAAAATAAAAACTCCTCCTGATAAGCCCAACAATAACGAAATCAAGAATGTTTGAATAAATACTAAATAACTAATCGTCCAAACGAGAACAGAAGTGAAAGCAGCCACAAATGAACGAAACAAAAATTGAAAAAATGATTTCAACACAATCAACTCCTGTAAAATGCTATAAATTTAAATCATGGCAATCTCCTGAATCACGAAAGCTTTTTTAAGATGATCCTTATCTATAATGGTTATTTATTTATACGAAAATAACATAAAAAAGTTTCATCTTCATTTTAAGGCACCTGCTCAATAATTGCTACTTGTTTACCTACAATTGGTTACTACGCAGTAGTGTAGACTAAGACTTGAGACTGATATACTTCAATCAAAACAAATAAACCCAGCTTCTCATTTTGGGAAGCTGGGCGAAATTTCCCCCACTCTTTACAATAGTAGGGACACTAATGGAAGTCTACCTTATCTAGACAATTCTATTATTTGCTCATATATAATTTCTTCAACCATTTGGTGGTAGCCAAGATAACGACAAAGGATCCATTCCGTTCTCATATCCATATTTACTTGTTTGATGGATTTTTCGATTTTCCCCATTAATATACCAGTAAAAAATAAATAAGGGATCACGAATACTTGCTCTGCTCCAGATTCATTCGCTTCTTCAAGACCCTCCTGAAGGCTTGGTTTAGCTGCTGTTAAAAAACAAACCTCCACACGTTTTACTGTGCATCTCTGCTTAAGCATTTCTCCAATCCGTGTTAAATCTCTTTTCACATCAGGATCACTGCTTCCACGTCCCACTAATAAAACCATGGAATCATCCTTGATTGGTATCTTGGTATCTGCTAACCGTTCTAATAAAGGGTCAATCATTTTCTCATGTACACCGATTGGTTGTCCAAGCTTCACTTCTACTTCTGGAAAACGCAATTGTAGGTTGGTTAATTCATTTGGAATATCGATTTTTGCATGTGCTGCAGTCAAAAGGAGAATGGGTATAACAATGATCTTAGTCGCCCCTTTATCCACACAACGTTCAAAGCTTTGCGCAATCGTTGGCTCGGACAGCTCGAGAAAACCAATTTCTTGAATGGGGATATTCACTTTTTTCATGACTTGGTGAATAAATGAAATCGCCTGTTCACTTGCTTCACGTATTCGACTGCCGTGGCAAATATATAGGACGGCTTCCATATTAACGTGCATCATCCATGAACAGTTGATGATTCATGTGCAAGTTCTCAAACCAACTAATCTTCTCACGCAGTTTGACGACCTCTCCAATCACAATCATACACGGATTTTCTACTTTCTCTTTGATTAATGTCTCACTTGCTGAACCAAGAGTAGTTATAACGGTTTTTTGCATTTGTAATGTTCCCTGTTGGATGAAAGCAATCGGAGTTTCCGAACTTTTGCCACATTGAAGAAGTCTCGCTTGTATTCGCGGGAAATTCTTGACCCCCATATAAATAGCGATCGTATCAACACCTTTAACAAGTGCTTCCCACTTAATCTTGTCTTCTTCAAAATTCTTGCTATGACCTGTAACAAATGCAAAGGAAGAGCTTATTTCCCTGTGAGTCAAGGGTATTCCAGCGTAGGCAGAAGCTGCTATTCCAGAGGTGATCCCCGGAATAATTTCAAATTCGATGCGGTTCTGTGCAAGATATTCAGCTTCCTCTCCGCCTCTTCCAAATACAAATGGATCGCCACCTTTTAATCGGGTAACGATTTTCCCCTTTTTCGCATGTTTGACCAGCAAATGATTAATTGTTTCTTGTTGTAAGATATGAAAGTTTGGCAGTTTCCCACAAAAAATGAGTTCTGCACCCTCTTTTGCATAGCCAAGAAGTTCTTCATTCACTAGCCGATCATATAAAATAACATCCGCCTTTTTAATACAATTTAAGCCTTTGATCGTAATTAATTCTGGATCACCCGGTCCTGCACCTACTAAATATACTTTTGACATGGTAGTCACACACTCCTCACGCAGCATAAAACGAAAGAAAAAGAGCCCGGATTAAACTGCTCTTTTTCTTCTTATTCTATAACTTACTGTATCTTTTATGAAATTACTTCAATTTGTTTTAAATATTGAATCACTTGTTCAACATTCTCTTCAATTGAAAAACTATGAGTGTCAATAACTAGCTCGGGATTCTCTGGTTCCTCATATGGAGAATTAATCCCTGTAAAGTCTTTAATGAGTCCTTGTCTTGCTTTCACATAAAGTCCCTTTGGATCACGTTGTTCACATGTATCAATTGGACATTTTACATAAGACTTCAATAAATTCCTTCTCTTCTAGTAAATCACGAACAATCTTACGGTCTGCTTGGAAAGGAGAAATAAAAGCAGTTAAAACAACTTGACCACTATCGACAAATAATTTTGCCACTTCACCAATTCTTCTTATATTTTCGGTACGGTCTTCTTCTGAAAAACCTAAATCCTTGTTTAAGCCATGACGGATATTGTCTCCATCTAATACATAGTTTCGTACTTTATCATTATATAAACGTGCTGCAACCGCATTTGCAAGAGTTGATTTTCCTGATCCAGAAAGACCAGTAAACCAAACGACAAAGCTGTTATGACCATTTTGTTCTCTACGATTTTTCTTTGTTAATGATTGTTCATGCCAAACGACATTTGTACTTTTTTCCAAAATGAATCTCCTCACTCTCTTATGATTGAACAGCGTGCCTCTTCAAGCCTTCGATTAAGATTTCAACAACCTCTTTACGACTGAACGTACTTGGTGGAATTTCTCCATTACGCAGTAATTCTCTTACCTTTGTTCCAGATAAAATAACGTGATCTTCTTTATCATGCGGGCATGTTTTCGCTGATGCCATATTCTCACACTTCGTGCAATAAAAACTATGTTCAAAGAATAATAGTGTGATTCCAAGCTCATCTTGAGTAAAATTACTAAAGATTTTTTGTGCATCATATGTGCCATAATAGTTACCTACTCCAGCATGGTCGCGTCCAACAATGAAATGTGTACATCCGTAGTTTTTTCGTACCATTGCATGGAATATTGCTTCTCTTGGTCCTGCATAACGCATCGCTGCTGGAAATACCGCTAAAAACACACGGTCCAAAGGATAATAATTTTTCAATAAGACTTGATAACTTTCCATACGAACATCCGCTGGAATATCATCTGATTTTGTTTCTCCAACAAGTGGATTTAAGAATAAACCATCTACAGTTTCAAGAGCTGTTTTTTGAATATATTCATGAGCTCTGTGAACTGGATTTCTCGTTTGAAAACCAACAACTGTTTTCCATCCTTTCTCAAGGAAGGCCTCTCTTGTTTGGACAGGATCTAAGTAAAAGCTACTAAATTGATCATGTTCAATTCGTTTCACAAGCGTAATTTTACCACCTACATACACATTTCCACGATCAAACATTTTTTTGACACCTGGATGTTCACGATCGTTTGTTCCATATACGAGTGTAGCTTCTTTTTCCTTATCTGGGACATAAATATCAGAAACGGTGATCACACCATATGTTGTACCTTCAAAATCCAAACGAACTTCGTCACCACTTGAAATCGTACCCGCTTCTTCTAATGAAATCGGCAATGTTATTGGAATACTCCAAACATAACCTGAGTCTAGACGCATGTTACTTACAACAGATTGGTAATCTTGTTCGCTTAAAAAACCTTCGATTGGACTGTATGCACCATTTCCAATTAACTCCAAATCACTTAAACTCATTTTATCTAGTTGTAGTGATTTTTGGATATTCTCATAATTGTATTCTTCATTCCATCGATTAATTAATGTTCCACCATGTGGAGTGCTTAATGCCATTTTTTATTCCTCCTAAATATACTATTCATATTATTTTAGTGAGATTTAAGTTTAAATTCCCTCACCATTTTCATAAAAAGAGCGTTTTTCTTGATTGATCGTTTTAATTAAACTTAAAATTCCAAATGTAGCCACACTTACACTAAGTAAAACGATGACCGTATATAGATCATTATCCACAAATAATTTCATAAGTCCATAGGATATGACCAATGAAAAAACCGGTGAAACAAGCCATACTTTTACAATTTTACTAATCACACGCTTATTGACTGTGTTTTTGCCTTTTTTTGCAAGCCCAATGCCCATGATGGCTGTACTTGTTACTTGCGTAAGAGGAACTGGAAGTCCAAATATCGATGCGGTAATAACAAGAAGTGAACCTGTACCTGAAATGGTACCACCCTCAAGTAAGGAAAACTTTGTAATCTTTTTCGCATTTGTTTGAAGCACATTTCCACCTAAAAACATAGCACCTAAGGCAATACAAATCCCTCCCAGTAGGATGCCCGTACTCATAGGAACAAGATTCGCACCCACTAATGGGCCAATCGCATTTGCCACATTATTCATACCTGCTGAAAAAGCTTCTAAAAACCCAACGATGATCACAAATACGGTAAGTACCTTTTGGGCCTTTTTCTGTTGTAATTGAGGATATTTATGTTCCACTTTCGTTATGACCTTGCCTAAAATAAATGCTATCGTAAAAGCAACCACTGGAACGATCACCCAAAAAGCGGCAATAACAAGAATATTATTAATATATAAAGCTTGCTGAGCAATTCCCACTCCAACAATAGAACCGACTGTAATTTCGCTCGTTGAAAGAGGTATCCCAAGAAGGTTCGCAATAAATAATGAAAGGGCAGCTGAAGATAAAATAATTAAGACAACCTGTGCTGTTAATAAATTCTGCGGAATAATACCAGACCCAATCGTTTTTGCTACTTCACTTCCACCAATAACAGCACCTAAAAATATGGCAATTCCACATAAGAATAATGCATTCTTTCTACTTTTAATTGCACCTGAACCGTATGCCACACTAATGGAGGCAGCGGCACCACTTGCCCCAATATTCATAGCAAAGAAAAGTGCCACAATACCTGCTAAATAAGTTAATATCATATTTGATTACCTCTTCTTCTAGCTCCAGTACCTACTCCACCCGAGGTACAAACCAGAGGATAATAAAGGCACTTATGCTGTTCTTATTCATGTAGTCCACATTCAATTTTAGTTGTTCCGGTCCATCTACCAGAACGCAAATCATCCGCATTAAAGGCAGGTGACGTACAAGGTTGACAACCAATACTTGGATATCCATTATCATGAAGTGGATTGTAATCTAAATTATGTTTATGAGAATAACGCCAAATATCCTTCCAGCTCCAATGAATAAGCGGACAGATTTTGATTGATTTAAAACGATTATCCTTATTAATAAACTGAGTGTTTTTCCGCGACTCTGATTGATCTCTTCTTAAACCAGAAAGCCAAGCCGTTGCCCCAGATAGTACCTCATTTAACGGTAAAATTTTACGAATTTCACAACATTTGTTTGGACTACTTTTCCAAAGCTCTTCTCCAAATTGTTTGGCTTGCTCTTCGAGTGTTAAAGAAGGCTTCTTCAATTCAATTTGTAAGGACGGATATCGTTTCTGTACTTTCTCAATTAATTCGTATGTTTCATTAAAATGAAGACTTGTATCAAGAAAAACCACTTTTGCTTTTTCATTCACTTTGGCAATTAGATCAATTAATACGATTCCTTCTATACCAAAACTACACGCGTAGACTAACTGCTCTCCATAGTGGGAATATCCCCATTTTAAAACGTCAAGCGCCCCTTTTGTTTCATCTTCATGTGAAAACTCAATCGCCGGAAGTTGATCAAAGGTTTCATAGGTTAATGGTTCTGTCGTCATTTTTCTGCCTCCAACTAACATAGGTTTCTATTCATTTTTTAATCGTAAAAAAGTCTTCAGTAGCCATATCATATGACTAGAAAAATACAAATGTAACAAAAATAAAAATGATATGGGAAGTATAATATATTAATCTTTGAATATGGTCATTCTGTCATTTCCACAAAAAAGACAGTCTAAACCAACATTATCAACGGTTAAAACTGCCTCTAGTTTCTCTAGTCAGCAATTACTCATTATTTTATTCTTACCTTTTCAACTTTTTCTAATTGAATAACCTTTCCATCTTGTACAACAAGTGTAATCGATCCAAATTTCATCTCATGAAGCATTTGTTTTAGTTGCTCAAACATTTTTTCATTTTGATTATTGTCTACCAAACTAGCTCCTCCCTTCCAATCAAATACGCCTTGGCGTATTTGCGCCCAGATAATACCTGAGCTCGCTCGATAAAATTCCTTTTTAAATCGAATGGCTCCGCCGGAGGCTTTAACTTCATTCATCTCACCACTTATAGAAGTGGAAGACTTCTGCTGAATGAAGTTAAAAGGAACATCTTGCACTTGGGAAAGATTGTCTAGGTAAACTTTATTACCTTATCTTCCAAGATGGTTTCACATTTTGTTGGATTTAGCACCTTATAATAAATACACAGGTTGCTGGACTTCAATGGGCCAATTCCCTCCGTCACTCTTGATAAGTTTTATTTTTTAAAATTTTAACACAAATCCACTAATTGTCAATGTAGTTTCTCTATGAAATTACTCGGAATTAATTTTATAAATTCATAGTAACATAATATGAATAGTATGTGAATTACTTTTTATTATTATTGTTAAATATTTTGAAAAAAGTTAAGAAGTAGAAAAAAAGCAATGCGCCTTCGATTCTGAAAGGCATTGCTTTTTCTAAAGTGGCATTCAAGTTATCCCTCACTCAGATCAGAAATATCCACCGTTGATCGTTCCTCTAGCGGTCCTCTTAAGTGAACAGTTGCTGTTCTTCCATCTTCATTAAGTTGATCGATCCAAACCGATGCACCATGGTACTTTACATCTATTTCTGCTGATGAAGATAAAATTTGTTTTACACGCATAACATCCATACTTTCTTCCTCCCCAAATTGTAATCAGTTTAGTATTTGCTTCGTATCCATTTTTATTCATGTTAGAACAGTGAAAAAATCGTCGTACTTAACAAATCTATTGAATACATTAAGTACAAGCATCAAATATTAATTGAGGTGAGACTTTGAATATTTTGTTAAGCTATTTCTTTTTGGGACTTTCCTTATCTGCTCCTATTGGACCGATTAATGCTGCGCAAATTGATCGAGGAATAAAAAATGGTTTTATGCATTCTTGGACCGTTGGATTAGGAGCCATGATGGCTGATGTTCTTTATATTTTCGCTGTGTACATGGGTTTAGTTCAATTTCTTGAAATTCCAATCGTTAAAACCTTTCTTTGGTTATTTGGTTTTTTCGTTCTCATCTACTCTGGAATTGAATGTATATTGGGTGCTGGACAGATTAAAGAGAATACAAGAGGTATCATAGGAGAATCCATCGTAAAATCCTTTTTTTCTGGCTTCTTTATGTCTTTATCAAACCCTTTGACCGTCCTCTTTTGGCTTGGCATCTATGGTTCCATTCTTGCCAAAACTGTCCATTCATATGATATTAGCCAGTTAATCCTCTATAGTAGTGCTATTTTTACCGGAATATTCCTTTGGGATTTTTCAATGGCCCTACTTGCTAGTTCATTTCGAAAGTTTTTAACTTCCCGTTTTCTCACTTGGATATCTATTTCTTCCGGAGTTTCTCTGATCGGATTTGGTCTTTTCTTTGGTTACGAAGCCGTGAAGATTTTGTTCTTTTAATCTTTTTAGTGGACATTCACCTAATCAAACCTCCTTCAATATCATGACTACGAAGGAGGTATAAATGATGAATCTACTTCTGAATAGAATAGAAATCGAAAAGCAATCATCTATGCTACAAGATTGGCAACGAGAAGCGTTTCGATCATTTGTATATAAAATGACAGATATAGAACAGCCTTTTCCTTGTATTCCTGCTACACTAGGGTTTAAATTAAATCATTTACGTTATACTTTTATCGATGATGTTCGAACAGAAGAATCTGCTCATGAACTCGCATCCGTGTTGAAAAACTATGGCACTATTTCGAGAGAAACTGGGATTTATGCTTCTTTGATTGTTTTTTTTAACCCGAATTCTACTGTTCAAGCATCCCTTGCAGAGTATGAGATGATGTTTTGGAATATAATGAGTAAAGTAAGTGAACTTGACGAAAAAATTTGGCCAGAACATATCCCAAAAAATCCACATAATCGTTATTGGGAGTTCTGCTTTAATGAAGAACCTTACTTTATTTATTGCGCAACACCTGAGCATAAATTACGGAAAAGTAGATCCTTCCCCGTTTTGATGCTTGCCATAACACCCAGATGGGTTCTCCATCATTTCCATTCCTCACATCCTCATGCAGATAAAATAAAATCCCAAATACGCGAGAGATTAATAACCTATGATCAAACTCCACCCCATCCAGATTTAAAATGGTATGGACACCAAGACAATTTAGAGTGGAAGCAATATTTTATACGAGATGACCAAACAACCCTCTCTGCTTGTCCCTTTAAACACCATGTTGAAAATAAGAATTCTATATAGGTCCTTCTAACCTTCTCCTAGTTATTTCGATGAATAAATAAAGAGAATGTTTGGTAGTAACATTCTCTTCCCATTATTATATCTATTAGAATAAAGGCAATCTGATCTAAATTATTCTCTTTTATCCCATCAGGCTCACTTCGAATAATATCTCTTCCATATTTATGAAATACATCTATATGGGCAATCATTCCTGCTTTCGCTTCGTTTAGAGCCGTCACATAGTCTAATTCTCTTCCGTTGTCTGTTTTAAATGCGATAATATCACCCTCATCATTTTTCCGAACGGCTACAATCTTTTCTTTACCTGAGTCTATTCCTTCGGTTGCATCCAATTGTGCTTGTTCTTCACCTTGATGTTTGTATTCATTAAAAATTTGGTTAAAGTCTTTTGTATCCATCACAACACCTCCCAAACATATGTTTAGTTTGTACTTTCGTACATGTTTTATGTATGTTAATTAGGGAAAATAATTAAAGATGTTACATTAAATGAGATTGCTTTAATTGTAGAATCGAAATGAGGCATATTCACATATAATGGTGTAGCACTTGATAAGATAGTTTGAAGTATGAGGTAACTTTATGAAATTACACATTGGAACTTGGTGATGCAATAGCCAGGATAAGATGAAAAATTTTGATGGTATTGTTGATGCCAAAATTGGAAGCAATGCATCATGACTTATAGGAACGCCTATAAACTGAATCAATTAGATCATCTCCTAGAAGAATTAGCCGGTTTAACATGTTGGTACTCATGCCAGATCAAGTCTTACTCAACGAGATTAAATGAGTTCGTGCATACCAAATGGTTCAAGCAACTAATACAGGAATGAACAGATTTGTCAAGCCGATTACTCGACAATGGAATGGCCAGTATACGAAAGTATGTCCAATCCAAATGAAAGATCGTGAAGCTACTGGATGGAAGCTTATAGTCTCAACCAATCGAATGAACTGGTTACACCCAATTTTTCCTTTCTTGAAAAAAGCTTTTGAAACTCATTTGACTTATTTTCCGTCTTCGCAAAATGGACTCAATGAGGTAGAGAACTTAATATTTAATTTTATTAATATAAGAACATGTTCATTTACTGAAATATTTCAACTGGAAAACCTGCTGCTGCCAATTTTATTGGATGCATTTTCTCCTCCACCTCCTACAAAGTTTATCTTTCAGGAAAATTCAAGAACCTAGAATAATAAAAATAATTATTTAAATTCTGAATATTCATTTACTTTGTACGATATTCTGTTATAATTTTACTTAATTTACAACAACCAATTATCAAAAGGAGGATGGTCAATGAAAAGGCATTGTATTCTATCATTTTGCTTACTGATTCTTTTTCTAGCAGGTTGGACGTTGAACCATGTTGTAAACACCCATAACCATCCTCCTGTATATGTGGAGCAATTGAATTCTTTTGTAGATAATAGCGGATTAATTGCTTTAGACAAAGAGGTAAAAAAATTACCGTTAGTATTTGTTCATTCACAAAAATACGATGAAGCGCTTATTGTTCTTTTGCTATTACTTGGACATTGTTTAGCACTTATTCTTCACCATAGACGACGATTATTCTTGGGTCCTGTCTTTTACCAATCCAATAATGTAATCCACTTATTTTGATTATATATTTACTCATTTAATCAAAATTAAAGGGGCGAGAATGATGGGAGCGTTTCGTTATATAATGATCGGACTATTTTCTTTAGCAGCCACACAAATATTTTTATTTCAAATCATTCATGTTTACCATGCATTTTCAGATTTTTTTCACAATAAATAAATGGTAGAGAGTGTCTCACTAGGCACTCTCTTATTCATTATTTGACCATTATGGAATTGTATATTTGAAACTATTTTCTTATTTTACTATTCTCTTTCAAGATTTGTTAAGTTGAATGTGGTTTGTTTTCCGAGTAATTGGTACTATTATAATTGAAGAGTATTATTTTGATAATTGAAAATTTATTTAGGAGGGATAATGGTGGGATTACGATTTCGAAAAAGCTTTAAAATTACTCCGGGAGTTCGACTGAATGTAAGTAACAAAAGTACTGGCATAAGTTTCGGTGGAAAAGGATTGCGGTATAGCCTTAATAGTTTTGGTAGCAGAACAAGTAGTATAGGAATTCCAGGAACAGGACTATCCTATGTTTCAACGAAATCCGGTAAATCTTATAAAACATCAGCTTATCAAAAACGCCAAAAACTTCAGACATTACAAAAACAAATTCATGCAGATCAGGTACAAGAACGAGCTAAATATGAAGTCGATTTATATGAGAATCAATGTGAACTTGTTCAATCGATCCATAAAGAATGTGACGAACCGGTCGATTGGACAAGTATAGCAAATAGCCCACCCCCCTTTCCATTAGGTGAGACGGGTCCTAAAGAAAAGGAAGCCCTACATAATTATCATAGTTATAAGCCTGGTTTTTTCGATCGAATGTTTAGCAAAGATGAAGATGAATTTTCTCGATTATCCGAGCAAATCCAACTTGCTAAATTGGAAGATGAACAAGATTATAAGGAATGGGAAGAACTATTTACTTTGGCTGAAAATGTTTTAGCTGGTGATATTGATACGTATTTCAAAGTCCTTAAAGAAATGGATCCATTGGGTGATTTGAGCGAATTTGGGAGTGGTTTCGAGTTTTCCACTGATCATCCCTCTTATCTAGAAGTTGAATTTGATGTTCAATCAAAAACAATAATCCCCACCATGGAAAAAAAATTAACTAAGACTGGTAAATTGTCGGTTAAACAATTGTCAAAAACTCGTTATTTTGATTTAATGCAGGACTATGTATGTAGTTGTATTCTTAGAATAGCTAGAGACTTATTCTCGTTGTTACCTTTAAAAACAGTCTATATTCACGCATATGATGAACAGTTAAATACAGAAACGGGTCACAAAGAACGATTACTAATTCTATCTATCCAGATTGATCAAAACATTTTAGTTGGTTTAAATTTTGATGACATTAATTGTTCCGACGCCATGAATAATTTTCCACATCATATGAAGTTTAGAAAGTTTAAGGGCTTTGAATCTGTCGAAAAAATATCTACTGAAATCGAGTCTTTAGAATCATAATGTTTCAACTAAAGATTAAGAGTAGGAAAAGAGGATGGATTCTATTCATCTAGCTCTTTTCCTACTCTTATCTCTCTGTTCTTTTTATTTATCCCCTATTTAACGGGCAGTAAGACCTCTCAGCTAGAAGCTTTTTAAATTAGAAAAAGTTTACAATCCCTTTTCCGCCAATTGGAATAAGTGTATTTATTCTCTCCATTCCGACTATGATCGGTTTCGCAAGTTGGATTAACGTTTGTGTTGTTTCTAGCGTTAACGAGGACTGATGTGCATTTTTATTTCTCCAAACCTCATAGACATAGACAGCATTTGGATCATCGTTGGAAACGTGCACAACATATAGCTCACAATCTACTAAATTTTCCATCGATTCTCCTGCATTTAATAAAATATCTACTAATGTTTCACGTTCCCCTTCTTTAGCAATAAGTTTTCCAAACAAACCAAATTTGCTCATTCAAATCCCCCTATAATGTTGAATTGATATTTCAAAGCATTTATTCTACATGTTTCATTCATCACCTATACGTTTACAAAAAAAATATATTTCTTACTATTTAACTTGAATATCACAAAAATTAATTATATTTTGATTAATTAAAATATTTATTTTGTATACGAAAGGAATTTGACTACTCCACATAGAAGATTTAGCAAAGAACAAATGTTTTTGAAAGGTGGAAATCAGATGGATCGAATCAGTTATCTTGCGTATCTTCTCTTTCAAGTGAATCATGAAGGTTTAAAAAAAGCCGCTTTACAATTGTTAAGTGGGGAAATTTCCATCAAAGAAATTAAAAACAATAACGAACTTCTCCCTTATATTGAAGAAGCGGAAAAAACATTAAAAAATAACCCATTGAATAATAAGGATGTTTACCTTTTTGTTGAACAATATTTATATGTGTATTAATCGTTCTTTTTATTTCAAAATATAGTTTGGTTTGTTCCCATTTCTAGAGATTGTTATCTTAAATTGAACCCAATACAAAACCTGCCCTTTCATTCTTGGGCAGGCCATTGGATTATTCATATGTTTTTATTGGTTAATAATCCCGTTTATTTTGACGTGTCCTGATTTCAATCGCTACATCAGAAGTATTATTCAATTCGTTCTTTAACACCTCAAATAACGCTTTCTTGTTTATTGTCTCCCTGTATCTCATGAAAAATATCCTCAGCTATTTTCTTCCTTTCACCTTTAATACCACTTAACTGATTACTCATATGTCGTTACACCTCTTTAGGACTTTAACTTATAAGGCTTCCAAAATACCTCATCCTTTATATTCTTCAAGTCATTCCTTCATTTATTTTATAAACCGACCTCGTCTTCATCTTTTTTGAAAAACAACAAAATCTTAATGAAAACTAAATATTTTATATAAGGAAATTAAACAATAAGATATTAATATAGAAAAAAACGGATGATAGTATAAATATATTAGAATAGATTATTATTTTAGTTGGAGGGTATAACATGAACGTAAATGATAAAGTTCTTTTCGAAGGAGATATCTATTTAATCATATTTGATTATAAAAACGGTCGTTTTGAAATTAGGAGTGTAAAATCTCCTAAAAAAGTAATTTTAGTTACCGAAAAAGAGATCTGCCCCATATAAGCCTTTCTTCGTAAAAGAAGATTCCCTTGATATTCTATATCAGTGTTTAATTGATATTTAAATTCGCACAGAGAAGTTTACTTTCATGATCCGTTTTTTAAATTTCTGAGTACCATGGGCATTTCCTTTTCTGTCTCATTCTCCTTCTTTTGTGTTGACTTTTTTTCTTTCACATTTCCTGATTGAAATCTTACATTATCCATGCCATCCATAATATTTGTCAAAGGAATCCCTCCATTTGATTATTTCGTCTTGCTTAGAATAATCGAATTCCAAGTATAAGCTTTATCATTCCTCACCTGAAGTATTTCTATCCTTATGTTCTTTTGACAGCGAATCTTCTTCCGTCTCTTTTAAAACAGATTCTAGCCCATAACCAGTTGAACTTATTTCTAAAACTTCTTGACCCTGTTTTTTTAGCAGCGAATCATTTAAATCGTCAAATTGTTTTTCCATTTTGAGCCTCCTAATATCATTCATTGAATCTTTGTCTATATCTTGTTCTTTTAGAAAAGAAACCATACCCAAAATAATTATGGTGCTAAAAAAAAACGGAGATCATCTTGTATGATCCCCATTTTGTTCTACTCAACTACATTCATTCAATTATTCTTTTCCTGTTGCAGCTTCTACTTCACTCATTGGAATACCCAGTGCTTTTGCTACACCCTTCACCATAAGCTGGATCAGCTTTATAGCAATTGTTAATATGTCGAAGTTGAACTTCTTTTGTCGTTCCTTGCATATTACGTCCAGTATTTTCAAATAATCTTTGTTGTTCTTCTGCAGTCATTAATTTAAATAATTTTCCTGGTTGTTCATAGTAATTATCATCATCTTCACGGAAATTATAGAAATCAGTGCCACCAGTTAAGATCTAAAGCTGGTTCTTGATGTTCTTTTGAATCTTGCCATTCACCATAGCTATTAGGAGAATAAGATACGGATCCTTCAGAAGGATTATAAATTCTCATCGCACCATCACGATGGTACGGATGGAAGTTTTTGCGTTTTTCGGATAGTTAACTGGAATTTGCCAATGGTTAACACCTAAACGATAACGTTGTGCATCTCCATAAGAAAATAATCGACCTTGTAGCATTCTATCTGGTGAGAAGCCGATTCCAGGTACATGATTTGTAGGTGCAAATGCAGCTTGCTCTACTTCAGCAAAATAGTTTTCTGGATTACGGTTTAATTCCACTTCCCCTACTTCAATAAGAGGGAAATCTTTCTTATACCAAACTTTTGTTAAATCAAATGGATTATATGGATGATTGCTTGCTTGTTCATCTGTCATCACTTGAATATACAACTTCCATTTAGGAAAATCACCGCGTTCAATCGCTTCAAATAAATCTCTTTGATGACTTTCACGGTCTTTACCGATTAATTCAGTAGATTCTTGGTCTGTTAGATTTTTGATTCCTTGTTGTGTAACAAAGTGGAATTTCACCCATACACGTTCATTATTTGCATTAATCATGCTGTACGTATGGCTACCAAACATATGCATATTACGATAGCTTGCTGGAATACCACGATCACTCATTGTAATCGTTACTTGGTGTAGTGCTTCAGGTAATGATGACCAGAAATCCCAGTTTGCCTGTGGATTATGCATATTTGTTTTTGGATCACGTTTTACAACATGGTTCAAATCTGGGAATCTCTTAGGATCTCTAAAGAAGAATACAGGCGTGTTATTTCCTACAAGATCCCAGTTTCCTTCTTCTGTATAGAATTTCATTGCTGTCCCACGAATATCACGTTCTGCATCTGCTGCACCACGTTCACCAGCAACAGTTGAGAAACGGATAAACATATCTGTTTTCTTACCAACTTCAGAGAAAAGATTGGCTTTTGTATATTTTGTAATATCATTTGTTACTGTAAATGTACCATATGCACCAGAACCTTTTGCATGCATACGACGTTCTGGAATTACTTCACGATCAAAATGAGCTAATTTTTCAAGTAACCATACATCTTCCATTAATAAGGGACCACGTTTACCTGCTGTTTTAATATCATCATCATTTGCTACCGGCGCACCAAAAGCTGTTGTCATTTTTTGATTTTTATTTTCGTTTAGATCATTCTTATCCTTCATGTTTCATTACCTCCTAATAATATTCAATTTTCTATAATTAGTATAATATAGAATTAAGTATTGCGTAAAGGAATATGTATACTCATGAGCTTACTTTCAAAATTTCTTAAAATAAAGTTCAGAAAAATATTGTCTAAATATTTATAAGACAAGTGTTTTATTCCTTTTTTAATTTTAATTAACTTAAAATTATGTCTCTTTTAAAAATTACATAAAAGATCTTTATTCTCATTTGTAATATAACAATGAGAATAACGTTATTAAATGGATTTGCCTTTTATTTAGACTATGAGCTGTAACTTTTTTAATTATTTGTGTGGTCCTATTCAATTGTATCCGGATACAAAAAAGAACTTGACTTAGATGAGTTTACTTTCTTAAACAAAAGGTGATAAAATAACATTCATAGATCATTTAGTGAAAAGCATAAGGGCTATTGCTGAATAAAAACCTTATATTAACAAAGAATATTATTATTCAGTTTACATCCATGCATTTATTATTGATAAGGATCAACTTTATCTTGACCATTCACCCAGAATGCTTAGAAAATATGGAAAAAGCTTTAAAAAATACTATTTTTAAAAGGTGAAAAACTATGACAACAACTACAGAATTCGAAATTTTAGTAAACAAAGCAATTGATAATGCACCAACATGGTTAAAAGATGATGTTGAGACTATTGTCAAAAAAACAGATGGTATTCTTAGAGTGAGCTATATTGTTTCTGAACTATATGGAAGATATGCTTTCAGCTTCAAACATATTACATCCTCTATGAGTAATAGTTCTGAATGGTCTCTTGTTTCTTTTGAAAGATTGAACTTTATTGATAATAATTTAGATTTGATTCAGTATCTTGTAGAAAAAATAAAAAAAGTCCAAATAAGAAACAGACAATTTTTAACGGTTTAAAAAAGGGCATTTGAAATTATTCAATGCTCTTTTTTGTATACAAATTTTATATATTAGTGTTTTAAGAGGATTTTATTAAGAATGCTCCCATCGGGTTTGAATACCTCCATTTTTGTGCATGTTCCAATAGTAGACGAAGGAACACAACCGACTCAACCAAAAGGATTTAGGCTTTCCAATTATGTTGAGCCAAAGGCACTGTCCATAGCTGTTATCACTTTATTGGTTGCGTTCTGCTATTCTAGTGTACTTTCCTATATTAATTTCTTTGCTATTGAAATTAACCTGGTTCAGGCAGCAAGCTTCTTTTTCCTATTCTATTCGACAGCCATCTTGATTATCACGCCCTATTACGGGTCGTTTAATGGACGTGAAGGGTGCAAACTATATTATGTATCCCGCTTTTCTTATTTTCGGTATAGGGTTGATCCTGTTAAGTTCAGTTCATACGGGTACTACTTTATTATTAGCAGGGGTTCTGATTGGTCTTGGATTCGGTAATATACAGTCATGCACCCAAGCTATAGCAGTTAAAGTAACCCCTTCGAATCGTATAGGGCTAGCAACTTCCACTTTCTTTATATTCCTTGATGCAGGACTAGGTTTTGGTCCATATTTACTAGGGTACATAATTCCAGTAACTGGTTATAGGTTCTTGTATATGATTATGGGTGGACTAGTCTTCGCGTCCATATTACTTTATTACTTCCTTCATGGGAAGAAAGAAAGAGAACAAATGGTGCACATAAATACTCCAACTGCCGTTTAATACAGTAAAACCCTACTTTCGATTTCATCGAATCAAAAGTAGGGTTTATTTTTTTGTTTTGCCTAAACCTTATAGGACTTCTTTCAAGTCAGACCAATGTTTCAATCTGGGAATATCCAAATGCCGATTATATGATTGATCTTTCACAATCACTTTTAGTTTTTCATTATTTAGAGTCGTTAAGACAGCAGGTTTATCATCAAAGTAGTAATCAAGTTGTAATTCTTGAATGATGTGAACTTTTTCATCATCCTGCATTCCATAGAAAAATCGATCATTTTGAACGGGAAAGCCATTTTCAATCATCCATTTCTTCGTACGTTCCCCATGTTCTTTGGGTCTTGAAGTAATATAGTATATTTCATGTCCTTCTTCAACTAATTTTTGCAATGTTTCAATGGCATTTGGAAAAGGCGGACATGATGTGTAATAGATTTCATCTAATGAAGAGTTCCACATATCACTCCCTTGATCATCCGTTAAACCGAATGCATCATGGATCTCAACTCTTTCTAATTCTTGAAAAACATCGAGAGCTACATTTTTCCCTAACTTCTTATTATAAAGGTTAAATGCATGCTCCCTTAGATTGATTAAAGTGTCATCAATATCGAAACCAAATTTCATAGTAAACCCCTCGAATACTTTTATTTTACAACCAATGTTCTCATCCTTTATTTTGACATTTATACTTTTGATTTTCAATTACAAATACCTACTAATCATAGTATCTATTTAACTTACTACAAAGTTAAAGGGATTGTAGAAAATCCTACAATCCCTTTGTTTTCTTCTTATTATTGATTAGCCACGAACTGTTTTCAATGCAGTAGACCATGAAATTACTTGATCTAACATCATGTTAACATTATCAAGATGCAAGTCTTGTGGTTTGAAATCTGAACCATTTTCAAAATCAGTGAATAAAGACAATGTTGGATGTGTACGTACATCTGCAACTGCTAATTCTCCTAAAATTCCACGCAAATGCTCAGCTGCACGTGCTCCACCTGTTGAACCATAGCTTACCATTCCTGCTGCTTTGTTGTTCCATTGTGCTTGTGCTGAATCAAGAGCATTTTTTAATGCACCTGTAATGCTGTGATTGTATTCTTGAACGATGAATACAAATCCATCTAAAGAATTAATTTTTTCGCCCCATGCTGCGATTCCTGGTTCTGAACCATCTGTTGTAAATAAGAATGGTAAGTTGAAGTCTGCGATATCCACGATTTCATAATTTGCATCTCCACGTTTGTCTGCAATTCCTTTTACCCATTCTCCAACTTGTGGACTAACGCGTCCTTGTCTTGTGCTTCCTAAGATGATACCGATGTTTAATTTTGTCATTTTTTCTTCCTCCTTTTTAGTTGAACCACCAAATAATTTGTTTAATAAACCCATTTCCTACACCACCTATTATATTCCAATAATAATTTTCATTCAAATTTAAAGAATGCTCCAATAGTCAGTTCGTGAAGAATGGCATCAGAGCTATTCCTTGAAAATAACTTTTCTTAATCCATTTATCTTGGAATAAATTATTTCGAATTAAATTATCATTAATTAAGTATAATATATAAAACTTTATCACAACTGTCAACACTTTTGTTTTTTTTCGATAAAAAATAGACTTAAATGAACTTAAGTCTATTTTTACATAATCCCATATCATTAATTCGGGTAGGTTGCATTCAAAAAAGCAATCGATTGATTGATTAATTCTTTTAACACTTCTACATCAATATCTGCCACTTTATTAATGTAGACACACGCTTTTCCTGAGGTGTGCTTTCCAAATTTCTTCAACAATTCCTCTCGTTTCGTATCTCCCGTTGCAAAATACAAACTGATTTTTGCTTTTCGAGGTGAAAAGCCAACGAGTGGTGCTTCGCCTTCATGACCTGATTCATATTTATAATGATAGGATCCAAAACCAATGATACTCGGCCCCCACATCTTCGCTTTAAAACCTGTCGTTTCCGTAAATAGATCTAATAATTTATAGGCATCTTCACGTTTTTTAGGATTTTCCACATTTTCAATAAACTCGATGACACTGTTATCAGTTTCCTTTGTTTTTAATTCGTACATGATGATAATCACTCCTTACTTATAAGAAAATTTCCTCCGTGAGTGAGGTTTTATGCCCGTTAAAAGTGGGATAAAAAAGGTTTATTAATAACTTCTACAAGAATATCTCTTTTCCTCCCTATTCCTCTCATTCATCTATATATTCAAAAGTTCCCGAATGTCCTCTTCGGTAAGAGTAGAAGATGTTTTCTCATCGGCGTCAATAATTTCTTCGATCAGATGTTTCTTTTTCTCCTGTAATTCATTTATTTTTTCTTCAACAGTTCCTCGAGCAACAAGCTTGATGACTTGAACAATATTTTTCTGCCCCATGCGATGAGCACGATCGGCTGCTTGCTCCTCAACTGCAGGATTCCACCAGATATCATATAGGATCACTGTATCAGCACCTGTCAAATTGAGACCAGTGCCGCCTGCTTTTAAGGAAATGAGGAATAAATCACGTTCACCAACATTAAATCGATTGCAGATTTCCACTCGATCTTCTGATGGGGTTTGTCCATCCAGATAGAAAAAGGGTAACCCTTGCAAAGTTAATTCTCTACCAATGAGACCAAGCATTTTCGTAAACTGTGAAAAAATCAAAACCCTTCTTCCAGAAACTTGAGACTCCTGAACAATCTGCATTAACTGTTCAAATTTGGCAGAACTTCCTTTATATCCGTCCACAAACAGTGCTGGGTGACAACAAATCTGTCGTAACCTGGTCAAGCCAGCTAAGATTTTTATGCGATTTTTTCGAAGTGTATCTTTGTCCAGATGCTTCAATGTATCGTGTCTAAGCTTCGCCAAATAGGCAGCATAAAGCTTCTTCTGATCTGGAAGCAGCTCTACTATTTCCATCGATTCAATTTTTTCAGGAAGTTCTGAAAGGACATCTTTTTTCATCCTACGAAGCAAAAATGGCCGGATCCTCCGGGCAATCGTTTTCCTTGAGAGGTTACTATATTCTTTTAACCCAAGGAATAATTCAGGAAAGACCACGTGAAAAATGGACCATAGCTCCTCAAGAGAATTCTCCACAGGTGTACCGGTAAGAGCAAAGCGATAATCTGCTTGAATTTTCTTTACCGCTTTTGCTGTTTGTGTAATTGGATTTTTAAAGTCTTGAGCTTCATCAAAAAAAACTGTATGAAAGGACTGTTTTTCATACCATTTTATATCCCTTCGCAATAATGAATAGGACGTAATGACAACATCCACTTTTATGGCATCCTTCTGTAATTTGGACCGTTCTGCTTTATTTCCATCTACGACAATGGCCACAACTTCTGGAGCAAATTTCATCATTTCACTCAACCAGTTGTACGTTAAGGACGATGGGCATACAATAAGGATCGGATGCTCACTTTTCCGTAAGTTAGGGAGCTCTGAAAGAATGAACGTGATACTTTGCAAGGTTTTACCCAGTCCCATATCATCTGCTAGAATCCCACCGAATCCATAATGAGCGAGTGTTTTCATCCATTTAAAGCCATGTTTTTGGTAGTCTCGTAAGATCGTTTCCACACCTTTTGGTACTTCAAACTCTAACCTGTCCGGATTATTGATATCCTGTAAAAACTGACGAAACGATTCCTCTAATGTGAATGCATCAGGATTATCGATCGTATCGAGAAGTTGAAGCCCTCGGACAATGGGTACATTCAACCCACTTTCCAGATCCTCATTTTGAACCGGAAGTTCATTTAAAAAGCGTTTGATCTCTTCAAATTCTCTAGTCTCCAATGAGAGGAGTGTTCCGTTTCGCAAACGATAGTACTTTCGTTTTTCCTCTAGAGCCGAAAGAACCTCACGTATCTGCTTTTCAGGTATGCCATCCATTTCAAATTTAAATTCTAGCCAATTCGTCCGCTCTCTTTTCATCTTCACCCGAATCTTTGGTCGAGCATTTCCTTTGAATACCCGGTTTCTCACTGCCGTAGTGGCATAGACTTGGACAAGCGGTTGTAACTTAGGCAGAACATGGTACAAAAATTCATACTCTAGCTCTTCATTATGCAAAAAATAGCCACTCTCCGTCTTAAAAAAGGAACTATCCTCCATTAATTGAATGATCGCGTCTTCCTTCGCAACGTCTCTAATTAACATGGAACCTCGCTTGTGCACCCTACTTTCCAATGGATTAATGACTCTATTTTCATAATGAAATTCTAGACCTGCAAGCAGTCGATTATTGACACGATCTAGGTACAATTTAGCGATTAAGGGGATCTTCACAAGGTGCTCTGTAATCTCTTCAGATATTTGTACAGTACCTAATTTATTTAAACCAGGCACTACTTTTTCGAGAAAAAAGCCCACTTGTTCCTGGTGTATCAGAATTTGATTCGATCCTGAAGTCCTCTAGCATTTGTTTAAGCTCTGAGAGACGTTTTATGTCGTCGTTTTCCAGCTGGATTAATTTCTCTTGATCTAGAACGTATCGATATGAATTCAGTACGACCATCTCATTTAGCCCTTTGATCTTCAATTGATAGCCTTTCTCCTTTGCTTCAGCAAAGTTAAACTCTAGAGATAGCGGTTCGTTCGATAATTGAAGACCTTCATAGATTTTACCGTCATACTCTAGGTTAACCAGTGGCGCTCTCTCGAGTAATGGAATAAGTCTTTCCCAAATAGAAGGAGGCAGTAGTAGGATTTGTTGACTATTTACCCCCTCTACATTGTCTGAGAATGTGTCAATAAACACCTTTTCATCCTGGATGATATCAATGAGTTGCTTAATCACATCATCTGTCTCTTTTTGAAAACAATGGAGATTTGAGTCATATGTAAATTGAGGAGAAAGCACAATAGGACTTCCACTTTTCACATGCTCTAAAAAATCTCGAATCTTTTTCACTTCTATGGGGCCGATCTTCACTTCAATTCCGAACATCTGCCTGGCCTTGGCGATCGTTACCAGTTTACATATGAATTCTACATTAAGCATTTTCCTGTTTTCAAAGTGCAACTGGTGACCACTGGATCTTACGGGATGATCACTGAATAGCTTTAGTAGATCATTATTAAGTTCTTTATTTGATGAAGAGTTGGCCAGATGTGCGTATGAATCATGGGGGATGGTTCCTCTACTCTGATGTTCATACATTGACAGTAATACGGCTGCAATATGCTGGCAATCCTTTTGATAGGAAGCAAGCGTCGGACAGCTACAAGCCGTTCGAAATCCACCTCTCTCATCCTTTTCAATGGTGACCTGGAAGTCTTCCAGCCCTGTAACGGTTGCTTCACAATGATCGGGAAGATCCTGTTCAATTGTGACTTTATTGGCACGATACAAGGCTTCTCCTCTTTTGAAGGAGACTGATCCACACATTTCTTTAATCATTTTTTGATTTAACTTTATTTTCAAATGCCTTGGCTCCTTCCTGAGGATCTTTCTTTCGTTGCTGTATCAAGGCTTTTTTCGTGTGAGTGACTGGTATGAATGAATAAATTATAGCACTTGTAGGATCTTTATGGGCAGTTGGATCCACAACAATCATTCCTAAGCATTCGATTACTTAAGCAAATCCTTTAAAGCAGACTCAAGAGTTGGAAACGAAAAATCAAACCCGTTGTTCATTAACACTTGGGGTTTAACATGTTGTCCTTCAAGTACAAGTGCACTTTTTTGCCCAAGAACCCATTTCATGGCAAAGGATGGAACCGGCAACCAATGAGGGCGATGCAAAACCGAACCAATGGTCTTACCAAAATCTCTCATTTTCATTGGAGAAGGAGAAGTGACATTCACCGGCCCGCGAATGTTATCGTTGCCGATAGCAAAAGCGATCGCTCTAGCCACATCGAGCACATGGACCCAGGACACCCATTGTTTGCCTGAACCCATTGTACCTCCGACAAACAATTTATAGGGCAAGGCCATGAGAGGTAGCGCTCCTCCTTCCCGGCCAAGTACCACACCAAATCTCATGAAACTGGTACGAATTCCATGTGTTTCCAAGCTTGCTGCTTTCATTTCCCAATCATGTACCGTCCGAGCGAGAAAGTCATTTGCTATTTCTACCGAATCTTCCGTATAAACGGTATCTAACGATGCTGGGTAAATACCGATGGCACTCGCATTGATCAGGACAGAAGGTTTCTCAGGTAATGCCTCTATTATTCTTATTAACTCCCCTGTTGCTATCATCCGACTGTCGTAAATCTGTTTCTGATGTTCTAGAGTCCATCTCCCATCGTTTATGGATACACCCGCTAAATTAATGAATCCATCAGCACTTCCTATTTCATTTTCAGGGGCGGCACCTTCTTCGAGCCATTTTACATACTTTATTTTTCCACTATTTTGCTTTGGTTTCCTTGATAAGATTACTATTTCATGCCCTTCACTTATAAGAATATCCATCAATTTCTGACCAATAAACCCTGTACCTCCTGCAATAATAAATTTCAATTTGTCCCCCCCTTTTTTTCATCTTTCTATATGTACTCTTCATTCTCTTACTCTACGAATCCTTTTTATCTATTAATCGTATAAATACGATTACTCTCTAACGACAGTTCAACAAAACCATCTATTTCTTAATACTTAGAATTCTACTTTGTTCCATAAAAAAAAGCGATCCCTAAGCTAGGCTAGGTGATCACTTTCTAGATTAATGAACAATTTTTGCAAATTCATTAAGAGTTGTTGAATATTTAATATAAATTCGTGGTAATTGATACAACTCGTCTCTAATTCCACTCTCAATATATGGTCCAGGAGTCGTCGTAAGTCCATACTTATAATACTTCTTTGTTTCTGCGATGACTTTTTCATTGGCATCTCCATATGGATATGCGAGAGCAATTACTGGTTTTCCCGTTATTTTTTCAATTTTATCTTTAGATTCTTTCAACTCATATTCATACTTTTGAATGTTTTTTAAGTTAGGATGTGTGGCTGTATGCGACTGAATCGAAATGATTCCTGAATCAGCCATCATCTTCACATCCTTTGAAGATAATCGATTGGAACCACCAATAAAATCAGAAATGACAAATATAGTTCCTGCTGGTTTAAAACGATCATTTTTCAATTTTTGAAAAATAGCATATGCATGAAGATTATTTTTGTACCCATCATCAAAAGTAATAAAAATAGGCTTTTTTACGGTATTTATGTCTTTCCACCTTTCAAAAGTTAATAAAGTGAACCCATGATCCCGTAAATACTTCATTTGTTCCTCAAAGTTTTTTGGGGTTACATATAACTCTTTAGAGCCTTGTCCTGTGAATTCGTCTATTGAATGGTAAATTAAGATCGGGACTCGTTTTTGTGCAAAAACATTTGTTGGAAGAAAAATGATCAGTAGGCAAATTAACCACATCGCAATGTTTTTCATAAAACTCCTCGCTTTGACATCAAGATTTTCATCATTAATCTTTCCATCAATTGAACATTCTATGTAAGTTCAAAAAACAATACATAAAGAGCTCTGCTTTTGCAGTGCTCTTTATGTATCTGCCTTTCAAATTCTATTTTATAATAACGCACAGTATCCCCTTCTTTATTTGTCACTGCCATATTCTATTCCAGCAGAGCATGGGTAGTCTCAACCATTCTTTAATTTCGTTTATTTACTCCCCAACATATTCAAGCATGATCCTCTCATCTGCTTGTAACTGAAGGTCATTCGGAATGAGCAAATATAGAACTTGATCCCCACTGCTGGATGTGTGATTAAAAATGGACTCACCCGTAAACTGTCTGACTGGAAAACTGGCGGTCGAAATCGACATACGAATATTTTGTTCTATTGGAGTAATGGTAAGTGTATGTTCCGATAATTCTAGCTTATGAGGAATGAGTTTATCTGAAAAGTCATCCCCCCCAATATAGAGCCCATTGACATAAGTAAAAGATTCTATAGTGGAATCATTGCTCTTTTGTCTTTTCACAAAAATCTGCGGTCCATATTCACTTCTGGATACAATTCGCAAAGATTGATTTTTATAATCAGTAAAAATATTTTTTTCCAAAAAATACTGATCATCAATCTGATCCATTTTCCCTTCACGAAGATTTTTGTCTAATTCATTCATTGCTTTATCGATATCCACTTGTTCTTTTGTATCCCTCTCCATCCGTTCATCGGATATAAAAGGAATAATGGCAGTAGCTAGAAGGAGTACGCCAATATATATAAAGAGCAGCCAGTGTGTGATTTTGATCGTGATGAACTTTTTCCCAACTTTTTTCATGAAGTAGATCATTCCTACTACAATAATGAAGATTCCTATCTGAAATAAGGCTGTTATAAAGGTGCTCATCGTCTTACCTCCATTCGATTTAAGAGGCTAATGGCAGCGACAAAGAATAAGACTGTCGTTAGTAACGTTTTGAGAATAAAGAACAAAAGTGATGATTCAAACACGTAAAATTGAAAGATTTGTATGAGAAGAGGTTCCGTGTGCATGCTAGCTGCAAGAAAAATGGTTCCTAGGAATAAAACTGGAATAAGAATGATGAAACCTTTGCTTACTTGAACAAGCGTTCCAATCAAGTACCCAATCGAGCTAAGAAAGAATACATATATAATCGTGACTCCAATCCCTAACACGAACTCTAGAGATCCAGTATAAAAGTGAAAAAGTTCTTGTTTAAACAGAATAGATACTAGTAATTTCACTAAGTTTCCAGCTAAGGTTGCCGTAATACTCCCAATGAAACTTGCTGTTAATAAAAAAAGAATATTCGATAGGCTGCTACTCAGTCGATTGGATACAAAGGTAAAATCATGATTGCGATACGGTTTTGTTGTAATGGTAATTGCAGTAACGAAAGACCATAACATGGTAAAAATGATCACTAAATCTGCAGAATAGTATTTTACATCAACACTTAGATTTGTCCCTCCCATTCCCATTGAAGCAACTCCATTCAAAGAAAAGAGTATGGCTAATAACTGAATCCAAACGAGTGAACTAAACACATCAATATTTGCTTTAAGCTTAAAGACAAATTGTTTTTTCACCGTTTCTGCCAAATTAATGGTCTTTAAAGACATCATCAATCTCTCCTTTCGAATCGTTCGTTAAATAGATACATAGATCACTAGATGGGACAGGTGTTATTTCCAACCCTGCAAGATAGGCCATTTTAAGTGAAGACTCTGAAAAATCATTTCGAACAACTGTATACTGCGTATTCACACCTATTTCTTTCTGAAAAATAACTTGCTTTCCTTTGATCAAATGAACTACTTCTCCAATCGGCCCTTTTATAGCAATGGCCCATTCCTTTAACTCCGAGATGGGTATTTGAAAAAATTTCTTTCCATCATGAATGAGTAAGACATCTTCCAACAAATCCTCTATTTCTTCTAAATGATGACTTGATAGAATAATCGTACGAGGGTAAGCCATATAGTCCTTAAGCAATGCACGATAGAAATCCATTCTTACAGCTGCGTCCATTCCTGTTGTCGGTTCATCAAAAATAGTTAATGGACATCGTGCTGCTAAACCAATAATCATATTAAATGTACTTGTTTTTCCCTTTGAAAGACGTTGATGATAATGCTTCGAATCAAAAGAAAAATAATCAAACAACCGTTTAGCCAAGTCTTGATCCCAATTTGGATAAAAACTACCTGCCACTTCTAAAATTTCCCCTAACTGTAAAGCTTGAGGAAAACTCATTTGGTCATCAATAAAAATGGAATTGGCGGATACATTCAGGTTATTAAATGGTCGTTCTGAAAAAACTTTAATCTCTCCTGAAGTTTCTTTGATTAATCCACAAATGATTTTCAATAAAGTTGTTTTTCCCGCACCATTTCGACCAACTAATCCTGTTATTGTATTTTCTTTAATTGTAAATGAAAGCTTATTTAACACATTTCTCCTTAAGTATGTTTTCGTTATGTCCTTGCATTCGATCACCTTCATTATTATAGTCCCTCCTCCACTTTTGCTAATTTAATCATTTTGATTAATTCGCTTTCAGTTATGTGCAACCGATTTGCTTCTAAAACCAATTCCTGAACCAAGCGCTTCAATGTTTGGCTTTTCCGTTTATTCATAATGATTTCTTTTGCTCCATTTGTAACAAACATCCCAAGACCCCGCTTTTTATAGAGGATATTTTCATCTACCAGAAGATTTAATCCTTTTGCTGCAGTTGCAGGATTTATCGTATACATGTCAGCTAATTGATATTGTGAATACACTTTCTCATCACTCTCAAAGTGTCCATTTAATATCTCTGACTCAATCCAATCTGCAATTTGCACATAAATAGGCTTAGTACTATTCGGATTTAGAATGGTCTTCGCCTCCTTCCAACATAGTGCATTACTGTTGTAATGTAGTATAGTATATTCAGGAAAATATTTCAAGTGACTTATTATTGCCGTTCTTTTTTACAGAACTAATCATCCAAATAACAAAAAAATGCACAAGAGAATTCATATGTGAACTCTCTTGTGCATAGCCTGATATTTATTTATTTCACTCTGAAGTTAATCCCTTTTTAAAGCTTACTTTTTTAATGTGATTTTATTCCCATAAAATAGAAAGAAATCTCCTTCAACACAATAAGGAAAGAATAAGCGAACTTTTAAAACTTATAGCCCGATCAAAATAAAGTAACCATGATCATCGCAAGAAATAGTATGGTTAAATAATTTACTGAATAAATAAAAATTCGATTGGCCCAATTCACGTCATTTTTCGTAAATAATCCACTTATCCCCATAATAAGCCAACCAATGTTTAGCAATGTAGCGACACTTATAAAAACGACTCCGAGTGAGCTTAGAAAAAATGGCAATGGAAGTAAGCAAGCGATATAAAGCACAATTTGTCTTTTTGTTACTTCAAATCCATATACAACCGGTAGCATGGCAACTCCAGCCCTTTTATATTCCTCATATCTTCTCATGGCGATCGAAAAAGTATGCGGCATTTGCCAAAAAAATACGATCAATGCCAATGTAATGGGAACAATATGGAACCCTGGTTCAATGGCTGTCCACCCTATTAATGGGGTAACGGCACCTGATACAGCCCCAATCATTGTATTGAGTGTGTATTTTCTTTTTGACCATAGCGTATACAAAACGACATAGGTAAACCAACCAATAAAAGCATAAATGGTTGCTTCCATTGTTGTGAATAAGATTAAGATAAAACCGAGAACTGTACAAAAGATTCCGATCTTAAAAACTGTATTCATCGAAAAATGACCTGTAACGGTTGGGCGTTTTTTGGTTCTTTCCATTACACGATCTAGATCAACCTCGTACCAGTTATTAAGGGTAAGTGCTCCAGCCATAATCAACGTACCCCCAACCATCGTTAATAAAAATACATCCCAGTATTCAACGATGGAAGATTGAGTAATATATAAGGCTAACAAAAATCCAGTCAAAATAGGTAAGACATTGGCGATTAAAACAAATCCCTTGAATAGTGCTCGAAGGTCAGAAATAATGGCAATAAATTTTTGGTTCCTTGATTGATCTTCTCTCTTTTCATTCTCTAGATAAAGAGCTCCATTTTTACTCATTGATTACTCTCCTCATTTTAGAAAACTCCTATGAAATCGAAATGAAATTTTCTTGTATTCACGATACATATTAAAAGCAGCGCATTCATTGTAAATGAAGCTATCTTAGGAATGATATCAGTTTTAATGAAACTTGAAAAGAAAATTACTCAGGGTTAACGAAGACTTATCACATTTCAAACGGATGAAGTCAATAACTTATCATTATCAAATGATCGCCGAATAGAGACTAAATGAATAATTTAAAACAAACAAAATGTTTCCCTAAGGAAACATTTTGTTGTGTGCGCATATATTATACAAAGGAGATGGTACAAATGAATTGTAGCAAACGGACAAAGATCAAAATTCTTGGTTATACGGCTTTATTTAAGAAACTTGGGATCATTAATGAACAAGAATATAAAAATATTACCAATCCTCATCGAATGAATAACAAATATCAATAATTGTTGTACTATTTTTTTGAAATTATCAATAATGAACTTATGTAAGTCTAATTATATTCATTCTTAATTGTCTTTTTCATCATTTGAAGTTTTAGTCCCTTTACTTACATATGGTTTAGCATTCTTTTTTTTGACGCTACTCGCCTGCCAACGATTCCAACCTTTTTTGTCCGTTCCTCTCCCTGTTCCTTTTCCAGTTTTTCCACTTTTACTCTTAGCCTTACTCATATAATCACTCCATAATTATGATTGTTTAACTTCGTTCAGTTATTCTTTTATTTTATCCATGTAACGTGAAAAAATAATGTAAAGTTTTGTTCGACCATGCTCAAAAAATAAATTAGGACAATAAAACATTATTGGACTAAAAAAAGCCCTCATAAAAGGACTTTTGACTTTACAGTTGTTTTCAAACACTTTCTTAAAATAATAGTCATGATTCTTTTCGATTAGTCATAATAGAATATCAGTAATTGATTAAAGATACAATAGCAGAAGAGTACATTCATTCATTTATTTTCTAAGCAAGGTGTGCCGCTTCATTCAATTTTTCTGTAGATTCTACTATTTTCTGTGTTGCTACACTTATTTCTTGAATGACTTCAACTAAATTTCGCATGTCACTTTCTGATTGCTGTACCGTCACAAGATTTTCGTTTGCTGAATTAACAATACGGTCAAAGGCCTCTCCTGTCATATGTGAAATTTTTTGACCATCTTCTGTTAACTCTTTAACTTCCAACAAACTGTTGACAACATTCTCATTTTGCTCAGTGATTTGTTCAGTGAACGTTCTGATCGATTCAACGGATTTCTGTGTTTGGTCGGACAGTTTTCGAACTTCATTTGCTACAACAGCAAAACCTTTACCATGTTCACCAGCACGAGCTGCTTCAATGGACGCATTAAGGGAAAGTAAATTGGTTTGATTCGAGATATCCTCTACAATGGTTACTACTTGCCTAATTTGTGTGGATAATTCATTAAGATTATCTACATTCTCTTTCATGGTTAACGTACTTTTATGTATAGAATGAATCTGTTTTTCTAATGATTTTAATTGCTCCTGTCCATCCTCAGCAAGCGTTTGACTTACCTTCGATTTTTCGGCACTCTTCTCACCTTGAATATTCACCTGATTACTCTTAACCATCAATTCTTCTACACTTGCATTTGTTTCTTCCGTTAAGGCGACAAGATATTCACTTGTGGCGAATATCTTATTTTTTAATTCCTCTTTAATACTTTGATATTCTTCCTGTTTCTTCATTCTATTTTCTTTCTCTAACTCTTCGAGAATTACTTGTTGCTGAATGTTAAGTACTTTCGATACACTCTTTGAAATGACGAAAAATTCCTCTTTATTTTCTGTTGACTGATAAATCGTTTCCAGAATATTTTCTTGAAGGATTTGAAAACTTGCCACATACCATTGGGGTTGTACTCCAATAGATTGATGATTTCTCGCCAAATGTTGTAGTCTATTAAAATGGGAATCATTAAATTGACCAGCAAACATTAGAACTAAAAAGTGCGCGTGGATTTCTATCCACCGTTCTTCATTTGAAAATTCTTTAATAATACTTGTATATCCAGGAATATGACTCATCCCTTTGAAAAATACACTAGCAATAGAATTTGCATTTTCTTTAATAAGTGTTTGAATGGTCTTTGCAATTTTTAGATCTTGCAAAGAAAGACCAATAGAATGGCATTGCTCTATAATACTTTGATTGGACAAGGTAAGTTCTACGTCTTGACTATTCACCTCTTGTAGCCATTGAGTAGATTTGTTTTTTGGTTTAAGGATAGAATGAAGAAATACCATTTTAAAACTCCCCTTATTTATAAAATTCTTTTTTTCATGATCATATGTAAATATTGATACTGTATTGTCTAAAAAGCAGGAAAAACAAAATGATCATATATACCTATATTTAATTCAAAATCATCAAAAAAATAAATGATGACCCATTCTTATATCTGTTCTCATGTGCCTATTATACTACATTTAATGATAAAGATGGAAAATCTATATTAACATCTTACAATTTATTTTTGTATTCCTTTAAATTGCATATATCCAACTCAGGACTTAGTTCAAAAAGTGAACCTTCTAAATGTGAAGATCTCACTACACGTTGAGGCGAAAAAAAAACAAAAGGATTGTAGAAAATCCTACAATCCCTTTGTTCATTATAATCTGTATATCGATTAACCACGAACTGTTTTCAATGCTGTAGACCATGAAACAACTTGATCTAACATTCCATTCACATTTGTAAGATGTAATTCAGCTGGTTTGAAATCTGATCCATTTTCAAAATCAGTGAATAAAGACAATGTTGGATGTGTACGAACGTCAGCAACTGCTAATTCTCCTAAGATTCCACGTAAATGTTCAGCTGCACGAGCTCCACCTGTTGAACCATAGCTTACGATTCCTGCTGCTTTATTGTTCCATTGTGCTTGTGCTGTATCAAGAGCATTTTTTAATGCACCTGTAATGCTGTGATTGTATTCTTGAACAATGAATACAAATCCATCTAATGAATTAATTTTTTCGCCCCATGCTGCGATTCCTGGTTCTGAACCATCTGTTGTAAATAAGAATGGTAAGTTGAAGTCTGCGATATCCACGATTTCATAATTTGCATCTCCACGTTTGTCTGCAATTCCTTTTACCCATTCTCCAACTTGTGGACTAACGCGTCCTTGTCTTGTGCTTCCTAAGATAATACCGATGTTTAATTTTGTCATTTTTTCTTCCTCCTTTTTAGTTGAACCACCAAATAATTTGTCTAAAAAACCCAAATTCTTCACCGCCTAATCCTTACTTTATCAGTGAAATACATACATCTTTACTGTACTAAAAATGTACAAATATATATTCTAATTCCCTTTAAAAGGACAATTATTCAATACTGACAATGATCAACATAGAATCCTGATCTAAGATTACTATGAAATAAATAATATTTAATTAATTAATTTTTAATTCAAGATAATATTATAAAACATTGTACGTTTTGTCAACAAATTAATATGAATTTTGATTTAAAGTATTTTCTATTCAAGATATCTGATATAAATTAATGATTTTGTGCGTAAAATCCTAATTTTTTTAACTGTTCAATGGTCGATCTTTTTTCATTGGAAGAAAGTACTCCCATGATTTCATGTAAGAAACTCTTGTGCTTAGGGAAAATTTCATCCATTAGTTCTTTGCCTTCTTTAGTGATGGTTGCATAGGTTACACGTCGATCTGTAGGACATCCTCTACGTTTTAAATAATTTTTCTCTTCTAGTTTGTCCACTACATAAGTAATACTGCTACTTGCGAGTAATATCTTTTGCCCAATTTTCTGAATCGGTTGATCCCCTTTATGATATAACAACTCAAGTACTCCAAATTCTGTTAAATTTAGTCCTTGGCTATTTATTTCTTTAATGGTCTTTTTTTCAATACTTTGTAATGCACGTGTTAAAACAACGAATAATTTTAAAGATAAATCCTGATCTTTTTCCAATTCCTCCATATTTTCCATATTGTTTTTCACCCCTTCAAATATCTTTAATTAAGAGTAATTTTATAGAACTTCAGTGTTTATGTCAATCATTTGGATATTCTTCACTAATTTATCTATTTTTGTTGTTAGAGTTAACTCATCCAGTTGAAATGGACCTTTCAAACTCCTTT
The DNA here is from genome assembly GCA_963765265.1 of uncultured Bacillaceae bacterium. Classification (GTDB taxonomy): domain Bacteria; phylum Bacillota; class Bacilli; order Bacillales; family Cytobacillaceae; genus Bacillus_BD. The sequence continues at coordinate 74,967 of CAVXVN010000008.1, forward strand.
CAGCTCAATTGAAAGGATAAGGTAAAATATCAAAAAAAATATTTATTAAGCAAATTATTAATAATTATTATCATTTAAAAACACGAACTTTTTCTTCAATATTTTATTTTATAGCGATTGATGCTGAGTTATTATTATCAATTATAATATAATATTCTCAATTAAAATTGACAATATTGATTTTATAGCTATAAACTAAACATGAAAAGAGGAGGAATTATATATTACTTTTTTCGAAAACAAGGACCTATTCAAATGAAATGAATAGGTCCTACATGCATTGCCTTCAAGGCAAATGTGTTTGAAAAGAGAGTCTGTTCATATTTAATAAACACCATGATCTGGTTTTGAGGTTCCATTCATCATCCTATGACCCTCTTTACATTTGCATGGAAATCATTTCTATTTTAGATTATTACCACAAACATATTGTTTAAATAATCTCAGTATTAGCCCCGCCTACGCTAAATACTATGACGGCCACGCGTGCCATCCAACCTATTATTAATTATAATGGAAAACGCTTACATATTCAAAGATTACTTTAATCTAATTTTCGACAAGAATCTTCTAAATCGGCGTTTTACTTTCAATCGGAAAATAATCTTGTGTAAAGTTTCTTGTGGTATATTGGGCAAACTTTTTCTCTTTTGTATCAATTAGGTTTATAATTAAAATTGACTATTTTCATAAATATAGATTAATACTATGTAAACAGAATGAAATCACAGGAGGTCGTACAAATGAAAATTGTAGCAATTGTAGGAAGTATTCGTAAGGATTCTTATAACCTGAAGCTAGCTCATTATATCCAAAATCGTTATCAAAAGCATTTTGATCTGGAGATCTTAAACATTAAGGAACTTCCTTTTTATGATCAAGATATCGAAAATAATCCGCCTGAAGTGGTTAAAACATTTAAAAATAAAGTGGCCTCAGCAGATGCTGTTCTTTGGGTAACACCTGAATACAATGCCACCGTACCTGGCGTATTAGTTAATGTGATCGATTGGCTATCACGTGTAGATAAAGTCATGATCGGCAAACCATCTTGGATTATGGGAGCTTCAATGGGTAATTTAGGTACTGTAAAAGCCCAATTACATTTACGTGATATTTTATTTGCAGCTGGCGTATCCTCTCCCCTACTCCCTGGAAATGAAGTATATGTCGGTGCGGTTCATGAAAAATTTGATGAAGCTGGCAACTTAACACACGAACCTACTGTTCAATTTTTAGATTCAGTAGTTGAAAATTTTGTTCACTGGTACAATACGATATCAAATACCATTGTTCACAACTAATTTTATCAACCATCCCAATAGGATCATTCCTATCGGGATTTTTTTATTTTGCATTGGTTAAGTCATTTTTTTGTAACACTTCTTTTTGCTTCTTCCCTTTTACCGTTAAATAATTATTTTTGAACCAAGCAATAATGGCCGTAACGGATGTAATAATCGTTGAAACCACTAAGATTTGTTCATCTGATGTTCCAGGAATTTTTGTTAATCCAAATGCTGTTAAAAATTGATTAATTAAGGCAAGTGCTAAAACAATTGTACGAATCATTGTTCCTCTATCGATGACATTTCCCCCCATTCGACACTTATTATTTTAAGCCATCACCATTTTTTATTTCTATTTCCATATTATTTATGAACAACCATTCTTAGTACTACATTTAAGGTGATTTACATTTTTATTAGGACCCGCTTAGTATTAGAAACGATATAAGCCCTTGTAAAATAAGTGCTTGTTGGTTATTCTTAAAGAATAATTGTTATTAAAGGATGGTAATCTTGAGAATCAATAAATTTATAAGCGAATCTGGAAAAGCTTCTAGGCGAGGAGCAGATAAATTAATAGCTGAAGGAAGAGTAACAATAAATGGTTCCATAGCAAAAATTGGGAGCCAAGTTGAACCTGGAGATGATGTTCGTGTAAGTGGAGATCAAATCAGGTTAGCAAGAAATAATGTCTATCTTGCTTTAAATAAGCCGATTGGTATTACGAGTACTACCGAAAAAAGTGTAAAAGGAAATATTGCTGATTTGGTCAACCATCCATTGCGAGTTTATAATATTGGACGTCTTGATAAAGATTCGGATGGTTTAATACTCCTTACAAATGATGGTGATATTGTCAATGAAATCTTACGTGCTGAAAATAAGCATGAAAAGGAATATATTGTTTCAGTGGATCGCCCCATCACTCCTGAATTCTTAAAGAAAATGTCAGAGGGTGTAAAAATATTAGATACAGTCACACTTCCTTGTGAAGTAAGGCAGTTATCGAAATATGATTTTCAAATTATTTTAACACAAGGGTTAAATCGGCAAATTCGTCGCATGTGTGAAGCTCTTGGATATGAAGTTTATAGACTTCAGCGAACTCGAATTATGAATATTCATCTTAGGTAACCTCCCCCTTGGACAATGGAGAGACTTAACTAAGAAGGAAAAAAATCAACTATTTCGTGATTTAAACTATGAACCAAAGGAATATTAGGGTTAATCTGAACTATTCCTTTCCACACACATTTTGACAATCTAAATTCAACTCCATATAGGTTTTTTAATACCAAAACAAAACCGGCACTCCAGATTGAGTGACGGTTTTGTTTTTACCTAATCTTCAGGTAGTCAGGATTACGTTCATGTTAAAGTCCTTTATAAAAGACTTTGTTGTTTTGCTCCACATTTATGACTACATTTCCCTTCTTGTGTCCTTTCTCGACATATCTATGAGCTTCAACTATTTCTTCAAACGCATAGTATCTGTCAATGACCACTTTTAACTTCCCCGCCTCAACAAGTTCTTTAAGGAAGTTTAGTGCTTCGGAAGTTTCAGGTGAATTTTGACCCAATATTAGTTTCTTGCTGCTTGTCAATTTAGTCCATAGCATTCGAACACCTGGTAACGGTACAGTGAGATTTATATAGGTTCCGTCCTTCTTTAGCGATTTCATACAAGCTGAAAACGAACTCTTGCCTACCGTATCAAAGATCACATCATAAGTCTTACCTTTACTAGAAAAATCGTCAACAGTATAGTCAATTACCTCGATCGGCTCCTAGAGATTTTACCAATTCTAAATTCTTTGTACTACATACCCCTGTAACGTTTGCTCCGAGAATATTTGGCAATTTGTACTGCATAAGTTCCTACGCTTCCCGAAGCTCCATAGACAAGAACCTTTTGGCCACTCTGAATGTTTGCTTTTCTAAGAAAAAACAATGCTGTACGTGCCCCAATGGGAATGGCAGCGGCTTCCTCAAAAGTCATATTATTAGGTTTAAGAGATACTGGTCCATCTTCAGGCAGACACTTATACTCAGCATAAGCACCAAAACCCACTAGGGATGCCGCAAAAACCTGGTCACCTTCCTTGAACCTTTTGACAGCTTCCCCTACTGACTCAACTTCGCCAGCTAACTCCATCCCCAGTATCTCTTTTTTCGGTTGTCTAAAACCAAGTGTTATTCGGGCAGGCAGCCAAAAAGCGGGAGGAACTGTAAAACTCCGTGCCCGAATATCGGCTACTGTTACGGTTGTCGCTTTTACTTTTACCAGTATTTCATTTTCCTTAGGAGTAGGTTTTTCTACCTCTTTCAGTTGAAGAACTTCAGGGGGACCGTACTTTTTGTACACAATTGCTTTCATTTATGTTCCTCCAATTCGTGATATTTCATTGGTTTCATACGAATGAATTGAATATATAGAAAAGATCACTCATAAGTAACTGTTTCTAAACATTTCAGCCATTTTTATAAGTTTTAATTCTAAGAACGTTAATTCTTCCCTGAACAACACCCTCATTAAATTACCAGCTGTGTTGCTATATTATAAGTTCATAGGTTAATATATTCTTGTTTAAACCATATTATTGTTAAATCATTGTATGCATTCTCACATCACCAACGCTTGTCGTGTTCAGTAGCCGTCCTGTTTTTACACTCCATAAGCATTGCGTCTAAGAAAGAAGAGCTGCGGCACTAGATTAATAGCTTCCTTTAGGCTAATCTTATGACTGTTACCAAGTGGCACTTCAGAAAATGCCTTTATGAAGAACGATTCAATAAAAGAGGCATCAATAAATTGATGTCCCTTTTATTGTCTCTATGAACAAGTCTTGTAAAGTAGTATGATCTCATTTGTATGAAATAGATATTTTATATCCATAGTCAAAACCAATTAACAGTACATAGATTAATTTCTTACAAAAGAGAATGAATAAAATGTGCCACTCCGTCTTTATCATTCGATAATGTGACCACATCACATAGATCTTTAATTTCCTGATCTGCATTCCCCATAGCAGCGCTTCTCCCCGCAATTTGCAACATTGGAAGATCATTATAATTATCACCTACAGCTGCCGTATCTGCTAAATCAACATTAAATTGTTTCGCAAGGATTTCGAGTGCATTTCCTTTGGAAGCTTGTTCATGTTGCAGATGAAAATTATGTTTTCCTGACTTCACAATCGTTAATTCTGGAATATCCAAAAATTTCCCCCAACCTTTTTGAAGCTTTTCTTCATCAAACGAGATGGCCAGGATATTATAAATGTCCTTTTCTTGTTCTAACAGTTTTCTGAAGGATTCTATAAATGTAAATCCTGACTGACCAAATTGAATCTCGATTTCTAGTTTCAGTAGACTTTTATCCATATGATTCCGTTTTACTCATTAATTGATCAATCTCTTGAAATAGTAATTCTTTTCCATAGTTAGGTGCACAAATCTGATGGTCAATAAAAGCTTCATAATAAAGAGATTCATCTTCTAATATATTTAACATTTTACCAGCAGTTTGTTGATTAAGTGGAATAGAATAGAAAAGTTCACCACTTGGATCGTGGATTGTTGCACCGTTTGCACCAATAATCCATGGATTGATATCGGTTTCTTTAAATAAATTTTGTGCGTCAAAATTTGCACGTCCTGTCGCAATTACTACCATTATTCCACTTTTTTGGGCAAATCTTATTGCTTCTATATTTTTATTACTTATATATTTTCCCTTATCCAATAGAGTACCATCTAAATCAATGGCAATTAATTTGACCATTTTCATCCCCACTTTCCCACGAATATACTCATTATAAGAGATTCCCCATTTTTTTGCCTTCTTTTCGAACTCATCATTCATGTATAATTGACTTAAATAAAGAAGATGAATGGTGGTTTTATAATGGATATTAGACAATTAACCTATTTTCTTGAAGTAGCCAGACAGCAAAGTATGACAAAGGCTGCTGAAGTCCTTCATGTTTCCCAACCTGCTTTAAGCAAAATGGTAAAAGGACTTGAAGAAGAGCTTGATATGACCTTAATTATCCGTTCGAATAAATCAAGTGAAGTAACCGATGCTGGCAAAATTGTCATGGATTATGCCAAAAAGATGATTGCCCTAATGAATGAAATGACTACCACTTTATCAGATATGACTAATTTACAACACGGTTCGATTCACATCGGAATCCCACCGATTGCTGGCAGTCTTTTTTTTCCAAAAGTCATAGCCGAATTTCATAAAGCATATTCAAATATAAAAATAAACATAACTGAATATGCAGCACCAAGATTGACCAAAAAGGTTCTCGAAGGAGAAATTGAATTAGGTATAGCTGTATTACCAATTGAAGAAACTGATTTTCAAATTCACCCGATTATAAGTGAAGTAATGAAACTACTTGTTCATATTGACCACCCATTATCCACAAAAGAGGTTGTCCAATTAAAAGAATTAGAAAATGAAGAGTTTATCTTTTTTAACGAGGAGTTTGCTCTGCATGACATTATTTGGAGGCAATGCATCAATGAAGGATTTGAGCCAAAGATATTATTTAAAAGTTCACAATGGGATTTTATGTCGGAAATGGTAGCTGCCAACTTAGGCGTGACAATCTTGCCAGAATCCCTTTGTAGCCGCGTGGATCATCATCACATTAAAATCTTAGACCTAAATCCTCCAACTTTATGGAATCTCGCTGTCATTACAAAAAACGATAAATATGTGTCGAATGCCGCCAGAACGTTTATCGATTTTATTTTAGCGCAGAAGAAATAGCTTGGAAGGTTGTCTCACAGTGTGAAAACCCTTTCTTATAAAGAAAAGCCTTTTCATTACTTTTGGTTATATCAGATATGAAATAAATGTATTTTACGAGGTTCATGATTCCATTTATAGTAAAGATAACCTAATTGATAGGTTACTTGAAGGAGTGTTGAAACATGAAAATAATTACAATCATTGTACAAATATTATTTATTTACATATTTCTTTTTCTCGGGTCCGGTGTTAAAGCGGTTGTCCCCATTCCAATTCCAGCTTCTATGGTAGGATTATTGTTACTCTTATTTTCATTATTACTTGGAATTGTGAAACTAGAATGGATTGAACAAGGTGGAAATTGGTTACTAGCTGAGCTACTGTTGTTTTTTATTCCTTCTGCTGTAGGAATCATTAATTATGATGAATTGTTAAGTTGGCAGGGAATTGGGTCCATTTTAATGGTTGGAGTAAGTACTTTTATCGTGATTAGTTCCACTGCTTATATTTCTGAAAAAGTAAACAATTGGAAAGTGAGGGGAGACAGCCAAATGAAAATGATTATTTGCACTCTTATCACGTTTACCATTTATTTTTTAGCAAAAAAAGCTTATAAAAGATGGTCTTTCCCTTTTTTAAATCCATTAGTCGTAAGTACACTTGTCTTAATTGGTTTCATATACTTAATCGATATTCCTGTAAATACTTATATCGCAGATGCTAAATGGGTCAGCAATTTGCTTGGACCTGCAACTGTGGCCTTTGCCATTCCGATTTATAAGCATTTACCTCTGCTAAAAAAATATATGGGCAATATTTTGGTGAGTATTACAAGCGGTACACTTGTAGCGATTATTTCGTCCTTTACTCTAGCATCTCTTGGACATTTAAATTCCGATCTTGTCCTTAGTTTATTGCCACGGTCCATTACAACACCTGTTGCCATTGAGATATCGAAAGAAATTGGAGGTCTTCCCTCACTAACCACGATTTTTGTCATTGTAACTGGGATTACCGGTGGGATCATCGGACCTTATATTATTAAATGGTTTTCAATAAAATCTCCGATCGCTAGAGGTTTAGCACTTGGTATGGGGGCACATGGTTCAGGAACAAGTGCAGCAATGGAATATGGTGAAAAAGAAGCTACCTTTTCAATGATTGCCATGATTTTTGCAGCTTGGATTTCATTATTTTGGGTAAACTCACTTATCCCTTCACTAATGACTATGGTGCCGTGATGGCAAGAAAACCTGTCTTTTCTTCTACATCCCCCATATTGATTTATTTATAAAACGAGAAGGAACTTTTATGATTCCCTCTCGTTTTATTTTATATTTTAACTTCATTCAGCAGAAGTCTCCCACTTCTATAAGTGGTGAGATGAATGCCAGCTTTTATCAATTCAGTGGGGGTTCAAACCCTAACTGAATGAAGTTAAAGCCTCCGGCGGAGACATTCGATTTTAAAAGGAAGTTTGCCACGCTCAGAACGCCACATCCTGTGGCTTTCGCCTGACTAGGACGTCCTGTCCGTCGTCGAGCGAGCGAAGGTATTATCTGGGCGCAAATACGCCGAGGCGCATTTGATTTTGATATTTCCTTTAACCTTTTGTGAATTTCCAGCATATTTCAGGTAAAATCCGACCCATGTCATGTGCTAACATCGTTTGTTCTCCATTATAGCTGACCCATTCATCTGCACAAAGCCCATGGATGTAAACGGCGTTCGCTACAGCCTCTTCAATACGATCATGCGTTCCAACGGAAGCTAACAACATACCTGTCAATGTATCACCTGTTCCACCTTTTGAAAGGGCACTATTCCCTGTCACATTGATATAACCTGTTCCATCTGGGAATGCGATGACCGTATATTTGCCTTTCAAGACGATAATGACCCCATTTTGTTGTGCATATTCGGAAGCCAAATTGATCCGATTTAATTGTATTTCTTTGCTTGTTTTTCCTGTTAAGCGACTAAATTCACCTGGATGTGGCGTTAGAATCGTTGCATGGGACCGAGGCTTGTACTTTCTTATACTCAATGCACCTGCATCCAGAATGATCGGAATCGGCTTCTCAAGAATATCAGCAATAAATTGCTCTAATTTTTCATTTGGTGTAAGTCCTGGTCCAATGGCAATGGATGAGAAACGATGGTCTATTTGAACTGCGTGCAAGTTGTATGAAAAAGTCGCTTCTGGAGCAAGTGTCCCGATAATCGTGGCTGCATGTTTCGTTGTTGCGATCGATAGCTTCCCTGTCCCAAACCTTAGAGCCCCTATTGCGGCAAGTGCTGCACTCCCAGGCATCTCATCACTTCCAGCTACTAATAGAGCCGTGCCATATGTACCTTTGTGTGTATTCCCGGTTCGTTTTGGCAATGTCATTCTTACATCCTCTTCACACCAAATTCTCCAAGTACTTGTTTGGGGAACTCCGATATCAATAACACTAACTTTTCCATAATGTTCAGAAGCAGGAAATAAAAATGTTGAAGGCTTATATCCATGCAGTGAAAAGGTATAGTCTGCTCGAATCGCATGCTCATCTGCTTCCCCCGTATCAGATGAGACACCTGTTGGATGATCAATGGCAATGACTTTTGCGTTTTCTATTATTTATCCAGTCTGTCACCTCTGATAAATCTTTTCGTAATGGAAGTTGACTTCCAACCCCTAACAAAGCATCAATAATCCAATCCGCTTTCCATTCTTTTGAATATATTTGGCTTTCATAACCACATGCTTGATAATAGGCAAAATGTTCCTTTGCTGTCACAGTTTGTGGTTCTCCTAGGGGAAATGCTAATTTGACATTATAACCATTGTTTTTTAAATAACGAGCAAGAACAATGCCATCTCCCCCGTTATTCCCTTTTCCGGCAAGAATCAATATCTGATCATTCACCTCTAAGAGTGACTTGATGTTGCCATATAACCCGCTACCTGCATTTTCCATCAATGCAAAAAGGGACATTCCCTTTTTTTCAGCTTGAGTATCGATTTCTTTAATTTGTTTACTCGTATAAATAAACATATAACCACCAACCTTTCCACATTTTCCTATTTCAATTATAATACTATTATAATTAATATGAGAAAAATCGTTTCATAAAAGATTGTTGGTGTATAATAAGAAAGTGTTAGGTTATGGTTATGGAGTTGATTATTTCCTACCTTTAAACAATTTCTGAAATTGTTTAATAAAGAAACAGTAACATATGCGAAAGGATGCATACAAAAGTGAATATTACAGAATATACCGTTGAACTTATTAAAGATCCTACTGGAATCTTAACAGGAAACCGCTACGAATTCTTTTTAAATATTAGACGTTCCTGAAGATGATGAACTTTATCATGAAAATGGATTACAGTTAAAGGTGCTATATTATGCTGATGAAAATCAGTCAAAGGTGCTGAATTATCATTTTTATGATAGCTTAGAAAATAAATATTTAGAATTTGCACTTGAGGAAGATGAAGAAAAACTGGTCAATGAATTTTGCTCCATGCATTTTCATGAAGCTGAAGTATAAATTTGGCATGAAAAAAGAGCGACTCTTTCTCGCTCTTTTTTTATGCCTCTATATTCTTTACCTTCTTCCACGATATGGTAAAGTAAATGTGCTAAGTGATGAATGGGACCATATACTTCTTCTTCCGATTCTTCTTCTTGTTCTTCCAACTCGTCTTGGAATTCAAGATCATTTAAATGGAGTGCAGCAAATTGATAAAAATCAGTTAATTCAAAACCGTAACAAGCACTTGGATCCTCATTTTCTTCCTCATATAGAAGAACTAAATAGGATTCTTCACCAGAACTGTCTTCTGCATCAAAAAAAATGAAAAAGCCAATATTCGTATCAAGTTCAAATAAATGTCTTGTTCCACCTTCTGTCACCGTGTTAAAATCTTCTTCGCTTAATTTTTGAACGGTCATTGAATCTGTTTGATCTTCTTTGTGAAATTGGACTGTAAATGATTTCATTTTATGTACCTCCTCATTATTCCTTTAATATTACTATAAAAGGCGCAATAGCTTTATTATTCTTATTTATATAGGATCCATTAACGTCTTTGCTTTTATAAATTAATCAGATAAAAAGCCCAGCTCAAAATCTTTGAACTGGGCTTTACTAGTGTCAATTAAAGTTTAGATACATTTACAGCTTGAGGTCCACGTTGGCCTTCTTCTATATCAAAACTAACTTCCTGACCTTCATCAAGGCTTTTGAAGCCTTCACTTTGAATCGCTGAGAAGTGAACGAAAACATCTTCTCCACCTTCAACTTCAATAAATCCAAATCCTTTTTCAGCATTAAACCATTTTACTTTACCAGTTGCCATTTTCTTTTCCTCCTAAAGCTCATAGCTAAAAATACAGAATTATATTCTGTCTTTATTAATATGGCTCATTCACACGAAATTTATAATGCATTTTTAAAACTTTTTTTATTTTTTTGTTTGTAAAAGATGAATATTGTTGGCATTCAAGTCTTTAAGCATCGAAAACACTTTTATTAACGTGTTTTTTCGCCTGAAGGACGTCTTGGGCTGCGTTTGCGATCACGATCAAAAGATCTGCCTTTATCATTTCGGCCACCACGGTCATTACTACCACGACGCTTACGGTCAAAATCGCCTCTTGGTTTTTTCGATCTTAATGGTTCAACAGATGTTAATCTTACTGGTGTTGCATCTGGTTCTTTTGTGATAAGTTTAAGTGCAGAAGCCAATAGTGTAACCGAATCTGTATCTTCAAGCAATGTTTCTGCTAATTGCTTATAATCTAGATAATCGTTATTTTCCATTGTTTCACGCAATTGGTTGACCGCTGCTTTTTGATTTCCAGCTAGTACATCATGCATGGTTGGAATTGGCATTTTGTCCATTTTCTTTTTGGTCATATTTTCAATAACCTTCAAATGATCAATTTCTCGTGGGGAAACAAATGTCATGGCTTTCCCTTTTTTTCCTGCACGACCCGTACGACCAATTCGGTGAACATAGCTCTCAGGATCCTGTGGAATGTCAAAATTGTAAACATGTGATACTCCACTAATATCTAGACCACGTGCAGCAACATCGGTTGCGACCATAATATCAATCGATGCCTCTTTAAAACGGCGAATGACTTGATCACGTTTTGATTGTGGAATGTCTCCATGAATTCCCTCAGCTGAATAACCTCTTTTGATTAACCCATCCACCACTTCGTCTACTCTCTTTTTTGTACGTCCAAAAACGATCGCAAGTTCTGGTGTTTGAATATCAAGTAAACCACATAAAACATCAAATTTTTGTTTTTCATGTGCTTCAACGTAATACTGTTCAATATTTGTAACAGTCATTTCTTTTGCTTTAACTTTTACAATCTCAGGATCTTTCATAAAACGTTCAGCAAGATTTTGTATTCTTCTAGGCATTGTTGCTGAGAATAACATCGTTTGCTTTTCTTTTGGCGTTTCAGCAAGAATCTTTTCAATATCCTCAACAAAGCCCATATTTAGCATTTCATCTGCTTCATCTAGTACAACCATTTTGATAGCCCCTAGACGAATTGTTTTTCTTTCAATATGATCAATTAAACGTCCTGGCGTAGCCACAATCACTTGTGGTCCATTTTTCAAAGAACGAATTTGGCGACTAATATCTTGCCCACCATAAATTGGCAATGCACGAATTCCCTTTCCTTGACCAATCCGGTTTAATTCTTCTGCTACCTGAACCGCAAGCTCACGTGTAGGACAAACAACAAGTCCTTGTGTACCTTCTTTTACACTTAATTTTTCTAAAAGTGGCACACCAAACGCAGTTGTTTTTCCTGTACCTGTTTGTGCCTGTCCGATCATATCCTTACCATCTAATGCGATCGGAATTGCTTGTGCCTGTATTGGTGTTGGTTCTTCGAAGCCCATATTAAAAACGGCTTGCTCTATTTCTTTACTTAAGCCGAAATCTGAAAAAGTTGTCAAAATAATTTTTCCTCCTTAAATATCTTCAATTGTTCAATATTCTTTCTTCCAAATGCACATTATTAGGGTTTCCATTTAGACCCCATTTTTATCATATTAAATGAAAGAAATTATCACAAAAAAACGAACTGCACATCAGGATCCACGATATAAATGAATTTTCGCCCATTCACCTTAAAAAATATTATCCGAACGGGGTCATGATCAGTGAATGGTTCACCAAAAATTAATTTTATATCGCTTATACCATGATTCTCCGCGATGAATCAAATCCACTCGTTATGACACAGAAAAAAATGATGCATGAATTTGACATGCATCACCTTAAAAAGCAATTATTATGCTTTTGTTACGTTTGCAGCTTGTGGTCCACGGTTTCCTTCAACGATTTCAAAATTAACTTCTTGGCCTTCTTCTAAAGTTTTGAAACCTTCAGTTTGAATAGCTGAAAAGTGTACGAAAACATCTTGGCCTTCTGATGATTCGATGAAACCAAATCCTTTATCCGCATTAAACCATTTTACTTTACCTGTGTTCATGAGTTTGCCTCCGAAAAACGTATTCACTCTAAGTTATACATATAATATTTGCACCTATAAAAAATCGTAGCTGGAATTGAACTGTGCAAAATAAATTTGCCAACAGCCCTTGAAGCCTTGACAACTTATCTAAAATAATTATACCGAACTTAATAGCGTTACCATTACTATAAGTGTAGATGATGTATTTGTCAATACAAATATCTTTTAATATTTATTTTAATCTAAGATTCTTTAAAGTTTACTGAAAAATCAAAAAAGGATAGCCGAAATCCTTTGGCCATCCATGGGACATATTAAATGTAACAAAAACATTTTCTTTTTCATTTTTAAAACCTAAAACAATAGAAGCCCTACCTCTCTTCCATCTTTACGGCTCCTGGGCCGTGCCAATAGGAATCAGGTTATACATTAAACGAGTTGGGATAAGTATGAATGAGATTTTTTGTAAATTGAAGTGTTATGATTAAACGAAGAATATTCTTTCATAAAAGTAGTAGTATTGGAAGGTTATATTACTTACTTATTAGCTACTGTGAGTTTGTAGCTAAACCAAAAAATCCTATATCAGTCTATTTTGTTTCTCATAGACATTAAATACTTGAAATATGTCCTTAATAAGGATAACTCATTCCTCCTAATTTGTCAATTAATTATATTTTTTTCTGGTATTGGAACATTTTAAGAAAATCATGGTGAAAGAATAACCACAACTATTAAAGAGGATACCTTACTCTACAGCAGGTGCAATCGCTTCCTCTATTGCAGACTCTAACTGAAGGCTATAAACACTTTTTTCTTTTTCACTCCATTGAAAATAATGCCCCATATAATTAATTACATCTGCTTGAAATTTTCGGACAGAATCGATATCAAACAATATGGCACTTGTTCTTCGGTTGAAAAAATCGATCGGCGTTGCCACCATTTCATATTCCAGAGCATAGTGAAGTTTTGCCCAAAGGGGAATCGGCAACATGGAAGAGATCGACAATTCTTTTTCTTTCTCGATCATATCAAAAAGGATGGAGACGTTTGAACCATAGAAAGAAGCTAAATGAAGAGCTTCCTCATGGGTAATTCCAACGAACTCACCACGATAAGCTTTATCCTCCATAAATTCCTTAAATCCCTTTGCCCCACCGACTTCCCCACCGGAGATTGGGAATTGTTTCGTTTTACATTCACCAAAGAACTGATTGTATTCATCATGTAATTTTTGAACCAATACATCGACAATCATTTCCGCCATTTTGCGATAACCTGTTAATTTCCCACCCGCTATGGACAACAGACCCGTGCCAGATTCCCAAATTTCGTCCTTTCGTGAAATCTCAGAGGGATCTTTTCCCTCCTCCAATATTAGTGGACGAACGCCAGCCCAACTTGATTCAATCTCTTTTTCTGTTATTTTTAAAGATGGAAACATGTAATGGATGGCTTGAATTAAATAGTTTCTGTCTTCAATCGTCATTCTCGGACTTTGTGGATCATTCTTGTAAAAAGTATCCGTTGTGCCCACATAGGTTTTCCCATCTCTAGGAATGGCAAACACCATTCGACCATCAGGTGTATCAAAATAAATCGATTGTTGGAGGGGAAAACAGCTTTGATCCATAACAATATGGACCCCCTTCGTTAGTCGAAGTGTTTTTCCTTTTCGAGATCCATCCATTTCTCGGACCTTATCTACCCAGGGACCTGTTGCGTTCACTACCTTCTTGGCTTTAACCTCAAACATTTCTCCTGATAATTGATCAACAACACTTGCGCCACACACCTGATCTTTTCCCTTGTATAAAAGTTTTTCTACTTTAACATAATTAACACATATGGCCCCATTTTGAACAGCTGCTTTGATCACTTCAATGGTTAAGCGGGCATCATCTGTTCGATACTCTACATAGTATCCTGAACCTTGTAAATCCTTATTTTTAAGCAAAGGTTCTTTATCGATGGTTTCTTGAATCGTTAACATTTTTCTACGTTCCTCTTTCTTTACACCTGCGAGAAAATCGTAAATACGTAAGCCAATCGAGGTACTAAAGCGATTATAAGTCCCCCTTTTAAATATCGGTAAAAGCATCCACTCTGGTTTTGTTACGTGCGGTCCATTTTCATAAACAATTTCTCTTTCCTTCCCAACTTCAGCAACTAGCTTTACTTCGAATTGCTTTAAATATCGGAGGCCTCCATGTACAAGTTTTGTTGAACGGCTTGATGTGCCTGCAGCAAAATCTTGCATTTCAATCAATGCTACTTTCATGCCACGTAAGGAAGCATCAAGTGCAATTCCAGCACCTGTAATGCCTCCACCTATGATCAATACATCAAAACCATTCGATGTTAATGCCTTCCTATACTCATTTCGGTTTACATTGGAGAATTTCATCTAACCCCACCCAACTGGTTATTTGATCACCAAAACGATTTCTCTATTTAAACTATTTAAATGCCATCGCTGCTTTTACTGCCTTTTTCCAGCCATTATATAAATGTTGACGATCATTATCCTCCATGTTTGGAAGAAACGTTCTTTCAATCGTCCAATTCTGAGTGATTTCATCCTGACTATTCCAATATCCAACAGCAAGACCTGCTAAGTATGCAGCTCCTAGCGCAGTCGTTTCATTTATTTGTGAACGTTCAACGGATACATTTAATAGATTACTTTGGAATTCCATGAGGAAATTATTCTTTACAACGCCCCCATCCACTCGTAGGGTTTTTAACTTAATTCCTGAATCTTCTTCCATTGCCGCTAATACATCTTTTGTTTGATAGGCGAGAGATTCTAATGTAGCGCGAATGAAATGCTCTTTCGATGTCCCTCTAGTTAAACCAAATACGGCTCCTTTTACATCACTATCCCAATACGGAGTACCTAGACCAACAAAGGCAGGCACGACATAAACACCCTCTGCTGAATCGACCTTTAATGCATAGGCTTCGCTATCTGCTGAATTTTTTAACATACGCAGTCCATCACGTAACCACTGAATAGCAGCCCCAGCAACAAAAATACTTCCTTCTAACGCATATTCAACCTTACCGTTTATTCCCCAAGCGATTGTCGTGAGTAAACCATGTTCGGATCGAACAGGCTTTTCCCCTGTATTCATAAGCATAAAGCAGCCCGTTCCATATGTATTTTTAGCCATTCCTTTTTCATAACAGCCCTGCCCAAAAAGAGCTGCTTGCTGGTCTCCTGCTACACCTGCAATCGGAACCTCTTTTCCAAAAAAATGATCCCCAGCAGTATTCGTATAGATCTCAGATGAAGATTTCACTTCTGGAAGCATGGATTGGGGTATGGACAAAATCTTTAAAAGCTCCTCATCCCATTTCAAATCGTAAATATTAAACATAAGGGTACGAGAGGCATTCGAATAATCGGTCACATGTGCTTTACCACCGGAAAGGTTCCAAATAAGCCACGTATCAATCGTGCCAAAAAGCAACTCTCCCCGTTCCGCCTTTTCACGTGCACCTTCCACGTGATCTAATATCCATTTCACTTTTGTTCCAGAAAAATAGGCATCAATTAATAAGCCTGTTTTTTGTTTAAATACATCTTGATAACCATTCATCTCCAAATCATTACAAATATCCATCGTCTGTCTGGATTGCCAGACAATCGCATGATAGATGGGCTGCCCACTTTCTTTATCCCATAAAACGGTTGTTTCCCGCTGATTCGTAATGCCAATTCCTGCAATTTGTTCAGCCTTCACACCTGACTCTGACAAAACAGTCGCAATCACAGCTAAAATTGAACCCCAAATTTCATTCGCATCATGCTCGACCCAACCTGGATTCGGAAAATATTGCGAGAACTCTCTTTGTGCCACATGGACTATTTGCCCTTTTTGATTAAAAAGAATGGCTCGAGAGCTTGTTGTCCCTTGATCTAAAGATAATATATACGTTTCCATACTTTCTCCCCTTACATCTCGAAGAATGAATTCTATCTCTAGTTTAACATGACAATTTACCAACTATATGCTATAAATTGTTACGATATTCATAATAGCGAAAAAGTATGATACAAATAATGAGCCAAGTGGATGATGACATAAGCCAACGAACCATAGAAAATAAACGATCCTTTTTTAAAGCAAAAGAAGCACAAAATTTCGATCCTGTTTTACAGTTTTTAAAAAATAAAATAAGGATCGGTCTATTAAAGACCGATCCTTCATGTTTATTCATCGTACAAAGGAAAACAAAAATATGAATTACATATGTTCATTAACAAATTGGCTGGCCAACTCTTCTAATTTTTTATATTGTTTTGTTTCAGTCTCAAAAACATGTTTTTCAAGTACATGGAAAATGGCTTCTTTCACATCAAGATCGATTGTAGCTTGATACATGTACGTCGCATTTCCGATTAATTCAATCCAATATCCAGCTTCTGTTTCATGAACCACACAGCGAACTTTTCCACCATTATTATAGATTTCAATTGCCTTCTCTTTTTCATTTAAGCCATTTAGACAAGTGACAAGACTGGAAGCAGACATCGCCGTTCCACATGCATTCGTAAAGCCTACTCCACGTTCAAAGGTACGTACATAGATAGCACCTTTTTGAAGAGACTTCACAAAGCTAACATTCACACCATCTGGAAAAAGAGGATTTGGACCGTTTACATATTCGCTTAATTGTTTTTGGACGTCAGAACGGATGTCTTCTGACTCCACAATGGAAACAATATGTGGATTAGGCACTGCTAGCGCAGTAAAAGTAAGTTTCTCTGATAAAGAAGGAAGTTTTTCATTAATAAGTGTTTCTTGATCTAGTTCAAGTGGAAGATCCGACAATTGAAAAGAGATTGGTGAAATTTCAACCATATAAGTTGGAATCTCAGTGAATATATCCTCTTGCTTTTTCACTTGCAAATGAGCCTTCATCGTTTCAATGACAGCTTCTTCCTTATTCAGCTTTTCACATACATAACGGGCGACACAACGAAGTCCATTTCCACACATGGACGCTTCAGACCCATCTGCATTAAATACACGCATTCTTGCATCAGATTTTTCACTATTTATCACATAAAGGATCCCGTCAGCACCTAATTCGGAATGACGATCACAAAGTATTTTAGCCAAAGCCGCACGTTCTTCCTCAGTGAAGGAATACGCTCCATTCCATTCATCTATCAATAAAAAATCATTACCCGACCCATGACACTTAATCATATTTAATTTCACTTTTCGCTTACCCCCATTACATTCAGTCTAAATCTTAAGTATGTTTATACTTTATCATAAATGGAGATGAATATACGCAAAAATACTCTCTCTCAAAGTCTATATTATTGAACAAAAAATGGGTCAGGTTCAAAAGAAGCGATTTTTTCTGCCTCTATCATTTTTGTAGCCCAATTTGAAGACTCAGCATAAATTCTAAAAAGTTCACGCACATGCAGATTCAACTTTCGACATTTATCAGCCATTTCTTTCCACTCTGCTTGTTCAACCGCCTCAACTAAATCCAACACATCTTTTAACTGATTTTCCTTTCCCAGTAAAGCATCATGGATCTCATCTTTTAATGGAAGTTCTGAAAGAATGTCTTCCATGGTTGGACCTACAATTTTTTTCATTGTAGAAATTAAGCCAGTCATATAGTAACAAGCACGTTGTTCAATCCCCAAGTGCCTTGCAATGCTTTCGCATAATTTTGCTCTAGTTAAGGTCATCTTGACGAGACTTTCGGAAAGTTGAGTCTTCTTTTCAAGTGGCTCTCGGGACGATAAAATATATGCCCACTTCTGAATTTTGTTAACACCGAGTAACGAAATTCCTTCACGGATGGAACATATTTTATTCTCCTCATGAACGGAAGAAATTTGGATGAATTTTAATAATTTTAATGAGAGAGATAAATCTTTTTCAATCAAATTGGCAAGTTCATCTTCGTCAAATCCTTCAAATGACATATTTTGAATGAGTCGATAAGAAGAAAAAATAATAGGAATTTCAAAAGTTGATTCAATTTGAGGCCTTGAAAATAAATAGCCTTGAAATAATTCATAACCTCTCTTTTTTGCTTCTTTATATGCGTCAATGGTCTCAATCTTTTCGGCTAAAAGTTTAATATCAAAACCTGATGAAATTTTTTCAATATACTCTTGTTGACAGGTTCGTTTTTTTCTAAAATCAACTTCAATAATATTAACAAAAGATAATAGGTCCATAGAAATCGGATTGTCTGGTTGAAATATACAGCCATCTACCATAATCATATAATCTTGCTCTCTAAGTTCCTTAACAATGGTTACTAGTTCGCTGCTTGCTTCTATCGTTTGATTTATTTTAATTACTACTTCACTAGGATTAAAAAATGTTGGCAACTTTTGCTTTAATAATTTTTCTGTAAAATGAATGCAGCACATTTTACCTTCTGTCAAGCGTTCAAGTCCAATATTAAAAAAACTATTAATGATCACCTCAGCTGTTGCTTGATCACCATCAATATAGGGATATTCATTCGTAAAATCTTTTCTATATAAAAGCTCATATCCGACAATTTCCTCTTCTATATTAAAGAGTGGTTGTCTCGCTACAAAAACATCCATTGTATTCCCTCCAACACTCTTTTAAGCATTCAAATTTGCACATAAAAATAGTTTACCTCTTTTGAACTTATAAAAGTGTCGAAAATTGTTTGAATCGATAGAAAATTTAAAAAGGAGATATCGCCAGTGGGCAATATCTCCTTTGAATCATTCTATTCAGCTAATTTCTTGTATAAATCGGCTAGTTCAATAGCCGTAATCGCTGCATCATATCCTTTGTTCCCTGCCTTAGTACCAGCACGTTCAATTGCTTGTTCAATCGTGTCGGTCGTTAAAACGCCGAATACTACTGGTAAACCTGTTTGCAGTCCAACTTGTGCGACCCCTTTAGCTACTTCACTGCTTACAAAATCAAAGTGAGGAGTGGCACCACGTATGACCGTAGCAAGAGTAATAACCGCATCATATTTTCCTTGTTGTGCTACTTTTTGAGCTGTTAACGGAACTTCATATGCACCTGGTACCCAAATAACGGTAACATCGTCTTCTACTACGCCATGTCTTTTCAAGCCATCATAAGCTCCTGTTAATAATTTGCCTGTAATAAACTCATTAAATCTTGCAACCACAATGGCAACTTTAAGTCCTGTACCGATTAAATGTCCTTCAATTACTTTTTTCATTGTTATTTCTCTCCTTAAATTTCTATTTTATTTAACGTTTTTGTTTTGTACCATTCAATCTACCTTTAGGGTATGATCAATCACTTCGGCATTATAAAGATAATAAATGTCCTAATTTTTCTTTTTTTGTTTTCAAATAAAGTTCATTTTCTTTTTCAGTTGGCATTTGGATCGGAACACGCTCTACCACTTCTAAACCATACCCTTTTAGTCCAGCAATTTTTCGTGGATTATTGGTTAAAAGTCTCATTTTTTTCACGCCTAGATCTCTTAAAATTTGTGCTCCAATTCCATAATCTCGTAAATCAGCAGCAAAGCCCAGCTTATGATTCGCTTCTACTGTATCATAGCCTTCCTCTTGCAGCTTATAGGCTTTCAATTTATTGATCAGGCCAATCCCTCTGCCTTCCTGTCTCATATAAAGAAGAATTCCATTTCCTTCTTTTTCAATTTGACTTAGTGCAGCAGCGAGTTGTGGACCACAATCACAACGTTTCGAGCCAAAGACATCGCCGGTTAGGCATTCTGAATGGACACGTAATAGAACGGGTTCATCTTCATTGATCTCACCTTTTATAAGTGCCACATGATCTTTTCCATCCAGGCCCGAGTACCCAATTGCCTTAAAATCACCAAATGATGTTGGCAGGTTTATCTCAACTTCACGTTTCACATTTGAGTCATGGTGAGAGATCCGATATTCAATCAATTGCTCAATGGAGACAAGCTTAAGATCAAATTTTTCAGCAACCAATTGCAGACTATCTAGTCGTGCCATCGTACCATCATCATTCATAATCTCACAAATGATTCCAACAGGATTAGCACCGACAAGTCTAGCAAAATCGACAGCTGCCTCAGTATGTCCTGCTCGTCTTAAAACACCACCTTTTTTCGCAATGAGCGGAAAAATATGACCTGGACGATTAAAATCTGATGCTACACTATTTGAATCCACTAATTTTTCAATCGTAAGAGCGCGTTCAAAGGCACTAATACCTGTTGTGGTCTCTTTATAGTCAATACTTACAGTAAAGGCGGTTTCTTTTACGTCTGTATTATTTTCCACCATTGGATGAAGATTTAAGCGATGTGCAATCTTTTCAGTCAGAGGAACACAGATAAGTCCTCTACCTTCCTTTGCCATGAAATTAACGGTTTCAGGTGTTGCGTAGTCGGCTAGCGCTAAGAAATCACCTTCGTTTTCACGATCTTCATCGTCCACCACAATGATCATTTTACCAGCTTTTAAATCCTCTAATGCTTCTTCAATTGTATGAAACACTAGCTATTTCCTCCTATTCGTGAAAACAATCTCTTGGTATTCTTTTTTGCTTTTTTAGTTTCACTTAATAGAACCCATTTTCTTTTAAAAACGCTTCCGTTACCCCTTGAGATTTCTGTGCAGTAGACTTTTTATTCATAAACGAATAAAAATATTTTGCCATCATATCAAATTCAAGATTAACGATTTCGCCTTCTCCTTTTAGTCCAATGACCGTTTCTTTTGCTGTATGTGGAATAAGTGATACAGTAACAGAATTGTTCGTTGTTTTAAAAAGAGTCAGTGACGTTCCATCAATCGCGATGGATCCTTTCTCCAATACAAAATGAGAAAATTTTTCTGGAATTTCAATTTCAATTAAGATGGCATTTTCTATGTACGTTCGTTTTCGAATCTGACCAATCCCATCAATATGACCTGAAACGAAATGTCCTCCAAATCGACCATTCGCACTCATTGCACGTTCTAAATTAACAGTAGAGCCTTCCTTAAGAGTTGAAAGTGATGTGTGTTTAAAGGTTTCAGGCATTACATCTGCTTCAAATTTATCTTTTGAAAATTTTGTAACGGTTAAACAAACACCATTAACAGAAATACTGTCCCCTTCATGTAAATCACGCATAATTTTTTCTGCTTGGATGACTAAGGTTAAAGTGTTTCCTTTTTTCACGATCCTCTTAATAACACCTAATTCTTCAATGAGTCCAGTAAACATGAAATGGCATTCCTCCTTTTAAAGCGAATTAAAATGAATGGGTTTATTAATGAGATCCGTTTGCCGGGGAAAAACTCGGTAGGAGGATTGGATATTAGCTTGACAGAATGGAATCATATTAACAGATATTGTTCGGTTATCATTTTAACAACTTAACGCATTGTAGAATGTATTCCGTCTTATAAAATTAAAATAGATCCCAAAAAGCCCTATACAATTAGTTTGTACAGGGCTTTAGAAAGCAATACCAAATAAACGTTCTAATGAACTATTTTTATGTTTTTATCTATTACTAAACAAACATTAAAATAGATTAATTTTTAACGTACTATCCATATCCTTCTCCCATCCAGACTTTAACTGTCGGTTTTGGAATTGCACCAAATCCACCGTTTTCAATTGAGAAACCGGGTCACGGACTTAGAGGTCTAACCTCATCACCGCCGGTTGGGAATTGCACCCAGCCCCGAAGGATTCTTATTAAGTTAATATAATGTTAACATAGCATTAACAAGTTGACAATTTAAAATGAATGCTTACAAACACTTTATTGTTAACATTTTGTGTCATCAATGATTATAATAAGTATAAATGCTAATTAAGAGGGAAAATAGCTGTATTGTATCAGACCTTGTACAATGATTTTCCAATTCCAAAATAGGTGTGTTGGTATTAACAAATCGCTCTCCCCATTCAAGTGGCATCCATCCTGTCGTTATTTTTGCGATTCTATTTCCATCTTGATCTTCAAAATCATAATCCGTTTGCAAAATGTTTTTTCCAATCGTAATCCTTTTATTTTCCAAGGTGTATGTTATCTTTTTTTCATTTTTCATTTTAACTACTTTGCTTATCACTTCACCTGTATTTTTTAATACTTCTATTCGATCATGATAGAAATGATAGATATTGATTAATTCACCGTCTTGATCATATAATCCGAATTTTTTAACAATTAGTCGATCAATAAAGTAAGGGAAAAACCATCGTATGGGAGAAAAACATAAATCTCTCATTTCTCCAATCTTTATTCCATTTGTAGCAAAAAGCAGAAGTCTTAACGATGGTGCCGGTAGAAAGGTAATCAATAATTGTTTTTCAAAAAAGAGATTTGGAGGCTTTTGACTTTCTGAAAGAGATGAAAGTTTCACAGCTTTTGAGCGACGCTGATTCAACAAAAATTTTTGATAGCAAAAAAAACTATAAATTAAAAAAGGCAAGAGCAGTAACAATAAATGATATGTATGTGTGACAAATACAAAAACACCTAGTACGATTGTTGGAATAAATGCAACTAAACTTCCATTTAAAGAAGCCATTGCAGATTGCTCATAATATTGCTGAATATTCATTTTATTCTCCTTGTCGAAATAACCATCTTCTTCTAGTAAAAATATTTATTTCTTTATTCTATTACTAGAATCAATAAAATATGATCGTTATTAGGAAAAGCAAACTCATCTATAATGGAAACAAAAAACTGCCAATATCATTCGACAGTTTTCGTGATATTCCTATTTATTAGGCATTTGACCTGAAGTTTGTTATTTAATCAAACGGAAGACAAGCGGGATCCGATATTCTTTCCCATCATATGCCTTAACTGCAGCAATAATCGTAAAGACGAATGCGTAAATACCCACTACCCATATTGTTAAAATCCCAATTAACACGATCATTAAGAATGATACTTGCGAATGAGTAAATCGAATAAGAAATAAGAAAATTAAAATACTCTTTTCCATGATAATCAATAAATGATGATTCTTCCTTCTTAAGCATCCAGATAATAAGCGGACCGATAAAGACTGTAAAAAAACTTGATACGTAAAGTAACGTTGCTAATACCCTTTCGTCCCTTGATGGCATTGCTACATCCTCCTTTAAAAAATCACTTTCGTTATAAGACATAAATAATTCCTCCTACCTACTTATAATAAAACTCTATTTTATATTTACGTATATTTTCCAAAAAGGATTCATTCTTTTTTTAGTACGATTCTGGTTGCAAGTAATTTATTCGCATTTAACCTAATATATTGGTGGTAGACAACCTTTACTTTAATAACACTTTGCATCATTTTTCATATAATTAACTAAGATAATCGCCTAAGTATTGATTTCAATCCTATTGATGTTTCAACAAATATTTCTTCAACGAGGTCATCACAACATGGACATGGCTAAAAATAAAATCCTTTTGAAAAACGCTTTTATCCACCCCATCACACAAATTCCTTTTCATGGTGATCTATTAATTGAAAATGGAAAAATCCTCGATATGGGCCCAATTCTATTTTCAGATCCTGTAACAAAAATAATTGATTGTACCCATCATTTTCTTTTTCCAGGCTTTATTGATGTTCATACCCACTTAGGTTTGTACGATGAAGGAACTGGATGGGCTGGCAATGATGCCAATGAAACAAATGAGTCAGTTAGTCCGCATATTCGTGCCATTGATGGTGTTTATCCTCTTGATCCAGCTTTTTTAGATGCTTTGAAATCTGGCATTACGACCGCGCACGTTATGCCAGGTAGTTCCAATATTATTGGTGGTACCTCATCCGTGATTAAAACATGTGGAAAGAATATCGATAAAATGATTATTCAGGAAACAGCTGGTCTTAAAATTGCCCTTGGTGAAAACCCTAAGCGAATTCATAGCCATGGAAACAAAAACTCTGTTACACGTATGGGTATAATGGGAATGCTGAGAAAAACTTTTTATGAAGCAAAATATAGTGATCATCCTGATTCCCTTCGCTACGCTCCTATTGTCAAAGCCCTGAAAAAAGAAATTCCCGTACGGATTCATGCACACCGTGCGGATGATATTACTTTCTGCCCTTCGTTTCTCCAGAGAATTTAACCTTGATTTACGAATTGAACATTGTACAGAAGGTCACCTCATTGCAGATGAACTAGCAGGACTTGGCTTAAAAGTTTCAGTTGGACCTACTCTTACAAGAAGATCTAAAGTTGAACTAAAAAACAAGTCTTGGATCACTTATCAAGAACTAGCGAAAAGAAATATTGAAGTATCAATCATAACAGACCATCCATACACACCTATACAATATTTAAACGTATGTGCAGCGATCGCTGTACGTGAGGGTCTTTCCGAACATCAAGCTTTAGAAGGGATTACGATTTTGGCTGCACGCAACTTACGATTGGAACACAGAATCGGCAGCATCGAAATTGGAAAGGACGCTGATCTTGTACTTTGGTCACATCACCCTTTTCATTTTATTGCCAAACCAAAATGGACCATGATTGATGGAGAAATTGTCTTTAAACATTAATTCATTTCCTCCCCTAAATTATGTCGAGAAATCTTCATAATATTTACTAGAAATTTACCAAACACCTATTTTCTTTTGAATTATTTTTTAGTAAAATACAATTAGAAAATAACAAAAGGATTCAATATCCTTTTAATAGATGCTAAAATAAACAACTTTACCTAATTTATATTGAAAAAATATATACTGTTTACAAGTAACAGGGAAGGCAAATGGTGCGCCACCAGTCAATCTGGTTCTAGTGGGTTCGATTCCCACCCCGAAATTTTTTAGTAACATTATAAAAAATTTCGAGGGTGGGTACGTCTCTTTATATATGGAGAAGAACTGCTCTCATTTTGGAGGGATTAACCATGCTCAAGAAACGCGAACTTCACGAATGCCATGAATTATTTGACTTGATGACACATCCAGATGTCTTCCCTTTTGTTCGCCACAAAGCTACTTCGTATGAAGAATTTTTATTTATGACGAAGCAAACGATGGAAGCAGAAGATCGCGGCGAGTTAATTTCACGGACGATCCTTGATGAATGGGGCTCACCAATCGGGACCATTAGTTTGTTCGATATTCAAAATCATGCAGGATTTTTAGGAACTTGGCTTGGGAAGCCTTACCATGGAAAAGGATATAATCAACGAGCAAAAGATGCCTTTTTTAATGAACTGTTTTTCGAATTAGACATTGAAACGATCTTTATGCGTATCCGAAAAGAAAATATCCGCTCACAAAAAGCTGCTGAAAAATTACCTTACGTAATAAATGCCAACGAAACTCGTAAATCCCTACTCGATCAATTAAATTCAAATGGAACGATCTTTCAATTATTGGAAATTCCAAAGGATCTTTATACATTCCATGTACTAAGAAACAATATGGACGAAGATACTTCTCATAGAATGGAAGCATAATACGAAAAGTGTTCATGACTTTAATGAACTTAACTTCATTCATTCGGATTATGGCAAAAACTTAAATCTCAAAGTGGCTTGATCCAATTAGTGGGTCAGCCACTTTTTTTGTATCCTTTTATTTAAATTGATGTCTGATATTTATTGATTATGATATCATTTATGGATGAACGATAGAATTTGTGAAAGAGGAAATCAAAATGAAAGAAACAAAAAACATCAAAGAAAAGTTACATCACTTACTAATGGTATTAATTCCGATACTAATCACGCAATTAGGTATGTACTCTATGAATTTTTTTGACACGACGATGTCTGGCCATTATAGTGCTAAAGATTTAGCTGGTGTGGCCATTGGATCCTCTCTTTGGGTACCTATCTCTATGGGGTTAACTGGTATTTTAATCGCCATAACTCCTATTGTCGCCCAATTAATTGGAGCAAAAAAAGAAAAAGAAGTGAGTTTTTCCGTTATACAGGGGATATATGTAGCCACGTTCTTGGCCGTCATTGTATTTATTATTGGTTTCTTCTTGCTAGATCCACTTTTAAATACAATGGAGCTTGAAATAAAAGTTCACCAAGTAGCACATGATTACTTAATTGCAATCAGTTTAGGAATTCTTCCCTTATTTTTATACAATGCACTACGTTCCTTTATTGATTCACTTGGGAAAACACGAATATCTATGCTGATCACCTTATCTGCACTTCCGGTAAATATTGTTTTTAATTATTTATTCATTTTTGGAAAAGCTGGCTTTCCCGAATTAGGTGGTGTTGGAACGGGATATGCAACAGCCCTTACCTATTGGGTCTTGCTATTTATTTCCGTTATCATTGTTCATAAACAAGTTCCCTTTGCACATTTCGATATCTTTCAAAGATTACATAAAGTATCCTTTAAGAAAGTAAGTGAAATCTTAAAAATTGGAGTACCGATTGGATTATCGATCTTTTTTGAAACCAGTATCTTTTCGGCTGTTACGTTATTAATGAGTAGATTTGATACGATAACGATTGCAGCTCACCAAATTGCCATGAACTTTGCTTCATTCATCTATATGATTCCTTTGAGTATTTCAATGGCGTTAACCATTTTAGTTGGGTATGAAATGGGTGCTAAAAGATATCAAGATGCAAAACAATATAGCTGGTTAGGTGTAATGATCGCGATTCTGATGGCTGTTTTGAGTGGGTTTGTTTTTCTTTTCCTACGAACAGACGTTGCTGGCCTCTATTCAAATGATCCAGCTGTCATAGAGTTATCCGTTCATTTTTTATTGTACGCTTTATTCTTTCAACTTTCTGATGCCATTCAAGCACCTATACAAGGTGCTTTAAGAGGGTACAAAGATGTAAACATGACCTTTATTATGTCATTATTGTCCTATTGGGTTATTGGCCTTCCACTAGGCTACCTCTTAACCAAATATACTGAACTGGGTCCTTTTGGATATTGGATTGGATTAATTACTGGTTTAGCAGTGGGTGCCATTTGCCTTACAAACAGGCTGCTTTATATTCAGAAAGTAAAATTTTTTAATAAAAATATCTAAACACTCATCATTTACCTCGTTTGTAATCAAAACGGGGTTATTTTGTTTTGTGTTTCCTAATTAACATATGGGCCCTATTTTGCATAATATACCTTATAAAACCTTGCTCTTTCCTTTGTTCTTTTCTGATCCATTCTTACTTTTCAAAAAATCGATGATTATTTTAGAAAGGATGAGACCTCCATGTTTCCTTGGAACTTATTTCAATTTAATAAAGAGATGCAATCAAAAATGAAACAAATGAATCCTGATGAAATGAATCAATATGTCCAAAATATAATGGACAAAATGTTTACATCTTCTTTTCCCCACAAGATGAACAGTCAAGAAATGATGAGGGATTTTGATCCATTTCACCCCTCCCATCAACAACCATCATCAACTGAATATACAGAAAATCTTAAGTATTCAATTTTTGAAACACATGAGAATATCTTTGTACGAATTCACATAGAATCAGAAGAATGGCTTAAAGGAATTAAGATTGTATCATACCTCTACTCAGCTCCTAATCGAGCATATCCCAACAATTGACGATAAACATTCGATCCAACTTCCTTCATTAGTAAAGAAAAAAGGTACAACTGCCCATTTTAAAGATGGAATACTTGAAGTCAGAATCGTAAAAAATATTGATATGCAATATTCAGAAGTAGATATTACCGAAATGCACTAAAAAGAACAGCCCTTTGAAAGACTGTTCCTTAATTCGTATTATTTTCCGATAAATTGTTGTGTCCAGTAGTTTCCGTTCGCAACATGACCTACACCAATGTGTGTGTAACTTCCATTTAAAATGTTTGCACGGTGACCTTCACTATTCATCCATGCTTGTACCACTTCTGTAGGAGTTTTTTGTCCCATTGCAATATTTTCACCAGCCGATTTGTATGTGATTCCAAATTTCTTCATCATATCAAATGGGCTGCCGTATGTTGGACTTTGATGTGAGAAATAATTATTTTGTTGCATATCGCTTGATTTTTCTC
Organism: uncultured Bacillaceae bacterium; assembly: GCA_963765265.1. GTDB lineage: Bacteria > Bacillota > Bacilli > Bacillales > Cytobacillaceae > Bacillus_BD. The sequence continues at coordinate 103,526 of CAVXVN010000008.1, forward strand.
GAGCAACTTTGCTTAAGTTTACGTCTACTTTTAGTGCAGGAAGACCACTTTTAGCACGTTCTGCATTCGTTAAATCAACCACTTGCTGTTCATATGCGCTTAACTGAGAGGTTGATGCATTGGTTTGTGCTGGTGTTTTCTGTGTATTTGGTTTTTGAACTGGCGTTTGTGTTGCTGGTTTATTTTGTGCGGGTTGTTTGGTTTGAGTTTGAGCCTGCTTTTGTACAGGTTTTTCTGTTGTATTTTGTTTTGTCGTGATTTGCTTGTTTGAAGTTGGTTGCTTCACTTCTACTTGATCCCATTTAATATTAAAACCTTTTACATATTTTTGTATAATAGAATTCATTTCTGCTTGATTCATATTACTAGATTGGTAGACATACTACTTTCTCAGTAGTAGAAACGGAATTATTATTATAAGCTGCATCTGCTTTATTTACTACCCGGATTAGCCATTAATAATGTTGCTGCTGCTGCTATTGAAAAGAACATTTTTTTCTTCATGTGTTTTCTTCCTCCTTAGTATATGATTCATTTAATGATTTTCTTGTTTGTCTCCCTTGCAAAACTATCTTAACACGCATTTTTTGTCATATTTGAGGAAGAAATTAACAAGAAATATATAATCTCATTAAAAGAAATAGAATAAGTCTAGTAGAACACCATATTTGTAGAGCTTTTCTCTACTCAACTTATAAATGGATACCCCTTCCACCAATAGTAGGTTACTGGAACCATTACTATAATTTATAGTAAAAATCACTCTTGACACTTTTTTAAACGGACCTCTTTCATTACTTTTATTACGATTGTATTACAAACATAAAAAAACGCCCCTTTAATAGGACGCATTCTTCATGTTTTTGATATTCGTTTATTTTATCCAATCATTCACCATTTTCCATTTCTGTTGAAGCACCTTCACCCTCTGGTTCACTTGGTTGTCCAATAACAAATTCTTTCTTCGGCATATTATGCATTTTTTCTGCTGTCACATGTGCATATATATAATAGGTTCCTTCTATTGAAAAACCTCTCTCTAGTACATACACACCATTTCCTTTATTTTTAGGTTCAAACTTTTCATGTTTATCATCATGTGCACGCCATATTTCAAATGTCACTTCATCGGGATCGGTCACTTCTTTGTCTCCATACATAACCTTTGCCTCAAAAGTAATCACTTCATTCATATTTCCTTGCACGGGATTGACAGCTAGTTGAACATCAAGAAATTGTGGTGTCTCGACTATTTTTTCTTTTTGTTGTGAACACGCAGCTACAATGGTAAATATGAATAAAATGAATATCATTAAAAATTGATTCTTTTTCATCTGTATATGCCCCTTTTTTCGATGTTACATTCATATGCTTTTAATTCCCTTTTCATTTTAGCATTATTTTCATAATTTACGGAAAAATTATAAACTTTCTATTATTTATTGATTAATTCTTATAAATTACAAAAATTCACATAAAGAAACTAGAAATAACCAATACTAATTCTAAGTATACTTATTCTGAAAGGAGTCAACTATGACAACTCCCTATCGCTGTCCCAATTGCAGAACGAATAAAAGTCGTTTTAATTTAATTAGACAAGTTCCACAGTCCGTAAAAATGGATCCTAATACAGGTAGTATTATTGAGGAGTTTACATCTGAAGAATTAAGCCCTTTTCATATGGCCTATAAAGGACCTGAATTAAAAGTACAATGTGCTGCTTGCGGTTTAATTGAAGATGAAAAAACGTTTGTGAAATTTGGAGAAATGAAATAGAAAACGCAACTTACATGAACACATCATACTAACAAGAAAGAAGCCCTTATAAATGAACAAAGGCTTCTTTCTTCTTTTCGAATCTTAAATAAGAAATAAATGATCTTACTTTCCTTCTAGATTTATCAGTTGTTCCGTGATTTGATTCCAATCAATATGTTCTCCTATAAAAACCAAATTGAGTGGCATATTCATGTATTCCTTCATATATAGAGGCATCCCATAAGAATATTGAAATAAAAATGGATAAGAGGTTTCAGAAAACTTCACATACCCTTTAATTCGATAGATCGTGTCTGGTAAACTTCGTAAAAAGTCTTCAAAATCATTTTGATTAACCGAATGTTGAAGTTGATAGACAAATGAGCGTAAATGGAGATCTGTATGGACGTGTTGGTGATCAACACTTATTTTTTCACTAAATCCCATTTTTTTCACTTCAAGTATGGGTACTTTTGAAAAAGATGTCAAAATAGCAAAAGCATGGGGATTGATCAGACTAATTTCCATACTAAGCTTTGCTTGATCATCTGGTGAACAGGTATCTGTTTTATTGATTAATATTAAATTGGCATGTTTGACCTGTTCTACTAACAATTGTTGAATTTGCGGGCTCAGATTTTTTCGGTCAAGCCAACGTTTTCCATCTACGATCGTAATGATGCCATTAAACTTTAATTGTTCAACAAAGATCGGCGACATAACTGCATCCAATACTTCAACTGGATGTGCTCCTCCAGTCGCTTCAATATAGATGACTTCTGGTTTAGCTTCAACAAGTAACTCTTGCAACTGTGCTTCAAGCTTATCTTGAATTGTACAACAAATACATCCATCTAATAGCTCTTTTAACGGAACATCTTCAGCAATCGAATCCGAATCAATCGACACACTGCCTAACTCATTCATTAATACCGCTACCTTCCGTTCGTCCTTTTTTTCTTGTTGAAGTAAATTTTTTAATAAGGTTGTTTTTCCACTTCCAAGAAAACCAGCTAATAAATAGACCTCTGTTTTCATTCATAATCCCCCTTATCTTCATTAACTCTTGTAAATGGGTAGTAACCTGCAAAAAACTCTCCCATTAAGGAGAGTTTTCATTATTATTTTGCCATTTGTTCTTTAAGTACTTCAACTGCTTTTTGAATTTGAGTGTCATTTTCTTTGATTTTCTCACGAAGTTTTTCCATTAATTTTATCGTGGAATCCCCAGTCAGAACACCAGTTGTTTCAAGATTTTCTTTTGATTGAAAATCTTTTACTGCTTGTTCTGTTTTTTCATCAAAAAAGCCATCTTCTCTTCCTGGATCATACCCTAACGCAATAAGCATTTGTTGTGCCGTTTTTACTTCCGGAGAAGATAAAGAAAGCTTTAGTTCAGAATCTACGTTTAACATGGTAAGAGACGCATAGTCTGGAAGAGCCACTTCAACGTCTGGTGTTATTCCTTTTTTATGAATCCAATTTGCATCCGGTGTTAACCATTTTTCCGTTGTAAATTTAATATTGGATCCATCAGAAAAATCTTGTGCCTGTTGGACAGTCCCTTTACCAAATGATTTTTCCCCGACAAGTTTAACGTCACCTGATTCAGAAACTGCTGCTGCTAAAATTTCAGAGGCACTAGCACTTCCTTTATCAATCACTACAACGATCGGTACATTCGGATTGTCCTTACTTGCCTTTGAAGTAATTTTTTCCCTATTTCCCTCGCGATCTTCTACTTGTAAAACAACTTCACGATCAGGTAAGAAAAGACTAGAGATTTGAATCGCTTGATTCAAGAGGCCACCAGGGTTTTGTCTTAAGTCTAAAATGAGCCCCTTCATTCCTTGATTCTTCATATCATTCAAAATCGTCACAAGCTCTGTTGTCGTATTATCTGAAAAAGAAGTGATTTGAACATTTGCAATGCCATCATCCATCATTTTTCCATAAACCGTTTCAATCGGAATGGTATCCCTGACAATGGATACATCCAACTGTTCTTTAACACCTGGCCGTTTAATTGCTAATTTAACGGTTGTTCCTTTTTTCCCCGAATCAACAATACCGCTTTATTAGCACTCATGCCTTGGATGCTTTTTCCATCGACAGTTGTTACAATATCATTCGGTTTTAGTCCTGCTTTTTCTGCTGGGGAGTCTTTAATCGGCGATACAATCATAATATAACCATCTTGCTCCTGAATTTCTGCTCCAATCCCTTCAAAAGATGAAGAAATACTATCATGGAATCCCTTTGCTTCACTTGTGTCCATATAATCAGAATACGGATCATCTAGCGCTTCCACCATCCCATTAATGGCACCATTGATCAATTTATCTTGATCCACATCTTCATAATACTTGTTTTTTAACGTATCAAAAGCAGTATATAATTTATCAAATTCACTTCGTTCAGTTCCTACTGTAACGGCTTTTTCATCTCCAAATGCTAGCGCGAAGGTTGTAATCCCTGCAGATAGGAAGACAACTAAAAACAATAGCATAATAAAATGGAATTTTTTCATCCGAATTAATCCAGGTTTCGTTTCAGAACTTTCTTTCATTACCTCTTTTTTTTCATTTTCACTTTCCAATCCTTTTCACCACTTTCATATCTTACTGTGCTTACGAATCAAATTCGCCCTGTCGAATTTGCGCCCGGATTAATACCTGCGCTCGCTCGATAAATTACCTCTAAAAAATCCGTGGCATCCGCCGGAGACTTAACTTCATTCAGCTGGGGTTTGAACCCCCACTGAATTAGTAAGCTTTTTTGCATTCCTCCCCCACTTTAGAAGTGGAGGACTTCTGCTGAATGAAGTTAAAGTATTAATTCCTAATGAATAGAATAACATTTTTATTTGCATTTGAACAAAATTTAATCCTTTGATGGAAAAAATCATAATTTATTCCTATCATTTCAGGCGGTTATATATAAAGAAAAGCCGGACTGATTGCCCAGCTTATTTCTTTATATTTTCTCTACAATATTAAAATATTCTTCTAATGTTAATTGATTCTCGAATATTTCTGTTGCTGCTTTCACTCCTACATAACGATAATGCCAAGATTCATACTGATATCCTGTAATCCCTTCTTTTCCTTTTGGATATCGCTGTACAAATCCAAATCGGTGTGCATGGTTTGCTAACCATTTTCCTTCTGCAGTTTCTCCAAATTGTTCAGTTAGGCCAAAATGAGCACTTTCACTTGAGATATCCATGGAAAGTCCAGTCTGATGCTCACTGTTTCCAGGTACTGCTACGGCTTGAACCGCTTTTTCATAACCTACCTTATTTACTTCAGCGTCAAATACAGCTTTCTGTCTATCATATGAGCGATATCCGGAAACAGCAAAAAGATGCAAACCATTCTTTACTGCATCGGAAAACATTAATTCCAATGCAGCTGCTGCCTCTTTACGCAAATAACTTTTTTCAATATCTTGGTCACCAAAAGAAAAAGCCACTTTTGGACGTACAAGATCTGTTGGAGCATATCCATCTGGTAACGCAAATTCCTTATTCACAAGGGCCATTGTATTGGTTGCATTTTGGATGACATTTTTTCCATTCACTTGTACAACTTCATTAAATAAGGCAGCTTCTAACGTCAATTTAGGATCCGCAGACTCTGTTTCTGGTTCATTCCCCTGCCCATTTTCGTTCACTTCACCATGATCAGCAGTTTCTTCTTTGTTTCCATTCATTTTTTCTGATACTTCCTCATTTAGCTTCTGTTCTTCCTCTTGTACCATTTTTTCATCATGTTGTATAAAAGGAACTTTATCAAGGACTGAGTCCATACTACAGCCTGTTAGGAATAAGATACTTCCAATTGCAAATACAAATTTCTTCATAAAATCCACCTATCTTTTAAAAATTCTTCTCTATTCTATCACTTTTTATCATTGAATCGTGAAAAAAGCAAAAACAGGAGAATAATAACAAAAGTAAATGGTTCAAGTATGAACTTAGTCCCTTTTTATCCCAGTTTAACAGGCTGTAATACCCCCACTGATGGAAGTTTTCTTTATGTATTTAAAAAAGAGAGCTTAGATTGGCTCTCTCTGTACTTTATTCATTAATAACTACTGAGTATGAAGGAAAATAGTTTGGAAAAACTAATCAAGGTAAGTAGTTAGAAAATCTAGCAACTTTTAATGATTTTTCAGAACTAACTGCTTATTAATTAAATTTTAGGAGGGCAATTATGGGAAAAAAACATCGAAATCGCATCAATTCACCTAAGAAAAATAATCATATTCCTGAAGAAGCAATCATCGCAGAGCATGAAGCACACGGAAAAGAATATACAGCTACTGGTGGTAGAAAAAATAAAGCTTAACGGTGAAGGAGATCATTATTGGATAGACTCCCTCATTTTCCAGTTAGATTGTTACCTGTTATTAGTTGAAAAGAAAATGAGCAAAAATATGGTTGAGGGTGACTAATACCCTCAACTTATCGAACATGTACTCGGTTCACCTGTTCCCAACCACCTGGTTTTAATTGATAATAAATTTGACCTTTTCGCCCCTCATCAATAAATACAATATCACCTGTACCAATGAATCGCCCTTCGAAATCTGAAGGCAACAGATCCGCTATATTAAAACGTGAAAAAACTTCATTTAAGCATTCACGATGTGACAGTCCTTCCATATGCAGACGGTACACTTGCTGATAACCCTTTTTTTGTCTAAATACTGGTGTTTGAAAAATGGTAACATCATAAGTTTTCTTTCGTGTTCGTAATAATTCCATTCACACTCGCATTCCCTTCTGCATGAAAATCTGTATTTTAAACCATATTATATATATTATAGAAAGAGAGTGTCGAATCCTTCAACGAATTTCTTCTAAATTTGTCGAAATGGTCTTTTTTTGCCTAAAAAATCAAAAAAGATGGTGTCTAAAACCATCTTTTGACGAAATCAAGAATAACGTTCTAGTAAAGTTTTTAATTTCTGTGGTAATGTTGGCAAATCACTCGTTGAAATTGACGCCGTGATATTCGTTTCATCCATTTCCATTGCTTCAGATAGAAAACCACTTAATCCCCTTGCTTTTCGATCAATTTGAAAATGCAAATCAGCTGTTGTTGATGAGTTAGGAATAAATACAAGTTCTAATTCATCTAGTCGTCCGCGAAAGGTTCCTGAAGTCGGAACAAATTCAAATTCTTGTATAAATGGCAATCGGCCGCGCAAACGATAAGTAGCGTTTTCACACTCAGCTTCCCTTAAACGGAAACCTAATGATGAGATACTATTCAATACGCCATTTAATAATGAATTTGGGTTCACATGAAGAAAATCTTTATCTGTTGGATCAATGGCATTTTTAATATCAAGATCTGTTTTCACCCAGACTTTGGTTCTTCCGATTGTCACTGGAGTATCTAACGGTAATTGAAAAGAAAATGGAATCACTTTTCGTTCATTGGCTGAAATCTTGAATTTGGAAGCCAACCGGATCCGTTCAATCGTTGCCGTGACATGGTGCTTATGATCATTGGATTCCTTAACATATTGTGTGTGAATAGAAAGATAAATTTCATTAATTTGTTGTTCAACCTTTCCGCCTTGTATTTCAACGATCCCCTGGACATCCTCACCCGGTACCACTTGTTCACTCTCCAGTTTTGTATCAACTGTCGCCGCTCCAATCCCCACACTTGCTAAAACTTTATTAAAAGCAGACATTTTTTTCCTCCTTCATTCGAAAAACATTAATATAGTATCTTTAAAAAATCTTGTTTTATTTCATAACAGGATTGGTAAGGTTCCTCGATAACTAATAATTTTCGAATGATCCTTCGGGCAGAATCTGTTAAGTCTAACTCTTCTTCCCAACTTCTCTCCTGTTTAATCCCATTCGATTCAAAGGTAGAATACAACAAAAACAATAAAAAATGACCCAATGCATAATAGTCACTTACTGGTGCAGCCATTTTCTTAAGGCGATCTAAATCAAGTTCTGGTAAATTATTTTCATCAAACCTTCGTGCAAGTCCAAAATCAATTAATTTTATTTGATTTTCTTCAATCATAACATTTGGAATACGAATATCTCGATGTACAATCTTTTTACGATGAAGCCAATCAATAATATGTAACAATTGATTTCCTACTTGAAAGGACTCTTTCTCTGAAAAAGTTTTACCTTCTAGAAAAATCAACTGCTCGAATGTTTTGCCATTTACAAACTCCATCGTATAAAATGGCGTTCCACGAAACTCGCCTTTTTCATAAAATGTAGGGAAATATCGGTAGTTAAGAGAATGCAAAATCTTTTGTTCTTGTATAAAAGAGTTCATTCCCGCTTTAAATACCATCTTGTGCTTTCGTAATAATTTTAATACAACATGACTTTCTTTTTCCCTGTCAAAAACAAGATAACTATTTCCATAACTACCTCTACCTAAAAACTCAATAATTTCGTAACGATTATTTATCAGATTTCCTTGATATAGTGGCTTTGATAGTATATTTGCAGTTGTTAGTAAAGCGCCCTTTATCATCTAAATACTTCCTTTATATTTAATCGTTATTTGTCATCTATTAACTACTAAAAAAACTACTTCTACTCGAGAAAAATCCACTACTTTTACGCTTTTTCTTATAATATCCATGACCCATTTGAGAATGTCGATGATGATCATGCCTTTTATTTCGATCGCTTGAACTACTATATTTACGATGCGATGATTGATTAAATAAAGATTTCATTAGTTTTCTAAACACCGAGTTTCCTCCTTTAAATTTGCTTTGTTCAATCATATTCTAGATTATTGAACCCTCAAACCAAGTCCATTAACCATCTGTTAAAATATCTTGTTTCTTGTTTCATATTACTTATACGATTCAGAACATAAGTAGTTTCATTTTTTATTACAATCATTAAAAAATGACGAGTTCACATCTCGTCATTTTTTCCTCTTATTCATTTTCATCTATAAAAGTATCATCCATTATTTCTTCATCAATGATACATTTTTCAATTAAGTATTCGAAGGTAATATCTGCGAGGTCATCTAATTCACCTTCTAAAGGTACATATCCTCTTTTCAACAACTCCTGAAAGAAAAACTCTGCAATTTCATCTGTATCGATAATGACCTCTACTTCTCTCACAGCGTCGCCCCCTTTTATAAAAATGTATGACCCTGATTATTTTTATAGACCTGAAAAAAAGTTTTAATTTTTTTTTGAATGTGGACTGCATTTTTCAGGGGTAAAAAACATAAATATGGAGGACAAGTTTAAAATCTGGAGGGAAAATGATGACAAAGATGGAACAGATCATTGAATGGGTTCGAGAAGATGTGAATGAAGAAGACAGTGTTGTTTGGTCCTTTTTTAACAATACGCTTAGTTTACACTTTATGTGGTTGATATTCACGGGTCTACCATTTCTATTTTACGTTCTATTTTCATTTGGAAAATTGACGTAGCATTAAGTTGATTGATGGCCATTCTTGCTCAACTTCTTTAATTCTCGAATTGCAGCTTTCATAACCTGTAAATATTCGTCATCACGAAACCATTCAAATAAAAAACGATAATCATTATAAATATCTAATAATCGATTGATCTGATCTTCACGTTTCTCAGTATCCTGTTTCTCATTTTTTTCTTTCTTTGCAAGTGAAAGGGCTAACTCATTTGCTTCCAGACTATTTTGCTTTTTTATTAAATAAAGCAGACCAAGCTTTTGCATAAAAGCTTCTGCATTCTCAACATCTGCAAGCAAAATGAGTTCATGCTCAGCAGCTTCCATCCATTCCCCATCACCAATACGTGCTAATTCATAAATAATGTCTTCCCATGCATCCTCTTTATAACGCCAGATTTCTGTTCGAAATCCAATTATTTTAAAAAAATCTGAGCCCTGCCCTTTCACTTGAACGATATCTCCAATAAAAAATTTATATTCAATATCAATGTGCTCTTTTTCTACAATTTCTCCATCGTATTCTGATAGTAATTTTAGACTTGTCTCTTTGTAAAGTCCTTCGCTCTTATTGACCTCGTACACATATGTTCCGTCCAACCACTTAACATCCGTAATTTTTCCAACCGTTCCATAAATCATGATAACAACCGTATCATTGATTTGAAATTTGGCTTTTCTTCTTCTCCCCATCCCATCCCTCTCCTTAATATAGAAGCCGCGAAATGTAATTTACATATTATATGCATGGGAATCCGATATGGAAATAAATCAGATTGATTATATTCAACAAGAATGTAGTAAGCAAAGGACGAAACAAACACTACAATATCAAAGGAGATTAGGATTTTAGTTCATGAGCCAAATATAGATCCCATGCTTCATCAAAAATTCTCATATTCTTTAAATAAATCCCGTTAAATTCAAGATATGAGCTAATTTGATCATAGTTAGAAGATGATTTTGGAAAGCTATGATCTTGATAAGCATCATTTGCAAAAATACTAATCACGTCTTTTGGTTCGGGATGGCGGTATTTCATTAAAAAATGATAAAAGGATTTAGCCATATAGTAATCTCCATTCCATTCAAAATCCATTAATGTACCTACTATATCAATCTTTTTGTTGATTAATCAATACTTTATAGATCTCTTTATCCGATAATGGTCGACTAAATAAATAGCCTTGCCCTTCATCACAAAGAAACTTTGAAAGGAAATGGTATTGTTCCTCAGTCTCAATTCCTTCTGCAATCACGCCGACGTTTAAATTGGCAGCCATATTAATAATCATTTTAATAATGGCTCCATTTCGGTTGTCTATTTGAATATCCTCCATAAAAGATCGGTCTATTTTAAGAGTATCTATCGGAAAATCCCGTAAATAAGCTAATGATGAATACCCTGTACCGAAATCATCTATGGATAGATGTATCCCAAGCCTTTTTATTTTTTTAAGTACTGGTCTGGTGATTTCAGGAGTCTGCATAATACTTTCCGTAATCTCTAACTCTAAATAATCTGGCTGTAATTGGGTTTTCTTTAAAATCTCCTTAATGATATCCACTAAATCTTCTTTTATCGAATACGAAGATATATTCACTGCCATCCGAATGTTTGATATCCCATTTTCTTGCCATATCCGATTTTGTCGACAGGCCGTTTCAAGAACCCAAAGACTAATGGGATTAATTAATCCTGTTTCCTCAGCTAACGGAATAAACTCTGAAGGCGGTATCATACCTAAAGTAGGGTGTTCCCAGCGAATGAGTGCTTCTACTCCGATGATTTGTTTAGATTTAAGATTAACCTTAGGTTGATAGTGAAGAACAAATTCTTCATTTTCAACAGCATGTCTTAATGCGCTTTCCAATTTCATTGTTTTTGATAAATGTCTAGATGAACCAGCTCTATAAAATGCAACTGCATTATTTCCTTTCTTTTTCGCTACATACATGGCACTATCTGCTTTCTTTAATAGAGTCCCAACATCTTGTCCATCCTTCGGAAAAAGACTAACACCAAGACTTGCCGCAAGATATAATCTTTCATTACATAAATAAAATGGGTCAATAAATAAATTTATGGCTTCATTCGCAAATTCTGAGACTTCATCCTTTGACTGATTCTTAAGAACTATAATAAACTCATCTCCACCAAATCGATACAAATCCGCTTTGTTATGAAGGTGCTTCATTAAACGATTGGCAACATCACAAAGAACTTGATCTCCAACATTATGACCTAGAGTGTCATTAATGTATTTAAAGCGATTCAAATCTAAAAAGATGAGTGCCATTTGATCATTTTCTTTACATTGAGAAATCCATTGTCCTATTTCATCTCTAAAACCACGGCGATTACGAAGACCGGTTAAGTCATCGTGGTAGGCGTTATAAAGAATTTGTTCCCCAATTTCCTTCTGTTCTGTTATATCTTGGCGAATAGCAATATACTGATATGGTATGCCTTGAGCATCAACAAATGGAACAATCGTTGTTTTTACCCAATAAAACAACCCATCTTTTGCTTTGTTTTTTACTTCTCCCATCCAAACATTTCCTTTTCGAATCGTTTTCCACATATCTCTAAAAAACTGGTTTGTATGATATCCAGAATTAAGAATATGATGATTTTCTCCAATTAATTCACTTCTACTATACTTAGAAATCTCACAAAACTTATCATTCACATATGTGATTTTTCCCATTTGATCTGTAATCGCCACAATGGAAGATTGATCTAATGCAAACTTAAAATCAGCTAATTCCTTTATCGTTGTCACTAATTCTTGTTCATTGATCCTTTCTAACGTAATATCTTTTCCCAAAACTAATAAGGCTTTTCGACTGCCATCATGATGGTAAAAAGGCATCTTGATGATTGAAAAAATATAACAATCTCCATTTCGGTCATAGATTTCTCGATCATACTGAATCATCTTGCCACTTTCCCAGGTCTGTTCATCCGTTGCTTTACTATGCACCCAAAAATCTTTTAAATCGGCAGGAAACAAATCGCCAAGTCCTTCCTTATTGGTTCTATTTATTATTTGGTCATGATCGTATCTTAATAATGCTTCTGCTAATTCATTGGCTTCAATCCAACTTCCATTTCCATCTTTCAAACAAACAAGATCCATCATCGATGTCAGGATATCTCCCAGTAAATACTCCTCTTCTTTTAGTTCCTTAACAAAATTCATCATTTCTACCAACCCCTTGTACAAATACTCACTCATCTTTCTATGGTTCAAGCAACCACTCACTTGACATTCCGATTTGTCTGTTCGTCCCCTATAAGTTGCTTGTACACGTCTAATTTAGTTTCAATATATTCCTATTAAAATTTTTCATTTTTCTATATTCATTACTTTTAGATCACCTGATAAACCAGTTCTTATTAAGATTAGTACTACCTACTCATATCCGACTAGTATAATCCTACTATTCTAACATAACACAATTTTTAGAATTTGTTGATATATATGTTTCATTTTATTAGATTAATGAAACAATTTTAAAATAAAAAAAGATAAAAGATGATGTTCTTTTACCCTTCCTGAAATAATAAATATTCATTATTTCTTTTCTCAGAAATCAATATTCGTCTTCTTCAACAACCTCTTCATTTTCAATAATTCCTTAAACGTCGTCTGATTCCCCAATTGTTTCGGATCAATTAAATATAATTGATCTTCAATTTCTTTTACAATTTCATCACTTTGAAATAGCGCACGACAATTATCACAGTAGAAAGAAGGGATTTCGGCTATTTCAACAATCCTCGTTCCATCTGGCAACTCCCAATAAACTGTATCCGTTACTGACGAAAGTTCGCCTACTTCGCACCATGGACAAGTTTCCATGCTACACATCTCCCTTTTCTTTCGGTGTAATTTTATTCTGTTGGGTTTGAAACTTCTTTTCTTTCAATTCCTTCCTTTTTCTCGTTTATTCATTATTGTTTGATGCTCTGGGTTTTGTTTATACAATCTACGTCGATCTAAACATGACTTATCTTATGCTATATATAATTATATGAATTACATGTTGAAATCTTTCTTATATTCGCTTGCTTATAAAAAAAGAATATTTTTTTGTGATTTTTTTGTTAAAAAACAAAAATAGAGTAAAAATACCCTATCTTCAAATATCAGATAGGGCATTTTTGCTCTATTTCATTCTTGCTATTCGTTCATAGACATCATGCATCGTTTCACACCCTAATTCACTAACCTTATGAATATAAATACTCCATAGTTTGGCTGTTAGTCTTGCATCCCCTAATGCATGATGGCGATTCACAATTGGAAGTTCATTGTGATCACAAAATTCTTCTAATCTTACAATGTTTAAATTTGGCTCGGCAATACGGTAAAGAAAGGATGTATCGACAATTCGTTGATGAAAGGGTACACGAAATACTTTTCTAGTCGCACTTTGCAAAAAACTCTTTTCATGATTTGCATGATGGGCAACAAGTGTTTCATTTCCAACAAAATCAAAAAACTGCATAAGTACTTCTGAAATAGGTAGAGCAGCCTTTAATTGATCATTTGTGATTCCAGTAAGATTCTGAATTTCAGGGGAGAGCTCCTTTTCGTACTGAATGAGAGAATAAAATTGCTGATCTTCTTGAATGTTCTCTCCACAGACCTTAATGGCTCCTATTGAAATGATTTCGTCCCCTTTGTGAGGAAAAAATCCCGTTGTTTCAATATCAAAAACGACGACATTCAACTGGTGTAAAGGGACATTTAATACATCGCCCTGCTTTTTTTCTTTTTGTAAATTTCTTATAAAAGCGATCTGCTGGGAGTTTTGACCCCCATATACATTTCCAAGTCCTCCATTATTTAGTTTTCCTTGAATCCCTCTCATAAAATGAAAAAATGGTTCAAATGCCATAACTAACACCCTTTATTAATAAGTCGACTGACGAAATGATGAAGATGAATACCATCTTTAAGAATTCTTTTAATTTCTTTTTTTTCAGATCGTGTCAGGTTATTAATTTTCAAATAGTGAGTATCTTCATAAGTATGAACTTGAAATAACGATAGTCGATAATTTAAGAGCATTTGGAAATTCACTTCAGTCATTGACATCACTTCACTATATTCAGTTATCTGTTTCAAACGGTCGATTCGGTCAAGCGTCGATGTCACATTGATCCCTTCCTTTATAGCTAAAATTCGAATCGCATTAACGTATGGAAGAAAAGCTGCATATTTGAGATTAATAGAACCATGATGTTTTCCCTTTTCTTCAAGGATTATTTGTCCTAAAGGTCCTACTGCCTTTTTAATGTGCATAACGCTATCCATAAACCGTTTTAATAAAAATGGATGGTTTTTTTGATAATCAAATATAATATATTTTAAATCCAATAGTGAATCCTTTATTCCTGACAAACATCTTGCATCATAGAAAATTTGCAGATTGCGAATTGATTCCAAACTTCCTTCTTCCATCCACAAAAATAGTTGTTCAGTCCAATGATCCAATGACTTACACCAAATTTGATTGGAACTCATAATGTTGCCCTTACAATAAGGAAACCCTACAAGAGCTAATCCATCAGATATTTCTTTTCCAAGTTCTAAAAAATAACTTTCATTTTCCTGATTATTTATTTCAAAAATCATTCCATGGTCCTGATCACTAATTAGACCTTGTTCAAATCGACCGCCACTCCCCGTGATAAACCAGCAATAATCACATGGAGGATCCCCTTTATCTATTCGAATAATTGCGAGCTCAATGACTTCTTTCATTACCCGATCATGAAACTCATTTAACGAAAAACTCGAGGAAAAATATTCATAAATATATTTGTCCCTCCACACTTTTATAGATTCATAGGATTCCCAATTATTTGCCAAGACACCACTTCCTCATTGATTAAAAAGCTTTTTGATCATCGTTTAAATTTCCTAAGGATCGTTCAATTAAGCTGAGTCAAAATCAAGTCTAGCGACAATAATCACTAACAAACCCTAAAGAAATAACGACAAAGCAAAAGCCTCCTTTAGAGAGGCCTTCAACTTAAGAGTCTAGATTTGTTTCTTTTCCAACAAATTGCTCTGGATATCCATAGCTTCCATGCTCACTTATATCCAATCCCATAATTTCTTCTTCTTCCGTAACACGTATTCCCATCATTTTCTTGATAATGGCTAGAATAATAAATGCTACGATAAATGTGTATAACCCTGCTGTTACAACACTTAATAATTGTACTCCCAGTTGACCAAATCCACCACCATAGAATAACCCTGGCGCTCCAACTGCAGCAAGTTCTGGTGTCGCAAAGAAACCTGTTGATAATGTCCCCCAAACCCCTGCAGTACCGTGGACCGATAAAGCAAAGATTGGATCATCAATCTTTTTCTTTTCAAAGAATCTCGCACTATAGAAAACAAGTATTCCAGCAATAAATCCGATCACAACCGCTCCCCAAGTATTTACGAATGCACATGATGCCGTAATAGCAACAAGACCGGCTAATGCTCCGTTTAATATGGTTGGAATATCCGGTTTACCTAGTGCGATCCAAGAAACCAAAGTTGCTGCGACTGCACCTGCAGCAGCGGCAAGGTTTGTATTTAATGCAACAAACCCGAAGAATCCTTCGTCAACTGCAACGGTGCTACCTGCGTTAAAACCAAACCAACCTACCCATAAAATCAATACAGCTAAAGCAGTATAAACTTGATTATGTCCCGCAAGATTATTGGCAGAGCCATCCTTATTATATTTACCAATTCTCGGTTTTAGTAAAATTGTCGCTGCAAGAGCGGCCATTGCACCCGTTAAGTGAACAACGGTAGAACCTGCAAAGTCTTGTGCTCCATCCTCTGCTAACCAACCACCACCCCAGATCCAATGAGCAACTACTGGATAAATGAGGGCACTAAATAATATTGTAAAGATTACATATGCTGAAAATTTCGCACGCTCAGCAAAGCCTCCTAAAGCAATTGTAATCGATATACCGGCAAAAGCTAATTGGAAAACAAAGAATACAGCTGTTGATAAGCTCGCACCTTCAATCTGCTCTCCTGAATAAAAGAAGTCGCTAAGTCCAGTAAAGAAGTTTGCATGATCTCCAAATATAAAACCATATCCTACCGCCCAAAATACTAATGAAGCAAGGCCAAATGTGAAAACGGTTTTACCTGCAATATGTCCTGCATTTTTCATTCTAGTTGAACCAGCCTCGAGAAGAATAAATCCACCCATCATTAAAATAACTAAAATGGCACTAATCATAACCCACAAGCTGTTCATTAAAAACAATGGATCCATTTTTATCTCCCCTTTTCCGTTATATTTAATTACTTATTGATGTTAGTAAATGTAACATTTATCTGATAATTCTTATTTTAACAAATATTTACCTTTTGTCAATACTTTCAATTAATTTTATGTAATAAAACATAACATGTATATTTTCACGTAAAGTATGGTTAGTCGATTTTATTGCTAAATCTATATTTTAGACATAATATTGAATATATAAAGAGAGCCTGCCAGTTTTGACAGACTCACCTTATATTTATTAAAATATGGAAAACCCAATTGTTCAGCTTTCTTCAATCGTCGTAATTGAATAATAGTAAAAGGGATGACAAAAATTCGCCATCCCTTTTACATTATTCCTGATCAAATAACTTTTCGAACTCTTGCAAGCCTGCTTCTTTTAACTTTTCTTTTGGGATAAATTTAATCGAAGCTGAATTGATGCAGTATCGCAAACCCGTTGGTTGTGGTCCATCATTAAATACATGACCAAGATGAGAATCAGCACTTTTACTTCTTACTTCAGTTCTTACCATAAAGTGACTATCATCTACATTTTCAACCATTTCGTCATCGATTAACGGTTTAGTAAAACTAGGCCACCCACAACCCGCATCAAATTTATCTCTTGAACTAAATAATGGTTTACCCGATACAAGATCTACATAGATTCCATCATGAAATTCATTCCAATACTCATTTTGAAAAGGTGGTTCTGTACCATTATTTTGCGTTACCTCGTATTGAATCGGAGTTAGCTTCTCTTTTAAATCTTTCTCATCTGACATAACATTATTACCCCCAATGTTTTTCAATAAATAATTTTCTTCCTGATCCCTGTTGATATCGACTATAATGAGCTGGATTCTTCTTATAATAGCCCTGATGATATTCTTCAGCAGGATAAAATACTTTTGCAGGTAGAATTTCAGTTGAAATAGGTTGATTAAATTTTCCACTACCATCTAATTCATTTTTTGACTGCTCTGCAGCTATCCTTTGTTGTTCATTATGATAAAAAATCACGGTTTGATAGGATTGTCCACGGTCATAGAATTGTCCACCTGCATCAGTTGGATCAATTTGCATCCAATAGACATTCAAAAGCTGTTCATAGGAATACACAGACGGATCAAATGTGATTTGTACGGCTTCATAATGTCCAGTTTGCTCCGAACATACTTCTTGATAGGTCGGGTTATCCTTCGTTCCACCTGTATACCCCGATACAACTCGAATAATTCCTGGCTGCTCGTCAAACGGTTTTACCATACACCAAAAACATCCCCCAGCAAAAGTTGCCAATTCATACTTGTTTTCTTCCAAAGAGATCACTCCATTTATGGTTCATTTTTGAATTAATTATCACATACATTTTAATCATAAAAATCCA
Source organism: uncultured Bacillaceae bacterium (assembly GCA_963765265.1). Lineage (GTDB taxonomy): Bacteria > Bacillota > Bacilli > Bacillales > Cytobacillaceae > Bacillus_BD. The sequence continues at coordinate 121,450 of CAVXVN010000008.1, forward strand.
TCTAAAATCTATTCCATGGGAACCTGTAATGAAAATTCAATATCATTGTTTTTTAAATCAAATTCATGCACTCTAACCTTTAAATCACTTTTTAGTTTCATATTTTGCAATTCCATGTAAACTTTCTCTTCATTTGGTTGAATGGTTACCCAATCTGGAATGGGATAACTACTTTGAATGAATTTTAACACAAGTGGAACTGGAAGCGTTAATTTCCCGATCGAGATCGCTTTCTGTTGTAATTCTAAATCACCATTTTCGAGTGCAACTGGTTCAAATGTTAATTTCATTTCAACATTTTCACTAAATACAGGAATATTCCCATATAATTCAACTTCATCGGTTAATAATACCTCATAGTCCAACGAACCAGAATATTCTTCTTTTAAATAGTGATTGATCAATCGATTAAGATCTTGTTTATTGGTTTGAATGGTAAAACGAACATCATTTTGAACCGTCTCTGTTTCAGGAATTTTCATCTCTTCGTTTGGACTTTTAATTAAGAGTATAAACAAAAAAATAATAAGGAGAACAATAGCTATATTGATTCCTAAGAGCAAGAAAAATAACCTTTTCCAATGATGCCTCTTCAATTATTTCCCTCCTCTTGTTGGACGTAATATTTTTGTTCCACTAGTTGTTTAAGGTTATTTCCGGCTAATTCCAAATACACCTCTTGGGCAATTAATTCATACCCTTTATTGTTTGGATGAAAATAATCTGTGTACAATAAATTTTCTTCTGCGTTCTCGAATACTTTCATAATGTCCACAAAATGAGTATTTGAGTATTGGAATAGAACTTTTTGACTTCCTTCATTCCATTCGTTTACCACTTCATTCATCTCTTTTATCTCAGGAAACCATTGATTAAAAGGATTGTATAATCCCACAAGAACAATATAACTATCTACATTTTCCTGTCTAATGGTTCTAATCATAGAATTTATATTCTTTTCAAATAACCCCTTTTGTTCTTCAAAGTCAACTTTATTTAAACTCGTTAAATTTTCTTGAACAACTTTCATCATGTCATTCCCACCAATCGTCACTATGACAAGATCGGCCTCTTGAACCGCTGTTTTCACTTCCTCTGTCTGCACGCTTTTTAATAGTTGATCAGAGCCACTCCCCGCGACACCAAAATTAGAAAAAGTGGTTTTATTAATCTCTTCTTCACCTTCTAACAATGATTGCAAATAGGGAATATAACCTCCACTTTCTGTTCTATCCCCTACACCTTCAGTTAACGAATCACCTAGTGCAACGAGAGTTAAATCTTGGGGAATAAAAGGCGGCATCTCTTGTTCTTGCATAGTTTGTACCTTTTCATTTTCTAAATAAAATTCACCTTTTTTAGTAAAGAAAAGCCAACTACCAATTGTTAAAGAGAAAATGGCAAGAAAGAGAAAGAGATAGATGAATGACTTTTTCATTACATCACCCTCCTTCGAGAAGTACGTTCATTATAACATGCAAAAAAGTTTCCTCTGCAAAAATATAACTCCTTTACCGAATGAAAAAATTTACTTTTATTTTCATCTATTACGCCTTCCCAAATTTCCGATCTAGTAATATGGGAAATAGGACACAAAAAGAAAAAAGACCATTAAGGTCTATTGTAAACTTTTGATATCTTGGATCAATTCATCCAACGGCATTTCAGCCAATCCCGTATAATCCTTTATGATTTTACCTTCTCCATCAATTAAAAACAAACTTGTCCCATGCATTACTTGGTCACCAGATTCCGGTTTTTTAACAGGCGTTTTAAATGTGTTTATTGCAAATCCTTCTATATGTTCTTGTGTGTAACCTGTAAGGAAATGCCAGTTGTTAAAATCAACATTAAACAACTTACCAAAATCAGTTAATACTTCTGGAGTATCTACAGTTGGATCCACACTAAAAGAGACAAATTCAATATTTTCAATTCCTTCTTTTTTCGCTTCATCTTGAATTTTTTTCATATTCGCTGTCATCGGCAGGCAAACATCCTCGCAATTTGTAAAAATAAAATCCGCAACCCATACCTTCCCCTTTAAATTTTCCAAGCCAAATGGCTCCCCATTTTGATTTGTATGTGTAAAGTCATCAACTTGCCAATTATAGGCGTCTTTAACGCCTTTTGACCCACAAGCAGTTAACAAGAGCGCTAATATGACAGTCAATGAAAAGATTCTACGTTTCACACTTCTACCCCCACGAATAAAAATTAATAATAAGACTTAATCCGATAACTGAAATGGAAATATTTAATTCTTAACAAAGAATTAAGTATTAAACTTAACTATTCACTTATGGGAACATAAATCCTAAACGTCGTTCCAACCCCTTTTTCACTTTCCACTTCAATTTTCCCCTTCATTCTTTCAACAATTTGATAGCAAACCGTTAAACCCATTCCTGTCCCTTTTTCCTTTAGAGAATAAAAAGCCGTTCCAAGTCGTTTCAGTTCATCTCGAGTCATACCAATTCCGGTATCACTTATTTTATAAACCCCAAAATGACCTTCCTGATACAGACTTAAACTTAATTGGCCTCCATCTTTCATCGCTTCAATGCCATTTTTCAACATATTAATCAAAACTTGTTGTAGTTCACTTTTATTCCCCTTGATCTCTATATCCTCAATTATAGGCGCCATCATCGTTATATTTTTAGCCATCATTGCATACGAATTCATTAAGTCCATCGCTTTTTCAGCTAATTCTTTTCCATTAATTCTTTCAGTTTGCTCCAAATCAGGCTTTGCCATTGATAAATAATCATTAATAATGGTTTCCGCTCGATTCATTTCATCAATCATTAACCGTATATACATTCGTTCTTCATCACTCATTTGTTCTTTTGAAAGAAATATTTGCAAGAATCCTTTCACAACCGTCATTGGATTTCTGATTTCATGCGCTACGGATGCAGCCAACTGACCAATCGCATTCATTTTCTCTGCACGCTGTAAATCACGACGACTTTTTGATTTCTCCATAATACTCTGCATTTTATCTATAGCATCATCTAAATTATGTAAAAATTTTTTTTGAGGATGAGCATCAAATTGTTCAGAGGTAGCCGTTAACTGTTCAACCAATGTATTCAGTTGTTTAGCCATTAAATTAAATCGTTCAAATACCAGTCCTAGTTCTGATTGACCCGCAACTTTTAACTGTACATTAAAACGACCCTGACTTAGCTCATTTACGCCATAAATTAATTCATTAACAGGATCTAGTACTTTTGTAAATCTTTTTCTCAGTAAAAAGAAAATGCAAGGCATAATGATAAGGAACATCAAAAGAAGCATGAGTACATTTTCCTTTTGAAATATTGCAATTGACTCCATACTAATATCGATCCCAAACACGGCAATGATTTCACCATCTTCATTGGTAATTGGAGATAAGGCAGTTATCCATTTTTCACCTTGAAATGGAAAGTCTTCACTAATAAATGGTTTCTTCGTTCGCAAAACTTGTTGGTAAATCTCCATAAATTCTTCTTGTGCTTGATAACTAGACAATGAAGTCCATCCATATTTATTATTTTCCTGTGCAGAGGCAACTACAAAGATCTGTATTTCTATTCATTTGCTTACTATCAACGATAAAACTATTTAATGAATGAGGATTCTTTTCATTTAAAATAGATAATTTGTTTTTTAAACTTGTAAAATGAGGATCACTTTCATTTTGAGTAGCAGTGACCACTTCCACATCTTCTGGATCTATCGCCGTACTCCATAAAGAAGACATATCTAGTGCATAACCTTTAAACTGCTTTTCCAATTGATAGGATTGCAGAAAATAACAAAAAAGAGCGATGATGGCGACGAAAATAAACGAAATAAAAAAGGCGAAAAAAAGTGTTCGTTTTATCAAAGAAATATTTTTTAGTAAATCTGTCATAAATCAGCCACCAATTCCTTTTAACATTTCAATTATTATAAAATGATACGATCATCATAATTAATCTGAATCTATTTATCACAAATACTACATTTTTCTCCAATCATGCGACTAACCATCAAAAAAGGATGAAAGTTTCAGTTCACATAAATTAAACTCCAATACGCTTTCATTAGTAATAAAATATACATCAAGCTTACTAATTCGACAAAATCTACTTTATCCCTTCTAAAAGATATACTTTTTAAAAAATTCCTACTTTTTCCTCACTATATATAATAGAATTCATTAAAAAACCACCTGAATATTGATATTCAAGTGGTTTAACAAATTTACGATCTCCTTATTCAAAATAATACATAAAGCCTATTGCTCCTGCACCTGTATGAGTACTAATAACTGGAGTTGTATCTTCAATATTAATGATGTCATAACCAGTTCGTTCTTTAATCGCTGTTTTTATTTTTACAGCAAGGTCATAACCATCTGCATGGACAATACCCACACCTTTTATTACTTTTCCGTTAACATCTTCTGCAAAACTATTCGTTAAATATTTAACTACTTGGGCATGACTTCTTACTTTCGCAACAGGTGTATATTCCCCGTTCTCTAATGAAGCGATCGGCTTAATATGTAAAAGGGATCCTAGAAAAGCAGTTCCTTTTCCAATTCTCCCACCCCTCACCAAGTTCTCTAATGAATCGACTACAATATATAGTCGAGTTTGATGGCGGATTTCTGACAACCTATCAATAATGTCTTGCAAACGCTTACCCTCATTTGCCATTTTAGCAGCTTCGATCACTTGAAAAGATAATCCTTTCGTGATAAAACGCGAATCGATAACGGTTACATTTGTTTCTGTCATATTGGCGGCACTTTGAGCGGACTGTACGGTTCCACTCATTGCACCCGTTAGATGAATCGATAGAACATCGTAACCTTCCGAGCCAAGACGATCATACATTTCAAGAAATGCACCTGCAGCCGGTTGAGAGGTTTTTGGTAATTCTTCAGAGTCCTTCATTTTTTGCATAAATTCAGAAGGTGTTATATCTACTCTATCTGTATATGTTTCACCATCAATACTAATGGTTAATGGCACAATTTCAATATTTAGTCTTTCCAATTCTTCTGTTTTCATATCTACAGTAGAATCTGTCACAATCCGTATTTTCTTCAGTACATCCACTTCCTCATAGAAACCATTTACTATTATTATACATGAATAATAATATATATAGGGAATTTATTTTTTATTTCCCAGCGCAGAACCAAGTTCCATGCACCTCTCACGACTGAAGTCACGAGTGTGCAGGTGTTGATTATCAAATTTCTACGTTAGTTGGTTTATGTAAGTTTAAATCAGTAGCATTTGATGCTCGCACCCATAAGTAGACGAAATATGTAATTAAAATACCAATTAATACATAACCAAGGATGGGAGAACTTTGGTCTTTACCCATAAATTGCAAGAAGTTATTTAAACCGTGGAAAGCAATAGCAATGATAATTGATTGATTATTAATAATTAGCAACGATAGGACCATACCTACAACAAACGCATATGTAATTTGTAAGATGGTATCTTCTAATGATTGCCCTCCAAGAAGTTGTAAAGAATGGGTAATAGCAAAAAGGAAACTTGAAATAATAACTGCCTTTTTATACCCTTTAGATAATAAAACATTTAACATAAATCCTCGAAAGAAAACCTCTTCGATAAAAGCAATGAGAAAAAGTTGTATGATAAACATTTGGAATAAATCTAGTAGAGAGGCAGTATTTACTCCTTTATTTCCGATAAAAACAATCAATAAAACCAATAGAAGTGGAGAACTGAGAAATAAAGTAGTTTTAATTGGTTTTAGTTTTTTTACAGAAAAGTAGTTATTCCACTTTCCCTTTTTAACAAAATAAATGCATATACCTACCGCCAAAGGTAAAAGTCCGATATATTGTAATACTGGACTAGAGGGCATCGTAATCGTTACATACGCTCCATTTACTGTGAAAAAAAAGATTAGTAGTAATTCTAAACCAACTATTTTTAATAAAACTCTTTTGTTTACCTTCATTTTTGTCTCCCCTTTCTACTCTTTGTATTTTAACATAAATTTCCTATTCTTTCTTTGGCTTTCTTTTATTCTCTTAAATGACAAATGAAATCGCACCTAAAATAATCCGCTCTCCAATTAGCATTGTCACTCTGCAGATTTCAATGCTAATTGGAGAGTGATTTACTTTACTAAATCCCACTAAACCCTTCTATAACAATAAAAAAATCGAGTATAAAACCTTTGCGATTTCATACTCGATTTACTATGCGATTTCTATTGTTTGTCCCACATGATCCGGACTACTTAATCATCTAAAAGGTTAGTCATTCGCCATAGCATCTTTATTGGCCAATTCTTCTTCCCATTTTTTTTGCTTTTTTAACTTACGTTTATAGACAATTTTCGAAAGGTTTACACTTATTTCATATAAAAAGATCAATGGAATGGCTACGATAAAATCAGACATAAAATCTGGTGGTGATATAACAATAGCCACTAGTATGAGAATGAAATAGGCATATTTTCGAATTTTTTGCAAAACATATGGATTTACAATTCCTAGTGATGTTAAAAACATAAGAACAACCGGCAATTCAAACAATACTCCAAAAGGAATGGTTGTTGTTAATATAAAGCGAAAATACTTCTCAGCAGTAAAATTGGTCGCCATCATCTCTCCACTAAGTTCGATTAAAAAGTTCATGATGGTGGGAAAAATAACAAAATAACCAAAACACAAACCCACAATAAAAAGTAGAAAAAGAGCTGGAATATAGGATAGCGAAATTTTTCTCTCAATTGGTTTGAGAGCTGGCTTAACAAACAACCATACTTGTGTAGCAAGTACTGGAATCGTACCTGCAATAGCAATTACGGCTGCAATCATAAAATAAACCCAAACGATATCACTTGGTCCTAATACAATAAGCTTCACATCTAAATCTTTCGTAATAAACTTATAGATTTCTTCCACATAAATAAAACCAACAACAAAAAAGATAATAAATGCAGCCAAGGTCACAATTAGTCTTGTTCTTAATTCATCTAAATGATCGACAATATTTAATTCTTTATCTTCCATGTACTTCCCCTGCCATTTTTTCAGTGAATAAACTAAATATAATAGATATCGTTATGGAAACTAAGGACAGTCCATACTTTTACTTCATTTAATATTGTTACCTTTATTCAAGAAAAAAGATGTAAGAATAAAATCTCACATCCTATTTAGTCACATTTGTTACTTCTTTCTTTACATCATCAATTTCTTCTACTACATCACTTGTAAGTTCACGAGTTGACTTTTTAAATTCACGCAATGTTTGTCCAAATGCACGACCAATTTCAGGTAATTTTTTTGGACCAAATATAATCAAAGCCAAAACAAGGATTAATATTAATCCAGGAATTCCAATATTTGATAACATATATACATCTCCCCTTGTATAAACAAATTTAACTCATTTCATTGTATTCATTATATTATAATCTTATTCATAATAGTACAATTGAGTTAAATATTCATGTAAACTTCACAATAAGACATTAAAAATTTACAAAAGGAGGAGCTCTACATTCATGCTATTCTATCTTCCAGCCAAAATCATTCGTATTAAATGAGTAAATTAAACAAACTACTATCATTATTAATTTCAGTGTAAGAAAATCCCTTTTTGTCCATTCTTTGGACTAAATCACTATAATCCTCTTTTTTCTTCAATTCAATTCCAACAAGCGCTGGACCATTGTCTTTATTATTTTTCTTAGTATATTCAAAACGAGTGATGTCATCGTTTGCGCCAAGAACTTCATCTAAAAATTCTCGTAAAGCACCAGAACGTTGTGGGAAATTAACGATAAAATAATGAAGTAATCCTTCAAATAATAAAGATCTTTCTTTAATATCCTGCATTCTTCCGATATCATTATTTCCTCCACTGATCACACAGACAACGGTCTTCCCTATAATTTGATCTTTATAATAATCAAGGGCTGCAACAGGCATAGCTCCTGCTGGCTCTACCACAATAGCATGCTCATTATATAACGATAAAATGGATGTACATACTTTTCCTTCAGGAACAACGATAATATCATCTAATAATTCATCACAGATGAGTAGTGTTTTCTCCCCAACAACAGCTACGGCAGCACCATCTACAAAACTGTCAATGGAATGTAACCGTGTGACCTGATGATTTTTAATCGATTCTTTCATTGAAGCGGCTCCTGCTGGCTCTACCCCAATCATTTTTGTTTCTGGTGAAACACCTTTCATATAAGTGCTTAAACCAGACATCAATCCTCCGCCACCTATACTACCAAAAACATAATCAATTTTATCTTCACAATCATTTAAGATTTCCACAGCAACCGTTCCTTGACCAGCCATAACCAATTCATCATCAAAAGGATGGATAAAGGTTCTTCCTTCTTTTTCTGCACAAATCACAGCTTGATTATAGGAGTCGTCAAAGGTATCACCTGTTAATACAATTTCGACAAATTCTCTACCGTGCATTTCAACTGAATTAATTTTTTGACTTGGAGTTGTTGTGGGCATGAAAATTTTCCCGTGGATTTCAAGATGACGACAAGCATAGGCAACACCTTGAGCATGGTTCCCAGCACTTGCACAAATAACGCCATTCACAAGTTTTTCTTGTGGAAGCATTTTCATTGCATAATAAGCTCCACGCAACTTAAAAGAGCGTACAACTTGTAAATCTTCTCTTTTTAAATAAACATTACAATTATACTTTTCGGATAATCGTTCGTTTTTTTGCAATGGCGTATGGGTAACGATATCTTTCAGATGTTGGTAAGCAATGACAATATCCTCCACTTGCAACCATTTCTTTTTTGTAACTTTCTGTTCCATATCTTCACCCTCAATTCATTTCTTTTATCCTTTATTTATCAGTACATTATATCATGAAATTGTCGAATTTCAATTATCAACCATGAAATTGTCGATTCATGCCATCGTATTAACAATATTTATTTTTTTCTAAATTTCTTGTATATTTGTTATAATTTATATAAAAGAAATTTGAGAGAATTCAAAGAATATGATATATATGTAATATGGGTAGCTTATTATAGTGGAAATAGTATTATAATAATGATCATCACATACGGTGCAATAAGGTAACATGAATAGTTTTAAAGGGATTTTCAGAGGATTAGGATTATCTTATGCTTTTTTTTAGACGATTAAAACAATTGGGGAGGATTTTACAATGAATAAACGTGCTTGTGCAGAAATGGTTGCAGAAATGGTAGGTTTAGATTTTGGCTATGTTTTGGAAGCAGCAACATATTTTAATACGATTGACGAAGCGTTTGATTGGATCTATCTTTCAGAAAATAATTTTGAATACAGTCAATTAGATATCATCAAACAATTATCCAATGTTACCATTCAAGAAATGAAAGAACTGGATGCAAATACGCCTGCTGAATATTTGGTTGTGAACAATGATCACACCTATATAACAACAGAAGGAATCGCGTATATTCGCATTAAAAGATAATCATCTAAACCAATGAAAAAGTGACTTTTCATCAAGATGTAATGCTAAATTCCCGTAAATGAGTTTTTCCTAAATTCAAGAAAAAGCAGCCATATTGGCTGCTTTTTGACTTTCTATAATAGATCCCTATTTCGCTCATAAATATTGAATGAATAGTCATATGGATTTTTTTCATCTTTTGGTCCTTTTTCTTGAGAAATGATTTTCCAATCCACTTCCTTAAAATCAGGGAAAAATGTGTCTCCTTCAAACTCATCATTAATTTTTGTTATATATAAACGATCTGCGTATGGAAATGTTGCTTTAAAAATTTCAGCTCCTCCAATAACACAAATTTCTTCCTTTTTTTCCTCAGATAGCTTTAGCAGTTCATCAATTGTATGTATCACTGTACAACCTTCTTGTGAATAATTTTGATTTCTAGTCACAATGATATTTTCTCTACCTGGTAATGGTTTTCCGATGGATTCATAGGTTTTTCTTCCCATTACAATCGGATTTCCCATCGTTACCTTTTTAAAGAACTTTAAGTCTGCTGGTATATGCCAAGGTAATTGATTATTTATACCAATCACTTTGTTATTGTCCATCGCTACAACAAATGAAATCATATTGACCCTCCATCCAATAGTATCATGATATTTTCTTTTTCTTAAACTGCGATTGGTGCTTTAATCGTTGGATGCGGATCATATCCCTCGATTGAAATATCTTCCATTTCTATATCAAATAATGAATGTTTATCTTTGTTAATGTGAAGTGTTGGAAATGGTCTTGGTTCACGAGTTAACTGCGTTTCAATCTGTTCAATATGGTTGTTATAGATATGTGCGTCACCTAATGTATGGACAAACTCACCTACTTGAAGCCCACATTCATGCGCAATTAAATGCGTTAATAAGCAATAGCTCGCAATATTAAAAGGAACACCTAGAAAAATATCACCGCTGCGTTGATATAATTGACAGCTTAATTTCCCATCATGTACATAAAATTGAAATAATGTATGACATGGCGGCAATGCCATTTGGGGAGTGAATTCCGGTGACCAGGATGAAAGAATTAATCGTCTTGAATCAGGGTTCGTTTTAATCTGATCAATCAAATTCTTTATCTGATCAATTGCTTCTCCTTGGGTTGTTTCCCACGCACGCCATTGTTTTCCGTAAACTGGACCTAATTCTCCATATTTCTTTGAAAAAGCATCATCACTAAGAATACGTTCAACAAAAGTATTCATTTCTTTTTCATATATTTGTTTAAATGAATCATCCGTTTGGCTTCGAAGACCAAAATCTTTCATATCAGGCCCTGTATAATCATCACTTTCAACCCAATTCTTAAATGCCCACTCATTCCAAATATGGTTATTTTGTTTTAATAGGTAACGGATATTAGTATCCCCATTAACAAACCACAACAATTCACTAGCAACTAAACGGAAAGGAATTCTTTTTGTTGTAAGTAATGGAAATCCTTTTTGTAAATCAAATCTCATTTGATACCCAAAAACAGATAATGTCCCTGTACCAGTTCGGTCACTTTTTTGATTGCCATTTTCTAATACATCACGACACATATTCAAATATTCATACTCTGGATGTTGCAATAGCTACACTCCCTTTTAATCTACAAAAGTTTAACCTCCTGAGAAAGTAGATTCAATATCCATTTTAACAAAAATCGACAAAGTAGCAAATATATTCTATTTAGGATAATTTGCTTATCAATCGATAAGTTAGAGGCGCTTTCCTTTTTAGATCTCTTCTGTATTGACCACCAAAATAATAATAGGCAAAACTTTCAGCAAAATATTCTTCTGGATAGGTTAAATAATAACTTATTCCAGGAAACAGTTGATCCTTTTCTTGATTCCAAATTTCTAAGAAATCACGATGATAACGCAATTCATTAAATATGTAATTATCGATGGAATGAGCCAATTCATGAAGTTCTAAATTCACTGAACTATGTCCATTTCCTTTATTACTTGCACCGATTTTCACGAGAACTGTTTTACTTCCGCCTAATCCAGGAACATCATTCCAGGTTGTATTGTTCACATACCCACGTGGAATCATACCAGACAAATGAGAAGCAGTCGGGTTATCCGTCAGTTTACCTGTAAATAATTTAATCACAATTCCATTTCGATTGATTTCAGCGAGTAGCGAGGAAGGAAGTCTATCTAAATAGGAAATGATTTGCACCGCTTCCGGTTGATTGAAACTCCTATTTGGAAGAATAACGATATTTCCGAGCTCTTGTTCTGATGTTAAGTTTAACGAAGTTTTTAATATGGAGTTTGCAGGAAAGTCTTTGAGCTTTATTCCTTGTAAATCAGCTTGAGAATTCCCCATAAGTGCAAGTGAAAGCAAAACAACACAAAGGAAATAACGCCTTTTTTTCATCGATTTCAGTCCCTATCTGTCAAATCTTGGAGGTAATAAACATGCATGAATCTATTCATCTCCGGTCTTGTATTTTGATTATCTTCGTACCTATGAAACAATTACTAGAATTATAACATAAGATCAAAGAGTCAGAGAGTGTGAACTAGCTGAGAATATAAGGAAAAAAGTAGAAAAGGAAATAGGACTGACCAATGGCCAGTCCTATTTCCTTTTCTACTTTTTAAACGATTACGTAAAAGAACGAACCAGTTCACTCAAACTAGGAGCAGAAGTTCCATTCCCCACAGCACCAAATTTCCAATCAGAGCCATTACGATAGATTTCACCTACAATTAAAGTTGTACTTCCACTATAATCATCAGCTAAATTATAGTGAATTAATTCCTGTCGATTGGCTGGATTTACAATCCGGATAAATGCATTTTTTAGCATTCCAAAATGTTGTTTTCTTTTCACACAATCATATATGTTTACAGCAAAAACGAGTTTATGAATAGATGCTGGAATGCGACTTAAATCAACATGTACTTGCTCATCATCTCCTGCACCATCACCTGTTAAGTTGTCTCCAGAGTGTTGAATACTCCCATCCTTACTTTTCAAATTCCCAAAATAAATGACATCATGATTACTTTTTAGCTTATCATTTTCATCTAGTAAAAAAACAGATGCATCACAATCGACATTCACACTCGAACTCCCACCACCAAATAGTGAACCGAAGAGTCCGCCTTTCGCACCCTTGTTTGAAACTGGATCCCAACCAAGACCTACCATAATTTTTGATAAATCGGGATTCCCTTTTGTTAAATCAACTCGTTGACCTTTTTGTAAATTAATAGCCAAACCAATCACCTCTATGAATTTTTATAGTTGAACTCTGTTTCACGTTATTAGAACCTCTATTTAATAAAATATAAAAGGACTTTCCAACGATCTTATTAAGATTTTTTCACTTTTTGAAAGTTTTCTTGCAATTGTTCTAACCTTTTTGTACCTTCTACACGAAGACGTTTATTTTCTTCTTCAATCGACTTCGTTTCCTGCATACCCTTCATGATGATATTCCATGATTCTTCAATTGTTTCAATTTTTATACTTGGACTTCCAGCAAGTCGAGCAATATCCACACTTTGCGTGGAAATATTTTGCGCATTTCGAACGAGCATTTCATTTGTACGACGATCAAGTTCACTCATCGAATCAGCGACAAGTTTCTGCCTTTTGGCGGCCATGGCTTGAATTAATCCATTTTTAAATATTGGAATGGTTGTCACAAAGGCAGAATTAATTTTACCAATAAGCTTCGTATTCCCACGTTGTAAAAGTCTGATTTGAGGCGCTGTTTGTAAGGAAACCATTTTAGCCATTTCAAGATCATATACTCTTTGCTCCAATAGCTCAACAGCATTTCGTAAGGTATCGACCTGCATAGAAGCAATCTGATCTCCTTCTTGTGCTCGTGTTTCAAGTAGTGGTAACTGATTAGATTTGATCTCATCTGCCTTCATTTGACCTGCTACTGCATATTTTTCAAGTTCTAAAAAATATTGATAGTTTTCCTCATACATACTTTCTAGCATCGTTGTAGAGTTCACCATTTCACTTTGATACTTTGAAATTTCAACGTATACTTTATCAATTTCATTCCCCATTGATTGATATTTGCCAAACAACTTTTCAACAATTTTTTCGCCTTTTTTAAAAAGTTTACCGAAAAAACCTTCAGAAGATTTTTCAAAATCCTTTTTATCAAATTTATCCATGATGCGGCCAAGTTGTTTTAATAATTCTCCAGAATCTTCAACCTTAGTTGTCCTCATATTACTTAAAATTTGATCAGAAAAACGAGAAATTTGTACAGCAGGTTCTTTTCCAAATTCAAGAATTTGAATTTGATCCCGTTCATCAATCGAATGAGCAAGTTTTTGAACTTCAGGATCTTTTCTTAAGACCAGCTTGAGTTCTGAAACTTTTGTTTCAGAGAGTTTGTCATCAACAGGCGATAAAAGATTGTCAGTTGATTGAAGTGAATTGGACATTTATTCAGTCTCCTCTTAAATTTTTAATAAAACTAGTATTAAAGAAAAATTTTTTCAATGGGGATGGCTCTTTAAATTCTTGTTCAAAAACAAGATCTTCCAGCCAATGAACATCAAATATCCTTTCATCTAAGAAATTTTCAATATCATTTTGTCCTGGCGGATTATAAATCACGATGTCGATACCAAATTGATTTAACAGCAAAAATAAGGCAGCATCACTTCTTACAAATGTCCCATTCATGGCATTATTGTAAAGGATCACCTTTGGTACTTCCTGAGAATAATCAAATTTTTGCATGACTCTTATCATTTCAGCTGGAATTTGCATACCTTGAGTAAATAAATAAATTTTCAGCGCCTCTTCCGTCTCTCTTTGAATCGACTTTAGTCTTGGACGCGTACAACTATTTTTTATCGCGGTTGCGATCCCTTTTTGTAAACCATGTGGAAGGTGACCATATTTCCAATAATTTGCCTCCATCATCTTAAGCACATCAAGCTCTCCATTTTTTGAAAGGGCACTCCTGTAGTGGAAACGAAAATCATTGTTAATGGAACGAGTTATCGGCAACTGCTTGATGAGTAAGCTATTTTCCAATTTAGACAGCAAGTGTAGACGTTCCCAATATTCTTTACGATTAGAACTCACTCCTTGTATCTTCGCAAAAATAGTTGGAATTTTAACCACGCCAGCCTTCACTTCAAAGTTTGGACGAATCATAGCTTTCTCTTTGCCAAGAATAAATAGTTCATCATACGTTGTTTTCAACGTGACGGAAGATGGTGTATAATCTCTTAACTGCCAAGGCTTATACAATCCAGAACCTTCATGATTCAAAATCGATTCAATTTCTTGTGATGCACGATACGCAACTGTTGCTTTTCGACTTCTTTTTTCAGTTGGAAAGGGTTCCGGATCTTGATTTTCTGGAAATTGATGGACGAATGTAAGTTCTTGCCCATGATCCATGATGGAAAGAGGATCTAAACCACTCGGATTAAAGACTATACAATCGCAGCCCAGTTTTATTAAGTAATATAAAAAATATTGATGACTTTTTTTTGCGTCCCCATACCAAATAAATTTTGGCATGTTCGTTTCTGTACTAGCCTGTTTCATTACTTCATTTAAATGATTATTAGACCATTTAATTAAATCGACTAGAATTCTTTGTAGTTCATTGCTTTTTAAACCATTTGCTTCTTTTGCTGAAAATTGTTGAATGGTAGAGATCATAGCCTCTCTTATTTTCCGATAAATAGCTGGAGTCGATGATTTTAATAGAAGCTGTTCACCATCTAGAAAGGCCACTAACCGATTAATGGATAGCTGTTGTTCACGATTTATGTTTAATACTTTTTGAATGGCTTTAAATTGCTCATTAGGAATGGTTTTGTCCAAATGATCTTGGCTAATTAATTGTATTCCGAGTATTTCATTATGAACGTAATCAAACAATCGATTATAATATTCATCCTCATCAAGAGGAATACCAAGAAAACGAGCTGCCACTTGTCCGATGTGAACCGTACCTTGTTCTTTTTTGTACTGTGGACGATCAGGTATTCTCTTATTTAAAATTGGCAACCATGTTTCATAGGATAAAGGCAAAATGTGAAGCATCATTTGGTGGACTGTTTGATTCAAGATAATCACTTCCCTTAAATCCGTGATGATCATAATGTTAGCAAAAATTACTGAATTGCTTTTTATAAAAAAGGATTTCCTAATTATCATATCATAGCTTTTATTACATTTGTAATAACTACGTAGAAATGGAATAAAGGTTTCAAAACATTTTGGCTTCATTTCACGACCGTTCATGACTTTGCATATAGATGAATACAGAGATAGCAAGTCATTTTAGTTTTCCAAGGGCGAACAGTCATTTCGTTTCACTAAGAAAATTATTTGAAATCAGGTAAGGATGAAGAACATGAAATTTATCTATAAGCGGCCATCTTATGAAGATATAGAGAGCGATTTAAAAATGGTTCAAGACACATTAAATTCGGGATATTTCATGATAATAGACATGTTTTTTTGGGCACTATTTCTAACGTTCTTTTCACCGCCAGCACAGCACTCCGTTAGAATGGCTATCATTATTTTTATCAGTTTCTATGTATCAGGTTTATTTCTGTTTATGTTGTTGAGAAGATGTTTAAAAGGAATTGGAGAATAACTTCATGTAAAAAGACCCGCTATTTGCGGGTCTTTCCTTCACATTAACCTACTTGTAAACCAAAGTTTGTTGCTAGTGAAGCTAATCCACCTTGAAATCCGCTACCAATCGCACTGAACTTCCATTCACCATTATGTCTATATAATTCGCCAACGACGAGAGCCGTTTCAATTGAAAAATCTTCACCTAAATCATAGCGAATTAATTCTTGGTTTGAGTCACCATTTAGAATACGTACATAAGCATTCGATACTTGTCCAAAATTTTGACTACGAGCTTCAGCATCATGAATGGTAATCGCAAAAGTAATACGTTGAACAGCGGCCGGTACATTATTTAAATCAATGTTGGTCTGCTCATCATCGCCATCGCCTGCACCTGTACGATTATCTCCTGTATGTACCACCGAACCATTTCCGCCAGTTGCATTATTATAAAAAATAAAATCACTATCAGAAGCTACTTTACCATTATCGCCTAATAGAAATACAGATGTATCAAGGTCGAAATCCTTAGCACCATCATATCTGTTTGTATCCCAACCTAATCCTACGATTACTTTTGATAAACCTGGGTTTGTTTTAGTTAAATCGACTTTTTGTCCTTTTGATAAGCTAATAGCCAAATTTATTACCTCCATTTTTTATTTGTTAATTTATTAGAAGGGCTAAAGCACCCGATCTATTTTATCCATTATTCACCGATCATTACAAATTATGCTAGCTCATCCATCTAGGTGGTGTATTTCGATCCCAATGAATGACTCCTAAGTCATGATGTGTTTGAAAATGATCCTGCTCCGTATGATAGTGGAAGTTAAAGGAAAATGCTTCTTTGGGTGGATGGTCTCTTCGAACATGAAATCGAATTACATCTGTATTCGTTTGTTTATTCAAGATATGGAAAATCCGTTCAGAAGTTCCACCACTCGGCACTTCACTAACGATTAATTGACTCAAATCCTCTTCAGGATATTGCGCAGCCACTTTCATGATTACTTTTTCAATATTAGGTAAAATAATTTCTCTAAATTCGTCTTCGATCACAGGTTTTATTTTAGAACCAAACTTCACAAAGGATTGTACTTCTGCTTCTTTTGCCATCTGATTGATAAACCGATCCCTCTCCGAGATCTCTTCAGCCTCAAAAATAACTTCTTCCTGAATTTGAGAATTTGATTCATAAATATCCCGTTTTGGTTGTTTATCTGCATTTGGATTATCCGCCAGAAGCGCTTGTGGAGTTACCATTCCAAACGTTACAATCGTAACGAATACCAATAGCGATTTTCTAAGCCATTTTGGCATCAGTTCTTCATCTCCTTCAAACTACAAAAAAGAAATCCATTTATTTCTAAGTAGACAATAAGCTAATTATATCAGCATCAACTTTATTATGCCTAGCTATCCTATTATACTTGAATGATCTTACATTAAATACTTACGGATTAAAATATAAATGGTTTCATATTTTTTATACATTCCTTTTACTTTTCTAAAATACCAAAATGAAATTTAGCATTTTTTCTGATATGTACTTGAAATCCAAATTGTTCAAATCTCAAGCTTCGAAAATGATCCTTTAATACTACTCTTTCTTTTGCAACTCGGTAAGCATGATCGATTGTTTCTTTCGTTAATTCTTCGTATAGTGCAAGATTTCGCATTCCTTTAATCCCATCAGATTCCAAAATATTTTCTTCAAACATTGGATCAAAATAAACGCAATCATAACTGTTATCAGGCAATGTTTTTAATACATCAATGGCAAGACTATACGTCAAACCAATTCTCCTCATTGCTTTAATAATAGATGGGTCTCCATCACTCCAAGTTTGCAATCCCACTTTCATCAAATAAGCTAGGAAACGATTGCCTTCACAGCCTGTAATCAAACCTTGTTCTCCTACAATATAGCTGGCAGTAATACTATCAGAGCCAAGTCCAAACGTGCAGTCTAGAAGTTTCTTTCCATTGGTAAGTTGCGTTGCCTCAATAAAAGGATCGTATTCACCTTTTTGTAATCTTTTAATACGAAACGCAGCTGAGTTTGGATGGAAAAAGCACGGTTCAATTTCACCCAAAGGATACAACTCCAGCCGTTCTTTGCCAACAACCAAACAATCTTCGTAGACTTCTTTTTGAACAGCTTCAATGGAACGTTTTCGTCTATGAACATATGGAATTCCCAGTTTTTTTGCTATATTTTCTGCCCGTTGAATCATTTCCATATTAGTCCTACCAGCAGTGGTGACGATCATTCTTTTTCACATCTTTCTTACTAGGATATACATCTCAATAATAACAGTATTTAATACAAAAAGGGTGCCTAGGCACCCTTTTGTAACACTTTTTTAATCTATTGTATAGCATCTATTCCATTCCTGAAACAAATCGATCTCAGTTTGTCCATCTGAATTTACATCATTAAATGATTTCAGTGATGTTTACTTTCAGGATTATTCGTAAAGTTCACTTATCTTTTTTCGTTAACAGTTTTCTGCGAATGCAGTCTGTAAGTTTTCCATGATCACTTCTAATGGTTGACCTTCAATATCATGACGGTGTACGAAGTGCACAACTTCTTTTCCTTTTAATAAAGCCATTGAAGGTGAAGATGGTGGAATTTCACCAAAGTATTCCCGCATTTTAGCTGTTGCTTCTTTATCTTGACCAGCAAAAACGGTTACTAAATGGTCTGGTTTCTGATCACTACCTGTAATGGCATGTGTTGCAGCAGGACGAGCTAAACCAGCTGCACATCCACAAACAGAGTTAACAACCACAAGCGTTGTTCCTTCTGCACCTTCCATATATTCTTCAACATCTTCAACGGATACTAATTCTTTAAAACCAGATTGTACTAATTCTTGACGCATTGGCTTTACCATTTGTTTCATATATTCTTCATATGCCATTGACATACATACATTCCTCCTAAAATTTCGTTTCAACCTAAGCATACTATAAAGTATTGTTAGTAGGCAATTGTAGTGCACCACACTTAAATAATCGGATAATTAAAACAATTATTTGTTTTTAAGATTTCTTTTCGATTCTTGCATCTGTCATTTGCTTCCAAACAGACCCTCCGGCTTTTTCGCCTTTCTCAATCCGTTCAATAGCTAGCTTAATCTGTAGACTGACTTCAAATTCAGGATCCTCTTCAGCCACTTTTAATGCAGGCAATGCCTGTTCATTTCCCACTTCATATAGGAACATCGCAGCCCGCCAACGAACAAGTTTACTTTTATCACTCAACGCTTCCATCATTGCTTCCATTGCTTCGATATACCCTAAATCCGATAGTGTATCTCCCGCGGTCCGTCTAACGGTCACACTCTTATCCTTTAAAGCTTTATATAACAAGGGGAGCACCTTTTTATCTTCAATCATACCTAAATAAACAACGGCCAATCTTCTGATCGATGCTTTCTCGTCTTGTAAGGCTTTTTCGAGAACCGGTAAATCAGTCAATTGTGGATCAGCCATTTGTTCAAACCTTTGATAACGAATCTGCCAATCCTGCTCATCTAAATCAAAAACCGTAACTGTCCCTTTGCTTGTTGGATGACTAGACTGTTCGCTTTGAGGGTTCATAACGAGTTCCACCAAAGTTCTTAACCGTTCATTCGAATAGGACGCTAATATCTCGTCTACAATCGTTAGGCCAACTTGATCCAATTCACCATAGCGGTTTCCGAGATCTTTCCATCTACGTTCCATGACCACATTATCACCTGGTAGCTGTACTTGCTTAACCGCTTCAATAAATTGTTCAGGCAAACCGAACCTCTTTTCCTCCTGACCATCCGTTACTTTCACTTGCATTGGAATTCCTTTATACATTTGAACGAGCACTTTAATTTCACCAAAATGCTCAGCAACTTCTGATTTTTCCGTTTGATCAGCAACATCCTCACCAAAAGCTTTCCTGATTTTTTGTAAAAGTTCTTTCCAATCAAACTTTGCATTTCTCTCCACTGCCAAAAAGTCAGCGACATGGTATACACCTTTAACGCCTTCTATTTGTAAAATATCTCGGATGATGCTAGGTGCCCCCTCCACTTGATCTTTTTTATAATTATTGCTTTTTCCCATTGGCAATTCTTGATCCAAATTAATTTTCATCGTATTCGGACTTGGGGTCGGTTCAATTGTCTTGATTCTCAAATTTAATCATCCTTTACAACGTACCCATAATGTTTATTATATTAATTCTAACACACAGCGTTTTTCATACTAACTAAAAAGCCTGATGTTGAACACATCAGGCTTTACTGCTAATTAATCGATCCATTTCCTGAAACAAATCATGAACATCTTTTTAATACTGTTACCCCTCTGACTTTTCAGTTAAATATGTCCATCGTTCCATCATATGCTCAAGTTTTTCATTTAACTCTACTTCTTCATTCATAAGCTCTTGTGCTTTTTCAAAGTTACTTCCAGTATCGTTCAACTCTTTTGCAATTTCTTCAAGTCTTTCTTCCACACCAGTAATATCATCTTCAATTGTTTCAAATTCTCTTTGTTCATTATAAGACATTTTCTTTTTCTTTGATTTTTCCTGTATAGGAGGAACTCCCTTTGCTTTCACCTCAGACTTACCTTTTTCAGGCTTCTGTGAAAGTTGTTCAAGATATTCCGAGTAATTCCCGTAAAAAGAACCGATTTTACCAGAACCCTCTAATATAATAAGTTGTTCGACTACTTTATCAAGAAAATAACGGTCATGGGATACCGTTATAACCACACCAGCGAATTCTTCCAAATAATCCTCAAGAACGGTTAAAGTCTGCGTATCTAGATCATTCGTTGGCTCATCCAACAAAAGAACATTCGGTTCTTGCATTAATATTTTCAATAAATATAATCTTCGTCTTTCCCCACCTGAAAGTTTTCGAATCAATGTTCCATGTGTATGGGATGGAAACAAGAAGCGTTCAAGCATTTGAGTTGAAGAAATCGTTTTGCCATCGGTTGTTTCAACTATTTGAGCTGTTTCATTTAAATATTCAATCATTCGCTTATTTTCATCCATGTCTCCACTTTCCTGTGTATAATAAGCGATTTTTACGGTTTGACCAATTACTCGTTGACCAGAATCAAGAGGGATTCTTCCTGATAAGATATTTAATAGCGTTGATTTTCCTGTTCCATTCTTTCCAATGATCCCAATTCGATCACCCGGTTTTACAAGTAGATCAAACTGATCGATAATAACCCGATTTTCATATCTTTTTGAAGCGTCTTTCAGTTCGAATACTTGCTTTCCTAATCGACTTCCTTTTAAAGAAATATCTAGTTTTTCCTTTGACTTTACGGAAGAAAGTTCTTCATCCAACTGATCGAAACGTTGAATCCTTGCCTTTTGCTTTGTTGACCGCGCCTTTGCTCCTCTGCGAATCCATTCAAGCTCTTGTCTAAAGAGATTTTTCTGTTTATCAATCGTTGCAACTTCATTCTCTTCTCGTATCGCTTTTGCTTCTAGAAAAGCTGCATAGTTTCCTTTATAACTATAAAGATTTCCACCATCTAATTCAAAGATTCGATTGGTGACACGATCAAGGAAATAACGATCATGGGTTACGAGTAAGATGGCACCTGGATAACGACTCAAATAATCTTCAAGCCATTTAACTGAATCAAAATCGAGATGATTCGTAGGCTCATCTAATATTAATAAGTCTGGTGATTGAATTAACACTTGAGCGAGGGCTACCCGTTTTTTCTGTCCACCCGATAAGACTCCTATTTTTAGATTAAAATCCTCTAATCCAAGCTTTGTCAAAATGGTTTTAGCATTTGTACTTACATCCCAAGCATCCAATGAATCCATCTTTTTTTGCCATTCGAATAGTTTCTCCTGAATGCCCTGATTTTCAGGTTGTTCATTCAATTGTAATAATGTTAATTCATAGTTTTTCAGCAACTGAAAAACAGGTGCATCGCCTGCAAAGATTTGCTCAAGGATCGTTAAATCCGGATTTAGATCTGGATGTTGTGCTAAATAAGATATTTGATATTCTTTTGAACAGATAAAATTCCCTTCATCTGCACTATCAAGACCCGCAATCAATTTGAGTAATGAAGATTTTCCAGTGCCATTTACACCGATCAGACCTACTCGTTCCTTTTCAGAAATGACAAAAGAAATATCATGAAATAATGTTTTTTCTCCATATGTTTTTGATACATGTTCAATTGTAATTGTTTTCATTAGGACCATTCCATTCATTGAAAATTAGTTTAAGAAAAGTGTAATCGCCTTGATCACCCCCGACCAGCACAAGACGAGCCTCCTGGAAAGGGTTACTTTACCTTCATTTCATTATATCAAGTCATTACAGCGTTACAAATACAATTCTACTGAAAGTAAAAAAGCAAGGAGCTCAATCCCTGCTTTTTCTAGAACACTATTAATTTATTACTCTCATTACACGTCCATTGAAATGATCTGCCCAATATCCACTTGACATATTAGCAACGGCAACACCAGTTGAACTTTGTGATCCAATGAACTTACCTCCACCAAGATAAATTCCAACATGTCCGTCTGTTTTATAGGTGTTGAAGAATACCATATCCCCTGGACGCATTTCACTTGTTGACACTCGAGTACCAGTGTTTTTCAATGAATCTGTACTTGCTCCTACGCTTACACCTGCTTGTGAGAAGGCCCAAGAAACAAAACCTGAACAATCAAAGCGACCAGCAGCAATATCCGATGCTGTTCTTCCACCGCCAAATACATAAACAGAGTTCCCAATGTATTTATTTCCAGCATTAATTACTGATGAAAGATTCCCAGATACTGTGTTTGTGTTTGTGCTTGTGTTTGTGTTTGTGTTTGTGTTTCGTGTTTGTGCTTGTGTTTGTGTTTTTTGTTTCAGATTCAACTTTTGATTCTGGAGTATTAGAAGCAATTGTTGTTTTAGAATCTGTAGTTGTTTCAGAAACTTGTGATGCTGCTACTAACAATTCAGCTTTTTGTGCAGCTAGTGCTTCGTCTCTCTCTCTAAGACTAGCAAGTTCTGTGTTACTTTCATTCTCTTGTTGAGTCAATTGCGCTTTTAATATTTCACTTTCTGCTTTTTGTTCTGTAATTTGTGCTTGCATACCTTCTAATTCAACCATAGTATTATTTAAATCAGTTAGTTTTTCTTCTACTGATGCTTGCTTTTCTTCTATTGCTTTTTTATCCGCTTCCTGAGCAGCTATAAGGTCTTTATCTGCTTCAACAATTGTTGCAACAGCTCCTACACGATCAATAAAATCACCAAAACTTGAAGAACCAAGAATAACTTCTACATAACTAACTTGTCCACCATTTTCTTGAAAGGAAACAGCACGCCCCTTTAATACTTCAGTTCGTTGAGCAATTCTTTCTTCAATGACAGCAATGTCCTTTTTTAACGTTTCGATTTCTGCATTTGTTTCTGTAATTTGTTTATTTGTTTCATCTATTTTTGCATTGTTATCATTAACAGCTTGTTCAATTCTTGCAATTTGCGCTTCAATATCAGCACGTTGAGTTTGTAAACTACTAAGCACTTTTAACGTTTGATCAATGCTACTTTTAATTTCAGCACTCTCTGTATCAATCGATTCTGCTTTTACTGAAGGAATTGTCAATAAACTTCCCATACCTAGCATAACGGATGTACTTAAAGTAATAATTTTCGTCTTCAAAATGATGAATCCTCCTAATTTCTCACTGACCAAACCTTATTATGTACAGGTGTTTGAAGGTTACAAACTTCATAGTCATTCGACATATTATGTATATTTTTCGACTAAATTCTTATGTAAAAAAACGGAAATCTTTCTATTAATCTTTCTCTCGTTATCTCTTAAACTAACTTAAATAATTATTTATCAACATGTTGTAGTATATCATGCCAATTTGTCAGTTGTGTAATAGAAATATTACAGTTATATTTCAAAAACTACTTTTTACGACATAATTCGCACAAAAAAAGTACAAAAATAGCTCTTTCTCTGCTATTCCTGCCTTCATCCATTACATAAAAGCAATTATTAAATCGTTCTATTTGTTCACTTTTTGTTCATTTTTTGTCATGGATAAAGCTTTCTAACTTATCAAGTGTAATCATCATATATTCCATCATTTCAATAATATCATCCATCTGTTCTTCACGGATGATACGATTAAATGAAATCAGAGCAGTATAGTGTGGTTTTTGAATATGATTTAAAGGTTCGTAATGAATCCACTGTTTGATGATTCTATGTTCACCCCAAATGTTCCTTATTACCTGATCCACTTTCAAAGATGTAGATTCATCCCTATCACTTTCAAATAAAAACTCAATCGTAACGATGCAACCAGCAAGTCTGTCAGATTCGGACGTTGTAAGTAACTCCGCAGCTAGATTTTCAAGATTAGCCTTTAATGTTACTTTGCATGTTACTTTAGAAACGAATGAGGATTTTAATTGAAAGGATAAATCAAAGTTACGCGACATCTTAGCTGTATTAATCACATCATTTCGATCCACAATCATTATGTCACCGCTTAAGTCTTTATCATAGAGTATCCCTTCCATAACCACCCTCATATTTTCAAATGCGGTTGGATCAAACATTTTATTACCTCTTTCCATTTATTATTTCTTTATTAAGTACATTAACATTGCGGCATAGTTTAAAGGTTATTATAATAAGTTTATTGAAAAAAAGGAAATGAGGGGTGATTTTTTGCCTATAAAACTACCGAAACTTCTTCCAGCCCGTGAGATACTGGAAAAGGAAAATATATTTATTATGGATGATGAGCAGGCAAGTAAACAAGATATACGGCCATTAAATATTGTTATATTAAATTTAATGCCTGAAAAAGAAAAGACTGAGACCCATTTACTTCGTCTGCTTGGGAATACTTCTTTACAAGTTAATATTTCCTTTTTAAAAACAGCTACTTATCATTCGAAAAATACGAGTTCCCATCATCTAGAACAGTTTTATACAACTTTTTCTGAAATTAGGGAACGTAAATTTGACGGGATGATCATTACAGGAGCCCCAGTTGAAATGATGCCATTCGAAGATGTAGAGTATTGGGACGAACTCGTACAAATTATGGAATGGACAAAAACAAATGTAACCTCGACGCTTCATATTTGCTGGGGGGCTCAAGCGGCATTATATTATCATTTTGGAATAAATAAGTTTGAACTCCCTCAAAAATGTTCTGGAGTATATATCCATGAAGTTAATGACCGTTCTGAAAAACTATTACGTGGATTTGATGATCTCTATCTTGCTCCCCATTCTAGATACACAGATGTTTCGATGGAAGAAATATTCAAACATGATGAACTTAAAATATTATCATCATCAAAAGAGGCTGGACCATTTATTATGTTTGCAAATGGTGGAAAACAAATTATGGTGACTGGCCATTTAGAATACGAAGCTCAAACCTTGGCAGAAGAATATGCTCGAGATCTCCAAAAAGGGATTGATGCTCATGTGCCTGAAAACTATTTTCCAAATAATTCACCTGAAAATCAGCCTACAAATCGTTGGCGTTCCCATGCACATTTACTCTTTTCAAACTGGCTAAATTATTATGTTTACCAAGTAACACCTTATGAATGGGATTAATGAAAGTGGTCCGGAAATATCGGACCATTTTAATTCGCTTAAATGAAAATCTTTTCATTTTTTTATATTTTCTTAACAAACAATAACTTGACCGTTTATATTTCTTTTACAAATCAATGGTAAGATTTTAATAAGTTTTCTTTTGACATACTGATTTATAAGAGCAAAACCTTTTATCCACATGCTGCTTCTTTGATTACCCATTTGATCATAATGGTGATGAACCAAAATCAAACTTGAAGGGTGGTAAATAAATGGATACTTCAACACATATTTTGATTGGTTTTGGTCTAGCTGCTTTAGCACAAGTTGATCCTGTTGTAAGTGGAAGCGAAACTTTAACACAAGCAGTAATCATAGGAAGTGTAATTGGTTCAAATGCACCTGATTTTGACATATTATATAAGTTGAAAGGAAGCAGTAGCTATTGCAAAAATCATCGTTCTTACTCTCATTCCCTTCCCCTTTTACCTTTATGGGCCCTTCTCATTCTAGCAGTACTTGCTCCTTTTTTTCCTAACATCTCCTACTTTCATTTATTTCTTTGGATCTTTTTGGCTGTTGTTATACATGTTGGTTCCGATCTATTTAATGTCCATGGAACCCAGGTACTCTTGCCATTTAGTAGAGCTTGGATTTCCTTCGACATAATTCCACTACTCGATCCCTTTATAACCATTGTTCACCTGGCTGGATTTTTTTGTTTATTATTTTTTGAACCTGGCAGTGTATTTTCATCAATTTATGGTTTAATTCTTATCTATATTCTCATTCGTGTTTTGTATCGTACTTGGATTACCCATCAACTCAAAGGTTATTTTATACATGCTAATTCAGTCACTTTGATCCCAAAAGCATCTATACTTAAATGGGATGTCCTTATAGAAACAGAAGAAGATTTTTTGTTTGGAACTTATTTTTATGATTCGTTGAGAATTGAATATGTCATTGCGAAAAAGTCAGAGTTTCCAGATGTGTTAAAAAACTGCCCTACACACCCAACGGTTAATGATTTTCTCTCAAGTACAAATTACGCCTTTCCCTTTGTTGAAAAAAGAAAGAATGGGTATTTTATACTTTGGAAAGATCTTCGCTTTAGGCATAAAAAGTTCTTTCCATACTTAGCGATCATGTTTTTATCCTCTGACGGTCTTCAAATCTATTCGACTTTTTCTGGATGGTGCTATTCGCTAAAGCAACTAAGAAGAGTGATGAGAAAGATCAAAAGCAGTAAAACCACTGATTAGTAAACATCAACCATTTCCCTTTCTAAATATAATCGTCAATCATCAAAATAAATAGACGAATGATTAATCTTTATACAGCATCTCCTATTGTCATTTCAAATGGCTTAAACATTGAGTATGCAAAAAATCCACCTTGTCAGTCAAAAGGGTGGATTTTTTCATCGTTGTCATTGGCTTTTAATCATGATGAAGCTCTTCGTTTTTAGATTGAATTTTTCTAAGTTCACTAATTCGATTTTCATCTTCTTCGAAATACTGTACCAAATCAACAATTCGATCAATCGACTCCCAACTTAAATGATGTTCAATTCCTTCAACATCTTCATAAATGTGTTCTTCTTTAACTCCAATCACTCGCAAAAACTGTTCAAGGAGTTCGTGACGATAAACTAACCGTTTTCCTATTTTTTTGCCTTTCATGGTTAAAACTAATCCTCTATATTTTTCATATATAAGATAATCATCTTTATCAAGCTTCTGAACCATTTTCGTTACCGAAGAAGGATGTACAGATAAATTTTCTGCAATATCTGATACCCTAGCATAGCCCTTATCTTCAATTAAAATATATATTTGTTCTATGTAATCTTCCATGCTCGGTGTCGGCATCTATAACCCTCCTATATTTACACAAAGCGCTTTGGAATAAAGAAGAGTTTTCCGATCACAGTTTCCCCAGTGCTTTGTCTATAAAGCTTAACGTTCCCTTAAATTCTACTATAGAAAAATAAGGTAAACAAGATAGTACCTCATTAATTCGTCATACGAACTATGATATGAGTGGATATCAAAATTAATCCCTCCATCTGAAAATTGGAGGGTTTCACAATCCTTTATTATGCAGTTACTGAATTTTCAAGTCTTAATCTTGACGATGTTGAATTGGAAAACGAATAACAAACTTTGTTCCTTTTTCTTTTTCACTTGAAACTTCGATTTCGCCATAATGAAGCTGTACGAGTTGTTTGACTATGGAAAGTCCGAGCCCAAATTCACCGTATGGATTTGTCGTTCGGGACAGATCTGCTTTATAGAACCTGTGCCAAATATTTTCCACTTCTTTTGGATCAATACCAATCCCTGTATCTTCAATTTCAATAATGGTTTCTTTATAGCCCGCTTTCCCTCGCAATGTAATGGTTCCATTTTCTGTAAACTGGATACTGTTTTTTGTAATATTAATAAGAATTTGAACGAGTCGATCATAATCAGCGAAGATCCTAACATTTTCTTCCACTTCTACGATAATCTTATTATTCTTATCTTCCGCAAGTATTTCTAATTGATCTTGAATGACTTCCAATACTTCAACAAGTTCAATGTCTTGTTTCATCAGCTTTACTTGATTCGAGCGAATTTTTTCATAATCTAGATTTTCATTTACAAGCCGAATTAAGCGATTCGTTTCTTTGCTTACTAACTGCATGCTTCTTTCTTTTTCAGTCTCAGGGATCATGTCATTCCTAATCCCTTGAATAACCCCGTTAATGGTCGTTAGTGGGGTACGAAGTTCATGGGACACATCTGCCATAAACTGACGCCGCCTATTTTCAAGACTTTCAATCTCTTCATTTGATTTATATAACTTTTGTACCATATTATTGAAGTCTTCCGCCAATTCACCAATTTCATCAAAATTAGAAGAAGGGAGCTTGACAGTATAATCTCCTGCCGATACTAAAGAGGTCGCCTCTTGAAGTCGCTTGATGCGATTCACGTGGACTTTTGACAATAGCCAGCTAAGTAAAAAGGCTACGATAAGTGCAATTAACACGGCGATACCATAAATATTGGTTTATTTGTGAAATCATTTCTCTTGACCCGCTAATCGGAGAAGCTAGAAAAATCCCACCAATGAATTCCCCGTTTATGGATATATGGAAGTAAAATGAACGTAACGGCTTGATCAAACCGCTTCATTTCTTGTGTAACCGTTACGGTCTGACCCGCTTTAATCTTATTCCATTCTTCTTCTTTTAAGATAATACGTCCACCCGTAGGATAAATGATGTGTCCATTTTCATCAAAAACCATATATTGAATATTCCTACCTTCCAATACATGACTATATTCATTTAAAACTCGGTCTCCTCCATCTCTACTCTTTTCTAAATCTCTGAGAATATTTTTACCATAGTCTGATAATTCTTCTGTTTTATTGGTATAGACGAGTGTTTCAACATAGTGAGCGAACAACAAACTTAAGACTAAAAATGCTACAATAATAATACTAATATGACTAACAATTTGTTGATAAATATATCTAAATTTCATCTTCTACCGCAACCTCGTCAAATTTATAACCAATTCCCCATACTGTGTGAAAAAAGGGGCGATTCTGCGTGCCCACTTTTTTACGTAATCTTTTTATATGAACATCAACCGTTCGTTCATCACCGTAAAATTCATAACCCCATACATGTTCAAGTAATTGCTCCCTAGAAAATACTTGTTTTGGATGCTGAGCAAAATAGTACAGTAAATCAAATTCTTTTGGTGTTAAATTTGTTATGGGCTCTCCATCAAGAAAAACTTCTCTTGTATTCTTATTAATCTCAAAATGCCCCGTTTTCAAGAGCCCATCTTCTGTTTGATTTCCAATATTCGTCCGATAACGTCTTGTAACGGCTTTTATTCTTGCCATTAATGCAAGTGGGCTAAACGGTTTTGTCACATAATCATCCGCACCCATTTCAAGGCCCAGGACTTGATCGGATTCACTATCTTTCGCCGTTAGCATAATAATGGGGACCGTACTTTTTTCTTCTCTGATTTTCCGACAAATGGTCACACCATCCATACTGGGCAGCATCCAATCAATAATTAATGCATCCCATTCATCGGATTTGTAACGATTATAACCTTCCAAACCATCTGTCACAAACTCTCCCTTAATGCCTTCTTTTAAAAAGAACATCCCAATCATCGAAGCAACACTTTCATTATCTTCTATAACTAAAATTTTCATTCGATTCCAACTCCTATCAAAAATGGATGGACGACCACTGATTGCTATATATTTAACTTAATTCGAATTTGATCATTGTGCAACTATCTCGATATAAATAAAATACCACTCAAATGATTTAATACAAATCGTTTGAGTGGTATTTTACTTAATCAAGCGGACTCCTTATTTATTTGTATTATTACTACTTGTTAAGGTTAATGAAATGGTCTTTTCCTCACTACCTCGATAGATTTTAAAGGTCGCTTTATCGCCAACTTCTAGTTTTGCATATAAAAATTTCCGTAAGTCATCAGAATTTGCTACATTTGTATTATTAATTGAAACAATGACATCTTGTACTTGTAGTCCTGCTTTCGCAGCTGCTGAATTGGGGTCAATACTGGTAACCACGGCCCCACCTGTAACATTATTAGGAAGGTTTTGTAAATACGTTCTTGGAATTTGTTCAAGACTTGCTAATCCTACTCCAATATAAGGCCGTTCCACTTGACCTTTTTCAATAATTTCATTAATAATCGGCACAAGGTCATTACTTGGAATAGCAAAGCCTAACCCCTCCACTCCCGCCTCAGCAATTTTTAAACTATTCATGCCCATTAACTGGCCAGATGTATTTACTAAAGCACCACCACTATTTCCAGGGTTTATCGCTGCATCTGTTTGAATAACATTTAAATCCCAATTACCAGATGATGTCGGAACAGAAACCGTGCGGTCAACTGCACTAACAATCCCCTGTGTTACTGTATTGGATAAATCAAGACCAAGAGGGTTCCCAATCGCGTACACTTGATCACCCGCTCTTAAACTACTAGAATCTCCAAATTCCAATACAGATGTAGCATATTTAGAATCAATTTTTAATACGGCCGTATCTGTTAATGGATCTGTACCAATTAATTCGGCTGTCGTTTCTTCTCCTCCATTTACAGTAATATGAATTTCTTGAGCATTTTCCACTACATGATTATTGGTTACAATATATGCGTTGTTTCCATCAATTTTAAAAATAACCCCTGTTCCAGAACCACTTTCAACTACATTCGAACTGTTCGTATTAGCGTTATTTGAGTTTGGAAAAAAGTAACCCTGTCCTTGAGCCTGATTTTGCATATTAACAACTCCAACAATCGATTTTGATGCCTTTTCCACCATGTCCGCAATAGAAGAATTAGAATTGGTTGCGGTCGTTTGTTTTATGGTTACTGCATCGGTAGAAACATTATTGCTTTCATTTTGGCCCAAAAGTTGTGAAACTCCTTTTTCAGCGGATGCGTATACATTTTCGAGATAACCCGTTTGTG
Source organism: uncultured Bacillaceae bacterium (assembly GCA_963765265.1). Classification (GTDB taxonomy): domain Bacteria; phylum Bacillota; class Bacilli; order Bacillales; family Cytobacillaceae; genus Bacillus_BD. The sequence goes on from CAVXVN010000008.1 coordinate 152,755, forward strand.
GGAGAATCGATAAAGTGAGTACCGAACCAATTACTCCACCTGCAATGGTTGACATCATTCCCTTTAATTTCGACTTTCCCTGTTGTCTTTGTTTTTTAGGTTCTTCAATTGGATTAGGTAAGTTTTCATTAGAATCATTCATATTAGTATCCTCCTTTTGGTTCATGTACAATCTTGAAAGTACCATGTGTGTTTATTAAGTTAACTTTATTCTAATGAGCAAATATGAATAAATTATGAACAAACTTTTACAAGAGAGAGAAATTATTTTAAAAAAGAGCGAATATGTCCATTTCCTATTGTCACACATAAACAAAAAAGCGAGTTTGCCATTTTTCACAAACTCGCTTTTTCTTGTATTTATGTTGGTAAACCTTTCGAAAAAACAAAATGAATCTTTTTTTCATTCTCAAGCCAAGTAATTTTAGCAGAGAATTCTTTATCCTTTCCTTTAAAACCATCAATAACATCGGTCATACCTTCATTAAGCAGTTTTTTCACCTGTTTTTGTGTGATTGACTTTCCTTTAATTTTCTTTGATATAGTAAATGGGCAGCTTGTTTTTTGATAGTTCGAACATCCATAAAAACTGCCTTTATCAATGACTGTTCCACCACAAAGCTTGCAAGTTCCAAGTTTAGTAGGGGTAGTTTTTTTATACTCTCTTGGCACAAAGGATTCCTTTAAGTCATCATCAAAAGTCCATTCATCCGACTCTTTAACAGCTTCCGTAATAAGATGTGTAATCATTTTATTGGACTGATCCATAAATTGCTTGGGTGAAGAAGAACCTTCCGATATTTGTTTTAAACGTTGCTCCCACTTTGCCGTCATTTCTGGTGATGCCAATAATTCATTTCCAACGGCAGCTATTAGAATTTTAGCTTTTGCTGTGGCATAGACAAGATTTTTATTCACGTCTATATATTTTCGATCCTTCAGCATGGTGATAATCCCAGCACGTGTCGCTTCTGTCCCCAGTCCTTCTGTTTTCATTAACACTTTTTCCAGTTCTTTATCTTCAATCTGTTTTCCAGCTGATTTCATTAATGTAATCAGCTGTCCCTCCGTATAGCGTTTGGGTGGTTGTGTTTTACTTTCTTTAACATCCACTTTCGTTACAATCCCTTTTTCACCTTGTAAAAGTATGGGCAGAGTTGGATCCTTATCCTTCTCATGGGCTGGGATCACTTTCCGCCAACCTTCCTGAAGTTGTACCTTCCCCTTGGATTGGAATGTTGCCCGGTTATCAACAAGGGTGGTGACTGTTGTATATTCAGTTATTGCCTTTTCATAATGAGCAGCAATCAAACTTTTGACGACCAAATCATATAACTTTTGCTCATCCGCACTTAAAGAGGCTAGGTTTGGTACTTGTTCCGTTGGAATGATGGCATAGTGGTCCGTTACTTTCTTTTCATTCACAAACCGCTTGTTATGAAGGATGGACTCGATAGGCAAGGGAAAGAACTCGGCATACTGTGCAATATTAGAAACCTTTTGTAGGATATCGGGAAACATTTCCGCTTCTCCTTCTGTTACATGACGAGAATCGGAACGCGGATACGAGACAATTCCACTTTGATATAGTTTTTGCAGAACATCTAGCGTTTTCTTTGGTGGAAATTTAAACAATCGGTTTGCATCAGCTTGCAAAGTGGATAAGTTATAAAGAAAGGGCGGTAAATATTCTTTTCTCTCTGCTTTAACATCTGCCACTTCTGCATTTTTTTGTTCACAAAAACGAGCGATCTTATCCGCCATTTCCTGTGAATTTATTCGGGTTTCACCCTTGTTTTCCCATTTCCCTTTATATTTTTTTCCCTCAACCTTGAATTCAGCATGAACCTCCCAAAAAGGCTCAGAAATGAACTTTTCTATTTCATGCTCCCTTTTTACAATCAAAGCAAGAGTTGGTGTTTGCACTCTTCCAACAGAAAATACATCTGAAAACCCTTTTTTCTGCAGAAGTAAGCTATATAACCTCGATGCATTCATGCCAACAATCCAATCAGCACATGCTCTTGTGTAAGCTTCATAATACAAATTCCTTGTCTCGGTTTCCGGTAAGAGGGACTGGAATCCTTCTTTAATTGATTTTGGTGTGAGAGAGGAGATCCATAATCTTTTCATCGGTTGTCTGGCATTGGTTAGACGGAGAATATTTCTGACAATTAATTCTCCTTCCCTCCCGGCATCACCTGCGTGAATGACCTCTGTCACTTGGGGATTAGAAAGAAGATTTTTAATAACAGCAAACTGTTTTACTTTATCTTTTGTAACTTCATATTTAAATTGTTGCGGAATAATCGGTAACATCGAAAGCGACCATTTTTTCCATTGTGAATTATATGTTTCAGGCGCCACAAGTTGGCATATATGTCCAACCGCCCATGTGACAAAAGCCCCATCTTTAAAAATTTCATTTGGAAGAATTTCTATAAAACCCTGTGACTTTTTAGTTTTAAATATGGATGCGAGTGTAAGTCCTTGATCAGGTTTTTCTGCAATTATTAATTTCATCGCGATCTCCCTGCTTAATTAATATAATGGATTAGCCCAATAGCTGATTTATTTTAGCATATGTTCAAAGCGCTGTATAACATGTAAAATCATTTTAACTTTTTCAAGTTTAGGAAGGTAATTATATAAACAACCATTTCTATATGGAAAGGAGTTGTTTGTCTTAAAACAAACAACTCCCTCTAGTTACCTATTAATTTTAGACCATTGCTTTTTATAAAACAACTCATGCATTTAGAAATTGGGATTTTACAATCAAAAAGTTGAGAATTTAGGAAATGTTCGTAGATACAAACGTTGATTTTTGTAATTCTTGTTAGATGTCCAACTCCTTTAACAGATATTTGAATATTTTATAATATCAGATGGAAGGAGGTGAAACATATGGGTTACTCTGGATCTGACGTGGGTGGTCGTTCCAATAATAACTTTGCTTTGATTGTTGTACTTTTCATCCTTTTAATTATTGTTGGTTCTGCTTTTGTTTCCAAATATTAGTCTCTTATTCTTGAGGGGGCGCTAAGTCAGCACTCTTTCTATAAAAGTATACAGTTAGGTTCAATCTGATTATCATTCTATGTATTTTTCATACTAAATTTTGAAAATTACATATTATTAATCTTGACTGTAAGCGTTCTTTCATGTATATTAAAATCATCATTTATCAGAATATATTTCCTAGGATTCTACAAATATCCATTTTATATTTTGTATAATGATAATATTTATTTTTATAGACACATAGGTGTCTTGAAAGTTTTAGGAGGAAAAGTAAATATGCAAAACGGTAAAGTAAAATGGTTCAATAACGAAAAAGGTTTTGGATTTATCGAAGTTGAAGGTGGAGACGATGTATTCGTACATTTCACTGCTATTTCCGGTGACGGATTTAAATCATTAGAAGAAGGCCAAGAAGTTTCTTTCGAAATCGTCGAAGGAAATCGTGGACCACAAGCTTCCAACGTTGTAAAACTATAATAATATCATATAATAATTGAAACTTTTAAGGCTGACGTTTTCCGTCAGCCTTTCTTAATGAATCCTGAAATTGATTTAAGAATATTAATGGGAAAGTTTTTCTCCACATTGTTTAATTTTTTCTCCCACTGTACAAGAAGTAATACAAAAACGGTGTGCAAAGTTTCGACCGCGGTCTTTTCTATTTTGTTTATATAGAAAACACCCTTTACAATCATGTTCTAAAATATCTTCTACTTCATTATATATGGCCTTTCTATCCAATTATCCTTCACCTCTTTTGCTGCTTTTTTCCGCATGATCTTTGTGCGATAAATAGGCCACACCGCTATCCACTAAAATTGTTCATTTAAAGCAACTGCATTTTACTATAAATATTTTTCCCTTCTAATGCTTGGGTTGCCAGTTTATCTGCTTCTTTATTATCATTTCTTGGAATGAGTTGGTAACGTGGTTTTATACCTAAGATTTTGATTCTCTCTTCAATTCGATCAATCCATCGGCTTAAATTTTCTTCATAACATGGCCATTCTCCTGCAAGTTGATTGATCACTACTTGAGAATCACCTTTAATATCACATGGAACATGATGAACACCGAGCTCTATTAGTAAATTCAAACTGTAATATAGTGCAGCATATTCAGCCTCATTATTTGATTCCATTTCATCAATTTTTTCATTTGCTCTTATCCTAAATTTCTTTTTCCCTTGTCTAAAGTAAATAACGGCACCTAGTCCTGCCTGATAAGAATCCGGTTTAAATCCACCATCAAAATAAATCATTACTTCATGAGGATCTTCCTCAATTTCAACCATTAACTTTTTCATTTCTTTTAAATTCCAGGACTGCCCCATATCATCATAGAAAATGAGCTCTTTTGCTTTTCCGGACTTCTCTATATCCTCTCCACCTATAATTGCTAACTCAGCATCCATCCAATCTGAAGTAAAGAATATTCCATCTCTTCCCTTTATTTTATATGTCCATTCTAGTTTATATTTCATTGAAATTTCAACCTCTCTATTTTGAATTCAATATGTACTCGATTGGAAACGTATCTTATTTTATATGATCATTCTGGTTCAATGATTAGACCATTTATGTAGTTTGAAGTGCTCCTTCCTCATTGTTTCAAATATTTAACCTTTCATGATGGTTCTTTTTAGTTTATACTTTTTTCATTAAGTGCATGCCTATTTATAATGGTGATCATCTGAACATTTTAAGAATGATTGATCATCTTACATTTATTACATATCGAAATACACGAATAGTTGGGAGGTTTTTCCCCTTGATTGAAATTTATTTTGATGGTGCTAGTGCTGGAAATCCTGGTCCAAGTGGTGCTGGAGTATTTATTAATGCAAATGGAAAAGTGGAGCGTTTCTCCATACCATTGCCAGAAATGAGTAATCATGAAGCGGAATTTCATGCATTTATTTGCGCATTAGAACTAGGCATACAAAGAGGATTTAAGACAGTATCATTCCGTACAGATTCCGAGCTCGTTAATAGAGCTATTGAAAAGGAATTCGTGAAAAATAAATTATATGCCCCATTACTGGATCAAGCGTTAAAACTTATCAAAGAATTTGATTTATTTTTTCTAAAATGGATCCCGAGTAGTGAAAACAAAAATGCTGATCAATTAGCAAGGTCCGCTATTCATAAATAAAGGGATCGTGTTATTTTTTATAGAAAGGTATGGTAGATCATTTTGAGTAAAACGACTATTTTTGCTGATATTTTACTTTTATTCGTAGCATTCGTTTGGGGATCAACCTTTGTCATTGTGCAGAATGCCCTAGATTTTTTAATGCCTTTTTCTTTTAATGGTGTTCGATTTACAATGGCAAGTGTTCTTTTAATTGCGTGGCTACTCATTTTTCAACGTAAACAATTAAAAGAATGTAATCGCAAACTTATTTTCTCAGGAATATTTATAGGTTTCTGGCTTTTTGTAGGATATGCTACACAAACTGCAGGGCTATTATTCACGACTTCATCAAAGGCTGGTTTCATCACTGGATTGAGCGTTGTCCTCGTGCCTGTCTTTTCATTATTATTATTAAAACAAAAGCCAAGCAAAAATGCCATTCTAGGCATCATCGTTGCGACCGCCGGACTTTATTTACTTACTATGACCGATACCATTTCACTTACAATTGGAGATGGACTTGTGTTTATTTGTGCAATTGCCTTTGCATTACAAATTATTTTCACAGGGAAATATAGTTCTAGCTTTCCAACATTACTTTTAACTGTTATCCAAATAATGACGGTAGCGGTTCTTTCTATGATTTGCGCATTCTTGTTTGAAGATTGGCAGAACGCTTTTACTTCGGATATTCTATTGGATACAAATGTCCTTACTGCATTAATCATTACTTCCGTATTTGCGACCGCTCTTGCCTTTTTAATCCAAACTTCTGTACAAAAATATACCAACCCAACAAGAGTCGCTTTAATTTTTGCGATGGAACCCGTATTTGCAGCAGTAACCGGATTTATATGGGCTGGTGACCGACTTTCAATGAGTGCTTTTGCGGGTTGTCTACTTATATTTGCTGGAATGATTTATGCAGAAATTCCTTTAGGCAAGATTTTTTCAAAAAATAAACTTAAGCAAGAATCTGATAATCAAAAGATCATTTAAAACTTGATAAAAAATACGTGCTCTCCTTTATGAGCACGTACTTTTTATCTCTCAATATTCATATACATCTTAAATCTATATGGCCATTAGTTCTTGTTCTTTTATGAAGCGAATGGCAGCGCCTCGTGTTTTAATTTTACTTTTTATTAGGATCTCTAATAATGAAATATAAAAACTTCCATCAAATTCCTTTTGTGCTTTTAAAGTTAATTCTATCGCTGTGTTCGTTAATTCATCTGATGCTTTTGTATATTGTTTTCCAAATTGAATAAAACCAATTGCATCATCATGTAATGTAAAGCCCTTACTTTCTAAAAAATCGATATACTGCTGTACTGTTTTCACCCTTCTACCCATCCCTCTCGCCTACTATTTTCCAATTTAAATATTACTTCAATTTCAGACAAATTTCTATCCTTTTTTCGTCATTATATGACCAATTGTGCCCATCATAATTCCTAGAAGTGCCCCACCAATGACTTCTTCTGGTTGATGACCAAGCATTTCCTTCAGTTTTTTAGGCGTTTTTTCTTCAAACTTGACGGCTTCATCCTTATGAATCTTATCCATCAGGTCACCCATATCATTGACTTTTAAGGTTAATTCACCGGTTTGTCGTCGAATACCTTGAGCATCATACATGACAATTAATCCATAAATAAGCGATAGAGCAAAGTCAATCGTTGGCGTACCCCTTTTTAGGGCAATGAAAGTGGTTAATGAGGCTACCCCAGCGGAATGAGAGCTTGGCATTCCACCCGTTTGGAAAAACAAATCTGGCTTCCATTTTTGTGTTTTAACAAAATGAATGGGTATTTTCAAGGCCTGTGCTAGTCCAATACTGATTAAAGCAACATAGATTCCTTTGTTCATGAATTCATCACCTCTTTGATAGTGTGAAGAATTAAGAGTCAATTTATTCTGATTGGAGATACTAAAAATTGGAGGTGAGGACTATGAGTAAAGATCATCATACAAACCGAGGTATTAAAGCTCCTGGAGTAAATCCACAAGGGTATGGTCAAGATGCTGAGTTTGCTGAGGAACCGAAAAGTAAACTTGAAAATGCGGCTAAAAAGAAAAACACAAAATAATATGCTACCTTTTCTTCAACCTACTTCTGTGGAATAAACCACGAAAGTGCCTTCCATATTTGGAAGACACTTTCAAGTTAAGCATATTTTTGTTCAATATCAATAAAGCGTTGAAGGCCTTTCATGCCCACTTCATTAAATTTATTCAGTACTTTTTCATGATCCAGATTCAACTTTGCTTTTTCGAGATCATATTGAAGAGGAACATCACACTTGATTTCAGCTAATTTCCTACTTAAATAAAGCATGTCCAAGTCGGTTTCAATTTTTAATTTTTGAGATTTTGTTAATGCATTCAAATTTTCTACAATTCCATCCACATGTTCATATTGTTGGAGCAATTTTAATGCTGTTTTTTCACCTATTCCTCTGACACCCGGATAATTATCACTCGGATCACCCATTAATGCTTTTAAATCAATCATTTGTTTCGGTATGATTCCTTTTTCTTCATAAAAGGTTTGACTATTATGAACGAGATAATTTCCAAAACCTTTTTTTAAAAGAATGACAGAGATATGATCATCGATTAACTGTAAAATATCTTGATCTCCTGTCAAAATAGACACATTTGCTTCGTCCTTTGCTTGTACCGCGATCGTACCAATACAGTCATCCGCCTCAAAGCCAACTATTCCAATATTAGGTACATCAAAAGAATCTACCACTTCTTTCACAAGGTCAAATTGCGGTATTAGCTCGACAGGTGCTTCTCCTCGATTTGCTTTATATCCATCAAATAATTCATTTCGAAACGTTTTGCTGCCCATATCCCAACAAACAGCTACATGACTTGGTTTAAAAGAAGAAACAGCAGTAAAGAAATGCTTCACGAAACCATTTACAGCATTAGTAGGAACGCCTTGTGAATTAATCATAAATTGTCCCGTTACTGCTGTTGCATAAAAAGCTCGAAACAAAAGAGCCATTCCGTCCACTAGCATTAATGTAGGTTTATTATTTGTATCCAATCATTTCACACTCCCTATAAGGATCAAGTTCACACACATAAGCAATATTATATCATGATTATACGTGTAACGAGCTGGTAATCATTTGATAGATTGGATTTCAGTGAACGATGCTATTCCCTGCTTCTTTGATTGTTAATGCATGAACTGTTTTTCCCATTAGGACGGTATCAATTACATTTCCGTCTTTGTTTATAATTGTCTCTTCTTTTGAAATACCAAAACCAAAATGATGATAAAGCTCAATATTAAGTGGCGTATCCTTCCTTACGCGACAGTAGATTTTTCCTTTACCCGTCTCTTTAGCATATTCCTCCAACCACTGGATCATCTTTTTCGCCATTCCTTTTCTTCTTGCCTTTGGAGAAACAGAGAGCCGTTTAAAATATAGAGAATTCTGTTCAAGGATTATTCTAGCAGAACCTATTGGTTTCCCATTGATGCAGGCTAGTACAGCCTGCTCTGAACCCTTATGAATGGCTTGTTGAATCGATGTGACACTTTCATTCATCGCGCTGGACGGAATACCATGGTTGGAATATTCAGCAAATGCATCCAACATCACTTGATAAACGCTTTTAATATCTTCATCTTCTTCTGCTAGTTTAATGATAACATCCATTTCTTCACCTCATATTCATTTTTACTTCTTTGGTGACAACACCGAGGTATTATTAAATATTCATTGGAATTTAATTTTTGTCCTCTACAAAAAGACAAATTAACTAAATCTGTCTTTTCTTGGTGCCTGACACCGGGCTTTCATTCCGATATATGTAAGAGTTTCCATATCCACTGATCAAGCTTATCCGTTATATTTTTTCCTTTAGGCAAATCATGTGAATGCTTTTTTAACAAAACTAATTCAGTTTCCAATAAAATTATGCTGTCTTTAATTATAACAGAATGAACTACATGCTGTTTTTTTTTCGCTGTCATTAGTTCATTGTAAAAGGAAACTAGCCCATTCTTATCAGGAACCATACCTGCAAATGAACTATAAAGTGCATCAAACGGTACTGTTCTTGTGAACAAAATGGTTTTCGCAAGTAGAAAGGCACGAGTAGCTTGAATTAACTGTTTCTGTCTACGCTCGTTAAAATCCTTATCACGAATTTCCTTCAAATTTCTTGCTATTAAATGAATATAATGCTGAAACAACGAAAAAAGGGAGTAACTTTCTTCTACTAAAGTACATATTTTTTTTGAAAACTGATCTTCATCTCTATATAAGATCGGTGATACAGCCCATTCTAACAAACTTGGATTAGATTTTTGCAGCAAGGTGAAAGTCTTAAAAACATCCCACCCTTGAGCGTCAAATGGCGATTGAAAATCAATCGTTTCCTGCACCTTTGTCAAAGATAAATACTTTTTGATATCTTGATGTATAAATATAAACCGTACATCATAATCAGATTGTTCGGTCGCTCCTCCCCATGCCCGACTTCCCGTTTCAGCAGCGAAAAGAATATTTATATGATGCTTTCGTTCAACTTCCTGCAGCCAATTTTCGATCAAAGTAATAGCCTCATTTTTTTTGAATTTCTGCAATTCCCCATGTTTTAATATACGAACTATTGTAAACGATTTTGTGTCCATTTCCCACTTAAAAAAACTGACTATTATCCATTTGTAAAAGTATCAACTTGGATTTAATAATATAAAAGATTAATTATCGTGTGTAGAAAATATTTTTCTGCTTATAATAAAAAACTAAAGATTGAAAGAAACTTCTTTTACAAAGAAATTATTACAAGAAATCATTCATTACGGAAAGGAAGATGTTGAATGTTTAAAGGCTTTTCATTATGGGCTGGCGTAATTTCGGGAGGACTGGCGCAATTAAAGGATACCCAAGCCGTTACGACTGGTCATATGGATAAAAAAGAGTATGCAATTCAAACTTCACAAAATGTTACTGGTGGTATTAGGTATTATGGCAGGTATTGAATACGGAGCTGTCCTTGGCTCAATGATTTTGCCTGGACCGGGAACAATCATTGGATCTATTATCGGAAGTATGGTGGGGAATCGGGTTGGAAATTATGCAGGCTATCAAGCAGGCAATATTATTTTTAATAATAAGATTATGAATAGCTCCCACTTACTACAAAATGAAAGAACCAATTCATTAGAAAGCACAACTACCCATTTTTAAAATCATTCATTCGGCTTTTGCAGTAGAGATCCCTCTGTAAAAGCCTTTTTTATTTGCAAAAAAAGAGGAATGTTTCCATTCCTCCTAAAACAGAGTTTCTAGTCTTGCTTCTTCCTTTATTTATTGATCAAGTCCCCATTCCATTTTTATTGAATAGGCGGTTTTTTATTTAAAGAATGATACGTCTTGTTGCTTAAAACATTTTGCACTTTAAATTGTGATGTGATGTCTTCACTATTTGGTATATTCATTTTACTAGTTCTTTTTTTTACAGGTGCTCTAGGTACAGTAGGTTCTTCAATATGCTCGCTAAATTCTTCGCCCATTTCCATTGAATGTGATAATCCGAATGTTGTTTTTTTCTCCATTGTAGACTTCATATTATCCAACACTTTATTCATTTTTGATTTGGTGGCTTCGCCAGTTTGTTTGATCATGTCTGAAAAATCAGGGAGATCTATTTGTTCTTTTTCCACTTTTGCTTCTTCAACAAAGGTACCTAATTCCTTTCTTGCTCCAATTGTTAAATGTTTGACCTGATCCCCAACCGAGAGCAATGCTGCAGCACCTTTGACCAGAACTTTTCTGGTACCTTTCCTCGCTTCAGGTGATACCGATAATATTATAGCTGCAGCTGTTAAAACCATCCCCACAGGGTTACTAAATGAAAATAAGCGTTTAAACATTCGTATACACCTCCCTTTTTTATTCTTTCAGCCTTTCCAAAACCGACCATTAATATTCTTAAAGGTAAATTTTTTGTAAAGATTATTTAAATTTCAAAAGTAAATATTTTGTAAATATATTGTATGGAAAATATTAATTTAGACCAATATAGAATGTATTATTAACAATTAAATTACAATTGGGGGAAGTAGTGAAAATGAAATGAAATCCAATCATCAAATAAGAGCCTTTCATGTCATTCCGGGAAGACTAAGAGTAGAGCTTTTTGGCTTAAGAGATAATCCTGATGTTGCCCTTCGCTTCAAAAAGGTTTTTTCTTCTATTGATGGAATTTTGCATTTGGAAACCAATATTGTTACAGGAAAAATTCTATTACAATATGATGAACAAGTTCTTAGTTCTAATCAATTGTGCTTCTATATCTCTCAGTTTGAAGAAATGCTTTTTCAATTATTCCAAGAGGCTGAGGAAAAAGTTGAACAAGATCATTGTTTGAACGAAATACCTTTTATTAATATGAGTTCCAAATCCGAAGTTGCAGCAACTTATGATTTTTCTATTGGTAATAATGAACAAACGGGTTTTATTTCCTCCTTTTTAAGGCCCATACCGAACCATTTTAGAGCAAGAGCACCTACAAAAGAACATGTACCACTACCCTTAGCGTTATCCGTTGCTGGATTTGGATTTTTGGGGATTAAACAATTATTTTTAGGCAGGTCGTTACTAGCTAGACACCCTATTCCATTTTATTTAGCTGCTGCCGTATCTGTTTGCACTGGGTATCCTTATATAAAAAGAATACTCAATAAAATTAGAAAAAAAAGAAAGGTTAATGTCGATTTATTATTAACAGCTAGTGCTTTTACATTAGCCTTATTACGAGAAAATCTCATTGTCTTAGCAGGTTTAAGCTTGATCCAATACTTGAATTGGAAAAGGATGAAATCTGTTGATCACAATCTTTTGGATCAGGAATTTGTTTCAGAGGAAATTGAAAACTATAGCCGAACAGCTTCAAGGCTTGGATTTATAGGGGCAGCTGCTGCTATGTTCGTTACTCGTAATCCAATTATCTCATTAGCTGTTTTACTTGCAGCCAATCCAAGGCCTATCACTACTTCTGCAGAATATTCATGGAAACAGGCAGATCATATGGCGAGGGAAAACAATGAAACGATTCCTCAAAATGGTTCACTTTATCAATTGACAGAGATGAAAGCTGTTGTTTTCGAAGATGCATCGCTCATTTCTGTTGACGGTACGATTCGCAAAGAGTGCATCCGACTGTTTACATTGTTGAAGGGTAAAAAAGTTGCTTTTATTAATAATGAATCAGATATAAATTTAGATCAACTAAATAAAAACCTGAAAGAATTTCAAATGACACTCATCTCTCATCAGGACCTTCAGCTTCATATAAAACGTCGTGAAGATGTACTAGTCATAATAAAAGATGATGCAAACGAAAAAAACAAGGTCATTTCCTTTTATCCATTCTGTACTTTTGCACAATTAAACAGTATTGCGAAAACGATGCAAAATGGTAATGAATTAAAAGGAATGATACGACAGCATATTCGCATAACAAAAGGATGGAATTTGGTCGGTTCCATTATCGCTATGCCCCTGATTCTTAGTGCACCACTCATTAATCTCTTTGGAGATGCTTTAACATTAACTTTTATGTCTAGAGTAAAAAGATGGTCGGAACGCAGATTTATCGCTTCTACTCACCAAATTCAAGCAGAGAAGTTAACTTCTGATAAGGTTCTTTGGCATTCAAAGCAAACAAGTGACATTTTAGATTTCTTTCATATTGATGCTTTTCATGGGCTAAGTAATGTACAAGCGAATGATGCTCTTCAGATATATGGGAAAAATCAGCTTGTGTCAAAGAAACATCCTCATTGGATAAAAACATATTTGGGACAATTCAAAGAATTTACAACACTCGTTTTGGTGGGAACTGCTCTTTTAAGTGCCTTTACTGGACATCTTTTTGATGGTGTGATCATGGGATCTATTCTAATGATCAATGCAGGGATTGGCACTTTTCAAGAAAGAAAAGCAGATCACGCAGTTGAAACTATGAGTCAATTTGTCCCGCCTAACTGTCGGGTCATTCGCAATGGTGTGCTTCAAGAAATTGCAGCAAATGACTTAGTCCCTGGTGATATTGTTGAATTGGAAGCAGGTGATCGAATTCCAGCTGACCTACGGGTTATTCAATCTTGGAGCTTTGAAGTGAACGAATCATCCTTAACAGGGGAATCGCTCCCTGTTCAAAAATACGATACCGAATTAAATGAGAACATACCCCTTACAGATCGTACGAACATTCTATATATGGGGACACACGTAACTAGAGGAAAATGTAAAGCCATTGTTGTACAAACTGGAATAAATACCGAAATGGGACATTTATTATCACTCTTATCAGAGGAAGAAGATCATACAACACCACTTCAAAAGCAGGTAACGTCTATTAGTAAGAAATTTATGAAAGGTGCTTTAGCCATTGGAGTCATTGTCTTTATTACTGGATTATTAAGAGGTGTACCAATACCACAAATGGTAACTACTTCTGTTGCCCTAACAGCTTCTGCTATTCCAGAAGGCCTCCCAATAACCATAACATTTGCATTGACAGCTGGAATTTTCCGTATGGCTAAGAAAAACGCACTGGTTCGTAAACTTTCTGCTTTAGAGACATTAGGAAGAACCACTGTTATTTGTTCAGATAAAACAGGAACATTAACAAAGAATGAAATGACGGTTAAACGGATTGTGACGATTGGTCATGAATATGATGTGACTGGTGATGGCTATAATCCTGATGGCAATATCATTGGAAAGAATCAGACTCAACCCGGCACTGAAGATTTGGATAAATTATTAAAAATCGGTTTATTTTGTAATAATGCTCAGTTTATTAAAGAAGAAGATCGTTGGAATATACAAGGTGATCCAACGGAAGGAGCACTCCTTACTTTAGCGGCTAAAGGTGGACATTTACCAATCCATTATAGCCACTGGCAACGCGCTGAGGAAATCCCTTTTGACTCAGCAAGCGGTAAAATGAGTGTAGTATGTCATGAAGAACATCTAGAAGAGCAATGCTATGTCATGTCAAAAGGCTCGGTTGATAAGCTAGTGAACAATTGCACCCACTATCAGAAAAATGGAAAAATCTATCCAATAACAGAAAAGGTTCACACACAAATCTTAGAACAAAATAATATGCTGGCCAATCAAGCATTACGTGTATTAGGCTTTGCTTACCAAAAATTAAGCAAACCTTACAATAAGGAATGCTTAGAGGATTTAGATCATGGGCTTATTTATGTAGGAATGGTAGGTATGATGGATCCGCCAAAACCTGAAGTCGAAAAAAGCATTCGAGAAGCAGTCAAATTAGGGATTAAACCAATCATGATTACAGGAGATCATCCTTTAACTGCTTTAGCCATTGCGAAACAAATCGGTATTTACGATGACCTTAGTAAAGTAGTATCTGGGCAAGAGTTGGATCAACTTTCGGATTCTGAGTTAAATAGGATCATTGATGATATTGCTATTTATGCACGCGTAACGCCAGAGCATAAACTTAGAATTGTCACAGCCCTACAACAACATGGACATATCGTGGCAATGACAGGTGATGGAGTGAATGATTCTCCAGCCATTAAAAAAGCGGATGTTGGTATTGCCATGGGACAAACAGGAACCCAGGTAACAAAAGAAACCGCCGATATAGTACTAAAGGAAGATCATTTTGGATCCATTGTCGATGGGGTTAAAGAAGGTAGAACGATAATCGGTAATATTAGAAAAGCGATTGGTTGCTTGCTAAGCGGGAACCTGGCAGAAGTACTAGTTACGTCCGTTGCTGTAATCGCAGGCTTACCACTTCCAATTGTACCGATTCAAATCTTACTTATGAATATGCTGACTGACGCCCTACCTGCTATGATTCTTGCCGTAAATCCTGGCAATAAATCGAAGGAAACAAAGCGACAGGAGATTGTGGATAGTTCTTTGTATAAACAAGTCGTAACTCGTGGAACAATTCTGGGTATTGGTGCGTTAGGTCTATTTATTTGGAGCTTAGGCACTGGATCTTCGATAATCGTTGCTCAAACAATTGCCTTCTCAACGTTAGTTGCAGGGCAACTCATACAGACTTTCTCATGGAGACAAGCTGAATCGGAAGAATCTATAAAAGATTGGACGAAAGATCGCTTTATGTTAGGGGCATTCGGAATTTCATGGTTATCTCTTCTAAGTGTTATTTATATCCCTTCTCTAGCAGGTATTTTTAAAACAACTTCCCTGCCTTTATGGAACTGGGGCCCTATTCTTTTAGTAGCAACAGCATCGGCACGTCTAGCTAAACCAATATCTAAATTATGGATCTCACAGGAAACACCAATTAATCGTAACAATCTTGCAGTTGGTGCTTAACAAAGGTATAAAAAAATGTTTAACATGGGAAAACTGTCCAATAAGTAACTAGTTTCATTCAAGGAGGTTTAAAGATGATTGAAAGAAATTTGCAGCGAATTGTAATAGGTTCGGCACTTGCCCTAGCGACTACAGCCCTACTGCCCGTAATAAAAAAAACTCTTCGGCCTATTATGCTAGATCTTTCTAAGCAAATGAGATACTTAATCGTTGCCACTAAAGAAGAAATTGAAGACATGGCAGCTGAAGTGAAATTTGAACGTATGAGAAAAAGTCTAGATAATGAAATATTTATTGATAGTGAGGTTTATGAGGTAGAAAATCAAAATCGAATATTTCATTAATAAATGAAATTAGGAATATTAAAGGGGGAGTTAGGTGGAAACGAAGCAAGACAATGATGTGATTATTCATTTAAAACAAGCTTTATTTCATTTGGATGAATCTTTAAAAGCTACCATTCTTTCACTACGTGAAGATTCTTCTTCAAAAAATGAATTAGGCTTACTTTGGGAAGAATTTCTTGGTACTTTCTTTAATCGAGTAAAAACTAGAGGAAAAGAAAACAAAGTCAATCTTTTAAATCTCATATCTTTTGCAAGACTGCGCAAATATTACGATTAACTTGCGTTCATTACCCAAAATATTAATAAATTGAGCGTAAGATCACCACAAAAGGTTTTCTTTGCAAAAACAAAGATAGGGACTGCAAACAGTTCCTATCTTTGTTTATAGTTTTTGCTGGGATTCCCTAAATGAATAGTCCACTCTAAAAAGACAAAATCACTAAATCTGTCCTTTTTCGGTGCCTGATACCAGTTTATTTTCGATTGCTCGAAGTTCATCTATTGAGAGGACATTTGTTAAGGTGGCAAGTGCCCCTTCATAATATTCTTCTACTTGTTCCGTTAGATGTTTTTGTAACCGTTGAAATTGAAACTCTAATTGCTCCCCGTAATGCCTTTTTATCCTTTCTTTTCCTTCTATTAAATATTCATCTGCAGGTTGTTGTAAATTCGCATCCAATTCCTCACCTAAAAACCTTCGTTCATTCTTTTCAAAAAAGGATTTTGGATTTTTAAAATAGGTTAATGCTTTTTTAAATCTTTGTTGATCGAGACCTTCAAAGGCTGTTTCAAATTGAATACTCTCCCATTTGTCTACCTCAAACATACTAAAGGATAGCTCTTGATTCTTTTCATGTAGTGCTGCATTCAATGAATTTTCAGTCTGGGAAAGCAACTGTCTAATAAAAACTTCAATTCTTAATGTTGTTGCTCGAAGTTCCTGAGCAAAATCAAAGCCAAAATCCTCGAGAAAACTGTCTAATGCTGATTGCAAGGCCTTTTTCAAATTTCTACCGTCATCTTTTAATAGGACAGGATTAAAGGCTTCTTTCAAAAAATCACTAAAACGTAAGAACACACGTTGTTTAATATAAAAAACAAGCTCATCTGTTTCCTGTTTTAATTTTTTCTGTATAAGTGCATTTGGCTGTTGTTGAATGAGTGCGATCAAGCTTTCCCTTTGTACTTCAAGTTGACTTCGTTTTTTCTCCTTTGTTTCTTGATCACTCTCGGCATCATGAATAAAGCCTTGAAGCTGTGTAATCATTCGCTTCCATTCTAACTTTGCTGTATTAACAGCAATTTCTCTCAAATCTTGTTCGATGAATGAGTAAAATTGTTTTTCAAATATGCTTATTCCGGATTCTTCTGTCAATTGGCCATTTAACTTTTCTTTTAATGATTGCAGACTAGACACAGGATATAAATGGGGCTGTCTAATTCCGTATGTTACGAGTTGATCTTCTATATAATCAAGAACTACGTTCACTTCTTCTTCATCTTGTGCCAAATCAATTGCATTGACAATAAAAAACATTTTATCCAGTGCAAACGTATCCTTAACACGACCTAATTGAATTAAAAATTCACGATCAGCTTTTGAAAAAGCATGATTATAATACGTGACAAACAAAATGGCATCGGAATTTTTTATATATTCAAAAGCCACACCTGTATGTCTTGCATTGATTGAATCCGCTCCAGGAGTATCAACGAGTGTAACCCCTTTACGTGTTAACTCACAGTCATAATACACTTCAATCCACTCAACAAGACATGACTGTTCTTCATTGGCAACAAATCCAGAAAAGGAAGTCAGATCACTTTCAATCGTTTCTCCAAGCTGGTCAGTGTAGGCACCAATCCCACGAACAAATGCTTGTAAAAACGCTAGGTGCATTTTTTCGTATGCATCCACATGGTTTTCGTTGCTTATAATCGTTTGTGCAAACGAAAGGGCACTGTCAATCGAATTTGCATTTTTATCAAACGCTGCTAAGGAACGATTCACGTCCCCCATTAATGTTTCAAATGATTTTAATTTCACTAATACCCTTCCATGCGGATGCTCTGCATCAATCGGCATAATCTTATTGATCGCTGCAGTAGTCGGATTGGGTGAAACAGGCAACAATCGCTCTCCTAATAAAGCATTAGCAAATGAAGATTTCCCAGCGCTAAACGCACCAAACAGGGCAACTGTAAAGGACTGATTCTCAAGTCTCTCTGCCTTTTGCTTAAGTTCATCCGCTATTTTCTTAAAACCAGGCAAATCCTTTACTTCATTAGAAGCAAATTGCAAGGATGAGATGATCTCTTCTAAATCTGTATATTCCGACTTTTCTGTTTGTATAATCGAGCGAACTGTACGATTCTTTGTTTCCTTTTTATCATTTTTTTCATTTACAAAAACTTCTTCACTGATCACCTCTGCCTCTTCACGTTCAGGCAGAGCCAATTGATTTGCTTTCTCCTGAAGAGCATTGACATCAATTTGTCCGTCCAATACTTTTTCAAGTTGATTCCAAACATGCATTTGTTTTTCTATGAGTCGATCTATTCTCTTTTGTGCAGTTAAAAAGTGAGTCAAGCGAGAAAGTTCCTTTTCCAACTTTCCTTTCTTTTCACTCTGTTTTATTTTTAATTTTTCCAAAAATTCTTCCTTAAAAGATGCTAACTGCTTTTTGGTTAATGCCCTTAATAGAATCTGTTAAATCC
Organism: uncultured Bacillaceae bacterium; assembly: GCA_963765265.1. Classification (GTDB taxonomy): domain Bacteria; phylum Bacillota; class Bacilli; order Bacillales; family Cytobacillaceae; genus Bacillus_BD. The sequence continues at coordinate 171,359 of CAVXVN010000008.1, forward strand.
CTTGTATAATTCAATACATAATCACCTGACAGTCTTGCCCCACTTTTAACGGTATTCACTAATAGACTTCTTTCAAATTGAACGACAAAATTTTGGGCAATATCTAACAGAAGTTCGTCTTCCATCCCATTTTCTTTTAATACTTTTAACAGCAATTCTTTTACATGCCAATCAATTTGCGAGGTCACTTTTTCAGCAAAATCAGTATAAAAACGATCTAATCTTTCTATACGCTCTTGCTCGGTTTTTTGCTTAGAAAAAAATAAACCTACTTTAAAATCTGGTTGCCTTGTTGCTAGATATTGTTCTGCTAAATCCCTCGTTTGAAAAGGCATTAAGTAAGCGTTGTCCAATATACGATCAATCTCTTCATATAATAGTTGCTGACTTTGTTTCGGTAAAACACTCATTTCACTTATATGTGCAGTGAGCTCCGCCACCCTATCTGGTAAACTCTTTCTCTCATCCTCTGAAAGTTCATCCAGCAGCCTATTATGATTACTGAGCTCAGGTTGATCCATTGTGGATAAAAATCCCTTATGCTCATCCCCTAGCTTTTTTAATGATCGAAAAATCGATTCTGGCAGAGCCTGTGAACGATTGTCAACTCGATCATGGATAAACTGTCTTAAGTCAACAAATTGATTATGAGGATGGTCTTCTGCTTTTAATGAAGTATAGAATATCCTAGCTGGTTCGACACCCCATGTAGCAAACGATTCTTTGACACTCTCCTGAAACTCTACAAAACTCAATTCTTCGTCACGGTGTTTATCAATCTGATTGATTACTAGATAAACTTCTTTACCAGCTTCTGTTAACTCCTTTGTGAATAAAAAATTTAATTCACTTTGAACATGATTATAATCCATTACATAAAAAATGAGGTCCGCCAGATGCAAAGCAGATTCAGTCGCAATTCGGTGCGCATCGTCTGTTGAGTCGATTCCTGGAGTATCCATAATAATCGTATCCTTCGGGATCAACGTTTTCGAATAACTTATTTCAATGGACTCGATCTGATCGCCATCCTTGCAAAAGGATTTTACTTTTTCATAATCATATGGAGCAGGATACAGACGCGGACGGTCTTCTTTGAACATGACTTTGGCATAATCGTCCCCTGACTTGATTTTAACCAAATTAGCACTTGTTGGAATCGGACTGGATGGTAAAATATTTTCTCCCATCAGGCTATTAATCATACTCGATTTCCCTGCTGAAAAATGGCCACAAAAAGCAATGGCATATTCTTGTTTTTCAAGTTTAATGGCTAAATCCTTTGCTCGCTGGGCTGACTGCACATTTTCTTGTTGAAGAAACATTTCGTGAAGAGCTGCTATTTGTCCCCTTAACAAAGCTAGTTCTCGCTGCATTTCTATTTTAATCATGAATCATTATCCCCTTATTTTTTCAATATACAAACTATTTTAAACGATTTTTAATCTATTTCCCACTTAAATAACTTAGTTTTTGTCAAAAAAACGGCAACCTCAATTAAAAATGATCCGTTTACGAATGATTATTTAAGTCATTATCTAAATATAATTTACCTGTTTTAAGCTAACTTTCAATTATTCTATTTAGTGAGAATGCCTACAATATCCAACTATTACACCTGTTAAGTTTGTAATGTTACATAAAGTTTGATATTATATCATTAAGTAACATTAATATCAGGAGGGAATTCCGTGGAATTTGTCGATCCTATAAGAGAGATTAAACAGATTGATGCTATGAAAGGGATCTTACAGCAACATTCACAAAGAGATCTGTTGTTTTTTGTATTGGGGATTAATACAGGAATTAAAATTAGCGAATTACTTTTCTTAAAAGTTGAGGACGTTTGGGACGGGACCAAAATGAAGGAATTCCTTCTTATTAATAATGAACAAGGCGAAGAAAAGCAAGCTTATTACTTAAATAACCGTGTAAAAGTCGTACTCCATACTTACCTTGGACAAGGAGAGTTTGAACATGATGACTATCTATTCAAATCAAAAAAAAATAATCAACCCATTACACGACAACAAGCCTATCGAATTATTCATAATGCTGCAGTAGAAGCTGGGGTTACAGGGAATATTGGCACACATACCCTTCGAAAGACATTTGGTTACCATGCCTTACAAAAAGGTATTGCCATATCGATCATCATGTCGATTTATCATCATCAGTCACCAGCAGAAACACTACGATACTTAGGGATTGAAAAGTATGAAAAAAGCCTCACAAAAGTGGATGTGAATCTTTAAGATCGTTTTGTTCATAACATCTATTATAAAAAAAAAGCTCCACCAACGAAACGATTGGGAGAGTCTAAAGTATATCTAAATTCATTATAAAAATGTTCCTATAATTCATCATCATCTGGGACTGTTATTTTCACGTTCGTAAAATCATGGACATAGTCTTCTGTCACATGAACATAAAGTGTTTCTTTATCTTTCATAAACTTAAACAAACCATTATTAAAGTCCGTTCCGATATCCTTGAAAAAAATGCCTTCAAACTCTGCTTCCTTTGTATGTTTGAATTGGAGTCGGTATTGTTCATTTTCATTAACAAGATATGCACGAACACCCTTCTCAAATTGACCTTCTTGATCTCTTACTGAACGAGAAACAGATATAATATGAAGATCTACAAATGGAATTTCTTGCAACAAGGTGTTAATAATGGAACCTTTTGTCATTTGCTCCCAACGACTTTGAGCGGTTTGACCAAGTACAATTTGTGTAATATTTTTTTCCCTAGCTACCTCAGCAATGACCTTTGTAACCGGGCGTCTTTCATTATCCAAAAAAATAAATTCTTCCGCATTATGTTTCTCGGCTAATTCTTTCCAATTACTAATATACAAGGATTTCTCAGCATCCAATTCATCAAACGGTTTCGGATCAATAGTCAGTATATAAAGCGGACAATCGAGCATGCCTGCTATTTTACAGCCACGCTTAATGAGCCGCTCACCATTTGGTCCAAAGTATACACAGACGAGGATGCTTTCGTCCATACGCCCTTTTATTTTTTTCATTATTATGGTCTCCTCAGTATTGATATAAAAAAAGTTGTTTTTGTTTAGTTGTTTACTCTATCAAGCTATGTATGACTATAGCTTATGCTACTAAAACAGTCAATCGATATAAAGTAAAATCAATTTTTGAATGATCAAGAGGTTATTTATCGTTAATCAGTTAAAAATAAAACAAATACTTCTAGATATAAATAACATGGTTGGTTTTTGAACCCTCGAAGCGGCGAAAATCATTCATCTACTATTGAAAGAACAAAAACTTATAAATAGAAAAGGAGGGGATCTGATTGTCTTGGTTACCGATCATGATTATCATTCCATTTATATTTGCCATTTTTATACCCATTCTATATAAATTATTTACACCACGCATACATACAGGTTGGTTTGTATTCCCTATACCACTACTTATATTCATCTATTTATTATTCTATATCCCCACTGTTACCAGTGGAGAAGTGATTACCCATACTTTACCTTGGATACCCTCTCTTGGTATTAATTTCACAACCTTGTTGGATGGTTTATCGCTAATTTTTAGTTTAATCATTACCGGCGTTGGGGCATTAGTTATTCTTTACTCTATTTATTACATGTCAAAAGTGCGTGAATCTCTTCATAATTTCTATGTCTATTTAATGCTTTTCATGGGCTCGATGCTTGGTGTTGTCTTCTCCGATCATATCTTAGTTTTATATGTATTTTGGGAACTTACAAGCATCTCTTCCTTTTTATTAATCGCTTACTGGTACCAACGGAAGCAATCTCGTTATGGCGCTCTAAAGGCATTGCTAATTACCGTTTTTGGCGGTCTTGTTATGTTAACTGGATTCATTATGCTTTCCATGATGAGTGATACCTATAGTATTCGTGAAATGATTACACAGGTAGATAAAATAAAAACCCATTCTTTATTTATTCCTTCCATGATTTTAGTTCTTATTGGAGCTTTCACAAAATCTGCTCAATTCCCTTTTAGCATCTGGTTACCTGATGCAATGGAAGCCCCTACACCCATTAGTGCTTATCTTCATTCTGCAACTATGGTGAAAGCAGGAATTTATTTAGTTGCCCGTTTCACCCCTATTTTTGGCGGACATCCAGAATGGTTTTGGCTTGTCTCAGGCATCGGAATTATCACTTTGTTATATGGTTCTGTAAATGCTGTAAAACAAACCGATTTAAAAGCACTACTTGCCTATTCAACGATTAGTCAACTCGGCTTAATTATGAGTCTCCTTGGTTTAGGATCTGCATCCATGTATTTGGGACTTGGTGACGAATCGACGATGTATGCTGTAGCAGTCTTTGCTGCCCTATTCCACTTGATTAATCACTCAACTTTTAAAGGTTGTCTCTTTATGCTTGTGGGAATTATTGACCATGAAACAGGAACTCGTGATATTCGTAAGTTAGGCGGACTAATGAATCTCATGCCAATTACCTTCACCCTGATGCTTATTGGTAGTTTTTCAATGGCGGGTTTACCTCCATTTAATGGATTTTTAAGTAAGGAAATGTTCTTTACCAGTGTTTTAAACGTCTCAAAATTAAACGTGTTTAACATGGATACATTAGGAATATTGTTTCCCGTTATTGCTTGGATCGCCAGTGTATTTACATTCATTTATTGTATGATCCTAGTATTTAAGACGTTTACAGGGAAACATCAACCAACAAAACTTGAAAAAAGTGCTCATGAGCCACCAATTGGGATGTTAATTCCACCCATGATTCTAGCTGCACTTGTCATCCTTATTTTCTTTTTCCCGAACGTGTTGGCCAAGTATGTCATCCAGCCTGCATTCATTGCGATCCTACCAGCTTACGCTCCAAGTGGAGGAATCGACTTAACTATCAGTGCCTGGCATGGCTTTACACCAGAATTATTTATGACTATAGGAGTTATTGTCGTAGGCGCTCTAATGTATCGATACATTAGAAAATGGATTGGTATTTATCGCCATTACCCAAAATTATTAACACTAAATAACCTTTATAATGAAGGGCTTAACAAAATGGAATCATTTTCATTCGGGTTAACCAATCGTTATATGACTGGCTCTATTCGAAGTTATTTCATTTATATTTTTGCCTTCATGATCCTAGTATTGGGTGGTGCAAGCTGGCTGTTAAAGGGAATCTCTTTTGATTCATCACAAGATGCATCAATTAATTTCTATGAAGGTGGTTTAATTCTAGCCATGGTGATCTCCGCCTTCACAGTCCTTTTTGCAAAAACAAGAATGATCTCACTTGTTGCCGTCGGGGCACTTGGTTATCTTGTTTCCATGCTCTTCGTTATATTCCGGGCACCAGATTTAGCCTTAACACAATTGGTTGTTGAAACCGTAACAACCGCTTTATTTTTATTATGTTTTTACCATCTTCCTCAATTCAGCAAAAACATGGGCAGAATGCGATTTAAAGCCACGAATTTGATCATTTCAATCGGTGTAGGTCTTGTCGTTACAATACTCGCCTTATCTGCAAATGGGCATAAACTTTTTAAACCGATTGTTTCCTATTTTGAAAATGCTTATGAACTTGCAGGTGCAAAAAATATCGTGAACGCTATTCTTGTTGATTTCAGGGGCATTGATACCATGTTAGAGATATCTGTTCTATGTATTGCAGGCTTAGGCGTGTATACATTAATAAAACTTCAATTAACAGGGAGGGATAAAAATGAAACCAAATGATGTCATCTTACACACTGTTACGAAAGTGGCTGTTATGATCATCTTCACATTCTCTATTTATTTGTTTTACGGTGGTCATCATAATCCCGGTGGAGGATTTATAGGTGGACTAAGTGTAGCTTCAGGGATTACCCTTTTATTTCTTGCGTTCGATATTGAAACGATTAGAAAAAACATCCCATTTGATTTTAAGAATGTCGCTGCAATCGGTGTATTAATTGCGATCTTCACTGGGATGGGGGGAATGCTCTTTGGTCAGCCCATTTTAACACAAACATTTGGATATTTTGATCTTCCCATTTTCGGGAAAACGGAGCTTGCCACCGCTACGATTTTTGATACTGGTGTTGCTTTAGCTGTCATTGGAACTGCTGTCACCATCATTTTAACGATAAGTGATGATCGTTCATGATGGAAACGATTATGTCTATTCTTGTCGGCCTCTTTTTCACGATTGGTACCTATTTAATTCTGTCAAAAAATATGCTCCGAATCATTTTAGGTACATCTGTTATTAGTCACGGAATTAATCTACTCATTATGACCATGGGGGGCTTAAAAACGGGATCTCCCCCATTATTAAGTGAGAAAATCCACTCCTTTACAGATGCGATCCCACAAGCATTGATATTAACAGCCATTGTCATAAATTTTGCCGTGACTGCTCTTTTATTAGTGTTAAGTTACCGCATTTATAAAGGATTTGGTACGGATGATATGGAACAGTTGAGGGGAAATGAAGATGAATAATTTAGTCCTTATGCCTATTCTTATACCATTAACGGTAGGAATGATCTTAATACTCTTTCGTAAAAACATTCTACTTCAACGCTTATTAAGTGTTTTAGCAATCCTTGCAATCGGGATGGTTTCGATCTTTCTTTTGAATCAAATTAAAACAGAAGGAATTCAAACTCTTCAACTAGGCGGATGGGAAGCTCCTTATGGAGTAAGTATGGTCGCAGATATGTTTTCTGCCTTACTGGTGCTAACAAGTAGTCTTGTAGCACTTTGTTGTTTAATATATGCCTTTCGTTCTATTGGAAAAGACCGAGAATCCTATTATTTTTACCCACTATTTTTGTTTTTGATAACAGGGGTTAACGGATCTTTTTTAACAGGTGATCTTTTTAATTTATACGTTTGTTTTGAGGTCATGTTAATTTCATCTTACGTGTTGATAACATTAAAAGGCACCAAAATACAATTACGGGAATCCTTTAAATATATACTCGTGAATGTTGTTTCTAGCTTTCTTTTCCTAGTTGGTATTGCCTATTTGTATTCGATAACGGGTACTTTAAATTTAGCCCATCTTTCCATTCGTATTGCTGAAGCCGGACAAGATGGCTTATTAACAACAGTGTCTTTCATATTTATAATTGTTTTTGGTTTAAAAGCGGGTCTTTTCTTATTTTATTGGTTACCTGGGTCATATAGTGTACCCCCTACTGCCATTGCAGCCATTTTTGCTGCATTACTTACAAAAGTAGGAATTTATTCAATGTATCGCATGTTCACACTGATTTTTTATCATGAACCACAAATCACTCACTTGTTTATCGGAATTTTGGCAGCTTTGACCATGTTACTCGGAGCCATTGGAGCTGTGGCCTATTGGGATATTAAAAAGATACTCACCTATAATGTCATTGTCGGAGTCGGTTTAATACTTGCTGGATTAGCCTCCTTTACAACCCATGCGTTCGTCGGATCGATTTACTATCTCATTCATGACATCATTATTAAAGCGCTTCTCTTCCTTATAGGAGGAACCATTATTCATATAACAGGAACTAGTAAGCTAAAAGACATAAGTGGTCTTATTGGGACGCATCCCTATCTAGGTTGGATGTTCTTTATTGCTGCTTTATCCTTGTCAGGAATTCCTCCATTAAGTGGTTTTCTCGGGAAAGTCTTTATTACAAGAGGCACGTTTGAAGCAAATTATTATTGGTTAGGGGCCATTGGAATATTGACCAGTTTATTGGTTTTATATTCTGTCATGAAAATCTTTATGAATGGATTTTGGGGTGAAACGACTGTAAGTGAAGAAATGGAAAAAGGCACAACAAAAGGGTTAATGTTACCAATCGTTCTATTAACCATTGCCACAATTGCACTTGGTTTAGGAGCTGAAGCCATTAATGAGTATATTGTGATAGCAGCAGAAGGCTTACTAAATCCAGATCTTTATATTCATGCCGTATTTGATGGTCATCCAATACCTTAAAAAAGTCTTACTTACTTGAAAGGGGTGATTTTATTGCCTATACAATTATTAGTCAATCTATCCGTTGCTCTATTGTGGATGTTTCTTCAAGATCAATGGAGCATATTATCCTTTTTCAGTGGCTATTTAGTTGGGGTGTTTATTGTTTTTAGTATGCGCCGTTTTTTTCCAACTCGCTTTTATTTACTTTCTTTACTTGCCATTTCAAAATTATTACTCGTTTTCATACAAGAATTAATTTCATCTAGTGTGCTTGTTGTCAAGCAAGTAATACGGCCAAAAATCAATATTACACCTGGAATTTTTAAATTAGAAACAGAATTAGAGGGTGATTTAGAAGTTACTCTCTTATCCCTACTTATTACATTGACACCAGGATCGGTTGTGATGGAGGTTTCAGATGATGGAAAAGTCTTTTATGTTCATGCCATGGACATACCCGAATCAAGCGATGCCGTAATAAAATCAAAAAATGCATTTGAAAAAGCGATAAAGGATGTGACTCGTTATGTTTGATTTCATTTTGATTACTTCATTATTTTTATTAACGTTATCTATTTTGGCGGCCATTTATCGAATGGTAAAAGGATCTTCCACACCTGATCGTGTACAAGCATTAGATTTTATTGGAATAAATATAATTGCAGGAATTGCAATTGTTTCTGTTCTTCTTCGCACACATGCTTTTCTTGATATTATTTTATTACTTGGAATTCTTTCATTCGTAGGAACGATTGCCTTTGCCAGATTTATCGAAAGAGGTGTAGTCATTGAGCGTAACAGTAAGTGAAATTATCGCAGCATTTCTCATTTTGATTGGATCCCTTTTCAGTTTCTTGAGTGCAGTAGGGCTCATACGTTTACCTGATGTGTATACTCGCTCACATGCAGCATCAAAAAGCACTACACTCGGAGTTCTTTGTACATTGGTTGGAACACTCCTTTATTTTCTTATCACGGATGGATATTTTAGTATCCGATTATTACTAGGTATTTTCTTTGTTTTTCTTACAGCACCTGTTTCCGCACATGTTATTTGCCGTTCAGCCTACCGTTCTAAAGTTAAGCTATCGGAGAACAGCGTTCAAGATGATTTAAAAGATTATATAGCAGAAAAACAAATCAAATTAAAAGAATCTTTTAATGACTAAACGAAAATGAATTCTAAATTAAAATAGACATAAATAAAGCCGAGTTTCTATCAGTTAGAATACTCGGCTTTATTTCGAACTAAGTAAAATCATCATCATTTTACCATCCTTTCGGTAAAAATGTTTGAAAACGCTTACGGAATAATGTAAAAAAAATCTAATTTATTTATGAACTGGATGTGGTTTTGAAACATGATTGAGAACATACTTCATTACTAAAGAATAAACTCCTACAGTCGCTACAATTAGAACAGCTGTCATATGTAAACACCACCTTTTCTTATTTGCACTGATAATAAATATCATTTACATTTAGAATATATCATGAATGAGAATAATTTTCAATAAGAAAATGCCGATTTCACACTTTTTTAACATTTCTAGGTTCAGTCTATATTTGATAAAAAAATAAATCTGCTACTTTGTGGCTGCCTGAACCATAACATCATTTTTCACTTCGTTTGGAGGACCTGCTTCACCAATTTTATAAAACGTTGGCATCCTTTTACTCCAATCATTAAACATTATGGATTAGACTAATATTCATTAATATGACCTATTCAACAAACAATTATGCCCAATTATATAGGCTAATAGTATCTTTTTTTCGATAATATAGTTCGATTTTAATATGAAAAGTACTTCTTTCCTACTTAAGCTATGTTAAAATGATTTTATCCGTAGGTTGGAGGAATGAAACATGACACTATCAAAGCAAGTAACAACGATTTTAAGTGGAACAATTGAATCCGTAAAAGAAGTCATCCCGTTTGACATATCATTGGATACACCAGCAATCTTTACTCAGCCCTTTACACTTCAATCATTTGGCGTTCTTATTGGGATGACAGGTGATGTTAGAGGACGATTAATTATAGATGGTGATGAACAGGTATTTAGTAGTATAGGCGAGGGAATGTTTGGCATGGTTATAGAAGGAGAAATGCTAGAATCGTTTGCTGGAGAACTTGGAAATATGATTGCTGGTACATTATCCACTTCCATCTCACAAAAAGGTATGGAAATGGATATTACTCCACCTACTGTACTTGTTGGACAAACAAAAATCTATGGCTTTGAAAAAGCCTTTCGATTGACCATTTCCATACATAATGCTGGTCATATAAATATCATCTTAATGATTGAACAATGACTTCAAAATGATAGTTTACTAGAATAAACAAAAAAGGCGACCTGAAAATAGGATTATCCTTCTATTTTCAGGTCGCCTTTATATTTACATCATTCAATATTCAAATCTTATGAAACCTTAAAGATCCAACTGATACACATTACTGTATTTTTCAGTTAAATACTCTATTAAATACTTGGCATTAAGCCCTTCTCCCGTTACATCATTTAAGATTTCTAAAGGCTTTTTCATTTTTCCATATTGATGGATATGTGATGTGAGCCAATTTTTAATAGGGAGTAGATTTCCTTCTTCGAGTAATTGATCATATTCGGGTATGTCACGTAGCATCGCATGTTTAAATTGTGCAGCGTACATATACCCTAGTGCATAAGATGGAAAATAACCAAAGCTTCCACCTGCCCAATGGACATCTTGAAGTACCCCTTCCCCATCATGACTTGGTCGAACGCCTAAGTATTCTTCGTATTTATCATTCCACACCTGCGGAAGATCCTTTACTTCTATCTCATCGTTCATAAGTGCTTTTTCAATTTCATAACGAATCATAATATGTAGCGTATAGGTTAATTCATCCGATTCAATTCGAATTAATGAAGGCTTTGACTCATTAATAGCTCGATAAAATTCATTTACATCGATAGCATCAAATTGCCCTTCTGCAAATTCTTTTAACAGAGAATAATTCTTTTTCCAAAAAGATACATGACGACCGACAAAGTTTTCATAAAATAGCGATTGTGATTCATGAATTCCCATAGAAGTTCCTGCACATAATGGAGTCCCTGCTAACTCTTCTGCTATATTTTGTTCGTAAAGAGCATGACCTCCTTCATGAATTGTTCCAAATACAGCCATTCGAAAATCGGACTCATCATACCTAGTCGTGATCCGAACATCTCCGCGATTTATGGCTGTTTCAAACGGGTGAACCGTATCATCAAGTCGACCAGCAGCAAAATTATATCCCATTTGATTTAATATTTCTTTCGTAAAAGCTTGTTGTTTTTCTCTTGATATCGTTTTATATAAATAATCCGTTACAGGCTTTTGGGTGGAGTTTGCTATTTTTCGAACCAGTGGAACAATATTTGCTCGTAAATCGCTAAATACTTGATCTAATACCTCCACTGTCATCCCTGGTTCATATAAATCAAGAAGGGTATTGTACTTATTGCCTTTGTAACCCCAATATTCTATAAATCGTTTATTCATAGCCACTATCTTTTCTAGATAGGGCCTAAATAATTCAAAATCAGCCTTTTCCCTTGCTTCCTCCCAAATACTTTCTGCTTGTGATAATAAAATGACATATTCTTTATATTCCCCTGAAGGAATTTTACGCTTATGATCATATTCTTTTGTACATTCTTCCACTAATTTTTTTGTTATGTCAGAGATCACAGGTTGTGCCTCTTTACTTGAAAGCGTTGCTAGATAGGCAGCCATTGTTTCCGAAACAGAAAGATCATAGACTTCTGATGATAAAACACCTATTACTTCTGCACGCTGATTGATCCCCTGTTTAGGTGCTCCCGTTCGTAAATCCCAATAAATTAAAGCAAGCGCTTCATTATAAGCACTTATTTTTTTATTATAGTCAAAAAAATCTTTTTCCATCTGTAAAATCGATTGGCTCATGTTCGTTCCTCCTTGTTCCATTTATTCATAATCATATCATATTCTGTTTAGACATTTTTATCGTATTTATTTTGCTATTCTTTTTTTAAATATTTCAATTCAAATCACTTGAAAGTCAAAATAGGTCAGAGTATAATCAAATTAATAAAAGGTCAAAGAAAGTCAAAGTCAAAGAATAGTGAAAGGGGAATGAATATGCTCTGTCAGATTTGTCAACAAAATCATGCAAATATCATGATGAAACTTGTATTGAATGGAAAAGAAAAACAATTCCAGCTATGTCATTCATGTTATGAAACAGAAAAACAAAAAATAGCTACAAATTTTGGACCTAACTCTAACCATTTCGGCGGCTTCCCTGCTTTCAATCAAATGCCAATGGATGATTTACTCAAAAATATGCAACATAAACCGGATCCATCCGTTCATGAAAAACAAAATATGAATCATGGTAATAGCTTCCTTGATAAGTTCGGTCGTAATTTAAACCAAATGGCAAAAGCTGGTCTCATTGACCCTGTTATTGGTCGTGATGAGGAAATTGCTCGAGTCATTGAAATATTAAATAGAAGAAATAAAAATAATCCAGTCCTCATTGGTGAGCCTGGGGTTGGGAAAACGGCCATTGCTGAAGGTCTAGCCTCAAAAATTGAGGAAGGCTCGTACCTAATAAATTAAAAAACAAACAAGTCTACTTGTTAGATGTTGCTTCCTTAGTTGCAAACACTGGTATTCGTGGTCAATTCGAAGAACGAATGAAACAGTTGATCAGCGAACTACAGCATCGAAAAAATATCATTTTATTTATTGATGAAATTCATTTACTTGTTGGTGCAGGTTCTGCAGAGGGTTCAATGGATGCTGGTAATCTATTAAAACCTGCTCTCGCTCGTGGTGAATTACAAGTGATTGGTGCAACAACCCTAAAAGAATACCGTGCAATCGAAAAGGATGCCGCACTTGAACGTCGTTTTCAACCCGTTACAGTAGCCGAGCCAACCATAGAAGCTGCTATTGAAATCTTAAAAGGACTACAATCAAAATACGAGGCGTTCCATGAAGTAGAATATACAGATGATGCATTAAAAGCATGTGTCATCTTATCCCAACGCTATATTCAAGATCGCTTTTTACCTGATAAAGCGATCGACTTACTCGATGAAGCAGGCTCAAAATTGAATCTTACTTCCAACTATACTTCAACTGAACAGATTGAAACGCGCTTAAAAGAAATTGCAAACGAAAAGGAAGCAGTCTTAAAATCAGAAGAATATGAGAAAGCCGCTAAACTGCGAGAGGAAGAAAAAAATCTCGAGAAAGCCTTGAATACATCTGGTTCAGCAGAACGACCAGTTGTTGACATTGGGCACATTCAAGAAATCATAGAAAAGAAAACAGGTATTCCTGTTGGGAAATTGCATGAAGATGAACATTTGAAAATGAAATCATTAGAGCAAAATCTTGCAGCAAAAGTCATTGGGCAAGAGGAAGCAGTTACAAAAGTTGCAAAAGCCATTCGTCGCAGCCGAGCAGGTCTAAAGTCCGCACATCGTCCAATCGGATCCTTCCTATTTGTTGGACCTACTGGTGTAGGAAAAACAGAATTATCAAAGACATTGGCTGAGGAGCTTTTTGGTACAAAAGAATCCATGATTCGTCTAGATATGAGTGAATATATGGAAAAACATAGCGTAGCTAAAATTATCGGCTCTCCTCCTGGCTATGTTGGACATGAGGAGGCTGGTCAGTTAACTGAAAAAGTTCGTCGCAATCCATACAGTATCATTTTACTGGATGAAATTGAAAAAGCTCATCCAGATGTGCTTCATATGTTCCTGCAAATACTTGAAGACGGACGTTTAACAGACAGTCAAGGAAGAACAGTCAGCTTTAAAGAATCCGTCATTATTATGACAAGCAATGCGGGTGTTGGAACACGAAAAATTGAGGTTGGATTTGATAAAAATAACGCCATAAAAGAATCCAATATTCTACAATCACTCGGACAGTACTTCAAACCAGAATTTCTAAATCGCTTTGATAGTATTATTGAATTTAAAGCCTTGGAAAAACAACAATTACTGCAAATAGTAAATTTAATGCTTAATGAATTAAACGAAAATTTACAAGAACAGCAGATTTCATTCACCTTGACAAATGATGTGAAAAATAAACTTGTTGAACTAGGCTTTCATCCTGAGTTTGGTGCACGTCCACTTAGACGTGTGATTCAAGAACAGCTAGAAGATAAAATAGCTGATTATATTCTTGATAATGGGAAGACTGGTGAACTAAGAGCAGAGCTTGAAAATGAGGAAATCGTTATTAAATATGTGTAATCATTGCACGAAAAGGGAGTCACTACTTGTTAGCGACTCCCTTTTAATTGATATTTGATCACCTTGAATAACATACTACGAATCTGCACTCTTCGCTTATTTAAACAAAAACAATGCATCATTTCATTCTACTTGCTATGAATGAAAGTAATGCCTGCCTAAAAAATAACCTGTTTAACAAATTTAATAAGATCAAAAGATCAATATTTTTTTACAGATAGTCCAATTTTCTTCAATAATTCAATTGCCGTATCCTTCTCTTCTTCAGAAAGCACAGACATCATCCGATCAATTTCATTATGATGTGCTGGGAAAACTTGCTCAATTAGTTTTTTTCCTTTTTCTGTAATCTGGGCAAAAGTAACCCTTCTGTCTTCAGCACATGCCACACGTCTAATATAGTCTTTCTTTTCAAGTTTATCAATTACATAGGTCATACTTCCACTTGCAAGGAGAATTTTCCCACCAATTTGTTGAAGGGGCTGATCTCCTTTATGAAACAACAACTCCAATACGGCAAACTCCGTTGGATTGAGTCCATATCTCTGAATCCGTTTATTCACATGTTCATTGACAGCACGATATGCTCGAGAGAGAACAATAAATAATTTTAATGACTGATCATTTTTTTCATTACCCATAATATTATCCAAATCCTTTTATTCATAATATGTGCTAATTTTAATTTGATCTAATCGTGTATCTTACAATTTACACAAAACTGATAGATTAACTATCAAATTCTAATTATAGGAAAGTAAACAATAAATGTCAATTACTGCAAAAATTAATTGAATATCAGTTCCTACTACTAAATTGTAGCATAGTTTCCGAATTTCTTTGATCCAAATCATTAAGTAAAAATCCGTTCATACTTTTGTTCATAATCGAAGGATTAACATATATTTTACTGTGGAAATAAAGTAAAACTACTACTTCTACGTTTGTATGCAAACACAGAAGATTGTCGAAAGATTTTCTATCAAAAAATTTGTCTAATATTGCGAATCTATTTACTTTAACTGAATTTCTTGTGATAATTCATCAAGGATAGTATTAAAAAGAGAAAAAGGTTAAATCAGGGGGCATTTTCAATTGCATTCTATAAATAAAACCATCTTAATTGAAATTCAACAAAAACGAGAAGACATGATAGATTTAGTCAACAAAAAAGGCATTTTAAATGATGACGCGATCAGATGTAGCCAAGAGCTTGATCAATTAATATACCAATATCAATATTTTTTTCGCAAAAAAAGAATGCAACGAGGTGAGCGAACAAATAAAGAAAACCTCCATCAGTGGGCAGTTTCTCCCCTCCCCCACTCTCTGATTCCGCAGATGATTAGCAACCCATCATAATTTACAAATGCACCTTTAAAAAAGTCGAGATTTCCATTTAATTGGTTCTCGACTTTTTTAATAGATAGGAAGCCTATTAAAAATCGAGATTCCTACAAGAGGAAACTCGATTTTTCTTTTCAATAGCTAATATTATAAAAACGGACTTTCATGTTTTGCTTTAAGTTGATTCCAGCGGCGATCGATTTCTTTTTCGAACTCTTCTAGAATGGCTTTATTTTCTTCTTTTAACATATGTTTTGTTTTACCCATATGTTTTAACCAATCACTAACTTCAATGCGTTTCTTTTTCTCCTCTGGATTAAAAGTGATGGTTGTAACACCTTTTTCCACTTCATAAAGAGGGAAGAAGCAAGAATTAACGGCAGCATCTACAATTTCTTGTCCTAATTTTTCATCTGATTTCCAGTTTAACGGACAAGCGATTAAGATTTTCCCATATACCATACCTACGTTATTTGCATACCATTGTGCTTTGGCAGCTTTTTTCACAAGGTCTTGCGGGAATGATTCTGAACCAGTGAATATATATGAAATATTTGTTGCGGCCATAATTTGAGCTGTATCCTTATGGTGGAACGCTTTACCTGCTTGATATGGTCCTACACCAGAAGTACTTGTCATGTGTCCTAGTGGAGTTGAATAAGACAATTGGCTTCCTGTATTCATGTAACCTTCATTATCATACTCAACAATAATCATTTTGTGGTTACGTAATGCTGTACCGATTGCAGGGCCCATACCAATATCCATACCACCGTCACCAGTTATCATAACAAATGTGAACTCATCACTTAATCCAAGCGCTTCAAATTCACCACGGCGTTTTCTTTCATGGAACATTTCTACAACACCAGATAATGTAGCTGCCCCATTTTGGAATAGGTTATGGATATAAGTTTGTTTATGTGAACTGTAAGGATATCCTGTTGTTACAATCATTCCACAACCTGTATGGAATAACACAACAATATCGCCTTCAATTCCTTTAAAGAACGTTTCTAGTCCAGAGAAAATACCACAGCCAGGGCATGCGCCGTGTCCTGAAGAAATACGTTTTGGTTTTTTCGTTAAGGCTCTTAGTGGAGGAATCTTAACTTTTAGTTTACCTGATTCTTCATCAGGAGTAACCGTAATAAGACCTGTAATTAAATCTTCTTTTTTCAATGGTTCTACACGACGTTTTGGTGCTAATTCTGGGTTACCAGGAGTATGACCAAAGTAATCAAATGGTACTTCTACTTTATTAGCTTCTACCGCATCAATTGCTAATTGGAAGAACTCTTCTGCATCATCAGCGTAGAAATCTTTTCCGCCTAAACCATAAATACGGTTTATCACTTTGATATCATGGTTTTCATAAGTTTGTAGTGCTGCTCTTACTTCAAGTGCCATGTTACCACCATGAGCACCATATGAATCTCCACGGTCACCCACTGTAATAGCTTTTACATTTTTTAATGCTTCAGCAATTTGTTTTTGCGGGAAAGGACGAAGAATGTTAGGTGAAATAACCCCTGCTTTAATCCCCTTCGCACGTAATTGATCCACAACATCCTTACAAACTTCTGTAGCTGAGTTTATCATAAATACGGCAACTTCAGCGTCTTCCATTTCATATAGGTCAAGGATCGGATATTCACGACCAGTTAATTCTGCGTATTCTTTTGCTATTCTTTCAAATACTTTCTCAGCGTTATACATTGCTTCTGATTGTTGATAACGGTTATTAATTGTATCAGGCTCATTCATATACGCACCAATGGATACTGGATTGTCACGGTCTAAAGCATGTGGGAAGTTTGTTGGAGCTTCGCCGATAAACTTTTGAACTTCTTTATTATCTTTAAGTACTTGTACACGTCTCTTTTGGTGGGAAGTAAAGTATCCATCGTAAGAAACAATAACTGGTAAGCGAACTTCTGGATCTTCAGCTAGTTTAATAGCCATGATATTCATATCATAAACAACTTGTGGATCACGAGCCATCAAAATCGGCCAGCCGATATTGAGGGCAAAGTATAAATCAGAGTGGTCGCCATGGATATTTAATGGCCCTGAAACAGAACGGTTTACTAGATTTAATACCATTGGCATACGTGTTCCTGATTGAACTGGTAATTGTTCAAGCATATATAAGAAACCATTTGCACTTGTTGCGTTAAATACACGTCCGCCACCTGCAGCAGCACCGTAACAAATCCCTGCAGAACCATGTTCACCGTCAGCAGCGATTAATTTAATATCATGTTGTCCTCTTGCTTTCATTCCATCAAGGAACTGAGCAACCTCAGTAGAAGGGGAAATTGGATAATAACCCATGATATGATAATTTATTTGATGTGCTGCATATGCTGCCATTTCATTTCCTGATTCAAATACAATCGCTTGTTCAACAGATCCATCCGATAGACCTGCTTTTTCTTTATCTATGATAATCTCTTTAGACATAAACGGTATTCACCCTTCGCTATAAATTATTTTACAAGTTCGAACAAATGTGGTACACGGTTGGCATCAGCATAACCGTCATTCGTTTCATCTTCACTAGATAATGCATCTGTCGGACATGCATGTACACATTTTAAGCAGCCTTTACAATATTGATAGTCGATTCCTTTAAGGAACATTTGTGGACGACCTTTTTTATCCGGCTCTTCTTTCCAAACAAAGCAAAAGTCAGGGCAGGCTGTGTCACATTGAGCACAGTTGATACATGTTTCCTGATGAAAATGTGGAAGTACTCCAGAACGTGAAATACTTAAATCTTTGAAAATACTATTTCCAGGATCTATAACTAGACCACCGATTGGTTGTGTTTCATAACCAAGAGTTGGCTCATGGCGAACAAATGGCTTAGCAGCTGCTTCAGGACTTAATTCAAATGTTTTAAATTGAACTTCATTATAACCACGATCAAACGTACGAATATTTGATTCTACTAAATGAGGGTATTTCTTTTCAAAAGTACGACGAATCGTATCTCTCATTGAGTCTGCATCTAAGAAATCAAGAATTCTAAAAATAGCTCCCAGCATGGCTGTATTTACTTTTGTTTTTTCTTCTAGAGCAATTTGAGTGGCATCTATAACAGCTACGATACCCCCATCAATTTTTGCTAACTCTTTCAGCTCTTCTGGAGTTTTCATAGAGTTAACTAAAACCGTACTATCTGGATAAATACCGCTAGTACAATCTTGAGTTTTGAAAAGCGCATCATGGAATATCGCTACTAAATGCGGGCGCTCAACAGGAGTTGTATCGCGAATATTTGTATATGGGTCACAAAAACGAATATTCCCTTTTACAGGTGAACCTTTTTTCTCTGAGCCATAAGATGAAAAGCTAAGCCCATTTAGACCATTTCCAACTACACCAGCTTCGGAAAGTAACTTTCCTGCTAAATTCGCTCCCAATCCTCCGATTGATTCTAAGCGAATCTCAAAAAAACCTAAATCATTCTTTTTTGGTAAAATTGACATTAATAATTCTCCCTCCCAATAAGAAAATAGAAAGTATTTAAAATTCAGTCAAAACTGAATTTGACCAAAAATAGGTTTCCGAATTATTTTAGAATCTATTTTTGATTATTCATATAATATTGACTTTCTTTTCTTATTTTATATAAATATATCATATTTTGGTGTAATTACTATCAATTATTTTGAAAAAAGTTATGAAACAGTTCATTTTTTTTAAAAATATTCTGTATTATCACAAAACTTTTTACTATATAACAGATATAAATACTTTATACTACAACAGAACAGATTACTTTGCTTCAATATGGTTATTTCTATTTCACTCCTAACATTTTAATTTACATACGCATAAAATATTAAATTTTTCAAAACTGATGAATCATGGAATAATGATAATTATAAGGATATTAAGGGTTAGATTTGAATCTTATCATAAACCACTCATGATTTCATCTTTCACGATTTTTCCTATACAATAGGATAGATAATTGTTTACTTTATTGAAGGAGTCTAAATGAAATGAAGATTATTTGTGCCACTTTAAATGCAAAGTATATCCATACGAATTTAGCGATTCGTTATTTAAAGGCCTATGCAGAGCCTGAGTTTGACATTGAACTAGCCGAATATACAATTAAAGATCCGATCATGAATATCGTGACCGATCTCATTCGTAGAAAACCAAATGTAATCGGATTTAGCTGTTATATTTGGAATATCGAAGAAACAATCAAAGTAATTCAAATGATAAAAAAAATCGATCCAACGATCGTCATGATTGTAGGGGGACCTGAAGTTTCTTATGATGTTCAGGATTGGATGAAAAAAGTTAACGAATTTGATTTTATTATTGTTGGTGAAGGAGAAGAATCATTTAAAAGTTTGCTTCGCGAATTGAATAGCGATGATAAACATTTTGATCAAGTGCCTGGAATTTCCTATCGCCATGAAGGGACAATACTGATAAAACCACAGTTGCATAAACTGAATTTACATGACCTTCCATCTCCTTATCGATTTAAAGAGGATGTTCCACAGCTTGGAAAGCGAGTTACTTACATCGAGACAAGTCGAGGATGCCCATTCAATTGTCAATTTTGTTTATCTTCTATTGAAGTGGGTGTCCGTTATTTTGATCGAGAAAAAATCAAAGAAGATATCCGCTATTTAATGATAAATGGTGCAAAAACGATTAAATTTGTTGACCGTACGTTTAATATAAGTAGAAGTTATGCGATGGAAATGTTTCGCTTTTTAATTGACGAACATTTACCTGGAACCGTTTTTCAATTCGAGATAACCGCTGATATTATGCGACCCGAAGTCATTGAGTTTTTAAATAAGGAAGCTCCTCCTGGCTTATTCCGTTTTGAAATTGGGGTACAATCAACAAATGACTACACGAATGAACTTGTCATGAGAAAGCAAAATTTTGAAAAGCTAACGAGAACCGTCATGTTGGTGAAGGAAGGAAGAAAGATTGATCAGCACCTTGATTTAATTGCCGGACTTCCTGAGGAGGATTACCATTCATTTAGGAGAACATTTAATGATGTGTTTGCATTACGCCCGGAGGAATTACAACTGGGATTTTTAAAAATGCTACGCGGTACAGGATTAAGAATTCGGGCAAAAGAACATCAATATATTTATAGCGACCACCCACCCTATGAAATTCTTGGTAATCGAGTTCTTCCCTTTGATGATATTATCAAGATTAAACAAGTAGAGGATGTATTGGAGAAATATTGGAATGACCATCGAATGGATCATACGATTGAGTATCTTGTTTCAAACATTTTTCCTTCTCCCTTTGATTTCTTTCAAGATTTCGGTCGTTTTTGGGAGGAAAAAGGCTGGTCTCGTATCGGTCATCAATTGGAGGACTTATTTCGAAGACTAGACGAATTTCTCAGCTACTCTGAGATACAAGATCTTCATATCGTACGGGACATGATGAAATATGATTATCTTGCCAAGCAGAGATATAAACCAAGAAAAACATGGTGGGAACCAACCTTATCGAAGAAAGATCGATCTCATTATTATCAAATGATCCTTCACACACCTTCTGTAATAGGTGAAAGTAAGCTAGATGAAAAGGATTTATTTAAGCATACTCTATTAGAACCACTTTCATTTGATATTGAAAAATTTTTCATAAACAATGAAATACATGAAAATGACCCTACCTTCCTTTTGGTTCATTTTGATCCATCAAATGAAAAACCAACTTTCACTTCGATAAAACAGGCTGATTTTCAAATATCTAAGTAAATGGAAGCAAATAGCCCCTTCAAATCTTTAAGATTAGAGGGGCTGTTTTTTATTCGTTATTCTTTTTTTCTTTCTTTTTTCCAATTTGCTTAGTCATAAATGGTACTTCGTATAACTTACTCGCATTCAAATCGCCAAATTCCATTCCAAATTCAACATTTGTACTTTTTTCAAATGATTTATTAAATGATTTTTTCATGTTAACTTCTTCCCTCTCGACCCTTCTTTGAATTTCGATTGGCCCCTTTTAGCTGATTCTCGCCATTACTGAACTCAACAGAAAACTCAGCCTCCTGGGTATTTTTTTTGGGGGTTTTACTATATTTTTCCACTGCATCAAATTGTGCTTTTCGCTTTACCATTCATCATTCCACCTTTATTGATAACTATATTAAATCTTGTTGATAAGTTAAAAACGAATTCAACTACAACATTTAATAACAAAGCCTTTTAGATTCAGCTATGCAAAATATAGTTTCTTCTATTAAAATGATTTCATTCAAAAAAGGATTTCCTTATTTTTCATTAAATAAATGGGATAATTCCGAAAAGAATATAGGTAAAAAAGGAATGATCCAGATGAAAAGTAAGCATTTAAGTGAATTTGATGAAAGTCTACCACATCAAATAAATGCCCCGAATTTAAAAGGAACAGGATCCAAAAGGTTGCCACCATTCGTTAATTCCTTTGGTGTGACGATTGGAGATAGCCATTATACATCAAAAGAATCTCCGTTAGAAAATTGGAGTGACAATGTAGACCCTGCAGTCATGTCTGGGAGTGAATGGGTACATCCCACCAACGATATCGGATGGAACACACCCGAAAACAAAGAATTAATTGAAAACAAATTATTAGCACAAACCAATCCATATATGCACCCGACCAAAAATGTAAGCAAAGCGCCCGATTAATAATACGAAAAAAAGAGAAAGGAGACTCGATACTCCTTTCTCTTTCACTATCCAATAATAATTCTTTCCTTCGGATAATGATACTTCACATCTTGTTCTTTTCCGCGCGTCAATAAGAAAAAGGATACAAGCCCAATTCTACCTATAAACATAAGAATCATAATCACCCATTTTCCAAAAGTGGACAAATCTGCCGTTATTCCCATCGACAATCCAGTGGTTCCAAATGCAGAGCAAACCTCGAAAATAATAGCCATGAGCGAATGATGTTCTGAAACAGATAATATAATAATCGAGATGAAACATAGGATTATGGCAAAAAGCATAACCGCAAGGGCTTTTGAAATATCATCTTCGTGTATTTCTCTGTTAAATATTTTGATTGAGCGCTTCCCGCGTGCAAAATGAATTAAAAATAAAATATTGATGGCAAGCGTAGTGGTCCGAATACCTCCACCTACTGAACTCGGTGAAGCACCAATAAACATAAGCAAACTGATCACGAGCAATGTAGGAGAAGTAAATTCACTGACATCCATGGTAGCTAAGCCTCCACTCCTTGTTGTGGCAGATTGAAAAAGGGCATAGAAAAGAGATTTATGCCATTCCATTCCTTTAAAAAAATGCTGAAATTCCAACAAAATGATGAATAATGTTCCAAAGAAAAGAAGGGCTGCATATGTAATGGTTGTTAGCTTTGTAAATAGTGAAAAACGAAACGGAAGTGTGAAATCCTTTTTATGAAATAAATAATTCTTTACTTCAATTAATACTGGAAAACCAATTGAACCGAGTGTCAGTAATAGAATCGTAATGAATTGTACGAAATAATCATCTGCGTACGGTACCATTGATGCACCTGTAATATCTAAACCTGCATTCGTGGTTGCACTTATGGAAGCAAATAGACCATGCAAAAAAGCCTCTTTCCAATCAGAATAATATTGTAAAAAGCGCAACCCAAGAATAAGGGCCCCTATGAATTCGATCAACAAGATCATTTTTAATATTTCTATTATTAAAGCAACAAGACCATGTAAATTGGTTTGATTATGGTCAACCATGATCAATTGTCTTCCTCTCAAACCAATCCTCCTTCCTGTTAAAAGCCAGAAAAAGGTTCCTAGTGACATAACTCCAATTCCGCCAAATTGAAAAATAAACATTAAAACAAAAAGTCCAAAAACACTATAGGTTTCAGAAATATTAATAACACTCAAACCAGTCACACTTACAGAACTTATCGCTGTAAAAATCGTATCTAATAAAGAAATTTCAACCCCTTTTTGATGAACAGCAGGGATTCGCAATAATAACACAGACACTGTCACCGCAATAAAATAAAAAGTAATGATGGACTGTGCGGGAGTAATATCATCAAGTTTCAGTTTCAGTTTTTTCCACATGGTTTAATTCCTTTCCCGTAACAACAATAATTCTATCTTAAAGAATATTACCTCAATTTTAAAGATGCTACAGAATGTTATCGGAAATATTTTCTATTATTTTAGCTTATCCTATTTTTTCCTTAATAAAAATCTATTCTCTATCCAAAGGATCAGTTTAGCAAACCCAAAGGGAAAATGCCATTCCACTAAACATTACCACTTATGAATTTCTTGTAAATTCCCATAATAAAGTTACAGAGTAAAAACACATCCTCTGGACCAAATAATATAGATGGTAAGGAGCTGGAAATTAATGGCTAGAAGCAGCAATAAACTACTTGTACCTGGCATTGAACAATACCTTGATCAAGTGAAATATGAAATCGCCCAGGAATTTGGTGTCCAATTAGGCTCAGATACCGTTTCGCGTGCAAATGGATCCGTTGGCGGAGAAATCACCAAACGACTTGTACAGCAAGCACAATCCCAGTTATCTGGTTATAGCAAATAAAACAACATATAGATGGCAAAAAGTCCGGTTTAAAACCGGACTTTTTCATTTGTCTTTTTATTAAGAATGTCCACTTACAACGTACAAATCAAGCACAAATGTTCTTTTTCGGTGTCAAAGGCACTTAACTCTGAAATTAAATCATAATAAAAAACTCGTTATTCTTTATTTAGAATAACGAGTTTTTTATTATTTATTTTCTGCATCCATTGGATTATATAACTTTACATCAGGATTTTTATCTTGAAACCATCGTAAAGCAAAATCATTTTCAAACAAAAAGACTTTATTGTCAAAGCGATCGGTTACAAGAAGGCTACGCGAACTTGACAAGTTTTCATTTATATCTTCATTTTCTACCCAACGAGCAATTTTAGAACCTTGCCCCTCTAATAATACATCCACATTATATTCATTTTTCATCCGATGCTCAAATACTTCAAACTGCAGTTGACCAACCGCTCCCAGTAAATATTCTTCATATTTAAAGGTTTTAAATAGCTGAATAGCCCCTTCTTGAACAAGCTGCTCGATTCCTTTATGAAAATGTTTCTGCTTCAACACATTTTTTGCTGTTACGCGAACAAACAGTTCTGGAGTAAATTGAGGTAGCTTTTCAAAATAGAAAGAATCCTTCCCAGATGTTAATGTATCCCCAATTTGATAAGTACCTGAGTCATATAAACCAATGATATCTCCGCTCACTGCTTTATTGACAGTACTTCGATCATCTGCCATAAACTGTGTTGATTGTGCAAGCTTTAATTGCTTACCTGTACGTGGGTTAGCAACCATCATTCCTCGTTCAAATTCTCCTGAACAAATACGTAGGAAGGCTATCCGATCACGGTGTGCAGGATTCATATTCGCTTGGATTTTAAAGATAAAACCAGAAAAGTGATCTGAAAGTGGATCAATTTTTCCAATCGTTGATTCTCTTGGTTGTGGCGATGGCGCAAACTGCAAATAGGTTTCCAAGAATGTTTGTACACCAAAATTAGCTAACGCACTTCCAAAAAACACGGGTGTTAAGGTTCCGTTTGCAATCCGTTCCCTCGAAAATTCATTTCCCGCTTCATTTAGCAAAAGAATTTCTTCTAATGTTTGATCGTATAATGAATTTTGTTTAATAGGAGCATCGCCTTCGATTCCGCCTTCATCATTTAAAGATAAATAACGTTCAGACTCATCCACACGGAATTGTTCGATTCTATTATAAAAACGGTCGTATATCCCAAGGAATTCCTTCCCCATCCCAATTGGCCAATTCATCGGGTATGATTCAATCCCCATAACTTCTTCAAGTTCTGAAAGCAATTCAAGGGGAGGTCTTCCATCACGGTCCAATTTGTTAATGAACGTAAAAATTGGAATTCCTCTCATCCGGCAAACTTTAAATAATTTTAATGTTTGCTCCTCTATTCCTTTCGCAGAATCAATGATCATGACAGCACTATCAACAGCCGTTAATGTTCTGTACGTATCTTCACTGAAATCTTGGTGACCTGGTGTGTCCAAAATATTGACACGAGCTCCGTTATAATCAAATTGCATAACGCTGGATGTCACAGAAATTCCCCGTTGCTTTTCAATTTCCATCCAATCACTTGTCGCATATTTACCTGTTTTTTTTCCTTTAACCGTACCTGCATCACGAATAGCTCCACCAAAAAGCAATAATTTTTCAGTTAATGTTGTTTTCCCTGCATCCGGGTGGGAGATAATTGCAAAAGTTCTTCTTGATTGCACTTCATCTATAAATTGTTTCGACATGTTGTTTCCTCACTTTAACACTTATCAAATTTTACTCATAACTTTAATTTTATTCCTATAATAGTCACTTTGCAATAAAAAATATACATAGTTGTGTATGATATATATTCCATTGATCATTTCATATTGCTTTGGATGAACTCTTTTTAATGTTGTATACTAAGTTTAAGGAGGGTTGGTAGATGAGAAAATTTCGCAAAGAAGATTTTGATACAAGTTTTAAGCGATTTGAAGAAAAGGCAAAAAAATACACAGATAATCCGAAAGAAATAAATGGATTATTAAAGAAAGCATTACATAAAGCCAATCATAAAAAGGGATCACTCACTGAAGTATGGGACAAACTGCAATTATTTATTGAACTGATAAAGGCATGGTCAAAAGGAGATTATCGTGATATTTCAAAAAAAACCATCGTAATTATTGTAGCAACAGTTATATATTTTGTCTCCCCTATTGATCTAGTACCAGATTTTATTGTCGGCTTAGGTATTTTTGATGATGTTGCCCTTATTGGATTTACTGCAAAACAAATTTCTACCGAATTAGAACGTTTCAAGACTTGGAAGGATAACAGGTATATCGATATCAATGAATAAAAATAACTCCGCTTTCTACGGAGTTATTTTGTAAATACATGGTTTCCGATTTCAGCCGTTACCGTTTTCGTACGATGCCATTCACTGTCAACTATGTTTGGATTGTAAAAATTTAGAGACCCCTTTCCTGTCCCTTGCTTTGCGATTGCTTCATTCACAGCTTGTTCTGCTTCTTCTGTTGCTGGGTTATGAATCATGCCATTATCTACTGGTTGAAATTGCTTTTTCTCATAAATAACTTCTTTAATACTATCTGGATACTGTTCATTCTCCACACGATTTAATACTACCGTTGCTACTGCTACTTTCCCCTCATAGGGTTCTCCCTTTGCTTCTGCTGTCACAAGACGGGCAAGTAAGTCTTTTTCTTCTTCTGGGATCCTTTCAGGTATAATAAGCTTTTCACCAGAAGTTACAGATTGTTGATCGTTTATTTTCTTTAATTCAAGTTCCGAAACACCATATGTCATACTTATTTCGTAAAAAGAATCACCTTGTTTTGCTTCATATATTTGAACATGCTCCAGGGTTTGAGCATATGTGTTTGAATTAGAGAAAAATAAAAGGGGTAGTGTTGAGACTAGAATCGTCAGAAAAACCAACTTCTTCATTTTATCTCCTCCTCTTTTCTTTCTGAATAACCGTAACATGGATTCATGATGAATACTACACCACAATCTTTACCATGGAATGAAAGGATCTTTTTTCCAGTTCTCATAGTTCCTTTTCAAATCGTTCATTATTCTTTTATATTTGTCGAACTTTGTTATAATGGGATAGAGCCAATTGAATAGGAAAGAATAGTAGGGGAACCAGTCAAGCTGGTTGAGATCGTATCCGTTTTGATACAGACCCTTTGAACCTGATCTGGTTAATACCGGCGGAGGAAACATATTCTAAAACAATGATTATGATTGTTTAATATGCATGCACCCGGTCAATATTGGGTGCATTTTTTATTTCCATTTTTTACTGCTATGTTACTTGTTGATTAGAGATCCCCCTGACGAATGTTCATTCTATCTAATCAATACGCTCATTTTTAAGTGTTACATAATTCAGAGGAGGAATTAATGATGAAAAGGTTGCTTATTGCCCTTTTGGCTTCTTTTGTCATCGCTGGATGCAGCAATGACCAGTCTAGTGATCAAACAAAAGAAACCAAAACAAATGAAGAAACTGCTTTAAAGAAAGTAACAGTTGTCCTAGATTGGACACCTAATACAAACCATACCGGTTTATATGTTGCCAAAGATCAAGGATATTTTGAAGAAGAAGGTCTTGATGTTGAGATTATTATGCCTGGAGAAACGGGCGCTGACCAACTGATTGCCTCAGGAAAAGCAGATTTTGGTGTAAGCTACCAGGAAAGCATCACACAGGCACGGATACAAGAAGTTCCGATTGTCTCCATTGCTGCAGTTATTCAGCATAATACGTCCGGATTTGCTTCTCCGGCAGAAAAAAATATTGTTTCACCGAAGGATTTCGCAGGTAAATCTTATGGAGGTTGGGGATCTCCAGTTGAAGAGTCTGTTATTGCCTCTTTAATGAAACAAGAGAATGCGAATCCTGATGACGTGTCTATCATCAATATGGGCGATACGGATTTCTTTACTGCTGTAAAACGGGATGTTGATTTTGCATGGATTTATTACGGTTGGACTGGTGTTGAAGCAGAGCTTCGTGGCGAAAAAATCAACATGATTTATCTAACAGACTATAGTAAAAATTTAGATTATTACACACCTGTTTTGGCAACAAATGAAGATATGATTGAAAATAATCCAGAAACGGTGAAAGCATTTCTAAAAGCAACTTCAAAAGGTTATCAATATTCCATTGATGAACCCGCTAAAGCTGCTGATATATTAATTGCAGCTGCTCCAGACCTTGATGCAGATTTAGTAAGAAAGAGTCAAGAATGGTTAGCACCTAAATACCAAGATGATGCACCTCGCTGGGGAGAACAAAAACTTGAGGTATGGGAAAACTACGCCAATTGGATGCACGAAAATAAATTATTAGAAAAACAACTGAATGCAAAAGAAGCGTTCACAAATGAATTTTTACCAGAATAAGGAGAGAAAACCATGGCAAACTCATTAGTTAGTATTCAAATCATACCGAAAACCAAAAATGGCGAAAATGTTATCCCTTATGTGGATGAAGCGATCAAAATCATTGCTGAATCTGGAATGAAATTTGAAGTTCATCCACTAGAGACCACAATCGAAGGTGATCTAACAAACATTCTTTCTATTATTACAAAAATGAATGAACGAATGATTGAAATAGGAAGTCCAAATGTCATCACACAAATTAAAGTTCTTTATCAACCATCTGGCATTGCTATGGAGGATTTAACGGAGAAATATCGCTAATGAAAACTTTTTTTTCGAAAGGTTGGAGATCCTTATTGGTTCTCCTTCTTTTGTTCATTGCATGGGAACTAATCATAAAAATAATGGACATTCCAGAATGGCTCCTTCCTGCACCATCAAAAATATTTACTGAGGCTTTCATAAGTTGGAGTGACCTTACCGTTCATCTCCTCTCAACAGTAAATTTAAGCGTTACCGGCTTTATTATTGGGACTTGTATTGGGCTCTTAACAGCTGTACTTCTATATCTAATTCCTTTTTTAAAAGAATCCTTATATCCTTTACTGATTCTGTCGCAAAATATTCCTACGATCGTCTTGGCACCACTGTTGGTTATTTGGTTTGGTTTTGGCATGCTACCAAAGATCATTGTCATCACTCTTGTTTGCTTTTTTCCTGTGACTGTTGCAGCACTTGATGGATTTAAACAAACACCAACAGAATTAAAGCATTATTTATACATGGCAGGTGCAACTAAACGACAGATATTTTGGAAACTTGAATTTCCGTATGCACTCCCTTCTATTTTTTCTGGTGTGAAAATATCTGCCACATACAGTGTGATGGGTGCCGTTATTTCAGAATGGTTAGGAGCTAAAGCAGGAATTGGTGTCTATATGACGCTCGCCTCCTCTTCTTTTCGAACAGATCGAGTCTTTGTCGCCATTTTTGCCATTATGATCCTAAGTTTACTTTTCTTTGCTATAATTCGTATGTTGGAACGATTAGTTGTCCGTTGGCATGATCAGGGAGATGATTCAATATGACTTTATTAACCATACATAATATATCCAAACAATTTTCAGGGGTCCATGTGATTGACCATTTATCACTCAATGTTCAAGAAGGAGAATTCGTCTCCATTTTGGGACCATCAGGCAGCGGAAAAAGTACGTTATTTCATTTAATTGGCGGGATCTTATCACCTGATGAAGGAATGATTGAACTGAATGGGAAAGAAATTAATGGACAAAGAGGATCAATAAGCTACATGCCTCAATCCCCTTCCCTTTTACCTTGGAGAACCGTTTTGCAAAATGTTCTACTTGGCCAAGAACTACAAGGAAAAAAAGATAAAGAAGTGGCTATTCGTATGATACAAAAAGCAGGATTAAGCGACTATACACACGCCTATCCTTCACAATTATCTGGCGGCATGAAACAAAGGGTTTCTTTTATACGCGCTTTATTATGTCCACAACCAGTCATATGCTTGGACGAGCCCTTTTCTGCACTAGACGAATTAACTCGACTTGACATGCAAAAATGGTTGTTATCCATTTGGGAAGTACATAAACGAACGATTCTTTTTGTTACCCATAATATTGATGAGGCACTCTACTTATCTGATCGAATTATTGTACTCTCAGAAAAACCAGCAACGATAACCGCCGAATTTACACCTCAATTTTCAAGACCGCGAAAGGATGGCTTGTTGCTTACTGAAGAATTTCTTGAATGGAAAAGAAAAATCTATTATGCACTTAATTCAGCAGGGAAGTGATTAAAAATCCAAAAGATCATTGACGCACATATCCATCTTGACCATTATAAAACACATGACATCGAGAACATCTTGTACAAAAATGAAGAATTAGAAGCGCTTATTGGTGTGTCGTATGACCTTGCCTCTTGTAAACAAAATTTGTCTTTCGCTCACAAGCACCCTAAACTGAAACCGGCTTTTGGCTGGCATCCAGAACAAGCGTTGATCATGGACAATGAATTTGCTGATTTAATGAATTGGATGAAAGAAAACCTCCATGAAATGATCGCTGTTGGTGAAGTTGGTTTGCCTTATTATTTACATAAGGAAAATCCATTTCCAATTGAAGGTTATATCCAACGACTTGAAACCTTCATATCTTTTGCGAAAAGAGTACAAAAACCTATTATTCTACATGCCGTCTATGAGGATGCACCTCTTGTCTGTCATTTACTTGAAAAGCACTCCATTGAAAAGGCTCATTTCCATTGGTTCAAAGGTGATCAAAAGACAATTACACGAATGATCAAGAATGGTTATTTTATCTCGGTTACACCTGATGTTTGTTACGAGAAAGAAATTCGTGATCTTGTCAGCATCTATCCCCTTGAAAAAATGATGGTTGAAACAGATGGACCCTGGCCTTTTGAAGGACCCTTCCAAGGTCAGATCACACATCCATCCATGATTCACCAATCGATTCAAATGATTGCTGACATTAAAAAGCTGCCTATAAACGTTGTTTATAAGCAGCTATATAGCAACACAAAAGCGTTTTACGAATTATAAGACATTTATGCAACAAGAAAGAGGTATCTGCTTGTGCAGTACCTCTTTCTTGTTATTCTATATGAGAAATGGAATTAAAATTTAAAGCAAGATGCACCCACAATAATCAAAAGAATGAACAGAACAACGATTATTGCGAATCCACAACCGTGGCCTCCAACAGGCCTCCAACTTATGCAGGGTAACCATAGCCTCCACATGGATTTCCGTAACCGTACATAAAAACACCCCCTTCCTTCTTACCTTTAATAACAGTGAATCAAATTAAAATGCTCCGCTGCACCAAGAAGCACCAATAATTATTAACAGAATAAATAATACAACTACTAACGCGAAACCTCCGCCATGACCAAATTCAGTTGACATTTATAAAAACCTCCTTTTCTTATTCTCTTTATCCTATTCAGCATGACTACAATATGCGATAGACAAATACACAATTTTTAGGTATTTTCCTCAGGCCTTGTCCAACCTTAAAATGTCCATCTAAATAAAGACATTAAAAAAACTGACCCCTTTTAAGAAAGAATTCTTCCGTAATACCTATCTAGAAGAAAGGAATAATCTTTCTTCTAGATAGGTTACTACATTAGAATGAACCTTTACTTTGGGTCAGTTTCACACTTTTACTTATTTATTTTTATGTTGTTAACACAAATAGAATGAATCATTCTGATTTTTTTAACTCGTGTGGATAAGTCATCCATACTTTGACGAATATTTCTTTTTCCTGAAAGGTTTTCCAATAGCTCCTTCACATCTATTCCTGATGAAGCCTTCAATGTTTCTTGCATCGTAGCCATTAAATTTGTTGCATAACCCGTCACTTTATTAGCACCGCCATTTTGACTATCACTTCCCGTATCTACCACAGTGATCTTATCTATATTGGCAAGTGGA
The DNA here is from genome assembly GCA_963765265.1 of uncultured Bacillaceae bacterium. GTDB lineage: Bacteria > Bacillota > Bacilli > Bacillales > Cytobacillaceae > Bacillus_BD. The sequence goes on from CAVXVN010000008.1 coordinate 203,481, forward strand.
CTAGCTACTTGCTTCGCATATTCAGGAAGCATTTTCAAGACCATATCGAGGACAGCTGCTTGACCAAATTGAGCAAACGCTTCAGCGATTTTGCGTTTCGCTTCTGCTTCAGCTAATCCTTTCAAACGAATAATTTCAGCTTCTGATTCCCCTTGTGCGCGTCCAGCATCTGCTTTTGCTAATCCCTCTACCCGAACTCGCTCTGCATCTGCCTTAGCTAGTGATTCAATTCTATACTGATTCGCATCTGCTTGAGCAATTTGTTTTCTTTTTTCCGCTTCAGCAGCTTGCTCGACTGCATAGCGATCTGCATCTGCCTTTTTCTTTACTTCTGAGTCATATTGAAGCTCTCTTCTTAAAATTTCTTTCTCTTCTAATTCAATTTGCTTTTGTCTTTCGATAATTTTGACTTGCATTTCTTGTTCGGTTACTTCCTGTTTTGCTCTTGCCGTCTCCAGATCATAGGCTTGGTCAGCTCGAGCTTTAGCAATATCCTGTTCTCTTCTATAATCAGCCATCTTCATTTGATTTTCTTTTTCAGATTCTGCAATTTCTGTTGCCCTTTGCAGTTCAGCTCTTTTAGCATCCTTAGACGCTTCTGCTCTCTTGATGCGAGTTTCTTTATCTGCCTCAGCTGTTGCGATGTCTGCATCTCTTTTGACTTGGGCAATTCGTGGTTTTCCTAGTGAATCTAAGTAACCATTTTTATCACGAACGTCCTTGATCGTGAATGAAACGATAATTAGCCCCATTTTAGCTAAATCTTGAGAAGCAACTCTTTGCACTTCTTGAGAAAACTTATCTCTATTTTTATAAATTTCCTCGACTGTCATCGAACCAAGAATGGAACGCAAATGTCCCTCTAATACTTCTCTTGCTTCATTTTCACGATCTTCTGTTTCTTTACCTAGAAATTGTTCTGCAGCAGTAGCAATTTCCCCGATTGAGCTACCAATCTTAATAATGGCGACTCCATCTGCCATAACAGGTACGCCTTGTTCGGTATACACTTCTGGAGTTGAAACCTCTAGTTTACTAGAAAGTAAACTTAGCGGTTTTGCCTGCTGAAATACAGGCAATATAAAAGCACCACCTCCACGGATAATTTTTATCCGATTACCCGATTCATCAATATGTACATTTTTTCTTCCTAAATAGCTTCCCGTTACAATTAGTCCCTCATCCGGTCCAGCTGTTCTATATTTGGCAACGAATACTCCCATTAAGGCAATTAATAAAAAAGCGACGATTCCAATAACAATCCATATTCCAAGCATCAAAATTCCTCCTTATAAAGATCCTCATATACGGTTACATAAAGCACACCATTTTTTATGTTTACAATCAATACATTCGATCCTTCGTGTATTTTTTCATTATTAAAACCTGTAGCCGGTTTGGCAATTCTGCCACTTACATTTTCAATCATCACCTCTCCGTACCCATCTTCGGGAATCGAGGTGATCACTTTTGCCACTCTTCCTTTCAGTGATTCCTCCCTATAGGTTAGGGATTCTTCAGCAGATGAAAGAGGTATTAGCACAAAAATGTTTAAACAGGCATCAATAATAAAAGCGATAATCAACGAAAGAATAAAAATTAGGACACTGTTTAATTCAGAATACATTTCAAATAAATAACCACTTGCAGAAGCAATCGTAATGAAAGCTAAAATTAATGTTGGATTTAATACTTCTCCAACCGCCTCTAAGATATCCCCAAAGAAAATAAATAGAATAATAGAAGCACTCGATACAATAAGTGCGATTAAATAGGCTGTTTCGAGCGGTGTTCCTAAAAAATCCACATGTTATCCCACCTCTCACTCTACTTTTTGGTCTAACTTACATACGTATTAAGACCCAAAAAAGTTCCAATTTTCATTATTTATTACAAAAAAATTCATTTCGTACTCACCCTTTGCATATTGTATCGATGAGATAACAATATTTTTATTAAAGGGATTGAGAGGAAACAATGAGTCGAGTAGAACGTTTAGCCAATCAACGAAAACCATTTTATAAAATGTGGAGTCTTTATTTTATCATCGCAGTTATAACACTCCTTCTTTCAACTTATTTGTACTCAAAATCATTGATTAAAATAAAGTCTCCAAAACCGGTACTTGGTGAAAAAGTAATCATCACACTACCTGAAGGAAAAACAGTCTACACATATGAAAATTTGATTATTGAAGAAGAAGGGAAGCTCCTCTATAAAGGTGAAATTAATACCATTGACTTAACGGGCGGCCAAATTTCATACGAAAACTGGGAATAAGAAATAAATGACCCTCACACAGAATGTGAGGGTCATTTATTTCTTAACATTGTTCAACATTTATATTAATAACAACATATGGATAATATGGATAGTACGGATAATACGGATAATACGGATAGTATGGATATGGTGGATAATAAGGATAATAAGGTTGACTGATTAGTGCACCTGCAGCCAAACCTCCCAAAAACCCTAGTGGAAATCCACCAAATCCAAACGGTCTTCTTCCAAATCCAAATGGTCTTCTTCCAAATCCAAACTGTCTACTTTGCAATTCATTATGCATAAATATCCCTCCTCACTCCATTCTATATACCCTAAATCATATGACTTTTTAAATAATATTCGTGGGCGGGTGTCCATATTGAATAAAATAAATTATTGAATTGAAGGAATTCTATTCTAACGCCATCATCCTTATTTCAGCTATCTTACAAATTCAGAACGGTGAACTGTATTTCCCCATTCAAGGTTAAACATTAAGCGACAACCCTCCAATTAAGGTACAATTGGAACAATGATTATCATGAAAGGAGGACTTCAGGAATAATGGAAAAACCATTTAGTCAAGAAGATCACCAATCTTCAAATAAAATTTGGACACGAGACTTTTCTTTAATTGTTTTTGCCAATTTTTTCATCTTTCTCGGTTTCCAAATGACCTTTTTGATCTTGGGATTGGTCTCGGAGCCATATTCTTTGGACAAATTGGCCACCTATTTGGTTACAATACAGTATATTTAGCATCGGCAGGTTCTGTCATTATTTCAATTCTTATTTATATTTGGCTTCTCATTAAGCCACCCAAGAAAAAAACTAAATAATTACATTTGTTAAGTAATTAGAATTAAGGTATTATGTTTTTATACTATTAGTTCATTTATAGAATTAGGTGATGCAAAAATGAAAGATCGAAAGCAAAATGTGATTAAAATAGCACATCAATTATTTATTGATAAAGGCTATCAGGCCACTTCAGTGCAAGATATATTAGAAAGTAGCGGTATTTCTAAAGGAACCTTTTACAACTATTTCACTTCAAAAGGTGAGCTTCTTATTGCTATTTTCAAAAATTTGCAATTAGAAATCGAAAAAGAAAAAAATATAATACTGATCGGTCACAGTCCTTCTGATATCGAAATATTTATTAAGCAATTAACTGTTGACATTCGACATAATCGTAAAAATAAACTCTTTTTCCTTTTTAATGAAGTCTTTATTTCAAAAGAGCCTGAGCTTATTCAGTTTCTTCAAAAATTTGAATTTTTGCAGATTCAATGGTTATTCAATCGTTTAGTTGATCTGTTTGGCAACGAAAAAAAACCATTCCTTTTTGATTGTACGATTCTATTTAAAGGCATGTTGCAACAAAGTTCTCGGTTTTATTTCATGGATAAAAAGGAGAATAATAACCCGACACCAATTATTCGTTTTTGTATGAATCGTCTGCTCAAAATGGTTGATGAGGTGTCAGAGAGTAAGGAACAACTTATAAATCCCCAACTAATGGAGCAATTTTCACCTACCTGTGATCATGTAATGGATCTTTTAAAAGAAGAGCTAAAAAAATCTTATTTAGCATTAATGAAAGACATTCGTGAACTAAATATGGAAGAAACAGAACGAAAAAAATATTGGGAAATACTTGATTTTATTCAAGATGAATTGACTCATTCTACAGCCCCACGAAGATATATTATGGAGAGCATACTCAACGGCATACTAGTAGAAGATAAGTTTATTCATCATAAGCTTCTGATCGCATATAGTGAAAATGTTATTAATTTTCTCAACCATCTAGAATTAACTTCTCAACCAAATCGTAATCGTTAATTCTTTATTGCTGATCAATAGGCAGCATCTCGCAACAGCTTACCCAAATTATGATGGATAACAAGTGTAAAGAAAAAAGGATGGCTCCATCGAAATAGAGTCATCCTTTTATATATTTAAGGTTAATTTTGGTTAGATGTTAAATCGATCATTCCTTGATAAATAAGCTCAAATAAGTCTTCAATGTCCCGTTCTTCTACGCAAGAAAAGGCAATACGCAAATCTGTGTCGTTTATAGCAATTGTGCCCACTCCATATTCATCCAACAAATGAAGTCGAAGCTTTTCAGCATTCACATTTTTCAATTTCAAACACATAAAATAGCCTGAGTTAAATGGGTAATACGTCCAATAATCTTGGAATTTTTCTTGTTGTAATACTTGTTTAACTTTATTCGCTCTATTTTCCATAACCGTAAATTTTTGTTGTTTTTCTAAATCAAATTCATTTGACTCTAGTGATTCCAAAATAACGGTTTGTGATAAATGAGAACTACTAGAAATTGTCCCTCTAATTATGCCTTTTGCCTTTTGTTCCAAGGCATTTAAAATAGCAGGACTCTCAGAAGCAAAAGTTAGAAAACCTACTCTAAGGCCCCAAACATAGTTTTCTTTTGTAGCTCCATCTATTTTCACTGGAAGGATTCTTGGATGTAGACCCGCTAAAAGACCAAATATGGATTCTTTGATCGAATCTTCATAAAATAATCCGAAATAGGCATCATCAAGTAAAGCAACAATATTGATCCCTGCTTCTGCTGCTTCTTTAAGCGCCTGAACAATTCCTTGAACTTCCTCAACACTCGGTGTAAAACCAGTAGGATTATTTGGAAAATTTAATAATACAATCGCTTTTCCTGCTTCTTTTTGTTGCATTAAACACGCCTTTAACCCTTCAACATTAAATTTCTCATCTTGATTAAAGAGTTCAAAGGTTTTAAGTTGTCCACCTCTTCGTACATTGAATACAATATTGTAGTTACCCCAATATTTATCAGGAAGAATAACAGCATCCTGATCCTCCACAAATAGATCCGCTGCAACACTTAATCCATGTGTAAGGGCATTTGTAACGATTGGCAAACCGAAGTTTTTATTTTGTAGTGAAGGACTATCTTTCACAATTTTATTTTTCCATGCTTCACGTAAGGTTTTTTTTCCTTCTGGTGGAGCATATGGATAAATATCCTTTGGTGAGTACCCTACGAAATGTTTTTGGATATGTTCAAAGTGCATGGGTCCATCTTCTTCCGTTGCAATCCCAATGGTTGCATTATAACGAGTAGCTTTCTTCCCTGCTTCTGCACTTTGGCTTAGGATTCCTTTTGGATAAAATAAGTTTTTTCCAAGCTCTGATAACATTTCATAAACATATGGGTTCTCCTGATTTAATGTGTCATTCAATTGTACTGCCAGATTATTCATATTAAAATCCCCTTTTTTTTCGCCATCAATAGACAATTACATTTCTTGAAATTGATTCTATTATACTGGTTTTCCTTACCATAGTTCCACCCATTTTCCAAAATTTTTTATCCATGTCATTTCAAATCCAGTATAGCCTCATTTTATCCAAATCATGTCCCCTTAGAACACAATTATGATCACTATTACATTTACCCTTTTGATCATTAATAATCCTATCATTTTTTTAATGGAAAAGTCATTTTATTATGTAATAATAGAAACAATTGATAAAATATTCTTATCTTACTAAAGATTAATATTTTCAGTAAAGAACAAACAGAGAAAGAGGATGACAAAATGGTAAATAGGGAGAAAAAAAGCCTTAGCGATGTTTCGTATTCTGTGCTCGATTTATCACCCATTAAAAAAGAAAGTACTGCAAGAGAATCTTTTAAGAATACAGTTGATTTAGCACAACATGTTGAGAAATGGGGATATAAACGTTACTGGATGGCAGAACATCATAATATGCCCGGGATTGCCAGTTCAGCTACTTCCATTTTAATTGGCCATGTTGCTGCACATACTTCAACCATTCGTGTTGGTTCAGGTGGCATTATGCTACCAAATCATGCACCTCTAGTTATTGCAGAACAATTTGGTACTCTTGAATCACTATTCCCAGGAAGAATTGATCTAGGTCTTGGTCGTGCCCCTGGAACCGATGAGTTAACTGCTTATGCACTTAGACGTGACCGAAGAAGTGATGGACAAGATTTCCCAGAACAATTGGCAGAACTGCGTGCATATTTTGATCCAGAAAACGCTTCAAATATGCGGGTAAAAGCAATTCCAGGGCAAGGACTTCAGGTTCCACTCTGGCTATTAGGCTCTAGCGGCTACAGTGCTCAATTAGCAGGTCTTCTGGGTTTACCATTTTCATTTGCCAGCCATTTCTCACCTGAAAACACATTGCCAGCACTTGCATTGTATCGAAATAGCTTCCAGCCATCCGATCTACTTGATAAGCCATACGCAATCGTATGCGTGAATGTCATTGCTGCTGACGATGATCATGAAGCAGAAAAACTATCGACCTCATTACAACAACATCACTTAGGGATCATTCGAAATCAACGAGGACACTTGCAACCACCTGTTGAAAATATAGATGAAATTTGTAGTGATTACGAAAAAGCAATTCTCGCGCAAAGACTAAGTACATCCATCATCGGCAGTCCCGAAACGGTTAAAGCAAAATTAGAAAAGTTTGCAAACCAAACGAACGCTGACGAAATCATGGTAAACGGACAAATCTTTGATCACGAAGCGCGTTTGCATTCTTTTGAAATCGTCGCAAACCTTTTCCGTAATTAAATACAGACAAATAGCTATGCTAAAGCAAAAAGAGTCAAGTGTTCACTCTTTTTGCTTTTTGGAAATGAGCATTTTTCTCCATCCATTTTTAGCCTTGAATATACCATTACATCAATAAAGCCACCATTTGATTTCTCTGATTGCCGAAGAATTCCTTCAAAATGAAATCCTAGATTATTTAATAACCGAATGGATCGAAGATTTTCAGGAACGACTCTTGCTTCTAATCGATTTAAGCCTAAATCATGAAACCAATAACTCATTAAAGCAGATACAGCCTCGAAAGCAAATCCATTTCCCCAATATTCTTTTCCTAAATCATATCCTATTTCAGCACGCTCGTTTTCAAAATCAATATAATTAAACCCACAACTTCCAATCATTTTATTCGATTCTTTTAAAAAAATGGTGTATCGAATGGATTGGTTCATTGCTGCTAGTTGGTTCGTAAATTCAATCCTATCGATCACCTCATCCTGTGTAGTGAAAGACTCCATATTCATAAATTTCGAAACTTCTGGATCTGTCCAAAAAGAAAATAAGTCTGAAGCATGAGAAACATCTGATTGAATAAGAATTAATCTTTTTGATTTCAACTCCGATTGCATGTCTTTGACCCCCAGTTAACTAAAAAGGTTATAATGAATAGTTTCTAGAACTTCCATCCTCTTCCATTCAAGGTTCATTCTATCATTATTACCTACTACCACGATAAAAAGAGACATTTAAATGAAAAAAACGCCTCTTTTTTGGAGATCAGAATTCATTTGACAGAATTTTTGTTCCTTAGCACTTCTGGAATATATACACAGAATGGTTCACTTTCCATATAATCACCGGTTAAAGCATACGTTCTAGAACGTGATCCTCCACAAATATAGCGGTACTCACATACGCCGCATTTTCCTTTATAGTGATCAGGCTGTCTTAAATCTTTAAATACCTTGGCTTCACGATAAATTTCGGCCAGTGGTGTTTCTCTTACGTTTCCTGCTTTTATTGGAAGTAAACCACTTGGAACAACATCACCGATATGGGTTACAAAGGCAAAACCATTTCCATCATTTACTCCTTTTGGAGCACGTTTTATCCCGTCTCTTAAAGAAGCCTTATCCGTTGTTATCGAATCCTCATAATGAATTTCACCTTTTTCAATTTTATGTTCACGCATTTTTTGCTGTAAGACTACTCGACGATAATGCTTGAGCTGCCGTCGTTTTGATGTCATACGGTGCCGTTTTACTTAATTCATATAGCCAGTGAAATACTTTTTCATGCTCAACAGGGGTAAGACAATCATCTATTTGTCCTCTTCCTGTCGGTACTAAGAAGAAAATATACCACATCACTACTTTAAGATCTGCAACTAATTTAGCCATTTCTTCTAAATGATCATAATTATAACGAGAAATGACGGTATTAATTTGTAATGGCATATTTAATTCATTTAAATACTTTACTTTTTCTATCGTAAGATCAAATGATCCAGGAGTTCCGCGAAATGTATCATGAACTTCTGCAGTTGGTGCATCCAGACTAAAACCCCATCTTGATAGACCTACTTCCTTTGCTCGCTGCATTTTCTCTTTTGTTACTTTAGAGGTGGCACTTGGTGTCATCGAGACACGCATTCCCTTTTTCACGGCATATTCAGCTAAGTCAAATAAATCCTCTCTCAACATACAATCTCCACCTGTGAACACGAGCATAGGATTATCCATTTCGTATATTTCATCAATTAGTTTAAGACCTTCTTGATAGGTTAATTCACGTGGATCCGGATTTAACTGTGCATCTGCACGACAGTGAACACATTTTAACTCACAAGCCCGTGTCACTTCCCAAATCACAATAAATGGATTTTTATTAAAATCGATTCCTTTTCTATGTGGATGACCCATTCCTTGCATACCATATCACCATTTTTCTATTCAGATTTAATTATTTATTAACAAAGTCTCATATTTCATAATCTCATTATAAAAGAAGCAAGTTCCTTTCTTATGTTACTTTTATCACACAGAGACTTCTTTTATCCCGAACTGCCACTTAGTTGAAAAAAAACTTACAATTTCATTTACCTTTTTTTAACACTAATCGAAGAAAAAAAATGGTTTCTTCTAATAAAATGTAAAGAGCATAATATTCTATTAGGAGGGATTGCATGAAAATAACAGTTGCTGGGACTGGGTATGTTGGGCTAGTGACAGGTGTTTGTTTGGCAGAGTTGGGTCATCATGTGACTTGTATCGATATTCAAAGTCAAAAAATCAAAATGCTTCAATCAAGCCTTTCCCCAATTTATGAGCCAGGACTAGAACCTCTCTTAATTAAAAATCAATCAAATAATCAACTGAATTTTACAACCAACCCTCAAATTGCTTATGCTCAAGCGGAAATCATTTTTATAACGGTAGGAACACCTGAAAAAGAGGATGGGACAGCCGATTTACAATACATCGAAAATGTATGCTTATCCATTGCTGAACATATTGAAAACGATGTGATTATTTGCACAAAAAGTACCGTACCTGTTGGAACAAATGAAAAAATAAAACAAATCATAAATGGAAATAAACTGCCATATATACACATAGATGTGATCTCCAATCCCGAATTTCTTCGCGAGGGTTCTGCCATTTTTGATTTTTATCATGGTGACCGTATTGTCATTGGTGCCGATAATCCCGAAGCCGTCAAAGTAATGGAGCAATTGTATCTTCCCCTAGGTATCCCCCTAATCAAAACGGATATTAAGAGTGCAGAAATGATTAAATACGCTTCCAATGCTTTTTTAGCAACAAAAATTAGCTTCATTAATGAAATTGCTGCCCTTTGCGAAAAAGTCGGTGCCAATATTGATGAAGTATCCTACGGGATTGGCCAAGATAAGAGGATTGGCCCCCATTTTCTTCAAGCTGGTATTGGATACGGGGGTTCTTGTTTTCCAAAAGATACGAAAGCTCTCGCTAAACTTGCTGGGAATGTTCAACATTCCTTCGAGCTATTGAACGCTGTCATTGAAGTGAATAATCGACAACAATCACTCCCTGTTCTGAAGGCAAAAGAACTATTCGGTTCGTTACTCGGAAAAAAAGTTACCGTTCTTGGTCTTTCTTTTAAACCAAAGACAGATGATATCCGAGAAGCTGCTTCATTACAGATCATAAATGGACTTTTGAATGAAAGTGCAATCGTTACAGCCTATGATCCGATTGCTATTACAAATGCAAAGAAAGTATTTGGAAACCAGATCACTTACACAGATGACATTCGTGATGCTTTAATGGATAGTGAATTAGCCATTATTGCCACTGAATGGGACCAAATTAAATCGTTTCCATTACATTTGTACGAATTATATATGAAGGAAGCCATTATTATTGATGGGAGAAATTGCTTGCCTTTACATGAAATGATCAACCATTCGATTCATTATATTTCCATCGGAAGATCTTCCAGTTTGCCTACATTTCGAAATAAGTAATATGTGTACTTTTTCATTTATTCATGAATGAGTATTTCTTATCAAAAAATTAACATTCCTTTCGTATTTGCTAAACAACCTTGAATTAAAATGAAAGTATCTTTCATTCACCATGAATACAAGGAGTGTAGAAATTGCCTAAACTTTTACTAAGTTTTTATCATTTTGAATGTCGTTTATTCCAACAAGTAAACCGTCATTTTGATAAAAAAATGCTCAATCTTTTTTTCAGCACGATTACGCATATGGGGGGAGCTACTTTTACCATTTTATCGACCATACTATTGATTCTAATTTCTAACAATCAGACAAAAGTGGCAGCTTATTCAAGTGCACTTGCCTTGGCAATCAGTCATATTCCCGTACAATTAGTTAAAAAACTTTTTCCGCGTAAAAGACCTTATTTAATGATAGAAGAAACAAAAGTACCTTTAAATCCATTGAAAGATCATTCTTTTCCATCTGGACATACAACAGCTATTTTTTCTGTGATTATTCCATTCGTCCTATTTGTGCCAGCTCTCTCCTTTATTCTGATACCTTTAGGATTATGCGTGGGTTTATCCAGAATCTATTTAGGTCTTCACTATCCTTCAGATGTAATGGCCGGCGGGCTTCTTGGGTCATGCGTAGGAGTATTTTGTTTCTTATTTATATTTTAGATTCCAGTTACGTTCTATCATAATTAGGGGGAAGACACATGAAGATAGCTATTTTCACAGATACCTTTTTCCCAGACATAAACGGAGTCGCACGTACATTAAAACGATTTACAGATTATTTACATGAACAAGAATATTTCCTTTAAAGTCTTTGCGCCAAAGGGAACTTCAAACGAGTATGTAACAGATCATATTCACCGATTTGAAAGTCTTTCCTTTTTCTTATATCCGGAATGTCGTTTAGCACTGCCCAATCTTCTGCAAATTAAAGCGGAATTACAAGACTTCTCCCCTGACATCATTCATGTAGCAACTCCATTTAATATGGGTCTTTGTGGGGTTTATTATGCAAAAAAATTAAACATCCCCCTTGTTGGCTCCTATCACACTGATTTTGATCAGTATTTAAAATATTATGATTTACAATTCTTTTCTAAATTGGTTTGGAAATATATGAATTGGTTTCATAGCCCCTTTCAAAAACTCTTTGTTCCCTCGAAAGAAACACTGCAACAACTAAATGGTCGTAACTTTAAAAATTTAGAAATATGGCCTAGAGGGGTGGATTGTCAACTTTTTCACCCTCAATTATGATAAAAACTCTGTACGTGAAAAATATGGTAGTATCGAAAAAATATATACTCCTATATGTTGGCAGATTAGCACCTGAGAAGGATGTCAAAACACTTCTTGATGTTGCCAAATCAATACCACCTGAAATAGATAAAGATATTCAATGGGTATGGGTTGGAGATGGTCCTTTAAGAGAGGAATTAGAAAACGAAGCACCTAAAAATGTGATTTTTACAGGCTATTTAAACGGTGAAGAATTAGCTGAAATTTACTGTGCCTCTGACTTATTTGTTTTTCCTTCTCCAACTGAAACCTTTGGTAATGTGGTCCTCGAAGCACTTGCAAGTGGTACACCTGTCATTGGAGCTAATTCTGGTGGCGTAAGAAATGTTGTTCAAGCAGAGATAACTGGAACTTTGTGTAAACCAGGTGAATCGCAGGAGTTTGCAAACTCAATTGTTCAATTATTAACCCATGATAGTATTCGTTGGCAAATGGGTATGGAAGGTAGAAAATACGCTTTATCACAGCGATGGGATCGTATTTTTGATCAACTACTACTCCAGTACGATGGTGTAATCAATGAACAAAGAAACGAACAATATGCTTAATCCCTTTCTGTTAAATTTGTCAGAATCTTGAATATTTACTAATTTGAGGCTGCTAATCAATCATGATTGATTAGCAGCCTTTTATATGATTGACATCATATTTTTTAAAGGTTTGTGAGTTAATTGTATTGATACCCCCATCATCTATATGGTCATGAAAGGCTAAAATGATTTAAAAAAATTAAGTAAAGAAGTTGAAAATGTTTTTTTAAAAAAGTAAATTGAATATTAACAAAAGGTTAATTATTGTAAACAATTAGAAAATATCGCATTCTTTCATTTGAAAGCATGTATACTAAACTTGCAACTATTTAAAAGATTCAAGGAGGCAAACAAGTTATGAAAAGCTTAAAACAATGGTTTTTAGTATTAATGGCAGCTTTAATGGTAGTAGGATTTTCAACTGGGTGCAGTAACGAAACTGAGACTGAACCTGAGACTGAAGAAAATCAAACAGATGGATTGAAACTGAAGAGGTACGGAAATGAAGATGGTACTGAAACTGAAGACGGTACTGAAGAAGAAACCGAAAAAACTGAATAATAGAATTAGTATAGGTAATGGGCTGAACGATTTCTCGTTCAGTCCTACTGATTCCTCCCCCCTTTTCTACCCTTACACCCATTTAAATCTATTCTTTCTTAAGGCACTTAACAAACAAGAAAAAATCCTTCTACATTCCCTTCTTTTTGTCTTAATTACTAGACATTCTCCACCTATCATAAACAAATAATGAAACCTTTTCTCCATAATTAACGTACTATATAATCAAACAATACATAAATAAGGAGAAATGACGATTGATTGATTCGAAAGATTGGTTAATAGAAGAATTGAAAAAAGTTGAAAATTGGGAGAAGGATCAAAGTGGTCTTTGGTTTTGGGAGAAACTTGGTCGTCTCCCCTTTAAACTCATTGATAAATTAACGCCCTGCATTCATTCAGAAAAAAATTGGTGTGATTTTGGATGAACTAGGTCAATACGTTCAGAATGGTGGAAGCTATTTAAGTTCAGAATCATCGCTTTCCACTTATTATCCAGACTTAGCCGATCATACGTTAGAAGAAGCGGCAAAACTCCCCCTCTCTACGATGGATCAGGCAGTAGAAAAACTGACCGGCAATCGAAAAAAGTTAGCTACGATTCAAGGAGCTAGTACGGGGATTGGAGGAATATTCACATTAACCATCGATATTCCGCTCCTTCTCGGCTTGCAATTAAAAACATTACAAGATATAGCGATTTGTTACGGTTATGATCCAAAAGATAAAAAAGAGCGATTATTTATTGTAAAATGTCTACAATTTGTCTCTGCTGACATTGTGGGTAAACAATCGATCTTAAAGCAAATAACTCGGTTCGACCAAAAGGATGATACTGCTAAAAGAGAGGTTCTATCTGAAATGCAAGGATGGCGCGAGGTCGTTTTTTCTTATCGTGATCAAATGGGTTGGAAAAAGCTATTTCAAATGATCCCTATTGCTGGTCTCGTGTTTGGTGCGTTTATAAATCGATCCGCTGTAAACGATATCGCTGAAGCTGGCAAGATGCTTTATCGTAAAAGAAGAATTATTGAGAGACTTGCCCTTATCTCGAATCAATAAAAGAAGAGTCTTGATTTCATTTTTTTGAATCAAGACTCTTCTTTGCATTTTAAGTATAACTGTTTTATCAAATCCACCAATTTAAAAAAATCTAACTAGCATATTTCAAGTTAAGCGGTGATATTTCGTCTTGAGAGCTGATTACATTTATTTAGCTCTACTTATGTTCACTCATGCTCACTAATTGAGTCAAATACACATAACATTCCCAATATTCCTTGATAATGATTTTATAGATTGGTAGTATAAGGACGTTGATGAAAGTAAGAACAAAAATACGAACAAGTTGGGAGAGGTTGCATGTTAAAGAACAAAACCATTGCCTTATTAGGGGCTGGATCTATGGCAGAAGCCATGATTTCTGGGATCGTAAAACCTGGAAAGATCCCATTAAACCAAGTCATTGTTACTAACAATAGCAACACAAAACGCCTACAACAACTTGAGAAAGTTTATGGAATAAACGGGGTCACAAAAGAAAACTTAAACTTTGAAAAAATCGATATGTTTATCCTCGCAATGAAACCAAAAGATGCAAATACAGCTATCCAATCAATCCGACATTCACTCCAGCCACAGTAACTAGTTCTCTCTGTAAGTATCTTTCCCACTCTTCAATGGTTCTATTAACAAAAAATTGGTACAGGGGTGATCGGATGTCCTCGAACACAAAACAACTGAGAATCGTTATTAAAGTAGGAAGCAGTTCGTTAACAAGTCGACACGGCGAAATCAGTCTAAAAAAGCTTGAAAAATTAGTTGATGAAATTGTGTATTTAAAAGATGCAGGTCATGAAGTTGTCCTCGTATCATCTGGTGCTGTTGCGGCAGGATATCGTAAACTAGGCTGTCTTAAACGTCCAAATACTCTTCCCGAAAAACAGGCTGCTGCCTCAATCGGTCAAGTTTTATTAATGGAATCGTATACTAAGCTTTTTTTATCACATGGTTATGTAGCAGCCCAAATATTAATAACGAGAAGTGATTTTTTAGATGAAGATCGCTATACAAATGTTCGGAATACATTAAACGTATTGTTAGAAAGAGGAATTATTCCGATCGTCAATGAGAACGATACGGTTACAGTTGATCGATTAAAGTTTGGGGATAATGATACACTCTCAGCAAAAGTAGCCGGATTAGCAGATGCCGATCAGTTAGTCATATTATCTGATATTGATGGACTTTATAATGCAAATCCTGCGAAACATACTCACGCCAAATTATTGGAACATGTCGATGAAATAACTCCTGAAATTGAATCAGCTGCAGGTGGTTCAGGCAGTTCAGTAGGTACAGGTGGAATGAAATCAAAAATCGAGGCAGTCAAAATTGCTATGGCTTCAAATATTGCCACGTTTTTGGGAAACGCAAGCACAGAAAATATTGTCGTTGATGCCGTTTTTAGGAAAGGCAAAAGGTACTTATTTTAAAACAGAAACACCTTCGATAAATTTAAATCAAAAGAAAAAATGGATTGCCTTCAATTCACGACCTGAAGGAGAAATCATCATTGATCATCTGGCTAAAAAACGAATGATTGAGAATCAGCAAAGTCTTCTACCCTCTGGAATTTACCAAGTAAAGGGTCAGTTTAAAAAAGGCGCAGTCATTCGAATTATTGATACTTATGGAAACGAAATTGGATGTGGAGTTGTGAATTTTTCATCAGGGGAATTAAAGCTACTAACTGAACAAGGATTGGACATAGCAATCAATCCCCCATTCGTTATGGATATTAATCTTTTTGTTTGTTATTCAGATGTTCCTATTACAGTTTAATTCTCACCATTAGGATCCGAATACATTAAAAGAAAATAAAACTGTATACGTATGTGAAAAAGGCTTAATATCAAAAAACATCCCTTTTCTAATGAAAAAGGATGTTTTTTGTCAATTTAAAATTCATATTGTTAAAACAACATAACTTTTATTTTTTTAAATGAAAAGGTACAGTTGTGATAACCACGTCTTTCCTGAAAAGTAGGAAGGAACGAATCAGTAAGCTGGATTGATTATGAAGAATATTATGCCAGCCTTTCTTCGGAATAAATTGTGGAATGACAACCGTAACTCGATAATTCGATTCACTCGCTTTATGTTCAACCGTATCCACAAATTTTGTCAACGGATTGATAATACTTCTATAATACGAGTATAGAGTAACTAGTCTTACATCAGGTTGAAAGTTTTTCCATTTATCTTCCATTTTCTTTTCGCTTTCTCTATCAAAAGCAACATATACGGCTATAATCTGATTTGCTGATAAAGATTTTGCATAGTTTAAGGAGTTTTCTACTACCGTCGTAATACCAGCAACAGGAACAATAATAACATGGCCCTCAATCGGGATACTTTTCACATTAGCAGTTATCCTTAATTGTTCACCAACCGATTGATAATGACGGTTGATTTTGTGAAACCCTATTACGATGACCGGTAAAAAGACCAATACTGGCCAAACCTGTGGAAACTTGGTTAGAAAGAATACAATCGTGACCACAAAACTAATAATGGCTCCAATTGTATTGACTATTAGTTTTGGTACCCATCCTTTAGGCTTTTCACGAATCCACTTAACGATCATTCCAGTTTGGGATAATGTAAATGGAATAAATACACCCACTGCATATAATGGAATCAGATGTTCTGTCTGACCTTTAAAAACAATAATTAAGATAATAGAAGAAATTCCAAGAATCAGTATTCCATTTGAGTACCCTAATCGGTCTCCTCTTATTGTAAACATTCTGGCAATAAATTTATCTTTTGCCAAATTAACAGCCAGCAAAGGGAAAGCAGAATAACCTGTATTAGCAGCCAGAATTAAGATCAACGCAGTAGTTCCTTGAATAAAGAAATACATGAAATTCCGTCCAAATATTTCTTCAGCCATTTGTGAAATAACAGTTACCTCTGTTTTAGGAGAAATTCCATAAAAATAAGCCAAAAAGACGATTCCTGAAAATAACACAGCAAGTAAAGCTCCCATTGCCATAAGTGTTTTTGCTGCATTATTTGGTGCAGGGTCTTTAAAGTTTGGAATGGCATTTGAAATCGCCTCCACCCCTGTTAAAGCAGAACTACCTGATGCAAAAGCTCTAAGCAGAATAAACAAACTGATTCCTGCAACAGGTGTTCCAATTGGTGCATGTAAAGTAGGCGATACCCCACCTGTAACAACGTTGTAAATACCCACTCCAATTAAAATGAATAAAGCAAGAACAAATAAATAAACAGGATATGCTAAAATAGAAGCAGATTCTGTTACACCTCTTAAGTTCAAGATCGTAATAAAAACTACAAACAAAATGGCAATAATGACATTATAAGCATGTAAAGCAGGAAAGGCTGAAGTAATGGCATCTGTACCTGCGGATACACTTACTGCTACAGTTAAAATGTAATCAACTAACAAGGATCCACCGGCTATTAGCCCAGAATTCACCCCTAAATTTTCCTTTGATACGACATATGCTCCCCCACCATGAGGATAAGCAAAGATGATTTGTCGATAAGACAAGATAAGTGCTGTTAATAGAATTAATACCCCTATCGCAATTGGAATTGAGTACCAGAAAGCTACTGTACCCAATAGTAACAAGCACGATTAATATTTGTTCAGGACCATAAGCAACCGATGATAAGGCATCAGAAGAAAGAATTGCTAATGCTTTCGTTTTATTGAGCTTTTGTTCTCCTAATTCTGTTGATTTTAAAGGTCGTCCAATTAAAAATCTTTTGATCGTCATTGATTTTCACCACCCATTATTATGTATATTGCCCACTTAAATAAATACTTATCAAAACAAATTCATTTAATGAATTAAAAAATGCCTCCAAGTCAATAATAAATAGACTTGAAGACATTATAATTTTTGTCCCACAAGCTCCACCTTCCTTCTCATATAACGCTTACGAGGTTAGCTGTCGGATTCGGACCATTGAGTAGCCCTACCTTTAAAAGGATTCACCCCTTGAATTATGTACATAATCCAAAAAAATGGTTCCCCCGCACCTTTAGGTTTCAGCGATTTAGAAATTTGAAACTGTTGATTATCATACTCCTCAATTTTATAAATGTAAATATAAATTTCAACCTAATGACATCGGAGGAAAAGCGATAATAATGAAACAAAAACATCGTGTTCATGAATGCACATTATTGATTTAATTCTAGAAATGTTAGGAGGGAAAACATGATAAAGGAAAAGAAACCTTTAATGTCAGATGAATTTTTAGACGAATTAGCGGAAGCGATTAATCAACAATATGGTGGTCCATCTCCAGAGACAAATGAAGAATTGACAATGAATGAGAATGACTAAAAGCAAAATGTAAAGTGTCAAATAATATTTAATTTTATAACTTTAAATACACATAACCCCGTTCTGATTAAGAACAGGGTTATCGTAAAGTTACTTTATTTTTTCTATTCTTATACAATTACAAGCTATCGCCAAAGTCCGCTCTGAATTTGGCAACTAATTCATTTTGCCAATCTGAAGTGGTTGTTAATTTTCCAAAGAAGAAACGTAATACGCTTGGTTCTTCGACAAATTTTAATCCGCCAATCAATTTACGATTTTCATAGAGCCAAGCAACCCGGTCAACAGCATATTTCACTTGTGATAGTGTATATACACGGCGAGGCATTGCAAGGCGAACAAGTTCCATATGGGATAATGTTTCGTTTCCATCTAGATCACGTTGCTCAGACATCGTGCCTCTTTCCATCCCACGTACACCACCTGCAAGATATAGGGCCGCTGCTAAGTGCACCTGCAGGATACTCTGTTTGCGGAATATGATCAACAAATTCCATTGCATTAATATGACAGCCTAACCCACCTGCTGGAGTCACAACCGGTACACCTTTTTTCAATAGTTCTTCTGTCATATAAGCAATAAATTGAGGTCCTTGATTGATCATATTTTCGTCCATTGTTTCATCAAGACCAACAGCAATCGCTTCCATTTCACGAACAGACATCCCTCCATAAGTTAGGAATCCTTCATAAAGGGTAACATACTCGCGCATTTTCATATAAACGTCTTTATTACTTGTACAAATTGCACCGCCACGTGCACTTCCTAGTTTACGAGCTGAGAAATAAATGATATCCGAAAGATCAGCAATTTCACGAGTAATTTCTCTGATGCTCATATCTTTACAGTTTTCTTCTCTTTCTTTAATAAAGTAAAGGTTATCGGACTAAAAGACTAGCATCTAAAATGAGCAATAAACCATGCTCATCACATACTTTCCGAACATCTTTCATATTTTCAAGCGAGAAGGGCTGTCCGCCAATGAGATTCGTTCCAGCTTCCATACGAACAAAAGGAATATTTTCCACTCCATTCGTTTCAATAACATCTCTTAATTTTGCAAGATCCATATTTCCTTTGAATGGATCTTCACTTGTAATGTTCAATGCTTCGTCTTTAAAAACTTCCTCTACTCTACCCCCATTTAACACAATATGGGATTTCGTTGTCGTGAAATGGTAGTTCATCGGAATAACAGAGCCTTGATTCACATATGCTTGTGAAATGATATTTTCACAAGCTCTCCCTTGGTGGGCAGGAAGGAAATATTTTTTACCGAAGATTTCTTCAATTTTACTTTCAAGTTTAGTAAATGTATTCGAACCTGCATAACTGTCATCGGCCTCTAACATGGCCGCTTGCTGCTTATCACTCATGGCATTAACACCACTATCTGTCAGCATATCCATAAAAACATCACGATTTTTTAATAGAAAGGTATTGTAGCCAGCCTCATTTATCGCTTCTAAACGACGTTCAATCGGTGGTAAATTTAGTTTTTGTACGATACGTACTTTGTGCATCTCTAGTGGAACTTCATTTCCATAATAAAATTTAATATTAGACATAGCCTTTTCACTCCAATTTATTAGTCAAATATAGTTTCATATACTATATTGCTTTAAAGCGTTTATGTAACTCTTAATTAGAATTCTATCTCATATTTGTAATTTTTTAAAGAGTTTTGAAAAATAAATTAAAAAAAAAATCGTTATTTGTCGAAAATAAATAGATTAAAAAGCAAAAAACGCCTTCCTATTGGAAAGACGTTCATATCGTTTTGAAACAAAAGTCTTTATTTATTCAACATTTTATGGACTTGACCTAAAAGATAATAAAACCGGTTGATTTTAAGCAACTCGTTTTATTATCTAAATCATTATTCTTGATAGTATTGAATCAAACGATTATAGATGACTCGAGCTCTTTTTGGATCATTTGTACCATGAATGATGGCACGACCGTCTTTAAACAGCACCAATCGATGACCTTCAAAAGAACATGAGAGCAAATAAGGATTCGCTATGGAATTTGTTACGATTCCTCGCAATTTTTCTACAAAACGATCCAGCGAAAACGTTCCTAATAGCCCTGGCCTGAGCTGGACTGCATCTCTTCCGCATAAAACATCTGTCTTCGTTTGATTTTCAAAAGACAAATAAGGAAATGTTGCATGCTTACCACATGTTGGACAATCCTTATTTTTTAAGCGATCTACGTTGATTTCCGCCTTTTCACTTTTCCATATATCCATGGATTGCATGATCGGTAAAAGTTCTTCTCCTGCAAGAAGACGTAAAACTTGGGTGACCTGAAAAGCGGCGATCACTTGAACGATTGGACTAATGACACCAACCGTATCACAGGTCATACCATCCATTGGTAAATGGTTCATTAAGCAATGCAAACAGGGAGTTTTTCCCGGAATAATTGGAAAAGTAAGTCCGTAACTGGAAACACATGCTCCAAATATAAAAGGAATCCCCTGTTTCACAGCAGCATCGTTAACGATCAGTCTCGTTTCAAAATTATCTGTAGCATCAACGATCACAGAATGATCTTTAATGATTTCTTCAATATTAAGCCCATGAACATCGGCAACCAAACTATTGATGGTGATTTCACTATTTATTTGCTGTAGTCTTTGTTTGGCAGCTATTGCTTTCGGAAGCTTTTTCCTTACATCTTCTTCTCCATATAACTGCTGTCTTTGTAAGTTACTCCATTCTACATAATCACGATCCACCAGCGTAAGCGTGCCAATCCCTGCTCTAGCCAACATTTCTGCACTAGCTGATCCAAGTGCCCCTGCACCAATAATGACTACACGGGCATCTTGAACATTTGTTTGCGCCTCACTTCCTAGAAATAATTCCTGTCTTGAATACCGATTATTCAAGATGTCACCATCCCGGATGTTGGACTGCTCGCGACACCATATTCTTTCTCTTCAATTCTTCCTGCTTCAAATCCAAGTGTCCCTGCTTCAATCGCCAACTTCATGGCAAGAGCCATTTTGACAGGATCTTTTGCTCCAGAAACGGCGGTATTGAGTAAAACACCATCCGCTCCAAGCTCCATCGCATACGCCACATCCTTTGGAGAACCGATGCCTGCATCTACGATGACTGGAACAGCTGACTGTTCAATAATAAACTTTAAGTTTAGCGGATTTAAAATTCCCTTTCCTGAACCAATCGGTGAAGCACCAGGCATAATCGCATGCACACCAAGATTTTCAAGTCGTTTGGCTAACACGACATCATCGGACGTATAAGGCAAGACAATGAACCCTTCTGCCAATAACATTTCCGATGCCTTCAATGTTTCGATCGGATCAGGTAAAAGGGATCGATCATCGCCAATGACTTCGACTTTAATCATGTCGCATAAACCTGAAGCTTTTGCGAGTCTCGCAATCCTTACTGCCTCTTCAGCTGTTTTCGCTCCAGCTGTATTTGGAAGAAGCGTATATTTAGATAAATCCAGTTGTTCAAGAAAGTTCGGCTGGTGCTCTTCAAAAATATTCATCCTTCTAACCGCAAAAGTTAAGATCTCCGCTCCAGACACCTCGACTGCTTTTTTTTGAATATCAAATGATGGATACTTTCCTGTTCCTAATAAAAGACTTGAGTTAAATGTGTGATTGGCTATTTTTAACATGTTCATCCTCCTCCTACAAAATGAATAATTTCTACCATATCTCCACGAGATAGATTCGTGGTTTCATAGTGTTCTTTCAAAACAATTTCTTTATTTAATTCGACAACGACAATTCGATTTTCCAAATGATACTGAGTAAGCAACTGTTGAATCGAGTTTACTTCCCCTGGCAGTACGACACTTTTCCCGTTTAATACAATGGACATTATTCTTCCAACCTCCTATACATACGATGGATGACGGCGGTCAATTTTAAATGCCTCCACCCATTCTTTATTTACTTCTCTTTTAAGAATAAGATCAGTGATCATTTTTCCGGTTACGGGAGCAAGCAGAATCCCATTACGATAATGGCCTGTAGCAAATAGAATGCCTTCTTCTTCAGGATGGTGGCCGATAAAGGGCTTTTGATCAAAGGTTTGTGGACGAAGACCTGCCCAAAAGGAATCTAGTTTCATGTCAGAAACTGCTGGGAGCATCGTTTTTGCCTTCGCAATTAACGATTCTATCCCACCTAGGCTAACGCTTTCATTCCAATCGTTTTCAATCATGGTCGCACCAATGACAAGCGTTCCGTTATTTCTAGGAACAATATAACACTGGTCATGGAATAACGTATGTTTTAGGGTAGCCTTTTCATCAAAAACAGATAAGCATTCTCCTTTTACAGGCGTAAGTTGATGATGCAATCCTAATTGTTTAAAAAAGGAAGTACTCCAAACCCCATTTGCGACCACAACATACTTGGCTTCGAATTGACCTATTGTTGTTTCAATCAAAAAGCCATTTTCTTTCTTTCTAATGTCACTTACAGGTGTATATTCAAAAATAGATGCACCTAGCACCCGCGCACCTTTTGCAAAACCTTGGCAAACTGCAACAGGCAAAACGTTAACATCGTCCTCAATAAATGCCGCTCCTAGTAGATTGGACGTTATAGAGTGTTCCCTTTTTCTTACATCATCCGCTTCCAACCATTGAACAGAAGGTTGAGAAATCAAGCTACTGAGAGCATTTTTATCGGCTTCACTAAAGGCAAGCTTTAAAATACCTCCTTTTCGGTACTGCATATCAATTCCGCTTAACTCCCTTAATTCCTCGTTAAGCACGGAATACGCTTGTTGACTGCTTCTTGCAAACGGAAAAAAGACTTCAAAATCTTCGTCACATTCAGAATGAGCACCTAGCATTCCAGCTGCAGCACTTGTTGACTTACCGCCAATTTGCCTTCCATCAAACAAAGCCACATCCATCTTTTCTTTTGCTAAATGATAGGCAATCGAGCAACCGATAATCCCGCCACCTATAACAACTACTTCATAATTTGTTTTCACGTTTTATCGCCTCGTAAAATTGTTTTGTTGATGCTAATGGATCTTCGCTTGAAAAGATTCCAGACATTACTGCAATTCCATCTGGTTTCACTTGCTGTAATGCATTGATTTTGTTTATCGTGATCCCTCCGATTGCAAAAATTGGGATTTGTAATTCCTTTTTCATTTCCTTGATTGGATGAATGCCATTCGGAACCTTTCCCTTTTTGCTATTGGTCTCAAAACAATGACCATATAAGATATAATCCACGCCATCCCATTCCGCTTGCTTTGCTGTCTCTATAGAATGAACAGATCGCCCAATCCGCAAATGTGGAAAATGCTCTTTTACCTTTTTAACCGGCAAACCGCGTTCAGGTAGGTGAAGGTTTGGGATACTCATCAGCAATGCAATATCCAATCGATCATTGATGATGATTTTTTCCTTTTTGACTCCGCCATCTTCCAATAGCTGGAGTAATAAAATGATTTCTTGAACGGTTTTCTTTTTTTCACGAATCTGGACAAAATCGACTGCGTCTTTTATTTGAATAATCACCGAAGCAAGCTTGCTTACCGAGTGCATATCGTCCGTTACGGCCATTAATTTCACTGATTCTCTCTCCTTATAAGGAAATTATAATGCCAATTGATGCACCTTCTTCCTAAATAAACTCTTTATAAAACCCCATCAGAAATGTTTTTTAAAAGATAAAAAAACCACTCTCCGAATAGGAAAGTGGTTTGTTAGTTTTGTATAAACAAACAAAAGCGTAAGAAAGTCATTACGCCACTTCCCTACGCAGGTTCGAACCTGTTCAGGTTTTGAGGGTTTAAAAGTAACTACTTTATTCTCAGCCCTTATCAAGGGATCCCCTAGTGAATATTCAAACTTATTTAATTTTTTAAAATTCATTTTCAATTTATCACAATAAATCGAATATTTCAAGTGCAATTTATTAAAGCTTCCAAAGTGCCTATCCACTTTTTTCATTTTTAATAGTTTTAATCTTAATGATATAAAAAACTGTTTAGAAAGCGGGCTTTTACTCCCCCATTCAAAAAGCCAGTCTATCTTTCGTTATTTAAGAATGATGTGGTTTTAATCTGTGTTCTGCATCATGAATCTTGCGACTTAACGCCATACGCACCTGCTTTAACTCCCAGATTTTTTTATGTAACTCTTTATTAGATGAATGATTACGTAACTGATTATAAAGATCAAGAAGTTCTGTATTAATCATTTTATACTCTTCCCAAAGATTGTTAATGGTTATAGATGGATCTTCATTTTGTTCCATAATAACCTCTTGCAGTTGAACAAGTACTTCTTCCTGCCATTGTTTATCCCCTAAACTCCCTGCAAGTAAATACAAATCTAAATAACCATTAATCTCTGAGTATGTCTCATTTGCTCCCATAAAAATACCCCTTTCTTTGTTGAAAATATTCTCATTAAGAAGAGGCTCTTTTGTCATAAAAAGACATCTCTCCTTATCTTCCAAAGCTATGCTTTGCTGGAATTAGCACCACCCATAAGATATCGCGGTTGCTGAGGTTTCATCAGGCCAGTCCCTACACCTCTCTTGATAAGAAACTTCGATAATTAAAAATAAAAATCATTTTTTATTTTCTAATTTGTCAATGATTTTTATCACATTATAGCACCGTATATTTGTGCTTTCAAATAATTAGCTCTAATAAATTTAATTTGTTTGAAATAGTATTTTCTTTTCTTAAAACGACATTCTAAATACTAAAGGAGTGATTTTTATGACAAGAAGTAATCGCAATAAAATTCTTGTTCCAGAGGCTCGAAAAGGGATGGACGATTTAAAAGCGAAAGTCGTTGGTGCTGATCATCCGTCCAATGCAAAGTTCGAAGCCGCTGAAGAGGTAGGAGTCCCCTTACAAAAGGGATATAACGGTAAATTAACTTCCGAACAGGCAGGAAAAATAGGAGGAAAATTAGGTGGAAGCATGGTCAAAGAGCTCGTAAGGATGGCACAAGAAAACCTTGCTAAAAAGCAATAACTCTCTTTCCAAGTTATTACCTGTACGTCTACATCTTTCATTAGAAAGTGGAGTCACCTTATTACAATAATCCGACCGGCTGATTTGTATCAGTCGGTCTTTTCGCACTTTTTTTATCGTACTTGTTCTAGCATTTTAAAAACTAGATTCATAACTTTAGAATAATAGTTTTCCACTTTCAAATTCATCTAGTTTCATTCTTTTAAACTATATAAGAATAATATGATCCCCTTATTTATCTTATTCAATTCAATCATTTAATTGATTAATATAATTTGCATATTATACTTAATTAAAATTAATATCAAAATTAGATTGATTTAATCTAAATAATATATTGTTTATATCAATTATACATTCTAGAATATGAATTATACAATAATTCGCTAAAAAGAAACGGGGAGAGAAATTATGATGGATCAACAATTACCAAGCGCTCAAGGTCTCTACCGTCCTGAATTTGAACATGACGCATGTGGAATTGGCTTGTATGCACATATAAAGGGATTGTCTACACATGAAATTGTACAAAAAGGACTTCAAATGCTTTGCCAATTAGATCATCGAGGCGGGCAAGGAAGTGACCCACTAACTGGAGATGGCGCAGGATTAATGGTTGGCATAGCTGATCCCTATTTTCGTAAAGTTTGTTTAGATATGAATTTACCTAAAAAAGGACGCTATGGCATTGGGATGTTATTCTTGTCAAACAATGAAAGCGAGCAAAAGGAAATTGAAACTCATTTAAATGAAGTTATTGAACAAGAAGGGCAAATTGTCATTGGATGGAGAGATGTCCCTGTAAATGTCGAAAAAATCGGAACAGTGGGAAAAGAAACTCGTCCAATCATTCGCCAAATATTTATCGGAGCAAGTGAAGATATTCAAGATGAGTTATCCTTTGAACGCAAGCTATTCATTATCAGAAAACAAATCGAACATTGGACAGACGAACAAAATCTACGTTTATACTTTGCAAGTCTTTCAAGTAGAACCATCGTTTACAAAGGGTTATTAACCCCCCAACAAGTAGATGCTTTTTATTTAGATCTTCAGGATGAAGATTTTGTCTCTCCTTTCTCTTTAGTGCATTCCCGCTTCAGTACAAATACATTTCCAAGTTGGGAACGAGCACATCCAAATCGCTACCTGATTCATAATGGAGAAATCAATACTCTTCGGGGCAACATCAATTGGATGAAAGCCCGAGAACAACAATTTGTATCCGAAGCCTTCGGGGAGGATTTGAAAAAGGCATTACCCATTTTAGATACAAATGGAAGTGACTCTTCTACTTTAGATAATGCCCTTGAGTTTTTCGTCTTAGCAGGCCGCAAACCTGCACATGCCGCTATGATGCTTATTCCTGAACCATGGTCAGACAACCCTCATCTTTCAAAAGAAAAGAAAGCTTTCTATGAATATCATAGCTGTCTAATGGAACCCTGGGATGGACCAACCGCCATTTCATTTACAGATGGTAGACAAATCGGTGCAATTCTTGATCGAAATGGACTACGCCCTGCTCGTTATTATGTAACAAAAGATGATTACATTATTTTTTCATCCGAAGTTGGCGTAATCGATGTTGAACCAGAAAATATCCTTTATAAAGATCGTTTAAGTCCTGGGAAAATGCTTCTCATTGATTTAGAGGAAGGTCGTATTATTTCAGATGAAGAAATTAAAGCAGAAATGGCTTCAGCTCATCCTTACCAGCAATGGCTTGATGAACAACTAGTTGAATTAAATAGTGACGTGCTAGTAGAGGAAGAAGAAGTAAACGATTTATTCACTCGTCAAAAAGCATTCGGATATACGTATGAAGATGTTCAAAAATATTTACTCTCTGCAGTAACCGAAGGTAAAGATCCAATCGCTTCAATGGGAAATGATCGTCCACTTGCGGTTCTTTCGGATCGGCCACAATCATTGTTTAATTACTTCAAACAATTATTTGCACAAGTAACAAATCCACCCATTGATTCGATTCGTGAACATATTGTTACATCTACAGTCTCGTTTTTAGGTGCAGAAGGAAACATCCTTCATCCAACTGAGGCAAACTGTCACCGAATTAAGCTTGAAACGCCCATTTTAACCAATCATCAATTGAGTCAATTAAAAATAAATACCCTAAAAGAATTTTCAAGTAGAACGATTGACACCCTCTTTACAGAAAGTTTAGAGAGTGGAATTGAAGAAATATTCCAAAAAGCGAATAAAGCAATCGAAGCAGGGATAAGCATACTCATCCTTTCAGATCGCAATATGAATAAAGAACATGTTGCCATTCCTACTCTATTAGCAGTAAGCGCTCTTCACCAAGAGCTGATTCGACAAGGACATCGTAGTAAAGTAAGCCTAATTGTTGAAACAGGTGAAGCAAGAGAAGTTCATCACTTTGCTGCACTGATCGGCTTTGGCGCAGATGCAATTAATCCTTATCTTGCATTTGCAACCTATAAACAAGCTGTTTTAGACGAGAAATTATCAATGAGCTATGAAGAAGCAGTACAAAAATATGTAAAACTTATTACAGAAGGCGTCGTAAAAGTGATGTCTAAAATGGGTATTTCCACTATACAAAGTTACCGTGGTGCGCAAATTTTCGAAGCAGTTGGAATTAGTTCAGATGTAATTGATCGCTACTTTAGTGGAACAGCTTCTCAAATCGACGGGATCGACTTGGAAACAATTGCGAAAGAAGCAACCATTCGACACTCGCTTGCCTATTCAGATTCAATTGATGAAACATTAGATTCAGGTAGTGATTTTCAATGGAGAAGTAACGGAGAACACCATGCGTTTAACCCGAAATCGATTCATATGCTGCAATGGGCATGTCGACAAGGAGATTATGATTTGTTTAAACAATATTCTCAACTTGCCAATGAAGAAAGAATTGGATTTTTACGAAATTTATTTGCCTTCCAATCAAAACAACAACCACTACCAATCGAAGACGTGGAATCAGTTGATTCAATCGTTCGCCGCTTTAAAACAGGTGCCATGTCATTCGGATCGATCAGTCAAGAAGCACATGAAACCTTAGCCATTGCGATGAATCGTTTAGGTGGAAAAAGCAATAGTGGTGAAGGTGGAGAAGATTCACGACGTTATAAAATAGATGAAAATGGTGATAACCGTCGTAGTGGTATAAAACAAGTAGCCTCTGGTCGCTTTGGTGTAAAGAGTCATTACCTTATTAACGCGGATGAGTTGCAGATTAAAATGGCACAAGGAGCGAAACCAGGTGAAGGTGGTCAACTTCCTGGCAACAAAGTTTATCCATGGGTCGCCGAGGTTCGTGGTTCGACACCGGGTGTTGGATTGATCTCTCCCCCACCCCATCATGATATTTATTCGATCGAGGATTTAGCACAGTTAATCCACGACTTAAAAAATGCAAACCGTGATGCACGTATTAGTGTAAAGCTTGTATCCAAAGCAGGTGTTGGAACGATTGCTGCGGGTGTGGCTAAAGGTGCCGCGGATGTCATTGTAATCAGTGGTTATGACGGTGGAACTGGTGCAGCACCAAAAACAAGTATCACACATGCGGGATTACCTTGGGAACTTGGTCTTGCTGAAGCACACCAAACTTTGATGTTAAACGGATTGCGTGAGCGTGTTGTTCTTGAAACAGATGGTAAGCTCTTGACTGGTAAAGATGTGGTCATGGCTGCCCTCCTTGGTGCCGAGGAATTTGGTTTCGCCACTGCACCACTCGTTGTTCTTGGTTGCGTCATGATGCGTGCCTGTCATTTAGATACATGCCCTGTTGGAGTTGCCACGCAAAACCCAGAACTTCGTTATAAATTTGCGGGTGACCCCAATCATGTTGTGAACTTTATGAAATTCATCGCTGAAGAAGTCCGCGAATTAATGGCAGAGCTTGGATTTAGAACCATTGAGGAAATGGTTGGAAGAACAGATGTCCTTCAAATAAGTGATCGTGCAAAAGAGCATTGGAAAACAAAACAACTTGATTTATCAAGATTACTTTATCAGCCCGAGGGAAATCGTACTTATCAAACTCCTCAAAACCATAAAATCAATGAATCTCTAGATATGATGACCATACTTCCTTCAGTCCAAACTGCTTTACAGGATGAAAATCGAGTTGACCTTCACTTCCCTATTCGAAATGTAAATCGTGTGGTTGGAACCATTGTTGGTAGTGAAGTTTCGAAACGTTTTGGTGAAAAAGGATTACCTGAAGATACGATCACACTTCGTTTTACAGGTTCTGCTGGTCAAAGTTTTGGTGCCTTTGTACCAAAAGGAATGACCCTTCACTTAACAGGCGATGCAAATGACTATATTGGAAAAGGCTTATCAGGTGGAAAAATTATCTTAAGTGCACCTGCTGAATCTCAAGATGTAGCATCTGACAATGTAATTGCTGGAAATGTGGCTTTCATAGGTGCTACGAGTGGTGAAGCTTATATTAACGGAAAGGCTGGCGAACGTTTTGCAGTTCGAAACAGTGGCGCAAATATCGTTGTTGAAGGCATTGGTGATCACGGTTTGGAATATATGACAGGCGGACGAATAGTCATTTTAGGTCATGTCGGTAAAAACTTTGCTGCTGGAATGTCCGGTGGAATTGCATATGTGTTGGCTGATGATATCGATGAGTTTAAGTCCTTATGTAACACAGAGATGATCGACTTTGAATCACTAGACAAGATAGAAGATATTAACGAAGTAAGTAAATTGATTTTGAATCATTTCGATTATACAGGAAGTATTAAAGCGGATTATATACTGGATCATTGGAGTGAATTCGTGAATAAATTTGTAAAGGTTATTCCGAAAGATTATAAACGCATGATGGAAAGTATTCAAAAACAGAAATTAGCAGGTTTAAGCGATGAAGATGCTGTTATGAGTGCTTTTCAAGCAAATGTAGCACAAGAAAAAGAAACCATATCCACTAACGATTTCGAAGCGGCATTGTAATTAGAAAGGAGAGTGTAAAATGGGAAAAGCAACAGGCTTTATGGAATATACTCGTGAAAAACCAAATGAACGAAACCCTCTCAAACGGTTAAGCGATTGGAAAGAATTCTCTACTACTTTCTCTGATGACGTATTAAGTAGACAAGGTGCTCGGTGCATGGACTGCGCCACTCCTTTCTGCCATATGGGTATGGAAATCAATCGAACAACAACAGGTTGTCCAATACACAATTTAATACCTGAATGGAATGATTTAGTATATCGCGGCAGATGGAAAGAAGCATTGAATCGCTTGATGAAGACAAATAATTTTCCGGAATTCACAGGCCGCGTTTGTCCTGCTCCTTGTGAAGGGTCTTGTACCTTATCTATTTCAGATCCAGCGGTTACGATTAAAAGCATTGAGAAAACGATCATTGAAAAAGGATTTGAAAACGGTTGGATTTCTCCACGTATCCCCCAAAAAAGGACGGATAAGAAGATTGCTATAATCGGTTCTGGTCCTGCAGGCTTAGCGAGCGCTGATCAATTAAACCAAGCAGGTCATTCAGTCACAGTGTATGAGCGCAGTGATCGTCCCGGTGGATTATTAACATACGGAATTCCTAACATGAAACTTGATAAAGGAATTGTTGAACGTCGAATCACCCTACTACAACAAGAGGGTATTGATTTTGTAACGAACACAGAAGTTGGCAAAGACATTACTGCTGAAGAACTTCGAAATCAATATGATTCTGTTATTCTTTGTACAGGTGCACAAAAACAACGTGATTTAGTCATTGAAGGACGAGATGCTAACGGCATTCATTTCGCCATGGATTATTTAACGACTACAACAAAAAGTTTACTAGATTCTAACTTTGCAGACGGCAAATTCCTGGATACAAAAGGGAAAGATGTCATTGTCATTGGTGGCGGGGATACAGGTGCCGATTGTGTGGCAACTGCCCTTCGTCAAGGTTGCAATAGTGTCGTTCAATTTGGTAAACATCCAAAATTGCCTGAATCTCGTACACCAGACAATATGTGGCCAGCTTATCCACAAGTATTTACACTTGAATATGCTTATGAAGAAGCGCAAAAATGGTATTTGGTGATGATCCGCGAGAATATTCCATTCAAACAAAGAAAATCGTTGCCGATGAAAATGGAAACGTAAAAGAACTTCATACGATCCAAATGGAAAAATTGTAAGGATGAAAATGGCGGATACTATTTTCAAGAAATTCCTGGAACGGAAAAAGTATGGCCAGCCCAATTCGTATTCATTGCCATTGGTTTTGAAGGAACAGAACAACCATTATTGAAACAGTTTGGCGTGGAATCAAATAGACAAAAAGTGAACACAGATATTAATTTCAGAACAAATATCGAAGGAGTTTTTGCTGCCGGCGATGCTAGACGAGGTCAAAGTCTCATCGTCTGGGCCATTAATGAAGGTCGTGCAGTTGCTCATGAGGTGGACCGCTATTTGATGGGAAACTCAGTATTACCTAAGTAATAGAATACTAAAATTAAAAACAAAATCGCTAATGGCGCTTAACTCAACATCCAGTCGGGGAAGGAAAGAGATTCCTGACTGAATGAAGTTTCACTTAAAAGCAGGCTATGATAGGAGCGAAAAAACCCAAGTGATTTATCTTCACTTGGGTTTTTCTACCCTGAGCATACTTGAATTATTATCACTGCCGATTAAGGGGGGGAAATGGGCATAAAAGGAAATTCTATCCTTTTACTTTCTCATTCGCTTATTGGCTGTATCCATACTTTGTGATACGGGTATGTGTGTCATCGCTTGAGAAAGTCCCATTTTAGGCATATTAACATAAATCGCTTCTGAAGCACCTTTTTCAACTTTGTAAGTTTCGTGAAATATACCTACACTACCATTATTTTTAATTTTCCTATTATACGATTTCCAAGCTAATGCATGATTTTTGCCATGAGCATAGTCAATCAATCCATCAAATTCTTTCCAATACTGAATAAGTGTAATCTTCCTCCAACCAAACAAAACTTCAGTATGCAGAAAACCCCATTGCGGGTTTTGATATAGCTCCTTAATCATAGGACCCATGCTATTAAAAACTGGAATCCACTTCCAAATTTTATAAATCTGATTTAATCGCATTCCAATTATAAAAACGACAAAACTTGATTCACTTGAGTCAGCGGTATATCTGCCATTGAAAATTTTTATCCCCAAATTGTTACTCCTCTCATTCAAATAATCCAAAAGAAAACATTATTTCTAAAGTAAACAACTTTTTCAAAATGGCTTGAAGGCAGTAAAGTCTAAAATACAAAACTGCTATTTTCGGTAATTATTAATTTAGACATGCCGTCTTTCCATCAAATGAATACCAATCCCCATCATTACTACCCCCATCAGGATCAGGATACTAATAGGAAATAATAGTTCTTCTAACGGATACCCGTATAGTGCCACTCCATTTAGCACTTCCATCCCGTATGTGATCGGATTGATTTTTGATAAAGCAATCAAAAATGGCGATTCTACTATTTCGAGCGGCCAATAGGCTCCACCGATCATTGCAAAACTAACAGAAACAATGGGAATAACTGCGTTAAATTGCTGAACATTTTTAACTATTGCTGTTAATAAAATGGATAAAGCCACAATCGAAAAAACATACGGAATGACCAATAAACAGGCTTCCATAAATTTCCCCTTAAAATCCACACCTAATAGAAAGCGAAAAATAAAAAAGATGATAAGCACTTGTAAATAACCCATTACAAAGCTATAGATCAAATTAGCCACGTACATTTCCCATTTTCGCAAAGGTGATAGAATCATACGATCCCAAATCCCTTCACTTTTTTCAAGTAAAATGGGTAATACATTGTAGGCAATGGTATAAATGACAAAAAACAAGGTAAAGCCGAATAAGGATTGAAAGGTTGAATCATAAATGAATGTATCTGTACCTTTGAAATTACTTTTTTCAATTGTTAAATATCGGATTACCCATTGCTGTTTCTAATTCAGCACTTACTTTTTCTTTTTCCAAATTGGATTCAGCGTGTGCGGCTTGAAGAATTTGTTCATGCTGGTCTCTTGATACATAGGCATCTTGGATGATTTGTTTTAACATATTCACATTAGGTGAATCCACCCCAACTAGAATCTGAAAATCATCTTCCAGCAGAATCACACCCACTTCAGCTTTTCCATTTGAAATCTGTTCTGTTAATTCCTCTTTTGTCATCCATTTAAATACAAAAATCTCGGATTCTTCAATTGCTTCTCCAACAAGTCGATTCATGAATGGCCTCATCTTCTGCATAAACGGGAACCTGAATGGAATTTTCCTGATTATTTCCACCCAATATAAAAGCAAATCCGATCGACATGGCCGTCATAATGACAAAAGTCCACGGATTACGAATAAACATTCTAAACTTAGCAAACAATATTCCGATCATGCAGAAGCCCCCCTCTTTGGAAAACTAAGTGCCGCAATCAGAATCGAAACGTGCCGCAAAAAGGATAAGAAATAAGACATGCTGACTAATCTCTGAAAAGCCATCTCCTCTTAATATCGCCATATACGCGGACATCCCGGCACCATTTGGTGTTAAGTTCCCCAACAGCTGAATAAGCTTAGAAGAATCACCAACTGGGAAAAAACTGCCTCCTAAAAAGGACATCAACGTCACTAAAACACTTGAAAAAAAGTTTGAAATCACTTCTGAGTTCAAACGAAAGTTAATGGCCGTGAGCAAAACACTTATTCCACCTACTGCAACGGCCGTCGCAATCGTTACAATCAAAAATAAACCTAAGTTAGGCCAACTCACTCTAAACAGTGCCCACGAAAACCCAAAAACAATAAACAATTGCAATAAGGCAAAAATAGCACCCGAAAAAAAGACACCAATAAAATAAACCCAACGTGAGACATTAGCTAAAATCACACGATCAAATACATGTATTTTCTTCTCAAGAAAAGTAATCCCACTGATCGCAGATGCAATAAAAAGAACATTCATAACCGCCATTCCAATAGCATAGTAGCTTTTTGTTGATACAGGATCCTTTTTGTTGATCGTCGTTATTTCACCTGGAATCGATTCTTCATTGATTTGAATCGTACTTTGATCGATTCCTTTTTGCCCTAGAAACGTTTGTAACGTTAATTGCTTTTGATATTGCTGGAGAATACTATCAACAACACTTGAACCGATTTGTGAGCCTTCATTTTGATAAACCTTTAATTCAGGCTGTGAACCCTCGTTCAGGATCATTGCCTGCAATGTGTCATAGGTGAAATTTTTCGGAACTTCAATTAAAGCCGTGTAGCTGTCATCGTTCAGGATCGTTTTTTTGTCAGAAATTCCTGCATCTGATACATCGATCATATCTTCTAATTCTGCACTGCCAAAAACAGATTCTTTTAATAATTGAATGGGACTCATTTGTAAAGCATTCTCCTGAATAACTTGTCTTACTTCTGTTGGCAATTCCATTTTCTCTAAATCATTAATAAAGCGGTCCACCTGTTCCTTTTCATCCTCATGCTCAATAAAGGCGACCTTCACTTCAATTTCTGGATCCTGACCTTCCATCATGCTACTGAGTGCCGTACCTAAAATCGCGATTAAAATAACGGGGAGGCCGATTAATAATAGTAATTGCCCTGGATTACGCCATAACAATAATCCTTGCTTTTTAACAATTTGCCAAATCATTTCTTCATCCCCCTTAGTTCCGTAATGCTCTTCCTGTCAGATGCAGAAACACATCTTCTAAAGTCGGAGTTTTGATATCAACAGAACTCAACTCAAGATTAGCATCCTCAGCCATCTTAATTAATGTTGAAAATAAATTAACTTCCTTTGCTACCATAATCGTAATTTCTTTCTCTTCTACTACTACTCGATTTACCATAGCATTCTGCTTTAGAGCTTCAACGAAAGTGTCATTCCACCGTTCTGCTTTGATTGAAATGGCCTTTTCAGAAGAAAGAATTCGTTTAATTTCATCTTTTGTTCCAGAAGCAATTAAGTTTCCTTGATCCATGATATAAATACGATTACAGAGAAAGTCTACTTCCTCCATGTAGTGGCTTGTATATAATACCGTCATCTGCTTTTCTTGGTTTAGCCTTTTCACTGTTTCTAAAATATAATTCCGTGACTGCGGGTCAATGCCAACTGTTGGCTCATCCATGATGATGAATTCTGGATCATGCAAAAGTGCAACTCCGATATTCAAACGGCGCTTCATCCCACCTGAAAAAGTCTTCACAATATCCTTTCTTCTATCAAGTAAACCAATCATTTCCAGCACTTCATTTATTTTCTGATCTAGTTGGATTCCTTTTAATTTATATAATCCTTCCAAAAAAACGTAAATTCTCTTCAGCACTTAAGTCGGTATATAACGCAATTTCTTGTGGTACCACTCCAATGACTTTACGTAATGGTGTAGGATTTTTTAAGATACTTTTATTCTTAAATCGCACGTCACCACTTGTTGGTTCAAGTAGTGATGACAGCATCGAAATGGCTGTTGACTTTCCAGCCCCGTTCGGACCGAGTAGACCAACAATCTCCCCTTTTTCTATAAACATATTTAAGTTTTTTACTGCATAAACTTGTTTAAATTTCTTTGAAAGATCTACTAGTTCAAGCATACAATCGCCTCCTACTATCATTGTACTTTAGGTGAAGTTATGGGAACACTGACCTAAGTCATTAAAATGAATATTTCGACATGACTAAAGTCATTTTTTTCCAAATGACTTTGTTGCTCAATTCGTTAATTAAATTTGAATCTTGTTTTAGCTAAACAGTGAAAAAACCTCCTGCTTTGCAGAAGGTTACCTATTAATCCATTAAATAATGTTTCACCGCATAAATGGCCAACTGAGTGCGATCGCGCAAATCTGTTTTTTGAAGAATTTGTGTAATATGATTTTTCACAGTACCCACTGATAAATGGAGCTTTTCAGAGATTTCCCTATTGGTTTGTCCTTCTCCAACGTTCAT
Source organism: uncultured Bacillaceae bacterium (assembly GCA_963765265.1). Classification (GTDB taxonomy): domain Bacteria; phylum Bacillota; class Bacilli; order Bacillales; family Cytobacillaceae; genus Bacillus_BD. The sequence continues at coordinate 239,646 of CAVXVN010000008.1, forward strand.
TTGTCATACGATTATTGGAGAATACAACAAGATCCACTTTACTCCCAATATCCTAGAAAAGGATTCGATAAAATCTGCTAGAAAAACAGCCTGACTTTTAGTCCATCTTCTGATTTACTAGATTAATTACGTTGAAGATTCGCTAAATGGTCACAATCATGATGAGATTTGTAGATAAATTTTTGATGGTTCTTGCAGGAAAATAGGAAGCCTTTCGATAAATCTATTTAAAGAGGTAAAACACCACATCAGTAAACTAATAAGATGGAAAGGTGGTCGTTTTTTTATGAGCACAGAGGTATCTCTACAACAAATCGCTGAAAGTGTAACAAAATCTGTATTAAATGCCAATGATAAAGACTTAGAAGGCTTCCAAAGATTGATTGATGAAACCATTAAGGTTAGAGAAAGCCATAGAAACCTTCAGAAATTATTAAAAAGCTATTCTACTTCTATGATTCAACGTTCATAATGATTAAAGCTGTTGAAAATCAACAGCTTTCTCTTTTTTATAACCTAAAGAAGATAGGATCATGGATTTTCATGAATCAAATTCGCCCGTCGAATTTGCGTCCGGATTTTTCGAAGTGCAATTTGCATTCATCCCTTAACTTTAGAAGTGGAGGACTTCTGCTGAATGAAGTTAAATATTTGCCGATGTTACGGAGTGGATTCACTCATTCTTTTATAGATATCTAAAATGGTTTGTCCATAACGATCCCCTGGCACTGCCCATTTCCCATTTAATTCAACCCACGTTGGGGCAACACCTCTTCTAACGAATCGAAACCGAGGATCCACTAATGGATACTTATTTGGTAATGGGTTTGTTTCAGCATAGGCGAATAAATGCTGCAGATGAGCGAGTACTCCATTTTGTGGTGTATCAAAAGAAGCTCCTGGGTTGTCTGGCCCAGTCGAACCTAAACCACAAAAATTATTTTGATGGGACTTAACGACTCCTGTAAAACGAAAATAATCGGTTTCAAGAATAGCTTGGGCAAAAGCAATATCTCCCCTCATTCCATAATCATTTCCAAAGTTAACATAAAAATTTGCTAATTCAATGGCTGCAGGATTCACTATTTGTACAAACTGTTCCATTTGATCAGGTAACAAAATGGTTTGTCCCATAATATATTCGTTTTCACTTACGTTAACCTCTGAACCATTTTCTTCAAAAATAAATGCATCTTTAATTCCAGCGTTATACACTACCTTCAGGTTTTTTTCTGCTAAATCTCGATTCGAATAGGCACCCGCTTGAACTCGATAAGTAAGTTCATTTGAAATGGTAGCAGCTTGTACAAATGAATCAATCCCCAATGAACGCAAGTATGATCCTCGCTCTTCTGCATTTTCTTTTACCTTGAAGGAACCAGCTATGATCTTATATATGACAGCTAAATCATCCATCCAATATCCTCCATTCAATTTGAATAATTTATAGTATGGAATTAGTGAAAGCATTGTGCGGGAAAAGACTTGCTTTCTTGATCATTTTTTGAACAAACGTACACAATATTCCCTCTATTACTCATACCAATATATATTCTTGATTATCATTTCAAAGATTTTTAGTTCAATAGCTTTACTTCTTCAAGATTAACGCCTAATTACCTACTAAATCATACAAACTGATATACTTAAACTAGTTATTTAAAATAGATTATGTAAGGATGGATCATTAATGATTAAAATAATAACAGATAGCTCTGCTGATTTACCAAAAGAATTCATTGAAAAATATGATATTACAATCGTTCCATTAACAGTCACCATTAATGAACATGATTATTTAGAAACCGTTGATATAACCCCACAGGAATTCTTTAGACAAATGTTTTCTATAGAAGAACTTCCAAAGACTTCCCAGCCATCCCCTTCTGCCTTTGCCGAGGTTTTCACAAAATTTGAATCGGATACTGATTTGATTTGTCTAACCATCTCATCGGGGCTTAGCGGTACCTATCAATCCGCAAATATTGGGAAAGAGTTATCCCACTCCAATGTGACCGTCTTTGATACATTAGCAGGATCTTTAGGACATGGAATGCAAATTATTCGAGCAGCTGAACTTGCTGAACAAGGGGATTCCATCGAAGAAATTGTTTCGGATTTAACAAATTATCGAGATCAGATGAATATTCTAGTCCTTTTAAATACGCTAGACAATATTGTAAAAGGTGGTCGTCTAAGTAAATTTCAAGGAACCTTAGCCAAAATCCTGAATATCAAAGTGATATTAGAGAGAGTTCAAGGTGGAAAAGTAGAAATTCTTGAAAAAATCCGAGGAAAGAAAAGGTTCCAGAAGCGAGTGCTCGAAATCATAAAAGAAAGAGGCGCTGATTTTTCTAATACAACATTTGGAATCACACACACTGGAAATGAAGTAGATGCCGAGGCCATAAAACAAGAAATCATCCAACAATTCCATCCAAAAGACGTCATCGTAAACTACATGGGAGCTACAATGGGGACCTATGCTGGTAAAGATGGAATGATTATCTCCTTTTAATGAGGTACAGCCCTTTCATAGGGATTGAATAAGCTCATCCCAATTGTGGATGGGATGAGCTTTTCATATTACTGATCGATTTTTTTGGAAGAAATCGCTGAGAAATCAACAGAAGGAATCTAAAAGACTTACCATCCTCGACTGGCACCGCCTCCGCCTGATGATCCTCCTCCTCCACCTTTGGAACCCCCTCCACCGCCGCCTCTTCCGCCACCCCGTGACAAAATGGCTAGAAGGATTTGCGTGAGAGCACCTCCAAAAAACTTAAAATCAAGAAATAAAACGACCACAACAATGATGATGAGTAACCAAGCTGGAATACCAAGTCCCTCATCTTCTGTTGGCTGTTGCTCTGGTTGTTGGACAGATTGCTGACCTTCTTCAATTCCATACTCAGCTAGTACCTCATTCGCCAATATCTTATACGTTTCTATAATGGCTCTATTTGGCTCTTGATTTTGCAAGTAAGGAATCGTAATATCATCCAAAATTCGACCTACTTTACCATCTGGAAGTCTGCCTTCTAAACCATACCCCACTTCAATTCTCAATGGCGTTTATCCATACCTGGTGAGCGATTCATAGCCAATAACCAGTAATACTCCGTTATTTTCCTCTTTATTGCCAATTCCATATTGGCGAAAAGCTTCATTCGCATATTCCTCAATTGGTCGATCCCCAATCGAATCGACTGTTAAGACAGCAATTTGTGCAGTTGTTTGATTTTCAATGCTTCTCCCTATACTTCTTAATTCTGTTCGTTCTTGTTCATTTAGGAGATTAGCAAAATCTTGTACATAAATATCTCCCACAGGAGCTGGAATTTGGATCTCCTCAGCAAGTGCATGACCCTCTATAAGAAAAAAGGTGATAAACACTAAAAAGAAATGGAGAACCTTGTTCGCTTTCATTACTCATTGCCTCCAAAGTCCACTTTCGGCGTTTCTGCTGCACTCGGATCGGCATTAAAATATTCTTTTTCATCAAACCCAGTAATACTGGCTACGATCGCTCCAGGAAATCTTTTTACCTTTTTGTTATAAAGAGCTACTTCGTCATTATAATCTTTTCGAGCAACGGCAATTCTATTTTCTGTGCCCGAAAGTTCATCCATTAATTGAGTAAACTGCTGATCGGCTTTAAGATTTGGATAATTCTCTACCACAACAAGCAAGCGGCTTAAAGCTCCTGTTAATTCCGTATTCGCAGTGGCTTCTTCTTCCGGTGTATTCGATCCAGCTAGCCTTGCACGAGCATCTGAAATCTGAGTAAGTACTTCTTCTTCATGTGAAGCATACCCTTTTACCGTATTCACAAGGTTTGGAATTAAATCAAGCCTTCTTTGCAGTTGAGTTTCAATTTGAGCATATGATTGGTCTACATTTTCTTCTGAATTGACAAAACCATTATAGCTAGACATTAACATGATGCCTAAAACAACAATAACCGCTATAATAATGCCTATTCCCATATATCCTTTTTTCACGATGAACACGCTCCTTTCTTATAGTATATATCATTAGGAAAACATCTTTCCATTTTTTTGGAGATGTTTTCCCAACGATTACTAAGGACTTTTTCCATTCATTCTTCACCTTTCATATTGAATAATTAGAGAACTTATGCGCATCTCCTCTTCCTGCTAATATTAAATTACCAAAAATCCAGAAAATCATTGTTCTATTAATCGGTTATTTACATAATATTTACAAAAAATAAACATTAAATTTACTTTTTATTGATATTCTAAAATAATGTATATAAAGAGTCGAAAGCATGAAAAGAAAAAGATAAAGATATTGGATCGTTGCTTACATGAAACAAAGCCATATGAAGAAGATAAGCTTATCTTTAAAAGTAAAAATTTATCATTCATATTCAAAAGGACACTAGTAATGACGTAAAGGAGATGAAAGCGAAGTGAGTGCAACAGGATTAGAAAACAGCTTAGATGCCACTACTATAAACTTAAATGATCATTCTTTTTATAATAATCGAGAATTAAGTTGGCTAGATTTCAACCAAAGAGTATTAGAAGAGGCCATGGATGATCGAAATGCTTTACTTGAAAGATATAAATTTTTAGCTATTTTCAGCTCAAACTTAGATGAATTTTTTATGGTACGTGTAGCTGGTTTAGTAGACCAACGAAAGGTAGGATATATTCGACCTGAAGATAAAGCAGGATTAACACCTACAGAACAGTTAACTTCTATTACTAAGATTGCACATGAGTTGATTGAAAAACAGGATCAAACCTATTTAAATCAGTTAAATCCTCTTTTAGCAAAAGAACATGTAAAAATCTTATCAATTTCAGATTTGTCACAGGATGAACTGTCTTTTTTAGAAAGTCATTTTAACGAGCATATCTTTCCTGTACTGACTCCTATGGCAATTGATGCCTATAGACCTTTTCCCATGCTATTAAATAAGTCACTTAATCTAGGAATTATCCTCGTAGAAAATGAAGAATCTAATGAGGGAAAAGATCTCCAAGAAAAATTTGCCATTGTACAAGTTCCTTCTGTCATCAAACGTTATATTGAATTGCCTTCAAATCATGCCACAAGACATTTCGTCCTATTAGAAGAAGTCATTTCACGTTTTATTGATCAATTATTTAAGGGATATGAAATAAAATCTGTTACTGCCTTTCGTATTACTCGTAATGCTGATTTAACCATTCATGAGGATGAAGCAGATGATCTTTTAATTGAAATTGAAGAAGAACTGAAGAAACGCAAGTGGGGAGCACCCATTCGATTAGAAGTACAAAATCAAGTTTATAGATAAAAATGTGGTTGATTATTTAATAAAGGAACTAGAAATCCATATTAAGGATGTTTATTTTGTTCAAGCTCCACTTGATTTAACCTTTTTGTTTTCTTTTTACAATACCATCCAATCAACACATCCACATTTAGTTGATGAAAATGTTATTCCACAGGTACCCCAAGAACTTGTTGAAAATAAGGATATTTTTGAAGCTGCCCTTAAACAGGATATTTTGCTCCATCATCCATACGAGTCCTTTGAACCTATCGTTGAATTTATTTCTAAGGCTGCAGATGATCCTGATGTTCAAGCGATTAGCCAAACCCTTTATCGGGTAAGTGGGAACTCCCCTATCATTCAAAGTCTTAAACGAGCGGCTGAAAATGGAAAACAGGTCACGGTGCTGGTGGAGTTAAAAGCTCGATTTGATGAACAAAACAATGTACAGTGGGCAAAAGAATTAGAAAAAGCAGGCTGTCATGTCATTTATGGAATGACTCACTTAAAAATCCACAGTAAAATTACGCTCATTGTACGTCGCAAGAAATAACAAGATTGAGCGCTTTGTTCATTTAGGAACGGGCAACTATAACGATGCGACAGCAAGGATCTATACAGATATGGGGTTAATCACAAGTAATGAACAAATCGGGATTGATGCTACCAACTATTTTAATTACTTAAGCGGTCATATGGAAAAACCTGAATACCATCATCTCATTGTAGCTCCATTTGATATAAGAGATAAATTTATGCTATTGATTGACCAGGAAATTGCCTATCATCAACAATTTGGAGATGGTTATATCATTGCAAAAATGAACTCGCTTTCAGATAAGAAAATCATCATGAAACTATATGAGGCATCACGGGAAGGCGTAAAAATCGATTTAATTGTAAGAGGTATTTGTTGTTTGAGGCCTGGTATAAAAGGAATTAGTGAAAATATTAAAGTGCGAAGCATCGTTGGAAAATTCTTAGAACATACACGAATTTATTATTTTCATCATCACGGTCAGAAAGAACTTTTTCTCTCATCTGCAGACCTCATGACAAGAAATATGGATCACCGTGTGGAAATATTGTTCCCAATTTTATCAAGTCATTTAAAAGAGAAAATCTATACTGTTCTCGAACTTGTTCTCAAAGATAATGTAAAAGCACGTGAACAAGATTCTTCAGGTCATTACCATTATGTAGAAAGAAATGCTGATGAAAACGAAGTCAACAGTCAGCTCATTCTTTGCGAAAGGCCTTTTAGTAAAGTACAATCCAAAGAGAAGAAATCCACAATTGGGATTTAAGAATCTATTAACGAACATAAAAAAACTCTTTCATTTTAAGAAATAGAAAGCAATAGAAGTAATATATTAATCATTCAAAATAATCCCGACCAATAACTAAAAAGGAACGAATTGCAAATGTGGGTAGTACAATTGCGATCCGTTCCTTTTATTTAATGGCTGTGTTAGGAATAAAAATAACTTAACTAATATCTTCAAATTCCCTTGCGATTCTTTCAAATGCTTCTTTAATAATCGGTCTTGGCGAAGGGATACAGATTCTTTGATAATTTAATCCTTCTTCTCCAAACATAATACCATCCTCTAATAAAACATTCGCTTTATTATAGATGCGATCATGGACTTCCTTTGGTGAAATCCCATAGCCACTAAAATCCATCCACATAACAATAGGTTCCTTCTGGAATTCTCACTTTCACTTTCGGCATTCTTTCAGCTAGAAAATGTACGACCCATTCCATTGTCTCATCGATATATTCTTTTAATTGATCTAACCAATCTTCACCTTCATTGTAGGCTGCAATAAGGGCAGATATCGTAAATGGTGTAGCCATTTGATAACCCATTGCTGCACTAAATGTTTTTCTAAGCTCTGGATTAGAGATGATCACATTTGTGCAATGAAGCCCTGCTACATTAAATGTTTTATTGATGGCTGTACAAGTAATAATATGATCAGTCTTGTCCGCAGCTTTTGCAATTGGAATAAAAGTTTGATCACGTCTAATTAAATCCCCATGAATTTCATCTGCAACAATCAGCACATTATTTTCAGCACAAATATCTGATAATTTTTTTAGTTCTTCCCTATTAAATACTCTACCAGTTGGATTATGTGGATTACATAAAATAAACATTTTCGTCTTTTCTTCTTTTGCCTTTGCTTCAAAATCCTCAAAATCAATCGAATAATACCCTTCTTCATCACAGATAAGAGCATTATTGATAACTTGTCTACCATTTCCTTCAATCGCTGATGTAAATGGCGGATAAACAGGACGTTGAATAATGATTCCATCACCAGGTTCTGTAAAGGATTTTACAGCCACATTTAATGCATGAACCGTACCTGGACTGTAGATGATTTCTTCCTTCTTGATTTCCCAATCATGTCTCTTTTTAAACCAATGCTGAACAGCTTCAAAATACTCGTCTGGAAAAACAGAATAACCAAAGATCCGATGATCCACTGTTTTATGTAAAGCATCAATCACAGGCTGTGGGATGGGTAAATCCATGTCAGCGGTAAATAACGGTAAAGTCTCTTCATCATATCGTTCCGTAAAACCTAATTTTTTTAGTAAATTCGCCGCCATCCCATTTCAAAGAATATGTTCCTCTACGATTGACAATTTCATCAAAGTTATATTTCATGTTAAGACACCTTTCATCATTTTAATTTTACCTTACTACAAAACCGATGCTAAAACAGTTCCCGAGCCAGTAAGCGATAAACTTCTAAGCGTTTCTTTTGTGAATGAGGAATACTGCAAATCATGGCTTCATCAAATCCATAATGTTCTTGCTCTTCTTGTAAAAGCACAGCAATTTCTTTTACTGCCCCTACTAAATGTAGTTTGCGATTTTCTTTAATTGTCATGCGATCGATCTCGGTTAACGGATAATTTTGAGCTTCTTCAGGTGTCAGTGCTTGACCAATGCGTCCTTTCATCAGGAGTAAACGGGAAATATCTTGCGGACCTGCTTCAAACTCAGCCTCTTCTTTTGTTTCAGCTGCCGTCACCATGTACGATACATTAATTTCCGGTTTTTTCATAAATGCTGATGGGGTAAAGTTTCTTTTATATAAGTCTAATATTTCTTTCGTCATTTCTCCATTGAAAAACTGCGCAAAAGAATATCCGACACCCCTACGACCTGCTTGAACGGCGCTATTACCGCTTGAACCAAGCAGCCATGCTTCTGGCAACACGATTTGTGTAGGAGTGGCGATCGTTTTATTGTATAAACGATCCTCAGGTACCTCATCGTTCATTAACTTTAATGCTGTATCCAATTTTTCATACATATTATTCACCATCGGTTGACGTCCTTCAGATAGTGCATAGATCGAGTAATTATCCCCGCCTGGAGCTCTACCCACACCAAAATCAATCCGTCCTGGTGAAAATGCACTAAGCGTTTTAAACACTTCAGCTAGTTTTAATGGAGAATAGTGCATCATCATGACTCCACCAGTACCAATACGAAGATGATTTGTTTTGGCTGCCAAATGAGCTACTGTTACTTCAGGAGCTGAACTTGTAAATGCATTTGTTCCATGATGCTCTGCCATCCACATTCGATGGTAGCCTAATTGATCTGTCAATATAGCCAGTTCTTCTGCATTTTTTAATGCACCTACTGCAGTATTCCCTACCGTAACGGGTGCTTGATCCAATACACTCAATCTCATGTACTATACATCCCTTCTCTATCCGTTTTTGACAATTTCCTATAGATTCCTTTTAGTATCCGTGTAGTGTACAACAACTTTACACGAGACAGGTTCTTTTGTGCAGTTCTTACAACTAAATTTCAGTTAAGAAAAAAAGCCGAAATCTACAGGATTTCAGCTTTTTTTCTTTATTTAGTTAATGAAGATTCAACAAGCTTTCTCATTACATGAACTTGCCCAACATGTGTCGATTCATGGAAGGCCGTAAAACTAACTAATTCTCCATATGTTGAATTTCCTAAAACTGGTTCTGGTAACTTAACTTGAAACCGTTCATTTGGGATTTCCTTAATGCGTTCAAGTTGACTCTTTAGCTGTTCTGCAAGTGTTTCAACACTTGGAACCTCGCTTTTCCATGCAGATGGTTTTGATCCATATCCGAATAACTCATTATATTCTGCAGGAAGTTGACCTTCTGCTCCAAAAAGAAAGCCTTCTGCACTTGTTAAAATATGACCAAGTTGCCAATGAATTGTATTTGGGAGTCCTTCTAACTGCACATCAAATTGTTCTTTTGCTAATCCCTCAATGTCCTTTAATAATCCAGCTCTACCTAATTCAAATTGTTTTTTTACTAATTCACTCATTTGCGTTCCTCCATATTCTTTTTCTTTTTTCTATTATGTATTACGTTTCGAACTTATTATAACTTATTGTACCTATTTAATCTCTTTTCAACACTTCCAATACACATTCCAAATCTTTAATTCTTTCTACTAGTTCCCATTTATTAGAAGGAAAAAGCTGAAATCACATAGATTCCAGCTAGTCTTATCCTTTATTTTGTTTCGAGTAATGCCGTTTCAATAAGTCGTTTCATCGCATGAATTTGCCCAAAGTGATAGGTTTCATGATAAAAAGTAAAACCTGCTAATTCTCCTACTGTTGTACATCCAAATTTAGGTTCAGGCAATAATTCATTAAATCGTTCATTTGGAATGTCGTTAATACGTTCATGCTGTTTCTTTAACTCCTGAACAAGTGTAGCTATACTTGGAACCTCCCCTTTCCAATCAGAAGGTTTTGTTTTCGGAGCAAATAGTTCATTATATTCAGCAGGAAGTTGTCCATTTTCAGCAAACAGAAAACCTTCCGTAACAGTCAAGATATGCCCCACATGCCAATGAATCGTATTGTTAAACCCTTCTGGTTGAATATCAATGACTTCCTCTGATATTTCTTCCACTCTCGGATATAATCTTGTACGTAGTAATTCAAATTCTTTTTTAATTAATTCTCCCATGTGATCTCCTCCAATTGTATGTTCCACCCTTATCATTATGTAATATTATGAATTTTAAGGCAACTATTTTCTACTTTTATCACAAATCTAAGAGGACTCCTTAAATTTGATTTAAGAATAACTCTTTTCTAATTTGAAATAATAACTAGTAAAAGGAGTGATTGATATGACAACTCAAGATGTGGTCCATACACTAAACGCCTTTCTGAAGGGACAGTATATGGGCATCCATGCTTATGAACATCATATAGAGAAATTAAATGATCTTAGTATAAAGAAAGAATTTCAAACTATACAGCAAGACCATAAACTTCATGCCATGAAAGTAGCGGAAAGAATACAAAATCTCGGAGGAACACCAGTTGATGATGAAGGGTTAGTAGGTTCTGTTCAAGGCTTTCTTGGTCAATTTAAGATTCCAGATACTACGGAGGAAATCATAAAAAGTGCCTTAGAGGGAGAAGATTATTATGGCATAAATATATCTGAAGAAATCGTCAAAGGAGATTTAGATCCAGAAAGTCGCAAATTAATCGAGGATATTTTGGATAAGGATCGAGAACATGTCGATCGATTGAGTCGGTTCGTTCATTAGATCTTGATATGATCAGAAATTTAATTATAGAGAAAAATGTCTTTCCTCATAGATAAAGATATTAACCTATTAGGGAAAGACACTTTAGTTTATATTTCTGTATCCTAATGATTCATTAATACTAACTCGACCCGAGCCACTTTAAATCTTAGGACCGTCTTTAATTGATCTGATGGTTTTTTTTCGCTAGTTGATCCATCGGCACGTAAAACTGGACCTAATCAAAAAAGGTGATGAGTAAATAAATAGGAACAAATATCACAAACCACCATTTTTCCATAGGAATTCCTGCCTTAAACTGCTCAACATCTACTCACATAGTAGGACATGTCTAGTAAATAATGATTTACTCGTTATACAACGATCTTTTATTGCAAAACCTGCCTCATGAATCATCGCATCCATGTCTTCACTTGTCACAACAACTAGTTTGGCTGTTATCTTACGAGCATGTTCAAGAATCGATTGCTGTTCTTCTGGTGTGGCACGAGTGAGTAAATTATAGGGCATATCAATAATGGCTACATCATATTTCTTCGTTACCCCTGAGATGGGACCTGTTACTACTTCACATTCATACCCAAAATGGGCAATATTCTCTTTAGATCCATCTGTAGCGAGTGGATTGATATCACGTCCAACAATCTTAATTCCCATTGAAAGTGCCTCTACCAGTACGGTTCCAATTCCACAACAAGGATCAATGACCTGAATTCCTTCAGGATTTGGTACAGCGATATTAACAACAGCACGCGCTACTCTTGTGCTAAGGGCTGTGGAATATTCGCGTGGTTTCTTAAGATGATGCCACCAGAAGGATTTACTTGTTTGGTAATTTCCGAAATACCACCGTCCACCAAAAGTGACAATCCCAAAAATGACATCAGGTTGATCCAAATCGGCCTCACCATTCATTTGGAGACCGATCTCACGTTCAATCTCTCTTCTTTTAGCAAAAGGTACTTTCTCTGATTCATCTAAATCATTGATTTTCACGAAATAGACTTTAAAGGTATCGTTCTTAAGCTGTAATTGGTTTACTTGCTCTAAAATACTTTGGAGATGATCCCCTTCATAGAGAACATCAATCCTCTCTTTAATAAAAGGACTTCTACTCGGATCAATTTCAACTGAGCTTTTCAAAATTGGAACATCAGTCTCCATCTCAAAAAGTGCGCGCATCTCCATTTGACACAAAGTAAGTTCCTCAGGTCTACAAGCATAAGTATAAATAAAGGTCGATACAGTATTATGATTATTATTCAATTTAGTTCCATCCTTCAGGTTTCTTTTCATCTTTATTGTAAAGCTCAAATGCTAATAAGTATAGTTCACAGAATTTAGGAAGTCTAATGGCACGTTACCTACATTTTAACTAGTTTTTCTAATCCCCTTTTCCATTTCCATATCGTAGAAATCAGATAATGAACATTAGAAAAGCCCTTTATTAATATCTTAGTCATGAAGCATAAAAAGATTATTCTATAAGGGGTTGGGTTTAATGAGCGCAAATTACAGAAGATGGACTGAGCACCCATACCAGGGAGAGCAATTCCCCCCTAAAGCTTTTCCAGATGTAGCAAGTTGGCCTATGTTTTTTATTATAAGAGGAAATAACAATAACTTCCTCGACCCCTTTAAACAACACATCAATTGGAGGATTAAAAACCCTATTGAGATTGATTGGGAACAAGAGCTATCTATTGTGGTGCAAACATTATCATCATTAACTCCAGAGCAAAGACGCATTGCACAATATTGGGGGACCACTGAAGCAACCGCGAGAATGATTCCGTTGATTTTCGATTTAGCTGAAAAGTATAAGCTCGGATCACCGAATGTTGCCAGAGTGTTGGGATATTTTAACGCTGCTTGTAACGATGCATTTGTTATGTCCTGGTTTTTTAAATATCTTTGGGATGTCGCACGTCCTAATCAATATGGCAAAAACCTATCAACTGTTTTGTCTACTCCACGTTTTCCGTCCTATCCTTCCGCACATGCAACGATCGCAGGATGTGCGGAAGTCATATTAAGTTATTTTTTTCCACCCGAGTCAGCCCGACTAAAAAACATAATGGAACAATGTGCTCAATCTCGTTTATATGCTGGCGTCCATTTTAAAGTAGATAATGATGAAGGATTAAGATTAGGAAGGCAAATTGGAGGGATCGTTGTAAGGGTATTGAGAGCACAACATCTTAATACCTTTCGATAGGTATTCATTGATCGTGAACGAAGATAGGACATCATCAAAAAATAAAGCTGATCCCCAATCTAAAAGGGAATTCAGCTTTACTTTTTGTTTATTTCCTTCCGTGCAGTCACAGAGTTCAGCTCCAAGAAGCCCCCTCATGAAGGTATCGGGAGGAATTAAACAAGATTAATATCATTTTTAAAAAAATCATTAAGGCGTTTTTTATTCCAATACTAGGATAAAAATCGCTTTCGTATATTTGGCGGTGGTAACTTACAACTTTCTTTTTTTCCAAACCATTTGTATCGATTTTTAGCGATCAGATCATAAGCAAAATCTCGTACTGAAATGGGCACAAACGTAAAGACATAGAAACACTTCCATGTTCCGCGTAACTGACGGCAAATTCTTAATGCAGCAGTCGATTTCACATACGCTTTTTCGTTTTCAATAAGCACGATGCTGTTGATTTCTGGGGAGACGTCATATTTCAGCAAGCAATTCTTTTCCCACTTCACTTTTTAAGGGAGCAAAATAAAACAGTTCCCTAGGGTCATGTTTGATTATAAACTGTACACTAGAATCACAGAAATGGCATTCCCCATCAAATAACACAATCCGATTCATACGATTGATTCCAATTATGACATGTCTCTTAAATACTGAATATAATCTGTCGATGTGCCCTTACATCCAAATTGCCTGATTATGGATGCAATATTGCCTCTATGATAGGTGCCATGGTTTGCGAGATGGATGAGGATTTCACTTAAACTATTTTTAAAAGTAGTCCCCTTGTCGTTTTGATATACAATTTCATCTAGTTCATCATAATAATCATTAATAGACTGAACCATCAATTGATGAAGTACTACAATATGATTTTCTGCCATCTCTATATCCTTAAATTCATTCAAGCTCTCATCCAATATTAAATGAGGAAAACAACGTTTCATCCAAATTCGGTCACCTCGATAAATATGAAAGAATGTCTCAGCAATCGATGAAAAAACACTTTCTGTTGGTTTATGAAAAAGATCTTCAGGCAAATGTTGAACATGTTTTAATAATTTCAGGGTCGCCCAATGATCATATTGAAGTAAATGGATACAATGTTCCTTCAAAGAAATCCCTCCGAGTTTAAAATAAAATATTCAAACTATAATTAATTTGGTTACTATTCCGATTATAGATCGAATTTAGTATATCCAACAAATGTTCACATATCAAGATGAAGTGTAGGTGTTCTAACTTAAAAATAGTGCACCAAAAGCCAATCCCCCGACGATTACAAATGCAGGATGAACCTTCCATTTTTCTAATAGCAAGAAGCAGATGACAGCAATAAATAAGGTCTCCCAAAGACCATTTACTGAAAAAGACGTTTGAAAAAAGTCTAAAGCAAGTGTGCCCATTAAGATCGTGACAGCAGGAAGAACAATCTTTGATAACCGCTTAACCTTTGGGGTATCTTTATATCGATAAAGGATTCTTAATAGGACAATCATCAAAAATAAAGAAGGTGCCACTGTGGACAAAATAGCAACTACGGCACCAAAGACACCACCTATTTCAAATCCGATATAGCCAGCCATTTTGGTGGCAATCGGTCCAGGGAGCGCGTTTCCTAATGCCAGTACTTCACTAAATTCACTTGTCGTCATCCATCCATATCGACTGACCACTTCATGTTCGATTAATGGAATGGAAGCAGGGCCTCCACCATATCCGACAATACCTGGAATTAAAAAGGCTAAAAATAAGTGTATATAGATCATTGGTCATCCACTTTTCCTTCCATTTGCGACTTATTATTTTTCTTATCTGGTGTTATTAACGCTGCTATTAATAAAAATCCAATGACAATACCAGGATGAATATGAACGACCTCGATGAAGATGTAACATCCAACTAAAAGGATTACACCCATCTTCCAACCTAAGCCATCCTTTGATTTTTTGAAAAATTGCCAGGTTAAAACCCCCAGCATCACTCCAACAATGGGGACAACAGCATCGGTCATCCCTTGTACCTTTGAGTTATCCTTATATTGATTAAAGGAAGTTAATAGGATCAACATCAAAATGACCGTAGGCACAATAGAAGCAATAAGAGCGGTAACCATGCCCAGTAATCCACCTACTCTATATCCGATATAACCAGCCATTTTCGTATTAATAGGTCCAGGCAATGTATTCCCTAATGCTAATACATCACTAAATTGCTGATCATTCATCCATTTAAACGTTTCGACTACCTCTTTGTAAACGAGTGGTATCGCTGATGGGCCTCCACCAAAGCCCAACATCCCAGACCGAAAAAAAGCTATAAAAATATTTAATAGAAGTTTCATGTCATTACTACCTTTCTACTTGCTCTATAACGATTTCGCTTTTTACTCTAATTACACATTCCTTTTCATATAACCTATAAATAGAATGAACAAGTCTATCTTAATTTTATCATCATCTTGATTAAAAAAAAGAAAATAAAATAAGCGAACAGTACTTTTACTGTTCGCTTTTGGAAAAATCAAGTATATAGGAATGAAAGAGTTCCGCTTTTTCCTGCCATTTGCTTAACAAGCATAGATGTTAAGTTTATCCCTTTACATATCATCTACTGCTTTACTGATTAATATTTGCGTTTGTTGAAAGTAATAGTTTAGATGAAATTAAACGGTTTCTTACCAAAATTCCAACCCATGAAGCAAGAACCGCTTTAAGGATTCCTACAATAATGAAAGGAGCAAATCCACCTGTAAAAGCTGCTACCCAAGATAAATCAGCAGATATTTTCAACCACACCGTTCCAAAGGCAAGGGTTATAATCATTCCAATGATATTTGCAATTATTGCATTAATAAAGTTAAATCCCCTTTTTTCCATATAAAAACCAATAATAAATGCAGCTGGAATGAAACCTACTAAAAAACCACCCGTTGGTCCAAATAGTTTAGATATCCCTGCTGTAAACTCGGCAAATACAGGAACTCCTGCAGATCCAATCAATAAATATAGAATGACAGCAAAGGTCCCATTTCGGGATCCTAATATAGTAGCTGCTAACCCTATAGCTAATGTTTGTCCCGTAATTGGTACAAGTGGTAATGGAATCGTTACCTGCGCCAGTACCCCAATAATGGCTGCAAATAAAGCAATCATAATCATGGATCTCAATTTTATCTGATCTTTAGTCATTCATCGTTCCTCCTATTGTTAACCTTTTTATATAAATGGTTTACAATTAAACTATAAAATTAGCAGAAATATTTGTCAACACTTATTTTATTTTTTTGTATCATTATACTAAATAACGATCTAAAGCTGTCCAAGTCCATTTTGAAATGAATGGATAATAACTTGTTGTCTGTTGCTAAGAAAAGCCTACGGGGTACACTTATAGGTATCCCCCGCAGGCTTTTATAGTCAACCATTCATAAAGAAGACTTCCATCAGTTTGAATTATAATTTAACAAGAATTCTTCCTCGTGCTTGACCCTTTAGTAAGGTTGGGAGAACTTCAGGCAGATGATCTAGTGTAACTTCCTGTTGAATGAGTTCTTCTAAATTTTTGGGTTTGAAGTCTGTTGCTAGACGATTCCATATTTTTACTCGAGTCTCCATTGGACAGTTGACAGAGTCAATTCCCAGTAAATTTACGCCTCTTAAGATAAATGGAAAAACCGTTGTTGGAAGCTTTGTCCCTGCTGTTAGTCCACTAACAGCCACTGAGCCTCCGTATTGAATTTGACTTAAAAGAGATGCCAGCGGTTCTCCTCCAACAGGATCTACTGCAGCAGCCCATTTTTGCTTGCCTAATGCTCTGACTTTTCCATCATATACTTCTTCACGAGAAACAATCGTGTTGGCTCCAATTTTTTTCAAGTATGCTTGTTCAGATTCTTTCCCTGTACTTGCCTCAACATTAAACCCAAGAGTAGAAAGAATAGAGACTGCAAAGCTCCCAACACCACCCGTTGCACCCGTGACTAGCACCTTACCTTTTTCAGGCGAACTATTGTTTTCCTGTAGACGCCAGACGGATAGGGCAGCCGTAAAACCAGCAGTCCCGATGATCATCGCTTCTTTTAATGTAAGACCTTTTGGAACAGGGACAATCCATTGAGCTGGGATGCGAGCATACTCACTATATCCTCCAAAATGGGTAACACCGATTTCATAGCTAGTCGCAATAACCTCATCGCCTGCCCTAAAGCGTGCGTCTTCAGATGAGACTACGACTCCTGCTAAATCAATTCCAGGTACAAATGGATAGGTGTTGACAATATTGCCATTTGGAATAGAAGCTAGACTATCTTTATAATTAACGCTTGAATAGTGAACACGGATTAATACTTCGCCGTTTGGTAAATCAGTTAATTTTAATTGTTTTATTTCGACAGTAAATTGCTCTTCCTGTTTATTAACAATTAGTGCATTAAATTGTTGCTCCATTATATGTATTTTCTCCTTTTTCTATTGAATTAGATCCCATTATCATTTTCTACAGACAACACTATTATAAAGGATCATTTGAATAATAGCATATTATGGTTAGGTTTCCTGACTATTTAAATAATAGTAGAAAATGATTCATTTTCAAGAGAATAAAAGGCATTCATCGTTTCTAATATTCATTAGTTTTTGTAATTTTTTGACTACTTTTGTCTAAACTATTTTCATTTCATCTTACATTGTTCATAATAGTTGTTGTTACCACTGAAATTTTTATTTAAAAAGAGAAAAATATCTGCTATTGGAGGAAACTAGTAATGTGGGTAATCACCGTCTATGACAAGGAAAGTACAACCATGTATGAATTCAACACAGAAGATGAAGCTAGAGAAGCTTTAAAGAATATTCCAGGCTGTAAAATACTTACCGAGGATATTTACGATTATGGTTTAGTGGCAATCTAAAACCTTCAATAAAATCTAATTTATCATAAGCTCTATTAGTCGATCGTGTTTATCAATCTGGTATTTTGACCCGTCCGTTTGAAATGTACATTTTAAACGGATGTGTTAAAAATAACACTAATATATAAACAGATGCTACTCATAAAAAACAGATCAAGATTCTTAATTCTTGATCTGTTTTTTATTTGCTCACTGCTTGATTTCATCTGATGAAAGTCCTTATCTATTATTATTTTGGTTTTTCATTATATCACCTCTAATTGTTTCATGCGAAATATTAACATTAAGTATATATTAGTCATACGTTTAAGAACTCTTTCATCCTCCCTCATGATAATCAATAAAAAGCACAAAGAGAGCAGTTTCAAACTGTCCCTTTGTGCCCAAAGCTTTTATTCAATGATTATGAATACGAAATAGTGTAGAACCAATCCTTCACTATTCTAGTGATGCTGCAACTTCACTTGTTTTAGCTGAATCTGCTTCCTTTTCTTGCTGAACAAGAATATTCGTTGCAGAATATTTATCAGCAATGACTGATAATCCAATTGCAGCAACAATTCCAACGATTGAGAATACTGCGAAATTCATGAAGTTAGGTAAAGTCATTGTTAGTAAGAAATCCACCTAAAATCGGTCCAGTCATACCACCGAATCGGCCAATTCCTGAAGCCATACCTATACCAGTTGATCTCATTTCTGCAGGGTAGAACGATGTTACATAAGCTTGAATCAGAACTTGAGACCCTGTTGTAGCAGCCCCTGCAATCGCTACTAATACGAAAATATAGAATGTATTTCCACCAAATCCTAGTAACGCTAAAGCAATGGCACCGAAAATATAAGAGGTAATAATAACCTTTTTAGAACCATATTTTTCACAAAGATTACTAAGAGCAAGAATCCCAATAACGGCTCCGCCTTGAAGCGCAATAAGGAAGGATAAACTTGAATTTAATCCATAACCAGCTTCGATCATTAACTTTGGTAACCAAGTATTTAATCCATATACCATTAATAGAGCACAGAAGAATGCTACCCAAAATCCGATCGTACTTAAAGCACGATTCTCTTTAAACAATCCTGCAACTGGAACTTTTGCTTGAGTAACTTTCGCTACTACAATTTCATCATCAATATTAAAAGTTGACCCAGGACTTATTTTTGCAAGAGTAGCAAATAGTTGTTCTTTTTTACCAGCTCGTATAAGATAGCTAGCTGAATCTGGCAGTTGCTTCATCATGAACGGAATACCCAAAAGCGGCAAGCCAGCAGTGATAAAAACAGATCCCCATCCAAATGTCTGAATCAAAAGAACCCCAACTGTTGGTGCAAGTGCTCCACCAACGGCAAAGCTAACGAGTGTAAGAGATACTAATTTAATTCTCATCGTTCTAGGAGCATAATCTGATACTAGAGCAGCTATATTTGGCATAATTCCACCAAGACCTAATCCTGCAATAAAACGAAAAATACTGAAAGTAGTTGCACTATCTGCAAATGCACATAATAATGTAAATAAGCTAAATATGAATACATTGATAATAATAACTTTCTTTCTTCCAATACGGTCAGCTAGTATACCAAAGATAATGGCTCCAAACACCATTCCAAATAGTCCATAACTTGCCATTGTCCCTGCTTGAACCGACGTCAGATTCCAGTCTTCCATGATGAGTGGTAAAGCTGTTCCATAGACGGATAAATCATAACCGTCAAATAAAATAATCATAAAACTCCATATAAACAACCCTAAATGAAAACGATTAAACTTACTATTACTAATAACCTCTACTACATTAACTTTTGCCACGAATAAATATTCCCCCTCTTTAAGTATAATTTCTACCTTATCCAATACCCTTGAAATCATCTTCTCTTCCCTTTGTTTCGCATTCATTACATTTTGTACTTTATGATCGGTTCTTGTTGTTTGCGAAATTTTGTTAATTTTTAGAATATTTAAGACGCAATAAGTTCAATCATACTTCTCTTTTTGAAACATTCTACCTATAATTTCGAGAATTGGTGCTGAAAAGACTTTGACCTAACAGACTTGACCCCTTTTCAATTATGCTAGTTGTCCTAATACAGAAAAGTATCACTCCATTTTTTTTTACAAGTGATGATGGATCATGACCTCCTTCATTTATAATTTTTCATTTTCAATATATTATTAATTTTTAATATTAAAAAACTAATAATATACTAAAAATTAAATGCGCATTTTTCTGCTTTATTTCGTTCGTGTCGAATATTAAATGCATTTATATGAAACCCCTTTAATTATCTGAAATTTCTACATTTTTAATATTCTTTTTGTATTATAACCCCTCTTATTCGGTAACGCAATGTTCTTTTAACAAATTTTTCTGAAAATTTTTTTTTGGGAGATCCATACCCCATTATTATTCTTCTACTATTGTAAAAAAAAAGTCCAGGATATCAAGAGTTTTTCTGGAGTACCCGGACTTTCACTATGTGAAATTTATTTTTTGCAAAACTACCAATATAATAGTATTTTCACTCTGGTTTTGTTTATTTCAGATTTCTCAAAGAGATAAAATAAATTCCCTACTACCTTTTCTCGGCTTCCTCTTATTTATTTGTTAGAAATCTCCTCGAATTCCTGAACATACCTATCGTACCACTTTGTCCATTCTTCAGACCTAGAATCAATGGTCCTTCCATCCATTAAAGCTTGGATCACTTCTAAACATACATGCCAACCTGCAAGATCCCTTGGTGTATGATCTGTGACTCTATTTATTTTTTCAATTAAGACCAATTGACAAGCTTCAGGCTCTGAATTCAATTCAAAACGAACAATGTCTTCACCCCATGTGTATTCCAAAACAGAGTACATATTGAGTTCAAGAATTTTCATTTCTTCAAAGCTGCCGTTTTGCATATCAAACTTAATGATTCCACCTTCACGAAGATCGTCCACACTTAGTTCGATAAACCATTTCGATAGTTTCTCATTTTCTGTCAACCAAGACCAAACCTCTTCTACAGAATGGTGCAGATGACGTTCGAATCGGGCGCTATAACCATTATCAACTTTTTCAATATGTGCTATCATTTACGCTCCCTCCTTATTTATGTTAGTTGCTCGATACATATTGTGGTTTGCCAGTTCCACTTATGATCCGTTCATTCCATTTAAAATATCACGCAATGCCAATAGATCCCCATCAGTCAAGGTGATTCCTTTCCCCATTTTGCTATGATCCGGTGCCCAATCACGTAAATCATATTTCGGTTCTTTTCCATTCCAACTAACCAAATTTAATTCCTTATTCCAACCTTTAGGTGATGTCGATAAAGTCCCTATCGTTTCTTTTATTTCGAATTTGATTTCCGCCATTGTTTTACCCCCGTCATCATTGTGTTCTAAGCTTATCTAGTTCATTTACGACCTTTTATCTACTTTTATCCTACCCTATTGTCAGACACTTTTCACTTTCATCATAAAAAAAGACCTACCCTTTAGGCAAGTCAAGCGCTTGGTAATCTAGCTGATATTTCCCGCCTTCAGCAACTTCTGAATGATACAAAGCTTTAAGGGCAAAGTTTTTCTCAAGCTCATGTTCTTTCATCAATTCCTTTAAGCGATTTTGCAATTCTTCATGCTCTTTTACAAGTTGTTTCATCTGCGATTTAAAATATTTCATGAATGGTTAATCTCCTTTCAAATTTTTATTCTACCCAGATCTCCAGTTTATCCATTATACCATTCATCAAATACAAATAGTTTGATACAACAATATTCTATTTAATTGAAACAATTCCAATATATTTTTCGAGAAAATGTTTTATGAAGACCATTAATCGACTATAATTTTATTAAGAGGTGAATTTAGTGAAAAGCTTAGCCGTATTTTGTGGATCGAGAATTGGTGCATCTGATATCTATATCGAAGAAGCTAAAAAATTCGGAAAAGAGTTAGCCAAACGAAAAATTACACTTATTTATGGTGGGTCAAGTGTCGGAATGATGGGTGCTGTTGCAAATTCTATTATTGAAGCTGAAGGAAATGTGATCGGCGTTATACCAAAATTTCTCGATCAAAAAGAAAGATCTCATAAGAACTTGTCAGAGCTCATTATTGTGGATTCCATGCATGAGAGAAAAGCAAAAATGAATGACTTAGCAGATGGTTTTATTGCTTTGCCAGGTGGACCTGGAACATTAGAAGAATTCTTTGAAATTTTCACTTGGGCACAGTTAGGACTTCATCAAAAACCTTTAGGACTTCTAAATATCAATCATTATTTCGATCCTCTTGTAGATTTATTTAATCATATGACGAATGAACGATTCATGGAAGAAAAACATCGATCGATGGCCCTTGTGGATGTCGATGCAAAGGGACTTCTTGATCAATTCATCCATTTTACACCACCTATTGTTAAAACGTATATGACTGAACACCAAACATGACTCATTCTATAACAGATCAAGGTTTACAGACCTTGATCTGTTTTTTTGCCCCTGAAACTCATGATTGTTCCTTTTTCAAATTCTATATCTTAAACATTCAAATCTCTTTTATTGAAAAATACATAAGTTACAAAAGCAAGGACCGCAATCACGACTACAGATATTAGGACATATACAATATCCAATCCTCCATCATACATCACAATTTCAGCCTCAAAATATTTAAAAGGAGTAATATACTTTAAAAATTCAATGTTCTCGTTTAAATCAATGGCAATCGATAACAGATATGAGAACAAAAGGATCCCAGTAGCTATTGATGCAACCGATTTTGGGTTCCTTTTTACAGAAGCAATTGCACTACCGACTACCATAAACAAGATCTGCAAAATGAACATTCCGACCATCGTTAGAGCGATATGACCATTAATTTCTTCACCATCACGATTGTATTTCCCCATGAACGTAATCAACGAAATGAGCGTTATTAAATTAAAGACCACGATATTCACAAATGCTGCCAATAACTTTGCCGTAATTACGGTACTTCTTAATAAAGGCTTTGTGAATAAAAATTCAACCGTTTTGTCACGCTCTTCTTTGGCAATAATATTTGCTCCAAGCATTGCTGCATGAATGGTCGCCATTAATAAAATATAAACAAACAGAATGGAATAATATCCACTAATCTTCGATACATCAACATCACTGAAACCCATAACTGCCTTTAATGATTTGGGTATATCTGCTATAAGAACATTTATTGATTGACCCTGTGACGAATACGCTTCATATTTTCCCATTCCTGATACGACCATTAGAAATGCGCCAATACTCCAAAAAACGAGAGATTTTCGATGGGATTTCATTTCTCTCCAAAATATATTCATTTACAACCCCTCCTTATCGTCCATACACAAGCCAGATGTCTAAACTGAATGGATATCCTTTTTGACATAAACGTAGTAGCTTGCTGCAATTGAAAGAATAATAATGACTGCACCTGCAATCAAAAATGTTGCTTCATAGCTTGAATTTTCTATGATATAAGCGGTATCAAAATATTTAAAAGGCGAAAGATATCGTTTTGCCTCCTCACCAGTCGTGCTGCTAAACATACCTAGAAAGTAAAAGGCAAAAACTGTCGCGAGAGAAACGGTCAAAACAGATTTAATCTTTGATAGAATGACGGAAATGAAAATTCCTACGGCTAAAAATAAGAGCTGAACAAAAAACATAGTGAGTGAAAGCATAATAAAAAGTTTAAAACTAAAGTCACCAGTCTTTACTTGAAATATAATGATGGATGCAGCAGCTAAGTAAAAGATATTCGTAATGACAAGGGAGATGAAAGCTGCCAGTAGCTTGGCTGTCATAACAGTAGTACGTGTAACTGGTTTTGTTAACAGAAAATCAGCTGTCTTTTCGCGAACTTCCTTACTGACAATGGAAGTCCCGAGATTCATAGCTTGTATCGCTCCGCAAAGAGTAATAAAAGTTAATAGAAAGCTATAAAAGCCTAGAATAGTAAAGAGATTTCCGAGGTTAACCCCTAATAAATTCCTGATCGCCTCTGGGTACCCTTCCATTATTTTTGTAAATTCCTCAGCATCCTTAGCAAAAGAAGAATAAAACGACATAAATAGCAAAACGATCATTATTAAGGATATCGTCCATATGATCGTAGATTTGCGATAAGCCCTCAATTCATGCATAAATATGTTCATCGTTTATTAAGCCTCCTTTTCATAGTAATGCAAAAAGATCTCTTCAAGGTCAGGCTCTTCTATCCAAATGTTCGTGATGTCCATCTCCGCAATTTTTTTCAACACCAAATTGATATTGCCTTTAAATAAGAAGCTGACAATATGACCCTTAACCTCTAGATTTGTCACACCTGTCATGTTAAAGTCATCCTCACCAACGGCAGATTTTGTATCAATTTTAAATTTTTTATAGTTGTTTTCTTGTAAAGTACTGATCTTTTCGACCGTCACTAATTTGCCTTCTTTTATGATAGCCACACGATTACATAATTTTTGAACTTCACTTAAAATATGGGATGAAAATAAAATCGTTGCTCCTTTTTTATTTTCCATTTCAAGCAATTCAAAGAACTTTTGTTGCATGAGCGGGTCTAAACCACTCGTTGGTTCATCCAAAATAAGGAGCTTTGGTTCATGGAGAAGCCCTTGGACAATTCCTACTTTCTTTTTATTGCCTAATGATAAATCATCCATTTTTTTCGTTAAATCAAGATCCATGATTTCCGCTAATTCTTTAATTCTTTTACTGCAATCTTTTTTATAAAAGCTAGCTGAATATTTTAATAGGTCCATCACTTTCATATTGTCATAATAAAACACTTCTGAAGGCAAATATCCAATTTGCTTCTTTATTTCAGGAGCATATTTAACACTGTCCATACCAAAAATCTTTGCATTGCCGCTAGTTGGGTAAATCAATGACAATAATGTTCGAATGGTAGTAGATTTTCCTGCACCATTTGGACCAATAAAGCCAAAAATCTCGCCCTCTTCTACATTAAAAGTAATGTCCGTAATCCCTCTAGCCTTTCCATAATTTTTCGTCAGTTGATTGATTTCAATTACATTCATGATTGAACCCTCCAATTTCGAAACTCCACCGGTCTTATCCTATTGCTAATATTTGACATTGGTCATCTCTATTGTAATTAAATTGACTCGTATGGTCGACAATTAAAATCACGAATTGGATTAGGATTAAATGGATGACCGAAACGGCTTCAAGCAAATCACTAACGGTTCAAATTTCTAACCATTTATTTTAAATAGGACTTTTACATTTTTATTGCTAACAGGGAAATCTAATTTATATCTTTATAATAAGGAGATCATTTTATGAACTACAAAATATTTAAATCCATCAATCGAATGTCTGGACATTATTCTCCTATTGGTTTTTTGTCATGGTTCTTTTAAAAATAGTATTAGAACATCGTTTACAGTCTATTACGATTTGTTGTAAACTTTATTAATGAATCGTAAAAATATTCAGTCAAAATATCTACATTGATTTTTTAAAATGTAGGATTAATCTATTTATACATATTCAAAACATTCACGTTCCTATTTAAGTTGTTGGAAGTTCCTTGATATACTTAAGTGATGAGTCGAACAATACGGATCCTTTATCATTTACATGCGGTGAAATATAGGAGTTGATATTTCCAAATG
Source organism: uncultured Bacillaceae bacterium (assembly GCA_963765265.1). Lineage (GTDB taxonomy): Bacteria > Bacillota > Bacilli > Bacillales > Cytobacillaceae > Bacillus_BD. The sequence continues at coordinate 265,325 of CAVXVN010000008.1, forward strand.
TTCCATATGCTCACTAAATATCATAAAAATCGTTATAAATGGGCTTTTGATGCGCAGAGAGAATTTATAGATTCTTTCGTTGTATTAAATATTCAAGAATATGATCCATCCTTTTCAGAGGAAATAATCGGTTTAGACCAGAATGAGCTCCTTCCTTTTGTCACTTAACGAAATTGTATAATGTTGCTGAAAAGACTAGAAAAGAATTATTTGAGGAATATGACAAAGAAATTGAGAGGTTTGGGGATTTAATAAAAGAAAACAATATTCAAATAGAAATTGAGTTGAAGGAAACTACTAGTAAGGAAAATCAATTGTTAATCGATATCAAGAATGGTAAAGAGTTCTTAACACATGTAGAAAATATGATCGAAGATATAAAATCCATAGAGATCATACGTTTTGTGAATGAAATGATTCCTTTTCAATCAAATCATAAAAAAGCTAGTTTTATTAATGGCTGTGCATTAAAGCTAGAGAACTTAGTCAAAATTAGAATCCAAAAGCAGATTTCGGAATTAAGAGAGAATGCACAACCTTTGCATCTCCTGTCAATCAGGCATTTGCAACTCCCTGAGCTTGATTCAATTCCGGAAATCCAACAGAAAATGGATTCTTTTTGGTTCAAAAGCAAATATCAAAAATCATTACAAATCACGCGTGACCATGCCAATGTTTGGGTAGAAAATATGTATAAAGACTATATAAATCTATTAACCTTAATTCATAATGAAGGAACACAACACATACAGCAATTATTAAATGAGAAAGATGCTCTAAAACAAATGACAGACGCAACCTTACAAATGCTGCAAAACACACGATCCAATAATCAAGAAAAAAGAGATCTTCTTACTAAACAGCAAAAGGAATTGAACACATTGTGGCAACAAGATTGTGAACATGCTAAGAGGCTATCTACTTATTTTATCAAACATTGGCTTTTGTATAAGGAAGAACTTGAACAGAAGTTCCTTCATGTATCGGTTGAAGAACGTTGGCTTGTTTCACAATATTTACTGCTCCTACAGCAAGATGGTGAAAATATTATTGAATCTATGAATATAGGAGAATCATAAAAGATGACTAAAACAGAACTCCCAACAAAAAATGATTACAAAAACGCAATAAATGAATTAAAAACGCTAAATAACGAGATTTTTTATGATGATTTTAAAACAAGAATAAAGAATTTAGAGAGTCATTTTGAGCAAGTAAATGATTTTGTTCAAAAACTTTCCCTTTCCGATCAAAATAATAGAGAATATTTAGAACAAAATAGAGCCTATGTGACATTGGTAAAAAAACAGATTGCTGAAACAGAACAACAATTAACTGCTAATACAGCCTTGCTACAACAAATGGATGAACGCTGGGAACAGCTAATGAAGTCGTACGAAACAAAACTTCAAGTTCATGAACAAGGATTGAAAAACATTCTGGTCGTTCGCGAAGAAGCATTGATCAACAAATTGACACAACAACAAAATAATTGGATTCAGAAACAATATGAAAATGATGAATTACATCATGCTGAAATGAACCAACAGCATGAAATAATCGTTGCTTTATTGAAGGAACAGCGGAAACAAAACGAAGAAATGCTAGAATATATTTCAACGCATATTTCGAGTAAACAAGACTTAGTTGGCATTGAAAAGAAAAATCCCATTAAAATGAATCTATTATTAGGTATAGTTGCTTTAGAAGCTATTTTAATTTGTGTTCAATTTTTCTTTTAAAATACCCTTTTAGCATAAAAAATTCCATCAGTGGGGGTATTACAGCCTGTTAAACCGGGATAAAAAATGCCAAAATAAACATTTTCGTTCTCTGAGTTATTTAAATTTTACAATTCATTAACCTTTATTACTCTAACGCTACGTTATAATGATAAAGACCTTGTCAGCTATTTACTATTTATTTGATTAAAGGAGGTTTAAAATGTTCGCTGGTCACTTTGGAGTTGCCGCAGCAGTCAAAAGTAAAACACCAGAATTGCCATTATGGTCGTTAATTGTAAGTTCTCAATTACTTGATATTGCCTATATTCCCTTTAGTTTAGCCGGTATAGAGAGAATGGAGCCTGTGGGTGACGGAGGTTACGGCAACGTGATGATTTATGCCTTTTATTCACATTCCTTAGTAGGAGCGCTATTACTTGCCCTTCTTGCAGCAGGCCTTGCGGGGAAATTCTGGGGAAAGAAAGCAGCGAAGATTACAGGTGCTGTTGTATTTAGTCATTGGATACTTGACCTCATCGTCCATCGACCAGATATGCCAATTCTTCCAGGAAATATAGGGAATTTACCATTACTTGGTTTTGGTCTATGGCAATACGTTCCTGCAAGTATGTTTGTTGAATTTCTTTTAATTGCTGCTGGTGTATTTTATTATTTTCGATATGTTCTTCAAAATGCTTCTCCAAAATCAAAAGGAAAAAAGATGGCTGCTGGATTTGCCATGACTGCTTTCCTCCTTCTATCATTTGGAACTAATTTTATATGATCACCAAAGACATGATTCAATGAAGAGTAGAGAGAGGTTCTTTTATTTCATAATAAAGAAACATAAGAACCGCCCTCTGTAACCTACATAACATTATTCTCATCCAGATAATTCTTCTTGAAGCATGAATTTTCTGGATGAGCATCAAATTCTCTATATAGCACTTCCCATTGGTTATACAGATTAATAGCAGTCTGAAATGCTTCCATACTGTCCAGATTTAAATCCTTCTCTAATCCCTCTCTTAAATAAAGACACGAGTTCTCCCATTCTTCTAAGCTTTTTAAATCAAAGAGTTTCGAAAACCTAGGTTTTATTCTTTCCCAGTTCATATGAATATTATTACACCATTCCAATAGGTAAATCGAGTATTCTTTATCCTCCAATTCCAATCACCCTCACTTAAGAAAATTACTCTTGGTTTTTTCATTAAGATTTTTTTACATTACCAACATAACCCCATAATATGTTTAATTAACGTCAAATGACTTACTATTCATACAAATTCAACTGTATAAAATCAGGAAAAGGGACAAATACTCACATTATTAAGGATCAATATGAAAAAGTTTAAAAACCATAACATTAGAAAGGAGAATAGGATGCATTGGTATGAAAAGTTAAATCAATATTTTCATGGCGAATCTTTTCAACCCGTCGACGAGGTTCTAACCTGTTTCTTAGAATCTAATAATGAGCAGTTCATTTGAAAATCTATAACTTAATTAAACAAGGTTGTTTCAAATACTGTCTAACATACACAAAATCAGATTTGTCTAAGAGCCGTAAAGAATTCAATACTTTTTGAAAACTTATACATTAAACTTCACCTGAACATTTTAAATATATAATTAATACAAAAAAATGTAGTAAAATCTAACTTTCAGATTCTCTACATTTTTAAATTACATTACTTGTTTAACATTAATTATGCTGTTACTGCTGATAAACTTTTTGCTACTTCTGCAACTTTTACTAAACCGTCAGCAATAATTTGATCTGCTTGATCAGGTGCGGTAGCATGTCCTTCGATAATCACTTCATTTACAAGTTGCATACCGAACACACCACTCATAACATTTTTAATATAATTAGCAGCCATTTCCATTGGTGCTGCTTCTGGTGTTGAGTAAATGCCTCCACGTGCATTTAGAACGACAGATTTCTTGTCCGTCATTAATTGTACAGCTTGTCCATTTTCATCATATTTGAATGCATAACCAGCTTGGTATACATAGTCAATAAACGTGTGTAATTTTGCAGGAATCGTTAAGTTCCATAATGGGAATGCGAATACCACTACGTCTGCTGCTGTTAATGCGTCCATTGCTTTTTGTTTTGCAGCAAGAATACGTTGTTCTACATCTGTCATTTCTTCGCCTGATTCTAAGTTTACCAAATGCATTGAATAAATCTTGTCCCAAATAAGGCATATCTTCTGCAAATACATCATAAGTTGATACATTAACACCTTCTACGTTTTCCATAAACGTTTCATACATTTTACTTGATACAGCTTCTGAAGCTGGACGGTTATTTGCTTTTACTACTAATACATTCATTATATTATAAATCTCCTTTAGTTATCCTATAGTTTTATTATCTTTAATTAATAATATCTTAGATGAGCATTTATTTCAATGTAATAAATTTAATTATTTTATACACTCGGATCAGAAAAGTCAGAAAAATTTGATATTTAATATGTTTATTTGTTATAATAAAAGAAATATAGATTTCTTTAATCAAGACTATATTTTTTAATGAGGAGGCCGATCTATGTATCAAATCAAAGAAAAAGAAAAAATATTCATTTACACTGGACCAGATGGATCAGGAAGAAAAACTCTTTCAAAAATGGTCGCAACTACATTTGATATGGAAACTGTTCTCTCCTACACCACACGGCCGCCCCGTCATTATGAACAAGATGGTGTTGACTACCATTTTGTCGATGAAGCTACCTTTATAAACATGCAAAACCAAGATGAGTTTCTTGAGAGTGTTGAAATCGATGGTTTCCATTATGGCATTCGTGAACAGGATATTGTCAAAGCATTTGAAAATCATAATCTCGTTTATTTGACTTTAAATCCTGAAGGTACAGAAAAAATGAAAAAGATGTATGGGGAACGGGTTATGCGTTTTTTCATTTACGCTGACCGTGATACAGTTATTCGTAGACAAAAAGCACGTAAGGATAATGAAGAAGATATTGAGCGCCATATGATTCATTATGATGAAACCATGAGCTATAAAAATAAGTGTGAACATGCTTTTGAAAATTATGATGCACCACAGGTTTCTTTTCAGATTAGTGAAGTGATTGAATCTTTCTTAGAAAGAAACTTTATTGTAACCGATTACTAAATCAGGATTTAAAAAGGACCATTGAAGGGATGTAATTGTATGATAAACCTTCAATGGCTTTTTTAATTTTTTCTCCCTTACGTAAGGTAATGGGGGCTTTTCGCCGTACAAGATGTGCTGATGCAGACTTGCGATATGGTTTTTCTTAGGCGCTGCGCGACAGTACGCTCGCGTATGTAGTCTGCATTATCCCCCATTGATGCAGGTTCTTTCCTCGATTTTCTCGAAATCTTGAGGTAGGAGTCATACTACCCGTTAAGACAGGGATACATCCACTTCTTTCTATACAATCTCATTTTTTTTCAAAAATTCATAATGCATATCTTTAGATCTTACATACGAAGAAAGTTATACTTCAAGAAGGAAAGCATGTATTTTTTATTAAAAAGGCATGAAAGTAAATGGATTGCATTTACTGAAGGGAGATTTTATCTTGAATCATTACTTTGAACTTGCCGAAAGTATTACATTTGTAGATCGAAATAATAAAAAGGAGATCTTCTCAAATGATCCTAATTTGGAGTTTATTGGAAAAGGGAGAAGTGCGATCGTTTATAAAATACGTGGAACGAATAAAGTATTAAAAGTGTTCTATCCGCAATTTTCTCATATAGCAAAAGAAGAGGGAGAAATTTATCAAGAGCTACAAAACATTTCTTATTTTCCAACCCTTTATGAAATTGGAGAGAATTATATTGTGATTGATTACATAGAGGGGAACACACTTTTTGAGTGCTTATTGCAGGGTATTCAAATTAATCCAGACATTATTGGTGAGGTCGATTATGCATTGAGTTTAGCCAAACAGAGAGGGCTTAATCCATCAGACATACATCTGAGAAACCTTATTTTAACATCTAAAAATCGGATCCAAGTCATTGATGTAGCAAGGTTTAGACAAACAAAAGATTGTACACAATGGCGCGATCTCAAAAAATCCTTTTATACATTCTATCAAAAACCCTTTTTTCCAAAACGAATACCTGAAAGAATACTTAATTTCATTGCCACTTTATATAAGAAAAAAATCATACGCTTGTAGCTGAGCTGTCTAAAATCACCATTCAATGAGCAAGTGCCCTAACGATTTCATCACTGAATGAACATATAGAGAACAAGAATGCAAAATAACCGAAGCTGACATAAGCCAGCTTCGAATTCAGGTTAAAATGGATTTGTTCCCAATAGACTTGCTGTTTTTACATAAACACGTGGATTTAATTTTAATTGGGCAACAATAAATTCAGCAATATCCTCCGGCTGAATATATTTCTCCTCTTTCCCATCAGGAATTAAATCAGTTTTGACTGCAAGTTCTGTCGCTACCGTACTAGGCGTCAAAGCCGTTACACGGATATTGTTTCTGCGAACTTCTTGAGCTAATGATTCCGTTAGACCAATGACACCAAATTTAGATGCACTATATGCACTAGATGTGGCAGCTCCGTTTAACCCATTTGTCGAGGAAATATTAATAATATCTCCAGCATTTTTTTCAATTAATTGTGGAAGAACGGTTCGAGTAACATAATAGGTACCCATGATATTGACGTCGATAATTTTCTTCCATTCTTCTGGATCCATTTCTAAAAGAGACGCAAATTTTCCAATTCCAGCATTATTAATTAAAATATCTGCCGGTCCCAATTCATTTGTCAATGTACCAATACCTTGTTGTACTTGTTCTAATGAGGAAACATCTACTGCTGCGTAGGCAACTTTAACTCCTATACCTTCAATTTCGGTTGCAACTTCTTTTAAAGCACCTTCTGTTCGTGCAAACAAACCAACGTTTACACCTTCATGGGCTAGTGCAATCGCAATAGCTCGTCCAATTCCTCTTCCTGCACCTGTTACAAACGCAACTTTTCCTTTTAGTGATTGTGCCAATATAAACAACCTCTTTTCTTAAAGTATCCTGAATACCTTTATATTATAGTATTCTTGTATACAACGTAACCATTTTCTTTTACAAAAATTTCTATCCTATTTAACCAAGCCCTCCGAAAATAACTAAATACTGTAACTTGCTATTCCAAATTAAATCGTTTAAGATTTAATCGTAAGCGATTTAATTACCCATTTCATTTTATATATCAAACCATTATTTAGGAGGAAAAAATGTGAATTCAATCTATAATTTCACTGTACAATTGCCAAATGGTACAGAAAAATCATTAAATGAATATGAAGGAAAACCACTTATTATTGTGAATACAGCAAGTAAGTGTGGATTAACTCCTCAATTTAAAGGACTACAAGAGCTATATGATAAATACAAGGATCAAGGCCTTGAAGTTTTAGGGTTTCCTTGTGATCAATTCAATAATCAAGAATTTGATAACATTGAAGAAACGACTCAATTTTGTCAGATGAACTATGGCGTCACCTTTACGATGTTTGCAAAAATTGATGTAAATGGCGACCACGCAGATCCCTTATTTACGTTTTTAAAAGAACAGAAAAAAGGTGTCCTATCCAAAAATATTAAATGGAATTTCACAAAGTTCCTGATCGATGGGAATGGTCAAGTTGTCGAACGATATGCACCAACAACAGATCCTGCTAAAATGGAAGAAGATATAATCAAAGTATTATAGATCCCTTCAATCGGAGTTTTAGACAAGGTGGTAAACGTGGAAAACTTTCTATCATTAGATAAACAACTTTGCTTTGCGGTCTATGAAACCGCCAGTGAATTTAATAAGCTTTATACAGCGGTCTTACAACCCTTTGGATTAACCTATCCTCAATATCTTGTTTTATTGGCTTTGTGGGAGAAAGATGGAGTCACTGTGAAAGAATTAGGAAAAAGATTGAATCTGGGTACAGGAACATTAACTCCCATGATTACTCGAATGGCTGAACATGACTGGCTTAGAAAAGAACGTTCAAAAATAGATGAAAGAAAAGTGCATATAAATTTACAGCCGAAAGCTCTCGAAAAACAGCGGGAAATTACGCAAAAAGTTACAGAAGAAATCCTATCCTGTCATATCGAGTTGCAAGAATACGAACAACTCATGCAAAATTTAAATCAATTGCATCAGAAATTAACCAGTCGAAAAAATAGTAGTTGAATAACAAATACCAGGTGCACCCTATTTTCGGGTGGCACCTAGTATTTGTTTATTGATCCTCTCCACGAAAAAGGAGAAGCGAAAAAAAAGCCAGGTTTATTCCCTGACTTTTCATTTGCTCGTTCTCTATTCGATATATAATATTTTATTTAGATCTTAACCATTTCTTTAAACTGAACTCCTGTATGATTCCGAGTATCAAATAGTTGATCCTGAAAAAGAATCATTTTTTCTTCAATATATTCATGAACGAGGAAATTTAACTGACAAGAATAGGATATATAGTCTGAACTGTTTGGTCCATTTTGTGCATATAATTCGCTTAAAATAGCCTTAATATTAAATATTTCCATTAAGAGTTTCACATTTTCACTTTGAACAAATTCTTTAGAATCCATCATACACCTCTTAGTTATTAGATTTTTTCAATACATTTTGTGGAATGCATGATGCTAAAACCTCTCAAAACAACGGTGTGAGTTGCTGCTAATTCCATATCCAATATGATCGTAACATAGACCATTTTTAATGAGAATATGCCTAAAAAAAGTTAAATTATTACAAAAATTCCATCATACTATTAAAATAGTATTTTGTTCATTGTAGTTTTTTTGAAACTCTTCAATCATTGGATTTCAGTTGAGACAGTAACAACAATATTTTAAAACCTTCCTATATTATAATAATAGTGTCTCAAAAAATAAAAATACTCTAAAAATTACATTTTCGCGAAAAGCAGTCAGGATCATACGGTTGGAAATCATCTGAAATACTTTTATATACATTACAGAACAAAAGGGTGAGGCACAACTTTCAGTCTTGTGCCTCACCCTTTTGTTCTATTTTATTAATCTTAATGAATCTGTTTTTCAAATAATACAAATCGATCATTATATTTAGTTATTCTTTGTAACAAAATGGCATTGATGATCAATATGGCTAATGAAATCAACAACATAATTGGAGCTCCTACTAAAAACAATCCGCTTGCCTGACCAGCCATCATTCCGACCACAGGCAAAATAATAACTCCACCAATATTCTGTGCCTCTTGATAAGTTTTCACTCTCGAAGAAATAAGCACGTTAAGCAATACGGTCATTAGCGTGACCATTGGAGAAAGACATAAGATCAGTACGAGCCAGTTGGCGGATGGAAAAATCATCATCCCAAATAAAGGATATCCTAACCCATTGATCACAACTCCACTCAAAATAAAACTGATTAAAGAAACAAGAAATGATGGGAAAAAGGATGCTATTACTTTACTGACAAAAAGTGTTTTAATACTCACAGGTGAAAATAGTAAACTTTCAAGCGTTCTTCGTTCTTTTTCTCCGACGAAACTGTTTGCAGCGACAGTACTCGCCGTAATGATGGGAACTAATAAAAATAGAGAAGGCAGTAAATAATTGATAAATATATAAACAAACTGCTGTTCTTCTGTTTCTAATGGCACTTTAACATCCTTTACTTGTGCCATAAATAATTCAATAAGTTTGCCTGCTTCATTTCCAGCCATTTCTTTTATATCAAACATAACGGCACTTCCCATAAGTAGGGCAGGGAGAATCACAGAAAATAAGATTGGAATGATGATAAGCGTCGTTAATAAACTTTTACTACGGAAAATATCCTTTAAATCCTTTTTTACAATGGCTTTTAGGATCCTGCTATTCATTGATTTTCTCCCTCACTTTAAAATAAATAGATTCAAGGTCGTTATTCATTATTTCCACTGAATAGACAGTATTTTTCTTTAACAATTCCTGCAAAAGCGAGGGGATTATTTCTTTCGTTGGTAAAGTAAAGATAACCGTATTCTCGCCAGTTGATTTACAAGGGAATCCTAATAAATGCACTTCTGTTGGAGCAAAATTTGTGTTGATCTTTACGATGACCTCATGGATATATTTACGTTCAAGCTCGTTCTTAGTCCCTTGTTCCACAATGGTCTGATTTTCTAAAAAAGCAAATGAATCACAAATTGACTCTAGCTGATGCAATACATGCGAACAAATAATCATCGTAGTTCCAGTTTCTTCATTATATTTTTTCAAATAGGAGAGGACCATTTTAATGCCGTCCGGGTCTAATCCATTCGTCGGCTCATCCAAGAAGAGCAATTTTGGTTCATGCAAAAGAGCTTTCCCAAGTGCGAGCCTTTTTTTCATCCCTGTACTATATGTGCCAACTGCTTTCCCCTTATGCTCTTCCAATTCGAAAAGGCTCAATAATTCAAGTATTTTTCTTTTGTTTTTCACACCATATAATTCAGCAAAAAAGGCTAAGTTCTCTTCACCACTCATCTGATGATACAAACCAGCACTTTCCGTGACGACCCCTGAAAACTTTCTTATTTCATCCCCATTCTCCACAGGATTATAGCCTAGAATGGAAATAGAACCGCTCTCAGGTTTTATGACTCCATTCAATATTCGAAGAAAGGTCGTTTTTCCAGCTCCATTCGGTCCTAAAAGACCTAGGATTTCTCCTGGTTCTACTTTAAAATTAACATCTCTTAAAACAGTTTGACTGCCAAAGGCTTTTGAAACACCTGCCACTTCAATAATCGGATTCATGTCCTCTCTCCTAATCTATCATTTTTTATAGGATTTTTTCAGAGCTCTAATACATCAATGGAATAAAAAGTAATTGCATAGAAAGATGGGCAAACATATGGGCAGTCATTGAATATTCGAGCCCTTTTTTCCAATATAGATAGCCAAATAGAATTCCACCCACTCCATTTAGTAAAAAACAACGGAATAGGATCATACCTGTTAAATCCCCAAATAACATGGTTGTTGCAGGCAAATGACCTGCAGCGAATAATCCAGCTGCCAATAGAATGGAAATCCAGTAGCACCATTTTGGAACATTTTTGTTCTTCCTATTAAACACTTTATAAAATAACCATACAAGTAAACTCATTAAAAATAGTCTTAAAAGAACTTCTTCAAATACGCCCCCATATAATACACCTGTGACCAACCCAAGAAGAGAAAATTGAGGCTCCGTTTCGCCAAGTTGAGGAATTTGATTTTGAAAGTAAAATTTATCTGAGCCGATAAGCAAAAAACCAGTAATCACCCCAAATAAAACTGAAAGGAAGAACGACTTTCGATTGAGAGTGACTTTTTTCTCTTTTACGAAGATGGATTCCAATAAAGGAAACGCAAGCCCAGTTTTTCGGGCCAGTTTAATTCCAACAAAAGCCATCACAAGACTGGTCAAAAATAATTGAAGTGAGGTGATCAACGATAGAACTCCTATCGGGATGGATTGTTCCCCTATCATTTCCTTTAATTCACTTGAAGACAAGTATGTTTCGAGGGTTTGCATTTGATAAGGTACAACAAAGAATCCTGCCACAAAACAGAAAAGCGAAAGTAATAAAGCAATTTTTAAATCAACTTTTTTCATCTTTCTTCCTCCCACTCTCAAACATAATGTAATAAGCCCTATAATCGACTATTTACTTCTCATTCTTTATCCTATTTCTTTGTTGATTCTGGAATGACAATGGTCGCTAAGTTTCTTGCTTTTCTTTCTGGTGAAGGTTCATTTTCCATGGCCTTTTGAATAAGTGTTGCAAATCCTTGTATTAACTCCATAAACTCTGTGTCTGATAAATAAAGGTTCGCCATCGTGTAGCTCACCCCATCCTTAACTAAATCCACATCTTCTTGTTGTAAATAATTTTCATACATCCCTAATAAATGAGTAGTAAAAGTTAGAAAGAGGTCAAGATGTTCCTCTTTTGATAAACGCAAAAAGTCTTCTTGTGAATGTACTGATGGCTTCTTTTAACGCATACACCTTCTCTACCGTTCCTCTAATTTGATTTTCCTGGACCACTTGAATGAAATCCGCTTCAAGTAATTTGTTCAGATGTCGATAAAGTGTTGCCTGTGGAATATCTTTTGCACGTTGTGATAATTGTTGAACCGTCATATTCTTTCCGTTAAGTAGTGATTGAATAATTTTCATTCTAACGGGGTGTAGGATCAGTTTCATTTTTGATTGGTTCATCTAATCACCTTCCATTTGTTTTAATATTATCATTATCAATAGTGATAATATTAAAACAAAAAAATATTAATTAATACTTTATTCGTTTAGATAACAACAAAATTTAGCATTATTATCACTTTTAATAATAATGCTAAATTTGATAATAGTCAATTTCTTTTATCAGTTGTTGATGTATTTTTCAAATATATAGCCGAAATCTTTTACCACATATTTTTTGCGACTGTTCATCAACCAATTGAAGGAGGTTTCATTCAATTCTCTAAAATGGTCAACTAAATGTTCTTCCTGAATCGCTGCACGGCTCAAAGTATTTGAGGCTAAGTTTAAACTTTGCTGAGCATATTCCATAGAAATTTCATTTTCATGACACGTTTCTGAAATCTTTATTAATGCTTTGTACAAATCCTTTAATTCTTCAATATACTTTTTATGTACATCAATTGATATAGGAACAGAACCAATGACAAACTTAATTTCAATATCTAAATCTACTGTTCCAGCTGTTTCAAGAACAACGTTCGAAAATTTATGTTCTCGATAACTATAGCGTCGCAATGATCTTTTTTTACTAATGGCGCTCGTTCCGTCTAAATGAATAAGAGCTTTATTCGTAAAACAATATTCATCACTCTTTGATTTAATTAAAAAATAGATTTTTTCGTTGTCTTCGTGCATCACATAATCATCTGCATCGACCTTATCATAATCAGCTGGAGAGATCACACTCCCAATATCACTCAATCCAAGTGCATCGGCTGCAAATTTTTTAAACATGCCTTCAACTCCTTAATTTTGTGGTTGATCATCCCGATTATTGTAACATAAATCCAATTGTACCTTATTACCTTTTCAACCTAAGATCACAATTAAGAAACTTGGATCACATCATTGTATGTATTCACTATCTTTTGTATTCCACAAACCGGAAGCCCGACGGCGACTCCCTCAGATTTCGCGTCACCACGGACACCCTTGCGTTGAGCTAACCAATAGCTACTGCATCACAGTTCGGGACTTCCAACCTAAAGATTAATATCCATTCCGCACGAACCCTAAAAGAGCTTGGAGAAAAAATTCTCCAAGCTCTTTTACATGTAATTTATACTTTGAATGAATAGACAAATATTATGTGGTTTAAAGTTTAATTCCTCATTTTTTACTTTACATAAGTCTATTAGCTAGTTAAATCATTTATTCTATTTTTTTCACTTCTAGATATTGAATATGATGACCATCAAGTTCGTGTACTTTGAATAAATAGCCCTCAGTTTCTATCTCAGTTCCCGTTTGCACATCGAAGTTTTGAGTCAAAAACCAGCCACCTATTGTATCCATCTCTTCGTGGGATAAATAAGTTCCTAATAAATTGTTTACATCTTCAATGAGAAATTTGCCATCTAAAATAAAATGATTTTCCTTTACTTGACGAATTTCAGGTACCTCATCTTCATCAAATTCATCTCTTATTTCTCCAACAATTTCTTCAAGTATATCTTCAACTGTTACTAAACCAGATGTGCCACCATACTCATCTATTAGTATCGCTATGTGTATTCGTTCTTTTTGCATTTTTACTAATAAGTCATGAATAGGTACTGTTTCTATAACGCGGATAACTGGATTAATAAATGACTGTAAGTTCAAGTCTTCATCACTATTTCTATCCATAATCTTAGCAGTTAAAAATTCTTTCACATTTATGAATCCAAGAATATTATCTTTGTCACCATTTACTACTGGATATCGAGTATAACTTTCCTTTTCAATTGTATCCATTACATCACTAAAAGCATCTTCTATGGAAATGCTAACAATCTCAGTACGAGGAACCATGATCTCTTTAGCCGTTCTTTCATCAAATTCAAAGATATTATTCACATACTTTAATTCATTTTTATTAATTTCTCCACTCTTATAACTATCCGTTAATAAGATACGGAGTTCTTCTTCAGAGTGCGCTATTTCATGTTCTGAAGAAGGTTTTAAACCAAACATTCCAACGAGCACACGAGCAGAACCATTTAAGAACCAAATAAATGGATACATGATTCGGTAAAACAAAATAATTGGACCTGCAAAAAGAATCGTAATGGTCTCTGCTTTTTGGATAGCCACTGTTTTAGGAGCAAGTTCACCTACAACCACATGCAAAAATGTGACTAAGGCAAACGCAATTCCAAATGATAAAATATGTGTAACAGATTCATCTAAATTTAAATGCTCAAATACTGGGTGTAAAATCTTTTCTACGGTCGGTTCACCCAACCAACCTAGTCCGAGTGCCGTAACCGTGATTCCTAGTTGACAGGCTGATAAATATTCATCTAAATGAGTTACGACCTTTTTAGCAGAAACGGCACCTTTTTTCCCTTCAGCTATGAGTTGATCAAGTCTTGACATACGTACTTTTACCATGGCAAATTCTGTTGCCACGAAAAATGCGGTTAAAGCAATTAATAGTACAATTAAAATTAAGTTAATAGTTGTGGTCAATGAGTAGTCTTACTTGGGTAAGACGTACACCTCCTAGTATAGTTAGAAATAATATATATATATTTATTCTTCTTGATTTCATTTTACAAAGATCATCACAAATTTAATTAATTCATAAATTGTGCCCAGATTGAGATACCCAATGCTAGAGTATTCGAAAAATCCATCGGATGAAAACTCATCTCTATTAAACTCTCTAAAAATTAATTAAGGAATAAAAGCAAAGTCTGAATTAATGATAAACTTTCATGCGAAATATTCTTTTTTACATATTCAAGTCTCTTCAAATCGCTTTTATCAAGATGAGCAAGAACCTCAGTTACATCTTTTTCTAATCCTTTAATTTTCAGTCTCAGTTCGAGAACATCGACTTCTTTTGCATCTTTCTCTAAAATCATTTTCTTTATTTCATCTAATGACATACCATCCTTTTTACATTGCTCAATGTAGTTTAAACGCTCTATTGAAGATCGGTCATAATAACGATAATTAGAAGCAGAACGTTGCACTTCTAACAGACCAATATTCGAATAATGATCAATTGTTCTCTTAGTAACATTAGCTATTTCTGCTAATTCTCCGATTTTTAATTTCTCAGTCCCAATGTAATTCCCCCAAACTATAACGTGATAGTTGTGTTATCGATTATACAATGAAAAGGATTCGTTATCAACTAATACGTTTGAATAAATAAATGTTTCCTAGTAAAAAAAGAGGTTACTCATAACGAGTGACCTCTACCATTCTTTTATCTATTGATATTTCATATTCATATAGGATTCATCCTGATCTTTTAACACTTGTTGAATCGGTGTGTACGGAAAATCATGTGCGTTCGCTACTGCTTCGTACGTTAAATAACCCTGAATGGTGTTAATGCCTTTTGCTAATGCCGGAGAAGCTAAAGCAGCTTTCACACAACCTTTATTGGCTAGTTGCACACCATACGGAATGGTCACATTCGTTAAGGCAATGGTAGAGGTTCTGGCTACTGCACCTGGCATATTGGCAACGGAATAATGAATGACTCCATACTTTTCAAAGGTCGGATTGCTATGGGTAGTAATATGGTCAATGGTTTCAATGGAGCCTCCCTGATCGATTGCTACATCAACCACGACACTCCCAGGCTGCATGGTTTTGATCATTTCTTCTGTCACAATACGCGGAGCCCGTGCACCTGGAATAAGCACTGCACCGATCAATAAATCTGCCTTCTTGACCGCTTGAGCAATATTATAGCTATTGGATGCTAAGGTTTGAATCCGACCACCAAACAGATCATCGAGTTGACGCAGTCGATCCATATTCACATCCAATACCGTTACACATGCCCCTAGACCCACTGCCATTTTCGCTGCATTCATTCCTACAATCCCTCCACCAATGATGACAACATTGGCAGGGGAAACTCCCGGTACTCCCCCTAAAAGGATTCCTTTTCCTCCATATTGTTTTTCAAGAAACTGGGCACCAATCTGAATGGACATTCTTCCTGCCACTTCACTCATGGGCGTGAGTAGGGGAAGGATCCCATTATCTAATTGAATTGTTTCATAGGCAATAGCCACAACTTTTTTTTCCAGCAATTGTTTCGTCAATTCAGGCTCTGGCGCAAGGTGAAGGAACGTATATAGTATCAACCCTTCGCGAAGATACTGATATTCCGCTGGGATGGGTTCTTTTACTTTAATCACTAGATCTGCAGACCACGCTTCCTCTGCTGTAGGTACCAGCAATGCTCCTGCTTTCAGATAATCTTCATCTGAAAAGCCACTTCCTAATCCCGCCCCTACTTCAACCCAAATTTCATGCCCATTTATCTTAAATAGCGTTACTCCAGCAGGCGTAATACCTACGCGATTTTCGTTGTTTTTCATTTCTTTTGGGATCCCAATAATCATATCTATCCGCTTCCCTTTAGAGTATTTTGCAACTATTCTATCTTTCTATTAATATCCTAATTTTTTATTCGCACATTCATTAGTAGTTCATCTAGCTAAATCATGTATGGTAAAAGAAAAGATGATCGTTCGTTTAATTTTATTTAATGTTTTATGATAAACTAACTGTTGACACGGTGATAACTAAGTTTATTATAAAATCATTAAATCAAGTATTAATTTGAAAAGGATCATGACAATTTCAATGAGCCCCCTGAATCAATAGGTTCAATTTTATACACAGGATTCCATCCCGATCGTTGGAGGTATTTTTTTTGAATGTTATCGTAAAGAAATTTAAAAATATGACTTACAAGTCTATTTTTTTGTATACCATAATAGCCCTTTGTTTTGCTGCCTCTGTTTTTTGGGTTCATCACAATTATTCATTCTATGAACGTCCAATAGCCAAAGTCATCAAAACAAACCTGGAAGATACAACGGAAATGAATGATATGTATCAAAATGAAGATCGTCTATTCACTCAACATATAATCGCACGAATTAAAAAATGGAGTAGAAAAAGGACAGCTTATCCATTTAACGAATGAATATTCTTCATCTGGAGCATATGATCAAGAATATCATGTTGGAAATGAATTGTTTGTTTCGATTGATACGAACAGAGGAGAAAATGCGGATTTAACTGGAACCATCATGGACGTAAAGCGTGATAAATACGTTGTTGATTGTAGCATGGATTTTTATCTTGACTTTACTGATTGTTGGAAAAAAGCAAGGGCTGTTTTCTGTTATCAGTTTGGCAATCAATGCCGTTTTGTTATCATATGCATTAGATGTCTATGTGAATACATCAGGCACTAGTTTGTTATGGATATGCAGTATAAGTATTATTTTATTTACGGTCATTTCTTTATTACTCGTTAACGGTTTTAATGAAAAAACATATGCAGCTATTGTTGCGACGCTGCTAGGAACTTTTGTTTCGTTGCTCATTACCTATCTTGTGATGTGGTTAACTTCCGAAAAAGGCCTTCGATATGAGGAAATGCAATTTGTCACTAGTCCTTATCGAATGGTATTTATGGCAGGATTATTTGTGGGATCATTAGGAGCTGTAATGGATGTAGCCATTACCATGTCTGCTTCTATTTTTGGACTATATGAAAAAAATAACCATATTCCCGTAAAAGCACTTAAAGCTTCAGGATTGGAAATCGGAAAAGATATTATGGGAACGATGACAAATATTTTGTTCTTTGCCTATATAAGCGGTTCCATTCCCATGCTTATTTTGTATTTGAAGAATGCTTCTCCGTTGATGTTTACTCTTTCCATGAACCTTTCATTGGAATTCGCTCGAGCTCTGGCTGGGGGTATTGGAATTGTGTTAACGATTCCGATCGGTTTATATACTTCTATTTTTTTCATTAATCGAAAGAGGGCAAGAAAATGAATGTATTAGTCTATCTAGGGGCTATTTTATTTATATTGATGATACTGATTGGTGGAAAAAAAGGAGCACGTTCCTTTATTGCTTTATTCTTCAACTTTGGTGTGCTACTCATTACGATACTTTTTATGACCATTCCAAAAACTGATCCGATTATCTTAACATTGATTGCATGTACAGTGATTAGTTGCATTAATCTATTCTATATTAATGAAGTGAACACAACAACAAAAACAGCATTCATTTCTTCTATGATGACAATTGCCATTTTACTTTTTTTTATTGTCATCGTGACAGAAAATGCGATGATTCAAGGCTTTGGTGAAGAAGAGACAGAGGAACTTAGTATATTTTCCCTTTATATTGGAGTAGATTTTGTTAAAATTGGAGCTTCTGTGATAATTATGAGTACAATAGGCGCCATTACAGATACTGCCATGGCCATTTCATCTCCCATGCGTGAAATGTTTCATCATAATCCATTCATAAGCAGGAAAGAGTTATTCACATTTGGATTAAATATCGGGAAGGATATTTTAGGAACCAGTACGAATACGTTATTTTTCGCCTTTTTTGGAGGCTATATGGCATTGCTTATATGGTTTAAAGATTTGTCCTATTCCCTTGGAGAAGTCGTAAATTCAAAAATATTTAGTGCTGAAATGATCACTATATTTTGTGCCGGAATTGGTGTGGCATTGATTATTCCGATTACCGCCTGGATTACTGCCTACTTTTTAGTGAAAACAAAAGAACCTAAAGACTTAAATTGAAAAATGTTTTAATAAATTTAGGGTGCTGCATATAATCAGGTATAATATGCAGCACCCTTTTACCCTTTAGTTCAAAAAACGCGCTATTAATTGTGGAAGATCCAGATAATGATTGTCCTTTAGAAATACATAGATTCACATTTAGTTAATTGAAAATTCCATCCAACAGCTCAAATGGATTTTAAACGGAAATAATTCTTTATATGAATGCCAATTTCCAATCGATACCAGAAATCATGCATTTTCTAGAGCACTTTTGACTTCGATTGAAAATATATGTGAAAAAAGTGATTATTTTATAGCAACCCAAATTTCATTCATTGAATTCTCTGTATGGAGATCGGAATCTAAATAGGCTTCAAGAGGTGCCAATCCAGCTGGTATATACTCATGAGACGGAAACCATTCTGAATAAATATATTGCCAGGCATTGATCATGGCAGATGGGATTCTGCCTATTACTTCGAAAACCACCCATTTCGACGCTGGATAGACAAAGCTCAAAAACTCATTTGGTACTTCTCCACTATATTCTGCAGCAATCCAGTAATCGATTGTACTCTTTTCTGGATTATAATTTTCTGTTATTCCTAAAAGCCCCTTTATTTCGCCATTGATTAAGGGAATCAGTTGATCAACAGTGCCCTTTTTTTCCTCACTTTCCCAGAATTCAGGAACGCCTGGAATCCCTATATCCTGCGTTCCACAGGAGAATTCATGTTTCACCCCTACGACTTGAAAAGCATCTCTTTCAACAATATGGTAATTCATTGGATCCACTCCTTTCAGAAGTAACTCAGGAAAAACACTACACCATTATGGTTAAACGGACAAGTTGATGATCTTTAGATATTTTTCTTTTTTTGTGACCTCTGATTGGGCAAAATCACTCTAACTTAACGGCCATATAAGTATTTCGATCAATTTCTAACATTCGTTTTCAATAAAAAAATTCAGGTTCATCGGAGGTATTTGGATAACATCGCATCATTCAGTTAGAATAATAATTGTTGAAAGGAGTTGAAAGTGTATTGGAATCGATCATCAAGTGGACAGGAAAGATGTCCTTTTTAGGAGAGACGCCTTCTGGACATCAGATCCAAATGGACGCTTCAGAAGAAGTAGGAGGTCAAAATTCCGGAGCAAGACCGACAGAGCTTGTACTATCTGCAGTTGCTGGTTGTACAGGAATTGACATCATTTCAATTCTGCAGAAAATGCGGTTAGAGCCTACATCCTTTCATATGGATGTTAAGGGTGATCGAGCTGAGAATCACCCTAAACGATTCACCCATATTCATATCCATTATGCACTAGAAGGCGATCTACCTGAAGAAAAAGTTGTTCGTGCGATTCAGTTATCTAATGAGAAATATTGTTCTGTCTCTCGTTCCTTGAATGCAGAAATGACCACCAGTTTTTCGATCAATGGGATAAAAGGTCAATAACCTTTAAAATAACCTCCCCATTCTGGACAAATGTTTAAAAGCCAGTATCGTTATTAATAAACGATACTGGCTTTTTCATTTTAAAATCATCAAGAACGACACTCAAAGAACACCATGAGAATACCTCTCATCCTTTCCCCCTACTTTTCGCGAATTACAAGTTATACCAATTTTCGTTTGAGAATCCATTGAATTTTGTTGGGAATTATCCTATTAATCTCGTTTATTATTTGACCAACACTATAATAAACGGTAGGACGAAAAAGGAAAGAAGTGTTGTCCAAAGGATACATTTGGTGACGATTTTGGGAGAAGCGTTAAATTTTTGTGCAAGAATTCCCGCATTAACGGCTACCGGCATACAAGCCAAGACTAGTAGCACTGAGTGTAAAATTCCATCGATATTTAATAGATTCAAACAAAATAAAGCGATCAACGGTGCCACAATTAATCGAATTCCCATGCCCGTCCAAAAAGTAGTTTGAGTCGTTCGATCAAGTTTTTCTGTTTTCACATTCATCATTTGTACTCCTAAAATAGCAAGAACAACCGGCGAGTATGCTTCTGCAATCATAGACACTCCACTTTCTATCCCGTTTGGTAAGGATAAATGTAAGATGCGAAACAAAAGAGCCAACAAAGCAGCATAGATAGCTGGAAGAGAAAATACCGATTTTATCGCATTTTTCATATTAAAATGTGAACGTGCTGCAAAGTAAATTCCAACCGTATTCACAATGACCATTTGAAGGACGATGTATACGGAGGCCTTATCCAGCCCTATTTGACCAAAAGCGAGTAAGATGAGCGGGATCCCATAATTGACACTGTTCGTGAAAGCAGAAATAAGTGTGAGACCTGCTATATCACTTGATGGCAATTTAAACAGTTTCCCGAATCCATTGGCGATTGCCCAAAGCAGCAAAAGACTTAAAAGGGAATAGGCTAGAGTTAAATAGATATCCTGATGTGAAACTTCCGCCTTCATTAATGTGCTAAATATCAAGACGGGTGTTAAATAATATAAAACAAGAGTTAAAAGTGGTTTGATTTCTAATTGCTTAAAACGACTCAGCAGTGCCCCTGCAAGAACGGGTAAAGAAAGTGGAACAATTACCTGAAAAAGGGTTGAAAAAAGGTTTTCGATCATGATCTGATTTCCTCTCTGTGCAAATGAATATTTGACGGTTCTATCGAATCTTCTCAATAAAATCAAGGGATTTTGAAATCATAACAGAATATCTAGAAGTAAAAGAGAGGATTCCTATTAATTAAAACGAATTTTCAAGAAATGATCAACAAGAAAGATCAGAAAAAGGACAAAGAGTCCTACACCCTTTGTCCCTGAAAATACCTAATTTTGGGAAATTACAAGAGAACCGTCCCTTTGTTTTTCTCATTCCTTATTTAATTCCTTAAACCCTTCTCCCAAGATGCTGGATTCTTTTCTTTCAGCCGCTCCTAGCAACTTTTGTTTAAAAATTTGATCCTTCTGCTCGATTAAGGACCTCCCGCCTCTATACACGTATTTCTTTTTAAGGATCCGTTTTTTCTGATTATAATAAAGAACAAAACGCCTTAATGGTAAATCAGGATTTGAATTAAACCAACTTATTTTAAAAGAGCTAGTATTTTCCCATTCCTCTACAGAAAGCATATGTGCAAGGATTCGCAATTGTTTCAAATTAAACTCTGGAGTAAGTCGCAATTCCCTTTCAAGAAAGAGATTTGGATCATCAAGTGTAGGTGGTTGTTTAAAAACAACATCCTCCTCTGTCACTTTTCGTTCTAATTGTGAAAATTCGATTACTGGTACCAACTTATCGAACAACTCCTTATAAATTCTTTCTACCCTCATTCTAACATTTTGCTATCCTTATGACGAACCTAATCACCGATCGGATGAGTTTCTTGTTGCATACTTATTATAAGTTGCCCTATTTACTTCATTTCATTTCGTTTCATATTTTATTCTTTCGTAGAATGTTATATTCAACATAATGCATGAAGTAAAATAAATTGACAAAAGTAGGGAAAACTAATTATATTGATAATAAAATGATAATTCAGATAATTGCAAATATGAGTATTCTTTAACAGAAAGGGGATTCAAGCATGCTATATATTTGGGATATTGAGAAGATTATTGAAAATACCTTAAGTGAAAACAATTTGAATATTCATTTTGAATTTGACAATGATCTAGCTTCACCAATGAGTTATAATGTTTCAACAAATACGATAAAATTTAATTATCTTAAAGTGAATGGATATATAAGTATCATAAACATTAACCTAAAAGAAACCACCGAAAACTACGTTAAAATCATTCTTTATCATATGATTGGGTACTATTTGGATTTCAAAAAAAACAAACACGATGTAAGAACGCTCATTTATGGACACGAGGATGAAAAAAAACAACTGAAATCTGTCATTGAATGGAATGCTTGGGAATATGGCAGAACATTGGTCCCACCACATCTTTTAAATGTCTATGACAAAGTACGTGAAATAGATAAAATGATGATCAAGAGCTATTAAATAAGCTAGCCCCCCAACCATCATGTTGAAATCATCCTTTATGTCCTTTACTAGTCAAGAGATGCACCAAATAAAAGTCCAATATAAGCAAGTATGATTCCGAACCCATAGGTTAATCCGGTATAGAGCAGAAAAATCTTATATTGCTTATGTTTATACATTTGTGTCATTTCCAGCTTCAGTGTAGAAAATGTGGTAAAGGCCCCCATAAATCCAGTTCCAAAAATAAGTAAAATCATTGGATTTGCTCTTACTCCCGTTATGAAACCTAAAAGAAAAGCTCCTATTAAATTAACAGCAAGTGTTCCGAATGGGACTCTAAATGTGGATTTGTTATTTAAATGTCTACTTATGAAATAACGGGCGATCGCCCCGAAAAAACCACCGATCCCAACCATGAATAGGTTTAACATTGACACGATTACTGTACCTCCCTTTCCACATTAAATCCCAATCGACTCATTAGTAATCCCCCAACAATACTTATAAAAACATAAAGTACGCCCAGCCCTATCGCTCCCCTCTGAAACAATTGAACGGTTTCTACACTTAATGTTGAGAACGTTGTAAACGAGCCAACAAATCCAGTTCCGATCGCTGTTGCGATAACAGGTGATAAAGTAGTTCTTTTAAAAAATCGAGTGGTTAACCAAGCCAATAAAAAACTTCCTATTAGATTAATACTTAATGTAGCATATGGAAAAGCGCTATTAGTAAATAAAGAAATGCCAATCAAATACCTTAGAATCGCTCCTAAACTTCCTGCTATCCCTACGAACAAATAAACCATTATTTACCTCCTACATAAAGGGTACTATAAGAAAAGTGCCAAACGCCAAGCCTTAAAAAACGCAGGCAAAGAACACCACGTCCTATTGCACTATTTAGCCTATGGTAACATATCATCTATGACGTATGTTCATCAATAATCATTTTATCTTTTCACAAGATTGTGGCACATATGATTAGTAGCTTGCACCTAGTCTCGTAACGAGTAAAGCCATCACAAGTTTTGCATTGTGATGGCTTTTTGAGAGATTCCTCATTTATTATATTATTGTATGGAAAGCAATTCTTCTGTTTCAACAATTTTTTTCGATAGATTATGAATAATATCTCCGCGACTAACAACTCCAACCACTCTTCCTGCACCATTTATTACTGGGAGCTTTTTAAAATGATGTTTGGATATCAACCGTATGGCACTTTCAAAATCTTCACTAGGAGATAATGTTTTAATGTTTTTCTTCACCATAATTTCACTAATAGGCGTATTCATTTTTTCTCTTAATACATCTTCAACAGATTCTTCTATTTCAAAATATGTAAGATAGTGATATACATGTATTTTTTCTTTAGTTGGTGAAAGAAAACGAACAATATCCCCATCCGAAACCATTCCTACTAAATTTCCTTTATTATCTACGACAGGCACACCACCAATTCGTTTCGATTCAAAAATAGAAATTAACTCTTTTATAGTTGTTGAAGGATTAGCCGTAAATACATTATAAATCATAAAATCACGTACTTGCATATTAATATTTCCCCTTTCATTGTTAGAAAGATTAACGATAATTCTTTCAGCTGTAATCCATAATTTCATATTGGCTATGAATCATCTTCAGTAGTTGAAAGCGCTGCCATTTTTCCGGAAAAAATTTTCATATGTTGATAGTAGCGATTATACGGAAGGTTTTGTACCCAAGAATCATCGTTTATTTATTAAGAAACACCTTCTTACTTGAGTTCGTTGTCTCTTCATCACCATCAATAGTAGAGGGTTTATCTTTTAATTTATTATACACCTCTTAGAATCGAATGGGTATAGGAAAATTTCCACTTTGTAAAAAGGTGTACAAAAAGTGCCAGGTGCCACCAATTAATTTTTTGGTCGTCTCTGGCACTTTTTACCGCTTCTTTCCACCGAAGTCAAGTAACGGACAAATTCTTCCTCACCTTTTAATGAAAAATGTCTGACGGTGTCCCCCTCTATACCTCTTTCTGTTTTTTTCGCATACGATTGAAGTAAAGAAACACAGGTCCCCCTTGTAGGGTTTTTCATAATTCATTAAAGGTCCAACCATAGGTAGTTCAAGATGATCCAAAACTACATATATTAGATAATGATGATAAACTTTTCAAGAAGGTGAATTAATGTCATTCTTTCAATTTTTAAATAACAAATGCGTGATTTGCAAAAGGAAGAAAAGTCCACTTAGAAAATATATGGATGATGGTGGAAGAATCATCAAGGTGTGTATTCCATGTTCAGAATATGCCGAGCGTAGAGCCTATAGAAGGATTAAATGAAGAAACTAAGTCTCTGGTCTGATCCATAATTAAATCTAAAGCCGTTTTAACAACATCATTGTTTTTTATACAATAATGCTAAGAACAACGGGGAGGAAGAAACCATGAAAAAAATTTTACTTTTCAGTTTATTGAGTGTTTCGATTTTAATATTAGCAACAGGTTGCGGATTTTCTGATAAAGGGAATGTCGAAGGCAATAAGGTCACTATTGAGAAAGATAAGGCAAATGAATTAGAGCTTGAACTTGGAATTGGTGCAGGAGAGTTAAATGTCGAAGCTGGAGCAAACGAATGGGTGGAAGGAACCATTGAAGTAAACCATAAAAAGCTTAAGACTGATGTTTCTTATAAACTTAGAGGAGATAAAGGGATAGGTGTCATAAAACAAGACGACGGATTTTTTAACAACATTAACTTTGATGATTTCAAAAACAAATGGGACCTTAAACTTAATAACGAGATTCCAACTACGCTTATTGTAAATTCAGGGGCTGCCCTCTCCCATTTGGACTTAAAAGGATTGAATCTTAGCACTCTTGAGGTGAATGCTGGAGTTGGGGATATGACCATTGACCTTGGTGGGAAATGGGAAAAGAGTTTTGACGCATCTTTAGAAATGGGCGTCGGCAAATCTACAATCATCCTCCCAAAAGAGGTCGGAGTAAAAATCATATCATCTAAAGGGATTGGCAATACAAATTTAATTGGCTTTATTTCCGAAGGTGATGGTGTATACGTAAATGAGGCCTTCAAGGATGCTGACGTGATTATTAATTTGACTACAGAATTAGGGATTGGTGAGGTGAATTTTCAAATGGAATAAGGAGACAAGGGGACGGTTCTTGCGTTTGCAAACGCAAGAACCGTCCCCTTGTAATTAGCAATATGCTAGTGAACATGATAAAATATTAAGGTCTATTACTTAAATAGTTCTATTGACTTGTCCAATTTATAAAAATTTATTGATTATTTTTATAATAATGTATGTTATATTAGAAACTATATTATTTACATATTCACAATATTGAAGAAAAAATGATTAATGAGGAAATATGGAAGGGAGTTTTTTTCATGGAACATCGCAACAATATTTTAGACTGTACCATTCGTGATGGAGGGTTAGTTAACAATTGGGATTTCAGCGTCGAATTTGTTCAAGATTTGTATAATAGTCTAAGTGCGGCTGGTGTAGAATATATGGAGATTGGTTATAAAAATTCGCCTAAGCTTCTTAATGCGACCGAGCCCAATCCATGGAGATTTCTTGACGATCATTTCCTTAAAGAAATTATTCCTGAGAAAAAATTCACAAAGCTATCTGCCCTAGTAGATATCGGACGTGTTGATCCCGATGACATATTGCCACGTGAGGAAAGTGTTCTAGACATGATTCGAGTGGCATGTTATATACGTGAAGTAGATAAAGGCTTGGAGCTTGTCCAAATGTTTCATGATTTGGGCTATGAGACAACACTTAACATTATGGCTTTATCTAGTGTACCTGAACAACAGCTCATTAAAGCCTTTGAAATGATAAAGGAAAGTCCTGTTGATGTTGTCTATATCGTGGACTCTTTTGGAAGCTTAGATCCTTCTGATATTAAACATCAAGTAACAAAATTCAGAGAAATGCTCCCTAACAAACAGCTTGGAATTCATACCCATAACAACATGCAATTAGCATTTGCTAATACATTAGCTGCGATGGAAAATGGGGTTACCTTCCTCGATTCGTCTGTTTATGGTATGGGGCGTGCAGCTGGTAACTGTCACACAGAGCTTCTTGTTAGTTATATCCAAAAAAGCAGTTATGAGATTAAGCCCGTTCTTGGTGTCATTGAAAAGCATATGTTAGAAATGCGTCAAAAATGGGAGTGGGGCTATATCATTCCTTACATGATCTCTGGTGTCCTTAATGAACATCCACGTGTCGCCATGGCTTATCGTGGCAGTGATGATCGTGACAAATTTGTCGACTTTTATGATAAGGTCACAACACCTGAATCCACTCCATCTCCGACATCTAAGTAAACAGAGGGAGGGTTCTTGCGTTTGCAAACGCAAGAACCCTCCCCTTTTTTCCTCAAATTCGAGTATCGATAAATCCACAAAATGCATCAACAGGACTTTCACCTTTAAATTCAGAGCGGCCCATTAATTTTTCAACTAATACTTCTAACGATTGCTTTCTGCTATCATACACATTGATGTATGTTTTGACTTGTGGTACGTCTGCTAAATGGTATGGATATTGAACAGATACAAAGATAGTCGGCACTTCATGGATATAGAATGGAATATCTGGAGTACCTTTACTTGCTGGCCATACGATTCTTTGTACGGTTCCTGGGTTCACATTGGCGAGATTGATGATCAGATCATAATGATCTGTCAACTCAGTAATCGGTCTCTTTTGTGCATAGACATTTGCAATAGCTGCTGCTCTTTCTTCTTCTGGAAGTTTCATAATTTTCTCTTCTGTTGATTCCCAAACCGTTACTTCGAATCCTTGTGCTTCTAATAATTCTTTCATGATATCAACTAGCTTTTTCTTTTCCGCCAAGCAATGCACCAAATCCGCCTTGTACACCTTTTACATCAACCAATAATACGCGTTTGTATTTTTCAGGAGTTACTGGCCAGATATCTTGTTTGTCTTTTACTAAAGTAATGGCTTGATCAGCAACTTCTTTGAACAATGCTTTGTTTTCTGGAAGGCCGATTTTTGCCAATGCTTCTTCTTTTGGTGGTAAAATTTCAGTTTTTGCTTTTTTATGAAGACCTAAGCTAG
Source organism: uncultured Bacillaceae bacterium (assembly GCA_963765265.1). GTDB lineage: Bacteria > Bacillota > Bacilli > Bacillales > Cytobacillaceae > Bacillus_BD. The sequence continues at coordinate 293,041 of CAVXVN010000008.1, forward strand.
CTTTCAAACCTAAAATACGTTCTAAAGCTTCTTGTAGGCGCTCTTCCGTAATAATTCCTTCTTTATATCCATTCATCATAGATGCGAAGTCTTCATCTGGATCATTAAAGAATAAGAATAGGTCACAACCAGCTGCAATTGATGTAGGAAGTAGTTTACTTCTCTTCATTGCACCTGTCAAACCTAGCATGTGGCTGGCATCTGTTACAACAACCCCATTAAATCCTAATTTTCCACGTAATAAGTCTGTCATTAATTCTTTAGAAAGGGTAGCTGGTAAAAGATCTTCATCTTTCTTATCAGGGTTAAAAAATCTTTCATAAGCAGGCATATGAATATGACCAGCCATAATGGATGGTAGACCAGCATCAATTAATCCTTTATACACTTTTCCAAAAGACTGATCCCATTCTTCACAGGATAAGCTATTCACACTGAATGATAAATGTTGATCTCGTTCATCAATTCCATCACCAGGCCAGTGTTTGGCAGCTGGAGCAATCCCGCTTTCTTGAATTCCTTTCATGTAGGCCAGACTCATTTCTAGTACCAAATCTGGATCAGATCCAAAGGAACGACTTGAGATAATCGGATTACGCCAATTTTTATTAATATCTACAATTGGAGCAAAACTCCAGTTACATCCGATAGCAGCAGCTTCTACACCAGAAACTCGACCCATTTCATAAGCCCATTTCGTATCGTTTGTTGCGCCGATTTTAACTTCTACTCCAACCTCTGTTCCATCCGTACAAGCACCGTTTCCGCCTGCTTCGGTATTCGCTGCAATTAGCAACGGAATTTTACTTTTTTCTTGGAGAATTTTATTTTGATCATATACTTCTTCTGCTTTACCAGGATTATAACGAACAGCACCAATATGATAATTATTTAATACATCCGTTAAATATTCTTCGGTACGACTAGCTCCCATATTGACAAATAACTGCCCAATTTTCTCTTCAATGGACATAGAGTCGATCGTTTCTTTCACCCAATTAATATCAGAATCAGATAGGTTATAAGGTTTTGCTTTTAAATCTACTTTTACCATTATGTACACTCCTTTTTTAATAAAATTGAATAAAGGACAATTCCATCTCTTGAAATATGCTTTCCTAAATAGAATGCCTTATTCTAAAAATGATCCTGTGGGAAATTTCTTTGCCAAACGAACAGGAACTCTTCTTGTATACTAGTATATAATAATTTAGAAAATCATACCATTTTTAAGATAAGTACTAGCACCATCCAAAGTAAATATTTCATAAATTATTCATATTTATTTTAGATTGGAAGGATTAGATATAAAATTATGACTTACTACTTGACAAATGCGTTACTTTTTACTTTGATTTTAATCCATCCTTACCGCTAATTTTAGCTATAGGATCAGAGCCCTCAACAGAGTAAAGAGTAATGCACGCAGGAACTGTCCTCAAAACCCCAAACTACTACTCTATTACCTTCTAAAAACTAATTTTTCTTATAATATGATTCAAATGAATTATATTATTAGATAGGAAATTAATCCTTTATTGATATTATTTTTAGTTCAATATGTTCATTTTCGTGATTATTTGTAAAAGGACAGACAGAAAATGATCCAGATCTCCGAATCTTAAATACGGAGAATAAACTCATGGATGGCATTTAGTAAAAATAAAGATTTAAGTGTTGACCATGAATAAATTCCATAACATCTTAGAGAGAGAATAGGAGAAATGGTTATTATGACGAAAGAATTATTTTTAAATGGGGAAATCATACTGAATAGAAAAGAAACTCACGGAAAAAGAAAGCATACTAAAGGAGAACCCGTTTTCACTTCAAGGATGGAAAAACGAGAATATTATAAAAACGGACATCTTTTTGATATACGAAATGTATTAGATATAAAAGGATTCCTAAAAGATATTAGTGAAAATTGGAATACATATGTTTCTCAGGTTAACCAGTGGATTCAAAAAAATGCAGTAAAAAAACTAGTAGTGACGGGGATTTTTACTGTTGTTCTTGGCCTTTTTGCAAGCACATCAAATGCAGCATTTATTCAAGAATACACATATCAGGTTAAAAACAATGAAAAAATTGAAAATATTGCTAGTGAACATGGTGTAACATCACAAGAAATATTAGATGCAAATGGGGTATCTTCCATTAAAGGTAAAAAAATTCTATTACCTAAAGTACAGGACAGCGTGGTAATGGCGACAATACTAAACGTTCGTTCTCGCCCGAACACTGAAAGTAGCATTATTAGAAAATATAAAAAAGGAGATGTTGTTAAGGTTGCGTTTGTAGAAAACGGCTGGGCTGGCATACTGATTAAAGGAAGAGTTTGTTATGTGAACGCTGATTATCTCACACAAAAACAAGTAAGTGCATCAACAACAAATAAGATGACTAGTACAGCTATAAATGAGACATTAAACAACAATTCAAACACAGATTCAACTGTATATGTCATTAAGCGCGGTGATACTTTCACCAATATCGGTAAAGCGTTCGGGGTCTCTGTCCTAACCCTACAAGAACTAAATAGAACTGTTGACCCAACAAAGTTGAAAATTGGACAAACAATCAATATCGCTACCTCAGTTACATCTAAAAATAACAATACAGACACAAGTTCTTCTGTATATGTCATTAAGAGTGGTGATACTTTTACCAAAATCGGTAAAGCATTCGGGGTCTCTGTCCCAGCCCTACAAGAACTAAATAGAACTGTTGACCCGTCCAAGTTGAAAATTGGACAAACAATCAATATCGCTACCTCAGTGACATCTAAAAACAAAAAAACAAACACAAGTTCTTCTGTATATGTCATTAAGAGTGGTGATACTTTCACCAAAATCAGTAAAGTATTAGGGGTCTCTGTCTCATCCATGCAAGAACTAAATCCAACTGTCGACCCAACCAAGTTGAAAATTGGACAAACAATCAATATTGCTACCACAGCTGCATCTAGCACTTATCAATTAAATGTAGTAGCTCAAATCGCCGGATCAGACCCTCGAGGTACTTTTCGGTTTATCACGTCTGATGGTAGCACGTTTGCTGCAAAAGCTTCAGGCGACCTCTTAAATGAATTATTTGAACTTCAAGGGGAAAAAGTATTCCTAACACTTGAAGGAAAAAGGGGTCAACAAATGACTTTAATCACGCTTCACTAAATCATGAGCATCGATATGATTTTTTGCGACGGAGAGTTGAAAAGAATGTTGACTAGGTCAACATTCTTTTTGTTTAACACCTTTCCATTTGGTCAACACTCCTCCAAGTTGCCTTGCCTTTAAGCTGTTCTTTCTACTTTCTCTCCAATCAAAATGACCCATTCTACCGTAAAATAATTCTTTTTCGGTACGACCCTTTCCTATTGAAAGCCTTTCAGGTTGAGCAATTTCCCAATGTTTAACTGAAGATTTGTTTTAGAAAGCCTAAGGTATGAACAGGCATCTCGTATCGGCACGAACTAATTGATCATCAGCAACCGTTTCTTAATGAATTATTTTAGTATAATATTATATTTTCAATAGATCATTTTCGTGATACACTATGTGTTCCATAGCAATCCGCCATAGCGAAACAACTGTACGCTCTTGGTGTACTTTTTAGATAGAACAAGGGGGAAACACATGAATAATTTACTACTCAAGTGGAACCAGGTGAGCCTGGTCAAACGTATTCTAGCCGGATTAATTGTTGGTGGTGTTTTGGCTCTGACGATTCCTGATGCCACAAAATGGGTTTCTATTTTTGGTTCATTATTTGTAGGGGCTTTAAAGGCAGTTGCACCAATATTAGTTCTATTCTTAGTCATGAATGCCCTATCTAGACATAAAAAAGGGCAAAAAACCAATATGAAATCGATTATTGGCCTATATGCAGTAGGTACGACTCTAGCTGGACTTGTCGGAGTTGTGGCTAGCTTTATATTCCCAGTAAGCTTAACTCTTACAACAACCGCTAAAGATGTGGCACCTCCAGGGGGAATTCTAGAGGTACTTCAAACATTACTATTTAACATTGTTACAAATCCGGTAGATGCTCTCATAAATGCAAACTATATTGGCATACTTACTTGGGCGATCGTTCTAGGGATTGCATTAAGACATGCTACTGAAAGTACAAAAGACATGATTGCTAATTTTTCAGATGCCATATCTAAAGTAGTTACATGGGTTATTAATTTAGCACCAATTGGGATCATGGGCCTTGTTTATGATGCCATTTCAACCAATGGACTATCAGCCCTACTTGACTACGGGAAATTACTATTAGTACTTCTCGGATGTATGTTCTTCGTAGCTCTTATTATTAATCCATTAATCGCATTCGTCTCTTTTCGTAAAAATCCATACCCGCTTGTCTTAAAAACGTTAAGAGAAAGTGGTCTTACTGCATTCTTTACTCGCAGCTCAGCTGCCAACATTCCAGTCAATATGCGTTTATGTAAAGAACTGGATTTAGATGAGGATACGTATTCGGTCTCAATCCCATTAGGTGCTACAGTCAATATGGCAGGTGCCGCTGTTACGATCGCGGTCTTAACCCTTGCTGCCGTTCACACGCTTGGTATTGAAGTGGATCTTGCCACTGCCCTTATTCTTGTTGTTCTATCAGCTATATCCGCTGCTGGTGCTTCAGGTGTCGCGGGCGGATCACTCTTACTGATTCCTCTAGCTAGTAGCTTATTCGGAATTTCAAATGATATTGCGATGCAAGTGGTTGGTGTTGGATTTATCATCGGTGTTTTACAAGACTCTTGTGAAACGGCCCTTAATTCATCCTCTGACGTACTCTTCACCGCAACAGCGGAATATGCTAAAAAGCGTAAAGAAGGCAAAGAATTTACTATTAAAGCTTAAAAACAAAGGACGGTTCTTGCGTTTGCAAACGCAGGAACCGTCTTTTGTCATTCTATTCAAATAACGGACTTACGGTTTTATCGTTATGAATTCGATCAATTGCGTCTACAAGTAATGGAGCAACAGATAGTGTCTTTAGTTTTTGGAAAGCTTTCTCATTTGGCAACTGAATGGTATTCGTCACCACTAATTCTATAATCGGTGATGATTCTATTTTATCAATGGAATCTCCGGTAAACACCGGATGTGTGCTGGAGGCATAGATGGTTTTTGCTCCATTTTCCGCCAATGCCCTTGCGGCTAAAGTAATGGTTGTACCTGTATCAATTAAATCATCTATTAAAATAGTATTTTTTCCTTTTACGGAACCAATAATACTAAAGGTTTCGGAAACATTTTCTTCAAGTTTTCTTTTATCAACAAGAGCAAGCGGAGCATGTAAGAGGTCTGCCATTTTTCTAGCTCTTCCGATACTCCCATTATGTGGGGCTACAACGACTATATCCTCTAAGCCTTTGTTTTCAAAATAATGCGTAAGAATCGGAACACCAGACAGATGTTCAACAGGTATATCAAAAAAACCTTGTATTTGAGGCGTATGGAGGTCCATGGTGAGAACTCTAGTTGCTCCGGATGCTTCTAAAAGATTAGCCACTAATTTCGCCGTAATGGGTTCCCTAGAACGTGCCTTTCGGTCTTGCCGGGCATACCCAAAGTAAGGGATGACCACATTAATTTTAGTGGCAGAAGCTCTTTTCAAGGCATCAATCATGATAAGAAGCTCTAATAGATGTTCATTGACTGGGTCCGAAGTAGATTGAATGATAAAGATCTCACTACCTCGTACGTTTTCTTCTATATTAATGTAAATTTCACCATCACTGAAACGAGATACTGTACATTTCCCAAGATCACAACCCATTAGCTCTGCCATTTCTGATGCTAACTTTCGATTTGAATTTAATGTAAACATTTTAAATTTTGTTTTTAATTGATACGACCCCACTTGTTTTAACCTCCACATAATATGTATTCCGATTTTAACCTACTTTTTCCACTTCACCTTCTTCTTATTATAACCTTCCTGAGAATGATAGGAAATGCTGCATTGATTTTGTTCCCTTAACTGACAAAATTACGACTAATTTTTGAAGCAGATTCATATATTTTTAAGAATCTAAAAGAAAAACAAAGCTTGTTCATGATTTGAATTCAAATTGGTCAAGAATCATTCGTCAATCTCATTTCATAAGGAGGTTGTCTTTTGCTATATTGATTTGATTTGAATTGAATATGTACAAATAGGCATAAAGGATGTGTATAGACTTCTTATGAATTTAAATACATTTATTCGATTATACAAAGAATTTCTGAAAGAGTGTAAGCAAAAGGGTTGGTCAGTTGAGATTCTTATAGAGGATTCCGGAGATTATCTTACATTATTAAAAAATACAGAAGGTATTGAAGTTGAATTCTACATTGAAATAGATTTTGAGAACTATGTGCAGGTTAATGATAAAACCAATCAAACGAGATTACAATATGGCGTCATAAAAAAGGAAGGTGAAGGAAACCTATTTGCAAAACAAGTATTAGACTTATTTCATAAGTATTTGGCAAAACGTTCACCGAAACGGCGCTCATACTTAATTCGTTATTTACCCAAAAAAAGTGATGGAAATTAATCGAAATCAAGCAAAGGGAAACAAAGAGACGATTCTTGCGTTTGCAAACGCAAGAATCGTCATCCTATCACATTACCAGTGATTCAAGGACAAAGGCCGTTTCAAAGCCACCTTTAGTTGCATCAGAAAGTGAAGTATGACCTGCTGCATCACCTATGACAAAAACGTGATCGAAATGTTTTCTAAATGACTCTTCTAATGGATTATAAGCGGTTATACCCATGGCTATGATAATCTGATCGACTTCTACTTTAATCTGTTTTCCTGATTCTTTCTCCTCAATCAGGAGGCCATTCGGAACGATTTTACTTACTTTGTGGTCTGTTATAATTTTGACGTTCAAACTTTCCAAACGTTTCATCAGCTTTGCTCTTGTAGCGGGGCTTATTTTTTTGGCTGACTTAGTAGGTAATTCAATTAAAGTTACTTGATTCCCTTTTTCTGCAAGTCTGCGAACCGTACTATGACAAACCATACCGCTACCCATCACAGCAATCTTGATCCCCATTAAATACTTTTCGTTCCATTTTTACATCCTTATAATGACACACATTTTTAAGTTCTTTTCCCTCAATATCTGGAATCAATGGCTGTCCACCTGTTGCAAGGATAACCGTATAGGGATCTAAAGGACGGATTGCTTCAATCGAAGCCTCTGTATTAAGTCGGATATCCACATTTAATCGTTCCATTTCATTAACCAAGTAATCCTTGTACCATTTCATTTTCTTTTTATACACAGGTTCAGTCACTTGATTTAATTGTCCACCTAGTTCATCTTTTTTCTCAAATATCGTTACATCGTACCCTTTTAACGACAGTACTCTCGCTGCTTCCATCCCACCTGGTCCACCACCAACGATGACAACATGGCGCTTGTCATTGATCCGTTCCATCTCCTGAAACTCTAGTTCACGTCCTGCTCTAACATTAATCGAACACTCGATATGCCCTTTTGAATACATACAATGTAGACAGGAAATACACATTCTAATTTCTTTTTCTCGTCCTTCAGAAACCTTTCGAACCCACTCAGGATCTGCAATTTGCCCACGACCAATCGCGACAAAGTCTGCTTTCCCGTCAGCTAAAATGGACTCTACGTATTTTGGTTCACGAATGGCACCAACCGTAATCACTGGTATAGTAACCTCTTGTTTTATCGCTTCTGCAAGATAGACTCTCCAACCTTGCTCATATAATGGAGATTCTATTATTGTTTCCATCGTATTATAGTTTCCGGCACTTGCATGAAGTCCATCTACTCCAATTTTTTCTAAGTAGGCGCTAATTTCCTTACTTAATGGTATATCTGTTCCGCCTTCTTCAAATTCGTCCACGCTTAGTCGTACAGTGACAGGGAAATCTTCATCACAGATTTTTTTAATCCCTAGTACGATTTCCTCTAAAAATCTCATTCTATTTTCAAAGTTACCACCATATTCATCGGTCCGTAAATTTGTTTTAGGGCTCAAAAACTGGTTAATTAAGTAGCCGTGTGCACCATGCAGCTCTACCCCGTCAATACCTGCAAGCTTACATCTATAGGCACCCATCACAAATTTTTGAATGAGTTCTTTTACTTCTGCATTCGTTAATTCCCTCGGTTCTTCTCCAATTGCTTCACAGGTAACCGCGCTTGGTGCAACAATTTGTTTACCTCCCGTTAGCAAGCTATTCGATTCTCTTCCTGCATGATGAAGCTGAACAAATATTTTTGCACCGTATTTATGTACAGCATTTGCCAAACGATGGAACCCAGTTATAAAACCATCCTGATCAATCCTTATCTGGTTCATAGCTCCTTTTCCTAATTCATAATCAATCGTTGTAAACTCTGTAATAATTAAACCCGTTCCCCCTTTTGCTCTTTCTTCATAATAACGAATCAGGTGATCTGTAATTTCACCATTAGGACCAGCCAAGTTGGTTGACATCCCAGGCATGACAACTCTATTCTTCAATGTTAGATTTCCAATTTTCCCTTTTTTAAATAAATGCTCATAACTCATATGTAAATTTCCTCCTATTGATCGTAAATCATTCAACAAATATGTACCTAATACAAATTATAAACGAATGGATAAGTAGTTTTTTAAGTACCAGGTGACAATTTGATGGCACTATGAACAAGGGACGGTTCTTGCGTCTGCAAACGCAAGAACCGTCCCCTTGTAATTAAAGTCTGAAAATTTAATAAATTAGTAGCAATTATTCTTTTTCTGTTATATAATAGTTATTAATATCATATATATGTTATATAATATAAAAAGGAGGATGAGATGTATGATTTCGATTCAGGAGCGAAATAACATGATCCAATTTTTAGTGAATTATTTTGGGGAAAATCCCATCCAATTAGAGAATATGAGTGATCATTCTCTAGAGTACACATATGAATTTGCCTATGAAAGAAAAGAAATGGAATGTGATTTTTAATAAAACCTTTCATGAAATCAACTATTTAACATTTAATACTAATACAGGCATCATCCAATTTATGGATGATGCCTTCATTTTTTATTACCTTTTTAAATACATAGAAACTGATTTATGGATGTTATTAGACGCAAAAATTTTTCTGCAAAATAATTGATGAAGCATTATTGAAATCCCCCTTTATTCATTTCATACTAAATAATGTATAGAATTACTTTATTTAAAGGAGTGATAGTGTGTTTACAGTTGAAGAAGCATGTCTCGTTGTTATTGATATACAAGGGAAATTAGCCTCCCTTGTGGATCAAAGTGAAGCAATGATCTCTAATGTGGCCAAGCTCGTGCAGGGGATACAAGCACTGGATATACCCATTATTTGGTTGGAACAGAATCCAACTCGTTTAGGGGGTACAAATCCAGAAATTGCCCAACATATGAAAGGTCAGCGGATTGCTAAAATGGCATTTAATGCTCTATTGGAAAAGGACGTTCAAGACGCAGTAAAGGCAACTGGTCGCAGCAAATTTATTCTTACAGGAATTGAAACGCATATTTGTGTGTATCAAACCGCATGTGCCTTAAAGGAACAAGGTTATGAGGTGGAGGTCGTTGTGGATGCGGTATCTTCACGTTACGAAGGAAAATAAGGAAATCGGCTTAGCCAAAATGCAGGCACTCGGTATTTTGCCAACGAACACGGAAATGATATTATATGAACTACTCAAGACTAGCGACCATGAACAATTTAAAACGATTTTGAAATTAGTAAAATAGAACGCTATTCATATTCCAAATTTTGGATGTCGCCTAACACATTCATTGACTTGAAAGAAAGAATTCGTCATAGGGTATGTTTTAAAAACAATGAAAGTACTAGCTAAAAAAGAAACGACTATTACCAGATACCAATACAACTTGTGGAGATGAAAAAATGTCTTTCTATCAATCATTTGCATCCTATTACGATCGAATCTTCCCATTAAACCAAACCGCTTTATCCTTTGTATCCAACTATTTTCAGCCTGGAGAATGCATCCTAGATATGGGAGCTGGAACAGGTAATTTGGCCATTGCCCTTGCTGACAATGAAATAGAGGTAACCGCTTCAGAACCTGACGGAACCATGGCTGAGTCTATTCGTTCCAAAGTGGATATGAAAGGCTTAACATTATCTGTTCACACGAAAGCAATGGAACAGATCGAAGAGTTTCAGAGCAACTTTGATGGAATCATCTGTATTGGGAATACCCTTCCCCATTTGCCAGATGAAAAAAGCATTGAAGATTTTCTAAGTCAATGTCAAAAAAAATTGAACAAGGATGGCAGACTCATCCTGCAGACGGTTAATTATGATAAAGTCCTTTCTACTGATGATTTTTCTTTCCCAGTCATAAAGAAAGATGACTTTAGTTTTACAAGACGTTATGAAAAAGTAAACGATCACATATATTTTACATCAATCTTAACTGTCAATGAAGAGTCAACAGAAAACACGATCCCTTTGTATCCGATTACGTCCCAACGTTTGATTTCACTTTTAACGAAAGCAGGTTTTCAATCTGTTCAAGTTTACGGAAACTTTAAAGCGTGAAGATTTTAATCGTGATTCACCTGCATTGATTGTGGTTGCACAATAATTTAATGTAATAAGGCACCAACCACTTTGGTTGGTGCCTTATTACATTCATTTTCGTGTCTCTTAAAACAGTTGAAATATCCCCTTTCTCATAATCAACTGAATGCTCTTATCCCCTTTATTGATTATTCAGTTATTTGGAAAATATTTCAATTTAAACATTTTTCTTCGCACATTCTCTGCACTAATTGAGACGGTTTTTCTTGATTTCCAATTATAGGATATAAATCGTTACAGAAGAACCGTCCCCTTGTCACCATTTTTTGATATAATGAAAAATATTCGATCGTTTTATAGAAAGTAGTTGAAATCATGGGGATTTGTGTTAGAGATGTTCTTAAATCAGAATTTTTTAAAGATTTCCAATTAATAGCAGGTCATGGAGGTCTTGACAAACAAATACAAGGAATAGCCACCATAGACGCTCCAGATGGTTTTAAATGGACACATGGCCGAGAGATGCTATTATCATCTGGTTATGTTTTTGACATGAATCCAGGTTTATTTGAAAGCATTATTGAATCAGGTTATTTGAAGACCACTTCAGCATTAGGAATAAAACTAGGAAGGTATCTTGATCATATTCCAAATCATATCATAGCAGCCTTTAATGAATATAATATACCCCTAATCTGTATTCCAATGGAGTATTCATGGATGGAGATCGTGAATCAACTAAATGTCCTTGTCATGAACCAAAGCATTAGTCAATTCAATATTAGAAATATTAATCCAAATAACTATTCTAACCTATCCTATCAGGTAAGGAAGATCGATAAAATATTATCTCAAATTGAAAATGAAATGAACTTTCCTGCCATGCTGTATGATCTTTCAAATGAAAAACCCTATTATAGTTCTCCAGCCTTTTTAAAGCGGGCTGATCACTTGGAATTGGCGGACTTTTGGAAACCTTCATTTGATTACAATGAAGAAATACTCTGTAACAATTTGAACATGATTCGATATCGATTCTTTGATGAAAAGTATGACAAGCCTTATAGTTGGATTACGGTTCCTATTACAGTTGGCGACAAGATTGAGGCATACTTTGTAGTAGTTGAAGCTACAGGGCTTATAGACTATTTCGATCAATTTGCTTTACGAATTGGATTTGTATTGCTTCAATCTCTATACGAACAAATTCTAGTGGCACAGAACATTGGGGATGCGGGGTTTGAAAAGTTTGTAACCGATTGCTTATCTGGGAGCTTATCAGATCAAGAAATGATTGCTAAGCGTGCAACCGAATTAAGTATAGATACAAACCTAAAGTATCATTTAGTTTTAATGACGCAAATGAACAAAGATATACATCTATCCAGTAATAAGGATATTTTGAAAAATACATTCAATACAAGTATAAATTATTCGGGTATCAGAATGGCTATCATTGATGAAAATAGTTGTGTTTTTCTTATTCCAGTAGATAACTCCATTTCAGAGAAAAAAAACTTAGAACTCATTAGGGAAAATTTTAAGGAACTATATAATAAATTAGAAAGTAGAATAGAGAATATTAACCTTTTGTTTGGGATTTCAGATATAAGCGATACAGTCTATGAAATCAAAAGGAATTATTCTAGATGCGAGAAGATCATATCCATTGGCAAGCTTTTATTTCCTAATAAAAATTACCTTCTTTACTCAGAGTTAGGCGTATTTGCATGGATGGATATTCAAGAAGATGAAATCGGAATCATGCTTAAGGACTTAAAATGGTTATTTGATCAAGATGAAAACAAGGAACTAATCGAAACCTTGAAAGCTTATCTCGATTCCAAAATGAACTATAGTCATACAGCAAAGCAACTTTATATCAATATCAATACGGTAAGAAAAAGAATAGATCAAATCAATGATAAAATTCAATTAGACCTAGAGAATCCTTTAACTCGATTAAAGTTAGAAATTTTACTCAAGCTGTTCAACTAAAAATAAATTTGGTATGAGGTTGTCCCATCAGGGGTCTGTCTCCCACAATTCTATCAGAATCTAGGTATTTCATTCATTTTGAGATACTAGGGTCTACATTGTGGAGTCTAACCCTTTTGAGGTAGCCTCATTTTTATTCTACAAGTACAGTATAAAGTGAAAAAATTTTCAAATTATTGAGTAAATAATAAAAATTTTAACATTACGAAAGCGCTATCATTATCTATAAAATAAACTTATAGTTCAGCTGAATACTAATTGCTTGTGAGACAGGGGGACGGTTCTTTCGTTTCCAAAACACAAGAACCGTCCCTTTGTCATTGCCAATAAAATTTGAAGTCAAAAAAAGGAGAGAATAATATGAGAAATCAATTAATGGAAATGATTGAATCCCGTAAAGAGGAAATGATCGAAATTCGCCGTTATTTACATGAAAATCCTGAGTTATCTTTTCAAGAGGAAAAAACCGCTCAATACATTGTCGATTTTTATAAAGAAAAAGATGTAGACATTCAAAGAAATGTTGGAAATGGCTATGGAATTATTGTCACTATCAAAGGTGGAAAACCAGGAAAAACCATAGGCCTCCGAGCAGATTTTGATGCGTTACCCATTGTGGAAGAAACGGATGTGCCATTTAAATCAAAAAATGAAGGAGTTATGCATGCTTGCGGACATGACGGCCATACCGCTTACCTTTTAGTTCTCGCTGACTGTCTAATCCAATTAAAATCTGAGCTTGTTGGTACCATCAAAATTATTCATCAACATGCAGAGGAAGCACCACCAGGCGGAGCAAAAAGTATGATTGAATCTGGTCTCTTAGACGATTTAGATGCTATTTTCGGCGTCCACTTATTCCCAAATATACCTACAGGAACTATAGGGATCCGCAGTGGCTATGCATTGGCTGGAAGAAGCTATTTCAAACTAAAGATTCAAGGTGTTGGTGGCCACGGTTCTTCTCCTCATATGGCAAATGATTCTATTGTCGCTGGATCGCATTTTGTCACAACTGTTCAAACGATCATTAGCCGTCGCTTAAACCCATTCGATATGGGCGTTATTACGATTGGATCTTTTGATGGTAAAGGCACATTCAACGTCATTAAAGACAGTGTTGAACTTGAAGGTGATATACGTTACATGACAGTTGAAACTCAACAATTAATTGAAAAAGAGGTTCGCCGCATTATAAAAGGGATTGAAGAAGAGTTTGGGGTTAACTGTGAATTGACTTATACGGCAGATTATCCGCCTTTATATAATGATCCAGAAATAACTTCGTTCGTTAAATCTTCTCTTGAAACGATGAACGATCCAAACATTAAGAAAATCGTAGAAAGCGCAATGATCTCCGGTTCAGAAGACTTTGCCTATTATCTAGAAAAAATTCCTGGATGTTTCTTTAATATTGGGGCTTGGCCGAAAGCAGTAGAAAATCCTTATTTTAATCATCACCCACAATTTGATATCGATGAAGATGCTCTTTTAGTGGCAGCAAAATCAGTTGGACAAGTTGTCTGCAGTTATTTTGAGTAAAGATCGGTTTCCATAAAATAATAAGATTATCAAAGTCTATTTTATAATAGGATTATTAATAAATTTTTTTTAAAAATTGACAGCGTTTTTATTCGAGGGGAGACTGTTTATGTCTATTTCCAAAAGTCCATTACAGGAACAACATACAAACGAAACACATCAACAAATAGGCAGGTAATCATTCTGTTCAAAAAACAAAAAAAAGCAGTGAAGTTTTACTGATTACTGCTTTAATGTTTGGCTATTCCTTACTTTACATGGACAAAAATATGATTTCGACTGCAATTATCCCTATTGCAGAGCAGTATAATTTCACAACAAGTCAGACAGGATTAATCATGAGTTTGTTTTTCTTAGGCTATTCCTTAATGCAAATTCCAGGAGGATGGTTAGCAGATAAAATTGGTTATAAAAAGGTATTAATTTTATCTCTTGCACTTGTCTCTGTCTTTACATTTGCATTTGGTTTTGCAGGAAGCCTTATTTTATTTATTTTAATTCGTTTCTTCGCAGGCGTTGGTCATGCAGGCTATCCACCAAGCACGTCAAAAAGTATTGCGGGAAATTTCTCGAAAAATAGGCGGACTTTTATCCAATCCCTTATTTTATCTACGAGCGGAATTGGAGGAATCTTAGCATTTCTGATTGGAGCAAGACTAATCGATTGGAACTGGAACTATGCTTACTATGTAGTAGGTACATTATTTGTTATTTCGTTAATATTGGTTATTTTCTTTGTGCCAAACGATACTGTAACAGCGAAAAAGAAGGTTGTAACAAAACAAACTAGTTTTAAATCAGTCATTTTGAATCGAAATGTTCTTACCCTATTTATTGTGATGATTTTAATCAATATGGCTTTTTACGGAAATATGTCATGGCTTCCAACTTTCTTAAAAGAAAAATTCTCCTTATCGATTAGTACAGTGGGAACGATCCTAGCGATCAACGCTGTTGGGGGAACAATCGCTTCCTTATTAGCAGGCATACTATTAACGAAATTTTTTGCTGAAAAAGAAAAAGTATTATTTTTTAGTAGTTCTATCCTTTCAGCTATAGCCTTTGCTGGTTTGGTTCTTACTGATTCATTAGCATTATCTATTGGATTGTTATATTTGCTTACATTTTGTATAACCATTTTCTTTGTTGGGGTATTCTCTTGGCCACACAAAATCCTGCCTGAAAAAGTAATTGGTTCATCCATTGGGATTATCAATACTGGATCAACACTTGGCGGCTTTATTGCCCCAATGTCATTTGGAGCTTTAATTTCTCTATTTGGCGGATCTTTCTCAATCGTGTTTATCAGTTTGTCAGTCGTGATGGTTGTCGCTGGGTTCATTGTTCTTACGGTTAAAACAAAAGAGTAGGAAGAAAAGCGGAAACGCCTTCGGAACAAAAAGCCTTTTGTTCCTGCGAAGCATACTCAAGGGCGAAATTCCTTGGTGCCTAGCTCCGTATGGACTGACTTGCACAGGATGTGCTGACATCGACTAAAAAGCAAAACCACTCTTCACTTCCAAAGGGTGGTTTTGCTTTTCCAGGAACTTCCTTAAATACCGTTTCAGCGTGTTCTTTAGGATCTTTAGCTGAATCCGCAAATATCTCCTCAAACATCCTTGAAACTCTTTTCGGTGTATCGACTAATCCTCGACGATCTGGATTACCAAGATTTCTCTTACGGCAGTTCTTTTTTTAAAAATTGTCTCTTTATCAGGCTGCTTTCGAAAAGGTATTATCCGGTCTTTACTTTATCCTTTTCTACTAATATACCCTTATGTTTAGAATCATCCTTCTTATACGCTACAAAATAAATAAGGCTAACGAAAATGGCAGCTGGAATAATAAACATATTCGCAACGACGTGCTGAAATCCGATTAATACAAAAACCATTGTAGGGAACCCAAAAGGGATCATTTACCTTTGCTTGTGCTGTAGCGATAGTTTTTTCCAGGAAAGGACCTTCTGTCAGACCGACAAAATGTCCAAAAAATTAGCGATAAACAATGCACCAAGTAAATTAAAGAAGGCGATTAATAACCAATTAATCATTAATTGAGTGAACGATACCTTCTTAGCGTAATAAGCGATGCTAATAGCCATCATATTCCAGGTAAGTAATTCACCACCTAATAAAATACACATGAGTCCGATTGGGAACAAAACCGCCCCCTTGTCACCTCCCACAATACACTCAGTATCTAGGTATTTCATTCAATTTGAGATACTAGGGTCTACATTGTGGAGTCTAACCCTTTTGAGGCAACCTCATTTTTATTCTACAAGTACAGTATAAAGTGAAAAAATTTTCAAATTATCGATCAAATAATAAAAATTTTAACCTTACGAAAGCGCTATCATTTTTTATAAAATAAACCTATAGTTCAGCTGAATACTAATTACGTGTTAGAATTTTAGAATTACACGAAACAAGTTTTATGAAAAGATTTGAATCATTTACTAATCCGAAAAGTAATAATTACTACTATCTTAAAGATTGGAGAGGTTAGTATGACAAAAAGAAAAGGGATTTTTTATGGATGGTGGATTGTTTTAGGTGGTCTTTTATTAGTAACATTAACAGTTCCTTTTACAAGCGCACTAGTCGGGCTTTATATGCTCCCGATAACAGAAGAATTCAATATTCCGCGAACTGCTTTTACATTTACGGTTTCGATCATTGGTATATGTGGGATCCTACTTTCTCCTATTGTAGGGAAATTGGTCCAAAAATATAGTGTAAAATTGATTATGTCAACAGGTCTGATTATCTTTTCTCTTGCCTATATGTCCTATGGACTCGCACAATCGGTTTATCACTTGTATATATCAGCAGCCTTACTTGGTATTGCCTTTTCATTCTGTGGAAATTTAACCACACAAATTATTATCGTCAATTGGTTTAAAAAGAGTAGAGGATTAGCACTAAGTATCGTGCTTTCTGGTATTGGTTTAGGCGGTTTCATCTTGAGTCCTGTGATTGCAAATCTAATTATGAACATGGGTTGGAGAAAAACTTATTTTATAATGGGACTTGTTATCTTAATCATAGGTCTGCCTATTGCATTATTCCTAATGAAGAAAAATCCCGAACAGCTTGGTTTAAAACAATATGGTGCAGATGAGGAAGATGCTTCCACTAATAAAAAAGCTGAAATTGAAATTGACATCACCCCAGCTGAAGCAAAGAAACAACCATTTTTCTACATATATATGATTGGTATCTTTTCACTAGGATTAATCACAACTGGTTCACTTCAACAAATAACACCGTATGTCAGTGACATGCATGGAATGGTTTACGCCGCTACTATTGTTGCTACCTATTCTCTATTAGGGATTTTAGGGAAATTAATTCTTGGATGGTTAAGTGATAAAGTTGGAATTATAAAGTCTGGAGCAATGGGATATACAGCCATATCGATTGCATTTATCCTTTTACTATTTGGACAAAATAAATCACTCCTAATCGTCATGGCCATTTTCTTAGCTTTTGGAAATGCTGTTGCAAGCGTTTCCACTCCGCTATTTGCTAGTCATATTTTTGGCACAAATAATTACGGAGTTATGATGGGGATCACAAATAGTGCTTTCCAAGTAGGTATGGCATTAGGAGGACTTCTTGCTGCAGCAGTATATGATGTTTTAGGTTCATATAAATGGGCATGGATCGGATTGACTTGTGTTGCATTATTATCAATGACATGTATTTCCCTATCCTACACCATTTCAAGAAAGAAATACTCACGAGATATAAAAAACGCAGCATAAAGACAAGTGGTGAAACAGGGGACGGTTCTTGTGTCACCACACGCAAGAACTCTCCCTTTCTATTAAAAATTCAGACCAAAAAAGGAGAAATCAACATGAGAAATCAATTAATGGAAATGCTTGAATCTCGTAAAGAGGAAATCATCGAAATTCGCCGTTATTTACATGAAAATCCTGAGTTATCTTTTAAAGAAGAAAAAACGGCTCAATATATTGCTGATTTTTATAAAGGAAAAGATGTAGAAGTTCAAACAAATGTTGGAAATGGCTATGGCATTATCGTAACCATTAAAGGTGGAAAACCTGGAAAAACAATCGGTCTTCGTGCAGATTTTGATGCGCTACCTATTGTAGAGGAAACCGATGTTCCATTTAAATCAAAAAATGAAGGCGTTATGCATGCTTGCGGACATGATGCACATACAGCCTATTTATTAGTTCTTGCTGACTGTCTGATCCAATTAAAATCTGAGATTCCTGGTACCATCAAAATTATTCATCAGCATGCTGAAGAGGTACCACCAGGCGGAGCAAAAAGTATTGTTGAATCTGGTTTATTAGATGACTTAGATGCTGTATTTGGCATCCACGTATTCCCTACAATGCCAACAGGTACTATTTCGGTACCGCAGCGGTTATGCAATGGCTGGAAGAACCTTTTTCAAACTGAAGATTCAAGGCGTTGGTGGTCATGGCTCATCTCCTCATATGGCAAATGATTCAATTGTCGCTGGAGCGCATTTTGTCACAGCGATCCAAACGGTCATTAGCCGTCGGTTAAATCCATTTGATGTTGGGGTTATCACAATCGGTTCTTTCGATGGAAAAGGTACTTTTAATGTCATTAAAGATGCAGTTGAACTTGAAGGTGATGTACGCTACATGACAGTGGATACACAGAAATTGATTGAAAAAGAAATTCACCGCATTGTAAAAGGGATTGAAGTAGAGTTTGGGGTTACCTGTGAATTGACATATACAGCAGATTATCCTCCATTATATAATGATCCAAAAATAACAGCAGACATTGTAGCCTCACTTGAAAATATCAATGATCCATCTATCAAGGAAATCATTGAAAGCCCAATGATTTCTGGCTCAGAAGACTTTGCTTATTATCTAGAAAAAATCCCAGGCTGTTTCTTTAACATTGGTGCTATGCCAAAAGGTGTAGAAAGTGCCTATTTTAATCATCATCCAAAATTTGATATCGATGAAGATGCCCTTCTTATTGCTGCAAAATCAGTTGGACAAGTTGTCTGCAGTTATTTTGAAAAACAATAAGGTGTCAAAACAGGGGGACGGTTCTTGCGTTTGTAAACGCAAGAACCGTCCCCTTGTTTTACTCATCCTCGACAAGCCTTGCTACATCATTTCCGCACTTTTTGCATTTACCTTTAAGCAAAACACCCCATTTGTCATCATGCAAAGTATATTTTGTTATCGTCGTTACTCCACAAGAGGAACAATAAACATTGTTTATAAATAACTCTTGAATATCTTTAGGAAACCTTGCCCATTTTTGAACTGCTTGAAAATCTATGACACTCATTCTACGAACCCCTTTTCTTTTCGTAAAAATAGACCGTTTTTTACATAGTTCTATCATATCCAAATTTATTTACCTATACCATCAAAATAAACATTACAAGAAAAATAGGGAACAACTTTACCACAGTTGATCCCCTTTTCAATGAAAGACTTTTGAAAAAGAAAGGATTTTCCAGTTAATCTTTCTCCATCCTCTTCCAACGTGACGAAAGCACGGTTCACAGGCTCTAGGGAAAGAGCTAAAAAACAAAAGAACCGTTTCTCTATTCTAAAATATTCCATTACTGGGATGGTTAAACTAATGACTTCTTTGGCTCATTCATGATAAATTTACTTTCGTAGTGATGAACAAAAAAACATGAAATGGTGAGTAGTCGCGGCTCATGGTAACCATGAGTTGAGGAAAGTCCAGGCTCGCCCGGTGCTGAGATGCCCGGAGTGTTCGTGCCATCTGCAAAGGTGGGCAGTAGATTTCAGATCTGCTGACGGCGGAGAAATCATGCTAAGTCTTTAGGGATATGCTGAGAGTAACCTGAAAGTGCCACAGTGACGGAGTTCTTCTGGAAACGGAAGAAATGGAACGGGGTAAACCCCACGAGCGAGCAACCCAAATTTAGGTAGGGGCACCATCCGGCGGGAATAAAGAACCAAAAGGATGGATCGATGAATCAATCGATAGTCATATGACTACACCTGCCCGTGCGAGATTGGCATCGTCTGAGCACGCAGGAACAGAACCTGGCTTACAGCCATTTCATGAGCCGAATTCATCAACATAATCACGAAATAACATAGGTATGTTTTATTCTATACATACCGTGCTAAACGGGGAGTTAGCGGTGCCCTGTAACCCGCAATCCGCTATAGCGGGGTTGAATGCCTACTTGAGGTGCGATCATGTAAGGTCTGCCTTGTAAAAGTAGTGTTGACAATTGGGTCCTACGCAATGGAATCCTATGAAATTGGTCAGGTCCGGAAGGAAGCAGCCATAAGTAGTCCATTCCATGTGCCGTGGGGTAGCCTAGTTCGAGCTAATGTTTGCAAGTAACGCTTGGTTGTTCGTATCGATGGTAGGCGCACGGTAATTTAATTGTATAGCGATCATGACAGCGTGGATAACGTTTCTTTCGCTTTATTTTACAAATCAAATACATATTATATGCTTTCGTTCCATTATTTTTACTTGGTATGATTACTAAATTAAGCTAACCTGCTTCCAATACTTTAATAAAGAGAAATTTTTTTTTGATTTTGGAAGGTGTTTTGAAAACCATTCGGATATGAGAATAATTGTGATTTCCAATTTGATGTCCTGCTTGTGAAATTTTTTTAGCTTCCTCTGAGTGGTCTACTATTTCATTACCAATTAGAAAAGAAGTTGCCTTTGCATTGTATTTATCCAATAGTGGAGGATCTGATCTATGTTCTCCGTTGGACCATCATCAAAAGTTAAATCAACCTCCTTTTACTTTGACTCTAATTGTTAGGTTAAACCTTCAAACAATTGATGTGTCCTAAAATTCACTAATTTATATGTTCCTATTAATAGAAATAAAAGAGCAGAATCTCTATACCAGTTAATAACCCTTGTTTTTCTTTCACACTTAATTGGCAGTAGGCGTTTCAGCAATAAATGTTGAAGCGTTTTAATTAACTTTGCAAGATTTTATCACTATTAAACTTGATATAATAGTGATAAAATCCTAACTATTAAAAGGAGAACAAAATTGGAGAAAATTAAGGCTTGGGCGAAAAATTTGAAACGACAACTATTCATTCTTTACTTTGCTTATAGAGATGAAAGAGTCCCATGGTATGTTAAATTATTCACGGCTTGTATTGTGGCCTATGCGTTCAGTCCTATTGACTTAATACCTGATTTTATACCGATTCTTGGTTATTTGGATGATGTTATTATTCTTCCATTGGGAATTATGTTTGCATTAAAGATGATACCAAAGGATGTCATATCGGACTGTGAAGTGAAAGCAAATGAAATGATGAAAAATGGTAAGCCAAAGAATTGGATTGTTGGTTCACTCATCATCTTCATTTGGAGTGTCATCATCCTATGGATTATTTTAAAAGTTTTTCACGTATTGAATTAAAGGGTGCAAGATAGGAAGATTCTATTGAATCCATTCATACAACGTAATCTTATGATAAACAGGGTCATAAATGGGATTGGATTGAAATACTTTTACCTTTTTGATTTTGCCTGAAAGATCAATTCCTTGTTTGATAAACCCTTCTACCACTTTATTGGTTAGATAGATTTGACTGTTTTCATAATAGGTCAGATCATGTAAGAAAACCTCGTATGTCACGATCTCTTTATGGGGCATTGAAACATTGAGGTAGTCTAAAACCCTTGTTTCTTCCCATGTATAAAGAATAGAGTTTTGATCCATTTGTTGTGTGTATTGGGCCAATTGATAGCTAGCAGGCAGCTGATTGGCTTGCTCATAGATCATTTGAACGGATTTTACCGAATTGGACAAAAGCAAGACCAAACAGACGGCAGCAATCATGGGATGAGAAAGCTTCTTTAAAATCATAACGAACAGAATAAATAGGATAAACAAGACGACAGGAACGATATGCCGAGGCTTCTCTACATTTTGTGCCAACAGCGCCCAGATAAAGTAGCTTAAAGCCATCACATAAGCTAACGAAAGGGTTTTTATACTCCACTTAAAATGAGATAAACTCAGTAGCCATAATACAATTATGATGGTAGCGATAAAAATCGATAGCGATGAGAGTCCATGCCAAAAAAGATTGTTGAAGAGCAAAGTGACGATCCGATTCAAAAAAGATTGATCACTTGAGACTGCTGTATTTCCCCAATCATTAAAATGGCCACTCGTAAATGCCAGGGATAGCTTCACAAAGCCTTGAATACTTCCTTCAGAAAAAACAAGTCCTCCTACCCATATAAGCTGAACCATCAAAGCAAACAGTATTCGTATACTCAGTTGCTTCAGTGTATACTCCTTTTCGTTCCACTTTTTCCAGAATAAATATATAAGTCCAACGCCAAAAGGCAAGTAAGAAAGTCTTATTCCCAACAAAATACTAAACAAAACCATGGACAGCCAATCTCCGAGGCGACCATTCTTTCGTACAGCTCTTTCAATACTCCAGAAATACCACCATAGCGCAGCTAAGCCCGCGCCTTCAGACATCGGCTGGTTTACGGTTACAAGCACATAGGAGGAAGAGTAAATCATGGCAGTAATTAAGAAACTGAATGGCTTTGAAACATACCCTCTTGCCAGCATATAGATTGGGAAGACCGCACTAAAATAAAAAAGGATATTAAATACCGTTAAGGAAGCCGTTTGATCCTCAATGAATTGATGAATAAATAATCCACCAAGAATAAAGTAAGGATAACCGGGAAAATGCGGCTGCATCGCCATGATATCGAATCGTTCAAGAGCAAGAGAATAATCCACCTGATCCCATGTAGCTGCAAAAGCATTAATATGCCTTAATTGATATAAGAATAAAATGAGTATGGCTAACACACTCGTTAAGACAAGGATTTTGTGATACCAATCAACTTTTCTATGTATACCTTCTTTACTTTCCATAAGACCACCATTCTATCAACATATAATAAATTGAAGAAAAAAGCACAAGGAAATACCTTGTACTTTTCAATAACCTATTATTTTATTTGATTGCTTCCTTCGATTCTAAACCGTTTGTCTCTTTATTACTGCTCTTTTTTACATCATCCGAACGGTAAGAAGTTAATAAATAGATTCCGGTAAAATAGCCAAGATAGGCAATAACTTCTTCAATGGATGGCATCGATGAGTAGCCAAACAATGCTTTTAAAAAGATGCCAACTTCCCCTGACAATAATGGCGCAGTCCCATGATCACGTAAATAATGATCGTAATCAATCGGGTGCTCTGGAAGGAACCAAGTCAAATCGTATAAATGCGGGACGATACTCCCGATAATCTCTAAATCTTGCATCATGGAGATGGCCTGAACCAACAAACCTGCAGCAATTAAAATGATAAACGCCCCTGTGACTTTAAAAAACGTCTTAAGAGATATTTTCATTGTTCCTTTAAAGAATAAGTAAGAGACAACGACTGCAATGATGACACCTGTAATGGCTCCCCATCCCTGCATGGCAGCACCAATATTCCCGCCCGTAATCGCAGCAAAGAAAAAGACGGTTTCAATCCCTTCCCTCAGGACAACTAAGAAAGAGTGGATGACCATTCCAACAACGTTTCCTGTTGAAATGAACTTACTCATTTTGTTTTCTGTATTTCCTTTTAAGTCTCTGCTATGGCTTGCCATCCAAAATACCATTTGCGTCAATAGGAGAGCGGAAATAATCATAATACCTATTTTCAAATACATTTCGCTGACCATCGCGGCAAAGCCTGTGAATACGAGCTGAAATAACATGGCGGCTCCAACACTAGCCAACACAGCAAGTCCAGCACCTACCCAAACATATTTTGTGTATTTCTTGTTATCCGTTCTTTTTAAATAAGTTGTGATAATTCCGACAATCAGTAATGCTTCAAGTACCTCGCGAAATGTAATTAACAGTGCTTGTATTTCCATAATCTTTCACCTCTCCCCTATCTTAGAACCACTTATTTTTTTGATTTTCTTTTTCGTCTTGCCGCAATAACGACAGCCACAATTACAGCGACAATGATAATGATTGGTATCCAATTTCGAATATTGGATACATCAGTCCAGTTTTTATTTCCTTTTTCTTTTTCTGTGGCACTTTCAGAAAAATGTCCAACTTCTAAACTTTTAATGTTAAATTCTGTTTGAAGTCTCGAAAGAATCGTTTCTTTACTTGCCTTAAAAGCCTCTAAATCAGCTTCCTTTTGCCCAACACCAAAAAGTCCAGGGTTTCCTAACGATTCTAAGGCCTTATCGAATTCTGCTTTTAATTCTTTATTAAGATCAGGATTCTTTGCTTCTATTTTTGGGGACAATGCTTCATATGTAGCATACCCCTTAGCCAACAATCGTTTACTTGTATCAAACTCGGCGAAATTCTGTTCAACACTTTCCATACGGCGCGCAATATTTAAAACGAGAAGCTCATCCATACTTTCGATTGTTTGTTCTTTATCTTTGTTTTTAATATCTTGGAGAATGATATTCGATGGATCAGGTCCCATATGCATGTCGACTTCTTCTTTTACCGTTTCGTAATGTTTTTGTGCTGTACTGAAGTCTGGAGGAGTTTTATCTAATTCAAGCAACATTTCTTTATAGACTTCAGCCAATTCTTCCTTATTTGGATCCCCATATGTATAAGCATGAGCTGATATGGAAAACACAAATGTAAATAGAAAACTGACAGTTAAAGATAAAAGCATTTGTTTTTTCATAGCCTATTTCTCCTATCACTAATGATAATGATTATCATTATTATTGTCAATATTATTTTGCGATGAGTAGCCCTGTTTTATAACTATTTTCACTCAAATCTGACTCTTCTAGCCTATCCAAGTTACATGCATTCTTTTGAATGTCAATTCGTTCAACCTTTCGATTCCATTCTTTCCAAATCGCTGGAAGGACTGACGAAAGATAGCCTCTAAACGTGATAAAAGACGATCCAGTCGAACGGACATGGTATGGGATGGGTACTTCCTTCACACGAAATCCTTTTCGTGCTAGGTTTAACGTAAGAACCTGCGCATAATTATAGTCATGAATAATCTCAGCATGCTGCATGGCTTGTCTAGTAAAAGCCCTCATCCCCGACTGTCCGTCGTAAATCCATCTCCTCAATAACAAGCTTTGAAGGAATGTAAAACAATAGTTACCTAAACGCCGATGCAGCTTCATTCCCTTTATGGTACCTAAAAAGCGGGACCCCATTGTATAATCGGCCTCACCTTGAAAAATAGGCTTCAAGAGATTAGGAATGTACTCGGCAGGATATTCACCATCCGCGTCGATCATCACCCCAACGTCTGCACCTCTTTCAAAGCATTCGCGCAGCCCAGCGCGAACGGCTGCTCCAAGTCCCTGGTTTGTTGGAAAACTGACAATATAGTCTGCACCAGCCTTGTTTGATACTTCGACGGTTCGATCACTGGACCCGTCATCGATGACCAATACTTTCACATCGACTTTGTCATGAAAGTCTCTCGGAATGCTTCGAATCACCATCCCGATTGATTCCTCTTCATTGTAGGCTGGTAAAAACACAATCACTTGAAGTTTATCCATTTTCAACTCTCTCCCCTCTGTTCAATGGCGTCTACTAGGACCTTTCCTCTGCTGTGACTAGGAAATGGGGCACCTAGCAAATAGGCCAATGTAGGAGCTAAAGAGACAAGACTGTGCTTTTCCTCCACTTTCTTTCCCTTAGCAATATTCGGCCCGTGGATAATAAAGGGAACAAATCGTTCTCCCTCATCTAAATGACCATGACCACCGATTCCGTCAGCCTGCCCATGATCCGCACAAATGAAAAGAGTCGTATTGTCCATTTTCCCCTCTTCTGTAAGCCAGTCGACAAAGTCTTTAATGAGACGGTCTGCTTCGTGAATTTTTTGCAGGTATTCATCATAGAGCACCCCTCTGACTATGACCGGTTTGATCCGTCGCAATCATTTGCACGATAAACAAATCTGGATCCTGTTCCTTCACGATTTTCTTTGCCCGTTCCATAATAGCAGAATCTACCTGGTCATTATGCATAACTGCCGTAAAGGTTTCAACGTCGCTCCCCATCGAATCAACCAGATGAGCACATCCGAACAGCCTTCCTTTTTTTCCAACCTTCCGCAACGAATCAAAAATACTCTCTACCTTGATCCCTAACTTCCAAACCATATTGGAGCGTATTCCATGTTCGATCGGGTACGTCCCAGTAAACATCGAGGAGAAACAGACAACGGTTCTGGCCGGATAGACCGTTTCCATATTCATATATTCTGTACCGTTATCCTTCAAATAATCGAGAAATGGCGTATCGGCTTCATAAAAACGTTCCTTGCGCATTCCGTCAATGACGATGACAATGGCTTTATCAGAAATGGCTCTTCTCTGGTTGCGGAAAATGATCCCTTGTAAAGCCCGTATACATTTTAGGTTTCCAATCGAATAGATTGCGATGAAGAATCGTAGCAAAAACAAGCACAAAAAGATAAAAAATTGCAATGGATAACAAATCCACCGAAGTGCCTGATCCTAATTTTCCAAAGAAGAAATCCCAAAGAGATAGGATTAATAAAAACTTTGGAAGTTGTTCTTGAGCATTTCCGCTTGTTGAATCACTATTTTTCATCACGAGCTTCCAAAAACGGGTAAAGTTTAACCATGACGTCCCGATTCGCAAATGGTAATACAGTGTTCCCCAAAAGAATACGGTAAAAAAGAAATATAGCCCGATGGAAAAGAATAATAGACCTATATTTGTCACATTCCAAGTGATTAAATAGACAACAAAAGGAATCCAAAGATAATTTCGTAAAAATAGTGGAAAATCAAAAAGATAATAAAGAACTAACAATGGGATCACATATAAAAACGATTGAAATATGGCTAAAGCAGAATCCCAATCTGTTAAAGCCCCCATGTGAAATAGCAGCATGGTTCCGACTACAAAAATCGGTGTAAAAGGTTTCCCTTCATTTAATAAATTCCAGCAACGTGCAGCTACTTTTTCAAATTTTGATGCACTTTTCATCTTCCCCTCACTCCTCTCACTTTAATCCAACTTAACACCGTCTTGAATGGGATGGGATATATGAATACAGCCATGGCCCCTGCAGCATAGGAAAAAAAGAATTTGACTGCATGAGTAACAATAGCAATTGTATAGCCTTCTTGAATCGTAAAACCAAACAAACGTAAGGCAAAGACAAGAAAGCTTTCATAATTGGCGATTCCACCCGGTGTTATTTGAAAAATTTGTCCTGAAACCGTTACACTGTTGGCAAAAACAGCTTCGATCATCGATAAGTCTCCATTGTAGACGATCACCGTTCCATATAGGACAGCTGCTTCTAAAATCCAACTTAATCCGATCGCAGTAGAGATCACCATTCCATTTTTGCCACTAAACGCTTGTTTAAACAACTCAAACTGACGCCTTAAAAAAACAGGAAAAAACCTTAAAACAACGACGATTGCAAGCACAAGTCCAATGCATCCAACCATGATGAGTGGAATGGAAATCTGAAAGTCTACGCCAAGGACAAAAAATCCTATGATCGTAAAACCGATTAAGAAAATCATGTCAAGCAGCCTAAGAATAATGACAGAATGTGCAGCGTCCTCACCGCTTATGTCATCCCGGGTGCTCATGATTTTCATTCTGACGAGATCACCCGCTTTGATGGGCAATAAATGGTTGACAAACAAACTATATAAAACTCCCAATAAACATGTTAAAAACCTGGGCCGGCCATTTAAATACACTTTCCAAGCTATGGCTTTTAAGCAAAAAGAAAGCAAATATAGGGTTAATATGGCAAAAAGGATGATCGGCGATTGAATAATGGCCTTTATCCCCTTCCAAATCCATTCACCATCAAAGTAATGAAAGGTCAGATAAAAAAAGAAACTGACAATCAATAGGGAGCCTATAAACTTAATCGTTTTAAAGGAAAGCTTCATTTTCCTTCGCCCACTTTACGGTCTCTGCTATGCCTTGCTCAAAGCTTACTTTGGGTGTATACCCTAAAAGATCTTGTGCTTTACGAATATTGGCCCATGTTTGCACGACATCCCCTGTGCGAGATTCTTCTCTTCTAATCTTCATCTCCGGAAAATATTTCGCTAATTCATTCAATAACGAAAGCATCGAGATGGGCCTACCTGAACCAATATTCATTACTTCACTTCTATGTAATGGTGTTAACGATAAATAAATCCCTTCGACAATGTCATCAATATACGTAAAGTCGCGAACTCGATCTTCACCAAAGAGAGTGATTTCTTGATTCTTAAGTAACTTTTTCAGAAAGATTCCAATGGCCATATCTGGGCGAACCCAAGGGCCATATACGGTGAAAAAACGTAAGATTTTCGTTTCAAATCCATATAACTGTCTATATACATGACAAAAGGACTCTGCGGAATATTTGGAGGCCGCATAGGGTGAAATCACGTTTCCAGTGGCCATCTCCTCTTTCAATGGACCTTTCTGGTTTCCATAAACCGATGAGGAAGATGCAAAAATCATTTGCCTCGCATTACTTTGTCCGCAGGCTTCCAGCACATTGATCGTCGCTTTAATATCATAATCCACGTACTCTAGTGGTCTTTCAATCGAGTAGGCAACACCAGGTAAGGCCGCTAGATGAATCACAGCGTCCGGTGAAATGGATTGAAAATGAGAAATCGTTTCTTCCCTATTTAAAAGATCTAATGGAGTAAAACGCTCACTGTTCAAACAGTCAATGGTACTCAACTGTTTCCTTTTTCTTTCTATCGAATAGTATGGATGCAGACAATCGATGATATGTACTTCATGATTTTCTAACATCAGTTTTCTTGCTAGATGGCTGCCAATAAAGCCTGCACCACCTGTAATGATGATCTTCAACTTAACACCTCTATCTATATAATTGGACTTCGTTATTCCAATTATAGCCCTTCTATCCAAAAGGAAAAACCTTGTTTGTGACAAGGTTTTTCCTTTGCAAATTTATCACTATTTTGCTTGTTCTATCACATTTTGCAAAGTAGCTTGGATTTCTGCTAAGATTGGCTCACCTGCTGCCTTATCTTTAGCTTTTGCTGCTTCAAGATATGCTTGAGCTTGCTCCGTTAATTTTACATACGCTTCTTCGCCAATGATTCCTTTAATATCATTCCCAATGACATCAATAAACAACGCACCTTCTAAAGCTGTAATAGGTGACTTATCTTCACCCCATGCTTCTAAACTTTCCGCATATTCATCTAAAGCAATTTTTGAGAATCCACGTACGAATGCTTTATTAACAGCTGCAGGATCAAGGGTTGCCACATCGGTTTCTAAATTAAATTGCTTTTCAATAAAAGCTGCTTCCTCGGCAGCATGCTTATCCAAATAAGTGAAAATAGATTGATAGAATGCCCAGCCTTCAGCTTGTTCAATTTTAGCCTCTTCTGGATTTTCTTTTGCTGCAGCAGCAGCTTTTGTCGCATATCCATTTGGAACCGCTCCTGTTGCTAGATAGAAAGTTTTCATTAATGTTTTATCTACGACTTGTTTTCCTAATTGGAAGCCAAGCAGATCATCTGATTCAACGCTTTTTCAATCTCAGCGAATCCTCCATCAATAACGGAGACCATATTCGTACTGTTGGCAGTATCACGTTTTTCAACTGTTGATTGCAGGATCGCATAGAATTTCTTTGCTTCTTCCATTTCAGCTTTTACTTCGTCCTTTTTGCCCCATTTTTCTTCAATTTCAGTAAAATCATGTTTCATCGATGTATAGAAAACTTTTTGCATTAACTTATCAAAGAGTTGTCTAACAACAATAGGGTCCATAGATTTATCTTGGCCAGCCTGAAGTGCGGCTGTAATGTGCTGATCATTTTGTGCTTCAAACTCTGAATCGCGGCTTTGTACAAGACTTTGAAGATCTTTTGTATAAAGATTGGTTACCATCTCGAAATCTACTTCTTTTCCTTCTTTGGCCTTATCTAATTCTGTGACTGCTTCCTTGTAAGCCGCAGCAAAATCGACTTCTTCTGTTGCTTTTTCTTCTGACTCTTTTGCTGGTGCTGCTTCTTCTTGTTTTTCCTCTTTTGGCTTTTCTGCTGCTTCTTGTGTTCCACAAGCTGTTAATACAGCTGATGTCATTATAAAACTAGCAAAAATCCCTTTTAAATGTCTTTTCTTCATCCTTGGATCCCCTTTTCTGATAAATATTATTGAACTGAATAAGTGCGTAATTGATAATGAATTTCATTTACATATGATGATTATAATAGAGAATGATTATCATTGTCAATATGTTTTTGGGCTATTTTTTTGAAAAGTGTAAAATATATTTAACTATAAAAAAAGATTATAAGATGCTAAAAAACAGCAAAGCGTTAAATAACACTTTGCTGTCTTAAATGCTAGGCACTATCTATTTGTCGACCGACCTACTTTTTCACTTTTTCTGTGATGACTACGTACATTAACGACTTGTTCAATCAGGCTGACCAACCCTTTATTTGATGGTAAAAAATGATGATAGACTTTTATCCCTTACTCGTCTGTTGGCCACATTTCTTTGTTATAGGCCATATCCCAGAACATATACTCATAGCGAGTTGTGTTTAAAAAGATTTTTTCTAATTGTAGAAGTTCCACTTCAGATTTCCCATGAGCTAATTTGTCTAATAAGTCAATACACCACTGGGCGTGCTCACCAAAATCTTCAGAGCTATACATTTTAATCCAATCCCCGTACCATTCATGATCCATCGCTCCTGGTATTTCACTTAGTTCTTTCCCGATTTCCCAATAGCTCCATGCGCAAGGTAAGAGGGCAGCGACTAATTCAGCTAGTGTTCCATTTTGCGCTGAATGAAGCATGTAATGTGTATAGGCTAGCGTAATTGGAGAGGGCTCTGCATGTTCAAGCTCTTCGCTCGAAATTCCAAACCGAGCGGCATATTGCCGATGCAGCGACATCTCTTCATTCATGGTTGCGTGAAGTAAAGCAGAAAATTTCCCCATATCCTCTAAGTTTGTCGCTTTTACAGCACCTAAAGCAAATAACTTAGAGTAATCGATTAAATAGATATAATCTTGAATCATATAGAAACGGAACTTCTCTTGATCCAATGTGCCATCACCCATTTCCTTCACAAATGGATGGGCATGATTCTTGCGCCAAATATGTTGTAACTTCTGATGTAAACGTTCTGAAAACTTCATTTATATACCCCCTAAAAAAATAAAAAACCACTCCTATTGAAAGAAGTGGTTACGTATTTTATCGTCATATTTTTTGAACAGTCCAAATTAGCTATAACGATAACTTTATGTATCACTTTCCTCCGCTAGCATTACCTAGTGCAGGTTCAAGGGTTAAGACCTTCGTCTCTCTCAGCTATTAAGCACCCCTAGTGTTACCTTTTATTTAATTTTCAATATTTATATCGTCACATAATTCTAAAATTAAATCAATGGTTAGTTTTTTAAAAAATTAACGTCTCCATGATTCCTTTCACTTTTGGAAGGCTTGTTCTTTTACACCTTCCTGATTGCTGCTTTCACCCTCTAAAGTCTGTAGATTTCGAATCGACGGAAATAAATACATCCACAAGCCCGCAACAACCAAGGTTCCGATTCCCCCAATGAAGGCTGCAGGTGCAGCACCTGTGAAGCCAGCCAACATCCCGGATTCAAATTCACCAAGCTGACTGGAGGTCCCGACAAATAACGAGTTTACCGCATTGACTCGTCCCCTTAATTCATCAGGTGTTTGTAATTGGACAAGAGAAGATCGGATTACCATACTGATAACGTCGGATCCGCCAACAAAAGCCAAGGCAATTAAAGAAACAATCAGGTTTGTCGATAAGGCAAAAACCATGGTGGCTATACCAAAAATAGCTAGTGCTGCAAATAATTTTAGTCCAACTGCTTTATGCAGAGGGAAATAGGCCATGATCATGGAGACAATTAATGGCCCCTACTGCAGGTGCAGTTCTCATTAATCCCAATCCCCAAGGACCTGTTTGGAGAATATCCTGCGCAAAAATGGGCATGAGGGCGGTTGCTCCTCCAAGCAGGACAACAAAAAGATCAAGCGAAATAGTTCCTAGAATGACCGGGCGACGAAAAACGAATTCCAAGCCAAGAAAAAGGGAGCGCAGTGTGACTGGTTCTGGTTTTCCCATATTTGACCGCTCCACACGGAGTAAAAAAGTAAGCAGAGCTGAAACCAACAATGCAATGGCTGCTGTAATGTAAACAGAAACTGCACTGAACGCAAAGAGCAGTCCTCCAATGGTCGGACCTAAAATCAAAGCCGTCTGGATGCCAGTGGTATTCATCGATATAGCCTGCGGTAAAAGCTTTTTTGACACAAGCTGTGGTAATAATGATGAAGATGTTGGACCTTCAAAAGCTCGGCATGCTCCAATCACAACAGCCGCCAGCAAAATTTGATCACGGCCGAGCCAGCCGCCAAGATTCCCCCATAGAAGAAATCCTGCCGTCATTCCCTCAATGATTAAACTCAAGTAAACAATCCTCCGGCGGTCAAAGCGGTCTGCAGCTTGACCAACAAATAAAGTTAGCAGCACCATTGGAATAAACTGGGCAAGTCCCACTAAACCGAGGCTGAAGGCATCATTTGTCAACGCATACATTTGCCAGCCGATGGCAACAGACAACATTTGAAATGAGGTAGATGATAAAATACGAGCCACCCAAAATTTCCGGAATGACGGTTGTTTCAATAAAGAATTTGCTGATATAGACAAAATTAAGTTCACGACCTTTGCAAAAATTACCTTTGGATATTTGAGTAATTGGACCTACTATTTTCCAAGAAGGATAAGGTTTATTATACTCCCTGAGCTTAGGTCCCGCTACTAAGGTGCATTGAATAGTAGTGTTACTAACATCATAACCAATTGAGCAAAGAGCATTCGATTTTGCAAAGGTACTAAAACAGACACTAGGAACCCTTGAGACAGTTATCATTGCTTCCAATTTTCACCTACTAAATACAAACAGGAGAACCGTCCCTGCGTTTCCAATTTGCATGCTATAAATCTAAATAGTAGAAGGAATATTTAGAAAGGAGGGAAATTTTTATGAATAAGAGGGATTCCAATTTACGAAGGCTGATTTTCAAGGAGGAATTACATCGTATTAAAAGAAAAACAGTATATTGATGAACTAGATTACCATAAAATTCACAACGCTTATCATCTTTATTTAGACGATGAGGCTAAATTACAACGTCTAATCGATGCAGACCTTCAACAACAAGAACCTGTTAGGAAAAATCCGAAACCAATAAAAACGAAAATCGTTCAAACTCCTGAACAAATAAGAGAAAGAAATATTTCTTGGGCGTTAATTCTCGGCGTTATTTTACTTTTTATTGGAGGGTTAGTATTTGGTACAAGCAACTGGAGCTCGATGAACAACCTAATTAAAGTACTATTCGTTTCATTAGTATCTATCGTCTTTTTTGCAAGTAGTTATATCGCTGAAAAGTATCTGAATATTAAAAAGACAGCCTTTGCCTTTATGACATTGGGTAGTTTGTTCCTTCCTGTATCGATTATTTCTATTGGTTTTTTTGAACTGTTGGGAACTTGGCTATCGTTTTATGGGGAAGGAAAGTATGTATTCGGTTTTATTGGAAGTCTGATTTGTCTTCCATTATATACCTATTTAGCAGCGAAATATAAACATCGATTATTTGTTTGGTTTACTTTTCTTTCCGCTACCATCAGCATTGGTTTTTTATTAGGAATGACCTACTTACCACGAGACTTTTTTTATCTAGGGATCATGATCTACAATGGCCTTCTATTATTCGCTTATCATAAATTGAAAAACATCGAGAAGTTTGCTTTATTCACGGTAGAATTACCGGTTTATGCTCAATTAAATTTAATTATAAGTACTTTGCTTATGTTATTTTTCTTTGAAAATGCGCTCTTTTACAGTTTTAATATACTCATAACTGCAGCTCTTTATATCTCGATGGTATTTGTAAATAAAACAAAGCATTACCATTATATTTTCACCTTGCTTTTTGTTTATGGTATGTATCAATTAATCGAGAATTCCTTCTTGCAATATATCAATTATATAGGGTTTGCTTTGATCGGAATTCTTTATGTCATTTTTCAACAGTATGCCCATCAAAAAGCTTCTATCCAAAAGATATTCCAAATCACAAGCGCCATCGTCTCATTTTGCGCCTTCATCTTTATCAGTGTTCAGGGACTGTTATTACGTTCTGATGAGGATTCGATTGTATTATGTTTAGCTTATGTAATCATCTCAATCAATTATATGTATTTAGCTTATATCGCGAAACTACCTATTTTCCGGTATTTAGCACCTATCTTCCTTATGGTTGCCGGGTTACAGAGCTATTTCATCCTATTCAAAGGACACGATGGAACCTATTTAGATTTATATCTATTTATGATTGCAACCTTTATGTATGTGTCTTTTATTTAAAAAATAGTTTTCTATTCACTAGACCTATTACAAAAAGCAGTTTTATTGTCTCGATTGGAACGATGTTACTGACCATTCTTATGGCTATTGGAAACGAAGAATTCGCACATGCTTCCATTCTCTTTTTAGCATTTGGTTTGATTGCCCTGATTACTTATAAGCATACACAAAACGAGACTCTTAAGAAGGTAGCCTCATGGGCAAATCCGATTAGTTGGGGATTATCATGGATAAGTATCTTCGATTATCTCGCCCAGCACAGTGTTTTTTACCGTTATCATGTGGAAATTATGGGTCATTTAGCCATAGGCGGATTAATATTGCTAGGTTTCAGTTATTTTTGGAAATCAAGAAAGCAATGGACTTTAGATTTAAGCACTTTTCTAATAGCACTTTCTGTTTATACCCTTAGTATGTTGTCTACCCCTTTAGGTTGGCATGATCATCCAATGATGACCTCGTTGATCCTTCTAGTGGGAATTTATCTTTATATATTACTTGTTTATAAAATGAAACTCCCGTGTCTTTGGACTTTAGTGAGCATTACCTCTATTGCCTTTTTATCATCTTTGGCTCATGTATTTAAGCTTGAAAACAATAACACATTGGCCGTGATGCACTTTTTGCTCATTCCCTATTATTTTATTAGGTGTTTATGAATTTATAGGTAGAAAAGTGCAAGAGTTAAAACCTTACTTTTTCTGGAGTGCACATGCATTTTTGGTACCCGTTTTCTTTGTGTCAACCTTTTATGTTATCATTTCGACTTTACAACCAATGATCCTTTTATTCGCATTACTGCC
The DNA here is from genome assembly GCA_963765265.1 of uncultured Bacillaceae bacterium. Classification (GTDB taxonomy): domain Bacteria; phylum Bacillota; class Bacilli; order Bacillales; family Cytobacillaceae; genus Bacillus_BD. Next base: position 328,449 of record CAVXVN010000008.1, read on the forward strand.
ATATATTTATAGCACGTTAAAACAAACAAAAGAATGGGAAATTAAATTATTTTTATATGCAGCCTTTACAACACTTCCATTTATCGTCTATTTGAATATCCGCTATTATAACTTGGACAGCATTTTAACCGGAGAGCATTTATTTCTCATTGTCACAGGTATAATTGCGATATTATGGTTATCCGTAAATGAAACGTGGAAAAAAAGAATCGACTGGTACGCTATACCGCAATCCATTTTAGGGCTACTCATATTTATTTTTTTAGTGAATGATCTAAGCATCATCAATATGGTCCTGTTTATTTTGGATACAATCTTTATCTTATTTCTTTTACACAGACGAAAGTGGACATTGTATACAATCATCCCATTAAGCTTTTCCACTATTTTCTTTTTAGAAAACTTAGCTTATATGGAAAAGCACTGTACAGGTTGGATTCATTTTAATACTATTTTTCGTTCTACATGTATTCGGAAATAGGACAAATAAACAACTTATTTCTAGTAAAACAAAGCCGATAAGTATTGATTGGTATACAATCACTTCCTGTTCTTATATCATTATGTTATTTGTCATTATTTCTAACCATGATCCATTATGGCTTAAGCTCATTCCTGCACTATTAGTCGTTTATTTCTTATATACCTTAATCAATCGGTTTATAACGATTTTAGAAAAATTGATCGTCAAAACCATTACGGCAGTATCAATATTATTACCGTACTACGTGACATTAGCGGAATTTGAATGGAATCCATATATAAAAACAGAGATGTACGTTTTGCCATTTATCGTATTAACGATACTATTAAGTACACATACATGGAAAGCTTATAAACATGTTATGAGTATCATTCAATTAATCGTGTTGCTGATCGTCACAGCTATCTTGGTGACTGATGCGTTGAATAGCAATACGATTTATGATGCCATTATTGTAGGTGGTTTATCATTAGCTTCCATTATAAGCGGCATGCACTATCGTATTAAAGCTTATTTCTTTGTCGGAATCGGTGTCTTATTATTGAATGTCTTATTGCAAACAAAACCCTATTGGGGAAACTTCCCATGGTGGGGCTACCTCATAATCGCCGGCCTAACCCTAATTGGCTTTGCCAGCTCTTATGAACTACAAAAACAGAAAAAAGACAAAGATAAAAAATCCTTCCTACAAACGAAAAAAGAACAATTGATTAAGAGGTTTAAAGATTGGAATTAATAAAGAAGGGAATTTTCGTATGGACGATTTGGAAAAGGACCAAAATGAAGATCATTTCGAGGAACCATCTCTTGAAGATTTTTTACCGAATGAAGAAGATGAATGGAATAAAGAACGAAAACAAAAACGGAAATCTTGGATAACTAAATTGGTTGCCTCTATTTTATCATTTGCTTTGTTCGTGAGTGCCATCCAAATTTGGCCGCAACTCTTCAATCTATCTTCTATTTCATTTTTGCAGAAGTCATCCGTACTATCTCAGCAGGAGGATATTTCAGAATATAAAAATGCCGTTGTGACCATTCAAAATCAGTATTCGAAAGGAACCGGTTTTAATATTTCTAAAAATGGACTCATTATTACAAATTATCATGTTGTTAACAACATGAATCCAATTACTGTTACCTTTCCAAAAGGAGAATTATTGAATGCGTCCATCATTGTATCAGATCCTGATTTAGATCTGGCCATTTTACAGGTAAAAGGAGAAGATTTACCATTTCTCACCTTAAGCAAGCCAGACGAATGGCGTAAACAAGATCATATTTATGTTATCGGGAATCCATTATTTCATAATCAAATTGTCAACGAGGGTAAAATTCTTGATGGATCCGATCAAAACGGAGTACTCATGCTTTCGGCCCCTATTTATAAAGGTAATAGTGGTAGTCCAGTTATCAGTTCAAAAGGAGAGGTTATTGGTGTCGTATTTGCAAAATCAACGGAAGATCCTATAGGCTATGCCATCCCAATTGAAAAAGTATTAGAAAAATTACCCGAAAGTAATTGAAACTGTATAGAATTAGAGAGAGAAACAAGGGGACGATTCTGGCGTTTGCAAACGCTAGAATCGTCCCCCTTCTCACTAACCTCAAATAAATTAGGTCATGTTACCAATATCCTTGGTTTAAGTAGCATTTTTCCAAAGGATACCGAACAAACGAAAATACACTGAACTCAAAAAAGAGCTCAGCGTTCTTCGCTTCCGTTCTATGTAGATCGATCACACGACTCTTCTAGTTATGGCTGCTGCGTTCCCGCCCTGACCTGTTCCTAGTGTCGTCGTTGAACGATAAATGGGATAGCTGGATTCGAACCAACAAAGCAAGAAGTTAAAGTTCGTTGCTTTACCGATTGTCTATACCCCAATATGTGTTTATTTGATTAAGATAAATTATTTAAACGGAGTTGGAGGGATTTGAACCCTCGCGCCGGTTACCCGACCTACTCACTTTCCAGGCGAGCCCCTTCAGCCGCTTGGGTACAACTCCAAAATCCCCACTTTATGCCGTTCCCTAGATGTTTTTGTAACCCGCTCTCAGCAGGTGGGTTTCCGCATTATGACCTTCCTGCGATCCTAAACAAGTAGGCATGGCATCAGTCAATAAATATAGGAATCCCGAATAAATAGTAAGGTTTAAAACATAACGGGCTAACGAACATTGCAGGATTGAATGTAATCGAGGGAACTCAAAATTCTAAATTGGTTAAAACCAAGAGAATTTATTACGCTCAATATATCTCGCATCGGCGTAAAAAGAATATATCATAGAAAAATAACATTGTGAATCAGTAAATAATGGTATAATCGGGGACGGTTATCCTTGTGTAGCGAATAGTCAAAGTAGTCTTTTAGCTACAATAGAGAATTATAAGGAATGAGCTTATATATTCAGGAAAGAATAAAAGGAAATTTTTAAAAAGGAGATACTCCAATCTATGGAAAGCTATCATAAAAAGTTGATTTCATTATCATCGAATTCCGTCATTTTAGGAATATTATTAGCCATTGTTGGAGGCTTTTTAGATGCTTATACTTTTGTCAGTAGGGATGGAGTATTTGCAAATGCACAATCAGGTAATATGGTCATTTTTGCTGTGAAGGTAGTAAATGAAGAATGGGACAGTGCTTTCCTTTATTTATCACCTATTTTTGCTTTTATTATAGGTGTTCTAGTATCAGAAGTTGTAAAGACGGCGCGTTTAAGAGATTTAATCTATAGCTACAGACGCTCTATTTTGATTCTTGAATGTCTTATTTTATTCACTGTAGGAATCTTACCCGAAAGTGTACCAAATGTAGTGGTGGTCGTATGTATTTCATTCGTATCGTCCTTACAAATCTCTACTTTCAACAAAGTTGAAAATTGGGCTTATAATTCAACGATGACAACAGGAAATCTTCGAACAGCAGCCCAGGCAGCTTATGCATTATTCATAGAACATAATCACGAAGCAAAAAAACAATTCAAAGACTTTTCTCTTATTATTCTCTCTTTTTTATTCGGTGCTTTAGCGGGAACATTTTTTACCATATATATAGGAAACAGATCGATATGGATAGCAGCAGGCATTTTATTTATTTCCCTTATCTTGTATCACAGAGACAGAGGGTATTTCCGAAAACCAATAAAAAAAGTGTCCTAGACCACGGAAAAAGTCGACTTTTTTATAAAAAAGTCCACACTATTTATTTTCTTCTTTTCCTATATTCGAAGCCGACATTTCTCTAATAATTTGGTAAATATTAGATTTTGAATCAGAGCTTTGTCTCTTTAATTTCATATTTTATATGTCGACTTTCTTAGTACTATTTGTAAAGTATTAAGTTATGTCACCTGCACCTATGAATTCTTTAATGGCTATTACATTTGCCCATCATCTTATCAAAAAATTGTTATATGGGATTCATAATATAATGGCATTCGGAAATGATAAGTTTGAGGTGATCATATGGATTTGAATCGTGTTAAAGAAGTCCTGACTTCCGATCAAGAAATAGCGGTACACTATCATGGCATTCCTGTGTGGATTGAGAGTATTGAAGACACATCTAGTATGGCTGTTGTTTCAGAGCGAGGTACCCATAGCGAAAGGCAGCTAGTGTCGATTGATGCTTTGGAGGAAACTGGAGAATATTATACGTAAAGGTAAAAGGCACTCAATTATTTCCCGAGTTTATATCCTCTTTTACATTAACAAAGGAGCGGATAGACAGGCAACATTCTCTGTCTATCCTTTTTAGTTCTTTGTCCTAACAGATCATCTTAGCATGGAGTAAATTTCAAGCTTTTTAACAGCCTCGCCCTCCATTTATTTCACCAATTGTATTCTTACACAGTTTAAAATTGTATCCTGTCCTGTGGCTTTTATTTTCAATGAGTTTAATCTAAAGAGCCATCTCCTTTATTAGGATCTGGCTCTTTACTACTCATCTAAGCATTCGTGTTAACGATACCGCTCTTCTTTAAATGGATTTGCTGTCATTGAATAGCCAAACTCTTCCCAAAATCCAGCCTCGTCTTCCTTCATAAACTCAATGCCTGACACCCACTTGGTCCCTTTCCAGAGATAGAATACCTCAGGTGGAATGAACCTTAATGGATAACCATGTTTAGGATCAATATCCTGCCAATCATGATTTTTATCCTTCCAACGGTATACAAACAAAGAATCGTCCCCTAATAACGGCTCGAGGGGCAGGTTTGCCGAATAACCAAATCTATCCCCATTGTAGTAACCATAAATTTTGATGTATTTTACGCCCTCATTGATTTCCACAAATTTTAATAACTCTCTAAGTGTAATTCCTTCAAATGATGTATCAAATTTAGACCAGGTCGTAACACAATGCATATTAACGGTTGAAATGGTCTTAGGTAACTCCATCATTTCTTTATAGGTGAAGAACTTTTCTTCTTTTACCTCTCCAAAAAGCCTGAAATTCCATGTGGTTTCATCAAAAAAGGGGATATCCCCTTGATGTAATATTGGCCATTTATCTGTTTCGAATTGACCTGGTGGAAGCTGTTTTTCCATCATACACCATCCCTCTCTATACCTTAAAATAATATCAGAATGTTTATTAAAAATAAAATAAGGCATATTAAGTATGCGGTTATAAAGGGGGGTAAAATGGATGGTATTTTTATCACGAGAACAAATTATCAATGAATTAGAACAGTCTTTTCAACTTTATATCGAAAAATTTGGTATAGAAAGTATTGGTATTTTTGAGGAAGAAGGCCAAGGTGATCGATATTATTTAGGTTATACTGCAAAAAAAGACGGCAAAACCTATCATATCCATATTCCATATACAAAGAACAAAAATGGAGACTTATCCCCTATTAATAATGAGTGGACTGTAGAATCCGACGAACCAGAGGGAGAAGATCTTAAAGGATATGATAATTTAGAAAGTGTGTTTCGTGAAATGTAGTAGGAAACAAGGGGACGGTTCTCTTGTTTCCAATTAAAGTACTAAAAAGAAACAGAAGAACCGTCCCCGCGTTTCTTAATTAACTTGTTACTCTTTCTGTAAATCCTTCTTTTGCAAAATAATAGCAGGACCATGATCAAATACTTGACGGAAAAATTTCACCATCGGTCCGACGATAAGGGCCGATACAATTGTGCCTTCTCGGATACCCTGAATTTCTGCCAATCCGATAAAAGAGATAGCAACAGCTACTACCACTATGCTAACGTCAACAATGAGCTTGACATCGCCAAATTTCTTTTTCAACTTAAGAGCAAGAACTTTTACAATTCCTTCACCCGCATTATTCACAACGTTTGCTTCAAGCTGCAATACAGTACTGAAAGCAAGGAGCGTACAACCAATAAGCAGCATGATTACTTGCATAAGGTATGTAGGTGTTTGCAGAAAAGAAAACAGGTACATATTGAGGTCAATCGATAAGCCTAAAATAGGACCCACAATAAACTGTAAATACTGTTCTTTCGGAAACTCTTTTTTCATAAGCAAAATTTGAATGAGTACAAACGTAATATTCAACAATGCCGTAAAAGCACCAAAGCTAAGCGGAAACACAAAACTTAGCACATACGGTAAACTGGAAATCGCCGTTGTCCCCAAGTTCGCAAGTGTAACAAGACTTATACCAGTACCCATTATCAACAGACTGATTAATAACAGTCCATACCCCTTTACAATAAGTCCCATATCCTCACTTCTTTCTGCTAAATTATTAAATTATTCAGATATTAGTAGTGTAACACGGTTCCTAACACAAATTCCTCTTTAACACTTTACCTGAACAAAACAATACAAGAATAGAGAAAGATAGAATCACTTTTTCCATTAGAAACAATGATACTTGGTACTTTGATAATAAAGATTTAGCCATTGAATTTAATGAACGGTTAGGTGAGCCTAAATTTATACCAGGGATGTAAATTTTAAAAGGTTAAGTCCCCGACTTCCCCATTTATATATATACGGAAATAGTGTCATGACAGCTATTCATGACGTTTTTTTATGTTTTACTATGAACTACAGGGACATGTCTCGCGTTTGTAGGAGCTAAGTAGAAAGTCCTTCCCCAACCGTTCTAACATAGGCTGCTTTTTTCGTCTGAATTCTGTTTAATGAAGGCTCTTTTCTTAAACTTTGTTGCTTTTGAATGAAAAAAATAAAATATTCATATAATATTCATAAAACAAAGGGTGAAAGTTTTGAGAAAAGATGCCCCGAAACCCTAAATGAATACATGTGTAGTCCCTTATACGAAAAACAACAATCTATGCGAAAATAGCCTTAATGAAAAATCCATTTTCAAAGTTCTTTTACCTGTTTTAAATAATAATCCGAAAGCGCTTGATACTCTTTTACCTCTTCTTTCCCCTTTTCACTGATTACATAGACGCCTCTCTTTACTCTTTCGAACCAACCATAGTAGTTTTTCGTTAAGATCGATGAAGTTTTACTTCCTGTTCCTTTTTCTTTCAAGTCCTTTGGAGATAATGATCCAAAATGTTCAAGGTAGCATGCAATCTGAATGCAATTTTCTTTATAAGCCGTCATAATTTTGGTTCGATTACTGCCACCCACATTATAGTCAGCACTACGCCCTTCCATTTCTTTCATTAAAGCTTGACGCTTTCGCTTGTTCTGTCCTTTACTTTGACTGCGATTAAATGGCGTCGGATGAAAAAGAATTTCTGCATTGGCCCGATTCCCTTGAAATGAAACCAAGATTAGCCCTAGCTCTAATCTCTTCACTAAATGGCATTTATCCCTCCATTGCTTAGAATTTAACCGTCCTTTTGGCCTTGGAATGGCAATATAAACCTGATCTGTTAGCCGTTGCCGTTTTGCCGCCTGGATAAGTAAATCAACACTTAATGTTAACTTCAATTCAATAATTACAATCTCATCATCTTTGATTGCCGCTATATCACAATCGTTCACCTCACCAAATACTTGATAATCTTCAAGAAGAAAGTATTTCTGGATCGGCTTATATAAATCTACTTCTAATCGCTTATTCTTTTCATTCATATGTATTCACCACTTTATGAATAGCTGTTATACTCTTCGAATTTCCTATTCATCTATTATTTTTGTCTTCGAACAACTTTCGAATCTTCCCTTAATGAATGTTCTGTTTGTTGATTTCTTTCCATTTTAACACCCTATTTGTCTACCTAACAAAGAAAACTTAAGTATAATTAACTGAAATGACTTAAATAAATGGAGGGGTTTTATGTTTGCAGTAGAGGGAGCATGTCTTGTTCTTGTGGATGTACAAGGTAAACTAGCAGCCATTGTGGATGAAAGTGAATCGATGATTGAACATGTGGCAAAGCTTGTACATGCGATGCAGGTACTTGGTATTTTACCAACATGTACGGAAATGCATTTATATGAGCTTTTTACAAAGGGCCGACCATGAACAGTTTTAAACGAAGTTATGACATCCCGTGCAGACTAAATGAAGTAATCACTATATTTGACGTCAGGTGTAATTGTAGAAGGGTCTGCAAACCCATTAATAATAAGATGCTTCCTCTTGTTTTGATAATTTATTCTTTACGATTTTACTAGAAGATTTATCAACAATATAAGCTTATCCAAAACGAACTCTCCATCTCATTCCACTCATCAGGGTGCCGTTCCGCAAACTTCTTATTCAAGATTCCATCAAAATGAAGAATCATCTCTTTAACCTTGATGTAAATCAACGATGTTTCTACTCTATCGGAAAAGGAAACGCAAGAACCGTCCCTCTGTTAGGTTTAGAAAGTGTGTTTCGTGAAATGTAGGAAACAAGGGGACGGTTCTCTTGTTTCCAATTAAAGTACTAAAAAGAAACAGAAGAACCGTCCCCGCGTTTTCCACTCATACTTCAGTGACTTTTACAGAACGCGGCATTAATGGATGACATCGAATCACTTCAATCGTATTCTTTCTATCATCTATTAATATATCCTTTCCTTCAAACCATTCCTTTATCGTTCTATCTGGAAATTCTGGCTTGCAATGGGTAAAAATGTAATTTAAGGTAGGAATATTTTTTCCTATTATACCGAGAATATTTTCCGAATTCTTTCTATCCTCTTCCGTGTCCACTATAAATATCTCTTCTATATTTTTTTCATATACATTTAAAAGGATATCCCTCATTAAATCGCCGAAAGGTTGTATCCTGTCTAGTTCATCACTTTCTAAGATGATGATCTCTTCTGGAAGAATATGATATCTTTGTTTCACATAACCATAATCTATTTCCTGTTCTCTTCCCACCAAAAATAGTACTTTTTTATTCTCTACTAAACACATAAAATCTCCCCCATGAATCCTTACGTTTATGCTTCTTTAACGAACACCTGAATGTGTATTCAGTTTGAACAGCCTTTTATTCAAATTGTTGTTGACAATCACCTGAAAGTTTAAAGACCATGATTCGTTCTCCAGAACGTGTGCTAAGATCGGTGTGAAAACTCAAGACTTCAAAACCTGTTATGGTAAAGATAATTTCCTTCAATTCTTCTACACCAGATTCCACCAAGCTTTTTCGATGTTCTTTAACGGATAACAACCCCTCTTTGTCTTCACATACTGAATATTCAGCAGGAGTTAATATTCCACGTAGACTGACAATAATCATATCCCTTAAAATATCTGATTTAACAGATACCGAACCTCTTCCGAGATAATTCTTCTCCCAATGCGTAAAAGCTTTACTAATTTCAGCTTCAATAGCTCCTTTTGTTTTATCCATAATCATACACTTTCCTTCTTCTTTTAATATAAATGAAATATATAGACAAAAAATAATATCTCCTAATAGGATTGCCCATTATTTATATATTTAACTAGCAAAACATACTTGTGGTTAGGACCAACTTAACCATTTACCTGCCTCATCAATAGACGCAAGCCGAATCCAACCATTCTGAACTTTTTGATGAAAGGCATAATCTTGCTTTAATAGCTTTTCTATATACGCCTTAGGCGCTTGAATCAACACCAATAATCTTAATGGACTATGATAAAACGCATCGTCAGAACTCATAACAGATTGCCATGGAAGTCCTGATAATAAATCGCTTGAGTTCCCCTGCATCACACCAATCCCGGAAGTCACTGTTTGGTTTCTTTTATTCCCACTTCCATAATAGTGAGGTGCAACAGTGGAAGCATAATATTGCAGGTTAATCCATTGGGTAACCGTAGCAGGTCCCTTGATAATGTTGGCAAGTATAGTGCCACTCTTATCCTTCTGCCAGTCATAGTTATGGAGAAAAGCTCTTCCCTCTAAATTACACTCCTCAGTAAGCTTGCGATCCCCGATAATAAATGTAGCATTACGGGCAAGTCCCCATTCCGGCCTTACCTCGCTCCAATCTTCAGCAAATCGCTCAGCCTCAAGGGTCGGATTTTTGCCTTTATATCCGATATTAGGGAGTTCCATCATCCGTTCGGCACTAGCTTCCTCTCTCACTTTAGGCAGTACAGTTTGAACTTGATCAAACGCTTTTCTAGCTTTCTCTGAAAGCTCCGGAACATAGTTTATACGCAACTCGTCAGTAGTGGTTACATGTTCGGCAGCTATAAAAACCGTCTCTTTCGGAATCATGATTCCATCCATTACAAGTGCCTGCCTTACATTCGGAAGATTACACAAAGAGGCTAATACTCGTGCATTAAATTCACTTGATGCCCCTCCACATGCACCACAGTCAAGAGAAGAAGAATATGGATTATTCGTGCTGTGACTTCCGTGACCGCAAATAACCACAAGAGGAGAAAAATTTTCGACAAGTCCCATCATTTTCAAAGCTTGTCTTACGTAGTACACTTTTTCCTTTTCAGAAAAGCCCATTGTTAACTCTGATTCTGAATGATCGCTGTTATCCAGTGAGAGTTCCGCAGAAGGCTTGCTAAGCCATTTTTCCAGAACTCTACGGGTGACAGATCCTGCTTTTTGCGGAATAAAACTTCGAGCTAACGTTTGGAGGGTGAGCCATGGTCCACTGACTTCCGGCAGCAACAAATTGGCAAGGAAATGATGTTTCATCCCCTTAAACGTTCGACTTGATGCTTTTACTGCTCCCATTCGCTGTTGATATTGTTCCAGCTTGGGTTCTCTAGAAAATTCCTTCACCACCATTTGCGGTTTAAACATCACTGGCAATGATGGGTGACGATGTTCACTACCAAGCTTGCACGTTTCTATTGGCAAACCGAAAAATCCAGCTGTGCCAAGCGTTTCAAAAGGACCCGATGCTTCGAGTTTACGACGAAAAGACTCTGAACGCACATCAATACAAAAGACAAACTGTGCCAAGGCAGACTGAGTGTTGTATTCTGCGCGAGGATGTTGATTGGATGTAATCATTTTTTTCAAATGATCCTCGTACGTTTTTTCCCAAGCTTCTAGCCAAAGGCGATTGCGGAGAATCTGATCAAAACGATAGGCAAGTGTGAAACGAGCTTTCATTTCGGTTGAAGATAACTGTGACCAGCAGTGAACGGGCGTATTTCCCCAATGAACCCAGTTAGCAATGAGCGTCTCTAGAGATACTTCATTCTCTATTTTTTGCTGTGGGTATGGCAAATAAGGATTAATGAAAGCCCACTCCATGGAAAGGCGAACCGCCAAATATTCCATTAACAATGTTTTCTCCTCAGCAGACTGTTCTGAACGCCAAAGCATCCTTCCTGCCCATCCTGGTAAGGCAAGTAGATGAGCTTCCAAATATTCTTGTAGGTCTGATTCAGGAATTTCTAATGCTAATAAGACTTCCTCTAAAGCACGATCTGCATCATTCGGTACATCTCTTAATCTCTTGCGTACTGATGGCTTTAGTGCTGGATCATGTATAACAAGTCTTTTCCATGTATAATAGAAACCCTCTTCGCGATTTGGCATGGACCAAACAGCCTGAGACTCATCCAAGTATAATTTACACCACTTGATCATATGGAAATTAAGATCTTGAGCAACCCTCGTGCCCCCCTGATTTTCGATAAGCTGACTGTATGTTTGTACAACATGTTTTTCAGTCATTTTCGGCTTAAAACGACTTAATTTCTTTGCCCATTTTTTTATTTGTGGTAAAGATAATGTTTCAGAGGATTGCTTTTCCCACCCGAGCGCTGCTTTGCAGTATCGCTCTGCAACATCACGTGGTATTTCCAAATTCTGATCATCAAGCCACTTTTGAAGTCCTAATTCAAGAAATTCGCCCTTAATCTCGCCTTGATCCCAAGCTGATTCTATCAATGAATCATTCGGGTAAATATCTACATCACACATGTCTTTTAGATAGCGTGCAACCTGTTCAAAGGATTGTTCTTCCATACTTGCCCATGGATGTCTTGCTGCAAAAGCAGTGATAGACCCTAACGGCACTATGACTTTGCTGGCAGTCTCCACCAACCTTTTCACATTAAGATCAAGGTCAATTAATTTTTTTTCATCATTTAAAGTATTGGTTAATGTTAATACTGAATTCATCATTTATAACCTCCACGTGACATTGATTGCATTAGATACTTAGGATGACTTTCAACCATATCATGATGTGGTTCCCCTAACTTCACGAGCCAAAGATAAAGAATCGCAAAGGCTCTTAAAGAACCTTTCCGAGCTAGCCATAAACCTGCAGCGCTGCCGACTAACAAAATAAACAAAAGGATCATAATAGCAGATGTTGAAGTTTGTACACCTGTCCCAATCGATTTATGTAACAGATTGTGAAAGCCGGAATGAATCAAACCATACATAATGGCTCCTGCTATAAATAGAAAGAATCCTGAAATACGTCCGATTCTTCCGTATCCAAAAACAATAAGTTGTTTCCAAGCAAACGACACTGACCCGCATAAGATGATGGCACTAATCAATTGATAAGCACCCTCGGTTGAGGTTAACCAATAGCCAATCCCTGCTAAGATCCCTAAAGCAATTCCAGAAAATTTCCCGAATAATGAAGTTGGTTTGTTTAACTTCTTTGTTGGTTGACCATTATGAAGAGCAGAGCCTGCTTGCAAGAAAAGAGTCGCTTTAAATAGTCCATGGAAGACAGCATGTATTATTGCCGCTGAATAGGCACCTAACGCACACTGAATCAACATGAACCCCATCTGCGCAATCGTAGAACCAATCAACTGTCGTTTATAGTCTACGTGGACGAACATAATACCCGTACCTAATAAAACGGAAATGCCCGACAGTATCAGCAAAGTGATCTGTGCTAGTCCTCCGTTAGATAGCGGGGCAAAAAGAGTTAATATAATGCCGCCAGCATTCACAATTCCAGCATGCATAACGGCTGAAACAGGAGTTGGAGCTACTGCCGACTCTAATAACCAACGTTGGAAAGGCCATTGCGCTGCTGGGATCACGACAGATAGGATCAGTAGCAAATTGATACAGGTCCTTTCCCACGACTCTAGCCCTGTTAGACTCTCTTGGGTCATCGCCTGTGACAACTGCCAATGTCCGGTTGCTTGAGACACCCATAATATGGCCGATAGTAAGAGAAGCAAACTGATCGTAAATAATTTGCCCATAAGGGAAGCAGCATGTATAGCTACTTGCCACTCTTTTTTTAATCTTATAATTAAAGTCAGCCCGAAAAGTGTTGTTCCCCAACAAATGAACAAAAGACGAAGATCATCACTGAGCCAGGCAAGAGAGCAAGCAACTGTAGTGAGTGTCAGAAGAGAAAAATATTTACGATAAGAGCGGTCACCCAATAAGTAATGAATACAGTAGCGTTGCACAATTAGACCCATTGTCAGAACAAATACGGCCAACAGCCATGATAAGGAATTAAAATGCCAAGGTCCCCAAATGATATTGTCTTTATGAAAAATAAGGGCAAACAGAGCAATTATCGGTGGCAACGTAATCACTCCAATGTGAATACGAACATAGTTTAATGAAACCTTCGAATTTAATAGAAATATTGAACTAAATAATGAAAACGCAAGAACCATAAAAAATACGATTGGCAAGGAAACTAACAATGCACTCCCTCCCATCGGTTTAAAGTAAGAAAAGCAATAACCTGACATATTATAAAACTGCAAGAATGATTTACTAAGTAGTTCATTTTGAAACTTCCTTTCCCGCTCTTCCTCTTTAAAAAAACAAAAAAACCGACAATCTCAACAGTTTAATAGTCACTTTAAGACCATTAAACTTAGAAAATTGTCGGTTTACTATCTACTAGCCCTTGTTAGGCTTTTATAAGTCTACCTTAATATATTTAATTAAAAGAAGGGTGAATATCCCCAACTTACCTTTTATGAGATTCCTACTTATATAGACTTACTTTTTCACCTAGCCAACTAAGAATAATTAACTATTTGCTAAAAAAATCGTATATTGATAGAAATCCAATATTCCATTTATATTAGCCATTATATTACTATATGATTATACATTCTGTCAAGTGGAAACAAAGGGACGGTTCTTGCGTTTGCAAACGCAAGAACCGTTCCCTTGTCATTCTTTGGAAGCTGGAAGTATAATATCAACTGTTGTTCCCTTATTCATTTCACTTGATATATTTATCCTGCCTCGATGATTTTCGATAATCTTATAACTGACCATTAAACCCAAACCGGTTCCTTTTTCTTTTGTTGTATAAAAGGGTTCACCTAACCTAGATATTAAGTCAGTGGGGATACCAGGTCCATTATCCATAAAACGAATTCGCACGCTATCTTTGTTCATTTGTGAAACCATAATATGGATTTTACCTTTATTAGCTACAGCTTCTATGGCATTTTTAAAAATATTTATTAATACCTGTTTTATTTGATTTCCTTCGCATTTTACCAAAGAAACATTCGGTTCAAACTCTTTTGTGACCTCTATATTTTTAACAATAGCAAGTGTCTCAAGCAAAGTTATGACATCTGATAATAAAGAAATGATATTTTCATTTTGATTGTTAATCACTTGAGGTTTAGCAAGTACTATAAATTCACTCACAATTGAATTGATACGTTCGATTTCTGATAGCATGATCGTATAATAATGTTTCTCCTCGTCCGCTGTATCCTTATCTTGAAGTAATTGAAGAAATCCTTTTATCGATGTTAGGGGGTTACGAATTTCATGTCCCACAGCAGCAGCTAATTCACCGGCAATCGCAAGCTTTTCAGATTTCCTTATGAGTTCCTCTTTATCTTTTATTGCTGTAATATCTCTTATTATGGCGAACATCCCTACTGTTTTATCGTCTATTACGATCGGGACACTCGTCATGCTTACTAGTATACAACGCCCGCTTTTGATCATACACCTGCACTCTACGACTGAAGGCTTGCCTTTTCCTATCTCAAAAAAGTGTTTTTGAACTTTATCCAGATCTTCATTACATATTAGGTCCTTAACGGTCATTTTTGACAGTTCTTCATTACTATATCCCGTTATGATCCCGGTTACATGATTAGCAGATATGAAATTGCTATTACGATCGAATTGTATGATTGCATCCATATTATTTTCAATCAGGCTATTTAACTGCAGCTCTCGCTCTTCAATATTTTTAATATTTCTTTCAATCATTTTATATAATAAGGTTCCCGTTGCGATAATAAAAAGAATTCCTTTTACAATACTGATCCAAAAAAAATCAGCTATATGAACCTTTGTTACTAACCACTCCGATGTACAAATCCAAAAAATACTAATTAAAACATACATCAAAGAAATTTTAAACGAGACTTTCTTACTGCGAATACCATGATTCTTCATTAATAGCTTCCTTTCCAATTGACCCATGTTTCCTATACTTCTTATCATAACTCAAATCCTGAATTCTATTTTCAATAGAATACATTGGAATAGTATAACAATAAAAATCCATTTAATAAATTTATTCCATCTAAAGATGATCATTTCTACTGATTCAAATATATATGATCATACGGTTGCATTGAACTGAAAATTATTATTGGTAAACAGGAGGAAATGGAAATTATTAAGAAGAATATAGGGGCACTTCAACCGGTGCTTTTTCAATGAAAAGATTCAGTAGAAACGTCACTTTGTTTACCCTTGTTTATATCGATAAAGTTAAAAAAAGGCACAACGAGTAGTTACATACTTGTTGTACCTTTTAGGTATCATATTTCCAATATTTTATGTTTACGTCCATTGGATGGATCCGAATTCACTATGTGGATGATCATATGATTTAACTCTTTTATACATATATTCTAATTCTGAAAGTGTTAATTCAAAAAGTTGTTTATCCTCTTTTTTAAATATATCAAATGCAATTAGTTTATTTATTAATTTTTCGCGTCTTTGTTTCACTGTATTCCTCATACAAATCACTCCTTTAATTATTCGTATCTTTATATCTATATTAAATACATAATTCCTATATGTCAAGTATGAATTAAGATATAACAGGATAACCCTTCCCCCGTCCCCTAGTGAGCACATCCTTGTTTAATAAATTTATTCACGATATAATGTTCTTCATTTAGGGAATGCCAAATCATAGAAAAGAGAGATTAATATGAAGTTCTCAAAAAATATCGCCTTGTTTATTTTAATGTTTGATATGTTTATCACGTTTAGCGCGATTGGACTCATCATCCCGGTTATGCCAACCTATTTGAAAACATTCGGAGCAGCCGGACAGGTTTTTGGCTTTATTATCGCGATTATTGCCTTTGCCCAGTTTTTGTTTTCTCCAGTTGCCGGAAATTTATCTGATCGTTATGGGCGAAAAAATTTAATCATTTTCGGCCTTTTTGTAAACGGTCTTTCCCAAATCGGTTTTGGTTTATCTACAGAACTTTGGATGTTATTTGTTTGTCGATTCTTTACAGGTCTTCGGTTCAGCCTTTATCGTGCCTCCTGTTATGGCCTACGCGGCTGATCTTACAACAAAGGCAGATCGAGGGAAAGCAATGAGCTGGCTCGGTGCTGCCATTTCACTAGGCTTTATGATTGGACCAGGTATTGGCGGTCTTCTTTCAAATGTCAGCTTGCATTTTCCATTCTATTTTGGTGGTTCCGCGACAATCGTTGCCGGGATTCTATCATTCATGGTTCTCCCATCCATTAAAATCGTGAAAAAGGATCAGCGCAAGGTAGAAAATTTAATCCAGCAGATGGTCCGTTCTTTCAAAACAAAGCTATTTTGTATTATTAGTCGTTGTCTTTGTTTTCTCTTTTGGGATTTCCAACTTTCAATCGACTTTAACGTTGTTTTTAACCTATAAATTTAATTATACGCCAAATGATATTGCCATCGTCATGACGCTTGGCGGCTTTGTCGGGGTAATCATTCAAGCCTTTGCGCTGAATAAACTTTTTAAAGTGTTTGGTGAAATGAAAATCATCCTGTTTGGCTTAGTGGCTTGCAGCGATTTAGTCTGTATGGCATGCTCTATATCAGCGGCTTCTACATCATTCTTTTGGTCGCCACCATATTCTCGACTGCCACTGCCTTAATCCGTCCTGCCGTCAATACGTTAATTTCGAAAACAGCTGGTGATGAACAGGGCTATGCTGCCGGAATGAACAATTCCTATATGAGTTTAGGCAATATGATTGGACCTGCATTGGCTGGTACCTTGTTTGACTGGCATATGAGTATCCCTTTCACATTTGGTGCGATTATTTTAGTCGTCTGCTTCTTTATCACTTTTATTTGGACAAAGAAAACTTCCGCACAACAGCAGAAAGCATCATAAGGAAGACAGGGGGCGGTTCTCCTGTTTCCAATATTATTATGAGACAGAAGAACCGTCCCCTCGTTTCTTCATAATCAACTAACTGAATTTTCTAATACTAATATAAGGGTGGTAGAAATATGAAACTAGGTGCATTTTCTGTAAGTTTAAATGTAAAAGACATTCATCAATCAAAAGCGTTTTACGAGAACCTTGGCTTTGAAGTCTTTGGAGGAGATATTACTCAAAATTGGCTGATTATGAAGAATGAAAATAGCATAATTGGGCTATTCCAGGGGATGTTCGAAAAAAACATTCTGACATTTAATCCAGGATGGAATGAAAATGCCCAAAATCTTGAATCCTTTACGGACGTACGAGAACTGCAAAAACAGCTTAAAGAAAAAGGAATTAACATACTTACCGAAGCCGATGAATCAAGTGAAGGTCCAGCATATATGACAATTGAAGACCCAGACGGTAATCAGATTCTTGTAGATCAACACCGATAAATCTCTCATGACTGAAGTTATGAGTTTCAGGATTCATGCTAACGCACATTGGCCACTTTAGGCTTGGAACACATCCCCACTATCCCATTGGTGAAAGCCTTTGGGATTTCTTTTTGTAGAATATTTGCCGATTCCTTGATAAGAAAGTCACAGCTTATTGGGCCCCTGCGAGGTTTAACATTTGGTTTTATACATTGTTCTTTGAAGATCAAACTTTTCATATACTTTTATGATGGATCCTTTTTCAAGTTAAGGAGGTTTAATGATGGATGTATTTGTCAGAAGGGGGGATTCCTTTTGGGGTTTCAGCCAAATATTTCGGATTCCACTACAGCTTATTCTCCATTCCAATCGAAACATTAATCCTGCAATCCTTTCGATTGGTCAGCGAATTCAAATTCCGGGTTTTGTTGCGGTCAGTTACCAAGTTCAACCGGGAGACTCCTTATGGTTGATTGCCCAAAGGCGAAATATCCCTCTAGATACCATTCTTCTTGTCAATCCTGGCCTTGATCCCAATCGCTTATTCGTTGGGCAGACCATTCGAGTTCCACTGAGAATTACCTGGCGAATTGTAAACGGGAAACAAGATTACGATCACAGTACGATGATGAATGATCTTAGGCGGTTACAATCGGTGTACCCCTTCATCCAAACTCCTTCAATTGGGAATTCAGTGTTAGGACGGGATATACCAGAAGTTTTAATTGGAACTGGAAATAAAAGAGTTCATTATAATGGTTCATTCCATGCGAATGAATGGATTACTACTCCGATCGTTATGACATTTTTAAATGATTATTTGCTATCTTTAACAAATCAGAACGCAATCCGTGGACGTTTAACATTCCCTCTTTACCAGCAAAGCACCTTATCCATTGTTCCCATGGTCAATCCTGACGGTGTTAATTTGGTGATTTATGGACCGTCTACAGCAAGTGAACCATGGAGAAGCAGAGTAATCGGGTGGAACAAAGGCAGCTCGGACTTTTCAGGTTGGAAGGCTAATATCAGGGGCGTCGATTTGAATGATCAATTTCCTGCACGATGGGAATTGGAAAGAGAGCGAAATCCCAAGACACCGGGTCCAAGAGACTATGGCGGTGAAAGTCCTTTGTCCGAACCTGAAGCAATCGCGATGGCTAACATGACAAAAAGTCGAGATTTTGCTAGAGTCTTAGCTTTCCATACTCAGGGAGAAGTGATTTATTGGGGGTTTGAGAACCTCGAACCCCCAGAGTCTGAAGACCTTGCCAATGAATTCAGCAGGGTCAGCGGTTACGAACCTGTTAAAACCATAGAAAGCTATGCTGGATATAAGGATTGGTTTATACAGGACTGGCGAAGACCCGGTTTTACCAGTCGAGGTTGGTAGGGGAATAAATCCACTTCCCATTACCCAGTTTGATGAAATCTATGAGAAAACCTTAGGCATATTTCTGGCAGGGTTATATGAATAAACAAAGGGACGGTTCTTGCGTGTGCACACGCAAGAAATTTAGAATTTTTTATGACTATATTGGTGTTCTGAAAAAAGTGGACTTTTTCAGTGATCTCGGACGATTCTTGCGTTTGCAAACGCAAGAATCGTCCCCTTGTCACTACCGTCCCTTGTCATTATATCAATTTGTCGTCAGACTCTGATCCTCTGACCACTTAACTAAAGAATTAAATACTGCCTCACTAAAAGCATGATAGCCTTCTGCAGTTAAATGGATGCCGTCATCACTGATTAACGGAAACAAGTTACCCGTTTTTTTTATTACCGATCTAACATCGATTTTGGGTACCGCTAACTCATCTGCCAATTTATTTAAATGGTCGTTATACAATCCATGCCAGAATTGAATACCACCCATTTTATCAATCCATTTACTCACAGAAGAGTTATACTGGTTTGAGATGGTCTGATAATATCTGACCGGGTCTAATGGTGGTAATGTAGCTATGATTGGGGTAATTCCACTCTCTCGTATTCTTGTTACAAGTGTGCTGATGTTCGCTAAATAACGATCTAGTGAAACGATTGCTTGATGTTCTTCCTCTGGTTTTTCAATTACTTCATTCCATTTAAAGTTGCAGTCGTTTCCTCCAACTTCAAGAATTACATAATCAGGATGTTCACTAATCACATCTTTTTCTAACCTAGATAACATTAAATCAGAGTTATCATTAAAAACCCCTTTATTAATAACTGTTATATCCTTTTCTCCCTTTTGAGTAAATAACTCTTGTAAAAAAGCAGGATAGTTGTCTTTTAATATTCTTAATCTCCCTTTTACTACAGAGACACCTCGTGTTAAACTATCTCCAAAACAAATAATTTTCATTCATTATCACCATTCTTTAGGCTGACTTCTCTATTAATATAACACCGGAATAAAAAGAATACTAATGACGTTTATCATCTTTTGGAGAAAAACATCTGCCTAACATATAGGGGAAATTGTTATTTTAGTATATCTAATAATAAAGAACTGCTTTTACACTATACATCCTAGAACAAGAACAATACTTCAAGAAATGTAGAAAAAGCCAATCTTCCTACTTAGGATAATTGGCTTTTCTTCTATTATAAATGATTAAATAATATGCTGTCGTCACACCATTAGTAACTAAATCATTTAGATTAGCTCTTCGACCTAGTACCTATTGATTCATGGAAATCACTTTAAATGTGTCACCTGCATGTTCTAAAATAGAAACACTGGCGTTTTTGATGGCCATTCCGGAATGAAAATCAGCCGAATACTGACCCAAGATCTTTCGAATCACCACACCATGGGTCACCAGTAAAATGTTCTCGTTTTGACTGTGGTTGTTGGTTTCGACGATTTCATTCAATCCTGTTTCAACCCGCCCCCAAAGTTCATCACTATTCTCGGCATGATGAAAAGGATCGGCTTTTTTGATGAATTGTAAAATTTCATCTGTATTGTGGTTTTGAAAAAGTGCTTTTACATTAGAATCCTTCACAGGAAAACCATTTTCTTGAGCAATCTTAATCCAGGCATTCGCGACCACCTCGCCCTCAAAGCTGCCAAAAAAGACTTCCCTAAACGCGTTTCTTTTATAAATGTCTACGTTCCGGCTGGTATGATTCTGCCCCAACATTAATTCAGCCGTTTCAATGGTTCTACCTAAATCACTCGTATAGACACGCTGAAATGGAATATCTGCTAACCGTTTCCCCGCTTCAATCGCAATCTCTTTTCCCTCTTCCGTCAGAGGACTATCAGACCAGCCTTGCAACTTACTATATCGATTTAAATAGGTTTCCCCATGTCTGACTATATATAAATTTAGTTTACGGTCCATTTCGTCATCTCCCCTCTATATAATATAACTTTAATTGGGGCGATATCCAAACAGAAATTTTGTTTGTTGGTTTTGATTTTTACATATGGGAAATCCAATCCATAAACCTATTCTCTCATGATACATCCTTTTACAAAAACAAAGCTAAATTTTTACAACACCCTTACTTTCTGCCTAATATTTTATATGAATGAGATCCTTTTGAGATTAATTCCATCCATAATAAAACGCACAATGCCCTTTGCGATAAAAAAGTGATTTATGTCTCAGTTATGATCAAGTTCCGTAAAATTTATATAAAACATCGTCACATATATCCACCCTTCGTCGTCTTGAGTATGAAAGAACAATAGGAGGTTATCTTATGACTCAAAAGTGGGATGTTGTCATTGTTGGTGGTGGGCTAGCTGGTTTTGTGGCAGCTAATTATTTAGCAAAAAACGATTTATCTATATTAATACTAGAAAAAGGAAAAAATGTTGGCGGGAGAGCTAGAACAAATAAGATTAATCATCAGTATTTGAATTTAGGTCCCCATGCCTTTTATAAAAAAGGAAAAGCCAAATCCATTCTCGAAGAATTAGATATTAAACTTAATGGTAAATCACCTAAATTAGGTGGCATTTTAGTTGAAAACAATATGGAATATGCTGCACCTTTCACGCCTTTAGGACTTTTTTCAACAAGTCTTTTAAATTGGAAAGAACGCATAGAATGGATCACGATTATGATGAAAGTTAATGGCATTGATACCGAAAAATTAGCAGGACAAACATTCGAACAATGGGTTGAGCAAGAAGCACGATCTAAAAAAGTTCAATCATTACTATATGTACTAGGTAGACTTGCAACGTATTGTCATGCTCCTGAAAAGGTAAGCGCAAAATTAATTGTATCGCATTTGAAGACTGTAATGGGCGGTGTACTTTATCTAGATGGCGGCTGGCAGACGATTATCGACCAACTCCACAATAAAGCAGTCGTCTCAGGTGTTCAGGTTCAAACACATACAGCAGTAAATCAAATTGCCCCAGTTGAACATGATCAGGTTAAATTAGTTCTATCTAATGGCGAGGAAATTCTCGGGAAGTATGTAATTTGTACAACTGGACCTAACGAACTTAATAAAATGCTAGGTGAAAAGATTAATCTCCCCCAAAGCAGCTTTTTTACCGAAACAACAACTGTAAAAGGAGCTACGCTTGATGTTGCTTTATCTCAGCTTCCTAATCCAAAGCGATTATTTGCCATGAGCATATCTGATCCCCTCTATTATTCCGTACATTCAAATTATGCCCGACTCTCTGAAGATGGAAAAAGTGCCGTTCTTCATGTGTTTAAATATCACCACCCAGATGATCACATAGATGGTAAAAAGGTTCAAAATGAGCTTGAACAATTCTTAGAAAAGATGCAGCCAGGATGGCAAAAATACATGATTACAAGTCGCTATATCCCGCAAATTATCGTTAATCAGCGCTTACCTCAAATTGGAGATGAACACAAACTACTCCGTTCTAAAACAGATATTCCGGGATTATATATAGCAGGAGACTGGGCTTCTCCTCATTCCATTTTGGCAGAAGGAGCCGTTAGCAGCGGAATACAGGCAGCTGAAGAAATTACTCAGAAAGAAAAGAGGTGAATATGGTGCAAATTAGTAATGAGGATTATAAACAATTTAAACCTTTGTTGTTTTCAATCGGTTATCGGATGTTAGGTTCAGTGGCGGAAGCAGAGGATATTGTACAAGAAACTTTTTTAAAAGCGTACCAAATTGATGACCAAAAGATAGATAATAAGAAAGCGTATCTCTGCAAAATCATGACTAACCGATGTCTTGATGTATTAAAGTCAGCACGGTACAGACGAGAACATTACGTGGGACCATGGAATCCTGAGCCCTTATTACTAGAGAGTTCACCTGACTTTGATCCATCTGAAGTTATTCTTCAAAAAGAAGGATTGAGTATTGCCTATTTACGGATGATGGAACATTTGGCACCAGATGATCGAGCAGTCCTCCTTTTAAGAGAAGTATTTCATTTCTCCTATTTGGAGATTAGTAACATCATTGAAAAGAAAGAAGAAAATTGCAGGAAAATTTTTAGCAGGGCTAAGCAAAAAATCTCTAGCATAGAGGGTGAAAGTTTACACTATGAGAAGAATAAATCCATTATTGATCGCTTTATCCAAGCGTTTCAAATGCAAAATATGGATGCATTATTAGAACTTATATCTGAAAAGGTCACTCTATATTCTGATGGTGGAGGAAAAGTCAAGGCTGCTGTTCGTCCAATCGAATCTCGATCCAACGTTTTGGCCTTTTTATACGGAATTATCAAAAAGGTTCCTGAAGACTTTTATTTTGAAGTAAAAAAGGTCAATGGTCAGCCAGCAATTCGTGATTTATATGAATGGCAAGGTTCAAAGTATCATTAGTTTTTATATAAGTAATGATACAATTAACGAAATGTATATAACCATGAATCCTGATAAGTTGCCCACTCATTAAGAAAAATTGGATATATAAATTAAGCATTTCTCCAATATAATAAAGCCTGATCTCTCAATATTCAAAATGACACTGTCCCTAAAAGTTAGTTAATTATAACCTTTGGGCACAGTCTTCATCTCTATCAAATATGAATAAATGGGTCCCCCAGAACAGTAATGCTTCACTGCACCTGGGGGACCCCTTAGCCATCTAAAATAGACAAGATCAAATTCGCGCCGTCGAATTTGCGCCCGGATAATACCTGAGCTCACTCGTTAAATTATGATTGAACGAAAGGATTCAGTGCAGATCAGGCCTGAATCCTTTTCCTTCTTATCTCCTAAATTTTCATTCCTACGTCCTCAAAGGTAGGCATATTTTTCATCATAGAGCAGGCTGCTTCTATAATAGGGAAGGCCAAAGCAGCACCGGAACCTTCTCCTAAGCACATATCCATGTGTAACATGGGTTCGATTCCTAGCAGTTCACTCGCTAATTTTCCACCTGGTTCTAGAGACGCATGAGAGGTGATGAAATATCCCTTCGCTTTCGGTTCGATCCTTGCAGCAATTAAAGCAGATATGGTTGAAATATAGCCATCGATTACAACTGGAATTCGATTCGCTGCAGCCGCAAGC
This sequence comes from uncultured Bacillaceae bacterium, assembly GCA_963765265.1. Classification (GTDB taxonomy): domain Bacteria; phylum Bacillota; class Bacilli; order Bacillales; family Cytobacillaceae; genus Bacillus_BD. The sequence goes on from CAVXVN010000008.1 coordinate 352,601, forward strand.
ATAACACCTGCCATTCCCCCTATTTCTAACCCACCAACTTTGGCTAAAACATCGATGGCATCCTTACGATCTGGCTTGTTGATCTCAATCGCTTTCCTGATGACAGCTGCTTTATGCTCGATTCCTCCTGTACCTAACCCGGCCCCTCTTCCAGTAATCTCTAATGGATCACAATTTTTCAAAACGGACAAGATCGCTGTACTAGGAGTGGTGTTGCCAATTCCCATCTCACCTGTACCCAATAAATTGACTCCTTTTTGAATTTCTTCATTAGCAATTTCTATCCCAACCTCGATGGATTTTATCGCTTCCTCCCTCGACATAGCAGGACCCTTTGCCATATTGTCTGTACCATTCTTTATTTTTTTAATAATGACACCTGTACCCATTGGGACCTCTTTCTTTATTCCAACATCTACTGCAACAATCTTAGCTCCAGTAACTTTACCTATCACACATACTCCAGTTAATCCTTTCGCAAAACTCAACGTTTGTGCAAAAGTAACCTCCTGTGGATTACTTGTTACCCCTTCTTCATAAACTCCATGATCGCCCGCCATCACAATAACCGCTTTCTGATCAATCTCTGGATAAAGCTTTCCTGTAATTCCCGCTAATTGGATCGCAATGTCTTCTAATCTTCCCAAGCTTTTAGGAGGCTTAATAAGGCTGTCCACTCTTGCCTTTGCTTTTTCTATCATTTCTTGATCTAATCCCTCAATTTTTTCAATCGTTTGTTGTAATAATTTCATTTTGTCTTCTCCTTTCGTGTTAAGACCCTCATTCAAATAAAAAAGTCTGTAATTTATTTGATTAACAAATAAACTACAGACTTTTCCATTATCTATAAGAGTCAAAGCAGATAGGCAGGTCTCCTGGCTTTGGATCATCACTTCATCAGGCCTTCCCAGAGATAACGCCAGTGGCAATTCTAATGAAACTTCCCATTACAGTGGTGGGACCGCTGAAGATTCTCACTTCATTCCCTATTCTCCCCGTAGGGCACCTACTACTTTTATGTATTTTCCACGTAAACTTAACTTAGCAAAGACTTTTCCTAAAGTCAATTGGAAACAAACAAGGGGACGGTTCTCCCGTTTCCAAACGCAAGAACCGCCCCCTAGTCATACCCTCTATGTTTATGGTAAAATTGATATTGCGAAATAATTCACAAAGAATCCATATAAACTATTATTTAATCTACTAGTTGTAACGTGTTCATTGCGAGTCATTTCTATTCTTATGAGCCACGCAATTTTAGAGATTAATAGTATAGTGCGAGTAATTTTGTAAAAATATTCACAGTTTTACAAACAATCTCTATATAACTAGTTTAAACGTAGAGTTGTTCATATTTATATGAAGAAAAAATAAAACAATGAACGAGGGAGAGACTATATGAAGACAACAAAGAAATTATCATTATTTTTCATGTTTATGTTGGTATTATTTACTACTTTTTCTTTATCAACGATCACAAACGTGAATGCAGAAGAGAAAACATATGTGATTGGAACGGATGTTACGTTTGCTCCATTTGAATTCCAAGATGTAAATGGAGAATTTGTTGGGATTGATATGGATTTAATGAAAGCCATAGCTGAGGATCAGGGTTTTAAATATGAAATTAAACCACTTGGCTTTAATGCGGCAGTACAAGCATTAGAAGCAAAACAAGTGGATGCCGTTATTGCCGGAATGAGTATTACCGAAGAACGTGCACTAAAGTTCGACTTCTCAGACCCTTATTTTGATTCAGGGGTTATTATGGCAGTCGATGAGGATGAGGAATCTGTTTCATCTTATGAAGACCTAAAAGGGGAAAGAGTAGCTGTAAAGACAGGGACAGAAGGAGCCAGTTTCGCTAAAAGTATCCAAGAGGAATACGGCTTTGAAATCGTGACCTATGATGAATCAGCAAATATGTATGAAGATGTAAAATCTGGAAATTCCATTGCGGCCTTTGATGATTATCCTGTGTTGGCATATGGAGTAAAACAAGGAAACGGATTGAAGATTGTTACGGATAAAGAAGCCGGTAACTCATACGGATTTGCCGTTTCTAAAGGCGAAAATACTGAACTATTGCAAATGTTTAATGCTGGTTAATGAACTTAAAAGCATCAGGTGAATATCAGGAAATTTTAGATCAATATTTAGAAACAGGATCAGAAGTAGCAGAAGATACAGGATTCTTCAGTTTATTAAAACAAAGTTTTCCAAGTTTAATGTCTGGTTTAAAAATAACCATGATTTTAACCGTTGTATCCTTAATCATTGCTTCTGCACTTGGGGTGGTTTTCGGATTATTCCAGGTATCCAAAAATAAATTATTACGTATCATTTCCACTATTTATGTTGATATTTTCCGTGGAACACCTTAATTGTTCAAGCATTCTTTATCTATTTTGGGATTCCAGCAGCACTTGATATACGAATTACAGCCGTGGCAGCAGGTCTTATTACGTTAAGTTTAAATGCCGGTGCCTATATGGCGGAAATTGTTCGCGGAGGAATTCAGTCGATTGATAAAGGACAAATGGAAGCGGCCCGTAGCTTAGGTCTTCCATATGGAAAGGCCATGTCTAAAGTTGTGTTACCACAAGCCGTTCGGGTTATGATTCCATCATTTATTAACCAGTTTGTTATTACATTAAAAGATACTTCCATTCTATCCATTATCGGTATTAATGAATTAACACAAAGCGGGAAAATTATCATTGCTAGAAATTTAGAGTCATTCCAAATGTGGTTAATCGTTGGTGTTATTTACTTTATTATCATTATGATTTTAACAAAAGCATCGAATGTATTAGAAAGAAGGATTAAATATGGAAAAAATTAAAGTAACGAATTTGAAAAAATCATATGGGGATTTAGAAGTATTGAAATCAATTGATTTACAAGTTCAAGAAGGTGAAGTGGTTTGTTTAATCGGTCCCTCTGGTTCTGGTAAAAGTACGCTTCTTCGCTGCTTAAACTTACTAGAAGAAGTAACAGGTGGAGAAGTAAGTGTAAATGGGTCCGACGTAACAGATAAACAGACTAATATAAATAAAGTTCGCGAGAATATCGGAATGGTATTCCAACACTTTAATCTTTTTCCTCATTTAACCATTTTAGATAATATTACACTTGCTCCTGTTGAATTGAATAAAGCAACAAGAGAACAGGCAAAGGAAAAAGCTTTAGAGCTTTTAAAGCGTGTAGGTTTAGAGGATAAAGCTTATGCAAAACCAGATCAATTATCCGGTGGTCAAAAGCAAAGGGTTGCGATTGCACGTGCACTTGCGATGAACCCGGATATCATGTTATTTGATGAACCAACCAGTGCTCTTGATCCTGAAATGGTGGGAGAAGTATTAGCCGTCATTAAACAATTGGCTCAAGAAGGTATGACGATGGTCATTGTGACCCATGAAATGGGCTTTGCAAGAGAAGTGGCAGATCGTGTTATTTTTATGGACGGTGGCTATATTGTGGAACAAAATACTCCGCAAGAAATCTTTGGTCATCCACAAAATGAACGTACAAAGGACTTTTTAAATAAAGTATTATAAAAAGAAAACAGGGGGACGGTTCTTGCGTTTGCAAACTCAAGAACCGTTCCCTTGTCACATAACTTCTACAATAGGAGTTTTTTTCTTGTATGCAAATACATTTTTTTGAATTTATGGCAATATTTTAAAGTCGTACAAGGCCAGTGAGACTAACCCCATTATGGATCAAATGTGCCTTGGCGTATTTGACCCCAGATAATACCTGCGCTCGCGCGATAAACTTACCAATGAAAATCTGTGGCATCCTCCGGAGGCTTTAACTTCATTAAGTCGGGATTTGAACCCCCTTTGAATTGATAAAAGCTTGGCATTCATCTCACTACTTATTGAAGTGAGAGACTTCTGCTGAATGAAGTTAAAGCCTTATTAGTTCCTTTTCAAAAACCTCTTCCGGTGTGATAAATTCATATCCGAGATCTTTTGCAACTGGTTCATATGTTACATAACCACGGGCCGTATTTACCCCAAGTTTTAATGCTTCGTTTTCTGAAATCGCTTTAACTACACCTTTATTGGCAATTTGTAATCCATAAGGAACTGTTACGTTTGTTAAAGCCATTGTTGAAGTTCTTGCTACCGCACCTGGCATATTCGCAACAGCATAATGAACGACATCATATTTAACAAATGTTGGGTCATCATGAGTTGTTGACTGTTCGATTGTCGCAACACATCCACCTTGGTCGATTGCAGGGTCTACAATAACAGATCCTGGTTTCATGGATTTAACCATTTCTTCCGTGATTAACTTAGGCGCTTTTGCGCCAGGAATTAAGACAGCGCCGATCACTAGATCAGCTTGTGCAACTGAGTTAGCAATATTGTAAGGATTTGACATTAATGTTTTAATAGAATTTCCGAAAATATCATCTAATTGACGAAGTCGGTCAGCACTGATATCAAGAATCGTTACATCTGCACCTAGGCCAATAGCCATTTTAGCAGCGTTTGTACCTACGTTACCGCCACCAACAATGGTTACTTTACCCCGTTCAACACCTGGTACACCTGAAAGAAGGATACCTTTTCCACCTTGAGTTTTTTGCAGGTAGTGAGCACCCACTTGTGTCGCCATGCGACCTGCCACTTCACTCATAGGTGCAAGTAGTGGCAAGGCGCGTCCCACTTGAACCGCTTCATAAGCAATACCAATAACCTCGTTATCCACCAATGCTTTTGTTAAGGCAGGTTCAGCAGCTAAGTGTAAGTATGTGAATAGAATTAAGCCTTCACGAAAATATTGATATTCGCTTTCAAGTGGTTCTTTCACTTTCATGATCATATCCGCTTGTGCCCAGACATCCGCAGCTTCAGCTAAGATTTCAGCACCTGCAATTACATATTCTTCATCTGTAAACGCACTTCCCACACCTGCACCACTTTCTATAATCACTTTGTTACCCGCTTGTACATAGGATACAACCCCAGCTGGTGTTAAAGCCACACGATTTTCATTGTTTTTAATTTCTTTAGGTACTCCAATAATCATTCCATTACCTCCAAATTATGTATTTTACTATATCTGAAGTATACGTATAATTGATTTATACTTCATTAGTCAATCTGTCAAACATTAATTAGAATTTAAGCTACATAATGGCTGATTTTAGAACATGGCTATATTCCCTTTGTCATTTACAAAGGGAATACACCTTACTAATCTGACTCCCAAATGATTTCGAATCTAGATTAAATCCTAGCAAAAGTCTACATTTTGACAAAAAAAAGAAACCCAAATGTCGGGTTCTTAGGACAAACTAAGGGAATTAAGGTACTGTTTGATATTGATAAGATAATTCAAAGACAGAGACAGATTCAGACATATATTCATAGGCAGAAATCGCCACTTCAATCGCTTGACGTTTATATGATTCCATGAAATCATTCCCAATTAATTCATAGATTTTATCAAGACGATGATAAAGGGTTTGACGAACAATATGAAGTTGTTCTGCTGTTTCTGTTTTGGAACCTTTACATTGCAGATAGATGTTTAATGTTTTAAGTAACTCACCATTTTTCTTTTGGTCATACGATAATATGGGTCCTAAATAATCGGATATGAATTCTTTTAGAACTCCCTTGTCGTCCGCTATTAGTACCAATCGAAAAATGTATAGATCCTCATAAAAGTAACTTCTAAGTTTATTTGACATTTTTTCACGGAACTTCAATGTTTCTTTGGCCGTATGATAACTACTTTCAATGAGTCCTAGTCGTTTTACAATTTTTCCAACCCCTATAAATAGTTTTGAACCTTTTAACTTTTTCATAAATTCCGATTTCCTAAGACATTCAATCCCCTCTTCTATCCTTCTTTTAAAATCATCTGTTTTCCATTGATTAATAAGAATAAAGGCAAACTGATTATTTTGCACATGAGATAATAGGAAAATCCCTCTTTTTTCAAAAATAGATCGAAGGTACACTAATAAATAAGTGAATTCTGGAATAATCTCGTCTAGATTATCTTCTTTACAGAGTAAAACCGTACATCCATTAGGCTTTAAATTAGGTTCAAGATCCAATAGATAGCGATTTATGCTTTCATCACTTTGCTTTCCTTCAAGCCAGCGCCCTACCCACTCCGCTTCTTTTGCCTTCCTTTGTTCTTCCACATATAATTCACGTAAAAGGCTTTGAGCTAAGGCAGTTGCGCTTCTATCTAATATAAGAGATTCATATTCTGTAATCGTTTCAGACTCTGATATGATAAACAAATCAGCAAAAGTCTGGTCCATTGCTTGTATGGATTGATGAGCAATGTTCATATGTTTTGACATATTGTTATCTTTCAACAGTTGGGATAATTTATCTTTTTCAGCTGATGTTTTTTTTGAGATGACATGTACTTTCCCTTGATTTGTCCTATAAAATACGGTCATTTTTAAATGATCGTGTAAAAGCTGCAAGATACGTTGTTGTGAATTAGAGGAAAGAAGCAGCTGATTTAATCGATTTGAATAGTCCTCTAGATCAGAAAGAATCTGATAATTTTTCTTAATCAAGAGACTATGTATTTCTTGTGTAATATCCATAAAGCGCACTTCATTTTTGAAAATAATGATTGGAAAATGGTGGGTATCCGCTAATTGGATCACTTCTTGTGGTATTTCAAAAATATACCTACCCATTTCAATACACAGTCCTGCTGCATTGGAATCTATAGACTGTTGAACAATTGAACTAAAAGTCTTTATGTCGCCTCCCCATCCTACTCCTGTAGAAAGGATCAGTTCATTTCCGTTTAATAGATTTTCTATAGAAGCTACTTCTAGTACATGAACCCAGCGGACATTTCGATTAAGACCGGATTTCCCTGCTATAACTTGTGCTTGATCAAAAATCTTTTTCTGTAAGATTTCTTTTACAGATAATTTTACTCCATTTGCCACTAGTAACTCCTCCGCTCTACTTATCTAGCAATCATTATATTGACAAAACTATTTTACCCTTCGGATTGTTCTATAGTTCTTACAATCTTTTATTTAAAAAAATTCTTTAAAAGAGTAATCATCATTAAATGCGCATAATTAGAAGACCAATTATCCCAAAAGTAGATTTGCCAACACTCAAATTTTTTTTAAAACTCAACTTTAAATAATTTTACAATTTTCTAAAAATTATGTCTATTCATAGTATATATTAAAACGCTTACATTATCAAAATGAATGTTTATAATAATATATATGAGATATAAATTTCTTCTAAGTGACTCAAATATTTCTATATTTTCACTATAAACGATCCATCATTTGTTTTTCAGCATTACAGGACTGAAATATGATTCAGACCTGGGATGTAGTTGCCTTTACTTGTCTTTTTACTTTCATCGTTTCTAAGACCATAAACTGATTCATAACAAACACCCGCACACTCGTGACTTCAGTCGTAAGTGTGCGGGTGTTTGTTATTGGGACAACAGGGACAGTTCATCCCTATTTGTCTTATAAATAAGGATCACTTTCCACTTTCAAAGGGATGATCAGATTGGATAAAAGTAATTTAAATTTTCCGTAATCGAATTCTGTTCCATTTTGTAAATTACGCGACAGCTCTTGTATTTTTAGCCAATCTTTCATTAAACTTTGGAGGAATGGCATTTTCTTTTTCCCGAACAGCACGTAATGTTTCCAAATGTCGATCCATTAGAATACCAAATGTGATACTGGAATTTACGTTTTTCAGTTCGTTGATTTTTACCTTAGCAAAACGTATTTCGCTTAAGTGTCTATTTAATAAGGGAAGATTGAATTGTAATTGTGTAATGATCTCCTCGCTTATAGGTAAGCCTTTCACCTGATTTAGTGTGTAATAGGGAGTTTCATCTAATTTCTCTAGCATTTCAGTTTGTTCGGTTAAATTGAACTCTAAGAACCGCTTCTTTTGTTCCTCATTTAGACGACTGAGGAACTTCTCTCTCTTCCTTTTAATCCTGTAATCATTAATGATTTCTTGTTGCTCTTTTAGTAATGGCAATTGCAATTCAATCTGTTTTTTAATACGATTCATCAAAATCGGGAATCTCTTCATCTGGAATTAATTCATCAATGAATCCATTTTCCAATGACAAAAGCAATTCCCGTCTATCTTTTTGATTCATTTTTGAAACATATGCTTTTTGTTTACTATCTAAACGGTCAAATAGACGAGAAAGCTTTTTTTCTTCTTTATATCTTACATTTATCTTTTCAACCAAATGGATTTGTCTATCTAATAAAGGTAGCCCAAGTTCATATTGTTCTACGATGTGTGGTGGAAGTTTCAAATGCAGATAATTGGAAAGTGGAAAAAATACTTTTTGACGTAGTTTGGATAAAATTTCATCTCGTTCTAAATCGATGTTGTACATACCACTTTTAACATCTTTGATGACAGAAGCAGGAAGGGAAAGATACTTTTCAAAGCAATTCTCACCTAATTTTCGAACCTCGCCTTCTTTCTTATTCTGAATAATATATTGAAAACGCAAGGGTTGTCCACAATCACATCTATATGGTCTTTGTTTGTAACCTCCATCCAAGCAATCAATCAGAATCCAATCATCGATTTTATCCTCAATTTCATCTACATTCATATCATTGGTAATATCAACACCTTTATAGTTTGCCAGGATTTGAAGCCATTCACTTTTTCTTCTAATCTTTAATCTATTTTCAAGATAATCCTTCTGTTCTTCAGTTAATACACTCATCGTTTCTTCAAGGTGTTTTTTCGATAAAAGTTCCATTGAAATCACCTCTTTTTCTCATTTTACTTCTCCAATCAAATTGACTTTAAATGGAAATCACATTCTATCATTTTCTATAGGATGATTTTAACATATATTATGTAATTATTTTCAATAACAGTAATAAATGGCCAGACCCTTAGCAAAGTAATGCTTTACCATACCGGGGCTGACCTTAATCCCATAATTACAATACTAAAAAGAGTTACAGGAGAACCGTCCCCTTGTCACACTCATTTTGCTTTTCTATCTATTATTCAGTAAAATTTTCTTAATTGAAAATTAAATGAGGGAATCATGATGAAAAGTGTATTTAGTGATGTTATTCAGTTTCGGGGCAAGTCATTATGATTTTGGCTTTATGCAAGGCGAACTTTTAAAGGATTCTCCGATTCTACCAAATCGTAAAAAAATGTGGGGAAGCAAATCGAAATTACGTCATTTTATAGCGGATGGAAACGGAAGTAAAAAGGATGATTCTTCATTTTGCTCCTGGCATTTGGGATGAATTAAATGGATTGTCAGATTCTTTAAAAATGAATATGACAGACACATTAATTCAATTTGGCGGCTATTATCTTGAATATGGTAAAAGTGGGTGCTCTATTTTTACCGATACCGATTACATGATACGAAACTATGATAATGATCCCCTCTCCTATGAAGGACGATATGTTCTCTATCAACCGACAGATCACGGGTTTGCGATGATTGGCCCCTCTATGCAAATCACTGGACGTACAGATGGGATCAATGAAAAAGGATTATCAATGGGTTATAACTTGATTAATCGTGTGCGGTCAGATGATGGATTTGTTTGCAATATGATTGGTCGGATGATTTTAGAAACATGTGCAAATGTGGATGAAGCGATTGTCTTTTTAAAAGAAGTTCCACATCGTAGATCATTCAGCTATGTGTTGCTTGATCAAACAGGTCAAGTCCGTTGTGGTTGAGGCTTCTCCAAGAGAAATAGTTGTTCGTCCATCCAATATTTGTACCAATCATTTTGAAGTATTAACCCATGAGAATAAACACCATTTGGACCATTCACTTTCGAGATATGAAGCAATGCAACGACAAAAAGACAACATCCTAGACCCAAAACAAGCCTTTCAAATGATGAACGATACGGACAAAGGTGTGTTTTCTAATAAATATAGCGCTTGGGCAGGTACACTGCATACAGCGGCCTATTTTCCAAAAACGATGAAAGCATGGTTTGCCATCGGTGGAGACAAAATGCCCGTTATCTTCGACTTTAACGAATGGCTCAAGGGAGAACATGTACATATTAAACGAATAAAAGGTGAATTGGATACAGACTTGCCATTTGTGAATGTGTAGGAAGGGCAAACAGGGGGACGGTTCTTGCGTTTGGAAACGCAAGAACCGTCCCCTTGTCAATATTGAACGAGACAAGGTATACTTTTTCTTTAGCAAGGGAAAAGGAGTGTTTGATTTTGTTTCATTTTTTATTGAGTTTATTGATCGTCATTATTATTTCTCAATTATTTGGTGCTCTAGCAAAAGTGATTGGCCAGCCTAAAGTAGTTGGGGAGATGATTGGTGGTATTTTAGTAGGTCCCTCATTTTTAGGTGCTTGTTCCCCGGGATTCAAGAGTGGCTGTTCAATGACAGACATAAAAGAACAATTGTATTTATTGAGTCAGCTCGGCATCTCTTTATATATGTTTCTTATCGGGATTCACGTACGTAATGAAAAGATGGAGAATAGTTTGTTAAAGAATGCTGTGCAACTTGCATTAGTAGGGATCATTCCTACTTTTATTATGACATTTGTACTCTGTTGGTCTATTTATCCTTCTTTAGAACAAAAAATTACGACTCAATTAATCTATTCTTTGTTTATGTCAGCGAGTATTTCTGTAACAGCCTTTCCTGTACTCGTACGAATTTTAGATCAGCAAAAGATGATTAAGACAAAGTTGGGAAGGTTTGTTGTTTTTGGCGCAAGTATCGATGATTGTCTTGCATGGATCATGCTGCCAATTATCCTTTCCATTGCTAGCCTAAACTTTTCAGTTAGCAGCATGAGCATGATTATTTATATGATCATTTATCTTTTGGTGATGTTTTTTATCATCAAACCCATTTTAGAACTATATTAGTTACAAATAAGTATAAGTCGTTAAACAATGAATTTTTTGCTTTATTTCTTCTCGTTTTTTTATTTAGCAGTCTTGTATCCGAAAAAATTGGACTTCATGCTATTTTTGGAGGTTTTGTCGCAGGATTAATCGTACCTAGATTAGATAAGAGTCACCAAAGAGTTGGATACCAAGATTTCAGATTTTGTTAATACACTTTTGGTCCCTATTTATTTCGTAAGTTCTGGTTTTAATGTGGATTTAAGCTCTTTTACAAAGTAATCAATTAATCATTGTGATCATGTTTATTCTCATCGCATTTGTAAGCAAATACTTTGCCTGTATGATTTATGCTAAATTAATCGGTTATAGTTGGGGAGAATCCAGTGCTATAGGGGCTTTAATGAATGCACGAGGATTAATGATCTTAATATTCGCCAACATTGGTTTAAGCAGTAAATTAATTTCGAATACGGATTATAGTATTTTGTTCCTTGTTGCGGTTGTTACCACTGCCCTTACTTCCCCTTTAGTAAAATGGTCTTTATTCCGTAAAACAAGGGGTCAGGTATAGGAGTTTGAGAAGGAAAGGGTAGAGGCACCATCAAAAAATGGATGGTGCCACTTATCAGTACATTCGTTTCTCAGGTATCACCCCTATATAAAAGGGGCAGCCTCCAAGTTTAGTAATACTACACTCACCAGGGGGGCTGACCGTAATCACCACAATTACTAACCTAAAAAGAGAGACAGGAGAACCGTGAACTTGTCACTTCCCTTGTCACTTATCTGCTGAGAGGCTTCCCAATCTCCCAATGATGACCAAATGGGTCAACTAGTCGCCCAACACGCCAACCATAATTTTCACTTACTGGTGATACTTCGACTGCTCCAGCAGCGAGTGCCTGGGCAAACATTGAATCTGGGTCATTGACCGTTACGATCATACGAACAGATCTATTATTTGCATTATCAAGACTAGAGTCTGCGTCCTCTTGGATCCAGAAATCTGCTCCCCCTATAGATAATTGGGCGACAACAGGCTTTCCGTCATCGTCATTAAGATGATACAGTTCTTCCACACCGAACGCTTCACGATAATAATTTATTGCCTCCGCTGCGTTACTTACTGAAAGCCAAGGTGCAATATTGGTCTCGTGTTGCTCTGATTTTGGCGAATTTTTACTCATCACAGTACACCTCCTTGAACGAATAAAGCATGATTTGCTTTTAAAAATGTAGGAAGATACAAGGGGACGGTTCTTGCGTTTGGAAACGCAAGAACCGTCCCCTTGTCATTACCCTTTGTTTCTATTTCTGCTCCAACCGTGACAAGCACCACTCTTTTGTTTCTTTATCGGCAAAGGATGCTTCTACGCTATTTACATAGATTTGCCTGTAATCTTCTTCACTCAGATTAAATTCGCTGTTTACTATCTGGCATTCTTTCGTCATTGTGGTATCAGACACCGTTCTGTTATCCGTATTTATTGTTACTTTGATTCCATCTTTATGAAACTGGTAAATCGGATGTTCACGATAATCACGTACCGCTTTTGTTTGGACATTGCTCGTTGGGCACATTTCAAGCACCACTTGTCGATCTTTCACGATTGTATAGGCTTCTGGACAGTCCTTAATAAAGACTCCGTGCCCAATTCTTTCAGCACCTAATAGTTCAACGGCTTCCAGAACATTTTTTCCAACTCCCGTTTCACCGGCATGAATCGTGACTCTGTAGCCATAATTTCTTGCTAATGCAATGGGTTCTATAAATCGCCTGCAAAATCCTTCTTCCTCCGATGCACATAAGTCAATGGCCACTACCCCTTTTCCGAGGAACTTCCTTCCTTTTTCAACAACTTCAAAGGCGCTTTCTACCGGCATTGTCCGCATACAGGATAGAATGATATTTCCTCTAATATCGTACCGGTTAACGGCAGCTTCCATTCCTTCCAAAACAGCCTGAATAATTTCTTCTACATCAAGGCCCTTTAACGTATGAAGTAACGGGGCGAAACGAACCTCCATATATTTCACATTTTCTTTTGCCGCATCCTCAAAAAGCTCAAAAGTAATCCTTCTTAAATTCTCCTTTGACTGCATGACTAAATTCGGAAGCGAAAACCTTTTTAAATAGTCATCAAGGGATTCACATTCTAATGGGGCAATCAGCTCCTTTTGCAGTTCGTTCCGTTCATAAGAAGGCAGCTGGATGCCATCCTTTAAGGCAATATCGATGATCGTTTCAGGTCTGAGGCTTCCATCTAAATGACAGTGAAGTTCTATTTTGGGTAATGCTAAAAAATCCATTATGTCCTCCTAAATTAAGTGTATGATTTTTTAGAGCTGTGTTAATGGTAGTCTAACACAGCTTTAAAAAAAGAATAAAAAAATTCCTGATTACGAAGAAAACAAACAGTGGGACGGTTCTTGCGTTTCCAAACGCAAGAACCGTCCCACTGTCACTCTAAAACTGCCCTTTTGAATGTATATTAGTATACTTGCAGGAATTAACTTTTAATCTAAAGAATATTCCTATTTATAGGGCAAATGAATCACTTTCTCAAGGTTTTTTGCCTATTAAAATATGAAAAAAGGAAGTTATTAAAAATGAAGAAATTAATAAAATCTTTTCAATCTGGGCTAGAGTTGCTAGCTAAGTCTACCTATGGGGACATTAATTTCAAATATCCGATAGAGGAAGAAAAGGACCCCTATGTTATAGCTCAAAAAAAGCAAAAATACTATAAATCCTCTGGACATCTTAGAGTAATTAAATGAGATCTCATAAAATCATTTAAACAGAGGGACGGTTCTTGCGTTTGGAAACGTAAGGACTTTCCCTCTGTCACTATTTACTACTCTATGATAATTGGAATCTTCCCTCTAAAGAGGAAGGTATTGTTTATAAAATGTCTAAATTCGACCTGAGCAAAAACATTTAACTTTTCCTTCGTTCTAAATAAGACATCCTTGCGCTGGGCTGTACTTAATTCAATAGGAATTCCCGCTTTAACTGTATAAGGATGATTGTATTTGCCAAAGGGTGGTACTCCTAAAGCTCTCCCGTCAACTGCAATCACAACAACATCAAAAGGGAAGGTGACTATAATCTTTGAGTAAGCTGCGCAAAGTAAACGTACGAGAACGTTTTGATTTGTCTTAGCATTAATGGACACCTGCATTCCTGTTACACCACTATTCAATTCTGGTGGGATCGTTATTCCAGGCTGGATGGCTACAATGCTTCCAACCCTACCAGGAAAATCCACACCTGTTACGACAAAATAATCAGGGTTGTAATCATGAAAGGAGAAGAATTCACTTTCTCCTGGTCGCTGATAAAATTCATCGTTAACTCCTGGATTATCCCCATGTTTAGCAAAAGTATTACGTGCATGATGAGCCTGTGTACGCCAAGTAGAATCAATATCATCGATTACCCATAGTGCTTCCACATCATAAGATACGGTCATCGCATGTGGATCACCACTTTCCAAATTACCTCCTTTAAATCCGGAAAATTCAGTAAATTGACTAAGATTTGCTGCTGTTCGTCTCGGGTAACCACCTACATTTTTGCCATCAGACGGATCGTAGGCATCAGGGGGTTCAACAATCAAGAACCCGTATAAGCCATACTCAAAATGCTGAAGAGTATTCCGATGGCAATGGTAAAAATAACTTCCAATGTAGTTCGGTTGAAACTGATATGTATACAAACCTATCTCCATGGCAGTATGTCCAACCCCGTCATTCATTGCAGTAGGTTCAATTCCATGCCAGTGAATCGTATGTGGGGATTGCCCGTATCCATATACTGCACCGTGGAAGATGACTCCTCGAGGGATACGAATCGTTGGACCCGGAAATGTTCCGTTTGCTGCTGCAGGGACATCTGGATTACCAATGAGGAAAAATCTAATCTCTTTTCCATCCCACATTTGGATATTACGAGTACGCATTAAATTTATTCTTAGTGTATTTGGATAGAGTTCATAATGTATGTCTTGTTGGTCATTTTCCTCATTTTCTGCGTGATCCTCAAGTTCTTCATCTTCCTCAAATAGATGATCTTCCTCAGGCCAGTATTGTGGTGGCGATGTAGCACCAGGCACATTTTCAACCACAAACGCAGGAACTGGATTTGTGGGTAGTAGTAGCTCAGGAGTGGGTGGCTCACCTCTCGGCGGATTAAAGGATTTCACCCATTCACCTTCATGTCCAACAACGGAACGTCGAGGGATGTGATATTTAGGATTTTCAAAGGCCATAATTTACCTCCTTTGTCCACTTTTTAAATAATCCATACAAGTTTACTTAGACTACTCCATTAATAATTTTAAGTTATAGCAATTCCAAAGTATACGAATATTAGTAGACAATTTACTACAATCCATTCAACATTTATCATATTGGCCCCTGTCAAGCCTCGAATCTTGTTGAATTTAGTCAAAAAAAGTACATTTTTTTCCGCTTCTTACACGTTAAACAAACGCAAGAACCATCCCCTTGTCACTCCCTTGTACGTCGCTTATAATCCCTTTCGATTCCTGCTTTCCAAGATCGATCAATGTTCTTACCACTTCGAAGGTTCATCACAGCTTCATTGACCGCTTCATAATTAAGCTGGGTTCCTTCACGGTCTGCATGATAATCAACGGCGAAGTCCTCGTCAATTCCAAATTTTGTAGCTGTTGAGATCGCATCGATATTAGCCCCAAGGAACATAAAGTCCCAGCCAAATTTTTGTTTTTGATGCTGGACCATTTTTTTAATTTTGTCTGCTGTGTATTCCGTACTAGCATTCTCCATCCCATCCGTTGTAATCACAAATAGGACCTTTTCTGCCCGTTCATCGTCACTGGTTCTTTTTTGTACATTGATCATTTTTTGAATAGAAAAACCAATCGCATCTAATAACGCAGTCGTGCCCCCTACTTCATAATCCTTTTCGGTAATGGGAGATATCCCTTTAATAGGGATGCGGTCATGTAATAATTCATATCCGTGATCGAATAACACCGTCGTAACAAAAGCTTCTCCTTCTGCTTTTTGTTGTTTCTTCAACATTGCATTGAAACCACCAATGGTGTCCTCTTCAAGTCCTGCCATGGAACCACTTTTATCTAAAATAAACACTAACTCAGTTTTATTTCTTTTCATCTTCATCATCCTCCGTTTATTTGATACGTTTAGGATAACAAGATTCTGAAAAGAAATGGTCGCTTTCAAAGCGACATTTTAAGCACCTAATAATGGTTGTTCAAAGGCAAAGAGGGCTTCATTGATTTCATGGATATTATACTTCTCTTGTCTGATAAAAAATTCAATAATGACATCAAATTTATGGCTATGTGACAAGGCATATCCAGCACTCTCTAATAATTCAACAGTTTCTTCTATATTTAATTGTAGGGCAATGGCTAAAGCCATAACGGTTTTCTTTTTTGGCGAATAATCGACAGCATTTCGAATTTTCGAGAATAATCGACGGTCCATATTCGCTCTCTTATATACCTCTACATCTGTCATTCCTTTTTCATCAATGATCCGAAGCAGCAGCTCAGAAAAGGATTCATCCAGTTGGTTTAGCAGATTGACTAACGAAGCGCTCTCCTCGACCTGTACATCCTGCTGGTCCATTTTGACTTCTTGCCATGTGTCTAGGATGATCTGTTCTTCCAATCGATTCCGCTGAAACGTGCTTTCGATTTCCTCCACATAATGCTCGTCAATATATTGATGAATCGAAGAAAATAACTTTTTACTTAAACCGAAGGAACTTTTGTCAAAAACCACTAAATACACATGCATGTCATGGTGCATTAAAAAGGAACTGATGGTGGAGACGGCAATTTGTAAGGCTTCCTCTTTTGGATAACCATAAATGCCCGTTGAAATCAATGGAAAAGCGATTGACTCACATTGATGATTTTTCGCTAGTTCCAAAGAGTTCTCATAAGAGGCCTTAAGCATTGCCGCTTCTTGATTTAAACCACCCTGCCAAATAGGTCCTGGTGTATGAATAATCCATTTGGCATCAAGCTTAAATCCCGGGGTGATGATCGCTTCTCCTACCTTACATCCTCCGATTTTATTGCATGCTTCTTGCAGCTCCGTCTCACCCGCTGCGCGAAAAATAGCCCCACATACACCGCCACCCATTTGCAGTGCAGGATTCGCAGCATTCACAATCGCATCTACCTTCACCTTTGTGATATCATTGCGTACAATTTCTAAAGGCATCCTATCTTCCTCTTCCCATTAAGATCTCTATATTTTTAATCATACCTTTTTTTGGGCATTTTAAAAGAGGAAGGATGAATAACCATCCCGATATGCGCCGTCCAATTTAATTTCCAAAAGATGGATGTTGCCTGTCACCTGTTTTATATTATAAAAAAATGCAGTAAAATCTAACTTTCAGATTCTACTGCATTTTAATTCCCCCTAAATAGAAGGGCTATTATTTCATAATCATTAAGCTGTTACAGCTGATAAACTTTTGGCTACAGCTGCAACTTTTGCTAAACCTTCAGCAATAATTGCTTCAGCTTGATCTGGTGCTGCAGCATGACCTTCAATAATGACTTCATCTACGATTTCCATACCGAATACGCCACCAACAACGTTTTTAATATAGTTAACAGCCATTTCCATTGGTGCTGCTTCTGGTGTTGAGTAAACGCCACCACGTGCACTTAGAATAACTGCTTTTTTGTCAGTCATTAATTGTACCAATTGACCATTTTCGTCATATTTGAATGTGAAACCAGCTTGGTACACATAGTCGATGAATGTTTGTAATTTAGCTGGGATTGTTAAGTTCCATAATGGGAATGCGAATACAACTACGTCTGCTGCTGTTAATGCATCCATTGCTTTTTGTTTTGCAGCTAAAATACGTTGTTCTACGTCTGTCATTTCTTCGCCTGATTCTAATTTACCGAAAGCGTTGAATAAATCTTGACCAAAGTAAGGCATATCTTCTGCAAATACATCGTAAGTTGTTACGTTTACACCTTCTACGTTCTCCATGAAAGTTTCATACATTTTACTTGATACAGCTTCTGAAGCTGGACGGTTATTTGCTTTTACTACTAATACATTCATTATTATTAATCTCCTTTATTTATCCTTAATTTGTTTATCTTGAATTAATAATATCTTATATTTATATATATGTCAATATATTAATATAAGATATTATTCTTTGATGAAAAAATACTCCTTGTATAGGAAGCTAATGAATTTTGAAGCTTGAGAATTATTCGGCATGATTTAGGAGCTGTTTACTTGTAGTTCATTTTCAGTTCATATTGAGGTGGTATAGTGAGGCTGTAAAGAAAACTTCAAATGATCATTGAAAAGGCGTTTTAAAAATCGAGAAATTATTATTTCTATCTAAGGAGTGTTTTGTATGTTCATTTCACCATTGCATCCATTGCTCGTTCATTTTCCCATTGCTTTGCTCATTTTTGGGGTGATCGCTCAATTTATTGCTATCTGGAAAAAGGATTTTTTTGATAAAGCAGCATTTTATCTTTTTGGAAGTGGAGTCATAATGGGCATACTTTCATATTTGACAGGGGATGGGGCAATTGCCGATGCCAAATTAAAGTGGGGATCAGCTACGCATGCTATGGTTGAAACTCATGAATCCTTTGCAGCTATATCCATGATTATTTTTGGAATTATTTTTATCTTAAAAGTTTTGCATGCCTTTAAAAAAATTCCACGCCTCTTGCCACTGTTATTAATATTAGGTATCGCTGGAACCATTACACTCGGGTTGACAGGACACTATGGTGGGAAAATGGTTTATGATCAACCAACATCCGTGAGTGTTATTGAGACGAATACAACCTTGATTTAAAAGAGCTTAAAAGGTACAAGCACATTCATGTGCTTGTTTTTTTTGCAATTCACATAAGCCTAAAGGGATTTAGCAACGTTATTTTCCGACTTATCCAAAATCCTCCATAATAAATGGCAAATCGTATTGTATAATATTTTTAGGCAATATAATGAGGTGATGGATAAATGAATACAATTCTCATTGTGGATGATGATCCGAATATCCGCAAATTAATTAGGCTTTACCTTGAAAATAGTTCCTTTTCTGTTAGGGAAGCAGCAGATGGGAGATTGGCGTTGGACATGCTTACTCATGAGAAAATTGATTTAGCGATTATAGATGTGATGTTACCATATCTTGATGGAATTAAATTGACAGAAGAAATTCGTTCGTTTTTGGATATCCCCATTTTAATGGTGACAGCAAAGGGTGAATCTCAAGATAAAGTGAAAGGATTCAACGCAGGAACAGACGATTATATAGTGAAACCGTTTGACCCCGTGGAATTGGTTCTCCGTGTAAAATCATTGTTGAAGCGATACAAGATTTGCTTGACGAATGTCATTCAATTAGGCACTGTGACAATTAATATGGATAACTTAACGGTTTCTTCTGATGAAGAAATTGTCTGTTTGAAAAAGAAAGAGTGTGAACTTCTCTTCATGCTCGCAGGGTCTCCTGGTCGCATTTTTACCCGCTCACAGCTTATTGAAAAAATATGGGGAATTGACTATGAAGGAGATGATCGAACAGTTGATGTACATATAAAAAGACTGCGTGAACGGCTTAATCCTTTTCCTTCATTATTAATTACAACTGTACGTGGGATGGGATATCGTTTGGAGGATAAATAAGTTGATCAAAGTAAATCTTCGTTTTCAAATTGTTGTCACTTTTATCGGTGTTGTTCTTATTAGTCTCTTTCTTTCTTTTCTGATTACACGTACGATCTTTGTACAAGAGTTTACATTTAGAGGGTCATCAAAAATCACCATTGATATCGCTACATTAATTGCAACAACGAATCCGGATAAAGCGGATACTGTTAGGGACATTTTAGCGAAGTATGATGTAGAGAGTATGATTATACACGGGGATACGAATCCACCATTTTCAGTTTCAAAGGAGAAAGTAGCGAAATTATTCCAAACTAATTCCTCAGATGCCTTGATTTTATCAAAAAGACATCATGAAGATACGGAAGTAATTGTTGGTGTACCGAATATAGATGATACTGGAAGTGCATTAGTGTTGAAGCTTGACTTTTTGAAGCTTCATAATTTTATAGAGCATATCATCTTTTTTTCGTTAGTATTAGTACTGTTAATTGGTAGTTTACTCTTTTTATTAGCTTCGCTTTATATTGTCGAACCACTTAAAAGGTTAACAAAAGCAGCGAAAGAAATGGCAACAGGAAATTTATTGTTTCGATTGAAACATAAAAGAAAAGATGAGTTTGGCGATCTGATGGACAGCTTTAATCATATGGCATGTGAGCTCCAAAAGTCGGAAAAAGCCCGAGAAGATTTTGTGAGCAATGTCTCTCACGAAATTCAATCGCCCCTTACATCGATCAGAGGGTTTACGAAAGCGATCAGAGATGATGTGATTCCTCCCGAACATCAAAAGGAATATTTGAACATCATTTATCAGGAATCACTGCGACTTTCACACCTCAGCGAAAACTTATTGCGGCTGGCATCTCTGGATTCAGAGTACCACCCGTTTCAACCAGACGTGTACAAATTAGATGAACAATTGCGGCAAACGATCTTGCTATTAGAACCACAATGGAAAGAAAAGGATTTGAAAATTTCACTAGTCTTGCAGCCTTGTGAAATTAAAGCGGATAAAGATCTATTTGAGCAAGTATGGCAAAATTTAATAAATAATGCGATTAAGTATTCTGATATTGGAGGGCTTATTGAAGTAAAGTTAGAATCAACTGCACAGCAGATAAAGGTTTTTATTCGTGATACCGGTCATGGTATTAACGAAGAAGAACTTCCTTTTATCTTTGATCGATTTTACATGGTTGATAA
The DNA here is from genome assembly GCA_963765265.1 of uncultured Bacillaceae bacterium. Classification (GTDB taxonomy): domain Bacteria; phylum Bacillota; class Bacilli; order Bacillales; family Cytobacillaceae; genus Bacillus_BD. Next base: position 373,408 of record CAVXVN010000008.1, read on the forward strand.
AGCACGCAGGTATTCTCGGGAAGGGAATGGACTGGGGCTTTCAATTGCAAGGAAAATAGTAATACTTCATGGTAGCCATATTGAAGTCACAAGTAAAGAAGGACAGGGTTCTACGTTTGTTGTAAGTATTCCTAGATTTGGGAGCTAAAACAATTTGACTTACACTGTTTTCCCCCCAACAGTGTAAGTGATCACTGTACCAACCCGACACTGGCTAGCTCTAGGCTAAATACGATTACCTGCTTCAATATCCACAATGACATCCATACTATTCCTACATCACTTTTATGATGTTAATCTTCCCAAACACTATCCATGAGTGCCTTAATCTCTTTTCTACGTCTTTCTGTGTCTGCTTCTTTTACAATCCATTTTCCATCCACTAATTCTACAACATCGTTGACTTTCACACTTGAATCAACTTGTTTCTTGGGAATATCTTTCGTATTCCCTTCCATTTCAATCACAACAAAATCCCCTTCGAATCGATCAACAATTCCTTTCATGCCTACACATCCTTTTATTGTGGTGTAAAAGCGGTTTGAGTGGTTGCTGTCTTTCCATTAGCAGAAACGGTAATATCTCCATTTACAGTAAATCCAGCAGCAGCACGACCAATTTTGAAAGACAAAGCGGCTATACCATTCGCGTTCGTTGTTCCGTCATAAACAGTATCTGTCGATTTATACGAGAGGCTCAAATGAACATTTGCACCATTTACCGCGTACCCATTTTGGTCTTTTACTGTAACCATTACGGTAACCTCTTCATTTTGATCCGGGTTTGCATCATCTATCGTAGCAGTAGCTTGTAAATTACCCGTTATATTTGATGTTACTGGTGGTGTAACCAATACTGGCTGAGTTGTTGTTGGATTATTCGTTTGGGATGTTGCAGCAGGCGTATGAACCCAAGCGTTTTTATTTACCTCCATTTTGCTTCCATCTGTTTTAAAAACAATCGTTCCATCTATATCATTTCGGTATATATTCACTTTATGGTTATCAAGTCGATCTAATACTTCACTTGTAGGATGACCATAATTATTTTTTCCTACTTGGATCACTGCATGCTTCGGTTGGACCGCTTTTACAAAAGCTTCACTTGTAGAATGATCACTACCATGATGACCGGTTAATAAAACCGTAGATTGTAAATTTTCACCTGCTTGCAGCCATTTTTCTTCTGTTGATACTCCCGCATCCCCTGTTAGCAAGAAAGATTGTTCTCCCAATTGTAATCGAACAACCGCACTCATTTCATTTGCATCACTGTCTGTTCCTACAGGTGAAATCATTTTGATTTGTACCGCAGGATCTAAATCAAGTTCTATTCCTGCTTTTGCCGTCGTTACTTTTAATCCTTTATTTTGAATGGATTGTAGTACAGATTGGAATGTTTGAGTATCTCTTTGAACATTTGGCATATAGATTTTTCCGATATCAAAGGAATCAATGACTGCATCCATTCCTCCGATGTGATCCGCATCAGGGTGTGTCCCAATTAAAATATCAACCTTAGATACACCCAATTGTTTTAGATACGCGACCATATCATCTTCATCATCATTATTACCACCATCAATCACCATAACCTTCTTATTTGGGGCAATAATAACTTGCGCAGCTCCTTGACCAACATCCACGAAATGTACTTCTAACTCGCCTTCCGATGTTTGTGTTTCAGAAGTCGCAGCAGTTTCTTGTTTTTTCTCTTCTTTTACCTTTGAAGTATTCGTATTTTCTTTTTTTGTTTCTTTGTTTTCTTCTACATTAGAAGATACTTGTTTCTCTACTGTTGATGTGGTGGAGGTATCCGCGGGTAACATAAAACCACCAATCATAAACACGACAAATGAAACGACGATAAACAATCCACTTGCTTTCCTGGAACCTAATTTTATTAACTTAACACTTCCCTTTAAGACACCAACAATTCCTATAAAAAAGCCTAAAAAGGCTAATAACATTAATATTGTTCCTAAGGTTCCCATTTTCTCACTCCATTCTATTTATCTACTATACTTGTGTATCAGATTTTTTTCTCTTTCTGAACCAAATTCATCCTATCTTCTAAAATTAGAAAAAACAAGTGCCACTTGTTTTGCACTTGTTTTTTAAACTTGTCTCTGTAGTCCCTGCTAGCTTTTTAATAATGTGCTGGTTTTTTCCAAAACATTGCGATGATAATCCCAAGCACAAGAACGATTGTAGAAAAATAATAGGGATAGTTCAAATTCAGATCAAATAAAAAGCCTCCTACAATTGGTCCGAAAATATTTCCTATGCTAGTGAACATGGAGTTCATCCCACCAACAAAACCTTGCTCATTGCCAGCGATTTTCGACAAGTATGTTGTAATGGCTGGCCGGATTAAGTCGAATCCAACGAATAACACGAAGGCTGTCAACATTATTGTCATATACGAATTCACAACTGTCACTAAAAAGACAAGCATAGCAGACATCACAAAGCAGTAGCGAATGAGTGAAATTTCGCCAATTTTCCTCGTCATCCGGTCAAATAGGAATAATTGGGCCAACGCCCCGAAAAGGCCACCACCTGTGACGACAATTGCGATATCCTTCGGTGAAAAACCAAATTTATGGTCAACGAATAAACTAAAAAGAGATTCGAAGGCGGATAGTCCGAAACTAGAGATGAAAATTAGTAAGAAGGCAATGAAATAGATCGGCTGGAATATTGTTCGGAAACTGGCCTTTCCAGTTAATGGGTCGGCTTTCTGTACCTCGTCCTCACTCGTTTTTTTAGGCTCTTTTAATAATAAAAGTGAAAGGATTGCCGCGACACCACCGAACATAGCTGCTGCAAAAAATGGCAGGCGTGTGTTGATTTCTGCCAAAAATCCACCAAGCCCTGGTCCAATAATAAAGCCCGTGTTTATGGCAGCTGACATAAGCCCTAGTGCTTTTGATCTTTCATTCTTCGGTGTAATATCCGCTATAAAGGCAGTAACAGCAGGCATAATGAAGGCGGCACTAAGTCCCCCAAGCAGCCGCGAAATGAATAAGACAGGAACGCTTTGTCCAAGTCCGAATAATAATTCTGAAACGGCAAAAATAAATAAGCCAATGATAATCATCGGCTTGCGTCCGTACTGATCCACCCACTTGCCCGCAATCGGTGAGCTGATTAGCTGAGCAAGCGCAAACACTGCTACTAGGTAACCCACCGTCGAACCGCTAATATCGAGCTCATTCATTAAAGTTGGCAGGACAGGAATGACTAGCCCAATCCCTAAAAAAGCAACAAATGAATTGGCTAGTAAAATACTTAAGGTGACCTTTCGATTCTCTTTGTGCATTATTTTAATCTCCTTAATAGCTGGACGGATGGGGCCTGCACCAAATTTCAATGAGTTCTTTTCAAAGAAAAAGGGTTTACTTTTACTTAAGTATTCATAATTAAGTACCCAATTTATCCCGGTTTAACAGGCTGTAAAACCCCGACAAGATCTTTTCTTAGAGCTTTAGCTCTTAGAAAAGTCAGTCAGGCGTAGCGTGATAAGTGGAACTAACCATCAGTGGGGGATGAGAGAAAACCCCACTGATGGAAGTTTTCTTTATATGTATTCCTATTTATTCATTTGATTTTAAACTATTATTGCACATAAATGATTATTAATTCAATGCTTTTTAAAATCAACATTCGATTGAAATGGATAAATGGGAAAAAGTAATTTTCACTTCAATAAAATAGAGTTGGAGGATCATCATGTTTGACAAGTCTCCAACTCTATTTCTTCTTACTGAAACGATTAATCAGAAGAATCTTGATCTAATTTATAATACTCTTTATACCAATCTACAAATTTTCCGATTCCTTCATTAATCGTTGTTTGGGGCTTAAATCCAATATCTTTTTCTAAATCTTCAATATCTGCATATGTTTCATGAACATCACCTGCTTGCATGGGGAGGAATTGTTTAATCGCTTTTTTGCCTATCTTCTCTTCAAAAACCGCAATGAACTCCATAAGTTCTACAGGTTGGTTATTCCCTATATTATATATTTTGTAAGGTGCATTACTTGAGATCGTAGGTAATTGAATGCGTTCAGGTTTTTTTCCAAGTAAACGAACGATTCCTTCTACAATATCGTCAATATAGGTAAAATCCCTCTTCATATTTCCGGAATTATAAACCTGAATGGGATCACCCTTCATAATGGCTTTTGTAAATTTAAAATAGGACATATCAGGTCTTCCCCATGGACCATAAACGGTAAAAAATCGTAACCCTGTTGTTGGTAAATCGTATAAATGACTATACGTGTAGGCCAGTAGTTCATTCACTCGTTTCGTAGCTGCGTACAAACTGATTGGATGATCCACATTATCATTTGTTGAAAATGGCATTTTATTATTTGCACCATAAACGGAACTAGACGAAGCATATATTAAGTGTTCAATTTGGTGATCGGTTACAGCATTTCAAAATATTCATAAACCCAATGACATTTGATTGAATGTAGGCATCCGGATTTTCTAAACTGTACCGAACCCCTGCTTGTGCCGCTAAGTTAATAACAATATCTATATCATTTTGAAAAAAGATTTTTTCCAATGCCTCTTTATCTTCAATCGTAATTAATTCAAAGGAAAAGTTTTCATGTTCTTTCAATAATTTTAGGCGTGCTTTCTTTAAATTAACATCATAATAACTATTTAAATTATCGACTCCGATAATTACATAATTATTTAAAAGTAATCTTTTTGCTAAATGAAATCCAATAAATCCTGCGCAACCGGTTATTAAAATAGTTTTCGACGAAGTCAACCTTATTTAGTCCTCCTTATATTATTCCTATAACGTATTGAAATCGATATTATTCTGCCAGTCCTCATAGGATTCAGGATCGATTTCTTTTGCTTGTTCCAAGAATGTGTTTAATAGACCTAGTTTCTTTAGATCAAGAAACATCTTTGGATTATATGGATCATTCATCGTGAGACCATCTGAATGATCAATCGCTTTCAGCACATCCCCTTCAGTGACGATAAAATGTCCAATTGAAGTCTTAATCCTTGTAAATCCAACTCGCTTTAGTTCCTTCCGAATCATAATGATTTGTTTTGTAATCGTTTCAGGTAATCTCTTGGTTTGTTTCAAGTAATCTTTTAAATTCTGACCCTTTCAAATACTCCATTACGACATAATTCGGTCCAACTTCAAAAAGTTGTGGAACAATATTAAGATCCTTAGCGGCTTCAAGTGCTTTCCCTTCTTTTATGGCTGCATTTGGATTGACATAAATTTTCACACAACGATCATCACTAATCTGAAAAACGGCACCTTGACTTCCTTTCCCAATTATTTTTAATGTGGTGGGATTATCGATTATTAAATCCTTTTTACCGCTCGTTTCAACTCTTTCAACTTTAATTAATGTAAAGTCATTCATTTACCATCACCCTCTTTTGGACAATCTTAACTTATCATATTAAAAAATCGATTAAGTGTTTTAGGTGAGTATCATTATTTTAGAAAAATAGGTTAATACCCTTTATAGAATGAATCCGTTACATAGTTGAGCTAAACTTCAAAGTCTTATGTTTTCACCATCATTTATGATTTTTACAAAAGATTTACGATTTTTACAAAAAAAATAAGAAACTATATGTTTGTCCGTTTCATATCTATTTCTTTATGAATTGAATAAAGAAGGATTACATGTGATCGCTTCTAAAAATAAAGAATCATCAGGAAAGGAGGCATGTAATGGGATACATTGAAGAATTACGTGCACTCGTAGGGACAAGACCTTTAGTCCTAACAGGTGTAACCGTTTTGGTTATCGATCGGCACAGCCGATTTCTGATGGTGGAATCCGATAATATATGGAAATTGCCTGGAGGCTTTATCGAATTGGGGGAATCCGCAGAAGAGGCGTGCAGACGTGAAATATTGGAAGAAACAGGTATTAATATAGGAAACCTTCAGCTAATTGGTGTTTTTTCAGGAAAAAACTATTTTACTAAGCTTCCTAATGGTGATGAATACTATCCTATTACCCTTGCATATGTGACAGAAGATATACGTAGTGGAGATCTAAAACCAGATGAAGATGAAATACAAAAAGTTCAATTCTTTAAATGGTCTGCTTTTCCGGAAGATTTATGTGAAAGAGATCGGCAAATATTTCAAAGCTTTATTGAAAATTTGATTTCTAAAGGAAGGAAGGGTTAGAAAAATTGAAATCAATCGTTTTTTTTATCAAGGAACCTCTTAAAATAAATCAGGGATTTATGTACATTCAGACTGTTAAGTTAGATCAGTATCGACCCATTGTAATAGGACCTTTCCCAAATAGCCACAATACTTTATTTCAGTTTGAACATTATTATAATTTGAATGAAATTAAAGATCTTGGGGCCTTCTTTAAAGAGAAAAATGTTGTAGCGATTCATGCTCATCAAGGGAAGCATGCCCTTGAAATATTACCAACCGCTATTAAGTATAACGTCCCTTTAATCGTCCATTTTCGAGGCCGTGATTCTTCAACCCAAACGGAAAAGAGATATCGTAAAAATATGGAACGCTATCAAGATTTAATAAAACATGGAGCTGGTTATTTTGCCGTTTGCCAATTTCTTGCAGAAGAATTAAAAAAATTAGGGTTTCCCGAAGAAAAAGTTCATGTTTTATATGGCGGTCTAGATTTAAATTTATACTCCTATACTGAACATTCCTTACCTCAGGAAGGAGAAATCAAAATCTTATCGGTCGCAAGACTTGTAGAGAAAAAAGGATTTCTTACACTTTTTAAGGCATTTCAACGAATTCAACAGGAATACCCGAGAACAACACTTCACATTATTGGGACCGGTCAAGATGAAGAGAAGTTAAGATCATACATTCATGAACACCAATTAGACAATCGTATTTTTCTTAGAGGATCGATGGATTCAAAGCAAATTTCAAATGAATTAAGAGAGGCTCATCTTTTTTGCCTACCTAGTGAAACAGGTTCAGATGGCGATGTCGAAGGGATTCCAAATGCATTAAAGGAAGCCATGGCCAGTGGATTACCAGTCGTCTCGACCTATCATGGGGGGATTCCAGAATTAATCGAGCATAAAAGAACAGGATACCTTGCTCCTGAGAAAAATGACCTTGAATTGGCTCAAGGATTAAAATATTTCTTAGATCACCCAGAAGAATGGAAGGGATATACCGAACGTGCAAGACAGATGATCGAAGAAAAATTTGATTCCAATAAACAAATCCAAGTACAACAAAGGCTATATGGCTTAATTGAAAACAGTTTAAAAAAGAAATAGGAAGGGAGTCAATGCTTTATGGGAAAAAACAATAACGTTAAGGAACAGCCGCTTTACCCTGTTAAATATGTACAAGTATTAAGAGGTGGAACGGCTCATGTCATACTTTTTAACGATGGTAAAGAATATGTCGTGAAGTGGTTTGGAGTAAAGAAGGAGAGAGGAAAAGAAGTGGTCAATGAATATGTTGTTGCCAAATTGGCACAACTCCTTTCACTTCCGATCATTCCATTTAAACTTGTCTATATTCCGGAGGATTTTTTAAAGAAAACTCCGGAATTACAGCAAAAGAAACATAACTATATTTCTGGATATCATTTTGGTTGCGTCTACATTAAAAACAGTATCCCATTTGAAGATGTCAGATATACTCCACCTTCCCCTGCAGAAGTTAATAATCGAGATCAGCTTGCAGGTTTAACGGTATTTGACCAATGGTTGAATAACTCTGATAGAGGTACAATGAATGTTATTTTAGAACGTCTCGATGACGACAGTTACTACGTCCATATGATTGATCACGGAAGATGTTTTCCAGGTGGCTACCAATGGTCAACCCAAACGCTTAATAATGAGCCAGCTTATAACTTCCATTGGCCCTTTTATAAATGGGTGTACACGATTTTAAATGATACCCAGGAACTAACATCGTATATAGATAAAATTATCGATTTTCCAAACGAAAAAATCTATGAAGTGATGACTTCTATCCCTGACGAGTGGAATGTAAGTACAGAGGAACGAGACGCTCTCTACCACTTTTTATTAAAACAGAAAAAAAACTTGCCAAATATCGTAAATAATATTATCAAGTATCAAAGCAATCTTGAATGAAAAAGTTGAATGATTATAGGAACATTTAATAAACATATAGAGAAAAAGACAGGCACCGCCCTATTACTGGACAGTGCCTGTCTTTTTGGTTCCGTGAAACAAGATTATTCGGGTGTAACAGGAACTTCTACTTAAAATAAGGAACTTTCTTCAAAGCAACACAAACGGGAATGGCAATGATCATTCCTAATGCATTTTGAAGGAGGTCTCCAGGGATCGAAGTTAAAGGTACAATCCAATTTCCGTATAGAATCACTTCACCAAAGTAGTAAACCGCTATCATAAATGGAATGGAAACGATGGTTGCCGTTACATTTAATGCCAGGCTACTCCCTTTGCGTCCGTTTGACCAGGCAATTTTACCAACGATGAATCCTTGCAGTCCACGCGCGACAATCGTGATCGGTGCCCACAACAACCAACCTCCGACTAAATCAAATAAGCCCATTCCGATTGCACCAGCAAGTGCCCCTTTTTTAGGACCAAATAAAATCGATGCAATAAACAGCATACCTGTTCCAAGATGAACTAATCCTCCATTTACAGAAATAGGTAGTTTAATATTCAAAAAGAATGTCGACAAGAATACAAGTGCAACTAACATGGATGTCATAATTAAATCCAACGTTTTTTTACTTGTCTTTGAATAACTTTGTGTATGTTCCATATTTTGCATAGTATATACCTTCCTAACTAGTTTTTTCTGTGATTTTATCACTAGACTGGTATATAGAAAAGTGCCATTTTTTTATAATAATTCAGTCCATATTTTAAAAGTTTCAGATTTTTTGGTAAAAAAGTAGATAGGACAACGGTTGAGAAGAACGGAATAAAACAATGGCGTTCGATCATGTTGACTCGGAACTTGGTAAATCTTTTCGAGGTTAGGAAGGACCTATGAGATTTTCCACATTCTTCATTTGTGGTAAGATGAATGAAGATTAAAGTGGATATGTTTTTTGGAGGTTATGATGAAAAAAGTTGCCGTAATACAGGATCTATCATCTTTTGGAAAATGTTCATTAACAGCTGCGATTCCGGTTCTTTCGGTAATGGGTGTACAGGCATGTCCTTTACCAACGGCCATATTGACTGCGCAAACCGGTTATCCAAGTTTTTATTGTGAAGATTTCACATCTAAAATGAACTATTTCACAGAGGAATGGAGTAAACTTCATGTAACCTTTGATGGAATCACTACTGGTTTCGTTACGGGTGAAGTGCAAATACATAATATTTTTCAATTTCTAGGCAAATTTTATACAAAGGAAACCCTTTTACTTGTTGATCCGGTAATGGGTGATATCGGAGAAGTCTATAAACTTTTTACCGATGAATTGCTTGTACTGATGAGAGAACTTGTGAAGCGTGCAGATGTGATTACTCCAAATGTTACGGAGTGCTGTTTATTAACCGGTTCTTCTTATGAAAAAATACATAGCTATTCAAATGAAAAAGACTATACGAAAGCGATCGAAGAAGCTGGGAATATGTTGCAGCAAGAAACGGGCGCTCAGGTGATCATCACTGGAATGAATCCACCGTCAGTAGATGGGGATAAACATATTATCGGAAATATGTATTTGGACGGAAGTAAAACCTTTTATCGTTCGATCCCTTCTAACGGTAAAAGCTATTCTGGTACTGGTGATTTATTTGCGGCTATCATTATGGGCAGTTTGATGCGTGGAGAGGACCTCGAAAAATCTATACAGCTTGCTATGTCGTTTCTGAAAGAGGCCATCAATGACTCCTCTTTGAAGCAAATTCCTGAAATAGAAGGAGTTAACTTCGAAAAGCATTTGAGAATGTTATTATAAAAGAAACATGGGAAACAAGGGGACGGTTCTTGCGTTTGCAAACGCAAGAACCGTCCCCTTGTCACCACCCTCATTCTCCCTTGTAAGCTTTCCGTAATTCCGCAAGATCAAATTTCTTCATTTTAAGAAATGCTTTCGTTACGCGTTCAAGCTGCTCGGGTGTGCCATTGCTCATCATTTCGTCCATCTCACTTGGAACAATCTGCCAGGATACGCCAAACTTATCTTTCAGCCAGCCGCATTGCTCGGCTTCAGGAACTGCAGAGAGACTTTCCCAGTAGTGATCAATTTCTTCTTGTGTGTCGCAATACACCATAAATGAGATGGCCTCGTTAAAACTAAATTTATGCTCATGCGCACTATCCATTGCGACAAACCACTGATTTTCTAAGCTGAAATCAGAGAACATGATGGTTCCTTCTTTGTCAGGCTCCATGCCTTTTGGGTAGCGTGCGATATGTCCCTGCTTTGCATTCTTAAATACGGATGTATAAAAATGTAATCGCCTCTTCCGCTTTGCCACATTGTTCTCCGACAAACAAAAGTGACGGCACGATTGCAGTACGCTCTTCACCTTCTGGATTGGTAAGGCTTAATTGCCAGGACAAACCATACTTGTCCTGAATCCAGCCATACTTCTCACTGAACGGATACTGATCAAGAGGCATTAACGCTGTGCCACCCTCGGACAATTTGTTCCAAACCTCATCTATTTTTTCACTTGCGTCTTTTTCGCGCGATGGATCAAAATTAACGATCATTGACACCGAGGGATTGATCTTGAAGTAAGGGCCTGCGCTAATTGCCATAAATTTCTGGCCGTAAAGCTCAAAGGAGACGATATCGGAGTCGCCTGATGGTGTATCGTGAATGGTTGTGACATTTGTAATTTTTGAGTCTGGAAAAATAGAAGTGTAAAACTCGGCTGCTTCCTTTGCCTCCTTGTCATACCATAAATGCGGAACTATTTTTTGATTGGTTATAGGCATCGTTTTCCCTCCCGGATTTCTGATATTCTTTATGCGGAAATTTGCACAAATTCTCGAATTCATTTCATTTGCTTCATTAATTGTATAAGCATTTCCTATAATCCTCATCCCAATTCACCAAGTAACAAAAAAAGCAAAAAAGGATCTGAGCCCTGCTGCGTTACAGGTTAGCAGACTGGAAGACTGACCCCTAGTCTCGGACTCGCAAAAGTTACCGTTGTTCCATGCACGTCTAGTCAAATAACTTTATACGCATTTGAACTAATATGCCTTATCTGGATAATAAAGCTCTTTTCGCAAGCATACATCCTTATGTTTAAGCGTTTCACCTTGGAAACGGAGCCATATCTCATCATCAGCCATCACGCCATGCGTTTTTCTTACAATAGCCCAACGGTTATATGCATTTAGTCCAAGTGCCTCCAATAATTCATCTGCATTTGCACGAGTTGGCGGGAATGTACGCCACTTTAACCATTTTTCAAGTTCCTCTATTGTAATTGGTCCCTCCATATCAGGTGAGAACTGCTTATTAAAGCCTGTTACATAGTTTTTCACATATGGTAGTTCGATATTTTTAGGCTTTAAGTTAACACTTGCAATCACCTCATCAAAGTGCATGACATCGAATTTCATATAATCAATCATTTTTTGCACCTCGAATTAATAGTTTTTCATAGGCTGGATCGTTTAATTGCATTTGAATCACATTGTATGCTCTTCCAAGATCATATGGAGAGCCCTCTAATAGCTTTTTTAACTTCTCTACATGGATAAATGGCGGACCTTCATATAAAGCCAATTGTTTTTTAAAATTGGTGTTAAACGGCTTCGCCTTCACTTTTCGTTTTAAAATATCGATATCTATGCCTAGTGGATAATCCTTTACATCTGAAAGTAAGCTTAATCCATGATCGAACAACGGTGCAAGTTTCCATGTATTTAATTTGAAATTATAAAGAAATAACAGGTTGTTTGTGTGACGATCTTCATTTAAAATCAGTGAATCAAATGCTAACATCCTTGTTAGAGGAAGCATAATGTCTAAATTCGTAAAGAGTTGAACCTTTTCTACTACCTGCTCTATTTTTTCTTTCGTAGAGAGCTTTGTATTCTCTAAAATATCACTAGTCGACTCAAAATGTGTTTCAAAAAGGCGTTCAAGCGAGACCTCTTGTTGTTCGGTCCCTCTAAAATCAAATGAGTAGCATCCTTTTGCAACTTGTCCGTTTTCAAATTGAATTTTACATGGTTCATAAAGAACATATTCGGATGGATCTAGAGTAGAAGATTTCAAAATCAATGATGCGACATACTCAGCTATATCTTCATACCCTCTTGTATTTTGTTTTATCCATTTTTCTTTTATAAGCCATTTCGACTGATCACCTTTACTGGAAGTACTAACAATCGACACAGCATTAGCTGGTATGTGGATTGTTTCCATGTCATCACATCCATTTTTGTTAAGTTTCCTTTATTATATATTCATTTTTCATTGAGAAATAGTTTAATGAACTTATTTGGGGAATAAAGCCATTGTCATTTTATTCCAGTATCCCTTCTATCTCCTCATTTAGTTATCAAACAAGGGGACGGTTCTTGCGTTTCCAAACGCAAGAACCGTCCCCTTGTCACTATTTAATCCAATACATTATTTAAAAATTCCAATCTTTGGTCTGCATTCCCTTTTGTGATAATATCTACACCACTATCTATAATCGGCTGTACCTTTTCTCCCTTTGTCACCTTTATTGCAGCTTCAATGCTTAAGTACCCCATATCATAAGGGTTTTGTGCTACTGTACTAGTGAGGGTTCCTTGCTTGATTAACGTTAGCATTTCGGTAAGTCCATCTGTTCCTGTAACAGGTATTTCAAGTCCATGTTCCTGGGTAACCTTTAATGCAGGAATCGCAATATAATCGCTTGAGGTCATAACCCCCTTAAGATCTGGGTGCTCCTGCAAAATCGTTTTCATTGCTACTTCAACTGCACTAGAATCATTAATCGGTAAATCGACTTTTTCTGTTACTACTTTGATTCCTACCGTGTCTAAACTCATTTTAGCTCCTTCTATTCGTTTCTCTTCAATGGTTGTCTGTCTGCCAAGAAGAGCCACTTGATCTCCAGGCTGAAGCTGCGAGGCTAATAAAATCCCTGCCTTTTTTCCTAAATCTAAATTGTTGGTACCTATATACGCTGTTTTCTTTTCCCATGTATCTTCTGCATTCATGAGCAATATAGGAATATTACGCCTGGCAAACTCATCCAATATAGGGTTGATCTCTGAATTAATAGGTGAAACAACTAATACATCTGGCTTTTCTTTTAGAACATCCTTTAAAATATCCATCTGTTCTTCTATTGTTCCATTTTTAGTAGCAACCACTTTACCATCTATTCCTAAATCTTCAAATCCCTTTTCGGCCCCTGCCTTAATAATTTCCCAATACTGTAAGTCTAAAATTCTTAAAACGACGACCACTTTCGGCTTTTCTTCTATAAATTGTTTATAGATATAAAAGCTTGACAGTACTACAAAAATAGAAAGAAGAGTTAGAAAAAATAATTTACGTTTTATCGACATTTGAATCCCCCCCTTTCCTTTTTCAGGTTGGAAACTTCCGAATATCCGCAGCACTTATCGATCATTTATTTTAAATGGAATGGAAAAGGTTGTCCCATTTTCTCCTGTCTCTACATCAATATCTGCCCCATGTCGCTTAGCAATACTATAGCAAATCGCTAAACCTAATCCGGTACCTTGTTCCTTAGTAGTAAAGAAAGGTGTCCCTATTTTCCCTAAAACCTCTGCACTCATGCCTGATCCTTGATCTTTTATTTTTAAAACGACTGCTCGTTCTTCAATATACGTCATGATTGTAAGTTTTCCCCCAGAACTCATAGCATCAAGTCCATTCAAAGCAATGTTTAAGATCAATTGACGAATTTCTTTTTCATCTACAAATATATCTAAACATTGACTTAACTGAAGGTCTACTTGTTTACTCGCTCGCGTAGCCTCTGCTTGAATCAGTGGAAATAGTGCTTCAATGATCGTATTTACATTATGCATTTTTTTATCACTTACTTTATTTTTAGCCAAATTAAGAAATTCAGTAATAATCGAGTTTGCTCTCTTTAATTCATCTAACATAAGATCAATAAACTCGTTTGATATTTGATTTCCCTTTGCTACTTGTAAAAAACCATAAACCGTTGTCATTGGATTTCGAATTTCGTGTGCAATTCCTGCAGCCATCTCGCCAATTAAATTTAATCGGTCTAACCGTGACAACTCATGCTCAAAAAGGACTCTTTCTGTAATATCTGTCAATACAAAAAGAATACAAGGTTCTGGTTCAATATCAATCAATTCCGATGATAATAATCCCGTCCGCATTTCCCCACTTTTCGTTTTATATAGAATTTTCATATTACGTATAGGCTGCTGTAAATTGATTGCATGCCCATCCGCTTCCTTCATAAAATCATGTAAATTTATTTGTTGTTTTAACAACTCATCATAACCATAACCAGTGAAGGTTATCCAGCTTGCATTTACATCCATATACGTTTCATTCTTTAAAGAATAAATCGCCATTAAGCTAGGACTTGACTCAAATATTTTCCGAAACCGTTCTTGAGAAACAAATAGATGATCCGTCATTTTTTTTCTCTCCACAATTTCTTTCTGTAGCTTTTCATTCGCTAACAAGAGCTCTATTGTACGTTCTTCTACCATCTTTTCTAGATCATTGAACTGTTGCTTTTTAACCTCTTCAATTTGTTTTCTTTCTGTAACATCGCGAATCGTACAAACAAAAATTTGCCTGTCGTCTATTTTCGTCCTTCCAAGTTGGATATCTGCAGGAAAGTAACTCTCGTCCTTACGTAATGCAACTGATTCGATCACCTTTCCTATTTCTTGTTTCATGAAGGATAAGAGTATGTGCGGAAAGCACTCTCCTTTGTCTCCCATTATTTGTAGAAAAAGCCTAGAGACATTCTCTCCGATCAGTTCATCAAGCTGATAGCCAAACATACTTTTTATAGCAGGATTTCCCGATAAAATGCAGCCTTGTTCGTCGAAAGTAATAATCGTATCAATTAACGTTTCACCGATCACTTTATTTAAGGCTTCTGTTTGTCGTAAATCTAACGAGGTCTGATCTAACTTTTGATTGATTTCCTTTAGCTCGACTGTACGTTTCCACTCACTCTTGCTAACTCTCTCTTCATATTTTTGATGTAGTTCAACGAATTTTTCTATTTTTTGTTTTAATGTTTCAGGCTGAAAGGGTTTAAAAATATAATCAATTGCTCCGACGGAATAACCACGTTGGACATTTTCACTATCCTGACTAATCGCCGTAATAAAAATAATAGGTGTATGCTTTGTTTTTTCTCTCGCTCGTATCAGCTTTGCTGTTTCAAAACCATTTAACACTGGCATCTGTACATCTAGTAAAATAACGGCAAATTCCTGCTTGAGCAGACATTTCAACGCTTCTTTTCCTGTGTTTGCAGTAACTAAATGATAATTGGGAGACGAGAGTACGGCTTCCAGTGCGAGTAAATTTTCGGGATGATCGTCCACCATCAATATATTTACTTTTTCAGAAGCAGCACTATATAAATTTACGGTAGAGCTTTTCTGTAGCATCGATTTCTCCATAGCAGTTTCCATGACTTGTAAATCTAACCCCCTCTCTCTTCCCTAGCCCAAGAAAGCCACCTAAACTTAGACTTTCATAAAATAGCTGGTGAACCTCATTTTGTAAACTCTTATTAAAATAGATGAGAACATTTCGACAAATAATAATATCAAACTCATTAAATGAAGAATCTGTTACTAAATTATGCTCTGCATATATCATGTTTTTTTGAAGAAAGGGATTAAAAACGACTTCTTCACCTACTACCTTATAATATTCTGAGAAATCGCTTTTTCCCCCAGCCTCAATATAATTCTTTGTGTATAGCTGCATATTGGATAAGGAAAAAGTACCTTTCTTCGCCTGATCTAACATCTTTGAGTTAAAATCGGTTGCATATATTTTAACTTTTTCATAGATTCCCTCTTCATGTAACAGAATAGCCATTGAATAAACTTCCTCACCAGTAGAGCATCCTACATGCCAAATACGAATGTTTGGATAATCTCTTACAAATGGGATGATATTTGTTCGAAATGATTTAAAAAACTCAGGATCACGAAACATCTCTGTCACATTGATAGAAAAATGAGAAAATAACCTCTTCATCGTTCCAGGATCACGAAGAATCTTTTCCTGTAGTGCAGAAATACTCGTTAGCTTTTCCTTATGAACACAATGTAAAACTCTTCTCTGAATAAAGGCTGGTGCATAATTTCTAAAATCATAACCATAATAGCGATAAATAGCTTCTAGCAGTAAATCTACTTCTATTTGTTCTATTTGTTCTATTTGTTCTATTTCTTCATTTTGGATGGGATGTTGTATGACTTTATTCATTCGAATTGGCTTATCCTTCCTTTTTGTATAACCACACATGCATCAACGAGAATAACTGATCTATATTAATTGGCTTACTGATAAAATCTGTTGCTCCTGCGTCTAAGCATTCTTCTCGACTCTTTTTCATCGCTTTGGCCGTAAGCGCAATAATTGGTAATGCTTTATACTTGGAGAATTGTCGAATTCTTCGTATTGCCTCAAAGCCATCCATCTCAGGCATCATAATATCCATTAAAATGATATCTGTGTCTGGATTACCTTGTAACACTTCGATTCCTTCACGACCATTTTCTGCTACAATGATATTCATTCCATATTTTTCCAAGGCGATCGTTAAGGCATAAACATTTCTTATATCATCATCGACAATAAGGACCTTTTTATTTTTCAGTGAAGATTTTCCATATTTTTTTAAATCATGGGTTTCTTCTACTTCAGGATGACTGTCCAGTGAATAATCCTCATACTGAAGCCCTGCTGAAGCTTCCTCTATAAACGACGTCACCTCTACTACCTTTTCGCTTGATTGTAAAATTGGTAAATAGAGAGTAAAGTTGCTTCCTTCTCCTACTGCACTGTTTAACTCAATAAAACCGCCTAATAAATAAGCTGTTTCACGACTAATGGATAATCCTAATCCTGTACCACCGTACTTTCGGCTTGTCGTACCATCCGCCTGTTTAAAAGCATCAAATATCGCTCTTTGTTTTTCGCTAGGTATTCCTATGCCTGTATCAATGACTGAGAAGGCTAACATATATTCAGCTTGTTTACTTACAAGCATTTCGTTTTTAATACTTTCTTTCATGATCTTTTGAATAACAAGTGATACACTGCCGGTTTCAGTGAATTTAAAAGCATTTGAAAGCAAATTATTTAAAATTTGCTGTAAACGATGCTTATCCGTATAAACATACTTTGGCAGATCATGTTCCAATTGAATATGAAACTGAATTTCCTTTTGACCCGCAATCGGAGAAAATTGCTTACGGACATAATCTTGAATATCCTGTAGCTCTACTTCCTTCTGAATCACTTCTAATTTTCCTGATTCTACTTTTGCTAAATCCAAAATATCATTTATTAATCGAAGCAAATCATTACCAGAAGTGAATATTGTACGAATGTATTCCTTTTCCTTCTCTGTAAGGTGGCCCGCTTCGTTTTCAGAAAGAATCTGGGCTAAAATGAGTAAACTATTAAGTGGTGTTCTAAGCTCATGAGACATATTAGCTAAAAACTCAGATTTATATTGTGAGCTTACCTCTAATTGTTGAGCCTTTTCCTCAAGAGCCTCTTTCACTTCCTCTAACTCTTGTTTCTTTTCTTCAGAGGCTGCATACTGTTCCTCAAGCTGTTCATTTGTCGTCCTTAACTCCTCTTGCTGCAATTGAAGTTCTTCAGATTGGACTTGAAGTTCTTCTGTTAAGCTTTGAGATTCTTGCAAGAGTCTTTCCGCTTTCATATGATTTGAAATACTATTAATCGTAATTCCAATTGTACTAATAACTTCTTCAAGAAGTTTTATTTGACTAGAACTAAAGGAGTCGAATGATGCAATTTCAATAACAGCTAATACGTCCCCTTCAAACTGAACAGGCAGAATAATAATATTTTTCGGTGAGCTCTCGCCTGTACCAGAACGTATTTTTATATAATCATTGGGTACTTGATTAAGTAATATGGTCTGCTTTTCAAGCACACATTGTCCAATAAGTCCTTCTCCAATTTGAAAAGTTTCATCTTTATGATTGAAATTTGAATACGCGTAAGCAGCCATCCTTTTAAGAACAGGCTGTTTTCCTTCAGTACTCTTAAAATAGAATATACCGAAACTTGCCCCTACCATAGGTACAAGCTTTGAAATTAATAATTCAGCAAGCATCTGTATATCTTTAGCTTCTGGGTACATCGTGGCAATTTCAGCAATTTTCGTTTTAAGCCAACTATGTTCTTCCGCTTCTTCTAATAATTGTTTTTCAAGTTTGCTATGTTCTTCTAGCTTCGTAACCATTTCGTTAAAAGCAACAGCGATTGAACCAATCTCATCTTTTGTGGAGACTTCAATCCTAGGCAATTGATCAATATTATGAATATTAACACTTTCTAAGACAGTCGTCACATGATGAAGATTCTTTGTCAAACTCCTAATGATCCAAAGAATGAGTCCGATTCCTACACTCAAGGTGACCGCTAGGTATATATAAATCATTGTGACAGCCCAATTATACGTTTCATGGGATCTTAAAAGTTCATTTTTCATTTCTTGTTCTTGCAATCCGAGGAGAAGATTAGAAATTTGCAGCATTCTTTCTCGGGTAAGTTTGACCTCATCGATAAGTTCTGGCTGAATCTCTACCTCACGATCTATTTTTTTCATTGTGATCATTTGCTGCACGATCGTTTGATAAGTATCATGCAATGCTGCATATTTTGCCATTAATTCTTTTGATTGTTCTTGAGTATCCATTTCTCCAAGTGACTCAATTCCTTGTCTCATCTTTAAATTAGATTCTTCCCAAGCATTTTCGGATGTTGTACTACCTTCATTAGATTGATCATCCATCATTTCTCTAAATACCCTACCCACATTCGCTGTCTCATACTTTATCTCTGAAGCAATATCAATACGTGCATACAGATCATTTACGACTGTTTGCATATTGATCATAGACTGATCAAGCATTCTCATTAAAATGACTACACTAATAGAAATTAATAGTATGATTAATCCTATGCTCGCATAGAGTTTTGATTTAAATTTCATAAGGCCTCCTGCCTGGTGCAATATTATCACCCGAAGATTACTAGACTTTCTCGAATAGTTCCAAGATTCAAAGGAGCCTAATCCCCATGGATTAGGCTCTATTAACTATATAATAACATAATTATTTAACATTATAATTAGTATTTTCAAAATTATTATGGTACTAACTGTTAATAGCACTCCATATCGCTTGAGTGATCGTCACATCTAGGAAACAAGGGGACGGTTCTCATGTTTCCATACACAAGAACCGTCCCCCTGTCACTCTTCCTTTTCATACCTTCACAATTTCTTGTTAATTCGATCGGCTATTTAGCTTTTTTCGTTGATACGTAGAGAGTACTACTCCTCCCACTATAAATAGTGATCCTAAAATTTCTGCTCCAGTTATTGGTTTATATAGCAATATTAATCCCATTATCATTGCTACAAAAGGTTCTAAATTAGATAATATTGAAGCCTTTGAAGCATCAACATGTCTAATGTTGTTATTCCAAATCAATGTTGCTATACCGTGTACAACAACGGCAGTTCCAATTAGAAAAGACCAATCCGACATCTTAGAGCTTAAATGTACGTGAGTGTCTAGTAAAAAAGCAAAAGGAATCGACACAATCAAGCCTACAACATTTGAATATAAAGTAATGGTAAGTGGATCTATTCTATCAGAAAGAAGCCTCGTCATGATAATCATAATGGCGAAGGTTATCATCGTTAAAACAATCCATAATAGACCTTTATCGATATGCAAAGAAGATAAATTCCCTTTTGCTACAACAAAATAAATCCCTATGATTGCCACAATAGACCCCATCAACATACGAATGGTTAATTTTTCTTTTAAAAAAATGGCAGCTAATACGCTAGTTAAAATAGGGGTAGTTGCCAAAATTAATGCAGATGTTGTTGGATCAGCTGTTTGTAATCCTACAAAAAAAGACCATTGGTTTATAAAAACACCAATAACTCCTAGAAATAAAACCGCGAGTAAATCCGATTTATTCACTCGTTTAAAGTGTTTTTTGTATGAGGATAATCCAATTAAAAATAGTACAATAAACAAAAGTCTAAGCATGGTTAACAGGGCTGGGGAAAAATCTTGGACTAACATCTTTCCAAATACAAAATTGCTTCCCCACACCATTACACAAAATGTTAGCCAAGCATATGCTTTTAACATATTTATCACCCTTCCTACAACAAAATGCTAACTGTCCTATTTTATACTTACTAGGATTTTTCGTATACATTTTTGTTTGGATGTCTCCCTTCCAAAATTCAAGGTACTTCCACGTACTCCAAACAATAATAAAGCTGTAACATACAAGTATTATTCTTAATACTTGTATGTTACAGCCTCTTATCACAAAAGAATATATCTTATATCCTCTAAAAAATTATTTGTCAGCCATTGGAAATGTTTCATTTCACATACATATTTGAGAAACCTCATTCTTCCATTTTATCTTGGTGAACAGTGTTTTTATCAGGATTGGCTTCACCCAAATGATAAAAATCACTGCCTTCATCGTTATCTTTTTACACAAAGATATGATCAACAATAAACAGGGGGCGGTTCTTGCGTTTGGAGACGCAAGAACCGTCCCCCTGTCACTCCTGGTTTAAAATCTGAATTATTTTACCATAATGGATAATATTAGTATCACCCTTTCATAAAGAGTTCTTCTAATCTTCGTGCTGGTGGTTCTAATTAAAATAATTATTTTATCTAGAGGTGATCGTATGACTTTACAACGCACGTTTATCATGCTAAAACCTGATGGTGTCAAACGAGGGTTGATCGGAGAAATCATCAAACGCTTTGAGCAAAAGGGTTTTACCTTATTAAACGCACAGCTAATGACAGTTAGCCGTACTAAAGCTGAATATCATTATTTGGAGCATCAGAACAAGCCATTTTTCGGTGAATTAGTGGAATTCATTACATCAGGACCTGTTTTTGCAATGGTCTGGGAAGGGGAAAATATCATTGAGGTTTCTCGTCTTATGATTGGAAAGACAAGTCCATCCGAAGCAATGCCAGGTACAATTCGTGGTGACTTTGCATTTACAAAAGAAGAGAATGTCATCCATGGTTCAGATTCTCTTTTAAGTGCAGAACGGGAAATTGAAAATTTCTTTGGCCTCCTGAAAAAACATATCTCAGAGGATGATTTTCCATTCGAGGATCGACAATCTGTTTGAATACGTTTTTAATAAATCCCCTTAGCATATCAATGCTAAGGGGATTTATTTTTTGAAAATAAAGCAAGTGTTGTTTTAAAAGAGTCAGAATGAATCACTTACACCACTTGATGGTCAAAGAGCCATCTTTGTTCTTCCAATTACATTTCTTCATTTATCTTTTTAACTGTAATTCCTGCCCATTCTTCATAGCATTTAATGACAGCACTCATATCTTCTGCACCATATCCTTTGGCTTTTGCCATCTGAAAAATTTCTTTTCCAAGTCCTAGAACCGGAGTCGAAATTTCTAATTCTTTTGCTACATTCGATGCTAGATCCAAGATCTTTATGTAATAATTGCGTCATGAATTGTGGTTGAAAATCGCGACTTAACACTTTTTCTGCTTTATTTTCTGCCATTCCACTTCTGGCTCCACCGCCACTCACAACCTTCACAAAAATTTCTGGGTCTATGCCAGCTTTTGTTGCCATAGTGAGTGCTTCTGAGAATGCTAGAAGATTAATGGCAGCCATCGTATTATTAGCTAGTTTCGTATAGGAACCTTTTCCATTTTCCCCCATATAATAAACGTTTTTACCCATCGCTAAAAACAAATCCATACATTTTTCATAAATTTCTTTTTTACCACCAACCATAAACGTTAGAGTTCCTTCAATGGCTTGCGGTTCACTGCCTGTTACGGGTGCATCGAGCATTTCAACATCATGACGTGAGAGTTCTTCAGCCACTTTTTTGCTTGTAGACGGAGAAATCGTACTAGAATCGACCACAATTAATCCTGGATCGGCACCGTAAATAATACCATTTTCACCGAGAATTACCTCCTCAACAGCAGCATCTGCTGTAAGCATAGTGAATACGACTTCACTTTTCATTGCAACTTCTTTAGGAGAATTGGCAAGCATTGCCCCCTCATCTTTCAGAAAACTCATTTTCTCTTTTGTACGATTGTAAATGATTAGTTCATTACCATTTTTAAGCAAATGATGTGCCATCGGAAGACCCATAGTACCTAAACCTATAAAACCAATTCTCATAATAATTTCACTCCTTTAAGAGATTAAATGTCTTACCTAAACCGCCATTCACTAGCTCAACACCCACTTCAAATTTTCGTTAGGAAATGAAGTGGAGGGAGTAGTGATCATTAGTATGATAATTCAAAAAATAACCTTTGTACTCATCCAATTGAATGAATCTAAGATCATCCAATTGTTAAATAACGAAACCAATATGGAACTTATATTTCTTTAAATAATCTTAAACTACTTACGTTTTACCAAAAAAATGAAAAATGTAATCAGAATTTCAGCAGAATGTAATCTCCTAGTCAAACAAATGAAATCTTACTATGAAATAATATTACTATTTGAAGAGTTTGTACTAAAAGACCTGAAACCCTTTAGAAAATGAAGATAAACTCATATTTTAATAGAATCCATTTGTAAGTTGATGATTCAGAAAACTAGGCGGTGTAAAATTTGGCACGAACGAAAAAGAAAAGAAAGCTAAGATGGGGCAGATTATTGGGCGCCCTCCTTCTCATAAGTATCTTGATAGTTGGTCTTTTTAATGTTTTTCAATTCATAGAAGGAACGGTACAAGCATTCAACCAACCACTCAAAAAAGTTGAAGGGGCACATGCGTTCAAAGGAGAGGAAAATAAATTAGACGAAATCAATGTCCTTTTATTAGGCAGTGATTCACGTGGAGAAGAACAAGCTCGAACCGATACGATTATGATTGCCCATTATAATCCAAAAACTCATCAAGTAAAGCTGATTTCTCTCATGCGTGATATGTATGTCACGGTCCCCGGGTACAACCAGCAAAAATTAAATGCAGCTTTTGCCTACGGAGGGCCAGAATTACTAAGAGAAACGATTAAAGGAAACCTCGGGATCGATCTTCATTATTATGCAATGATCGATTTTCAAGGATTTGAAAAAGCGGTTGATCTCCTCGTTCCAAATGGAATTGAAGTCGACATCCCCTATAAGATGTCAGATGGTATAGGCATGACATTAGAAAAAGGGAAGCAACAACTGCATGGGAAAGAGCTGTTAGGATATGTCCGTTTTCGACAGGATCGTTTAAGTGACTTTGGACGGGTACAAAGACAACAGGAAGTGATCTCAAAATTAATGGAAGAAGCTGTGGGTTTACATAGTGTGGTGAAACTTCCGGAGCTATTAGATCTTTTACATACATACATCGATACAAATATTGATACTTCTACTTTGCTAGCCATCGGAAAAGACATTTTAACGAATAAAAGCGGAGAGATAGAAACATTACGTATCCCTGAAGATGGCAGTTTTGAAAATAAAAATTATGAAGATCATGGTGAAGTATTAGAACCAGATTTACCTCAAAATAAAGAAGCGATTAAACGTTTTTTAGAAGGAGAATGAAGTAATCAGTGTTAGACATCGCGACAAACAAGCGGACGGTTCTTGTGTTTGGAAACGCAAGAACCGTCCAAGACCACTGAAAAAGTGCTCACTTTGAATAATCAATAGATACCTTCATTAACATACAGTAAACAAAAGAAGCCGGTTATCTACAGGGTTAACAGCCTAGAGAAGAGCCAAAGAAAGAGCGTTTAAACAAGGAATAACAGGCACCATCCAGATAATGGATGGTGCCTGTTTACCTGAAATATTTTTTCTGAATATTTTAAAAATCTGTTCTATAGCTAAGTTCATTATCATATAAAGAAGTGCTACACTAATATAAATTTCTGCTGGTTAAGTCAACTATAAGCAGAGAGAGAACTGAGTACATTGCGAATAATCTCGTTCAAGAACTTACTATTGATAGAAGCTATATGAGCAGAATTTTACGCAAATTAGAAAAGGCTGTACAAAAGGGATGAGACCCCTATTGTACAGCCTTTTTTGATCACTTAATTTACTTTACTTAATTCTAATTCTTGTTCTTTTGCACGTTTTCTATGGCTACGACTTACTTTCCCGTGTAAGAGGTAATAAACGATTAGACCTGCAAGGACAAAAATAGAACTATAAAAATATAAGGAGCTGTAGCCAATTTGTGCTCCAACGATTCCAACGATTACAGATCCGATCGCCATACCTGAGTCCATCGTCGACAAGAAAGTAGCCGTCGCAATGCCCGTTCTTTTCGGTGGTGCGATTTGGATCGCAATCGTCTGTGCCGATGGAAAGATAGTCCCCCAACCGAGACCGATAAAGGCTGCAGACATTAGGAATAAAAACGCACCGTTAGCTTGACTTAATAGGAACATTCCGAAAGCAAAACTGATAATAGAAGGAATCATGATGACATTCGCTCCGTACAGATCGAACCATTTTCCGGTAAATGGCCTTGAGATAATTAGCGCAATCACATAGACAATAAAGAAATAACTTGCCACTTCTGTCAATTGAAGTTCTTCTGCATAAACGGACACGAACGAAACAATTGATGCATAAACAAGGGCAAAAAAGAAACTTACAAGTGAAATTCGCATGGCAGACATCTCAATTAGGTCTTTCATGTTCAATCGTTTTTTCTTCACTACCCTTTCGGTTGTTTCCTTTTTCTTGTCTTTAGGTAGAGTGATTAAAAGTGCTGTGAATGTACCGATCACTACACTTGCGGCACTTATAGCAAACATTATAGTTGAGCCCCATCTGGTTAATCGCTAGTAATCCAACAAATGGTCCTAATGCCATGGAAATATTCATCATTAACCCATAATACCCCATCCCTTCCCCTTTTCTACCTTGAGGAATAATGGTAGCGACAATCGTTCCCATTGACGTGGTGATCATCCCAAATCCAATTCCATGAATTAAACGCAAAATCGCTAAACTTATCAGCGAAGTGGTGAAAAAATACATAAAAGCCGCACCTAGATAAAGGATCAGTGAGGCAAACAAAACCTTTCTAATTCCATAAGATGCAATCCATTGACCTGCAATGGGACGAATCAGAATCGCTGCTACATAAAACACTGCTACCAGTAATCCAGCTTGGACGGTATTACCTTGTAAATCCTGAATTAAATAAATCGGAATCGTCACAAGCAAGTAATAATAGTTTAGAAACATAAAAAAAGTAGTTAAACAGACTGATATATAATCTTTCGTCCAAAGTCGATTCTTCAAGTGTATTCCTCTCCCGTTCAATAAATCGCCCAAATTACTCTTCAATTTTATCACTTTTAAAAATATTTTTAAATAACTTATTTAACATGCTAATGCAAACAAGGGGACGGTTCTGCGTTTATGGGGAAACAAAGGGACTGTTTTCTTGTTTCCAATTAGAGTACTAAAAAGAAACAAAAGAACCGTCCCTGCGTTTCTATCATTTTAAAAACTTAATCTCGATACACAGAAAGAAATAGTTGATAAGTGATGTCCTTATGGTCAATTACTTTCGGCGACTGTTCTTTGTTGTACATAGTAATTAAGTTATTCCATTTATTATACCTTTATAATTGTAAAAAACTTTGTTAGAAGCCAAGTTCCTGGCGTGAATCCAAGAGTTAATTGCCATGCACCTAGACCTTGTAATCCATATTCACGAATGAGTAACATTTTAGCACCCATACTTCTTACATCTTCAAACCAAACTTCATGTGTTAATCCCTGCTGACCTGTATAGCGAAAAAAGGGAGACTCAAATTCAGTTGAATATTGTATCGGTGATTGGTACCTCATTGCTGTTTCTACAGCATTTTGATTTGAAATCGCTGTTGCAACCCTTCCATGGACTGTACGGAATAATCCAATCGTAACCGTATAAAGGCACACCTAAAATGATTTTTCTGCTAGGAACATATCTTAAAGCAAATTCAACCGTTCTTCTGACCTCAGTAATGGGAGCTACAGGTCCTGGTACACTTCCTGCATGGTGCCAGTCATAAGCCATAATAAACATAAAATCCACTACTGAACCAATCCCACCATAATCATACCCTCTTAGCCATGGTATTTCTTCGTTTGTTTTTGCAGGAACCGCAATAGTTAATGTGCGATCTAATGGCTGTAAACGATCTCGTAATTCACTTAAAAAACCTGTAAAAAGATCTCTATCTTCAGCCATAACACGTTCAAAATCAATATTAACTCCACCATACCCCCTATTGGTCACTAAATAAGAAATATTATTAACAAGGTTCGTTCTTGCAGTAGGACTGTTTAATACTTGATGAACTAGTTCAGGACTAAAACCTTCAGGTGTTAAATTTGTGATAGTCACAAGAGGTCTAACGCGATAATTCCAAGCTGTTTGAATAGCAGTAAGATCATTTAAGGTATTTGCGATATCTCCATTACTAGCAATGTGATATTCAAAAATTGATATGGATGTTGAATAATGGGCAAAGTCACTGATTAAAGCCCGGTCCAATTCCGGGCTTCGAGTAACGTAGAAGCTCAGTGTAGATGCAAGATAATTCGATATATCAGGAATCGTGAGTCTCATCCCTGGTTGTAATGCAGACGGGTTAACAGTAGGATTTGCATTTGTTAGTTGTTCTAAGGATAGGAAAGATTTTCTGGCAATTTCAAAAAGTGTGTCTCCAAGTTGTACAATATAAGTATATAATGGAACGAGTAAGGCCTGACCTGGAACAATATTGGTTTCCACTAGACCATTCACACGGCGAATCTCATCAATCGAAATTCCGTATCTCTTACTGATCGTAAATAAGGATTCACCAGTCTGAACCTCATGAAAAAACATATTTAGCCCCCTATTTAAATTTGGTATAATATGTTTTTTTGTCATCATTCTTTAACTTATATAGTTTATAAATCATTTTTTATTTTTAGAACCCCAAAAAAAGGAGCAGATATCGCTACTCCCATTTCAACATATTCAGCCGGTCTTGGTCTCGCATCCAGACCAGAACTTTCTACATAAGCAAATAAATCGCTTGATATATCGAGGTTGGAAACCAAAATTTTTTCACTATGTACTGGAAATCGAAGGTGAGGTTTTTCATATGGTTCCAAGTCTGCTCCGAAAGCAATTTTAAAATCAATCCATTATTTTCTAAACACTTTTTTAGAACAAGGTAGGAGCGGACTTCTTGACAGCCCAAATTGCAGAGAGAGGGACAGACTCTTTTTGCATTTTTTTATTGGCTACTTTCGGTCAGAATCGTGAATAATAAAAGTAGTCCATAATAGGATGTATAACATTTACAAAATGGTATATGTTCAGGTTGCTTTATTGTACTACTTGTTTCAACCAAATTAAGAAAGCTGAAGATATTAGAAGAACAGATCATTTTAAAGTCGCGAATTATTAGGAGATGAATCGTTTTGTCATGGAAATTATTCTTTTCATACGAATTCATAAAAGATATTAGAATTTCACTAGGTATCTTTTTGTCGTTCTTAGTTTTTCGGAAGATATTTGCCAAGTATGTCATTGCTCTGATCGTAAAAAGGATTCAAAAAGAAACACATCCTTTTTACTATCACATGTTTTTATCATTTGAAAAACCAATTCAGTGGCTGTTTATTCTATTAGGAATTTATTTATCCACTTGGTATCTTCCTCATTTTGATCAAACACATATTTTATTTGTAAAATTAGTAAAATCCGCTATTATCTTTCTTGTAGGTTGGGGGTTGTTTAACTTATCATCTTCATCTACGCTTATTTTTGCAAAGCTTAACGAAAGATTCAATTTTGAAATGGATGAAATACTCATCCCTTTCTTGTCTAAATTATTGCGAGTAATCATTGTCGTTGTCATCTTTAGTGGGATTGCACAAGAATTTAATTATAATGTTGTTGGTTTGGTTGGAGGTTTAGGATTAGGCGGACTTGCATTTGCCCTAGCTGCTAAGGATGCACTCAGTAATTTATTTGGCGGAGTCGTCATCATTACAGAAAAACCTTTTACAATTGGAGATTGGATTTTGACACCTAGCGTAGAAGGTACAGTTGAGACGATTACTTTTAGAAGTACAAAGATACGAACATTTGCACAAGCACTCGTAACTGTACCAAATGCAAAATTAGCAAATGAATCCATAACGAACTGGAGTGAAATGGGAAAAAGGCGGATTGTGTTCAATTTAAGTGTAACGTATGAAACACCCAAAGAAAAGTTAGAAGGTGTTATTAAAAAGATAGAGTATACGCTGAAAAATCACTCTGGAATCCACCAGGACACAATCATTACTAAGTTTGATAAATATGGAGTAGATGGATTAGATATTTACATTTATTTTTTCACAAAAACAACAGTCTGGTTAGATTTCTTAAAAATAAAAGAAGAAGTCAACTATAAAATAATGGATATCCTTAATAATGAAGGGGTTTCCCTTGCAATACCTAATAGAAAGTTATATGTAGATTCAAAAACTGAAGAAAATGGTAAAGTTAGGTATGAGTCTGTAAAGTGAAGTGCCTAAATCCTGCACTGGATTTTCATACCATCTTTTGTTGATTGATTTTAAACTTCCTTGGTTATAGAGGAAGTTTATGGATGTACATCTTGATTCATTGGAAGTTGTTATCATAAGAAAGAAGTTTTTTATGATTCATTCAAATCTTTTATATACCACGCATTCATAGCAGAATGGTCAGAACCTGATAATGGTTCACGCAAAAGTGTAAATCCAAATTTTTCATATAATATACATGCAGTTTTTAATTCATGCTGTGTTTCTAAGTAGCACTTTATATAATGTTCAGAGGCAAATGACAAAGCTGTTTCCATTAGTTTCTTTGCAAACCCTAAACCTTGTGTTTTTGGACTTAAGTATAGCTTTTGCAATTCGCAAACTTTGTCTTGTTCGTTAAACGGTGCTATACCAATTCCGCCAACAACTTCTCCTTCCATTTCTACTACCCAATAGTTCGCATGTTTTAAATTAGTATAATATTGGTGAAGGTTGTTAAGTTGAGGGTCAAAATAAGCTGTTCCAGGAATCGCTAATCCAAGTGATTTTAGTGAATCTTGTATTATTTTTTTTACTTTTGCATTGTCTTCTTTTTTAATTTCTCGAATAATCATATATGATCTCCTTCAATATTTCTTTTTCTACAGAAAAATGGATGCCTCCCCCTATACACGTGAAAGCACTAAGGGACAGGCATCCACATCCTAGGTGACAAGAATTAAGTCTTATGAATCAATTTAAAACTTTCTCTCGAACCTCTTCAGCCTTTAACAATTCTTTTATTCTCTGATCCATTCTCTCAATTTCAGCTGAAGGATTCTTCCACCAGTTTCTACTCCAGATCCGTTCGATTGTCCAGCCCCTACTTTCAAGATATTTTTGACGATAAACATCTCGTTCCTTCGCATTGGTTGAACTATGATACATCGCACCATCACATTCAATTCCTAAAATATATTTCGAAGAATCTTGTGGGTGGATAACCGCTAAATCAATTCGGTATCCTGACATCCCTACCTGGGTCGTTACCTCATATCCAAGGTTTCTTAATTGGCTATACACCTGCTCTTCGAATGGAGAATCAAAGTGCAATTCTTTATCTTGCACATGAGTATCCACATTTTCATTGATTTCTTGCACGACAGCCTTAATTTGATCAAACCCGGCATTGGAAACAGCCCTTACATATTTCAAATAAGACTTCAGTAACTTGGGTCCCATTTGTTCCGTGTTGGCTACATTCAGTTCTTCAGGTTCAATACTGGAGACAACGATAATCCCTTCTTTTGCTCTTGTGATCGCCACATTAAGTCGATTTTCTCCACCCTTTTGGTTTAACATGCCAAATCGATTATAAACCTTTCCTTCCTCATTCTTTGCATAACCGATTGAGAAAAGAATGATATCTCTTTCATCCCCTTGGACATTTTCGATGTTTTTCACAAAGACTCTTTCATCAAGGTCTTTTATCATCATTTGATTATAGACGTGTGTTAAATTCCAGATCTTTCTTTAATGCTTTGTCTATTTGATCCTGTACTTTTGTTTGCTGCTTTGAGTTAAATGTTATAATTCCAACCGTTTTCCCGGGTTGATTGATTAATAGATCTTTTAAAACATTTACTACCTCTATTGCTTCGATTTCATTGGACTGATTCATCCATCTACCATCGACTTTCTTCCATTTGATCGCGGGTGGATTTTTAAATGGAATCACATTTGGAGCAATTTGTATTTGTCCATTATAAAATGCGTGATTGGAATAATTGATAAGCTCCTCATATTTCGAACGATGATGCCATTGAAGAAGCTTTTCAGGAAATCTCCTCTTTGCCAAATTTAAAAGACTCATAGATTCGTCGATCTCGTATTCTTCTTCCTCATCATCCTCGTTAACAACTGAAGCTTGAAACATATTAAATGGTGGTAACTGTTTTTCGTCACCCGCAATAATGACCTGTTTCCCTCGATAAACAGCCGGAATTCCACTTTCAACGGTACATTGAGATGCTTCATCAAAAATGACTAAATCAAACAATCCCTCTTGTAATGGAAAAATAGATGAAACCGTTTCAGGAGAAGCTAACCACATAGGCAGGATATCCACTAAACCATTTCCAGCAAAATGATTGACAAATTTACGCAGAGGCCAAATCTGCCTTTTCTTCCCTACCTGATGCTTTAGCTCTCTCATACTTTTTGAATGGCTTGATTGAACCATTTCGACTTTTTTCGTTAAGTGATGAATAAGATATTGAGCTGCGATTTTTTGTTTATCCTCAATAAGTGTTGCAAAGGATTCCCTAATCCTCGAGAATTCATTGGTAGAAATCTTTTGGACTTGCGGGTATTCTTTTTCCGTTTGGTCAATCCATTCGATATAAGCTGAGTTTTTCAATAAATGAACCCAATAATCAGAAAGTCGCATTCCATTATTTGATGTTTTTTGCTGAAGCTGTAGAATCACTTTTTTCTCAAGTTCGGAACAATGATTCCAATATACATCCATTTGCTGTAGCTCTTCAAAATCACGATGAAAATATTCCATTATTCTATCTAATTCATTTAATGGAATATCTCCTTCTGAAATTCTATTTTTGAATTCTTCTATTTTTGAATCCTTAAGATATCTTTTTAGTTTTTCTATTTCTCCAACCATTTTTTTCGTCACTTCGCCTAACTGATGCATAAGAATTAAAGACTTCTTAAGAGTAAGCCATTCTGCAGAAATGATTCCTTTAAATTTTTGACCATCAAGCAATTCTGCAATAATATTCTTACCAGAAAAAGAAGTCCACCACCATGACCTTAAACCTTGTAATCTACTTTTATGATCATCCTCTAAATCAGGATAAATCTTGTCTAATTTATCTTCTATTAACCAGATGTAGGCAGGAGTCATTTTTTCATGATCTAACGAATCTAGATATTTAGATGCTTCCTTTGCTTGATAGATTAAGTCATTTAACAACTCGATTGCTTCAAGCTTTTCTTTCATATTAAAGTTTGCAAACGTTTTTCGCTCTTTTAATGGATACTCACTGTCACCAAATCGGTCAAACCATTCAGCATAGGTATACACCTTCTCTGAAACATCCATTAATCTATCCTTATTTAATGAAGGCAGTATTTCATTTAAATCAATCATTTGATTTGTATCCTCTACGGGCTTTGCCATGCCATACAAATCATATAACCGGAGTCCAAAGCTCTGATACTTATATAAAGCTTCTGCGATACGATTCAACAATTCCTCTTGCGTATTTAATTTATTGGAAGCAGCGACTAATTGATTACGAGCATTTTCAAAGGAAACTTGATTTTGATCTAGTACGGCTCCTATCTGCGCATAAAGCTTTTCCCTGTCCTTCTTTTCATCATGGACGAGTGCAACATGGTTACTCAGGCCTAAACTATCCAGTCGTTGATAGACAACATCTAACGCAGCAGGCTTTTTACAAACGACTAATACTTTCTTTTCTTGATGAAGAGCATCCGTAATTAAATTCACAATGACTTGTGACTTTCCGGTTCCTGGTGGTCCATGAACAACCAGCCCTTTTCTGAAACGTGCTTCCTTCAATATTTCTTCCTGTGATCCATCTGCTTGTAATAGGGTCAAAATGTCTAAATCCTGATTAGGATCAGGCTCTGTACTTAATGGTTCCCCATCATGATCGAGCTCAAGATCTAGAGGTTCAATCAATTCACCTACTAAAGATAGACGATTGTCATTGGATAAGGCGATGAGCTCCTCATAATCTTTCACTAAAGAGGACTCACCTTGGGGGAAATTTCCTATCACTGCATTTTCCAATAAGGTAAGCTGAGCAACTGGAGGTTCTTCCTCTTTTTTATATTCTTTGAGTGGAGCGATTCCTTGCCCGGTAAAGGAAACATTCATTTCATATTCTTTTAAAAAGGAAATCCAGTCATGGACGTTATCGTTTGCTGCCTGTTCAGCTGCTTGTTCAAAAAACTCTTTTGCAAACGAAACGTTATTTAGCTTTTTAAAGGCTAAAAACAGAGTACGATTGATTTGAGGACCCGCTTCATCCAATTTGAGAAACCACTTTTGTGGAGTCGTATTGGTTTTTTCAAGTCTTACTGGGTAAAGGAATAGCGGTGCTTGAAAAAAGGTTCCATCAGAGAAGGTTCCTGATAAAAAAGGAAAACCCAAATAGAAGTCATGGATTCCTGTTTCTTTTTCAATGTCTTTTATATTTCTATATAAATCAGTCAGTTTTTTGGAAAGGAGCATGGAAGATTCATCGTTGATTTTTGGCTTTAACAAGGTAATTTCATTTTTAGATTGGCTGATGACTTGTTCAACGATTGAAGCACTGACGATTTCTTCATTGGATAACGGGTCTAGCTCGGTTAAATCAAAGCTCCATTTATTATAAAGCTTCAACAATCGTATGGAGCGATTGCTCCGACTAATATTATTGAGCTTATCCCTCATATGAATCAATTGATCTTTCATTCTTAAACCTCTTTCTATTTACCCCATATCTATTCGTATCACTATATTTTAAAAAGAATATTTTTCACAATCATAAATGTAAGAAGCCTTGCATAGATGACCTAAAATATTATAACAGAAAATGATAACAAACAGGGGGACGGTTCTTGCGTTTCCAAACGCAAGAACCGTCCCCCTTGTCACTACAATGAGCCAAATACCCCTTTTACAGTATTCTCCAATTCTTGAATAAGTTTGAATTCCCTTTTTCTTGGTGCTAATTCTTTCACAATACTAGAATAGTACCAGTGCTGCTTCTGTTTTCCACGGTTGAAGCGATTCCATAGTTTCTCTCCATTGTTGACAAGGTCATCTTGAATCGATTTCAGGTTATGAAGCTTGTCCGCAGTAATCACTTGAATTTCCTCTAAATTGGCATCTTTTAAGCTTTCAATGGTGTGCTGTTTTCGTTTTTCCCATGGTAGACTTTTATCTTGTTCGCTAGCAGAACGAACCAATTGAGCGATCTTGCTTCCAAATTGTTCTGCCAGTTCCTCGTAAGTAGTTGAAGTGTCCTCGAGTGTATCATGCAGGATGCCAGCAACAATGACTTCATCACTGCATTTCGCTTTTTGCAAAAGCATTCCTACTGCGAATGGATGCGTAATGTATGGAATGTCAGTCGATTTCCTTGTTTGATCTCTATGTGCCATTGCCGCAAAAATAATAGCTTGATCAATGATGCTCATGTAAAATACCTCCTTTAACTTTTCCCTTGAAAAAAAATGATCATTTAACCTTGAATTTCTATCGATATGAGTATTTAAGTATACAAAGTTAAATCATCATTATTCCTCAACTTCCATAAGGTATACCTTATCTTTATATCTTCCCCTTACTTCAGTTTTTTTCTTTCGAATCTTTCTATATCTTCAAAAATATATTCAAAGAACAGAATAGAATAACAGAGTAAGAGAAAAGACTTGGTTTACGAAGTTTATTATATACTGAAATATCCTACAATCTAACTAATTAATAAAAGCGCCCTTCAACCTAAGAAGGGCGCACCACTGTAGAATATGTTAATTATAGAAAATATATTTTATACTAATACCGCATTGAATTCGGATGTTACTTCTTGTTTTCCGTTGTTTGTATCTAACACTTGTTCTTGTTCGATATCGAAACGTTCCATAATTGGAAGATCGCTTACCGAGAATAAGTAAGTGTCTTTTGTTGCAAGACCGCTTGGTAAGTATTGCAACCAGGCTGCCATCGTTGGGTTCGCTGTTTGTCCATTAGATGGGTTAATGTATTCTACTGCATAACCATCGTATGGATCTGGATCAAATGCGCTTAAACCTTGGATGGCATCAACCGTATGTTTCCATTAAAAATTTCTTCGATGGCTACTTACACTTCTGCAAATTTTGAAAGGTTACGTTGAATCTGCCCTTTGTGACCAGCAAGATGCTCATCAATAAAATGACCAATAATAAATGAAATTGGTTTATTACCGAATTTCGCAAAATTCCGATGTGGTGATTCAATCTTCAATTGTTCTTCGGTTAGATTACCTAATGCAGCACGAACCTCATCCCTCAAAAGCATCACGCCAAACAATGTTTTTTCCACAGATAAGTCATCAGGCTTGGATACAGCATCTAAACGAGCGGCATGCTGTAATCCTCTTCCCCATTCACATCCTGGTTGTTCCAAAACTCTTTTAATTTCATTGAGCCAATAGGGTGTTGCTTCGTTGACGTGAGATACGATTTGTAAAATGGACCATTCTTCCTCGGACGGATTCCAACGAATAACATCTTCTGGGAGACCCTTGCAAGCTCCGACGATTCCAGCAAGGGATTCCTCGATGGAAGTCAAATATTCTTGGATTGTTTTTTCAGTCATATGATCAACCCTCTTTCACAGCTGAAACTTTATTTTCTAAAACGCCCACTTTATCGATTGAAATTTGAACAACATCCCCGTCTTTTAACCATACTTGTGGGTTGCGGGCAATCCCTACGCCTCCAGGAGTTCCGGTTAAAATAACGTCACCAGGCTCAAGCGTCATTAAATTTGATAAAAATGAAACTAAATATTGAGGTGTAAAGACTTGATTAGCTGTATTGGTACGTTGACGTTCCTCACCATTAACCGTTAACACCATTTCTAAACCGCTTGGATCCGTTAATTCGTCAGATGTTACTAACCATGGACCCATTGGTGCAGATCCTTCAACTGTTTTGCCTTGTAACCATTGGAGTGTACGACGTTGAATATCACGGTAAGTCACATCGTTCACGATTGTATAACCAGCAATGTACTCCAATGCATCCTCTTCTTTTACGTTACGTGCTTGTTTACCAATAACAAATGTAAATTCTGCTTCATAATCCAATTGCTCTGAAATGGGGAAGAATGGAATATCATCTTGTGGCCCAATAATCGTGTTATTGTATTTTGCAAAAATAACTGGATGTGACGGGATTTCTCTTCCCATTTCCAAAATATGTTCACGGTAGTTGTGTCCAACGCAAATCATTTTTCCTGGTGTTGGTACAGGAGCTTCTACTCTTACTTCATCATAAGAGTAAATAATTTTATGTTTAAAAGAACATTCGTTTTCTAAAGCATAGGTAACAGCTTCTTTCGCAATGGAAAGGCTCTCATTTCCCCCTTGTAAAAACTCAGTCATGGCAGAAGGAACATATGCCTCTGCGATTTTTTCATAACGATATTGTCCTTCTGCTTGTAATTTAGCTTGATAAGCGTAGTTTAAATCGATCACTTGATTCGTTTCTGTTTTTAATTCTGCAATTCTTGAAAATCCATTATGGCTATATGTAATTAATTTCATATCTCTTTTCCCCTTTGTATTTTTATTATCTAAATAGTTTACTAAGTTCACTAATATGATAATATAATATTTAGATAATTGTCAATATTATTTCTTCTTTATTTCCACATTGGTTCTATAAAGAAAGCGATTGAGATCTTTTCTGAATAATTTAATTTTTCTGAAAAAATATTGACATCCCCAGTTAGTCATCTGTTATGTTTGTTCTAGGTCTAAAAAATACGTGATCATTCACGCAGGAGGAGAACAAAAGGAATGGAAGTGACCAAAAGCGGCTCTATGATCCAATCCTTACAAATCGGAATTGGAATATTAGAAGTCATATCAGAACAAAGGAGACCACTAAAGTTTAACGAAATACTTGAACTCACGAATTTCTCAAAAAGCAATCTGTATAAATATTTAAATACATTTGTTCATTTACAGATGCTTTATCGGGACAAGGTGGCGGGTACGTATGTACTCGGAAGTCAATTGATTAAGTTTGGAATGATCGCCTCAGACCAGAATAATGTTCTTGGCTGCATCTCCCCTTTTCTAGAAGCCATCAGCAAAAAATCAGCATGCTCGGTTACTTTTTCAATTTGGACAGAAAATGGACCAATGGTTATTAAATTGTTTAATAATAATCTGGGCTTCAATATTGGCGTTCAAGTTGGAACCATATTACCGGCAACTTCTTCAACGGGAAAAATTTTTCTGGCGTTTAAAGAGGATTATTTTCTTGAACAATGGAGAGAAAAGGAATTAAAACTATTGAGTCCTGAAATGATTGAAGGGTTGGAACAAGAACTGAATATCATTCGTCGAAACGAAATTACTTTTTCAAATGAGCCTATTGTAGCCTCCGTCTCATCGATCTCTTTTCCAATATTTAATTATCAAAAACAGCTTTTAGCTGCCGTCGCTGTGGTGGGATTTAATGAACAAATCCCGATGAATGAAGAGGAAAAGCTAAGCCAATATATCATTGGGATCAGTAGGGAAATTTCTAATAGTTTAGGATATCAGCAGGATTAAGATCAGGGAAACCACAGCAAAAAGAGGTGACCACCAAAATGGTAGTCACCTCTTTATTGTTTAAAAAATCTCTTTTTATTTCGATAATCCTAAAATTAACTCTTTATAGATATCGAAGAATGCAAAGTAGTAATCTTTGTAGACATATTCATCTGTTTTGTGTGCCATTTTTGTTTCGCCTGGACCAAACATCATGAATGGGAAGTTGTCATCTTTACCTCGTAATAAGTTTGATGCATCCGTTACCCCTGGCGAACCTTTAACCGAAATTTCTAAATCTAAATGTTTTTTACCGAGTTCTTTAGCAAGATCAACCATTTCAGACTGTCCTGAAGTGAAAACACTTGGTAATGACATTGTCACTTCAACATTAATTTTAGAGCCTTCTTTATTGTATTTGTTAGCTGTTGTGTTGAATAAGTCAATCACTTCATCGTTATCAAATTCTGGAATCGTACGTACGTTTATTTCAGCTACAGCTTTATCTGGAACTGAGTTTACTTGGTTTCCTGCATTAAAAATCGTTGTACTCATAACCAATTTATCTAGAACTTCATTTTTACGATCATCGCCATTCAATTTTTCATCTACTTCTAATAGATATTCCATCAATGGATTAATCGCGTTATAACCTTGGTCAGGCATAGAACTGTGTGCTGCTACACCAATAGACGTTACACGCAAGTTAAGGGATCCTTTGTGAGAGTAAATAATCGTATCATGAGAAGGTTCAGCTACCCATAGATAATCTACATCATCCATATAGCCTTCATCGTATAATTTTTTAGAACCTGCTTGACCGACTTCTTCACCAGTCGTTGCCATAAAACGGACAGTACCATTTTTTAGTTCATTATTTTCTTTGAGTTCAATCATCACTAAAGCAAGGTTTACTAAACCTGCTTTCATGTCATTTGTTCCACGTCCGTATAATTTTCCGTCTCTTTCTGTCAATGTGAACGGATCTGAAGTCCAATCGCTTTCATCACCAGGAG
Source organism: uncultured Bacillaceae bacterium (assembly GCA_963765265.1). Taxonomy (GTDB): domain Bacteria; phylum Bacillota; class Bacilli; order Bacillales; family Cytobacillaceae; genus Bacillus_BD. The sequence continues at coordinate 411,569 of CAVXVN010000008.1, forward strand.
AAACGACATCCATATGACCAGAAATGCCAATGACTGGACTCCCGCTTCCAATTTCAGCCACTAAGTTAACACGAGTGTCTGTAACTGGAACAATTTTAGATTCGATGCCGTATTCAGCAAATAAATCTTTCAAGTAATTTGCCACTTCGATTTCGTTTTCATTAACAGATTTAATCGCTATAATGTCAGATAAAATCTTTATCTTTTCTTCTTCTGTAAAATGTTTCATACTAAATCCCTCCAGGATTTTTTTGTCTATCCTCAGGTGAGAATACAACTGTATTTAACCGAAAAGTCCATTAATATGTTAGCCACTTCCGGAAATATTATACTCCTTCCTTTATACCCCACCTATAATTTTGGTGGGGTTTCGTAAATGCTATATTGGTTTATTTTTATTTGGTACTCGACATTCCTCTGGAATAGTTTCAGTCAAATAAAAGTAATTTCGTTCCAAATCTATTAGTACAGAAAAAATACGGTCAAATCAGAAAAACACAAGCTAGTAATGGTGCCGTAAATCTAAAAGAACAAGAAACATAATACAAAGTTTGACGGTTTCGGAAGACCGATTCACGGGATTGGAAGCAGAGATGATCTTTTTGCTTCTAATCCGCTTTTTTTGGAATTCATTTGCGTGTTTAATAATCTATTAAATATTTCAGGTAAAACATCTTCACCGTTTGATTCAACAATTATGCCCCGGATCGTGGAAGATCCGGGGTATAATTGTTGAATCAATTTGGTTTTCCGTTTTCATACGGTTTCAGTATGCCATACAGCGTTTCAATGACCGGAACTGTTACATGGTGTTTAGCTGCCAAACGCAGTGCTCCCCCATGTAAATGCTCAACTTCTAAAGAAAGCCCCTTTCTCATATCCTGATGCATGGAAGAGGTTGCTTCTTCTCGGAAACCTTTTAATCTGTTTGCCATCGTTTCTACTTCTTGCTCTGTTAACGCAATTCCCTCTTTCTCAGCAAGCATACCCATTTCAAAGACTACATTTCTAGCAACAACAAACGAAGCCTCTGATTTTGCGATAAAGCCAGCGGGTAGCTGCATGGCTGAAGTAATTCCAGAAAAGGCCGTAATAAATATGTACTTTTTCCACATATGTTCTAAAATATTTTCTTCTCTTAAGATATTCGTTTTTACCAGACGATTGATCTTTTCTAATTGCTCACACATATCTGTTTGCTCGTGATGAAGGGCACCGAACTTTATGGCACTGCTTCCGCTAGTATGCTCCACGTAGCCTTGTTCATTTAACGTTGCAATAATAGAAGCAAATCCGCCTAGCACCTTTTCTTTTCCGATGGCTTGTTGTAGTGTTTCCAAATGCTCCACCCCATTTAACAAAGGGAGTACAAACGCTCCTGTCTGCTCCACAATCGTTTGAACCTGCGGTATCGCTTGGTCAAGATGATAACCCTTTACAGCGAGTATCACCAAATCTATGTTTTTGACTTTTTCAGGTGATGTAAAAACAGTTATATCTTTTCTTTCAAAATTTCCTTCGGGGCTATTTATTTTCAACCCTTCATTTGTTAATTGAGCAGCCCGTTTTTCTCTCACAAAAAACGAAACATTTAGACCTGCTTCTAACATCCTCCCACCAAAATAAGCTCCCAAAGCTCCTGCACCTTGTACCAAAATATTCATAATTGGGTTTCCTCTCATATCTCTTTTCCATTATGTTATCATGGATACAAATACATTAGTCAAACAATTTAGTGAATTGTGTCACAAACTTCTCTTCCCTCTTGGAAACACGAGGATGGTTCTTTAGCTGGCATCGGAAGTATTGCTCTAAAAAGGGTCAGTCTCCCAATGCATTAATACTTTAGCAGACTGGGGGACTGACCGCTTAGCTCCAAACATAATAAAGCTAGACTTTGCCTACGAAGGAAGTAGACGAAGTCTAGCTAAATCATTTGTCATTAGAATATTGAGTCCTCATCTATTATTTTGATCTCAATATAATCATTGGACTAGTATAAATCAATCATCCAAGTCTCTACCCGTTCTATCTTTAGTAAACGCCATGGCAATTAAGGAAACGAAACCAGCCACAATAATAAATAGACCAACTGGGATATAGCTATTATTGTATTTTGCAAGTAAAGCAGTTGCTATAAGCGGTGCTGGACCACCAACTAAAGCAGCCCCGATCATATACCCTAATGAAATCCCTGTATAACGAATATTTGCGCTGAAACTTTCTGCAAATAATGCTCCTAAAACGGCTCCGTACATTGGCCAAATAATACCAAAACCAATGACAATAGCTATTGTTAGCGCAAATGTAGTTTTTAATGAAATTAACCAGAAGTAAGGTATAGCATAAAGCATAATTGCGACTGTACCAGCAACAAACATCTTTTTCCTACCGATACGGTCTGAAAGTGCACCAGAGATCATCATAGCTGGGATCGCAACAATAGCAGCAATTAAAATAGCGTTCAATGCAACTGTTTTATCATATCCTACCGTACCAACTGCATAAGAAATCGTAAATGTTGCAAAGATAAAGAATGTAGACGTTTCAATAAACTTAGCACCAATTGTTGTTAATACAGCTTTCCAATGCTTTGTAAGTGTTTCAAAAAGTGGAACTTTTACTGTTTGTCCAGATGCAGCAACCTTTTGGAATGAAGGTGTTTCACCAATTCCTTTTCGAATCCATAAACCAAAGACAACGATTACAATACTAAGTATGAATGGTATTCTCCAACCAAAGCTTAAAAATTGTTCTTCAGTAAGAACAGTCGTTAAAACTGATGAGAAAAGTGATGCTAAACTTAAACCAATCATCGCACCGATCTGAGGAATACTTCCGTAAAAACCACGTTTGTTTTTAGGTGAATATTCCACCGCGAGTAAAATACCGCCACCCCATTCACCACCAAGTGATAGCCCTTGCAGAAGTCTTAATGATGATAAGTAATATCGGTGCCCATATACCAACTGTTTCATAATTTGGTAAAAGCCCCATTCCAACAGTTGATAGTCCCATCAACGATAAAGTAATAATAAGCGTTTTCTTACGACCAATTCTATCTCCAATATGACTAAATATAATACCACCAATCGGACGAACAAGGAACGCTAACGCAAAAGATACATAAGATAGCATCATACTAACATAGGGATCATCACTTGGAAAAAAGAGTTTATTAAAAACTAAAGCAGCCATCGTTCCATATAGGAAGAAATCAAACCACTCTACTGAGCTACCAACCGCACTCGCAATCAGCGCTCTCATTCTAGTTTTTTTGTCTATTAAATCCTCTTTAGCAATTTCAGAATTATTGCCAGTTGCATTCATGAAAATCTCCTCCTTTTTAATAAAGATTCAAACTACTAGACTTCAATACATTGTTACTTTATCCGAAATCGTTTTCAAAATAACTCAAAAAAAATATGTAGAATACCTAATGAATTTTAGAATCAATATAAATACCGGTTTTTTATATTAATTCTAAATATAATTTTAATTCATATTTTAGAATAGTACAATATATTTTTTGAAAATAATTAATATTTTAATTCTTCATTTTTCTACCCTTGAAAAACCTAATAATACTGCAATTTCAGAGACATTTTATAGTGAATACAAAAGATAAAAAAAGGAAAAGTGTGTGGGACTGTTTACTTTTTTGTTTTATTGAAAAATTTTTAATATATTTAATTTTCTAATAATTATTGTTTGTTTTAAACTCGAACTACTTTTTATGTATGTTTGGCTCAGACTTTTCCTTATTACAGTTATTAACGGGTATCTTGATTAGACTATATTTACATTGAAGGTTAGATTAAAAGATGCCTGACATCGCGATTCGGTAACATATTACCATAAAGTGGTCAGGCACCTTCTTTTATGCTGGGTCCCTATTTCTTGGATTCCATCATAAGATTTTATTTATATCACTTCATTTAGTAAATTTGTTTCTCAGGAATTACTCCCCTTACCCCGCCACGCGGATCTTCCATATCACCCTTAAACCTTGGAATCAAATGAACATGAACATGAAAAATGGTTTGGCCAGCAGCTTCCCCACAATTAACACCAATATTATAACCATCTGGCTGGTACTCCCGTCCAACAGCTTTTTACCCTTCAAACAATAATTGATCAATAGCCTTTCTCTCTTGATCCGTTAAATCAAAATACTGTTCAACATGTCTTTTCGGAATGATGAGCAGATGGCCTTTATTTACTGGGTATTTATCATAGAAAGCAATGGCAAGATCATTTTCTAATACGATATCGTTTATAGTGCAAAAAACACATGTCATATGTATAACCTCTATTACAATTTAATTTTTTCAAGACAATTATTTGTTCCTTCGATCTCTCCGTTCAAAATACTGATGCAGTCGATATTCACAAATTTCCTTCGTCCATTTAAAGAGTATGTCATAATCCTCTTCTACTAGATCAAATTGAAGCTGAAATACATCATTCTCGAACGTGATTAACCCCTTCGAACTGCCGCTCCATTTTGTCATCGGCATTCTGGCAATTAACCTGCTAACCTTATCTTCAGTGTATTCCCATAGCTGCTTTCCAGATTTATCGGATAGATCAATTCGTTTGCGATATTCTTTTTCTGTTAAATAGTGATGAAATGCTGGTGCTGCTTCAGTTGGAGAAATAGGTTGAAACCACATATCCACTCCTCGATCAAGCATCACTTTCAAAACAACCATCTTATAGCTTTTTGTCATCACTGTCTTTTCCACTTCAACAATCCACGGTTCATAGCGGCGAAATACTTCCTGTTCCCGTTCGGATAATTCATTTGCCCATAAAAGAAATCCCACATATGATTTAAATTCCTGTTTGTAAAAGGAAGACTTCGATCCACCTTTCAAATGCAGTTCAAGGTATGAAGGTCTTCTGCCAAGTTCTTGTTTTAGAGCAAAATAATCATCGTATAGCTTCTGTCTTCGTGGATGTTTTTTACGCGCCATTTCTTCAAGTAAGTTAATAACCTGAATATCTAATTCAAAGGAACATAGCTGTGGAACAGTGGGTTCAATAATTACATTTTTCTTCTTATCTTCATGATTTGTATCAAATACACTTAGCTTAATATCGGCATTGCGATAGTTTCCGATCAGATCAATGATGACACAAGCTTCCTTGTCCGGATGAAGTCGAAGACCACGCCCCACTTGCTGGGTAAAGACGGTTAACGACTCCGTTGGTCGAACAAAAAGCAATGTATCAACCACAGGAATATCGACCCCTTCATTAAAAAGATCCACCGTGAAAATAGCATCCAGCTCGCCTTTTTCGAGCATAGAAATCGCTTTGGTTCGACTAATATCTACTTGCTTCGAATGCAAACTCACTGTCTTATATCCCTGTTTATTAAAATAACCCGATAAAAACACGGCTTGTCGAATGGATGAACAGAATACGAGAGTTCTAGTCTGTTTATGTTCCTTCCATGCCTGTAAAATATTCTCTGCCATCTCTTCACGTAATTGAACCTTTAACAAATCCTCTTCCGCATATCTCGTTCCAAGCCAGGTTAATTGTGAGTAGTCTGTATCATCATAAACGCCAACATATTTAAAAGGAGCAAGCCACTGACGTTGAATGGCTTCCAAAAAATCAATCCGATAAGCCACATTCCCGTTACAAATCGCATACACATCTTTATTATCATTTCGATCAGGTGTAGCCGTAATTCCAAGCAGAAACTGTGGTTTAAAATAATCCAGCACTCGCTGATAAGTAGTGGCAGCTGCGTGGTGAAATTCATCAATAATAATTAAGTCAAAAGTGTCTGGCTCAAAAACTTCTAAATGTTGCTTCATGCTTAAAGTAGAAACAGACGCAAAAATACTTTCGGCCTTGGCATCCTTCATTTTCCCGTTATAAATGCCACCACTTCTCTCAGGCATAATCTGCTCGAAAGACCGCTTTGCTTGATGCAAAATTTCCTCACGATGAGCAATAAAAAGAATTCGTTTAAACCTCCCCGCAAAAAATCCAGCCAAATATGTTTTACCTAAACCCGTAGCCATGACAACAAGAGCACTATTATAGCCTTCCTCTAAAGCAGTCTCTAATTGTTCCAGTGCTTCTGGTTGAGCAAATCTCGGTTTAATTTCGCCATATGTTGTAGGTGGATCCATTACTACTTCAACCTCGGAATGATCATCAGCTGGAAGCATTAATTCAATCTCTTCCAGCTCCGTCCAAGTCTTCACCAAGTTATCATGCTTTTGGTGATACTTTTCATACTGTTCCCGATAATTCTTGATCGTCTCCTCATTAACAGGTACCGTTTGATCACTATGGAAAATATCTTCTATGTATGTTTTAACTGCCAAATCGTAAGCTTCTGGTCCCACCGCTTTATCAAGCGAAAGATTCCATTCAATCCCTGAAGTTAATGCGGATCGAGAGAGATTGGAAGAACCGACAATTAAAGTACCGCTATCATCATATTGAAAAATATAGGCCTTTGGATGAAAAGAAACACCATTACTCTGCCATAGACGAACTTCGATGTTAGGATGAATATCGATCAAAGACTTTAGTGCTTCTGGCTGTGTGATGAAAAGATAATCACCTGTACAGATTTTGATATCGGCTCCACGCTCGGTCGCTCGTTTTAATGCATCACCAATAACACCAACCCCAGATTTCATCGCAAAGGAAGTTAAAATATAAATGCTTTTTGCGCGGTCGATTTCTGGGACTAGATGATTAATCAATCTCTCTGTTATTAGTTGTACTTTAGGCATCTGTCACCTCAATTAAAAACACTTTATCCGAGAAACCACCCCTTTTCGCCGCTTTCTTCACACGAATCTTTTCGACTTCTTCAATAGAAGAATCGTGAACTTTTGCTAGGGCATGGATGACTTCAAGCAGATCCGCTAATTCTTCCAATGCCTCTTCGTTTGTTTCAGCCGTTAAGTATTCTTGTAGCTCTTCCTTGCTTTTTTTGCGGAGTTCGGTTATGTAGTCTTCCTGATTTAATATTTTGGTAATTGGTTTTCTGCCAGCATCTAGAATTATTTGTCTCATATTGTCTCGGACTAGTTTGTTGTGAACCGCCATTGAGAAACCTCCATGTTTAATGATTCATTTATTTTTATTATAACAATAAACAAAAACCTTCATGTCCAATTTAGGAAAGAAGACATAACCAGCTAAAATAGTGCAAACAGGGGGAATTCTGGTTTAAACACATATAGGTTACTTGACTGTGAGCCGTTTTACACAGTACTGTTTCATAGACAGTCAAGATCCCAATGGCTTTTGCCTTCTTGATCATTCTTTTAAAAGTATCTCGAGAAATACCATGGTTTTGACCTTCTTCACGAATTGCTTTTAAGAATGTCGCAATCTTCACATGGCACACTCCAGGAATTTGTGTGGAGAAACAAACTAACATCGTTAACCCGACTAATTCACCTTTTGTAAATTCACTCTTGTAATCTAGTAACCACCGCCCCACATTGTCCTTAAATTCCTTTAGAGTTTGATATTGTGAAAACGAGCCAAATTGTTCCATTGTACCAGATTTTATTTTCATCTTCTGCACCACCCTTGTCACTCTTTATACGAGAATAAAACCCTTTTCTTACTATCTTTTTATGACTGACAAGGCGAAAAAGGCCTTATGAATTTATGACAATATTGTGAACAGGGTCAGGGGGCAGGTTCACTATAAATCGCAAGAACCGTTGTCAATACACTCACATCTTTTACACTAACTATTCTCTGATAAACTATGATCAAAGAATTATTAATCATCAGCATTTTGTTAAAAAATATAATTCAATAGTCTTGTATTATGTTATTCTGATGGAAAGAAATATAGCTCAAAGGAGGGACTTACGAATGGGTTCTTATTTATTTTTAGCTATCATGTTAGCGCTTACCTGGTGGCTTAAGAAAAATTATGCGACTATTAAAGGAGGATACGGAGAAAAACAAGTTTCTAAACAATTAAAAAAGCTTGATCCTGAAAATTATATTCTTCTCAATGATTTATACATACCGAAAAAAAATGGCTCCACTACACAAATCGATCATATCTTAATTTCCCATAAAGGACTCTTTGTCATTGAAACAAAAAATTATAATGGTTGGATCATGGGTTCAGAGAACAGCCAGTATTGGACACAGGTCATTTATAAACGAAAAGAAAAATTCTATAATCCTATTTGGCAAAACTCTGGTCATATTAAAGCGTTACAAGAATACCTAGGAGATAATTTAAATGATGTTCCCATTTACTCTGTCATTGTTTTTGGAAAACAAGCTACCTTGAAGTTTAATAAGCCTTTTACTAAAGCAAAAGTTATCAAGAGCGAGAAGCTACTGTCCGTTATCGAAAATGCATCTGAAACACACCTTATTTCCCATTCTAAGAGACAGGGAATAAAACAACTTCTTTCTTTTCTCTATATAAATGATAAGAAGGAACAAAAAAGGATAAGCAAAAAACACATCTCTGACATCAAACAAAATGTGTCTAATTTAAACAATAAAATACAAATGAATGTATGTCCCCGATGTGGAGGTAAACTCGTTACGAGAAAAGGGAAAAATGGAGAATTCAAGGGTTGTAGTAATTTTCCAAAGTGCAGATTTACTGCTTAGAAATGCATTTTAAAAAAGCTTTCTATAAAAAACAGTCATATAATCTTGTTAATAAATCCTAATTTGAATAAAAGCAGCAAAAAGGAAACGGTAGAACCATCCCCTGTTAAATTACTACATTATCAGAAATGGTAAAAATTACGCAGTTCAATATGACTATTTCTTTCATTCTTTCTGAGTAAATGATGTTATCATTTATTAATGAAATATTAATAAGGATACATTACTGAACACGTTTAAATGATTAAATGGTGTGTTTACTTTTACACTCATATGTATATATAGACTGTTTTCTATTATAGAGAAAATTAAACGGAATACTTAAAAGAATGGAATCGTTTGAAGTATTCTATGAAGGGAAGTATGCATTATTATGAATCTTAAAGAAACATTGGAAATGTTAAATAAGGTTATTAATGACGATCGGGAACTTATTAAAAATGAGGAATCAACAAAACAGTTTTTAATTTTACCATTACTAAGAGGACTTGGGTACGACACCTACAGTCCCAAAGAAGTTACACCAGAATTTACAGCGGATTTCCATAAAAAGAATGAGAAAGTAGACTACGCTATTTCTATAAACGGTGATCCTAAAATTTTTGTCGAAGCTAAATCCATGAATAGTAAAATTGTAAAAAACGCTCCGCAATTAAGTAGATATTTTAGTACGTTTCCTAGTGTTCGATTAGGGATTTTAACAAATGGAATAGAATATCACTTTTTTACTGATTTAAATGATGCAAATATTATGGATTCCAAACCATTTTTTATTTTTAATATGACCAACTATAATGACGAGGATTTCAACCACTTAGTTAAATTTTCTAAAAATCTTTACGACTATGAAGACGTAAAAAGCATGGCAGAATCTCTAATGTATTCTTACTCCTTTAAATCAGTAATAAAAGAGATCTTTGAAAATCCAAATGATGACTTTATTAAATTTGTAATAAAAGAACGATTTAAATTTAAAGTAACTCAGCAATTTATCAACACCTCTCGACCTTTAGTCCAAAAATGCATTCAGGAATCTATAGCTGAAATGATTAGTGAAAAGTTTGACGTCCCAATTCAGAATCAACCAACACAAGAAACTTCTACCGGTATTGACGAAATACAACAAGAAGAAAAAAAGACTTATTATTCTACAGAAGAAATCGGGTCATTAGGTACTTTTGAAGAATTTGAAGGTGTTAAAGTAGTTCTTCCACATTCAGAATCCTATCAAAAGTTATATAAAATCCCTATGGAAGAATACTCTGTTGAAAGAGGGAATCCTTTAAGTGACTTTTTTGTTGCATCTGTTCTTACTCAAGGCACTGCAATCGTAGGATATTTAATAGGTCAATATTACAATCAACAACAAGATACTACATTATATTCAGTAAAATCAAACGAAATTGCTGGTTTCTTGAGGGAAAATCCTATCGTTGAAAAATTAGGCTTGATCAATGCAAGACTTGGATATCGTTCAAACAAAAATACAGATGAAAAAACCTACTTTCTAAAAAGTTCCTTAACCAATCTTTCATTTAGAGACATCCCAAATCTTGTATCAAAAGTTGATAATATTGATGAGTTTTTTAAAAGTATTCAATAAAAATGATAAGCAAACAGGGGGACAGGTTCTTGCGTTTCCAAACGCAAGAACCGTCCCCCCTGTCACTATTTCATTACCAACACTGGTATTGACGATTGTTGCGTAATCGAATGACTAACACTGCCAAGATATTCTTTAAAACCACTTAATCCCCGACTGCCCATAATAATTAAGTCGCAGTTCAACTCTTTCGCTTGTTGTAAAATGACTTTAGCTGGAGAACCTACTTTTACTATTACTTCAGAAGAATTTGGAATTTCTGCTAATTTTAATTTTACTGGTTTAACCGCTTCGTTTGCATCCTCTAAAACAGCTTGTTTATATTGATTATAAACAGAATTAGAAACATGCATGGTCTGTGGTGAAATCGCCCCTACATGAATAACCGAAATTTTAATCGCTGGATCTATTTTTGCAAATTCAATCGCCTTATCTAACGATTCCAAAGCTAATTTAGAACCATCATAAGGAACTACTATATTTGAGAACAACATGTTAAACATCTCCTTATCCTATCTATATTAGTAATTTTATAATTGAGAATTGTAAAAAAAATACGCATGAATTATTTTAAACAGTTTTAACCCCCCTGTTGACTAGTAATGTTTATAAAAAAACAAAAGAACCTAAGCCCGCATTCATACAACGCATATAAACACGCAGCACCTCTTGGTACGATACTTGTATCAATCAAAGGAGGTGCCTTTCTTATGCCACAACAAATAAATAATTAAGTTTCAATCATATACAAATTATGACAAAGTTCACACTATAAAGTCTAGTAAACTACTAGTAACATGATAAAATTATTAAAAGGATTGAAAAAAAACATATGTTGAAGGACATTGTTTAGGCATGTGGGGGGATTTTAATGGAAAATACCGTAAAAGAATTAGTTAAAGAAGATGACAAACAACATGTAATATCAATTAAATGGTATAAAAACTGGAAGTTTATTACTACAGGTATAATCATTATGATCGCACTTATAATTGGGGGAATAAGCTATTATCAGGCAACCCACTTTAATGCACATATCACGATTAATGGCATAAAAGTCGGTGGACTGACTGCTGATCAAGTACTTGAAAAATTAAAAACATCTGTTTTAAAAAACGAAGTCTATGTCGGAGAAAAACAAATTTTGGATGAAAAAGATACGAAGATGGGATTTACAGACGAAGACCTGCCTGGTGTCAATAAATTATTAAAAAGCCAACAAACGTTTTTACCTTCTTCTAAGGAAAAAAATTACACGTTACTACCAAGCATCCTAAATCAGGATCGTAGCCAGGAGATGAAAAAACAAGTCGAAGAAAACCTTACAAATATGAACAAAAGTTTAAAAGCATCACTAGATGCGGAGGTTCATTTGGAAAACGGGAAAATTGTCATTTCTAAAAGCGTTAACGGTGAGCAGTATGATGTAGCTAGTCTATTAAAAGACTATGAAAAGCAGGAATATACCAGTGAAATCCATCTGAATCCTGTATACATACAACCAATCAAAGAAGACAGTGAAATATTAAAAAATGAAGAGACAAAGCTGCAAGAACTCCTTCAACAAACCGTTGATTATAAGGTGCAAGACCAAGTTTATTCTTTAAAAGCGAGTGATTTAATTAAAAATGCCTCTGTGACAAAAGATATGAAGGTTACTATTGATACTGAAGGTATTAAAAATAAGATCACAGAAATTAATCATTCACAATCCACGTTAAATAAGGATTTCACATTTAAGGCCCATTCTGGTTCAATCATTCCGGTAAAAGGACAAGGCTATGGCTGGGCCTTAGATATGGAGAAAGAAACACGAATGATTCAGGAAGCTTTTGAAAATGGAGAGACATCCGTTTCCGCTTCTCATATTTACGGAAATGGCTGGAGCAATGAAGGCTACGGTTATGACACCTTAACGAACGATGGTATTGGTGATACGTACGCAGAAATTTCAATTGCAGAACAACGTGTTTGGATATACAAAGACGGAAAAGAAGTTTTCACATCGAATGTTGTGACAGGCAACCATAGTACAGGGGAGGATACATCAAAAGGAGTGTGGTATGTCCTCTATAAACGATCACCATACGTGCTTGAAGGCCAGAGAATAGGCAGTATTTCAGGTTATGCCATAGAAGTAGATTATTGGGTTCCTTTTACGAACCCCGGACAAGGATTCCACGATGCCGGCTGGCGGACAAACTGGTCAAGTGATGCCTATCTTACGGATGGATCAGGTGGCTGCGTCAACGTATCGCCTAGTGTAATGAAAAACCTATATGATAATCTCAATGTATACGACCCAGTTGTCGTATATTAAGAACTAGCAACCTATTTTGACAAACAGGGGGACGGTTCTTGCGTTTCCAAACGCAAGAACCGTCCCCCTGTCATTATCAGTATGCTTTCGCTTTTCGTAGCAATTGATCCCATTGTTGAAGGAAATCCTCTGGTGCTAAGGGAGGACTATAGAGATATCCCTGCACGTGGGTACACTGTTTCTTTCGTAAAACATTCTTTTGCTCCTGCGTTTCTACACCTTCTGCAATCACCTCAAGCTTCAAATGCTGCGCCATTGATATAATAGTGGATACAATCGTATCATCCTGTTCATTTTCTGTGAGATCCCTGATAAACGATTGGTCAATTTTCAAGCGATCGATGGGAAGGTGTTTTAAGTAATGAAGGGAAGAATATCCTGTCCCAAAATCATCAATGGCAATTTTGCATCCTAACTTTTTGAGGTCTTGCAAGGTCTTTGATGCATGTTCCATGTTCATCATCATGCTTTCAGTAATCTCAAGTTCCAAATCCTTAGAGGGTATTCCTGTCTCAAGCAGGATTTCTTTCACCGTATCGATTAAGTCTTGCGAAATAAATTGGCGAGAGGACAGGTTCACGGCGATGCTAAGGAATGAAAGCCCGTGATCGTGCCACTCTTTTAATTGTTTGCATGCGGTCCGAAGCACCCATTCGCCGATTGGGATAATAAGCCCCGTGTTTTCGGCCATGGGTATAAATTGGGCTGGAGAAATGGGGCCATATCTTGAATGATTCCAACGAAGCAACGCCTCCAACCCTTTAATTTGGCCAGTTACAATATCGATCTGCGGCTGATAGACGAGATGGAGTTCATCTTTTTGCAAAGCATAATGCAAATCGTTCTCCAGAACCAGGCGATCAAGTGCTTTGTCATCCATGCATGGCTGATACATTTTAAAAGAAACCTGTTGTTGTACGGCTTCCATAAGCGCCACGTTCGCATGTTTCAAAAGCTCGTCTCCCTCATTTCCATGATTGGGATATATAGAACTACCAATCGTTACCGACACATTTAGGAGAAGATGATTTACTTGCATAGGTTCGTTGATATGATCTTGAATCCGTTTGCAAAACTCAATCAACTCGTCTTCTTGATCCAGATAAGGGTAAACAATGATAAATTCATCCCCCGTTAGACGTCCGACAAACACATGGGATGGAACCTGTTCTTTTAGCCTGCTTGCAACCGATTGTAGAATTAAATCACCAAAGGTGTGACCAAGTGCTTCATTAATATGTTTAAACCGATCGATATCGAGTATTAGAACTGCCAATGATTTATGTTTGAGCGTGTCCTTTGTCAGTTTTTCTTTTATGTAACGAAGATTGGGTAACTTGGTTAAATCATCATGGAATGCCATGTATTCAATTCTTTCTTTATCCGCTTTCTGTTTTGAAATGTCGCGAAATACAATAATTGCTCCCGTCACGAAGTCGTTCTCAAATATAGGGCTTGCAACATAGGAAACTGGGAATAATTCGCCACTTTTCTTCATGAACCAATCCTCTGCTACTCTGTATACCTTCTCTTTTTCAATGGTTTTTGTGTTCGGATATTCTTCATATGGAAAAGAGGTTCCATCTTCACTGCGATGAATGATGTCATAAAGGTTTTGGTTGAGACACTCTTCTTCTACCCAACCGAGTAACTTTTCCGCTTCTGGATTCATAAAGGTCAACCTGTCTTCTCGATCCATGACAATCATCCCTTCACCCATATAGGTGGTTACTGACTGAAGAAACTCCTCATTTTTCCGGATCAGATCCTCTGCCTTTTTTTGGTTTTTTTTCATGATATTGAAATTCGTAACCAGTTCACCAATTTCATCCTTGCTTGTTATTTCAATCGATTCTTCTGTGTAGTTGCCGTGGGCAATCAACTTTGCCTGATCTGCTACTTGTAGAATGGGTTTCGTCAATTTCCTTGAAAACCATAGGATGACAATCACACCAGCGAGTAGCGAAATTCCAAGGGTAATTAATAAGACATAAAGTAAACGATTCGCTCCTGCGTTAAAGTCAGGCAAATACGCCCCAGCACATACGATCCAATTCCAATATGGGTCTTGTTCTGCATAAGTTATTTTTGGTACATTTACACTTGGATTACTAGGTAATGGCCATTCATAGATGGCAAATCCTCCACCCTTGTTGGCAGCTTTCACGACTTCTTGTGTAGAATAAACTCCATCAGTTGTTTTAATATTCCATACATTTTGCCCTTCAAAGTTCGGATGTGCAAGTTCAACCCCTGCTGAGTTGATAATAAAAATAAAGCCGTTTTCTCCTAAGTTCAGGCGGGGATTGATGGGACGTTTCCCATTCGCATCTTTTTTTCCCAATATCGCCTCTTTGACTTCTTCTTGTGCATCCACCAATGAAACCTTCCCCGCCTTTACCTGCTTATCTAACACTCCAATCATTTCAATGGTCAATCGTACATTGGTCTGCAGGCCTTCAGATCCAAGTTTATTTAAACTCTTCGTGGAAGATTGATAACCAATGATTCCAATTAATAGACTCGGTACAGCAAGAAATAGCAAGGACATCATAATTAGTTTTATGCGTATGGACATTCTACTTCTCCCCTTAATTGCCTAATTGTTCATACTAATTAAATTGTACCTTTCAACTAGAATAGTACAATAGATCCATGAACAATGACACAAAAAATCCAAAAATCCCCCTTTCACTATTTAGTTCATCTGAAGTAAGCGCTTACAAAAAAACAATAGGAGCTATTTGATACCGCAAGCCATTTTAAGATAAATCTGATCAGCATAATTTAAGCTTAATAGGACATTATTTTGTATTTTAAAAACTATAAATCAAGGGACGTATAATACGGTTAGCTTAGCACGCGATAACTTCTTCCAGGGTGATTGTCTGGTAATCTAGCATTCCCTTTTCCAAACATATTTTCTCTTAACGTAGACGCCTCGTATTCTGTTCGGTAAATACCACGTTGTTGAAGTTCAGGAATAACATACTGTATAAAGTCGCGGAAGGTACCTGGAGTTGTGACCTGTGCAATATTAAACCCATCAATATCACCTTCATTCATCCACCTTTCCATCTCATCAGCAATTTGAACAGGCGTTCCAATAAACTTTACAGCATCCATACCAAGTCCACGATGTATAACGGCATCTCGAATGGTCCATTTTTTATTGCTATCACGATTGTACATATTCAAAACACCTTGTACACCTTCCGTTTTCATATCTTCTATATATTGATCAGGATCATACATAGAAAGATCTATACCTAAATGCCCTGAAAGAATCGTTACGGAACCTTCATAACTTACATATTGTTTGAGTTCTTCATATTTGACGAATGCTTCTTCCTCAGTTGAGCCTACAATGGGCACCATTAGAGGGAAGATTCGAATGTTGTCTCTTTTTCTTCCAGCTTTTACGGCTCTTGTTCGAAGATCATTTGAAAACTTCCTCATATCCTCGATTGTATGCTGAACAGTAAAGACTGCTTCCGCATGTTTAGCACCAAAATCACGACCTTTAGATGACGATCCAGCTTGGAACAATACGGGTGTACGTTGTGGAGATGGATTTGAAATATGCGGACCAGGTACATGAAAATATTTGCCTTGATGATTGATCGCATGTACTTTTTGAGGATCAGCATACATATTTGTCTCTTTATTCATAACTATGGCGTCATCCTCCCAACTGCATTCCCATAATTTATAGACAACCTCCATAAATTCATCCGCACGATCATATCTTTCATCATGAGGAATCTTTTCTGAAAGACCTAAATTATGAGCTTCAGAATCTAAATAAGAGGTAACTATATTCCAGGAAACTCGCCCTTTTGTTATATGATCTAAAGTAGAAAATTGCCGCGCTAACATATAAGGCTGTGCATAAGTCGTAGAACTTGTTCCAGCAAAACCTAAAAATTTAGTAGAGTTTGCCATCGCTGAAATAATCAGTAAAGGATCGTGCAAGGGAGATTGTGCTGCATGTTGGACCGCTGGTTTATAACTGTTTTGATAGGTACTATAAAAACCATATACATCAGCTAAAAATAGAGAATCAAATTTCCCTTTCTCTAATAATTGGGCAATTTCAATCCAATAAGAAAGGTCACCATGCTTATGTCCTTGATCACCTGGATATCTCCAAAGTCCTGGTGCAATTGGAGATACAGTATTTTGAGCAAAACCATTTAAGTGAATTTGTTTTTTCATAAATAATCATCCCTTTTTTCATAATTTTTAGAATGTATTTATTTTATTCTGATTATATATTATTTCAAACTAATTGTATACTATTGGAAATTTGTCTTTATACCTAATAATCCCCCTAAAAAGTAGGGGGATTAAAATAAATTAACCAAAAGTTTATTTATATTAATATATATATACTAACCTTATGTTTCTTTAACAAAGCTACACAATAATTAAAGATTGCGCAGCTTCATCTGAGTTTCACAGTAACAAAGAGATTTTAATTTTTCTATTTCAAAATTTGATTTTGCAAGTATTTCTGGCCATGCTTGAATACTTTCTATGATGTGATTCTGATCATTTTCATCTAAACTGTCCCAGGAAACGAGCATTGGATCTGTCTTTTTATCTTCATCATACTCTATTCCAAATTTCCATCCAGCTTCCTTTTTCTCAAGAGAAAACCTCTTGTGTTCATATTCTGCTAGAATTTCCACTTCCTTATCAGAGAATTTTATACTTTCTGGTTGTTCGTTAACAGAAATTATTTCATAACCGATTTTATTAAGTGCTCCCGGAATATACCTTACCTGATTATGGATATATTTTTTTACTTCCTCACTGATATGATCCCATGTTTTTCCAGAAACTAGTTTCATTTTACGATCACTTTCACATAATAATGCACGATTATTATAAAGAGCAGCGGAAATACTTTCTATTTTCTCGCTAAAAAATGAATCACGCATTAAATAATGATAAAATTGTTCTTCATCTACATGAAGCCTCAGCTGTTCCTTCGAAGGTAAAAGGGCTTGTTCCCATTTGCTCGCATTTGTTAATCTGCTCATTTCGAGTATTGCTTCCATTGACCTTGATTCATGCTTATATCTCGGTACTTTAAGTAATGCTCTTAATACACCATTATCTATTTGAGCTTCACCACTACCATCGATCAAATAGGGTGTTTTTCTTTCTATAAAAGAACGTAATAACATGGCCCTACGAACGATAAATAATTGATCCCACTTTTCATCTGTCTGATTGGGTCCTAAAATATTTACATATCCTCTCAAACGACTGATAAAATCTGGACCTTTAGCGTCTTTAAATTCATGTAAAAACTGTTTGTATTCAGTCTCATCTTCTTTTGTCTCACCACAAAATTGCTGATATGTACTACTTGTTCCTCCAGCAAATACAAAAATAGCTTTTCCGATCGGATGAACAGAATCTCCTACTCTAAATACCCCATCCTGCATAGGAGCTAGAAAATATTTTAACCAGCCAAGTTTCCCCTGAAAGGCTGAATCAAATTCATCAAAAAACACAAGTGGTATTTTGCCCATTAAGGAAACATCTCTTACTCTATGCAAGGCATTCGTTAAATCTGTTATAGGACTGAAATTGAGATAAATTAAAGTCCAATTTCTCAATAAGTTTAGGCGCAATACTTGAAGCTACTTCTGTCACACCAAATGACTTACCTGATCCAGGCGTACCAAAAACAGCTATAGAAAGGGGTCTCATTACACTTTTTGTCGAAACATACTCATTGAAAAGATTTTTAATGCTTCTGTAAGCCTCAATCTCCGTTCTATCTACCGTTTTTAACTTTCCAAATTGGGCAATTGGAATATATTTAAGTGCACTTTTTTCTCCGTACTTCACGATATTGTAAGAAATATCCCCTAAATTAATAGAAGTTTTGTCTTTTATGATATACCAGCAGCTGCGGCAATCTGGAGTAGTAGAACGTATATTCACATCTTGTACATTTTCTTTATAAATAAAATCATTTTCCTCTTCCATGAATATATTAGCGCTAGGGAAATCATTGCCCTCAATATTTTCACCAAAACCATTTATAAAATATTTTTGTGCCGCGACAATCCCACTTTGTATCCCGTCTTTGATAGACTTACTTAGTTCTTCATGATTTTTTATACCTGTTGCAATACTGCGAGCAAGCCCTGCAGCAAAACAAGATGAAAGACCAAACATGATTCCCTGGCTTTCCTTTATAAAATCACCTTCAAACGCATAAGGAAGAAAGAATAATTGAGATTTTACTTCTGCATTTTTATGATAGTAAATGGCACCTTCAAGTCCAAAGTGAATGATTAAGTGACGAC
This sequence comes from uncultured Bacillaceae bacterium, assembly GCA_963765265.1. Lineage (GTDB taxonomy): Bacteria > Bacillota > Bacilli > Bacillales > Cytobacillaceae > Bacillus_BD. The sequence goes on from CAVXVN010000008.1 coordinate 430,464, forward strand.
AATTTGCAAGGAAAGCAATATTCGGATTATTGTTGATCTGCCATACAAAATCAATCGCCGTTCTTTCCCATGAAAGGCTTTTACTTATATTCACTCCCTGTGCTCGAAAATCATCTGCATCAATTACAACAATGGTATCTTCCATATAGTATTTCTCTAATTGCTTCCATAGCTTACTTGAACTAGTAGGTTTATTCACCTTATAAATAACCACTGGAGCCTTCTCCTGTGATTTCAAAGCCAATGGCCAGAGCTCTTCATCTGAATTAAACCCATTGTCCTCATCATGGATGATCACCATATCTGCCTTTTCATCATCATTTACAATGGGAAGTATCTGTGTTTTACCTGAAATGGGCCCTGAATATCCAAGAAACTTTTTTACCCTATATACTTTATTAGGATCATTTTCTTTTCCTGTTAAAGAGAATAGTTCCAGTTCGGAAAAGGATTGCAGTAGTTCTTTCGGTAATTCGCAATTTGCATCTGTTATTTTGGGAGAAATGACCGTATCCTCACTAGCTAAACTTACTAGTTTAGCTAGTAGCAACGCCCCGCCTTCTTTTGTCATTCTGTGAAAATACGGAGAGTTTTCCCATTTGAATCCCTTATTGGTTTTATTGAACGTTCTCCATGTTAATACATTTGTACAAACGTCACCTGATACAGCTATTTTTAATTTCGTCTTGTCCATTTATATAGCTCCTTGTGCACACATTTTCTTGCAGTTACACGTATTATGTATAGATAAAAATCAAAATATTTACCTTAACGTTATAAATTAATCTTTCTTTTATTATATTACGATTATTTTAACTGATATTTAGTAGAAAGAAAAATTATTGGCCTTGTAGTTCAGAATGCTCAGTAAAAAACCTCATTTACTTATGTTCTTTTCATGATACAACCAGGGATACTGGGCATCATTGCGGATCGCTCTCATTTTAGTTGACTTGAATAGATTCAATGAAAATGAATTGAAAATCTAAAGAAACAGGAGAGCCAATCACTGAACTGATTGTCTCTCCTGTTTCTTTATGTGTAGATTTCCCTATCATACCCATGATGAATGGAATGCCACACGTCTACTTTTTCTATATTTTGATCCTAATCATTCCTGTTATGGAGTAGTTTAAAGAGCCTTTCTCTCTTTTATTGATTCTGTGACATCTTCTTTTATTGATTTATTGACACTTCCTTTTGGCATCGTAGCTACTATAGCTAGTAAAGCTAGTACAGCAAAAATAGCATTTACTATCAACCCTACACTTGCAGCCGCTTCCATATTTCCGATGTTTTCAACTACACTATAAATAGCAACAGATATCGCTAAACCGAATGAGCCGCCAAGTGTACTGGACATTTTATAAATACCTGCAGCCTCGCCTGCCTTCGCTGCCGGAACATTATCGATTGCAGTATCTGTTGATGGTGTCGCATAAAGACCAAGTCCAATCCCATACACTGTAAAACCAATAAAGACAACAATGGAATAAATCGAATTAGGTAAGGTTGTTAAGGTCATTAACATAATTCCAGCTATTACTAAAATACAAGCTAGGATCATCGGCTTTCTCGGACCGCTTCGTTGTAAGAATTTTTCACCCACACGAATCATTGCTAATACAGCAACTAAATAGCCAAGCGACAATAACCCCGATTGAAAAGAACTGTATCCCCTTGCCACTTGGACATACGTATTCGCAACGATGAGTGCTCCAGCTACAGCATTTAATAAAAAGTTTGACACAGTAGCGCCAGTAAAATATTTATTTTTAAATAAGGAAACATCGATAAATCCGTTAGATTTCCCTTTTACAATTTTTAAAAATACCCAACCTCCTATGACAACAACAGCCATTAACGTTAACGAAATAGGGCTTGTCCAACCGAGGTCCGCTCCACGTGTAATCACAACATTTAAAGCAACCATCACTAGGATAAAGATAACCATGCCCGCATAATCGAATTTTGATGAATTACTTTGTTTTGCTTTACTCTCTGGCACATCTTTAATCAATAACATAGAAAGTAAAGTGAAAATGATAGAAAAAACGAAGATATAACGCCATCCTAAAGTTGTAGCAATTAAACCTCCAGCAAATGAACAAATACCGCCACCGCCCCAAGATCCAAAAGACCAGAAACTTAAGGCTCTTTGTCGATCAGCACCATCAAAATAGGTTTTCACCAATGCAATCGTCGCAGGCATAATGCATGCCGCTGAGAAGCCTTGAATGACACGCCCAATAATTAGGAGAACCGTCCCTTGTGCAAAGATGAGACAAAGTGAACCAATTATATTTAATACCAAGCCAATAGTTGTAATTTTCTTACGCCCAATTCGATCAGATATTCCTCCAGCTGCTACAACAAACATACCTGAAAATAAACCAGTTAAACTAATTGCCGTATTCAAAAGCCCTAAAGAAATTCCCATATCTGATTGAACTTCCGGCATCACGTTTATTAGTGACTGTGCAAAAAGCCAATAAGTAAGAACCCCAAATACAATCCCCGTTATCATCTTGTTATTACCCTTATAGCTTGTCTCCATGGTAAACCTCTCCTTTTTGGTTAACGATCCATTGAACTAACTATGTCTCCCCAGTGATGACGATCTTATGATTGTAAGCACAACAAAAAGAACAGAGAAACACAATGTGTTTTCTCTGCCCTTCTCTGTCCTTTTACCTGAGAGTTTAGCTCAATAGAGCCGTTCCCCTTTGGTGACGTATCTATTCATACGTTCTCTCCAGAGGCGTGAAAAGTTGCAGTTTCTTCTACCTGAGAGATTCGCTCCAAGGGTCTTATTGGAGTTTGCTCCTTCGGTGGCTTATAATAAACGCTCTCCTACAACTTTTATCCACTATATTTTTTATATTTTTAGAATAATCCAAAAATAAAATAATGTCAATAAAAATTTGAAAACGTTTTCACAAATAAATCCGGTGTCAGGCACCGTAAAAGGACAAAATCTCCATAATTGTCTACACGGTATGGACAATGAAATAAAAAAACACATCTATTTATGATACGGTTCACCACGATTCATCTCAAAAGGAATCTTCCACCGAAATCTATAATAGAACTTATGTTGTTTAATGGCCTTAACAAGTATCATCTACTCTAATTTAACCTAAAATCGATAAATCCAATTCCTCCAATCCTCTATGATATGTAAAAATAAAGTTTTATAACATTCGGAAATTTATGTAATAAAATATAAAAGAAGGATTTTGTCGTTTTTTGTAGAAGATTAATTAGTAAAGGTCAAAATTCTATATCTATTCTTATAATAAGATTTTACGGAGGTTTAAAAAAATGGTTCAAGGAATCAAATTGAATTTGGAAGAAATAGAATCAATGCTTTATTTTTGGCAGGCTACAAATGATAAAGAAAAGGTTGCAGAAACGTATCTTCATGAAATAGCATCTTTGCCAGGATTATCATCCTCATATGATAGCGAGTTTAATGGGGAATCAGTTCGTAAGGTTTTAAGTGCAATTACGAATAGAGAAATATTATCACAAAAGACAAAAAAGGAATCTCGCTTTTGGAATAATAACATGTGGATGATGGAGGACTTAAGCTATACAGATTCTATGGTAAAACCACTTAAAAAGCTAAATATTGATGATTTAGTTGAAAAAGTTAAGAATGTTGAAGGAAGTTCCAACTACAATGAACTTGAGGTAAGGGTATCACCACTTCACGTAGATGACTATATAATTAAAGGAAATATGCTTGTAATAAATTTCTTTAGAGTTATGCCATCACTTGAAGATGAGGGTAAAACTACAATCGGTGGAGTAGAGATAAAGGAATATATAAAAGAAAAATTAGAAGAGCTTTTAAGAAAGTAATTAAAAATGTCGGTGTTATGTTTTAACTTAAACATAACCCCGACATTTTTTTATTATACTAAAACATTACCTTCTTGCATCAAATGCACGATCATATTGAGCAGGTCAATTAATATCAGCTCCATAATCCTTTGCTGTATTTAGTACCCAATAAGGGTTTCTAAGAAGCTCTCGGCCAAGGGCTACAAGATTTGCACGGTTATTATTCAATATTTCTTCAGTTTGTTCAGGTTTTGTTATTATGATGATATATCAAGGTTTTTTATTATTTTTGGGGATTATGAATTGCAATCATGATTGTTATTTGCATGTCTTCTTGATTCATTAACTTTCTTCTCTCTCAATATTTCCTTTAATGTACTGGGTTTTCCGTCAACTTTACGTCTTTTCTCGATTTTGTACCTTCCACATTTCATTTTTAAACATTCACCTTGTACATTAGGGTCTTTTTTTCGGAACATTTCTAGGCAGTAACATCTTTCAATAGTTTCCACAGTTTCTCCACCCACTTCTTTTAAATTTAGGTAATCTATATCCAAATTCTAATGTTTTAACTCCTGTTAAAACCGTCTTTCCACATTAGTTGTTGCTAAAGTTCAAAATGGTTTCTGGGATCGTAATCGCCCTATCATCTGCTCAAGGTTTTCTATTTTCCTTTATTATACTACAATATCCTTATTTTGGTATGTAGATTGGGTATTTTGGAATAGGTCGTGTGGTTGAGATTTCATAATTCACAAACATATTAAATCGTCAAATATATAAAAAAACAGAACAAACAGGTGGGACGGTTCTTTCGTTTGCAATCATACGATTCGTTCCATACAAAACCATTAGAGATAATTTTCCCGATTATAGGAAAAGCAAACAAACAAAGCCTGATTCCTTTCATACAAGGGAATCAGGCTTTTATATGGTTTTATTTTTTTGAAGTAACCGTAACATCGTTTGCTTTCATGTTCATAAATTGGCGGATATAAGTTAAAACCCAACGGTCCAATCCGTATTTTCCAGCATTTGAACCAGCAACAAGAATGATTACTGCTAATAATGCCATTAGGGCATTAGGATTTGCTACTCCAGAGAAAAGGAACGAAAAGTTCATGACAGCTCCAAAAAATGCAGCAGCAGTTGTTAAGCATCCTAAGATTAATCCAAGTCCAATTAAAACCTCTCCCCATGGTACTAATACGTTAAATAAAGCGACATTCGGAAGAGCTACACCGTTTAGGAATGATGCCCACCAAGCTTCTACGCCTGGATTCTTGACAGCACCTTGTAGGAAACCAGCAGCATCAAATCCTCCCATTACTTTTTGCAATCCATGTGTAAAAAATGTATATCCAATGTACAATCTAAATAATGCAAGAATAATAGCTGAAAAATTACTTTCTCTTAACCATCTAACCATGTTGACCACTCCTTATATGTTAATTACTTCACAAATAGAGTATACTACTTAATCTTGAATTAAAAACAATTCTCATTATCATTTCACTAATTTGAAACACATGATTGACAATTTTGTTAAATATAGATTTTTTCTATTGATTATTGAGATTTGTGTTTTTTGATTTCCCATAAAAGAAAATAGATTGTATGTAATTGTTATGACTACTCCCACCTAAATCCTGAAAAAGAAGAACAAAAATAAAAAAACGGCTTCTAACCTCTGACTCGTTCATACTTTAACGAGTCAGAGGTTAGAAGCCGCCACAGGGTTGAACTCTGCGTCTGATGATTCTCAGTTTTGTTTTGGGGCAAGGTTTTCTAAAAAAGCAGCAATTTCTGCAACCGTTACATCGTAGCCCGCTTCTTTAGCAAAAACGACTAACTTTTCTCCAGTCACTTCACGTCCCACTGTTTCTACATCCTTTACAATTTCTAAAAATTTAGCTTGCAGGCTGCTGTCTGCTAACACTTTCATATACAATTCATTTAATTTAGACATCACTTTTCCTCCCTCCTTTTGAATAATGTAGAATCCTTATGTAAGAAATAAACCTACGCAACGATTATAGATAAGGGATTCTCTATCGGATTATTCTACCATAAATAAATATCGCGCCTCTACCTCACTAGATATAAAAGTGAGGTTTATTTAATTGTCGTTAGTATCATGATAAGAAATTTATTTCCGTCATTACATGCAAAACAACAAGTTGGAAATATTAAAATTATATGCTTTTAATATTAGGAGGAATCAAATGAATTTACAATCAGGTACGTATTATTGGCCAACTACATTTCCCGACGCTCCCTCCTATCCATCCTTAGAGGAGGATCTTCATTGTGATGTGATTATTATTGGAGGAGGGAGTTCCGCGGCACAGTGTGCTTATTATTTGGCTGATTCTGATTTAGATGTGGTTGTTATTGAAAAAGGAAAAATTGGCAACGGCAGTACGAGTTCAAACACGGCACTTATACAATATTCAGGTGAAAAAATGTTCACTGATCTCATCCACACGTTCGGGTACGAATACATTGAAAGGCATGTACAATTATTAAAAGAGGCTATAAATGAAATCGAAACAGCTTCAATGACAGTCGACATCAATTGTGAATTTAGCCGAAGAGACACCCTTTATTGCGCTAGCTGTCCAGAAGACGTTGACAGGTTGAAAAAAGAATATGAATTTTTAAAACAGCAAAACTTTGAACTGGATATTTTGACAAAGAAAGAGATTGAGGCTAAATATCCTTTTAGTAGAGATAGTGCAATCTATTCTTACAACGATGGCGAACTCAATCCATTCAAATATACCCATGCCTTATTTGATTATGCTTTCAAAAAAGGTGTGCGTATTTATGAAAATACAGAAATGAATGGTCATCATTATGATGATCAAGAGGATCGCATGATGATTTCTACCAAAACAAAACACTCCATTTCTGCAAATTTTGTTATTTTTGCCGCAGGATATGAAGGAATGGAAATCAGAAAAGAGAAACAAGCCTCCTTTGTAAGTACCTATACGGTCACGACAACTCCAGTCGATGACTTCTCGACATGGTATAATCGAACACTCCTTTGGGAGACTGCTCGCCCTTATTTATATATGCGTACAACGGCTGACAATCGAATTATCATTGGTGGGCTAGATGACAATACAACTAACCCTGAAGATCGTGATAGTAAACTAATTCACAAAAAGGATAAGCTGATTGAAGAGTTTCATAAGATGTTTCCAGATATCAGAGTAGAACCCCAATATCCTTTAACTGCATTTTATGGGGGAACAGTGGATGGACTTCCGATCATCGGTGTTTATGATGAGTATCCAAATAGCTATTTTCTATTTGCTTTTGGCGATAACGGAACCGTATACAGCCAAATGCTAGCAAAGTTAATCGTTAAAGAAATTGTTGAAGGAATCAGCCCAGATATAGCGTTATATCTACAGGATCGTCCGCTACTTATGAGATATAAAAAGGTAGGTATTAGATATACTCTACATAAGAAAACCGTGGGAAGAAAAAGACAAACAGGGGGACGGTTCTTGCGTTTCGGAAACGCAAGAACCGTCCCCCTGTCACTATTTTTAATCCTCCATCCCACTCCTAATATAATGATAAAGCCTACTATCAATACTTTGCTCCATCACCATATTCATATGAACAACTGGTTTCCCGTCTTCCATTTTATCTTGTTGAACCGTCTCTTTATCAGGACTAGCTTTACCTAGATAATAAAAGTCGCTTCCTTCATCATTATCTTTTTTCACAAAGATATGAATATCAATATTGTTTTCTTTAGCATCAATGATCTTTTTAACTTCTTCTGATTCCAATGTTCGATTGCTTCTTGTGTACCATTTTAAGACATCTTGACTTAGAAACTCATCGCCATATGCCACACTAGCCTCTACTTCATCATTTTTATGGTAAGTAATGAATATTGGACACGTATTGTGTTTTGTTTTATAACCATACATCGTTGAGCTTTCATCGCTAGCCCAGTTCAATAGCCTACAAGCATCTTTTCTTGTATATTTTGCGTACAAGGTAAGCGGTTGGTCGCTAATGTAGATTTGGTTCTTTTCTTTTGCACTTTGCACAATGTCGCTGACCAGAAGTTTGAAGTACTCATTGTTATTTAGACTTCCTCGAATCGCTTCATTAAACATAAAATACTGATCTTCATGCAAAATGATAATAGGCTTTTCCCCGTATTTAGTTTTATATGCCTGTGTGAAAAACGATAAATTTAAAATACGTTTTACTGAATCGATCGTGGCATGATTAATTGAACAATTCGCTTCTGTTAAATGAGTCAGATAGTCATCATATTTCACCTTTCCCTGATGAAGTAATAAATCCAGCAAAATCATTTCATGCTTCCGTTTCCCGTTTAATAATTCCAAGGAAAGCATCATCAAAACCTTATTTTCATAGGTTGATAATACCGGAACTTCTTCTTTCATTTTCAATAAAAATTGATAGTAGTTGGAATAATGATCTACAATCACAACTGGATCAATCGAATGATTGGATACAAAATCATATAAATATGGAACTCGACCAATTCTATTTTTCAACTCAACATAGGCTTCTTTTATGATTTTTGTTGCCGTTAATTTGCTATTATTGATGGCTTTAAAGATTTGTTTTTTTGCTATTTCTTCAAAATTAACCGTTGAAACGCCTTTTATATAGCTTGTATCGATTGTACGACGACGTACATTGTCTTTATTTTGTGATTTATCACCAGATAGAGCGATCGGGATTAGATAGTTATTTTTATAATTTCCAATAAAATCAATGATTGTCACAAAATCCTTTGAATTATGCTTACGAAGTCCTCTTCCAAGCTGCTGGATGAAGATAATACTTGACTGAGTTTGTCTTAACATAACCACTTGGTTAATGCTAGGGATATCAATTCCTTCATTAAATATATCCACGGTTAGAATGTAATCCAGTTCACCATTTTCTAATTGATTGACTCGATGTGCTCTTATTTCTTGAGAATCATCACCCGTTAAGGCAATCGTGCGAAACCCTTTTTCATTCATGGCAACCGATAGTTTTTGCGCTTCTTCTTTTCGACTGCAAAAGATTAATCCTTTTACTTTTTCACCAGAAAAACCATAGTATTGAATTTTTTCAAGCATATGATTGACACGTTCTTCTGTAACAAGCTTTGACAAAATGGTAGCATCATCAATAATCTCACCGTTATATTCAAGGTCTGTCACGCCAAAGTAGTGAAAAGGACAGAGCATATCTTCTTCAAGCGCCTCTTGTAAACGAATTTCATAGGCAATATTGTAATCAAACAGTTCGTATATATTAAAATCATCGGTTCGTTCAGGTGTAGCGGTCATTCCCATAAAAAATTGAGGTTTAAAATAATCAATCACTTTATGATAAGATTTAGCTCCTGCCTTATGTACTTCATCAATCAAAATATAATCAAATGCCTCACGATCAAATTGAGATAAGGTTTCTTCTTTGGAAATGGTCTGGATCGTAGCAAATAAATACTTAGCATTTGTTTGCTTATTTGTACCTGATAAGATACCAAATTCTTCTTCAATCCCACCAAGAACTCTTTTGAAATCGGATTTGGCCTTTTGTAATATTTGCTCTCGGTGAACAATAAATAGCATGCGTTTCGGTTTAAATCGTCTCACATCGAATGCTGAAAGATACGTTTTACCGGTTCCTGTTGCTGAAATAATTAATCCTTTATCTTGACCTGCATCTCGAATTGCTTGAATTCCATCCAATGCAGCTTCTTGCATTTTATTTGGAACAATTTTTAAAGCATCCTTAATCGAATTGATCTGATATTGAGTAGGAAGATCAATTACTTGGTCCATTGCTTTATTATCAAACACTGGTGTATAGGTTTCTTCGTAGTTTTCAATCCAATCTTCCGTCAAGTCCTGAGTATCTTTCCATACCTCTTCAAATTGATTTTTGAAGTGATGGACGATCTCCCCATTTTCATGAGAGGTTAGCTTCACATTCCATTCATAGTTTACTTTTAACGCATGAGCGGTTAGATTTGAGCTCCCTACAATTAACGAATAATAGTTATCATGGTTAAAAATATATCCTTTCGAATGGAACCCTTCTAAATTTGTTAATCTCACTTCTACATTTGTAATCTTCATCAACTCTCTAAATACTTTTGGTTTGTTAAAGTTCAAAAAAGTTGAAGTGAGTATTCTCCCATGAATCCCTTTTCGTTTAAGATCGAGAAAATGTGATTTTAAAGTAGCTAGACCACTTTCCGTAATAAAAGCAACTGAAAAAATAAAAGACTGACAATGGTCAAGTTCTTCAAGCAATGAGGTTAGAACATTTTCACTTTTTTTCGTATTATTAATTAATAACTTAGGCTTAAAACTACCAGATTCTCCATCGTTTTGATTAATAAATCCCCTATGTAATGATGCTTCTAAATTCCGAATAAAGTTCCCCATATAATCTCCAATCATTACCATTTATTTAGGTTCATTGTAATCCTACTAATTTTATAGTGCAATGAAGAATAAAGAAAAAAGCTATTCACGTATAGTGAGTAGCTCGGGGAATATGCTTATTTATTTTCATTTAAAATGGTTTCATTGATAATGTCTCAATTGCAGGAATATCAGCAGGTGCCCAGTCCAAAGATTTCAACTCATCTGGTGCTAACCATTTCATTGAAACATGCTCTGTTAACACTGGTTTCCCTTCAATGAGCTTGCAATAATATGTAGTCAAATGAACGATTCCAAAGTCATATTCATAAACCGTATGCTCCACTTGACCGCCAATTTCTACTATACATTGCATTTCTTCTTTAATCTCACGACTTAATGCTTCTTGCGGTGTTTCTCCCGCTTCTATCTTCCCACCTGGAAATTCCCATTTAAGTGGTAAGGATTTTGCTGGACCTCGTTGGGCACATAGAATTTTATCATTTTCAATGATTACCGCTCCGACGACATGAATATTCTTTTTCATTATAACCTCCTGTATTGCTTTTCAAATTCAAAATGAAACAAGGGGACGGTTCTTGTGTTTGGAAACGCAAGAACCGTCCCCTTGTCACTGTCCGAAATGGAAATTTTTCTATAGAAAAATATGAAAAATCACAAATCCAAAAAACACGAATGCCATTATGTAATGAAATCTCCTTCTTTTTCCTGTTGCTTTCCATCTTCGTAATAATCCACTAAATAATAGAACGATGAGGATACAAGTCGTTACTGTACCACTTATTATTTTTACTTCCCAAAGATGTTCCCATCTTGAATAAATCATCATCGCTGCATGAAATAATATAAGCAAGGAAGCAGTAATCGCAATAGGGATATGATATTTCATCATCCTCTTAGAAACTTTTGCAAGCTTTACTTTTATATTTCTGATTTTACTTTTTCGAATAAGAAGGAACACGAAATACATATTAATATTGAATAAAAATAAGACAAATGCTGCTTGCGCAGCAATTTTTCCTATTAAAATATAATTCGAGTCATACCCCTGATACAGACTCCAAAAAACAATGATGAAGACAGTTAAGATATTAATCGTCAGCCATCTAGCAATCATTTTACTCCTCCAATTTTCAATCAATAATACTATACTTATAAGGTATAGAAATTTCAAGTTTCTGTTAAAAATGTTTTCAATCAGAGTAGACTCCGTTCAAATTGACTCAAAAAAGGATAAAAAATAGAGATTAAGATATTAAGGTTTATTGACTTAATTTCTTAAGTATAGTATTTTAGAATAATAAATACTCAGTAAATAGATGGGTTTATTGATATTATTTTTCAGTCTAATTTATTAAGAGGAGAGGAATTACTTTGAGTGAGTATGGTATATGGATATTAGCGCTTGCAGTTGGCTATACACTAGTGCTTATTATTGCAGGCCAGTTAGCAAAACGTAAAATTAATAAGAAGGATAGTTACTTTGTAGCAGGGAGAAATTTCAACAAATGGATTGTCGCTTTTTGTATCACGGGATTGTTTTCAGGTTCAACTTACATATCCATTTTAGAATTATCTTATTTGTCAGGGATTTCCGCAATCTGGTACGGAGTAGCGGAAATGGTTCAAATATTTATTATTGCTTTTTTAATTATTCGTTCATTTAGAAAGAAAATGATGGTTACCGTAACGGGCTTAATTGGAGATAAGTATGGACGTACTTCTCTCGGCATTTCCAGTTTGATTACTGCCTTTGCTTTCCCAATGTGGTCTGTTGCAACAGCTATTGCTTTTGCATCAGCTATCCACGTCTTCACAGGGATATCATTGACCCTTTCTGTTGCGATAACAGCTATTCTATTATTCATTTATTTGCAGGCTGGAGGCATGTGGTCCATCGCGTTTACGCAAACGATTAACATGATTTCTATTTGCAGCTATGTTTATCATTGGGATCATTGCTTTCTTTATCAATCCAGGGATTGATGGACTATTGGCATATGCATCTGAAAAACCAGCTGATGTTTGATTTTGGCAGTGTTGGTTTACAAGTCATTGTTGCTTGGTTTGGCACATTCCTGGTAAACGTTATTCTTGCACAAGCAGCATTTCAGATGGCACTTTCTTCCGAAACTCCGGAGGAAGGACAAAAAGGGATGATTCTAGCAGGGTTTATGGCTGTTCCTTTTATTGTCTGTGGTGTATTATTTGGAATTGCAGCTGCAATCGTTATACCAGATGCACAAGCAGGATTAATTGCCATTCCGCAATATTTAATGGAAGTATTGCCAGCTCCGTCTAGTCGGTTTGTTCTTTTTAGGAGTATGGGCATGTGCACTTGGCTGGGGGGCTCCTTGCCAATTTTCAGGTGCAACTAGTCTTGGACGGGACTTTGGACGTGCTGTAAATCCAAAAGCAACAGAAGAACAGCTTGTTAAATATACGAAGATTTCATTGTTTATTTTAACTGTATTAATGATTGTATTTGGTATGCTTCGCACAGAACAATCCGCATGGTGGAATGTTCTGGCTTGGACGATCCGAAACAGTGCAACATTTGCACCGGTATTAGCGGCACTATTCTGGCCGGTGGTGACAAAAAGGCTGTTATTGCTTCATTATTGACCGGTTTTTTAAGTGGTTTACTATGGTATTATCTAGGAGACTGGCAACCTAAGTACATTTTATTTGAACATTCATCCTGTCTGGATAGGAAGTTCTATTAATGTACTAACAATCGTGATCGTTACACTATTGGACAAAAAAGCTGAATGGTTTATCCAAACAGGAAAATCTGTTCGCCTTTCCTACATTAGTTTAGGAGCTGGAATTATATTAACCGGCGTGAATGTTGTTTTATTTGATTTACTCTATCAAAATGGATTAACTGGATTATTCGGATTCGCAACAATCATGTCCTACTTTATAGCAATCATTCAATTTTTCAGACCGATTCATGAAAAAACACACAATCGTTATCGAAGACGTCTAATAGATAGAGGTCTTATGGAAATAAGAATCTATCTAGATCCAGGAGTTACTAAAAGAATAAGAAATGAAAGGAGTGGATGAATGGATGGAAACAACATTAAATTGGTCAGGAAATGTAGCATTTTCAGGGACCGCATCCTCTGGACATGAAATTAAAATAGATGGTGCTGAAGAAATCGGAGGACAGAATGCTGGTGTAAGACCAATGGAACTCCTTTTACAGTCCGTTGCAGGTTGTACAGGAATAAATGTTATTTGGATTTTGAAAAAAATGCGTTTAGAACCAACCTCTTTCCATATGGAAGTTGAAGGGTGATCGATACGGAAGAACCTCCAAAGAATTTTACAAAGCATTCATATTCATTATGCATTCGAAGGAGAACTGCCTGAACAAAAGGTGGCACGAGCCATCCAGTTAGCAAATGATAAATACTGTTCAGTCACGCATTCATTAAATACAAAAATTACAGTAAGTTATTCGATTAATGGCATTTAGGGGAAACAGGGGGACGGTTCGAGACTGCTGGAAAAGTGGACTTTTTCAGTGATCTCGGACGGTTCTTGTGCTGACTTTGGTCAAGAAAAAGAAGCACAAGAACCTCATGCTTCTCGCTAAAGCTTATTGTTTGAACACTCATCTAACCCTGCTAAACGAAATCGAATGATAAAAGACGCTATCTGATTTAACTCCATCAGGCCCCACCTACCTAGTAGCATTATTTTTAGACTTTCCTGCTTATTTTTTATCTTTCCTCCATCTGAGCCTTTTTAATGTACCGACAATTCCTTGCGGGAAAAACATCACAGCAAGGATATAGATAATCCCAAAGAAGATGATCCATCTTTCAAATATCCAATGGGTTTTGGCCATTTCAGTTAACCAATGGTGGGCGAATTCGATGAGACCTGAGCCGATAATCGCTCCAACAAGGGTGCCAACACCACCGATGATCGTCATTAATAGGGCATCTAAAGTAATATCCATTGAAAATACGCTTGTATTCACAAATCTCAAAGAAATAGAATATAACATTCCTGATATTCCAGCGATGACCCCTGAAACCACACTCGCTATAATTTTATAGTGAAGGACATTATATCCTAATGATTCCGTTCTTTGCTCATTTTCCCTTATCGCCAGAATGACACGTCCCAGCGGAGAATGGATGAATCTTCTTAAGACAAGAAAAACCAAAACCATAAGGACAAGACAAATCAGGTAAAATTCAGTTCGATCTTTAGAAAATCTGGAACTCTAAAGGTAAACCCATCATTTCCATACGTCATGGTTCTCCACTTTTCCGCTAATACAAGAAATAAACCAGAAAAGGCAAGGGTTAGCATGGCATAGAAATGACTTTTCAAGCGAAGCGTGAGCAATCCAATGAAAAAACTAATAATGGCTGTTAATAGAATCGTAACCAAAAGGGCTATAAATAAATAGGACATCGTTGGCTCGAATCTCTTCATAAAAATTCCAATTGTATAGGCTCCGATTCCAAAAAACATCGCATGCCCAAAAGAAACAATCCCTGTATATCCAAGCAATAAATCATAGCTCATCGCAAAAATCGCAAAAATAAATACTTGTGTGAGTAGAATGAGAAGCGTTCTTGAATCGTAGACAAACGGAATCATAAGGAGAAATAGGATCACAATCCCATAGATGAACATACTTCGATTCTTATTCATTCCTAGCATATTCCTCACCCCTTTAATCCGAATAGTCCCTTTGGTCTAAATATAAGGACAACTGCCATTAACAGCATATTCACTGCTAAACTTAGATCAGGCACATAATAAGCCATGAAGGATCCGGATAATCCAACTAATATGGCAGCTAATATGGATCCTGGGAAGCTTCCCATACCGCCAATAACGACAACAATAAAAGCTAATATTGCAAATTCCATTCCCATCCCGGCATGAATCACACCCGAATAGGGTCCAACTAACACACCCCCAAGAGCCGCCATACCGGCACCCACCATAAAGACAAGCATAAATACTTTGTGAATATTGATCCCTAGAGACTGGACCATCTCCTTATTCATGACGCCAGCACGAACGACTAAGCCAATTTTGGTCCTTTTTAAAATGTATTGCACAATTAAGAACATCAAAAGTCCAACGGCAATAATAAAAACACGGTACTTAATGATAATAATATCCCCTATTTCCCAGCTTCCTTTAAGTACATCAGGAGGCGATGCTGATATTTGATTTGGACCCCAAACGACTTTTAGTAGTTCAGATAGAACAAGCATTAGTCCTAGAGTAATAAGAATTTGTTGCACATGATTTCCATAAACTGGTTTGATCATCCATTTCTCGATGATCCATCCAAGCAGCATTCCAGTCGCAACTGCCCCCATAATTCCTATTAAAAAACTTCCAGTAGAAGCATAGATCCATGTTCCGCTGTAGGCTCCCCAAGCAAACAGGCCGCCATGAGCAAAATTCAAGACATCCATCAACCCAAATATTAAAGTTAAACCCGCTGCGAGTAGAAAAATAAGCATCCCTGTTGCCAGACCATTTAATGTTAAATTGAAAAATAACTCCATTCCCTTTCCCCCTTTCCATTACGCAATGCCTAAGTATTTACGTCGCATTTCTTCATTTTCTCTCAAAACATTCATCGTGCCATTTTGCACCGTTTGGCCGTCATCAATAATATAGAAATGGTCCCCTATTGTACTTGCCATCCTAAAATTTTGCTCCACTAGCACAATGGTTGTTTTCTCTTTCATTTGCAGGATCGATTCCATTACCTTTTCTACCATGATCGGCGCAAGCCCCTTACTAGGTTCATCGATGAGAAGAAGCTTATTATTATTCACATAGGCTCTTGCAATCGATAGCATTTGCTTTTGCCCACCACTGAGTAATCCGCCATTCCTTTTCCAGTATTTTTTTAAATCAGGAAACAAATCTAAAATGTAATCCTGTCTTTCACTCGTTTCTTCATTTTCCTTTTTGATGGCTACCTTCATATTTTCTTCCACCGTAAGTCCTGGAAAAATGCCTTGATCCTCTGGAACATAACCAATTCCTTTTTGAGCAATCGTATAGGTAGGGTATCTATGAATCTGCTCACCATTTAATTCAATGACACCCTTTGAGGCTGGGTTCAATCCCATAATCGTTCTTAAAGTCGTCGTTTTACCGGCGCCATTCCTCCCTAATAAAACAGTAACTTCCCCTCTATTCACCTCAAAAGATATCCCTTGGAGAATATGGTATTGGCCAATATAGGTTTCAATTTCATTTAGACGGAGTTGGACGGTCATCAAAATTTCCTCCTAAATAAGCAGACTGCACGGTTTCATTTTGCATGATTTCTTCAGGTGTCCCATCTGCTAATAATGTTCCATTGTATAAAACCATTACAGAGTCTGATAAATCCAAAATCATATCCATCTTGTGTTCGATCAAAAGAATCGTTCGATCCCCTTTTTCCTTGATCTTTCTAATAACGTCCAAAATAGCAGGAACTTCCTCCAAAGACATCCCCGCAGTGGGTTCATCCAATAACAGTACCTCTGTATTTAACGCCAGCAGCATGGCAATTTCTAATTTTCGCTTTTCTCCATGTGCTAGATTCTTGGCCAATGTATCTTTCTTTGAATCTAATAAAACGATTTTCAGCCATTCTTCTGCTTTCACTTCGAGTTCTTTATATTTCAAAAAATGAGTCAGCATTTGATAACGAATACCCGCTTGCGATTGGACAGCCAGTCTCACATTTTCAAGCACCGTTAAGTTAGGAAATACATTTGTAATCTGAAAGGACCGGCCCATTCCTTTTCGCGTTCTTTTCGTTGGAGAAAGATTGGTTATATTTTCTCCATTAAAAAGAATCTGGCCTTTTGTAGGCATTAACTGTCCACTTAATAAATTAAAAAAGGTTGTCTTTCCTGCTCCATTTGGTCCAATAATCGATTTAAAATGATTTTTGGGAACAGAGATACTAACAGAATCAACTGCAGTATGACCACCAAAGGAAATTGTTAAATCACGTGTTTCAATGATCGAATTCACAGTCGAGCACCCCCTTGTAAATTTGGAACGATTCTAGAAACAATGAGGTCGACCCAAAAGCATGAGCCAGACCCCACATGAGAGAAATCTTATTCAATTGATCCATTAGTCTATCGAGAAATAGAGAAAATGTTTCCTATTTAAATGGTATTACTCTATTTATTCCGTACTGGAGGAGCCGTTTCTTCTGGAGTTAATTCACGTATTAAAACTGGAACAGGATAGGCCACTCCCTCTTTTTTCTCTAATTTAATCGCATAAAGAGTTTGCAGCGCTTGATGATCCTCTTCACGGAATGTCATGGTTCCTTTTGGCGTTTCGAAACTCATTCCCTCCATTGTCTGTATTAGTTCGTCCGTGTCTGTATTGCCTTCTGTTTTCTTTAGCGCCTCAACGATTGAAATTGCCGCACTCATCCCGCCAGGCGTAAAAAGGTCAGGAACCTCGCCATTGAATCGTTTCTTATGCTCTTCAACAAGCCAATCATTTACTTTATTTTGTGGAAGATCATGGTAGTATACCGTAAAGCCTTCCATGCCCACTAAAGGCTCCATTGTCCCAAGAGCTGCAATATCGGGAGCACCGGTAGAAATTTTGATTCCTTTGTCCTGAACTTTCATATCCGCTATTTGATTCCAAGGTGTATTGGCTCCTGCCCAAATAACAAATAAATAATCTGGTTTTGCATCCACTACCTTTTGGACATTCGATGTAAAATCAGTTGCAGCGGGATCCGCATATTCTTCATGAACAATCTCCGCCCCCAGTTTTAAAGCACTTTCTTTAAAAGCCGCAACACCGTCACGTCCGAATGAATTGTCGGGTGAAAGCGTAGCAATTTTTATCCCCTCTTTTGCAATCGCTACTGCTCCTGCTACAGCGTCCTGTGACGAGTTGCGCGCTGTACGGAATAAATATGGATTAAACTCTGAACCTGTAATACTATCTGCAACCGCGGGTTCCACGACCATTATTTTTTCATACTCTTCTGCTAGCGGTAAAACAGCTAATGTGTCTCCAGAACTTGAAGATCCAACCAAGAAGTCAACTTCATCCTCCTCTAAAAACTTTGTGGCTTTTTGAACCGCCACCTCTGGTTTTGTCTCTGTATCTTCCACAATAAATTCAATTTTACGGCCTTCCACTTCTCTTGTACCATCCGTTGCATAATCTAATCCGAGTTCAAATCCACGTACTGTTTGCTCCCCATAAGACTCTAAAGCACCTGTTTGGGACGCAAGAACACCGATTTTAATTGGATCCTTATTTGTTTCACCACCCGTTTCCTCAGTGGTTCCTGAATTACAGGCACTCATGAATATCATAATGAAGGCCAGTAAGCATAAACAAATGATCTTGTGTTTAAATCTTGTCATCCCTTTTCCCCCTCATGAATTAAATAGTAAAATGAGCGATACCTTCTGAATTTATATTGATAGCATTTGATTACAAAACAGTTACAGATGAATAAAGTGAATTTCCCGATAAGGGCAAAGAAATAAAGCAACCGATCGTTCAGAAGCTACTTTAACTGAATCCATAATCATTTGATACAGCCGCTGAGCCGACTCTACTTCTACAGGTCGAACTCCTATTTCACTTTCAAGAATATGGTTTTCAGCGCAAATAAAAAGAGCTAGTACCTTACTTTTTCCATATCCTGCACATGAATGAATAATCGCTAATAGATAACGAGAAATCACTTTCATTTTTAGCGTAAGTTTACTACTCCGTATAGCTTCTTTTCTCACCTTTGGTACCAATAGTTTTGTCATTATTACAGGCGTTGATTTCTACAATTTTCTCCCCCCTTCTACTTACATACTATTAAGACTGATGTTATTACATACATATTCTTTATATATTTTCACAACATCGAAATTGCTTATATGCAAATAATTTGCATTTCGTAGAATAGGGGTCTAAAAATTAAAGTAGAATCCAATAACAAAACATGAGGATAACCATGGGGGTGCAAACAAGCAAACAAGGGGACGGTTCTTGTGTTTGCAAACACATGAACCGTCCCCTTGTCACACATTGAAATTTGAGTCACCTTTAAAGTTCAAATCCGGTAATACGCTCTGGATTTGTATATATATTTAAACTTTTGTTTCGGATAAAGCCAACAGTAGTAATACCAAGTTCTTCTGCTAAGCGTAAAGACAGTTCGGTTGGGGCAGATTTTGATAGAACAATACCGCATTTAATTTTTGCTACTTTTATTAATATCTCTGAAGAAATACGTCCACTAAATACGATCACTTTATCCTCTATTGAAATCGAATGTTTGAGGCAGTAGCCATATATTTTATCCAATGCGTTATGTCGGCCAATATCCGTTCTTGCGACAACCATTCCATTCTTATCACATAACGCTGCATTATGAACGCCACCCGTATCTTGAAAAATGGTAGAGGAATTCTGCATCGTTTCCATGAGACGGAAGCAATCCTCTATTGAAAGCACCTTATTTTTCGTTTCAATCGGCTT
This sequence comes from uncultured Bacillaceae bacterium, assembly GCA_963765265.1. Classification (GTDB taxonomy): domain Bacteria; phylum Bacillota; class Bacilli; order Bacillales; family Cytobacillaceae; genus Bacillus_BD. The sequence goes on from CAVXVN010000008.1 coordinate 450,296, forward strand.
CACCGTTCTTGCATCATTATAAAAATAAAAACTCTGACGGCTTTTTCCACAACACGATGTTACATACCGCTTGGAGTGGAACTTTTCATTCAATTTATTAATTCTATGTGTCTTAACAATCGCTTTTCCTGTTAATTCAATCACTTGAAGTTCCTTAATATCCTCAAAGCGACTAATAATCCCCTCTGACGCCAAAAATCCGACTACGAGATCCTCAATATGTTCTGGACTACATACAAGGGTTGCGAATTCTTGGTCATTTAAAATAATCGTAATCGGATACTCTGTCACGATTAAATCATCTACAAGATGAACCGTACCGTTTTCGTAACGTAACACTTGATTCTTTACAAGAATTTGCTGACCCATTTTCCCCTACTCCCCTTGTTCTCTTATTTTGCTGTTAAATCAACGGATTGATCGAAAACAAAAACCGTCATCGCAATATCCTGTTCAATATTAATATCTGAAAAAAGTCGCAACACTCTTGCTCCAATTAAGACCTCAAACTTATCAATTACCTCTTGCTTCTTATAGATTTCCTTTACCATTTTTGTCCGAGCCTGATGGACCATATGTTGACCTTGTTCCGAACTAATCATAAACTTTTCAACATTGGTCAAGTTCCCTTTCATTTCACTAATGGCCCAGTTTCCCACAAAGCGAGTACTAATTTCCTTTGGTCCATTTCCAACATATTCTTTTCTAATTTCCCGAACAAGCATACTAAATTGATGTTCTAAGTTTTTTCCCATCGTGTAACTACCCCTTAATTGTTGTGTTACTTTAGTTTTGATTATAAAAAGGGAAATCCATTCGTTACCTAAAGCCCGAATGGAATTTCACTTCTTTATTCTATTAATCTTTTAACTCTTCACCGATCCCTTTTAGTAGATTCATACCGAATGTAATTGCTCGGTTCATATCAGGATCCTTCAATGCCTTCATAATATCGAGTATTCCAGTTGTGGAATTAGATTGAAGCCCTTGTTCTGCTCTCTCTAATCCTTTTGCAACACTTCCCATTAGCTTCTTTGTCATTTCAGGATCCATTTGCGTTAATACGCCACCTGCTGCCATTGCATTGTTAATCATATTGGTAACTGGCTCGCGTGTCATTTGCCCAACCGCAATTTTAGCTACTTCCTCTTTTGTTTTAACAAGACTATTGATAGCATCTAATATCCCACTGTTGTGTAACTCCTGCAATAAATCAAGTGTCTCGACTAAGGAATCTTTATTTTGCACAACCTCAGTTAGTAGACTATCCAAAGTTTGTTCCTTTTTTTGTTCTTCTGTTAGTTCGATTCTTTTAATCGTTCTAATTGGCATCGCCATTACGAATTCCTCCTGTCATATACACCAGGTTGTACATGTTCATTTACATCTGAAATGGCCACATAGTCGCCACGTTCCCATTTTCGATAAATTTCAAGCCCCATTTGCGGTGTACGTGTCGCATAACGGTGATTGAATTTTGGAAGAGGATTTTCTCCATCTACCTCTAGAACCTCCATGCGTACCTTCGCTTGCTTATAGGCAGGTGTATTCGTCACAACATCGAAGCTACCGCCTGTCAGTAAGTTTACAGCACTCTCATGGCTTGCGGAGTGCATTGGTACATACACGGTTTTGCCTTTCACACGGTCTGTTACTAGAACTGGAACCCGAATTCTTCCGTATGGCGATACGAGACGGACTAGCGATCCATCTTTCACACCACGCTCTTTTGCAAGCTCAGGAGATACCTCAACAAATACTTTAGGGAACTTATATTGAAGTCCTTCTGATTTATGAGTTAAGTTCCCTTCATGGAAGTGCTCAAGCAAACGACCATTATCAAGGGACAAGTCGAACTCTTCCGGAAACTCCACTGGTGGCACATAGTCAAACAATCCAAAACGAGCTTTCTTATCAGGGAAGTTAAAACCATCCAAGAATAACACTGGTGTATCCGTTCCATCTTGTGATCCCCAACAGAAGCTATTCCAGCCTTCTAGGACATCATAGCTACACTGTGAAAAGAACGGTGTTAAGCTTGCCATTTCATCAAATATTTCACTTGGTCCCTCATAGTTCCAGTTGAAGCCCATGCGGTTCGCAACCTGCTGAAGAATCCACCAGTCTTGTTTGCTATCTCCTGTTTCATCTAAAGCTTGATATAAACGTTGAACACGACGCTCTGTATTTGTAAAGGTACCTTCTTTTTCTAATGAAGGTACTCCTGGTAAAATCACATCTGCAAATTCAGCTGTTGTTGAAAAGAAGATTTCTTGAACAACAAGGAAATCTAGTTTTGCAAGCATTTCTTGTGTATGGTTGGAATCCGCATCCACCCAGGCCATATCCTCACCAACAATATACATGCCTTTTAAATGGCCTTTATCAATTTGTTCAAGCATTTGAATATTATCTAGACCCGGTACAGCAGGTAGCGTTACACCCCAAGCCTTCTCAAACTTTGCACGAATTTCATCGTTTGCAACTTGTTGATATCCTGGGAAAATATTAGGCATCGTCCCCATATCACTCGCACCTTGTACATTGTTATGTCCACGAAGCGGGAAAGCACCTGCATTTTTACGCGCCATATTACCTGTCGCAAGTAGAAGGTTTGCGATCGCCGCCGATGTATGAGATCCTGCAATATTTTGTGTTACTCCCATACCCCAACAAATAGCCGTGCCATCGGCGTCACGAATCATTTCCGCCATTTGGATTAAGTTTTCTTTAGAAATACCCGTAATCTTCTCTGCTTCTTCAAGTGTATACGGATCCATCATGCTTAAGAATTCATCATATTGGTTTACATGTTGTTGAATAAACGCTTGATCATGCCAACCTTGATCAAGCATGTACTTTGTAACGGCAGATAACCATACATAGTCAGTACCTTGGTTCGGACGAACAAATAAATCAGCACGGTCGCCCATTTCATGTCTACGTACATCTACTGTAATTAATTTTTGTCCATGTAGTTTTTGAGCACGCTTTATGCGTGTAGCAAATACAGGATGTCCTTCTGCCGGAGCACATCCAACAAGAATCACAAGACCTGCACCAGCGATGTCTTTAAGGGTTCCAGAGTCTCCTCCAATTCCACCTGTTTGCTGCAAGCCCCAAGAAGCAGGAGATTGGCAATAACGAGAACAGTTGTCCACATTGTTTGTTGCAAATACTTGACGAGAAAGCTTTTGAACTAAGTAGTTTTCTTCATTTGTTATTTTCGAAGAAGAGATGAATCCTAATGAATCGCTTCCGTATGTGTCTTTAATGTTTCCTAATTTCTCTGCAACAAGATCTAATGCTTCATCCCAAGTGGCTTCAACAAACACATCACCTTTACGGATTAATGGTGTTGTAATTCGTGTCCTTCGAATTGACGAAATCCCAGCCGAATTTACCTTTCACACAAGTAGATACACTGTTTACTGGTGCATTTTCAGTTGGTTCAATTTTTAAGATTTCATGATCTTTTGTCCAAACCTCGAAAGTACAGCCTACACCACAGAATGTACAAACCGTTTTTGTCTTTTTGATACGTGTATCACGCATAGCCGCCTCAGCTTCTGAAACAGCCAAAATCGTTTGATAATCAGGTTCTACCGCTTTTACAAGATCAATCATTGGAGTAAGTAAATCATCACTCATAGACGTCATAAACCCAGCTTCACCAAGCATTGTTTTTTCCATTAATGCGTTACATGGACAAACCGTAACACACTGTCCACACGAAACACAGGAGGATTCATTAATACTTTTCCCTCCATCCCATAAAACACGTGGCTGTTCACTTTCCCAGTTAATTGTTAATGTTTCGTTCACTTGCAAGTCTTGACAGGTTTCAACACAGCGGCCGCACAAGATACATTGATCGGCATCGTAGCGATAAAATGGATTTGATAGATCCACTTCATACCCTTTAGAACGATGTGGACGTGTTTGATGTTCGACTCCCATCAACTCAACTGTATTATGTACACGGCAATTACCGTTGTTATTATCACAAACTGTACAATATAATAAATGGTTTTCTAATACCCGATCCATCGCTTCTTCTTGTGCTTGTTTAGCAAGTTCAGAAGATGTAAGAATATTCATCTCTTCCTCTACTACAGTAGAACAAGCTCGAGTAATATTGCCGTTTACTTCACACATACAAGTATCACAGCTTTGCACTGGACCAAGAATTTCTGAATAACAAATATGTGGATGCTGTATCTCCTGTGAAAGTAGGTAATCTAAAATACGAGTTCCTTTTTCTACCCTATGTGTTGTTCCGTTAATTTGAACATTCACCATATCCAGAGCATTCGGCTTTTCCAAAACATTTTTCTCATCCAAAGCTTTCGGTTTTTCCAAAACATTTTTCTTATCCAAAGCTTTCGGTTTTTCCAAAACATTCACTATACCCAACATGAAAAGTCCCCCTTTTAAACAAAGTTCTCCACTAAATCATTTTTATATTAAAATAGTAACCGGTTTCATTAGGGAGATATCTAAGCATAATTTACACTAGCGATCATTCCCGCTATAACTTAAGTAAAGAGCAGGATATCAAAGCAATATATATATTACTTGACCTCAATGCATCCTTCTATTTTTTATTTACACACTATTACTAAAGTATAATATTACTTTTTTAAAAATTAAAGAATTTTATTTTATTACAATAATATACACCTAGGAATTGATAACTCCCATTACTGCATAAAGTCCAATCTAATCTTATGCATACAAAAGCCCACCATAAAGCGGGTTCTATGCATAACACTTACATAGATCCCGTTTATAGTGGGCTAAAATCTAAGCATTGTGAAATACCAGAAATCCTTCCCGCCAAATAAGAACTAGAAAAACAAGATGAAGACGCAACATTATGGTACATTTCATCAATGAAATTTCTACTTCATTAGAATTATTATTAATATACCATAACTTTGAATGTTTTGTGAACACTATGTGACATTATTTTCAATTTTCCATTTTCACAAAAGAAAAAGGTGTCTATTACGATCATTCTAACAGCTACTAGAAAGTTTCTGACACGTCAAAACAAGGGGACGGTTCTTGCGTTTTCAAACGCAAGAACCGTCCCCTTGTCACTTTTTATTCCTTCTTGATTTTGGAGGTTACACCATAATCGTGTAGAATTTAAATGTAATTCTATTTCTTACTTCTTCCACTGTAATAAATTTAATATGATATCACTTATGTAAGTTTCCAAAAATGCAGCTAGGATAATTATAGGTAAAGTTAATAAAACATAAATGTTTATCGTTTCTAAGAATTTCTTTATAAGAGATATTTCCTTTTTATCTTTTTTGAATACATTTCTTATTTTAATTCTAATTGCTTTATTTAATTCAAAAAGAATGGATGCAAATAAGCAGAAAGCGAAAACTTCAACAAGATAGTGAGGAGTAGAAGAAATTATTATCTCAAAACCCTTTTTAAAGTTGACTTGTAAACCAATTCCAAAAAGAATCCCAGGTAAAGAAACAGTCAAAATGATATTTATTACATATAGAAATTGAATTGGGATTAAAGATAAGATAAACATTTGCATAGGTACCATAAAACCATTATTAACAATAAATGACCACACTTTATCTAAACCTGTCGATTCTTTTACTTGCTCCGATACCCTATTTTCCATTCCATCTATTATTCCTTTTGGTTCTGGATTGATTATAAAAGTTATTATGCTTGCAATAACTGTTAGTGCTACTCCAAATATAAAAAAGATAATAGCTCTTTTAAATACTGTTTTATTAACTACATTTAGCAGAATAAGCCTCCTCAAAAAACCTAAATCATTAAAACAATATGATCCTATTGCAGAAGTTCGTCTTCACAAACTCTTATACTCATTATCACATATTTCTTATTTAATTTTATATCCCCTAACAATCTTTAGGAAAAATTAACATAACATGTATCAATGAAATAACAACCATACTAACGTAAAATAATTGATTATAAGGTGACCCCATGAAACGAAAAATAGTAATCGCGTTTATTCTATTTATTATCATATGTACTGGTCTTGTACTTGCAATTTCTACATCTCCAATAAAAGAGCTGGGTGATATCTCAAAAAACCCAACAAAGAAACCCATTGTACTCATTACCGTAGATTCATTAATGAGTGAACCATTACAAAAAGCAGTTAAAGAAGGAAAAGCACCAGCCTTTTCATTTTTAATCAACAATGGACATTTTAATCCGGAAATGATTAGCTCTTATCCGACGATGTCTGTCACCATTGATAGTACGTTGCTAACCGGTACGTATCCAGATCAACATAAAGTGCCAGGATTGATTTGGTTTAAGGAAGATGAAGATCGAAGAATTAGTTATGGAAGTGAAATCAGTGAAGTATGGAATAATGGGGTGAGAAATGTTGCACTGGACAGTGTTGTTCGTCTCAATAAAAACCATTTAAGTAAAGAGGTTCAAACCATACATGAAGAGCTAGCAAATCGCCAACTTTCATCCGCTTCGATTAATGGCCTTATATACCGTGGAAGTGTTCAACATCAACTATACGTCCCTAAACTTATTTCAATGGCCAATCTTTTACCAAAAGAAATTGAAATAAATGGACCCACATTGCTTTCACTTGGTACGTTATCTCAATATAATCCAGAGAATGATATTCATAAATTTGTATGGAACCGTATGGGAGGCAATAATAAATTCACTGCAAATGAGTTGAAATACGTCATCGAACAAAAGAAGTTACCCTCCTTTACACTGACCTATTTACCGGATGCAGATGCTTCCATACACAAACGTGGCCCGAATGATTTAAAGGGCATTGAAAAAGCAGATCAGGCGCTACAAGACCTATTAAATAGCTTTAAATCTTGGGAAGATGCCATCCAAGAGGTAACGTGGATTGTACTGGGAGATAGCGGCCAATCATCCATAAATGAAGATAAAAAAACTTCTTTAATTGATTTAAATCATTCAATGAAGAATTATACGTTTTGGGAAGGCAAAAAAAGGAATGCCCAACTTGCGATCGCCATAAATGAACGAATGGCGTACATTTACGTAAACGATAAACAAGTTGAATTATCCGAAATTGTGAACATTTTAAAAGAGGATGAACGAATTGGCTTTATTGCATGGAAAGATGAACAAATGAACTATGTTGTAAGCCCACAAAGTGATGAGGAATTTACATTTTCGCCAAAGGGTTCGTATGTTGATGAATTTAAACAATCGTGGGATATTGATGGGAATGCCTCAATCTTAGATTTGAAGGTTCATAATGGAGGACGCATTGAGTATCAAGATTATCCAGATCCCCTTGCAAGGCTACATGGAGCGCTTCATTCACAGGAAGGGCGTGTCATTATTGTGGATGCCAAGCCTTCTTATGAGTTCGTCGAAGAACATAGTCACGACCATGCCGGAGGTGGCGCGCATGGTTCTCTTCATAAAGTAGATTCTATTGTTCCGATCATTGTTACAGGAACGAATGAATTCCCTGAATATAATCGACTTGTTGATGTGAAGGACATGGATTCTTACACTATTAAGTGGTTCATAAGTATGGAGTCGCCCCATTTTCGTAACGTGGAATGTTAATGTTAATTAACATGAATTTATGAACAGTTCACTAACATTAATTAGAATACAAGGGGACGGTTCTTGCGTTTGGAAACGCAAGAACCGTCCCCTTGTCACTATAGTTGCACAAAGTGATCATTAGGGTTTACATTTAATAAAAAATGAAATGACAAATAGTAATTCAATCTATATAAGGAGCGAAAACATGAAATACATAGCATTTGTAGATGTAGAAACAACAGGCATAAACCCTAATATAGCAGAAGTGATTGAACTTGGAATCGTTTTAGTTGAGTACCAAGGAAACGGAATCATGCGGTTTGTGGATGAATACTGTGAGCTTAGACAGCCTTCTACTCCTATTCCTCCTATGATCACAAGATTGACTGGTATTAACGATACAATGGTAAAAGGTAAAGTGCTAGACCGTGAGAAGATTCTAGCCATCTTTAGAAAAGCTGATGCGGTAATCGCTCACAATGCTTCCTTTGATCGTGGATTTATCATTAGACTTTTCCCCGATACCATTGAAAATGACTGGTATTGTTCAGTTAGACAGATCAAGTGGAAAAGCTACGGATTTGAAAATGGGAAGCTCCAACATTTGCTACGGGTTCATAACATTCGTGTGGACAAAGCACACCGGGCCTTGGATGATGCCAAGAACCTAGCTACGTTATTGTGTTGCGATATTCCTGATCATTCCGCTAAGGACACTTATATTGATTTTCTCATGGGGAAAAATCCATTGCGTAAGCCCAATTGAATCCCGTCTGAAGTCGCGGAAAGTGCGAAGGAATACTTTGCTTGATTGGCTAATCTAGGAGTATTGTAAAATCCACAAAAAATAGACCTTTCATCTAAAACCGCTACTCTAAAATACAAAACAGTGGAAACGAATGCTCCCCACTGTTTTGTACGTTATTTAGCCTGCTCTCCTCTTTAATCGCTTTGAAAATTTGATTGATTGATTTTCACTTACAAATGTTGAGCCTAAAAGCAATGCACCACCAAGCATTTGAACAAATGTCGTTTGCTCTTGCAAGATAACAGCAGAAATCACTAATGATGTGATTGGGTCTGCGTAACTTAATGCAGCGATGCTCTGCCCTTTTAATTTCTGCATACCTGAGAAGAATAACAAGAATCCAATACCTGTGTGTACAATCCCTAAGATTAAAATAAATGGAATGGAAGAACTTGATACTTCTAAAATACCGAATCCTTCAGTAAGGAATACATAGGGTATGAGAAGCAATGTTGCTGTTCCAAGCTGAATCAATGTGATTTCGAGCCCATCCATATTTTTAATAAACTTATTTAATAGCATTAATGTAGCGTAAAATGCAGCAGCCAATAATCCATAACCAATGCCAATTAAATGATCTAATCCAGATGTACTTACACCACTACTACCAACAATGAACAACATACCTAGCATGGCTACACCAATACAGATTATTTTCTTTGCTGATAATTTTTCCTTAAGTACAAGCGGTGAAAGAATCAGGACAAACACAGGTGCAAAATAATAACTTAGCACTGCGTTAGAAATGGTCGTATGCTTGTACGCTTGAAAAAAGAAAATCCAATTTCCACCTAATGCAATACTCGAAAGTAATAAAATTAAAGCATTACCTTTCACATAAGCCCATGAAATTTTTTTCTTCATTATAAACATGACTGTTATTAAAAATAAACTACCAATTAAACCTCGTAATAAAGCTATTTCACTCGAAGATAAATCAATGTATCTTACAAATACGCCGATCGTACCAAAGATGATCATTGATAATAGGAACGAAAATTTTGATTTCATCGTCTACTCCTTCGAATCTGCGGAACCACTTATATTTCGCAGATTCTTCATCTGTTTTTAATATTAGTTAATTCAGAGCTGACCGAGCAGCTGGAGTAAACGGTGGTGGCGGTGATGTTGAAAGTGGCTTCCAAATGTATAGATTTATATTTGATAATGACATAATGATCCCCCAATTCTAGTTGCGCATTATTAATTATACTAGAAAAATTCTTGTTGAACTAAAAAACAAGGGGACGGTTCTTGCGTTTGAAAACGCAAGAACCGTCCCCTTGTCACTACTATCCCCTCACAATAACTGATGAATTACATCAGATTTCGAACAAATGAAGCGAATGATGTAATAAATTGTCTTATAGAATACTTTTACTTTAATAGTCTCATCCATTATATTCTTAATAGAGAACAATTTTATATTTTAAAAAAATTGAATATTCTAAAAATTATTTATTATAATATTATTATCTATATAGTAATAGGATTCATCGATCGCTCTAATTATTAGAATTTTATAAGTTGCTAAGTAATTTTCAGTCTAAGATGTATTCGTTATACTAACGACCGCTCAAGAGGAATGACATAGTCACCTACATCATTCATTTATCACTTAACCCTCTCCTCTTGATAGGTCAATTGATATAAAAAAAATTTATTTGCTGCTTAATAAGGAGGAAAACATGAGAAGACGAGATTTTATTAAGTACTTAGGTGGAGGGGCAGCTGCTTTAATCGTAGGAACGAGTTTGCCGTCATGGGTTCACAAAGAATCAAATTTAGTCAAATCGGCGCAGCTTGTTCAGTCTCTCGATTTTACCATTACAGATGCTGTTAAAGACATGATCACCCATAACTCTATCAACCAGGCCCAATGCTATTTCTGGTTATACAAGGAAAAAAACCTTCCAGCTGAAATTCCTGGACCTCTCATTTTTACAACTGAAGGTAGTACAGTAAAAATTAAAATTACGAATGCCCTGGATGAACCTCATGCCTTTTACATACGTGACCTACTGAATAGCGGCCCTATTCAACCTGGTGCTACAAAATCGATTGAATTTGTTGCTTCAAAAGCAGGTACCTATTTATATTATGACAACCTAAACCAGCCTGTTAATCGAATGATGGGACTGCATGGCGCATTAATCGTCATGCCTAATAAAGCCATGATCAGGACATAAGTTCACCCCTTACTCTTCCCCTTCAGTGGCGGTACAGGAACTTTTCGATGACTTTGGAAACTCCAGCCATTTTCCGGGATTAGCTTGGGAACAAGGAGACGAATCCACACATACGCCTCCTTTCCGACAATATGTATGGATTCTTCACGAAGCGAGTTCACGTCTGTTTGAAGAGGTAGGAAAATATCCTCCGGGTAAAAACTATCCAGCAGCGCAATTCGTGAAGTATTTCCAAAACGACCCTTTTAGGTCAGACGGAAGGAACCGTAAACCTGAATACTTTACCATTAATGGTCAGTCTGGATTTTTCGCAGCTCATAATCCTTTTATTACACCCCATCACAGGGTAGGAGAACCTGCAGTAGTCCGAATTCTGAATGCTGGGTTATCGATGCATTCTTTACACATTCATGCTAATCATGTTTATGTAACAGGGGTCAATGGGGTCGTTCAAGAGAATCCTCTGTGGGTAGATACTTTTACGGCAAACCCTCTTGATGTAATTGAGTGGGCTGTTCCCTTTACCAGACCACCGGATATCCCAAATGAGCGGGGAATCGGACTTCCGGATAAGCCTCTCATGTCAGTGGCAAATCCTTCCATTCCTGGATCTGTCCCACATCCTGTTTGGCCTCCAACAGAAGAATTGGATATGCATTTTCCAAATATAGGGACGATGGCCGGAAATACCGATATTTCGGTAAGATTATCACCCATTTGTTACCCTATGCATGATCATACCGAACCAAGCCAGTCTGCACAGGGAGGTAACTATGGTCTGGGGATGATGAGTGGAATCCATTTTATCGGTGACCGGAATACAAGCGGAGGAGTAACCACCTTCCCTAATGCCGACATTGGTAATCATGGTCCTGATTCAACTGGACCTGCAGCAGGTCATGAGATACTTCATGAAAAGTCTAATAATGACTACAGAGGCAGAACATACAGCACCTCAAATGGATACTAATATGACACATCATTAACTTATACGTGTTTATGAATAAAGGAGGAATAACATGTCATTTTCAAATCCTGGTTATCATATTCCCAGAAGATCTGTAGCTGGTCATGAAGGAGATTGGGTAAAAATATTCGACCCGCCAGCAGCTAGTCCGCCTACTCCGGAACTTTTGCAGCCGACAAACCCAGTGCCTGCATTTATTGCTCGGACAGTACGGGATGCAAAGATGTCCATCAATAATACTGTCAGACTTGATTTAATGAAAACTGAAGACCTCAGAATGTGGGATGGCAAAAACTTGAATTCTTTCTCATTGCAAATCCCGATATAAAAGAAGCAAATGACGGAACTTTTCCTGGTTCGACCATTCGAATCCCCCGTGGCGTTGTTTTTCACGCACATGTAACAGGACATGGGCAGACCCCTCATACCATTCACTGGCATGGCATCGAGCCTTCTGCCATGAATGATGGTGTAGGACACTCTTCTATGGAGATCGGCGAATATACGTATCAGTGGCAGCCTAACCATATCGGTAGCTATTTCTATCACTGTCATCGGAACACCATGCAGCATTTTGAGTTCGGTTTGTATGGATTCCTGATTGTTGAACCCCCAGATGCCTTCGATGGTCCAAATGCGGGCGGCTACCCTCGTCGTACGGCTGCAAACTTAACTGAATTTACAGAATTTACTGATTTCATGGATGGTGAGATTGAGAGCGGTGATCCCCACGCAATGACAGTCTCTTATGATGTCGAAGCCCTTTGGGTAATCGATGATATCGATTCTGTCTGGCGCGAACAGGCTGATCATGCACACCAAACCTTCCCTAAACATGGGACTCAACCAGGGGTAAACGATAATTTTCACACGAATGACAGGGGGAGTAATAAATTCTTTGCTTTTCATGATTACAACCCCGATTACTTTGTAGTGACAGGCGAAAATTTTCCAGGTCGTGTAGGAAGCACAGCAACCATCCGAAAAGGTGTAACCATTCCTCGCTGCTCTTAATAGCGGAGTAACAGGGATGCAGGTATCGATCAACGCTAAGGTCAATCAAACGATCTTAGTCCGGTTACTTTGCGCGGCTTACTCCAAAATTAAGGTCACTTTTCCTGTCGATGTCGTTGTTATCGCAATGGACGGTCGTGCTTTAGGTGTACCACCGTTTGGAAAGTATAACCATGCCTACAAGATTCCAGCTGGCACTCCTATTGAGATGAGTACAGCACAACGTATCGATGTCCTGATTAAATCTGATAGACCTCTAGATAACTATGCCCAAGTAGAATTCAGGGATCTGCTAAACAATGGCTTTCTTATTAATGGAAGAATTCCAATTGAAATAAAATCGTAGATTATATTTCATTATCGAACAAGCATCCATTACTTATTGTTCGTGTTTTCTTTATTCAATTTTTCTAGGAGGATGGTTACATGTTGAGTAATATAGGAGTTCCTGGATTGATCATCATTTTAATCATTGCTTTGATCTTGTTTGGGCCCAATAAACTTCCTGAATTAGGCCGTGCTGTTGGTCAAACCCTGAGGGAGTTTAAAAAATCTACTAGGGAAACTCTTTCTGATATTGAGTTCGAAGACAAGGAAGATCAAAAGGATAAAGTCGCTAATACTAATCCACAGTGATTAATCTCAATCTATTAATAACCAATTTACATCAATAGTTATATAGATTGTTAGATTTTAAAATAAAACATTAATAAATTAAGAAAAGAGGAGATGATTTGCAAATCATGTTGAAGGGAGATTCGAATCAGATGAAGAGAAAGTTAATTCAAAAGCGCATTTTTCTTGTATTGTTGACCTTTGTAATGATATTTACAAGCGGAATTTTCATGGATGGTACTGAAGCAGAAGTAATATCTCGAGGACCTAGAATTGAAACAAGTAGGACCAATCAATGAGAGCAATGGCTTTCCTCTTTGGTATAAAGATTCAAATGATGTAAAATTAGAGCTTTGTTTAGATGCTAACAATCCTTATTGTGGACTTGTTACAGAAGATTTTGATCCAAATAAACCAATTTCATTCCCTAACAATTATCCTGGCGAGGCCTTTTATCAGCTCGCTGAAGCTGCAATGGAATCTGCAGATGGAAGAAGCGATGCTATTGCAGCTTTTGCTCTTGAAGCTACCTTTAACGGAGGAGTACCACAAGTCAGACGACCAAACTGTATTTGGACGTATTCGTTTTAGAGTTGATAGTCTAGCAGCATGGTGCAAACATATACAATTACACATCCATACGGAGTAGATGAAATCATAGCTGAACCCGAAGATAAAAAGAGACCAAATGGTCCAGGGGAAATTAGACTATGTAGAGGATATTGGAGCTGGCCAGGCTTTTGGTGGAGCACTTAAAAGTCGCATCGGTACATTTCTAAAAGCTGTTGCACCAGCACCACCTGCAGGCTACATTGGTGACCCAAATGTGGAGCAAACAGTTACTGGGGGGGTTAACGGTCAAAACTTCTTCCGAATCGAGGGACCGGGAATTGGACATGTTTATCCTGGTTTTACTTGCGGCACTAATCCTCTGACAATTGTATTGAAACAAGCTTATTTTCTTTATCAGGGAAAATAGCCACTAATGAAGGGTTAGATATTCAACAGGCAACCTATTCTCAAACAGCTGAAGGTGGAGCGATTGATGTTTTTGTTTCCTCAGAAACTGGAGAAAACATTGAAGTTTCCGGTAATGGTATTGTGAAGACAAATTTAGCAGGTGGCAATGGTCAATATTATGCCCATGTTCCGTATTCCGGAACTGAGCCCCCGAAAGAAATCACTTTAACAAATACTGACGATAACCCTGATACTGTAAAAACGATTAAACTTGTCGACCAAATCACTGCAAATGCTGTTTACGACACTGATAAAAAAGAATTAACAATCACTGCAACTTCAAGTGATAAAGTAGAACCGGAACCGCTGATACTGAATGTTAAAGGATTTGGAGAGATTGACGCAACGACCGGAAAATTGGTCATATCCAATTTGTCCTATATTCCACCAACACTAACCATTACTTCACCAAAGAATGGAACTGTCACAATCCCTGTTAATATTAACAGCATCCCGGTTCAACCTGTTACAGCCTTTGCGGGCGTTGATCAAACTGCCAAACCTGGAGCATCGGTAGAATTAAACGGTTTACTTTCAACTGGTCCAATTGCTTCTTACTTCTGGGAGCCAATTACCGCTCCGGAAGGCGTCACCCTGGGGGAAATTGTCATTTCGGATGCTGATAAAGAAAAAGCCACATTTACAGCACCAGAAACTCCTGGAGAATATGTATTTAAATTAACGGTTACCGGACCAAATGTATCATCAACTAGTACAACGACCGTAACCATTTCTGGTTCAGACCCTGGTCCAGAACCTGATCTAATAGTTAGTGTAAATGCCGGCCCTGATCAGACAGGTATAAAACAAGGAACTGTGGTCACCCTTGATGGAAGTGGTTCTCAAAATGCAACATCCTACTCTTGGAAACAAATAAGCGGAAAATCTGTAACACTGAATAGGGCAAATACCGCTAATCCGACGTTCACTTTCCCGAAACAACCAGAGCCAGTAGAATTTGAACTGACGGTAACTGGTCCGGATGGTAAAACTGCGTCGAAAACTGTAAAGATCTCTACTGTAAAAGATAATCTTAGCGTTTCTGTCGCAGAATTCCGAAGCCGTGATAATAACTGGAGAATCGATGGTAAATCAGATGTATTTGGACCTGGTGTCCAGGTTACAATTTATATTGTAGATCCAGCCAATAAAACAAGTACAAAGCTGGGTACTGCTACCGTTGATAATTTAGGAGATTGGAGATTTAGAAGTTCTAATTCAACTTTGACAATTGGACAGGGTCAAACTCTTAAAATCGAATCAACCTCAGGAGGAACAATAAATAATCAGACGGTAACCATAAGACGGTAACCATAAAAGCTAGATAGAATATAACTTAAAAAATCCCCCTAATTAGAAACGGTACTATTTACTAGAACCAATTCTATTGGGGGGATTTTTTCAATTCAATCAAATGCTTGGTTCACAAGCTCTTAATTCCCTTCTGTTACCTTATTCTCTTCCGTTTCGGTATTATTTTCAGAAGTTTGATTGCTGCTTGAGCTAATCATTTCATAGATCTTCATATCTTTGATCCATACCTCGCTCTTTTGACCCCTTTCATCAATCCCTCTTACCACTTGGAAAGGACCAAGGTCCGGGTATTTTTCATTTATTCTTTTATTGATGTTAAAGATTTTGACGATTTTGGTATTCTGTAAGACAAAATCCTGTACTTCTTGATCAGGTTTCTCAGACTTTTTCGTATCCTTCTCAGTTGCTTCTGCCTTTTCATCTGCTTCTACCTTTTCTGACTTTTCCGCGTTCGAAGCTTCCTTACTGTCCGTACAACCGCTTAAGACTATAACGAAAGATAGGACTAGAAACAAAATGAAGATATTTCTTATTTTATTAATCAAAATGATTTCCCCCTAATAAAGATAAATAAGGAAAAGAAAATAGCTCCCTTCCTTATCTATTTATTTTACAAAAAACGCATCGAATATTTGGACTTTTATCCTCAATCGGATATAGCAGTCAATCCACGTTCCCTTTGAACGTTCCTATCAATCTAATAATGTTCTGGAAGAGTAACAACCAGTGGACCCACTAGTACTCCATTTTGCACGGAAAACGCAACCTTGAGAGTAATATAACCTGTGTCATCTGACCATAAGCCATCAATGATGTAATTTCCATCTGTCAAATCTATTCCAAATTGCCCCACACCATTAAGTGTAGCATCGTACCGTTCTCCCGAACCTACTATGTCTAAGAGGCCTCCGCCTTCGAATGCCGAACCATTCTTAGTTTGAACCTGTCCCTGTACATTCCCTTGAACTGCACCTACATCAAATAGACTAAAGTCAATGGAAGGAATCCCATTCACCACTTCAAACTCTATATAAATGTCAAAATACATATCATCGGTGCTAACACCTGTAATGGCATATATTCCATCCCCCAACCGCTGTGAGAAATTACCTTCCTCATCAGTGACAACGGTAAAGGCCAGATCATAGTTTGGTATTATTGGAGATAAAAAGTAAATAGATGCTCCTTCTACAGGTTGTCCGGCATCGACCAGCTGACCTGTAAAGTTAGGCTGCGGCAGCTGAATATTTAAATGTTCCTGAACTGCACCGTCTACAATCAAGACTCCCTCTTGCACAGAGAAAGATATTTGCAGTGGAATGATTCTATTATCAGCTTGATCCTGCGTGATTCCTGTCACCTTATACTCTCCATCAGGTAAGTTCAATGAAAACCTTACCATTTTCATCGATAACCCAATAATGACTATAGGTTTCTTCATCATTTACATCGAAAATCCCAATTTGACCACCGCTTATCGCTGCTCCATTTTCATCAGTTATTACCCCTGTCACTATTGGCGAAGGGAGGGTAATAATCAGCTGATCCGCAGCTGTTCCATTCACAAATAATGAACCATTCTGTATGGAAAAATGAGTTTCAAGAATAACATCACCGATAGTTGGCGACCAGTATCCACTCACTACATAATTCCCATCCTGTAAGTCAAACGTAAATTCTCCATTCTCATTCACATCAAAACTGTCATAGTTCACACCATTAGGATCCTCTATGGAGATGAAACCTCCAGATTTTGGTCCATTTTCATCCTGAACCAGTCCTTGATATCCTGCTGGATCTACTTCTACTTCAATATCAATCACAAATGGATTTGGAGATGTGGTTCCATTTAAGACTTCAACTTCTGTATTGATCACGTACCAGTCATATGGATCTTCCATTTCGTAAAGGCCCGAGATCGTATAGACACCATCCGGAACGCGAAGAACAATTTCTCCATTTTCATTTGTTTCTACAAAATAACTTAGTTTATATCCGGAGACTATTTTAGTAATTTCTACTTCTCCAGTTAACGTCGTTCCATTTTTTAGAATCTGAACATGTAAACTTTCTGAAGGCAGTTTAACATTTAACTCATTTACTGGATTTTGATTAACGATCATTTTTCCATTGGCAACGGAGAAGAACAAATCAACGGAAGCAATTGGATTTCCATTTGCATCGTTTACCGTTTCAATCAAATAATCTACCGTCTAGAATATCAGCTGAAAATTTACCATTCCCATCAGCTTCAATTAAGTAATAATTCCAATACTCATTGGTGTCTTGAATTGTAAATTGAGCATTGGCAAGAGCCGTGCTTCCATCCATAACCGTTCCGCTGACTATGCCGTCTCCGTCTTCCGGTTCTGCTAAATCAATGACCAATGTTACAGGATTTTCATTGTTAGCTGCAGCGATTCGATTGATTGGATAATTCTTCACTCCATCATCGAATAGATTCGATTGTATAATCTCCATTTGGAACACGGAGAGTCAATTCCCCATTCTCATTTGTATCGACATACCATGAGTCCGTTGGGCTGGATATAAGGACAGACCCTTGAACAGGAATCCCATTATTGACGGATTTGAACTTTTAAAGATTCTGTCGGAATACTTAGATCTAGATTTTCAACTTCGTTTCCATTTACAGAGATAATTCCTTCGCTAATGGTAAAACGATCATAATCAGTATTTAACTTTTACATCATACACATAGTTAAAGGCATCGCTATAAATACTTTCAATTGAATATTCCCCATCTGGTAAATCCGCTGAAAATGAGCCTTCGGAATTTACATCGGTTATGAAGATATCTCCAATCGATTCATTATAGAAGGTTACTTTTGAATTTCCAACAACACCATTGCTGATCACTTAAACTTCCTTGAACCGTTGTCAGTCCGCTATTCGTAACATCTATGATGAAAGGATTTGGATTTGTTGTACCATTCGTAACAGTGATCGTTTGATTTAAATAGTAAAATTTCCCTCCCTCAATAATATCCTGACACTCGATATTCTCCATCCAGCAGTCTAAATGATGCAATTCCATTTTCATCAACATCTTTACTCATATAACGGTCCGCTTTTTCGTTTGGTTGTACAATTTCGACTTCGATATTTTTAAGCGGTT
Source organism: uncultured Bacillaceae bacterium (assembly GCA_963765265.1). Taxonomy (GTDB): domain Bacteria; phylum Bacillota; class Bacilli; order Bacillales; family Cytobacillaceae; genus Bacillus_BD. The sequence continues at coordinate 468,946 of CAVXVN010000008.1, forward strand.
CCCCAGTCATTTACTAATTGAACATTTAGGGAAAATGGCGGCAATGTGACATCTAGTAATTCCGTTTCAACCCCTGCTACTTGAAGTTTACCGTTCTCAACAGAGAACAATTTGTCCAAATAAATAGGATTATTCAATGCTCCATCTACTACAACGAGTTCAATCTTATATTGACCATCATCCAGTTGAAGGCCAAAATCACCGTTTTCATTCGTAGAAGAGTAGAAATATTCCCCTGTATCAACGTTTTTAATTGTAATATCTACATTTGCCAATTTTACCATTTTCGTCTTTTATAGATCCTTTAACATTGAGGTCTTGCTCACCAGATAGATCAATCACTAATTCCGATTGACCTTGTAATACTCCATCTACTACTGAGAAATTTAAACTTAATGGGTACCATTTTTGCTCTTCGTCTACCCAGATCCCCTCTATTTTAAAGTCTCCATCTGGTAAGGTAAGACCATAGTTCCCATTTTCATCCGTCATGTCATTAAACCATATTTCTTCACCTGTCACCGTATGGGCATTGACCCAATACCCCTGCGACTGGCTTACCATCTTTCACTACCGATCCATTTACATTTGACGGTTTTTCTGAAAGGTCGATATGTAATTGATTAGGATTGACTACTTCACCATCTTGTACCGTAAATGCTATGACTGAAGGATACCATTTCGATTCTGAATCTATCCAGATTCCCTCTATTTGATACTCTCCATCTGGTAAGGTCATACTAAACTTTCCGTTTTCATCTGTCTTTCCATTAAACCACTGTTCTTCACCTGTCACCGTATGGGCACTTACCCAAACATCTGAAACCGGCTGTCCATCTTTCATGACTGACCCGTTTGCATTTGGCCCTTTTTCAGTTAGATCAAAATTTAATCCTTCAGGATTGTCTGACTGCACCATCTTGTACCGTAAAGGATACGACTAATGGATACCATTTCGATTCTGATTCTACCCAGACCCCATCTATTTGATACTCTCCATCTGGTAAGTTAAGACTATACTTTCCATTTTCATCTGTCTTGCCATTAAACCATTGTTCTTCACCTGTAACCGTACGTGCATTTACCCAAGCATCTGCAACCGGCTGATCATCTTTCATGACAGACCCGTTTACATTTGGTGCTTTTTCCGTTAGGTCTAGATTTAATACTTCAGGATTGTGCTACTGCACCATCTTGTACCGTAAAGGATACAACTACTGGATACAATTTCGATTCAGAATCTACCCAGACTCCATCTATTTGATACTCTCCATCTGGTAAGCTCAAACTAGTACTTTCCATTTCCATCCGTCTGTGCCATTAAACCATTGTTCTTCACCTGTAACCGTACTTGCATTTACCCAAGCACCTGCAACTGGCTGACCATCTTTCATTACAGAACCATTTACATTTGGGGCTTTTTCAGAAAGGTCCAGATTTAATAGTTCAGGATTTACTACTACACCATCTTGTACCGTAAAGGATAGATCTAATGGATACCATTTCGATTCAGAATCTACCCAGACATCATCTATTTGATACTCTCCGTCTGGTAAACTTATATGGTAGTTTCCATTTTCATCAGTCTGTGCATTATACCATTTGGTTTCACCAGTAACAGTACTTACATTGACCCATGTACCTGCAACTGGCTGACCATCTTTCACTACAGACCCGTTTACATTTGGGGCTGGTTCCGAAAGGTCCAATTGGAGCAGATCCGGATCTACTAATACACCTTCTAGAACCGTAAAAGATAAATCTAAGGGGTACCATTTGGATTCAGACTTATCAAGCCAGATCCCATTTAATTTGTATTCTCCATCCGGAAGAGTAAAACCAAAATTTCCATTTTGATCACTCTCAGTATCATACCAGTTATCTTCTGCAGGATTATATATACTAATTGTAACTCCTGGCAGTGGATTTCCATCTTTTTCAAGATTTCCTAATACATTTTGACTTTCTGTTGTGTACATTTGAAGGTTCATTACTTTCAGTTGTAATATTACCTTCTTCTGCACCCGCAGGACCGGAATCTTCAACTGCTTGAATACTTTCCTCTGTTCCCGTTGGGTCAGAACCTTCAGCTGCTGGATTGCTTTCTTCTGTTCCCGTTGGGTCAGAACCTTCAGATGCTGGATTGCTTTCCTCTGTTCCCGTTAGGCTCAGAGTCCTTCAGATGTTGGATTGTTTTCCTCTGATTACCTCGTGTCAGGCTCGGAGTCTTCAGCGGCTGGATTGCTTTCTTCTGTACCTGCTGGTTCTGAGCTTTCAGCAGTACTACTAGTTTCTTCCGCACTTACAGGTTGAATAAAGACTGCCGCTATCATTAAAAACACCATGATGATAGAGACAATTTTATTCAATAAGCGTTTCCTCTGTCTCACTCAAATTCCTCCCTTTTATAATATTTTTTTAGATTTGGACATTCTAAACCAGATATACATATCATTAATAACGAACAGATAGTTTGCCTTGTTAGAATTGTCCGAATCTTAAGTATTATTATACTATTTATATAACTATTAATTAAGTCAAACATATTGATTTTTGCAAATATTTAACTTATGGAAAAATATTATTATTATTAATTACAATAAGAAAAAGTGCCAATCCCTAGACACTCTATCATTTCAACATACTGTTCATTCAGACTCCTTGTTAGAAAATTACTTCACTTTTTCTAATGGATAATTCGTTTTTGCTTTTTTAACTATTACACAACATAGACCCAGGAAAAACCAAAAGTAACGCCAATGTAGTGTATCCAGAAACATGCTATTAATTAAAATTCCTATATAAACTGCTAAAAATAAATAAATAGGGAGATTCCAAACCATACTTTTTCCGATGGAAATACAATTTCCGTAACACATATATCAAGATGATAAAGAAAAAGGCAAATGCTATCCATCCATTTTCAGCAATAATCCTCACGAACAAGTTATGGGTTGCATAACCATACAGCAGTTCAAATTGACCAGGGCCAATCCCCAATAAATGTGTGAATCCCAACATTAACCCTGTTAATTGGAAATAAAACCGTTCAGAATCATAACTTTGAAGTCCATTACCTGCACTATTACTAAATCTTAGATAGAGTTGATTTTGAACAGAATCCCCAAAGAATATAAAAGTAAACAATAGGGCTAAGCTGCCTAAGATTACTAGTATAGCAGTATGAGTAAAAAGCTTCCGATAAACCACTGTATAGAATAAATAGATAAATAAAGTAATGGTAACATTTAAGATAGCTGCCCTGGACATCGATGCAAGCAATGCAAAAAATAAAAGGAACGCTAAACTAACGAATAAAAATACTTTATGGAGAAAAAGAGTATTTAAATGCTTTTTCAAGTAAGAGAACAATTGCTAAAATTAGAAATGGAGAAAAATCATTAGGGTCGATTAAAAAAGCCCTGCGCTCGAATTCCCATAAACAGAGTCCCAATATTCGACAACTAACCCGCTAAGTCTCAATAATAACAGCTATTGAGGAGATAAGTGCGGAAATTATATATCCCCAAATAATAGATTTAAACTCTTTCTCCGTTCTTATTAAAATAGCTATAAAATAAAAGATGACTAACATATAGAATGTATGAATAAAAAAGGATAGTCCCTTATTTATATCTGAACTTACTAGATACAGAAAGTAATGAAACCATGATGAATGCAGCAAAAGAATAATTAATAAACCGAAAATTTTGTAAATAATTAAGTTTTTTTTGTTTCATCATAAAGTACAGAGGGAAAATCAACACAAATAATAAGTCAAATGGTTTAAGCGGCAGATTCATCCAGCCAAATGTAAGAAATAATAATAACAAAAGGAACTTTTACTCCAGAAAGATATCCCAAATAAATTAAAATAGCCAATCCTACGAGTAAACCAATTACCTTCCCCATTTGATAAGGGAGCTCTATGGGTAATAACGGAACAGAACATACTTGTAAACATACTTATTATAAGGAAGGAAAGACTAAATTGATATTTTTTCTTTTCTCCATAATCTTTCCCGCCAGTTGAATACACAACAATCAGCTTATATCTCTATTATCAATCAGTCATCCTGACACATGCTCAAAAGGTTGAGGTATGATTCCGTGCATGGATTCCCAGAACACCCGCCGTACAGTTATCCGGGATATCCTTTACGATCACTGCATTTGCACCAATTTTCACATTGTTTCCAATGCGGACATTCCCAAGTATTTTTGCTCCTGCACCTATAAAACAATTATCACCAATGATCGCTGATGTTTCTCCCTCTCCTTGAGCAATCGTTACTTGTTGATAAATAACAGCATTTTTCCCTATTTTCGCATAATGCGATACCATGATTCCATTTAATCCATGAGGTAAGTGGGGAGGAGAAGCAAAAAATGCCCCTTTTCCGAAATCTGTTCCCATTGAGGCATTATTAAAAGCATCCATTTTCTTTATGCGAAATAAATAATATAACCTTATTAATTTAGGAACCTTTGACTTTGAATTTATAACCTCATTCCTCATTTTCCAATACTTCTCATGATTATAGTGTTGCAGCATAGGTTGAAGTTTATCACGAATATTTTGAATAAATGACTTCTAATTCCCATTCAAAAATCTTCTTTCCCTTCAAAAAATGGATGATCAAATAATTGATTTTTAATTCGTACCTATTCGCAACAGTCATGACTAAAATTCTTCATTTTTATATTTTTCTATTTATTAAAAGGAATTTCTCCTATTAAGAACAGTAAAATAAAATAAAGAAGAAAATAAAGTAACCCAATGATCATATTCCAAATGGGTAATAGCGTATCAAATAAAAGCAATTTAGTGTTAACAGTTATAATGACTAAAACAAGCGTCAGCAAGACTGCTTTCATTAAAGTATACCATGGTAAAATCCATCTCGTATGCTTAAAGGTTGATAGATATATTAAAGCAGTATAAATAATAAATCCAAAAGCAGTAGAAACACTTGCACCAATAAAACCGAATCTTGGAATGAAAAGTAAATTTAAAACGAAATTAGCTGCTAGCAGCTATCATAACAGAATAAAACATATGATTAGTTCTTTTATCAATTTGACAACATAACTGTCCATATAGTCCCAAATTCCACGCAAAAAAGCCTGTTACAAGAATAGGAATGATCATCGAACCCTTTGCAAACTCCTCACCTAAAATGATTGTACTGATTTCATTTCGATAGATAGAAAAGTATGCACCAAATGGAAAGGCAATTAAAATAAAGATTCTTGTAAAATATGAAATTCTAGATTCTATCATTTTTTTGTCATCATTTTCTTCTGCATAATTTAATAATAATGGCTGAAAAGCAAAGAAAATAGGATTGCAGATTAATGCTAAAGCCTGAACGGCAATCGTAAAATTTGCAGAATAAATCCCTACCTCATGAGATGTTGCAAAATAATCTAATATGTATCGATCAGTTAAATTTAATACAATGGTTCCAATATACCATCCAATTAAAGGAAAACCATAACTAAGGAAGGTATGAAAAAAGGGCATCATATCTTTTCGATATTTTCCCAGAGTAATTAGATTCCCTAAATGCAATCTTTTCCCCATTGGGATTATGACCAACACCTGCGCAATGAGCAGCTGCCCAAATAAAAGCAACAGGATCCCTTTGAATGATATACAACCAAATAAGGGTAAAAAGTAATTTAAGAACCGACATCAATAGATTAAAATTTCGGTATTCCCTTGTTAATAAATCAATCTGATATAGTCCACCTAAAACTGGCAAAATAGTTAGAACCTGACGATCAGTAAATACAGCACGGCCAATAATACTCCTGATATTTAATCAGATTTTGAGGTAATAAAATATAAATCAGAAAAGAAATAATGAAAAACCCATCGTTATATAAAACATCAATGAAAGCAGATGTTCATTAAATTCTGCGACTTTGCCTTCTTTTTTATAAATAGGTCTAAATCGTTGAATTGATAAAGTAATCCATTGTGTAAGCAAAGCAGACACAATGATGGCGGTGTTCATTACAATCGTGTATTGTCCATAAATATCTGGAGAAAAAAATCGCGTAAAGATCATTAATAATAAAATATTTACTAGTGCAGGAGCTAGAAATACCGGAATATATAATAATGTATCTTTACTAAGTCTTTTGGTGCTCAACACATGGCCATTACCAGTAGTCATCTAATGTCCCCTCAAATAAGTTTCATTTCCAGTTGAAATAAGAAACTCTTGCTTTCGATTATATATTTCTTCTGTTTGCATACACATATTCTCAACGGTAAATGTAGACACTAATCGTAAAGCATCTTTTGCCAATTGATGATAAAGTGAATCGTCTTTTAATAGACAGTTTAAGCTTGTTATACATTTGCAGATCATCATTAATCGGCACAATTATATCCTTTGTGCGATTGGGATCGACTACTTCTTTTATTCCTCCAACATCCGTACTTACAACGGGCAGTCCTCTGGATAATGCTTCAAGAAGCACAAAAGGAAGACCTTCTTTATGTGAAGTAATAATTAAGGATATTCATTTTATCCATCCAAGACAGGATATGATCTTGATTTCCTTTCAAATGAATCATCTTACTTAACTCCTTGTTCCTCAATTTTGGATTTATAATGGTCAAATAAAGGTCCATCACCAATTAACCAAAATTCAATATTCTCTTGATTATTCATTTTAAAAAGGTAAGCAACTCTCAGAATCATATCAATGTTCTTTTCTGAAACAAAACGACCTACAAAGCCTATAATCATTTTATTTCGATTTTGTAAGGAACGAATTTTCTTATCAAGAACATTCGTTGAAATAAAAGATTCAGCAGGAGTCCCATTATAAACAACATGTATTTTTCTTATGATTAAGCCCATGTTCCATAGCTTTTTCATAGTCAAATTTCGAAACGGTAATAATATCAGTCGATATCAAACTGCATATTTTTTCCAATAATAAATAAATTGTTTTCTTTCGCTTAGAAAGGGTAGGGTCAGTAAATACAAAGCCATGAGCTGTAAAGATATTCTTTTTCGTATGATTTAAAAAACCAGCGATTCTAGCAATTATTCCCGCTTTAGAGCTATGAGAATGGATGATATCGAATTTTCCATTTTTAAGAAAACGATATACTTTTAAAATAGCTTTTAAGTCCTTCCTTAGTTTAATTTTCCTTGGGATTGGAATAATGGTTACGCATATATTGGCTTTAGATAATAGATCTACAAACGGACCATTTTCACCAACAACAACCTGTACTTCATGCCCTTTGGCTAAAAACCATTTTGCCATATAATAGACATGTTTTTGAGCCCCTCCAATATCTCCACCAGTTATGACATATAATATTTTCATTGGTTATATGGTGTAATCACACCTTCCACCCCCCTCAAAAAGGACTGCTTTGTAAAACCGACTGCATATTTTTTTCTTGCATTTCCCCCCATTTCTTCTAGTAGTTGAGGGTCTTCCATTAATTTTTGAATTGAATAAACGAGTTCATCTATATGGCCAGGGTTAATGATAAACCCATTCCAACCATGTTCAATTAATTCTGGTACACCGCCAACATTAGAAGCAATACAAGGAAGACCTGTTGCCATAGCTTCTATGATCGATAAGGGCATCCCCTCAGTATCCGATGGTAATACAAATAGATCCGATTCTTGTAATATTGGTATTGGATTTTCAACCCATCCTAAGAAATGAACATGCTGCGAGATTTGATGTTTATCCACTAATTCATGTAAATAGGTTTCGTATTCAGCAGAATGCCAATGCGGCTTCTCCCCAACGATATTTAATTTTAAATTGATCCCCTTTTTTATCAGTCTGGCGCATGCTTCAATGACTAAATCCTGCCGCTTCCCTTGTACTAATGTGCCAACTGTCGTGATAGTTGTATAGTGATAATTGTTTTTATGTTTCACTTTACCAGGATTTATATCAACGCCATTATAAACTGTCTTAAATTTATGTTGCTGCCGGGGGAACAATTCTTTATAGGAATCTCTTTGTTGCCTCTGAAACAACAATGATTTCATCGGCAAATGCAACAGAGAATTTTCCTAAAGCATTGTTTAATTTTTCTTCTCCATGGATATGCCAAATCACTCTTTTACCAGCAAATTTAGCCATCCATCCTATAACCAGCTGAGATCGAAATTGACTTGTATAAACAATATCGATTTTTTCCATTAGTAAAAAACGAAGGACCTTAAATAAGTGAGGAAAAAGTCGGACAGCTTGATTAACAGTAAATATAATACCCCTTTTTACATCTTCTTTCCTGATATGATCAACTGTCTTGCTTAGGGGGATAATATGAACTTTCTTTCCATAGCGATATAATCGTTCAAGCATTGGACCATTTGACGAAGACACAAAAAGTGTTTTAAATCCAGAATTCTCCAAACCAATAATTAATTCCAATTCACATTTTTGTGCGCCACCCCATTCAGGTCGACTCTCATAAAATAATATTTTCTTCATTTCCTATTTACCTCCAACCTTTTGCAAAAAGAATCACAAGAATGGATTGTAATACAATCTGCAATATCTAGAAAAAATGATAGATGTTTCAATATAAAATAGGTCTAGGTTTAGTTTCTCCTCAGGGGGGAGTTCATATCCTCCATTTGTTTGAGCCCATCCAGTTATCCCGGGCTTTACTCTTAATCTTTCTCTAAAATGGGGAAGTTCCTTTTCAAATATCTCAACAAAGAACATTCTTTCTGGTCTTGGACCGATTAAGGACATGTCTCCCTTTTATAACGTTAATAAACTGAGGGGTTTCATCTAAACGATATTTTCTTAAAAAATAACCTACTCTAGTAATTCGTAAATCATTCTTATTTGCCCATTGTAGGTCCATATTTCTCCGCATCTGGATACATCGTTCGGAACTTAATCATGTTGAAAGGTTTCCCATTCTTTCCTATTCGTTCCTGAATAAAAAAAACTGGACCCTTTGAATCAAGTTGTATAAGAAGACAAATGATCAATAATATAGGAAAAAGTAAGACTAATGCAACTGAACTAACAGAAATATCCATCAACCTTTTATAGTAGATATATAATCCTATTTTATCAGGAAACGTTAATGCTTCCGTTCTTTCATTTGCTAATTTCATAAACTCCTCCCCTAGGTAAAAAGTCTAGTTTTTATTAGAAATAAAATTGCGATACTTAATATAATTTCACGTACTTTTAGAATTTTCAGGATTATTGTACTATAAAATGATTAGTCTATCTACCAAGGCATTATGAATGGTATGATAATTACTTAGTCATCGAAGTCATTATTATATCAAAATGTTTACCTACTAAGAAAAATGACAACGTACCATCCAATTCTTTGTTAGGCATTAGTCAAATTAAGTATTTAGAATAATTTGATAATTATGTTACTATTATACACTAACCTATATTACGAACACAATATCTAGCTTTATCTAGATCTTTGTATACCCACTTGGATTCCTTGTCGTATAATATTCTCTAGGCTTATATGTTTGTGTTGTGCATACTTCGTATTTTGGGTCGGAAATCCTTTTATTACGTTTCAAATCCCTTGAGACTCTGGGATTATAAATTGATCCGAGTATATTATCGATGAAATTTAATCTATTAACAATTTTAACTAGGGTAGAAATTAAATTGGAGCAACGGGACTTTCTTATAAAAAAAATATCTCTATGACCGTAATAGGAAATTTAGTATATGCTGCAAGTCAATGGGCTATTGTGATGTTCCTGACGAAATTCGGTGATGTTGAGATGGTAGGAAAATATTCACTTTTTAACTACTAATGTATTCAAGAAAAACGCGCGAGAGTTGAAGATCATAATGATCGTCAGCTCCTTTTTTGTTGACCTGACAAGGAAAAACTTAAAGTAGGAAAAAGGAAGCCTGTGCTATAATTACTTATCTAAAGGAGTGATTTTAATAACTCCAATAATATAGAAACTGGAGAAAAAGTATGGAACGTGAAAATGCAACAGGTATTATCTATACAGCGGGTGCTTATTTATTATGGGGGATCTTACCAATCTACTGGAAGTTTATAAATGAAGTTCCAGCTCTTGAAATTTTAGCTCATCGTGTTATTTGGTCGTTTATTTTTGTTTTAATCATAGTGGTTCTTTTGAAGAGAAAAATATTAAAGAACTTCTTTCAAGTTCAAATGAGTCAGAAAAAAACTTGGCTTGGACTTTTTCTAGCTTCTCTATTTATCAGCATTAACTGGTTCACTTATATATATGCAGTGAATACGAACCACATTGTAGAGGCTAGGTTTAGGCTTTATCTAATCCGCTTATCGCCGTTTTGTTAGGGGTTTTTGTATTACGTGAAAAGGTAAATGTGTTACAGGCAATTTCATTTGTTATAGCTGGAATCGGTGTTATATATATGACGGTATCGGTTGGAAAGCTCCCATGGATTTCGCTCGTATTAGCCTTATCCTTCGGTTTTTATGGCTTGTCTAAAAAACTAATAAAAGTAGATTCAATCTTAGGTTTGCTATTGGAAACTTTATTTGTTTTACCATTCGCCTTATTGTTTTTAGCATATTTAGGTGTAAATGATCAGCATAGCTTCTCGACAGGGTCTATAAAAAATGATTTATTTTTACTAGGATCAGGGATCGCTACAGCCTTGCCACTTTTATGGTTTGGTATTGGGGCACAAAAATTCCACTATATATGGTTGGCTTCCTACAATATATTACTCCAACCATTAGTTTAATTCTCGAGTGTCTCATGTACGGGGAGTCCTTTACAAAAGACCATGTTGTCACCTTTGCATGTATCTGGATCGCAATCGCTCTATTTACCATTTCAAATATTCGTCAGGGGATCAAAAAAAGAAAACTGTCAAGAGTAGCCTAATGTAAGGAGCGTCTAGAAAAGGTGACCTATGTGTGACCTTTTTTATTTTGGAATAGGCTT